>JAEWWT010000022.1 GCA_023396225.1 Bacillota bacterium
GTGTTGACCCCGAAAATCAGATGCTTAGAAACGCCGATACCCTTGATGCTGACTGGCCCACAGATGAAGAAACAGACTTCGATATGGTTTTGATGAATCCTCCTTACTCTGCAAAATGGTCTGCAGCACAGGGCTTCCTGAACGATTCCCGTTTCTCTGACTACGGTGTTCTTGCTCCACAGTCAAAGGCTGATTATGCTTTTCTTCTTCACGGCTTTTATCATTTGAAGAATACAGGAACAATGGCTATCATTCTTCCTCATGGTGTTCTGTTTAGAGGTGCGGCAGAGGGCAAAATCAGACAAAAGCTTGTTGACAGCGGTGCAATATATGCAATTATCGGTCTGCCTTCAAATCTCTTCTATAACACATCTATTCCGACAACAATTATCGCACTCAAAAAGAATCGTGACGGCAGAGATATTCTTTTCATTGATGCGTCAAGCCAGTTTGTCAAGGGCAAGAATCAGAATAAGCTGACTGATGAGAACATCGACCATATTATTCAGCTTTACATCGACCGCAAGGATGTTGACAAGGAATGTCATCTCGCAAGCTATGAGGAGATCGCTGCAAATGAATACAACCTCAATATTCCTCGCTATGTGAATACTTTTGAACAGGAAGAAGAAATCAGTCTTTCAGATATAGCATATGATCTGCTTGAAGAAGACAAGGAAATTCAGAACGCACAAAGTGAACTTCTTACGCAGTTTGCAGGACTGACAGCAAACAATGAACAGACACAGGCTGAAATTGCCACACTTCTGAAAACGTTGGAGGGGTTGTGCTGATGAGTAAGAATCAGAATGTGCCACAGGTTCGATTCAAGGGTTTTACTGACGCTTGGGAACAGCGTAAGTTGGGGGAAGTGGCTTCCTTTTGATTAAGAGTAAAGTCATTACTTTTAAACTATTTATATATCCTATTGTACATAGTATGTCATTATTCCGCTAATCCCCCAAATATTATTCCGTTCCCCTTGATATTATTCCGATAATCGGTTATAGTATAAATTACTGGAGGCGATAATATGTTTATTACAGTAAAAGAAGCCGCAGAAAAATGGGGTATTTCCGACAGACGAGTGCGAATACTTTGTTCTGAGGGTAAAATCATGGGTGCATATAAGGAGGGACGCGGCTGGAAAATCCCGTATGACGCTGTGAAGCCAAGTGACAGCCGGATAAAATCCGCGCCTAATTTACTGAATCTGATAGATGAGAAAAAGGCAGAACTTGATACCCGCAGACCTTTTACCGAGGGGGAGCTTGAACGGCTCAATGAAGAATTTATCGTTGAGTACACATACAATTCCAATGCCATTGAGGGCAACACTCTTACACTTCGAGAAACCGATATGGTGCTTCGCGGACTGACCATTGACAGGAAGCCTCTGAAAGACCATATGGAAGCTGTGGGACACAAGGAAGCCTTTGATTATGTCAGCAGCCTTGTAAAAGAAAACAAACCTATATCAGAAAGCGTAATCAAGCAAATTCATTATCTTGTGCTTGCAGATAAAAAAGATGACCGAGGTGTGTACAGACGTGTGCCTGTACGAATTATGGGTGCTGCCCACGAGCCTGTACAGCCTTATCTTATTGAATCCAAAATGGAACAGTTGCTCCATGATTATAACAGCAGCTCCGAGCATATTATTCCTCGTCTTGCAAGATTTCATATTGAATTTGAGGGAATACACCCCTTTATTGACGGAAACGGACGAACCGGACGTCTGCTTGTAAACTTGGAACTTATGAAAGCAGGTTATCCGCCAATTGATATCAAATTTACTGACAGAGTAAGCTATTATAATGCTTTTGATGAGTATCATGTCAAGCACAATCTATATGCTATGGAAAAATTATTTGCAAGGTATGTGAATGAAAGACTTGATTTGTATTTGTCTATGTTAGCTTAAAACACTCCCCTGCTAAAATGCCAACAGTGGGGTTGACTATAATTGCAATTAATAATTAACTGTAAAAAAACAGAAAGCTTACTTGCGGAGGTGGATGCTTATTCACCCACGTCACTTTAAGCTTTCTGTTTTGATAGCAGTATATCATACACACCAAATAAAGTAAAGTGTTTTTAAGAAATATTGTTGATAACTTTATTCGCATTGCATTTATATGTCAATATTATGATACTCATAGATACTTCAAGAAAAAGGCATAGAAATAATATTAGAATAGCGATAAAAAAATAAAAAGTCAAATATTATTCCGTGTCCAAGGCTACAATTGCCTTGAGCGTTAATAACTTTGACTTTAAAAATATTATACAGTATGTGCTTTTCTTTGTCAATACCAAATAATAATAAATTTAGGTATCCATAACATCTGCTATATAATCAAGCCTAGTAATTACCTTGTCCTCTGTATGGCAAAACCATTAAGAGTATAAATGTGTATTATAATCAATAAGTTATTCATTGCAATTTAAAAACTCCTTGTATGAGTGTTACAATTTTATTAAATATACTATAACTTGTGCTTTTATCCACAATCAGGTTTTCCATTTCTGGATGATGTGAGCGTATTAAACACAAAAAGCTAATAATCTGCTTCATTCCATAGGATGCCAATCATCCAAGGAGAACACAGTTATTAGCTTTAACACCAGCTAAGCATACATTTCAGAAAATTCAATTGTTCATACAATTTCAAGATGTACATATTCAGAAATTACAGAAGGATGGGGATATTATGAAGAATAAATCCGAATTGACAGAAATTATTAAACAAATACTTTTAGGAATTGCTGTGATAGTTATTATTATCTTGGTTTACTTTGCTTTTAAAATGATCGTGATTTATACTTGAGTTTTATATAATATCATTTAGTCCTCCGAAATATTGTTCAATAAAAAAGCAGATAATTTGTATAAAGACATAGAGCTCCAATTGCCCAAGTTAAACACAGTTATCTACTTTATTTATAATATAGCATATACAATATAAGTAGTCAAGTGTTAATACAAAATTATCATAATTCAAAAAATATAAATGGATATATAAAATTGAAAATTGTCAATTTTTTTATTAAATCGCAAAAGAGTTAGCTCCTCCAAAAATAAAAAAGTTATTAAAAAACGATTACTTTGCTATAGGAATACAGAAAGCTTTAAAATATTAGGAGAAGAATAATGATTACAATGAATAATAAGATGATGGAAATTGTAACTAATCAAGAAACAAGTAACAATTTTCCAACACTGGCTGTTCAAAATTTTTGCTATAATATTATTAGCAATACAGTATTAAGAGACAATTTTATTGTATATAGTAATGAACAAGAGCTTGATAAAATTGATTTAAAATTAGCTTTACAAAATTTTTATGATATGACTGATTTAGAAATGTTTTATAATGAGTTAATTATTCCACTGAAATTAATTAAAAAAAGTAGTATTATAGCTATAATGAATACTTTTAAAAACGAATTACTAAGAAAATATCCCAATATAAAATTTTGTGTTATAATATATTGGGATGACAAGTTTGTATTACGATTTCATAGATATAGAGAAACTGAAGGAATATGGTTAAGCGAAAATTTAGAGGAATGTAATAATCCTATAATGTATGATGTTTAACATTATGTAAAGATTTACATAACACAAATAATGTATAGTAATAGATAATGTAAAGTATCTCACAAAACCCCAGTACCTCTAGAATTTCTGCTAAATAACTTTACATTATCATTATTAATGCTGTTATCTGCCAAGTGATGTGGGTTATTCAAGCAGGTCAGTATTTGACTGCCACGCAGGCAATTCTTGTGGTACAACATCAGAATAGCTTGCTTGTATCTTTTCAGGTTGTTGTAATCACAGCCATTCATAATATACTGTACATATGCATTTTTGACCTCAGAATCATACTTCACATATGAATGTTCCAACATGAAGTAGTCAATTTCCATAAACTTAATCCGAAAAGATTTCAGGGTACTATCTTTATACCCGAGAGACTGCATTTGTTCCAGAGTTTCCTGGAAGAGAGTGGTGCTTTGAAATTTGTACTTTTTTCTAGCCATAACTAAGCTCCTTAGTATTAAATTTGGGGGTTACCCATATTAATAGTCTAAGGAGCTCATATTATAATGTAAAGTTATTTGGCAGAAAGTTTAGAGGTACTGGGATTTTCGTGAAACATGCGATTATTGAGCGGAAACTGTCAAAGCTATATTTCACAGAGTAAAAAATGTTAAACAGCGTGGAGTGAAGTCCACGCTGTTTTTGATTAATCAAATATTAAAAAGGCTTTTCAGTAGATACTGAAGTTATTTTGCTTTTATTATAAAATTTTACAGTTGAAACCTCATCTTTTTCCCATGTTCCCTTTCTATAGCTAATTGAACCAATAAAGTTAGAATGTGAACTGTAATATCCATCAGTATGCATGGTATAATTAATTCCTGTTGGAGTGAAATTGATAGAAGTTATCACCATTATTTTATATGTATCATAATCAATATATTTGCCATAAATACTGTGATTCTGATAAAAATAATCAAGTTTCTTGTCTTTTATTATATTTCCTTTGCTATTATAAGTTGCTATCTTTAATTCGTGAGCCCAATTATTTGTAGAACTAGTTGATGCGCCCCAGCCATTTGATACAAGAGAGTGAGAATATTTGCCCGTGGTATCTGTTGTATAAACATTTATATAGTAACCTTTATCAGTAGTGAACCATATGCCATTAGTTAAGTCACCTGTTAAGGTTCCAGTATATGAAGTGCTGTTATTTCCATCAAAATTAAGATTAATATTCTCTATATCTATATCTTCATCATTTTCATCGTCATCATCTTCTAAAGGTATCTTATCTTCAACTTCAAACGTTGCATTTACACTGTAGTCACCACCACTTACTGAGATTGATTCTTGCTTCTCATTACGGAATTTTACTATATAATCTCCCTGATCCTTAATAGTTATTGAATATGTACCATCAGATGAAGTTGTAGTACTTGCAACAACACTTCCAGGGTCTGATTCTTTATAAACAGCTACTTCAATGCCTGATAATGGCTTAGTTATTTTTGTAGTTTTATTGAATTCATAAACAATTCCGCTTACAGTTGATTCCAGTGGTTCTAATACTATTTTTTCAAGTTTGTTTCCGTTCTCATCAAATATTGTGTTGTCTTTTACTTCAACTTCAAGCGTTTTTGGCAAATATCCATCTTTGGTTAAGTCTATTGTATATGTACCATCATCTACTCCACCATGTAAAATGCCATCTCTATTTATTGTCTTTTCATATTTTTCATTGCTATTGACATTTGTTACTTTTACCACAATATAATCTATCGGGTGTCCGTTTGAATCAAATACGCCTACAGATTTTACAGTATTGTTATCTAACTTTACGTCTAGAGGATAAGCATCATTAGCAAAAATTGATTTGTTTTTTACAGTATGATATGCATAATCCTTGCCTAAAAACCAACCGCCCAACGGACCCTCAGATCCAGTAGAAAATTTAATATCATATGTACCTGGATCTAATGTAAGAATATAACTTCCATCATAGTCTGCATTAAAAATTTGCTGTTTAGAAGTATTCTTTGATGTTACCAAAATTTTAGATTTTTCTATATGTGTACCTAAAGTATCAGATACATCTCCATAAACTATTGCATAATCTCTAGCAATTGGAATATAGACTTGTGGTCCATTCACGCGTCGGCTTATTGCTTCATCAACAGCTGCTTTTGCATCAAGAAGTGGATAAAAGTAATCGTGATTAATATTTTGTCCATCTTTTACTCTTTTTCTAATTAACCTTTTAGAGTCGTTGGCAGCACTTTTACTTGCAGAGTTTATTATTATTTCTTTTACCTGATCACCAGTAAGATTAGGATTTACCGAATAAACCAGACCTGCAACGCCTGCTACCTGCGGAGCAGCACCAGATGTACCGCCAAAATCTTCATTATAGACTCCATTTATAATATCTGTGGTTACAATGTGTTCGCCTGGAGCTACGATATCTACCCTATTACCATAGTTACTGAACGATGCAAACTCATATTCCAAACTAACATTACCATCAATCGGATTCATCTTGAATTTTTCATAATCACCTCCATCTTTTTTATGACTAATTGCACCCACTATGATAATATGATCATATACAGGAGAGTTTTTATCAATTTGGGTATAATAGTGATTATTTATAGCATCAATTGTCTCATTACCTGCAGAATTTATTATTACAAAATCATACCCCATATTTAATAATTTATTTAGCATATGATCTATAGATACAGTACCAAGGCAACCTTTAGCTAAACCTGGTGTACCATATCCTATACTTATGTTAATAACTTTGACATTATTGCCTATCATTAAAGCAAGGGCATATTTATCCTTCATTACATCAGTCCAATTATCATCCTCTATATTGCTTATTTCAGTTCCACCTCTACCTTTAGATGGACTCACGTTGAAACCATACAATTCAGTTTTAGGACAAATTCCACTCATTCCTTCTTTATTATTAAAGTTTGCAGCTATTATACCTGCAACACTTGTGCCGTGACTTTCGTCATAATCTAACTTAGCAGGATTATTCCAAGGTTGCTTGAAAAAATTCAACTCATCTTTATAACCCTCATAGAAATTTAAATCAATTACCCCTATTTTTACAGAACTTGTCGTAATTCCTAATTTAGGGTTAGTATAATAATCCCACGCTTCAGGAGCGTTAATAGCATAAAGACTCCAATTCTTTTTATCGATTGTAGATGGTGGCGTTGGCTGAATTTCTGTGTCATTTGGAAAACTATCACAAACTGATTGATAAGCTGAATTTGTTGTAGCTAATTCAACAATTGGGTTTGATGATAATTCATTTACAGTATTAATAAGTTGTTCGATTGATAAATCATTTTTAAACTCAATTTGATAATCATTTGTTAACTGAATATATCCAACTATTTTTGCATTCATACTTTCAGCTAAAGCAGAAACTGTCTCAAATGATACCTCATTATATGCTGTCAGCAATATTTGGTTGCGAACGTAGTAGTTACCTTCTGAGTCGAATATTAAATCATCCATGCTTGAAATATCTTTAAAATAGATTGTTCCTACTAAATCGTCTGAATCATTAATAATAATGTCATCTTTATTATCTTCATTGTTTCCGTTTAAATTAGTATTGTCAATCTGAACAATAGACATTGTACTATTTGTTATGGTTGGAATAACATTATTACTAATATTTGCTGATATACCGATTTTAACAGAAGTATTAGGCTGAATCGGATTGCTCATAATCTGGCTTGATACAGTATAACTATTATTACTGCTTTGGGACATATTAGCATTCCAAAGGTTGTTAATAGTAAAATTGGTATTAATCGATAAATTCCATGCTTCAAGTGGTTTATCTGATACATTAACAACTTCAATATATCCAGTAAATCCATTTTCCCATTTATCTTCGACTATTAACTGAACATTATATCCATCAGTAATATATAGTCTTTTTGCACAGTTTTCAAAATTATTAGGAACAGTAAGTTTATTACCCTTGAGGGTATAACCAAAATTAACACTTGCATTAGGTAGAAGCTCATAGTTGTAACCGGCATTTTTTATAATATATTTTGTTCCGGCATTGTCAAATACGACTCCATTCCAAATATTTGTTACTTCACCACCTGCATCATATTTCAACGCCCAGTTATAAATAGGTTCATTACCGATATTTGTCAGCTTTATCTCAATATTTTGATATCCGTCCCACTCATTTACTACATTATACTCAACTTTATAACCGTCATATTCAAATATATCAATTCCCGTTTCTGCCGTTACAGGAATTGATATAAAAATTGTAATACACATTAATGTAACTATTATAACCGCAATTACGTGACTTATTTTATTAAAAATACCTTTAAACATATGATTTTTTCCTCCGTCATTTTATTAGTAACTAGGATAATAATATAGATTACGTGGGAATATATAGCTTAATCCCTCGAGTAGTTCTGATGCTTTGGGGTCACTATTATCATAATTATACCTTTCTGAGTATCCAGATAAAAAAATAATTTCTCTTTCACCATTATCATTATTTTTTATTCCGTAAAAACTGTAATTGCCTATTATACTATCAAGTACATAGCCAGAACTATTATCAATAGTTGTTCCATTTACTGATAATAACTTTTTATAGTATTCAAGCAATTCTTCTTCAGAGATCTTACTTAAATCATCTTTGGACAGTATCACTGATGAATTTGGATCATCAGCAAAATAATGTACTTCAGAGCAAGTTGCCTCTTCAAGCCTGTCATAAACATCTGGAATGTCATAAATTTCATCGGGTGCAATTTTTCTGAAATCATACAATTTCATTTCGCCTTTATTAGTTATGTAAAAGCCGAGAATATTTGTATTATCTTCAGCAATATTAGGATTATCATAATGATGTGACATAACAAAAACAATTTCGGGCATATCCTGAGCCAGAGCGTTCAATTCTTCTTCCGATAGGGTTTGACCAGTTGTTTCCGATGTAACTGCAGTTGTTATTGTAGTTTCCTCCGTTTGAACTTTTTCAATCTGATTACATGCAGAAAATATTGTTACACATAACAAAACCGACATAATTAAAGCAACTAAACAATGAACTTTTCTTTTAAAGTACATCTTTTTACCTCCATAACAAAAAATAATATTTATATTGTAACATATTGTAGAAATAATTTCAATATTTACCTAGAATATATTAAAAAATATTGTATAATAAATTAATCATATATTTTGCTGCACATTCCCCACTGGTATTAAAAAGGACCGACAGTTAAGCCGGTCCTTTTATAAATTCTTTTAAGCCTATAAATCACGCTTCGGTGCTTCTTTTTATTTTATCACTTGACAGATAACAGCATTACTAATTATAATGTAAAGTTATTTAGCAGAAAAATTAGGGTACTGGGGTTTTTGTAAGATACTTTACATTATCTATTACTATACATTATTTGTGGAGGAAAATTAAATTTTAATCATAATATTATTAGATCATAAGTTATTTTATTTATATGCCTCCACAGAAGGACAGGAAATTTACTATATTCAGTCACACAGGACTTATGACTATATGACATGGATAGTCTTGGTTTTTTCTTTGTATTTACCTCATGATGTTTTTCTTAACAACACGAATATCACTAAGACATTTTTCGTAAGCCGACTTTATTTCTTCAGCTTCACTGACATCATAGTTATCATCTGGGTCTCTAACTTCGTCAATAAAATCTTCTTTTAGGGAAATCAATTCTTCTACACACATCTCCAAAGCACAAATGATACCCTTGACAAAATTATCGTTGCATTCACTTTCGTTGATAACTGCAAACCATGCAGCACAAGTAATTTTAATCTGTTCATCATTTAGATCCTCAAAGCACTGCTGCATACATTCCTGTGCTATGTCATACCACTCCAGATAGTCATCCTCAATTTCACAACAAGATTTTATTTCCTCAACTGCATCATTTACTCTTGCAATGGATTCAGAATTGATTGCGATGTTACCTAACATAATTAATCATCCTTTCAGTTCTTGCATTATAAATATTATTATTTGTCAACATAATTTTTATATCAAATTATATTTGAGTACACTTAAACGATCCATAATATATTTCTCCAGATACATAATATCAGTATTAAGTTTGTCAATGTCTGCCTTGTAAACTGAGCCAGATTTATTTACTACCGCAGCTATTTGATTAAGATTATTTCCGTATCGATTAATTGCTAACGACAGTTTTTCTACAGCGGTAGTATCATATAACTTAATCTCTCCGAATAATGAAATCCATCTTATGTACGTTGCTGGTTTCATTCTTGTTTTAGCTGCATTTTGCAAAATGCGTTCCCATTCTTCCTTGTTGTAATAAGTGTGAAATTGCTTTTTTTGCTTTGAAGATGGCATTTTCTTTTATCTCCTTTATTGGTTTTTTATTTTTACTTTGTTATGGGGTTTAAGGGACTCTCCCTTTGTTGCATATTATGCATATGGTAGAATATGAGAAAAAATGTACATCTTTTCAATGCTTGCTATTAATTTTCAAACCAATTTTTATCTGTGCAAAATGGTTGACAATAAAATTAATTAAGTTGAGTTGTTATGCGTAATTCTTATTTTTTGTATGATGGCTTTTCTGAAAAATAAATGTAATTCTAATACTTTGCACATTTCACATTAAAATAAAATGATTTGCAAAGTTCAAAGATACAAAATATTTTTCCCAGTGTAAAAATTATATTTGCACATTATGATTTATCAAGAAAGTAAAATACAAACATTAATTTCTCTAAATAAGATTATGTCCTGTTTGCGCAGTGAATCCTGTATATGTAGCCATGTTGCATGTGAACACTGCATTATATAAGCTTGTACATAAATACTTGTCAAGCTTTTTTACTTCACTGCTTACTTTTGATAAACAATCAATTACAAAAAGCACATGTTCATATGTCAGCTTCATATATGCTCGTTTGGCAGACTCATGGGACAATGTCTTTCCGTTTAGTGTTACATTTCGCTCACCTGTAACTACATCAACAATGATATCCTTGATTTCATTAATTAGCCCTACTATGCTCTGATTATTTTCCGTAAGAATATCATATTCTATATTGTCAGCTATTGTTTTTTCAACTTCTTCTTTATCATTCTGTCCACTCTGAATAGATTGATATGATTGATATTCAGTATTATTTATATCAGTCTTATTAATATCAGTATTATTACATTTCGATTTTCCGAAGTCTGTACTTTCGGTTTTCAGATTTGCAGAAATCTGTTTTTCAGAAGTCAAGACATCGGATTTTCCGTTTTCTTTATTTTCGATTTCTGAAATCTCCAAATCAGTGTTATGTACCTCACCTGATTCAACAACAAAATTTCTGACATAAATGATAGCAGGCTTTCCAAGCCCTCTGCGCTTTCTGGTGATCAAACCAATTCCGTTTATGTCGTCAAGCTCCTTGAAAAGCTTTGTAACCTTCTCACTTCCGCAGTTCATCATTTCAGCGGCTTCCTCAACGGTGAAAATAATGAAGACACGATTTTCAGCATCAAACCACTCGTTCTGCTGAGACAATGACATTCTGTCCAGCATGAGGGCATAGAGTATTTTGGCATCATTGGATATGCCTGAAAAAGCCTCTTCGGAAAACAGAAGCTTAGGAATTTTTATGAAGTTGAATTGCTCGGATTCTTTTCCATAATAGTATTTAAATGTGAGTGACATAATATGATTATCCTTTCTGTAAGTGATCATAAAAATGATCACAAAAGTTAGAATAAGCAGCGTTTTTGTTTGTAAAACAGAAAAAGTTACAGACGTCCTGAATACAAAAAAGTCCTAAGATACGTGATTAACGCAACTTAGGACTGAATATTATATGTCATTATAATAAATCTACTTTTCTCAAAGCGTTAATCGGAGTTTCAAAAAACGCCTATTTTACGTGCTTTCCAAAGGTTGCTCTTTCGATTTGGTCAACTTTTGGTCAACAAAAAAGCTATGTATTGACCCTTTCGCTTTACGGCGGAAGGGTTTTTCGCATCTTTATGCGAGCTTTAGTGATATGAGGTCTGCTACTTTTAATTTGGTACTTTTCAGAACTTCGGCATAAATATTCGCTGTTACTCCAATGTCGCAATGTCCTAAATGTTCAGATACTACCTTAAGGTCAACACCGCTATTGAGTAGAAGTGTAGCATTGCAATGTCTAAGCTGATGCAGAGTTAGAAAATCAAATTCTGTTCCTTTGAGAAAGCGTTTGAAAGAGGTGTTTAGCGCACTCCTATCCTTGTAATTACCAAGTGATGAAGTGAATATCATCTCAGGATGTGCAAAATTATCAACGTATTTTATAAGCTCATCCTGATAAGCTTTCTGTTCTCTTAAAATATCGGCTAACACATCACTCATACCGATTACTCTGATGCTACTTTCGGTTTTAGGCGTGCTCAAATAGTGCTTTCCACCTATATCGGCAAGATTATGATTAATAGAGATTGTTTTATTCTCGAAATCAATATCTTCCCATGCTAGACCTAAACATTCACCTGAACGCATACCCGTGTAAAGCAGTACTTTAATGACAGTTTTAAAATCACCTTCCCAATCTTTTTCATCAAGAAGCTTCAAAAAGCGGCTGACTTGTTCTTCGTCCATAACAGACCTCTTCTTTTTGTTCTTGTTTTTGGGAAGAATAACATTTCTACAAGGAGTTTCACGAATAAACCCCTGCTCTACTCCTCTAGTGAAAATGCTCTGCATTACGACGTAAACCTTGCGAACAGTTGAAGGGTTTAACTTAATTGTCTGCATCATCTCTGTAAGTTTTGGCGTTGTAATCTCCTTAACTTTCATATTACCAATAATAGGCGCAATGTGATTGTCATACTGACTGTGATAGTTATAAGCAGTGCTTTCTTTCAACTCAACAGGTGCATAGTTCTTGAAATACCATTCAGCAAGTTCTGAAAAACGCATATTTTCGTTCAATGCTGAATAACCCTTACAATGCTTCTCAAACTCAATTGCATATTCAACTGCCAGTTTTCTTGCTTTGCTCTCTGAAACATTTTTGGGCGGTGTAAAAGTAGTGGATTTCATAATTTGTTTACCATTAATATCGTTTCCGACAAAAACTCTAATTCTGAACGTGTCACCACGTTTAGTAATATTAGCCATATATAAATACCTCCATTATTATATATGACACATTTCTACATCTCAATTATATGCTTTAAAGCGTGATAAGTCAAGCTGAAATGTGCCACGAATCTTATCTTCTAATTTTTCATCAGTAAGGCTATCGGGTTTCGCTATACCCCGTGAAACATGGGGTAGCAAAACGCGACCCCATCATTCCAGTTCTCCTTTATTCTTCTGCCTCTCATGTGATTTTGAAAAGATAAACTGTTGAAATTTTTCATATAGCCCCATAGTTTTGAGAAACTGCTCAACCTTATCAATCATATTTTCAAGAGCAGAAATTTTCTCTTTTAGCTTTGCATTTTCAAGGCGAAGATTAATAGAATTACTATCCTTTATTTTTCCTTTAAGCTGCTCATTTTCAAATATAAGAGCGGACTTTTCAGCTTTTAAGGTAGTAATTTCTGATTTCAGTTTCTTCTCCGTTTTCTCAGAGGCAATTTGTTTTTTAGCCAAAGAAGAAATATTATTGTAATCCTCCTGAGAAAGTGTAATCTTATCACCGATAAGTGCCTTTTTCGTAGAAATATCTTCAACAGATTTTATTTTTGATTTCTTATCCGCATACTTAGAAATATCTTTTTCAAGAGCAGAAACTTCTTTCTGTCGCTGCTGCTTTTTATAATTCAAAACTGATAGATTTTCATTTTCTGTGCCGAGCTGTTCCCACTCAATTCCACGTGAAAGCATGAGTTCAGATAGGTGCTTTTTTTCGGTATCAATCCAGAGCTTTGAACAGGTGTTGAATTTCCCTTCGCTGATAAAACCCTGTTGTTCTAAAGCCTTTGAAAGTGAAACTCTTGTAGATAAACCTCGCTTCTGCTCCGTTGCAAACGGAACAAAATCAATGTGTAGATGCGGTGTTGCCTCATCAAGATGAATAACCGAATTAAAAACCTTGATATGAGGATTTCTGTTTTCAAAATCGACTGCAAACTGCTTTAAAATTTCAGCAGCAATCTTTGCTGTTTCTGAACCGACAGCTGTATCTTCACAGTTCCCAATCTGAAAAATGACCTCATGAAATTCTTTCTCCTGACGGGAATGGCGAAGGTGTTCATGATAATTTTTGATAACTCTGTCACCGCGTTTTTGTTTGGAATTGTACTCTATAAGCGCCTTATCAAACAGCTCATGATAGACAGATTTTATATCATCCTGCTTTATGATAATGTTATCAGAAATACGGTGTGTGTCCACATTTTCAGTAATAATTTTGCGGTTATTGTGGTAGGTATCACCCTTGCCGATAATACCACTGATTGTCCTTTTTATTATATAGGTAGCCTCCTTCAAGTTGAAAAAGTTGCTTTTGTGCAGTTACGGGTAGCTATGGTTCTGTTACTCTTGTCAAGAGTAACGCAAAGATACTTTCGACATCCATTTCCGTTCCGTCCACTCATATCAAAAGTATCATTGCGCTCTCCGAGGGGGAACGATTTCGGCTGCGCCGTGTGCTTCCACAAAATTCTTCGTGTCGCAAATAATTCGGCAATACTGCCTCTGCGTGACCAATGTCACATGCGTGTGACACGTGACTAATGTGACATATGTGACAGAATAAAACTTCGTTTTGTCCTTTCTGTCCTTTTTGTCACATGTCACGTTATCATTACAACAGCGGATTAACCTCGAAAACGGTACTCGGTTTCCGCCCACTGCCTGAATAAGCCTGTTCTTTTTCTCGGATAAAACCGTTCTCTTTCAACAAATCCAAAGAAAGTTCCATTTCATTAACCCCTTTGAATTTCCTGCAAAGCCTTTGCAAATCCCGACAGCTGATTTCTAAAATATTATTAGCTCTCAGCTTTTTCAGAATATATTCCGCATCGGCTGTGACGGTATCAACGCCAATAATTCCGTAGGCATACCGTGCCTGACTTTTATAAAAATCTGCAATATCAATTGCTTGTCCCAGCGTCATTATATCGACTTCTTTTGTTTCCGGCTGAACATTTTCAGATAAACATTTTATACAGTGGAGCAGTCCACAAAACCTTAAAATCAAGCCATGATATTTTCCGCCCCAGTCGGGACATTCTGCAAAATCTGTAAGCAGAACAGGTTCAATTGCCGTATCGTAATAATCGGCGAAAGCTTTTCTTGCATCTGTTGAAAAATACAGATAAATCTCGGGTTGATTTTTACGATTGTACTTAAAATTTAAAGCTGAGAACACAAGATTTTTGTAGGCTTCAATAAACTTGCTGTCAATCGGAACCGTCTCATATTTTCGCATTCCGACAAAAGATTTTGGAAAGCAATAGAGAAATCTTGCAATCATTCCGCTTGATAAAAAAGCCTTGTTTTCCATCATATCTTCAAGGATATATGGCTGACCGCAAAGGCAAACCGATAGATATGGACGTGGCAGAAAAACAGGTTCACTTCCGCATCTGTCTTTCTGAAAGCTTTCACCACCCCAGCATTTCAGCATCAAATCCAGATTGGGAATTCCACTTGAATATCTCCCTCCGAAATTTTTGAAAACACCAGCCTCATCCGATAACATCAACAGTGTTTCATTATCCTGCAATAATTTAACAAGTGCCTCTGGTGTAACATCATCAACACATACACGGCGAAAATTAACCGATTGTATTTCATCAAGCTCCGAACGCTTTTGGGCGATTTCTTTGGGAGAAGCTTCGCCGCTTTTCTGAAGCTTTTCAATTTCAGTTAGAATTATATATTTTTCTTCCTGAGAAGCGTAAATCTGTGCTTTATGGCTGTCGTTATACTCCTTTGAAAAAGAAATAAAGGGGGATTTTACGAATCGCATTATAGGGGATTTTCTCTCGGCAGGCTCTGCGAGAATGAGTGAATACAACGTTATTGGTTCGCTGTGGTCAGGTTTGCCCTCCATGCGGTAAACTCCTGAAAAGCAATGGGAAAGTGCTGCAAGTAAGGCGGTGGCAGACATTGAAATATCTGTTGAGGTTGATTGTGAAATACTGATTGCCATAGCCTTTGGAATTATAGGCAGACAGTTGACTGGAAAGCTCGGCAGATTTGATTTATTATCACGCAATGGACGGGGCAATCTCCAGCCGTTTAATGTCGGCTGGGTGCATTTTTCGTTCGACTCCATTCAGAACCTCCTTCCATTCCGCCATGAAAGCCTGTCGTTCTTCATCAGTTGCACTCAGAAAATAATCAAAAAGATATTCGTACTTATCAAGCTCTTTCAAACTTTCAATAAAAAGCGGATGAAGTTCCTCATTTGGTGTTTTCGGAGCATAAAGTGTTCTGCATTTCCTAAGAAAATTACAATAATTCGTAATAATCTGAAACACTCGCTTTTCCTGTTCACGCTTGTTTATCATCTTGATTTGTGCAAGAATCGACGGCTTGCCCGATACTGTGATACCAAAATCAGATTGCAGTTTCTGTGCTGATTCTAAGGGTGATAACCCGAAAAGTTTTGCAGTAAAGGCAATGACATCACCATGAGAACCACAGCCAAAACAATAAAAATGGTCGTGGTAAAGCTTCATTGAAGGTGTTCTGTCCTCATGGAACAGACAGTTTATCATATCATTGCGTGCGGATAAGCCATACTTTTCCGCAACTGAAATAAGGTCAAGTTGTTTTACATCATCAAAGACACTCAAGCGGCATCACCGCCAGTTTCTTTGCCAAAAACAACTTCCATGAGTGCTTTTTCGTTAATGAGATACTTATTTCCTGCCTTGAATGCTGGGAGCTGTCCTGAAATACACATCTGACGAATGCGATATTCCGACAGACCGTCAATGAGTTTCGCCGCTTCCTTGATTGTGAGTACCTTTGGTTTTGTGTTTTCCATAAAAATGTTCCTTTCGTGTTTAAAATGATATGTCCTTATAGGAAATTTGAATATGTATAATCAGGTACTCACATAACTATATATTCAATTGTCAAGCTGGGTAACTTTTCGTTCTGTTACCATTCTATCAGAAACTACAGTGTTGTGCGGTATGTTTCAAATGTGGGTAATTTACTGAAAAATAAAGTTTTTCTCAAATATGAAAAGCTTACTGTCCTTACATCGGGACAGCAAGCTGTGCTATAATTAGATATATAACTCAAATCGGAGGCGAATTTTATGAAATGTCAATTATCTTTAGCAGAAAAGCTGCGTGATTTACGTGATAAAAATAGTTTTAATCTTGGGGCAGTTTCCGAAAAGACGGGAATACCTGTTTCTACGCTCCAACGGCTTGAAAGCAATGATGACATTCGTGTCGGATATCAGGATATTGTTACTCTCGCGAGATTATACGAGATTTCTATGGATTATCTCACTGGTTTGACGGAGAGCCTTACCCAAAGAAACAGCAGCATTGACGATTTGCATTTATCTGATAATGCTGTTGAAATTCTCAAAAGTAGGAAAGTTAATAACAGGCTTATAAGTGAGCTTATGTCACATCTAGATTTTACGCAGTTTATGCATTCGATGGAGGTTTATATCGACCGAAAAATTTTGCCCCAGATGAATACAATGAATGCTGTGTATAAATTTGCCGAACAAGCCATAAAGGACAATTGTGATGCTTCTGACGATGACGAAATTATTCGCTTTTTGCAGGAGGCTGTTGTGGATGAGGATAGCTATTTGAGATATCGAATTTCAGAACGGTTTAACATTATTCTCAAAGATATTTTTGATAAGCATAAAAAAGACACCCTGCCCGATGAACAGGCGGATGTCGTTAAGGATATGGCTGAGGAATTGAAATATTATCTTTCGGATAAAAGCGGTTCTGACAGGGCAAAGCTCAACCTATGGGCAAAAAAGCTTGGCTTCAATGTAAAGGATTTATCGCAGGAGGAACTGGAAGTGTTTATGAAGGTGATTGAGAGGTCAAATACCTATAAAAACACAAGAAGAAAAAGATAGAAAATTGTTGATTTTTAACAGATAATGTGTTATACTTTAATGTGATAAATAATAGCACATTGCCTACTGTATTTTGTAAGTAAAAATCGTAACATACGGTACGATTGATGTATTGAAACCTGCCTGTGCAGGTAAAAAGGCTTCAATATTTGACTTTTTGGAGGGTGACTATGGATAAGCTTACAGAGGAAGATGTTAAAAACAGACTCATTACACCTGCAATAGAAAATGCGGGTTGGCATAAGTCTCAAATGTGGATGGAAAAGTTTTTTACTGATGGTAAAGTAATTATAAAGGGTAAAACAGCCAAAAGAGGAAGTAGAAAAAAAGCGGATTATTTGTTACATCATCATTCTAATTTTCCAATAGCAATCGTTGAAGCAAAAGATGAAGGACATTCTATTGAAGACGGAATTCAACAAGCTATTGATTATGCACATATTTTAGATGTACCTTTTGCTTTTTCAAGTAACGGACATGGTTTCGTAGAACATGATATGTTAACTGGTAAAGAAAGAAACCTATCTATAAATAAATTTCCATCACAAGATGAATTATGGCAGCGATATACTGCATTTTATAAAATAAATGATGATATTCAATCTGTGATTCAGCAACCATATTATTTTGCAGAGAATAGTAAGACTCCGAGATACTATCAAAGAATTGCAATCAATCGTACAGTTGAAGCAGTTGCAAAAAATCAAAAGCGAATAATGATTGTAATGGCTATTGGAACTGGAAAAACATATACTGCATTTCAAATAGTTCATAGATTATATAGTGCAAAAAAAGTTAAGAAAATACTCTATCTTGCAGATAGAAATATACTTATTGACCAGACACTTCTTAACGATTTTGCTCCTTTTTCAAATAAGAATGTAATTACAAAGGTGTCAAAAAAGACTCTTGATAGTGCTTATGATATTTTTATGTCACTATATCATCAGCTTAGTGGCGATGAAGATATGGAAACATTTTTACAATTTAAGCCTGACTTCTTTGATTTAATAATTATTGATGAATGCCATAGAGGGAGTGCAAAAGACAATAGCAGATGGCGTAAAATACTTGATTATTTCTCTGGAGCAATTCATATTGGTATGACCGCAACTCCTAAAGAAGAAGGCGATGTTCATAATAGTGACTACTTTGGAGAAGCAATCTATACCTATTCATTAAAGGAAGGTATAGATGATGGCTTTTTAGCACCGTATAGAGTTCTAAGAATTGGTATTGACAAGGATTTAGAAGGTTATGAACCCGAGTATGGGAAAATAGATGTATATGGTCAAGAAATTGAATCTAGGGTTTATACTTCAAAAGATTTTGACCGCAAAATTATTATCGATGAAAGAACAAAAACAGTAGCTAAAAGAGTTACAGAATATCTCAAACAAACAGATAGATACAATAAAACTATAGTTTTTTGTGTTGATGAAGATCATGCTGGTCGTATGCGTCAAGCACTAGTTAATGAAAATTCAGATCTATGTGCAATTGATAATAGATCCCTGATAGTTGGGAATGGTGTAGGTTGGGGGAAGTTGGGCAAACCAACATAGGGTTAACATATAAACCGAGTGATATTTGCAATGATGGCATAGTAGTTCTGAGATCCAGTAATATAAAAAATAATGAGATGGATTATAATGATATTGTAAAAGTTAATGTTAATATACCTGACACTAAGAAATGCTATAAAGGAGATATATTAATTTGTGCAAGAAATGGTAGCAAGCGATTAGTAGGTAAATCTGCTATTATTGACCAGAACGGAATGACTTTTGGCGCATTCATGGCTATATATAGAAGTCAATTTAACTGTTATATTCAAACTATTATTAGTTCACCATATTTTAGAAATTCATTGCTCCAAGATACAGGCACAACTACCATAAACCAAATAACCCAAGATATGTTAAAAGAGTTTGTATTTCCTCTTCCACCTCTTGCTGAACAGAAAAGAATAGTTGCTCGTGTTGAAGAACTATTTGATCTAGTCGATTTACTGTCAAGTGGGAAAAAAATCAAACTTCCAGAAAAACAAAAGGATATCTCAGAAATAAAGGTGATTGCTAATAATGTGATTGCACAGCCAATGTTTGATATTGAATCTGTTGGACTAGCTGCAAGAGCTAGAGACAATATAGATGACGAAACTATAAACGAGGCAAAAAGACAGGTGCAGGCTTTCTATGAAAAGAAAAACTAAACCTTTCTGGCAGATAGAAATGACTGCCGAAAATCTTCTAAGCCAATGCGAGTGTTACGATAAGCCTTATGAAAATATTGACTTAATGATTGAAAGCTGTAAAATTGATATTATTTCACTTGACATTGACCCAAATAAATTGTTAGGTGTGTTAGGTGTTGATAAGAACGGATTTAGATTTATTGGTTATAACAAAAACATGATTCCTGAACGTATATTATTTACAAAAGCCCATGAACTCGGACATTTTATACTGGAACATGAGCTTAAGGGAGAGTTGTTAACTGATACGCAAATGAAGGTAAAGAATCCACAAGAAACAGAGGCTAACGTTTTTGCAGCAGCATTGCTTATGCCGAAAAAAGCTATATTAAACCTTGTTCAAGATTGTCTTGGAATAGATCGTTACTTCTTACTAAATAGTGCTGGGATTTCATTTGAAGAGCTTACAATGCAAGAGAAAAACTTGTTAATATTTCAGATGAGGACTAAATTTCATACATCAGAAGAGGCAATTTATTGGCGTCTTATCGATATTTTACAATAGCTTATGGACAAATTAGAAGCAAAGGTTTTAAGGAAATATAGTCCATCTGACAATATGTTTCATTCCGCTAATTTTCAAAATATTATTCCGTTACCCTTGATATTATTCCGATAATCGGTTATACTAAAAAGCATCGGAGGCGATAATATGTTTATTACAGTAAAACAAGCCGCAGAAAAATGGGGTATTTCCGACAGACGAGTGCGTATACTTTGTTCTGATGGTAAAATCATGGGTGCATATCAGGAGGGACGCGGCTGGAAAATTCCATATGACGCTGTGAAGCCAAGTGACAGCAGAATAAAATCCGCGCCAAATTTGCTGAATCTGATAGATGAGAAAAAAGCAGAACTCGATACCCGCAGACCTTTTACCGAGGGAGAACTTGAACGGCTTAATGAAGAATTTATCGTTGAGTACACATACAATTCCAATGCCATTGAGGGCAACACTCTTACGCTCCGAGAAACCGATATGGTGCTTCGCGGACTGACAATTGACAAGAAGCCTCTTAAAGACCATATGGAAGCCGTGGGACACAAGGAAGCCTTTGATTTTGTAAGCAGCCTTGTAAAAGAAAACATACCTATATCAGAACATGTAATCAAGCAAATTCATTATCTTGTGCTTGCAGATAAAAAAGATGACCGAGGTGTGTATCGCCGTGTACCTGTACGAATTATGGGTGCTGCCCACGAGCCTGTTCAGCCTTATTTCATTGAGCCAAAAATGGAACAGCTGCTACATGATTATAATAGCAGCACCGAGCATATTATTCCTCGTCTTGCAAGATTTCATATTGAATTTGAGGGAATACATCCCTTTATTGACGGAAACGGACGAACCGGACGTCTGCTTGTAAACTTGGAACTTATGAAAGCAGGTTATCCACCAATTGATATCAAATTTACTGACAGAGTAAGCTATTACAATGCTTTTGATGAGTATTATGTCAAGCACTACCTATCTGCTATGGAAAAACTATTTGCAAGGTATGTGAATGAACGGCTTGATATGTATCTTTCTATGCTAGATTAAAACACCTTCCTGCTAAAATGCAGACAGTGGGGTTGACTATAATTACAATTAATAATTAACTATAATAAAAAAACAGAAAGCTTACTTGCGGAGGTGGATGCTTATTCACCCACGTCACTTTAAGCTTTCTGTTTTGATAACAGTATATCATACACACCAAATAAAGTAAAGTGTTTTTAAAAAATATTGTTGATAACTTTACTAACCTTTTATCCACAATCAGGTTTTCCATTTCTGGATGATGTGAGCGTATTAAACACAAAAAGCTAATAATCTGCTTCATTCCATAGGATGCCAATCATCCAAGGAGAACACAGCTATCAGCTCTAATGCCAGTATAGCATATATAACATAAAATGTCAAATATTCTTTAAAAGAGGCTTCACTTTATATAGTCAAAAGGTAGACGTTGACAAATGACATATTAATCTGTATAATTTTTACTGTAGTGTTGTTGCTGTTGAAGTAGTTTACTTAATTTTTATAAAAAACATGTCACTTATCAACCACTGTACTGTTATTTGGATGTATTACATAAAGGTCAAATGCTTGGAGGTAAAATTGATGGATGAAATACAAATACATTTTGGAAATAATAGTGAATTAGCAGAATTTGAAGCGATAAATAAGGGGTATAGGCTAGATGTATATGTTATTATTAGTGAGTCTACATATAATTTGTCGGTATATAGTCTTATGCGATTACAACAGGATTTTGAATCAGAATATGAAAGTTATGGATACTATTATCCTGATGCAAATATAATTTTAGTAAAAAATACTAATAAATCAGAAATAATAAATACAATAAAAAAGTTATTTGTAAACGGCTTTTTTGAAACAATTAAGCCTAGTGAGTAATTTGATATATTTTAATTCAGCGGATAAACCTCAAAAGTTATCAAAAGCAATAAAGCATACAAAACCAAACTATGAAAAAAGTTGCATAAGCACTATGGGATTACTACTATTGGGACAACGAGGAGAACGAAATGGTTGTATTGAACAATGGATTAGTTTTAAAAAAATGGAAACCGTAAGGAGATAGTATTAATGATACAGAAAATAGTAAAAGTAATAGCAATAGTCTGTTTATTACTTCCAATATTGTACTTTATTTTCATTGGATTTTTCTTTGGATTTAGAATGATAAAAGGCAGCATAAATGAGAAAAGAGAGTATGCTGAGACATTGGAGTATGAGCAGGAACTTAATCAATATATAAAAGAAAATAAAGAAAGTTTTACTAGAGTTTTTAATTATGAAATTGAAGAATATAAAATGGACAACACAAATAATGAAATATCAGCACATGGAGAATTTCAGGAAGACAGAAACATTATCTCACAAAAGTTTGAATTATATTATTTCACAGTCAGTGACAGTCAGGATAACAATGAAATATGTGTATATTACACTAGGGCATGTGGAGATTACTATGAAATCTCACTTGTATTCTATAATCCTTACTTACAAAGTTTAACTCCAAGTGAAGATTGTATCGTTGAAGATGATTACAGTATATCCGTAGATAGAAGAAATCTTAATTAAGTGTTGCATTATATTAAAATCAAGATTATTTATACATGAAAATTATTCTGCATGAATAATCTTGGCTTGTATTTATAGACAACTGCATAATCACGATAACGCACTTGAATATAAATATATATATGAAGAATTTATTATTTGTCAACAGAATTTTTATATCAAATTATATTCGAGTACACTTAAACGGATCCATAATATATTTCTCCAGATACATAACATCAGTATTAAGTTTGTCAATGTCTGCTTTGTAAACTGAGCCAGATTTATTTACTACTGCAGTTCATCATTTCAGCGGCTTCCTCAACGGTGAAAATAATGAAGACACGATTTTCAGCATCAAACCACTCATTGTGTTGAGACAATGACGTTCGATTCAACATAAGAGCTTAAAGTAGTTTTGCATCATTGGATATGCCTGAAAAAGCCTCATCTGTAAAAAGAAGCTTAGGAATTTTTATGAAGTTGAATTGCTCAGATTCTTTTCAATAATAGTATTTTTGTGGTTTTGCATAAGTTTGCATAAGACAGTCATACCGCATACAGAATAAATAAAAATGCATGAATTATAAAAAATTACTTGACAAATTGGTTAGCATATGCTAATATAAGTGTGAAGGTTAGGGGGTGCTAACTTGAATAATATGTTGCTAAGATAAATACCTAACTTGGATTAAATACTTGGAGGATTATATGATGCCTTTAACAATGGCTAGCACGGGTGAAGAATCCATGATACGAAAGGTCGGAGGGTGTCCTGAAACAAGAAAATTCCTTGAAAGCCTTGGTTTTGTTGTCGGAGGGATGGTGACTATTGTGAGCGAAATAAGCGGCAATTTAATTGTAAACGTAAAAGAATCCAGAGTTGCTGTTTCTAAAGAAATGGCTGCAAAAATAATGATTTAAGAAGAGGGAAGAGGGCAATATAAATGGCAACACTAAAAGATGCAAAAATTGGTCAGATCGTAAGAGTGAAAAAGCTTATCGGCGAGGGGTCAGTAAAGTGCAGAATTATGGATATGGGTATTACTAAGGGTACGGAAGTTTCTATCCGTAAGGTTGCACCTCTTGGCGACCCAATTGAGATTAACGTTCGGGGTTATGAGCTTTCACTTAGAAAATCAGATGCGGAAATGATTGAAACGGAATAAGTATGTTAATATATGAAAACTAGTTAGCAATATCTAACTTGAAAGGATTGATATTATGGGCATAAAAATTGCTCTTGCGGGAAATCCAAACGCAGGCAAAACGACTCTTTTTAATGTTCTTACAGGTTCAAACCAGTTTGTTGGAAACTGGCCTGGTGTTACCGTTGAAAAAAAGGAGGGCAAGCTTAAGGGACATATCGACGTTACAATTACCGATCTTCCTGGCATTTACTCGCTTTCACCGTATACGCTTGAGGAGGTCGTGGCAAGGAATTACCTTATCGACGAGCGCCCTAATGCTATTCTGAACATTATAGATGGAACAAACCTTGAACGTAACCTCTATCTGACAACCCAGCTCGTTGAGCTTGGTATTCCTGTTGTTGCGGCAATAAATATGATGGATGTTGTCTGCAAAAATGGAGATAAAATTAATACTGAGCAACTTTCTAAAGAGCTTGGCTGTCAGGTGGTGGAAATCTCCGCACTTAAAGGCACAGGAATCATTGAAGCGGCAGGAAAAGCTGTTGAAGTTGCAAGGGCGGCAGTTCCTATGATACCTCAGCATAGCTTTTGTGGTTGTGTTGAACATGCGGTTGCTCATATTGAGGAGGCCTTTTTGCATAATATTCCAGAAGAGCAACAGCGCTGGTATGCAATCAAGATTTTTGAACGTGACGAAAAAGTGCTTAAAAAGTTAAAAATGACAGATGATATCAAATTACATATTGAAAAGGACATTGTTGCAGCCGAAAAGGAAATGGACGATGATGCAGAAAGTATTATTACGAATGAACGATACATATACATAGCAAGCATTATCAAGGGTTGCCTTAAAAAGAAAAACAAGGGAGGAATGACAACTTCAGATAAGATTGACCGAGTTGTGACTAACAGATGGGCGGCTCTCCCTATTTTTGCAGCGATTATGTTTATTGTGTATTTTGTGTCTGTTACTACGGTCGGAACATGGGCAACAGACTGGGCAAATGACGGTGTATTCGGTGATGGCTGGCACTTGTTTGGTATTGGTCAGAGCGAATATGAAGAAGAAATGACGGAGTACGCAAAGCAGAATATCTGGACAGATGAGCTTGTATCACAGATTGACAAGGCTGTTTTAGCAGATGTTATTGGAGCGACGGACATCAGAACGGCTATTGACGAAGAGGATTTCGGCGCATTTGACGAGGCATATGGCTCTTATGCGGACTCTCTTGCAAATGAGGGATATGTTATTTCCACAATTTATGACGCTTCAATGGAAAATGCTCCGGATACAGCAGATTATGGTGTGTGGATTCCAAGTGTGCCTGTTCTCATTGAAAAAGGTCTTGATTCTATAAACTGCGCAGACTGGCTTAAGGGTTTGATTCTTAACGGTATTGTTGGAGGTGTGGGTGCCGTTCTGGGATTTGTTCCTCAAATGATAGTGCTATTTATTTTTCTTGCGTTCCTTGAAGCATGCGGATATATGGCGAGAATTGCGTTTGTTATGGATAGAATTTTCCGAAAGTTTGGTCTTTCAGGAAAATCATTTATCCCTATGCTTATTGGTACAGGCTGTGGCGTTCCTGGTATTATGGCATCCCGTACAATTGAAAATGAACGTGATCGCCGAATGACAATTATGACAACAACATTTATCCCTTGCGGCGCAAAGCTTCCTATAATTGCACTTATTTCAAGTGCACTTTTCGGCGGAGCATGGTGGATAGCACCTAGTGCGTATTTCATTGGAATTGCAGCAATTATTATTTCAGGCATTACGCTTAAAAAGACAAAAATGTTCAGTGGCGATCCTGCACCGTTTGTAATGGAGTTACCTTCGTATCACCTTCCGACAGTTTCAAATGTTCTTCGCTCAATGTGGGAACGTGCATGGTCGTTTATCAAAAAGGCTGGTACAATTATTCTTCTCTCATCAATCATTATATGGGCTGGCTCTTGCTTTGGAGTAGTTGATGGAGCATTAATATTCAGTACTGAAATGGAGCTTGAAAGCAGTATCATTGGAATTATTGGCAATGCGATTTGCTGGATATTTGCACCTCTCGGTTTTGGCAATATTAAGGCGACAATAGCAACGCTTATGGGACTTGTTGCAAAGGAAGAAGTAGTCGGAGTATTTGGTGTCCTCGATTTTGAAGGTATGACAAAGCTTGCGGCATATTCTTTCCTCGTGTTCAATCTTCTCTGTGCACCTTGTTTTGCGGCAATCGGTGCAATTAAGCGTGAAATGAACAGTGCAAAGTGGACTTGGTTTGCAATAGGCTACCAGTGCGGTTTCGCATATGCTGTATCACTTGTAATCTATCAGCTTGGACTTCTCTTTACAGGCAGTGTTAACGTAATCGGTCTTATCTTTGCAGTTTTAATTATTGCTTTTGCGGTGTTTATGCTTTTAAAGCCTTACAATGAAAGCAACAAGCTAACTAAAGTGATTAAGGTTAACTAAGCTTAAAGGAGAATTTAGTGTAATAATTAATTTTACACATTATTATTTTGCTTTCCTATAAAAACGACAGCAGAAATTTTGTTTAGCTGAACTAAGTTCAGTTTTAAGACTGGAACAAATAGTAGAAAGGAATGGTGATTTACTATGAACGTGGGAACAATTATTGTGCTTATTATCATTGCTGTGGTTGTTGCAGTTGTCGTATTTGCAATGATTAAAGATAAGAAGAAGGGGAAGTCCTCCTGCGGATGCAATTGCGGCGGCTGCCCAAATTCATCGCTTTGCCATAAAGAACAATAGAGGTATACATAAGGGCGATTTATCGCCCTTATGTTATGACTATGTGTTACCTATGTCTAACCAGGGAGAGTGACATAAAATATGCTGACACATTCACAAAAAAAAGTATTTGTTTGTAATATATAATCTTGGGAAGGATGGTAAGGAAGTCCGTTCTGCTGATGTTGCCAGAGTAGTAGGCGTAAGTAAGCCGAGTACGGTAAAAATGATGCAGAGGCTGATTGAAGATCAGTACATAATTAAGGAAGCCTATGGTAGTATTATTCTTACAGCAATGGGGATAAAGAAAGCGAATGAACTTTATACTCCAAGTGTGATTATTCAGCATTTTCTTCAGACAAATGTAGGAGTAAGTGAAAATCCGGCAAAAAATGATGCAATGACAATAGTCATACAGGTTTCAGAGGAATCGATTGAAAAGTTGGTGCAGTATGTACTTAATGCTAATAACAATATAGATAGAAACAGTAGGTGAATTACATATTGAATGATAATAATTATGAATATCATGAAATAGTCGATTGCATAACGTCCGCTCTTGATGCACGTGATCCTTATACAGGGAATCATTCAAGACGTGTCAGCGATATGGCGTGTCTGCTTTGCGGGTATATGGGAATGAGTGAGGAAGAAACTCAGGAAACTCATATTGCAGGACATCTTCACGATATAGGAAAAATTGGCATACGGGATTCTATTCTTATGAAAGATGGAAAGCTTGATGATGATGAATGGGAGCAAATGAAGCGACATCCGCAGATTGGAGCAGATATTCTTGCAAAAATTCCTAATTTTTTAAGAATATCTGCTATTGTTCTTCATCATCATGAACGTTTTGACGGAAAAGGCTATCCGTTTGGCGCCGCAGCAAATGAAATTCCAGTTGGAGCAAGAATTATTGCCGTTTGTGATTCAATAGATGCTATGGTTTCGGCAAGAGCGTACAGAGAAGCAATGCCTTTGAATAGATGTTATAATGAAATTGAAAAAAATATAGGTAAAATGTATGACCCAGAGATTGCAAAAGCAATGCTAAATCATTGGAATTCGGTGGCTGAGATGTATGGAGGAAAGTAACATATGAAAACCGATAAAACACATAAAAAGCATTTGCCTGTTTATGGTGTCGGTCCGATTTACGGAGCAACTATAATTTTAGTTACAATTGTAGGAATTATTCTATCTAACCAAAAAATGTTAAATTGTGGAAAGTTTGATAAAATAAAAACTTGGTTTATTGTTACCGGAATATTAATTTTAGCATATGGGTTTAGTGTATGGTATAGAGCCGCTTTTAAAATAGATAAGTATATTACAACAAACAAGCTTTGTACAATGGGTGTTTATGCGGTTGTAAGAAATCCGTGCTATTCTGGAATTATGCTTATGTGTACTGGTGCGCTGTTTATTGCAAATAATGCTATTCTGCTTATTCTTCCGTTTGCATATTGGTTGTTAATGACTGTGCTTATGAAGAATACAGAGGAAAAGTGGTTGTATGCACTGTACGGACAGGAATATCTTGATTACTGCAAAAAAGTAAACAGATGTATTCCATGGTTTGAAAAATGCAAATAAAATTATACTACTTAGAAGACAATTTAAGAATAATTGATAAATGAATTATTCTTGACAAATCAATGTGGTAGTGTTATTATGTAGTAAGCAAGTGCTAACTACAAGCATAAGAATTATATTGAGGGGGTACTGAAATGCCAAAAATATACGAGTCTGGAGAGAATTATCTTGAAACTATACTTGTTCTTTAAAATAAGGGTATTGATGTCCGCTCAATAGATATAGTTCGGGAAATGGATTTATCCAAGCCAAGCGTAAGCCGTGCGATGGGAATTCTTAAAAATGGCGGATTTATTGAGATTGATGCTGATGGGTATATTACGTTGACTAATGATGGGAATGAAGTTGCAGAGAGTATTTACGAGCGTCATCGAGTGCTGACTGATTGGCTTGTGGGTATTGGTGTTTCTTCAAAAACTGCTGCTGAGGACGCTTGTAAACTTGAACATGGTATTAGTGCTGAAGCTTTTCAGAAGTTAAAGGAGCATATCATGCAAAAGCATAATGATATATAAAAAGGTATGTAAAAAGGTTAAAATTGTTTTATAAATTTAGAGCAAATTATTTCTCTTTTGTTTTCTTTAGCGAAGATTATTGTTGCTTAATTAATTTAAGTGCCACAACACAAATGAAATCACAAGGAAGAATTTAAATAAAACAGGGAAAATCTTTATTCATGCAATACAGCATAATATTTGTGCTGTATTGCATGAATTTTTTCAATTAACAAAAAAGTTGGGTAACAAATAAGTTACCCAACTAAATATTATATATAAGCAATGATCTTTATAATTTAACACTAATACTACACCTCTCGGAGATTGAGAAAAGTGTCAATCAAATTTAGCGTGCCATATCCCCATTGTGTGTTTGGATATGACATGTTTTCATTTCTTGAACAACCCTTTATTAAATATGCCCTTACCTGATATGTACTCATCGAAATATCGTTTCCTTGTACTATTCCCCATTGCATAAGCAATGCACTGGCTCCTGCTGTAATGGCTGCGGATACGCTTGTTCCACTCATTGTGCCATAACCTGTTGGGTAGTAACCGCCTATGTTTACGCCGGGTGCAACTAGTATAGGTGCCATAGCCATGGATCGTGTAGGCCCCCATGAGGATTGTGCATACAGGCTGTTATTAAGGTGATCATACGCTCCGCAGCTGATTGCTCCAAACATTGTTGCAGGCACAACTATAGTTCCATATGGAGTTGCAGCCAAAAATTCCGTTTCCTCATCTATAAATCCTGTCAACGGAAGCCAGGCATTAAAAGTTCCGTCTAGTACAATATCTCCATAAACTGTGATCGTCCAAATTCCGGGCGTTGCATCTAATATTCGAACAATAGTAAGCTGGTCACTACTTCCTTCGACGGGAAAGTAATATTCTACGGTTACTGTGGAAGGTTCAAGAACCAGCTTTTTCGTAATGGAAAACATCGAACGTGGAGGTACTCGACTGATCACCTCACCTGTTGGAGAGCGAACAGATACAGACATTACATCAGATACTGAGCTCCATATATTTACAAGAAAATTTCCCCTTTCACCACCTACTCTTATATCTATATTTTCTGTTTTTTCGATTGAAGACATAGTTTTTTGCATATGATGTCTTGCCTGAGCTTCGTTTCCTGCCGCAGTGCAGATACATACCCCTCTGAGATTTGACACTCCGCTGAGATATTCCTCAAAAATACTAAACCCATCATGTGAGCCAAAATTACTGCCAATACCGATACAAATTACAACAGGCACACCAAGCTGCTTTGCTTTTCTTACAATATATTCAACTCCAACCATTACTGAGATTGACCCAAAAACCTCATCTACATCCTCGGGTATTGCATAGACATCTAACCAAAATTGCCGTACCTTTCGCACCTTTACAACAATAAGTGAGCTGTCTGGTGCCGCGCCGCTGTAGTCACCAGAAATTCTTGCTGCAGCAACAGAAGCAAGGAATGTGCCATGCCCGGATGTGTCCCTATGCGGAACAACTTCAAAAGGATTATCCGAGCTTAGAGCTGCATTAATCTGTTCATTTGTGTACTCTGTTCCGATAGTAAAGTCATCTGGAGGGGTTTGGCTGAGAATGGTCTGGTCCCATATAGCAAGTATTTTACTTGTTCCGTCCTCATATCTGAAAACATCCTGAGTATAATCAATTCCTGTATCAACAAATCCTATTGCAACACCGCTACCCTTTAAATCAAGATATGGCTGATACTGAACAGGCGGAATTCCTGCAGCGTCAAGATGAAGAGTGTCCTGAAGACCCAATAAAATTGAAGCCGAACTGATAAAGCTTGTGCCAAGAAGTTCTCTGATTCTCTCTATGTTTTTAACGTCAGTGTACAAAAGGTCGTATCTTCCGCCAAGAGTTTGTGTGACGAGTATATAGTCTTCATTGCTGAGGACGCTAATAAAATCTGAACGCCTTACTATAAAATCAAGTGTATTTTCTGAATTTATAAAATCAAAAGTTTCTTTATCCATTAAAATACCCCCTTATAAATCCTATTTTAACAATTTCAATTTCATTTACTGCATATTGATTCCACATACTTATGAAAAAAGAAATTTCCGCTGTTAATGTCATAACTTATATTTATAACAAGCGATATTTTCCTGAGAGTAATTTGTTCAAAAAAAAGAAATCCTCTCATATAATTTATGAAAGGAGTGATAATAATATGCACAATGATTATGGTCGGTTAAGCATAAACGTGCATGCCAATAATATAGAAGTACCAATTAATAATGCATGGGTTACTGTTACAGATAGAGATTCACAAAAAATAATTGAACAGCTTAGAACAGATTCATCAGGAAATACACCGATTATTGAGCTTCCGGCTCCTCCTGTAGATTACTCACTTGAATATAGCAATGTGAAGCCGTACGCTGAATATAATGTTCTTATTTATGCTGATGGATTTAAAAGGCTCAAGGTTGAAGGAATACAGATTATGCCGTCGAGTACATCAATAGAAATTGCCGAAATGAAGTATCGTACAGATAACATAAATTTGGAACATCACATTCTGATAAATGAACATGTACTTTGGGGTGCATATCCTGCAAAAATACCCGAAGAGGAAATCAAACCGCTTCCTAAAAGCTATGAGTATATGATTTCGCAAGATGTAGTGATTCCCGAATACGTAATCGTGCATCTCGGTACGCCAAATAACAAATCGGCAAAGAAAGTACGGGTTGCCTACAAGGACTACATAAAAAATGTTGCATGCAGTGAAATATATCCAACATGGTCTGCCGAAACAATACGTGCAAATGTTATAGCCATTATTTCCTTTACCCTTAACAGAGTTTATACCGATTGGTATCACAGCAAGGGACATGATTTTACAATTACCAATAGCACCGCGTTTGACCAAGCTTTCAGTTGCGAAAGAAATATTTTTGAAGAAATATCCGTAATAGTTGATCAATTTTTTTCAACTTATCTGAAAAAACCTGATATAAAACAGCCGCTTTTTACGCAATATTGTGACGGTAAAAGGGTAAAATGTGCAAAGGGAATGAAACAATGGGAGGCAAAGCAATTGGGTGATAAAGGCTATTCGGCATCTGATATACTAAAATACTATTATGGGTACGATACATACCTTAAAACTGCATCAATGTTTCCTTAAATAGGAAACATTGATTATGTTGTATGGCATGAAATGTTAAATACTTTGTGGCAATAAAAATCTCACTGTTATTTTTTTCTTCATTTTCAAGCTTATTGTAAAACATAATACAAAACTTGAAATGGTACTTTTGTATTTATTTAATAATTTATTCTATTTATATATACACTACACAGCTTTCTTTCTATTATAAAAAATTAAAATAAATAACGCTAACATTATAATCCAAATATCATTAACCAATGAAATCAATTCCCCAGATTGTATCGTGGATAAGCGCTGTAAATGTATAATAACAGCACCAATCATAAACAAACCATAGGTAATAACAGTAGGTTTTACAAATTCTTTATGAAAAAATCCAATACATCCAATTAACCCTACCCCAAGATGCATACACCCAAGCTCACTAATAACAATTGCAGCATCCATAGGTACATTCAGAAGAGAAGCTGTATATGAAGGAATAAATGTTTGAATGAAACCAACTACAAGATTACCGATTCCAAACGAACTCAAAAGGAAGCATCTGCATAAAAGAGTGATACAATCTATGGAATCACTCTTATTCTTTTTGTGGCGGAACCAATACAGTATGACAAACAGCAATAACGGACCTACAAGATCTTTAAGTATTTTAGAAAATAAATGAAACATATGATTGCTATTCCTTTCGTGTATAATAATTAAATATTTCTACTGTTGGAAACAATATTTCAAAAATGCAGTCAATGCCGAAATTAACCCGTTTACTTCCTTTATTTCCTGATATATTAATCTGACATATTTTTCAATAACCTCACGTTCTTCAACTGAAGCTTCTCCGTCTGCATAACGTATCCTGTCAAAGACGTCAGTAATATCTTCAAATGACATATCTTCGAATTTTATCCTGATTGAAACCCTTTCGGCAAAACATGCAGCAGTTTCACCAATTTTTGGAAGAAACCGTTTTCTTGCAAATAAGTAATATGACATTCTGAAACAATGCATAAATTTTTCTGTATCTGAACTTTTTTTATATGTACTCAGGAATTTACACGACTTTACTGCAAAGTACGAAATAATAACAAGCAGAATGCCAAGAACAGAAAAAGTTATAACTATAATATATGTCGATGAATGGTTTTCCTTTTCAGGCTTGATATCAGATAAAGTTTCAGTCAAAGCTTGTGCATTTCCATTATATTCAAATGCATTATTATTTTTATATTCAACTTTTAAATTAGCTTTTTCACGAAAACCATATCTGCCGCTGCTAAATGAAGCTGTCGGTTCAAAAGGAATCCATCCTACTCCTTCTATGTATGCCTCAACCCATGCATGTGCTTTTGATCCGGTAACAGACAGATTTAAAAACGAATTCAAATGGCTGCAATTTATCGAAAAGCCCTGCACATATCGTGTTGGAATTCCCTCACACCGAGCAAGCACTGCCATTGAAGAGGCAAAGTATGTACAGTATCCCTTTTGACTTTCAAAAAGAAAATAGTCTACTGGGTCATTTCCTTTTGATACTTCACCGGGAATAAGAGTATACTTATAATTCTTGAGAAAAGCCTCAATAGCGCATAACTTGTCATAGTCGTTTGTGCAATCAGCAGTTATTTTGTCGGCAAGCTGGTATGTCCTATCTGTAACACTGTCTGGAAGTTTCGTATATGTTTCAGAAATATATTCAGCTCTTTTTGCAAGAGTTTCTTCAATATTCTCAGGAACATTTTTATCAAGATAATGCTTTGTGGAAATGTCGTCAGTATCATAGTCAAAAGCTGACCTGACGATTTCTCCGAATTCATCCGAACGATAATTTATTTCCAGATAATTTACACTGTAACTTGTGTCAGTACCTTTCCGTTCATCAAACATAACTGACGGTGAAGATGCATCATATCCTTCTGTGTTGTATAATTCAAAAGTTTTTAATGGATAAAACATTGTCTGGGTGTAAATATTATCATATCTTATAATAAGTCCTGTCTTAGCAGTAATCTTTGCAAAATCATCTCTGGTAATACCTTCACGTTCAAAAGCACAAACAGTTTCGCAGTAGTCAAGGTAATAGTCACTATCGGAGAAATTGTCGTATTTGCTCTTACTCCAGCCTTTTTTACTATAAACATCATTCACATTTCCAATTAAATAAGTCGATGAACGAGGGCTGGATGATGAACATGTAAGCAACAGCTGGCTATTATCCTGCTGTTCGAGTCCTGCGCCGAAAGCATTTCCTGATTCAGAATAACCCTGCAAACCAATGTTGAATTCCGTTGATTCAGGATTGAACAAATAGTTGATATCCGTCAGTATTTCGCTGACCTTAACAGCGGTCTTTTTAACAAAGTTCCAGCTAAGCGGTTGTTCTGATGACGGCAGTACAGCTATAATAATTGAAAATGTCGCAAACAGCGGCAATAAGAAAGACAGGACATGACTAAGATTCTTTTTGTCTTTTTTATATAGATATAACAGGTTCAATTCTGCCAATGCAGACACAATAATCCCAGTAGCAGCAAAAGCCTCAACTGCACTTGGAACAATTCCAACAGCTACATAAAAAAACAACAATATTAATGTAATAAGTGCTGCGGAATATCTCACAGAAGGTAATTTCAGCTGAGGAAAAAACACAGCGGATAAAATTGCAGACATAACTGAAGTCACAAAAAATGTTTCTCCAGCGTTAATCTCTTCTCCTGCAAAAAAATCTATTGCGGTATTTGCAATATTATCTACAATTGAAATTCCGACAAGATTAAGTATTAGGAGTATCATTGTCAGAACTGCAGCTGCCCCAACAAAAACTGCCGAATTCTTTCTGTTGATATATAAAAAAACAATTACCAAAGTAAAAATAAGCGAAGTAACTGCAACAGCAAGCGGAGCGGTATTTCCCATAAGTTTCAGCAATCCGCTTTCTGCCAGCAAAACTAAACATAGCGATATAAAGGCTGTGTAAAGATTTTCGGAAAGTATTTTTCTAATTTTCATCTTTACCTCCGAGAACATCAGATATTTCATCTGAAAGGGTTATATGTCGGAAAATTACCCGCTTATCTAGAGCCTCTGAAAGAGCAATTCCATTTTCTCCGATAAGCAGAATTGCAGCGTCTCCGTCAAGTTTGATAATGTTTTCGCAGGTTCTGCAAAGTTCTTCTGTAAGAGAGCTGACTGCAAAAATTACAAAATCTCCTGACATACCAAAGGATGGAAATATACTTAATATTTCTGTAGGAGAATGATTGCTGCAAAAATTTATTCCTGCACACTTGCTATAGAATTTCTTTAGGTTTTCATGGCTGTCAATATAATATCTGTTTATTTCTTCATACTCGTAAACAACTGTTACAGGTGCATTTTTTCTCACCAGATAACTTGAAGTTGTCAAAGCGCTTTCAATTATTTTATCCTCAACGATAATTCGAGTATAATCATCAGAATCAATCTGTGACATATCCATGATAAATATGATTTTTCCATCCTGAACGTCAGAGTTCTGCCTAACGAAAAGCTCCTGCTTTTTTGCGGATATCTTCCAGTTCACAAGCTTTATGCTGTCGCCAACAATGTACTTTCTGTTTTCACAATCAGGAGGTTCAGAATTATTTCCACGTGAAAAGCGCAGTAGCTTTGCATCGCTGTCCAAAGGAGAAAGCGTAATTTTATCTATCTCATAAATCTTTGGAAGAACGCTCATGCTGATTGTTGATGGTGCAGGATACTTAACGCTGAAAAGTCCAAGATAATCTGTAACAATGACGTCTTTAACGCCTATATTGTATTCACCCCTGTACTTACAAAGAATTTCAGTGTGATTCTCGATTTTTTCCTGCGGAACCAGATGATAACTTCTGCTAAGGGACATATTCTGTGGAGTAGAAAAGTCCTCCATGAATGTAACCTTGACGTCAGTGTATGACAAAAAATCCTCGTCAGACAAAGCGAAAAAGTATGGAGTCTTTTCGCCCTTGACGACTATTCTATTTTCGGCTGTCTGGTAAATACGAAAACGCAGATACACATAAAAAGTATTTATAAGTGAAAAAACTGGTATCAGAATAAGAATATAAAACAGTGTCCTTGCTGCCCCGCCGAAAAAGGAAGCAAAAACGGCTGAAGCAACAATCAATCCTATAAGAATTAGTCTTCTTACTTTCATATTATCTTTCAAACTCCCTCCGCTTAAAGCACAGGAGTATTGATTTTATTGAGAATACGCTCAATTACGGAATGAACGCTTGCCTTTTCCATTTTTGCGTCGGATGAAAGTGTTACTCTGTGGCACAGAACGTTGTAAACAACACGCTGAACATCATCAGGCGTAACAAAATCACGTCCGGAAATATATGCTGAAGCCTGCGAAGCGCGAATAAGTGCAAGGGTAGCACGAGGGCTTGCTCCGAGAAGAAGCTTTTCATTTTGTCTTGTTGCAGACACAATGCTTACTATGTATGAAGAAACATCAGGTACAATTTTCACAGCCGCAGTTTCCTTCTGCATTTGCAGAATTTCATCCCTTGACGCAACAGCTGACAAGCATTCACGGGTTATCCCCTGTAGAAAGTTTTCCGCCATCTTTTTCTCATCATCAAAGTCAGGATAGCCAATTGAAATACGCATAAGGAAACGGTCAAGCTGAGCTTCAGGCAGGTTATATGTACCGAGAAAATCGGAAGGATTCTGTGTGGCAATAACCATAAAAGGTTCATCAAGACGGTATGTTTTTCCGTCAACTGTAACCTGCTTTTCCTCCATAGCTTCAAGCAGACTTGCCTGCGTTTTCGGCGAGGTACGGTTTATTTCATCGGCAAGAACAATATTGCTCATGACCGCACCTTTAATAAACCTGAATTCTCCGTTTTTCATATCATAAACTGACGTTCCGGTAACATCACTTGGCAAAGTATCGGGAGTAAACTGAATACGTGAAAAATCACATCCGGCAGAAACAGCAAGTGCGTTTGCGAGTGTTGTTTTTCCGACACCTGGAACATCCTCAAGAAGCAGATGTCCGCCTGCAAGAAAAGTCATTACAGCAAAGTTTACAGCTTCAGGTTTTCCAACAAGAACTTTATTAATATTAAAAATTATATCCGTCACTTTTTTATTCATAATGCACCCCATAAATCAATAATTTTTCCAACAAAAGTATAACATAATACCACATTCAAGTCAACAAATCCATTAGTATATACATAATCTTTTGACAATTGACATACATATTGGTTCGTTATTTTATTCTTAAATATATTATTCATACTTTATTAAAGGATAAAAAGGAGGCAGTTATAAAAAATGACGGATAATAATAAGTCTTAGATTTTATTTAAGTAATACATCAATCTGTTCAGCCATTTCGTTTATGGATTTTACCTGATTTTTCATTTGAACAGCATCCTTTGCATTGTTTTCAACCATACTTGTAATCAATGCAAACTCACTGTTTTCCTTTTCAATGCTCTCTGCAATGTCGGCATTGATGTCAACTGTACGCTTAATAACATCGTTTTGTCTGCTGTGTACATCATTCATTGCATTAATATCATTCATTGACTGATGGAGCAATGTGTTGATTTCATTCATGTTGTTAAAAACACTTGCAAAATATTCATTCTGAAGATTAAGCTTCTTGTTATTATTATTAACATAAGAAGTCATTTCAATTACATTATCTTGAACTCTGCTCATTACAGTCTGGATTTCAGAAAGTGACTGCTGTGTTCCGTTTGCAAGATTTCCTACTTCATGAGCAACAACAGCAAAACCCTTTCCTGCCTCTCCTGCACGTGCAGCCTCAATAGTTGCATTCAGAGAAAGAATATTAGTTGACATTGCAATATCGCTTATCAGCTTTAAGGTTACGTCAATTCCCTTAACGGCTTCGGAGAGTTTTTCAGCAACAGAACTTGTTTCAATCATTGACTGAATAACTTCCTTGTTTACAGTCTGAAGAGAGTTAAGTGATTTTTCATTTTCAGAGGATTTGTCAATGATTTTGCCAGATATCTGTGCAACTTTTTCAACATTATTGCTCAGAAGAGTTCCGCAGTTTTTCAGCTCATTGAGATTTGCAATACTTGTGTCTGACTTTTTGCGCAAAGCATTACTGTCAGCAAGGAGAGCCTCACCTGTTAATGCAAGCTCCTGAGCTGTTGTAGATTCATTGGACGAAATTTATGAAAGCACAGAGCCTGCTTTAAGCAGTTTCTCTGAAAGTGCCTGTGCAGTTGACAGAACCTTTTGTACACGTGCATTGTTTGCTTCTATTTCATCTTTCTTCATATCTACAAGATAGCGGTTGATAAGCAGACACATTAAAAATACTGCAAACAGACAAAGTGTGACTCCGACAATTCTCAGAACAAGTTCTGCTATAAAAATACTGTCTCTAACCGGGAGTACAATATCGCTTCTGACTATACTGACAACAATCAGAGACACAAAACTTTCAGCTATTGAAATAACAACTACCTTTATATCAAGGAAAAATGCAGTCAGTACTGCAAAATAGAAAACATAAGCCCAAAATTCACGTGTAGGTATCATATAGTAAATGAAATTATACTGGATTGCAAGAAGAATTAGCACAAAAATCTTTCCTGCTTTAAGCATTTTAGGTTTCAGATTTTTGTTTCCATCTGCGTCTTTTTCATAGGAAATACGGATAAGAATAATTCCGATTGTAAGATAGGCAGTGCAGGTGCCAAGAAAAATTCCAAGAGCAATCCATGAAACGGCAGGATAAAAGCCAAGCATTTTCAACGCAGCAAATGTAACAGCAGCGCAAGTAGTACTTCCTGTAACGAGAATGATTACCAAGCTGTAGATTTTGTTCATATATTCCTGAATAACTTTACTCATGCTAATCCCCCCAATATCTAACATAATTATTTAATAAAAGTTTAACACATTTTCACATAAATGTCAATGCATGTCGAAATAATTCGGATAATATTTACTAATATTTTTACATATTTTTATTAATTTTAACATTGATAACCATTACATTTAATGCCCTAAAAGTAATATTAGGCAACAATTATTTAACAATTTTAGTAAATAAAATAATACCACCATTCTCAATTGCACTATTTTATTTATATTGTTTGCCTTTTTTATGCAAATAGAAAAACAGCAAAGAACTTGAAAAATTGTTCTTTGCTGCTATCTCATTCTATTATTTAAGATTTTTCATCGGGAGAATTTTATACTTGTGTTAAAACACTATTTCAGTACAACAACATAATATTCTCCCCAACTGTTTGCATTGTAATATTTATTTTCTTATTTTGAACTTAGCAACAAGTTCAAATAACTTTTGTGCTTCTGCAGAAATCTCTTCGGAAGATCCGGCACTTTCCTCTGATGTAACAGAGTTTTTCTGAACAACATCTGAAATCTGGTTGATTCCCTGTGTAACTTCAACTACAGAACGTGACTGTTCCTCAGAAGCATCTGAAATCATAGCAATAAGTCTTGTTGTTTCAACAGAATTCTTAACAATTTCTTCAAGAGTTTTAGCTGTTTCTTCAGCAATTGTTGTTCCGCTTTCAACTGCGGTTATGGAACTCTGGATAAGTGCTGTTGTTGTCTTTGCAGCTTCAGCAGATTTAGCGGCAAGATTTCTTACTTCATCAGCAACAACTGCAAATCCCTTACCGGCAGAACCGGCTCTTGCGGCTTCAACTGCTGCATTAAGAGCAAGAATATTTGTCTGGAACGCAATGTCATCAATTGTTTTAATAATATTGACAATCTGCGAGGATGTGGAATTAATATCCTTCATGGCCTGCATCATCTGTTCCATCTGAGTGCTACCATTCTTGATAAGCTTTGTCTCATCAGCAGAATTGCTGCTTGCAATTTTCGCATTCTTTGCACTGTCCTTGACCTGATTTGAAATTTCATCAACTATTGAACTCATCTCATTAACAGCACTTGCCTGTGTAGAAACGCCATGTGAAAGTTCCTGTGCAACATTTGCAACCTGTTCAGAGCCCTTAGAAACCTGTTCACAGCTTACTCTTATGTTAAGCATAACTTGGTTAAGCGAATCAAGGATTTTATTCAATGAAACCTTAAGCGGAGCAAAATCCCCATGATATTCCTTAGTGATGTCAAGATTGAAATTACCGTTTGACATCTGTTCAAGAACTCTTGATATTTCACCAATATAATCAGAAAGATTATTTACTGTATTGGAAATACTTGTCGTAAGATCATTCGTTTCTATGGTATCATATGAAATATTAACATCAGATGTAAGGTCGCCATTTTCAAGAAGCTTTACTCTTTCAACAGCTGCTATTATAGGATGTGCAATCTTATTAGCAAAGAATCTGAAGCTTACTGTAGAAACAACAAATGCTACCAAACTTATAATAAGAGAGATAATAAAAGTATTAATTACAGGAATAGCTACTTCAGCTTCAGGAATTAAAATTGCAATAGACCATCCGTCAGGAGAATCTATAGGTTTATAGGAAACATAATAATGCTTGCCGTCTTCCATAGATACAATGGATTGTCCTTCAGTACCCTTAAGCATTTCCTGTACAAGACGTGCAGAATCAGCATAATTCTTATCTTCTTGAGCCCTTGTAATTGGATTTATAGAATTATTAACCTTTTCGTCATCACTTGAAACAATATATGTACCATTTCTGTCCACTATGAATGCAAGACCGCCATAGTCGTTGGATTCTTCATAACCCTTTATAATGTCAAAGAAATAATTAATGTTAAGTCCTGTAAAAATAACGCCGTCTGCAATTCCGTTGTCCATTCTTTGGGCAACATAATAAGTCATTATCTGGTCTTTCTTACTGAATACAGGAGAAGAAATGTTAGGAATTCCGCCCATTGCCATCTTGAAATAATCTCTTTGAGATAAATCAAATCCATCATATGTAGTACCATTTGCATCAATAACGCTTATTGTATAGAACATTGTCTTTTTTACTCTGTTATCAAGCAAATATGATTCTATTCCCTTTACATCTTTGGTAAGGAATTTTTTGGCTATATCAGTATCTTTTGCAAGAGTATCCTGTTCAAAATATACTCTTGACATAACATTTTCTATAGATGATGAATATGATTCTGCAAGCATATTCGCCTCGCTATATACGCTGTTTCTCTCATTTTGCCTAGTAATAATAAGATTAGCAATTCCTAAACCAACAACAATAATAAAAATAGTAATATACCCAAGAGTAAGTAATCTTTTTTTGATACTTCTTATTTTTTTAGTTCCATTTCTCATAATTATACCTCCCTAATTTTACCCTGCACAGGGCAGAAATCCTATATTAGTTAGTAAAGTACCCCCAATCCTTTATAATTAAGCTGCAAAATATATACCTATATTTTTGGTTATACTGTCTTACATAGATGTAAAGTAAAAATGAATAAATAGCTTTCTGGAATAGTTTAATAAATTTTACAATGAATCGTATAGCCGTAAAGTATAGTTATCCCCTATAGATATACAAAAGACAAAGCTACAATTTACACCAACTAATGTTGTCTTTTTGTCATTTTCATAACATAATTATAACGTATTAAATAGGATTACTGATTATTTGTATAACACTTTATCACTTTAAATAGGAATTATCTTTTTTGAATATAATAACATAAATATTAATGATTATCAGATAAAGCTAAAAATATATGGTTTTAATTATTGACATTATAACATATTGCCCATTACTTTTCAATATTTATTGCAAATTTAGTTAATTTTACATAATTGTTAATATAGTTTATACCAAACATGCACAATTTAAACCTATGTTATTAATAAAAATCATATGCTGAATAAATAAAATGAGCAGGAACGACATTAGCCGAACCTGCTCTGTTGTATCAGGTTCAGGTGGTCAATTTATAAGGCAATCAACAAAGGGCAATAAAGATCGTCTAGTACCACTCAATTCTAAAGCATTAAACATACTGAAAGAAATACGCAGTTATGACAACAGTAATGGCTTTCTTTTTACGGTTAAAGGTTCAGATACTCCTATGGGGTTCCGTACATATCACGACCGCTACAAAGCCTATTTTAAAGCACAGCAAGAGAAACACCCTGATTTACCATACATGACACCACATAAGCTAGACACACCTACGCTTCGTATATGCTTCAATGTGGGGCAGATATTGAAACGGTTCGGTGCTTGCTTGGACATTCAGACATAGCTACAACAGCTGTATACATACATTCAAACTTCAAACAAATGCAGGAAGCTACAAATAATCTTAAATTTACTTGATTATTTTAGCATAATATTATATAATTAGCAAATAAAGTAATTTGATGTGAATATAATAACATTTTTGTCTAAAAACAACAATTTGATTTTCGGGAGGATTTACTGAATTGAAAAAGTTAATTAATATAATCATCAGTATTATAGCATTTCTTTGCATTCTAATTGTTATAAAACTTTCTACGTTACCACTTTTACCTTTTCTAAGCGAGAAATCATTTTGGTATTCTTCAGAAATAGAGAGAGAAAAATATTCACTAATTTACAGTGTATGTCTTAGCTTTTTTCTAAGTTCATTTTTTTATTTTTTAGTTAATGTAATTCCAGATAAGGTAAAATCATATCGTGCTAAGCTTCTTATTTCTCCTTATGTAAATACATTACTGTTCAGCATGGAACAAATAATAAGTATATTGAGTCTTCAAAATTTATGTCAACTTATAGTGGAGATAAAAAAGAGCCAATAAAATGTTTTCTGATCAGTGGTACAGATGAGGACTTATTTGATTTCTACAAGTATTATTTAAGATTAAAAAAACTGAATCAACATACTGAGTATTATATCACAACAACATACTCTGATGATAAAACCAAACAAGTTTTAGAAGAAATTAATTCAGGCAAAAGAATTAATAATACAATTCTTTCAATACATGATAGAACTAATGCAAAATGAATTTCCAGCTATAATTTATAAAAATAGTGATAAGCAAATACAATTTATTTTAAATGTTCTAAAAACTATATTTAAAAATATTAATTCTTATGATATAAATAAGCTAGATAATAAGAGTATTATTAATTCAAAATTATTGATTTTAATTAATATAACTGATTTTGATATTACAGATTTTGAAAATTCTCCGTATGTTTTTGCACTGAATAAAATTAAGTTTTTTAAACAATACTTTAATTTTAATAAAAGTGGATGTAAAGGAGAACAATTTTTTATAAAGTACCATTAAGTTTTTTAAAAATTCAGTTTAATAAAGATCAACCAAATAGAAAAGTATTATTTGATATGAAAAAAGCAATTTATGATTACATAGATCTAAAGAATCAAATAAATAAATAATATTCGCACTTTTTTCAGAAAAATGAATAAAAATAACAAAAGCGTACTATGTGAAATAACCCACAAAGCACGCTTTTATCGTATTTGGTGCGGATAAGGTGACTTGAACACCCACGAGATTGCTCTCACTAGAACCTGAAGATAAAGAATCATAGTTTATTACAATTTATGTATTACCGTATAACACCTTGCAAAGCCCATAGAATCGGCGTTTTTGAGCAATTTAAAATCTAAATCCAATTAAACCCTATTGTTTGTTTCTAACGTTTTTTTGAAAAAGTGTTAGAAAAAGTGTTAGAAAAATCAGCCCATTATTGACAACCAATTTAATACCTTGATTCAGCCTAATAATATAGGTTTTATTGCGCTGCATGAGGGTATTTTTTATGAAGTTTTTTATACTATTTAAATTTATTGCATCATGAATTATTCTATTAATTCACTAATAAAACCTACTATACTTGCTATAATTACAATCGCTATTACAATTAATGAGATTGCAATAATTAAATCATTCCGTTTCATCTGTTCTATTTTAGCTTTTTCAGCCTTTTTAGCTTCATCTTTCTGATGTATTATTTGTTCTTTTTTTTGTTCAACATATTCTGTTAAGCTTTTATTTAATCTGTCGTAATAAAATTTATCAATCTCAGATTTACTATTGAAATGAATTGAAGTTTCTTGTGGGGAAATTTTACTTAAAAAATTAGTGTAATCATAAATATTAACAAGTGTACTTAAATCTTCATCCGAAATAATAGATTTTATTGTTGATGAAGAAATAGAACTAATAGATTCTGGTGTAAGATTCAATATATCATCGCCTAAGTTGTCTATAATACTATTGCATTTACTTACGTCTAAAATCATTATTTTGATTTTGTTATATTCTTCTATCAATTTCATATACTTTTGTTCAGCAAATTCATTCCATATTTTCTTTTCATCATTTTCTTGAATAATAGATAGTGAACGAACATAATTCTTTATTATAGTTACTTGTTTAGTTACGTTGGTTGAATCATTCCCATATATCATAGATGTTATTTTATCAATTAACAAATCATATTGTTTATACAATTTTGCAGTTTCGAATGTTGGTATATCCATAATACTAGTATTAGTTGCATTCAAATAAACTTCTACATTAAAAGGGCAAGTAATAAACGCTTGTTCTAAAACTGGTAATTTATCATTTACTAACTCTAAATTCTTAAGCAAATTATTGGATTTTTTTATATCTACATAATTTAAAGCTATCTCATTAAATTTATCGTTATTAATCATATCTTGTAAATATTTATCTAACAACGAATATGAAAACATAGTCAAAGCAGTTTCCATATTAGGAATATATGTATCATATATATATCTTGTCTCTTGATTTAATCTTAATGACTCTCCACTTTTTGAAATTGATTGTATTTGCTTTTTAAAACTCTCTTCAGCTTTATCATGTTGTTTTGAAAGTATAGAATACTCAATTGCTGATGCTGTAGCTAACGTAATTACACTATCTGAAAATACTTGCATTCCGTTACCAGTTATAGTAGATGTAGAATTCTGTTCTGCAATTGCGACATTATCAATAAAATCGTTAAATTCTTGAATTTGAAATGAAGCAAAAGCAGAAATTAATTCTTTAATAACTTCTAAATATGCCTCATACCCTTTGTTGTTAGTTACATATTCATCTATTGTTTTATTAAAAATGTTATTTTCACATAATTTTTTAATTATTTTCTCTGCTTGTTTATTAAAATCATTCAATAAGTCTGGATAATCTAATGATGACATATTACTTACTTTAAGTTTTTCAGCAAAAGATGACAAAAGCTCAGTTCTAATACTTTCAACTAATTCTAATAAATCTAAATAATTTAAAACATCAATTGGAATCTGATAGCTTTTTCCTAGAAAAATAACGTCATTCATCATGTATGTTTCTCCAATCAGTTAGCCATTTATATTCTTTTCTAAACTGTATACAGTGAATCTTAATTTAAATTTTCATAGTAACATTCCCCTTTATTGTCTATTATTTCTAATAATATGATAAAACATTATAAGGGAAATGTCAATATAAATTTATTGCTTTTGGAAATCTTATAATACAGTCTCCTTTAAAACAACCCCAAAATCCACGTCTACAACGCATTCTAATTTCGACCTACAAACTATACTCCTTAACTGCCAGAGCGTTAAATATGCGTGTATATTGCGTGATTTTGCTATGCATTTTATTATAGTAATTAAAATATGATTATCAGGTTTCACCATTTTTGGGGAGACTTTGTTACCTCTTCTCCAGAATCATAATAAATAGCATTAAATTTCAAACGCTAAATTTTATAGGGTAATTTATCATTTAATTAAGCAGAGCCTTGAAAACTCTTATTTAAATAAAGGTTTTGAGGCTATTTAAGGGTGTAGATAATATTGTTTCCTATTATAGATATTTTTTGTAATAAATACTTGTAATTCGTAGAATTGGTGGTATAATGGAAATAAAAAGGGATGGTGTTGGTAAATGTCTACAACTGAATATGTTTCAAAAGTATATGAAATTAATAGTAAGAATTTATTAGAAGAAGCAGACGGAAAAGACAATTTGGGAATGCAAGTATATCACAAAATATTGAATACTGCTGAACATTTAAAATTAAAACAAATTGTTCCTATTTGCGATGAAGAAGGAACGAAAAAATTATTAGCTATACATGAGCAAGATACAAATTTGATAAAATGTACTATAATTATGGACGATGACCCAGAACTTGAATATACTCTATATCTTACTGCACCACAAATTAAACTCATTAATGATTTAGGTACAATGAAATATAATGCTGTAAAGTATGAAGTTAATGAAATTATACCGTGTTTTGATTGTGAAAGTGACAATTTACACTGTGAAATATACCTAACACTAGAAAAATAAAATGAATGAAAAGGTGTTAATGTGAATAAAAAAGAAGTTATTTCAAAAGTAGGAATGATGTTTTTTATTATTGCTGCTATTTCATTTTTAATTATAATATTTTTTTCTGAAATGATAGGTGATGGTACTAATTTAGCGAAATTTCTTGTTATTCTTTGTTTATTTAGCGTTTTGGGGTTAATTGTATCATTAGTTATAAGTAAAAATATAGATGAAACTGTTAGGCAAGAAAATGAAATTAAACAAAAAGAAATTGCTCATTCTAGAGAAGCCATAGTTAATGAAAAAATAAATTATTACAAAAATAAACTTAAAGAAGAAATGGATGTTTTAGTAAGTGAGGGTTTTGATTATACAAAAGTAAAAAGTGAAGAATTATCATTTAAAGATTCCTATGGTTATTACTGCTATTGCTATTGTTTTACTAATGATAATAAATTTTGCATATTACAAAAATGGGATTCAGTTGAACAACAAATAGATACAGCGGTTAAGGTCTACTACGGAAATGATTTTTATAATAGTATAGATAAAAGCAAAATTAATAATTTTATCATTTATAGTATATCAATTCCATTAGATGATATAGAATACTTTCAATTAACAGGAGAGAAACACATAACAACATCAATATCAGGTGGTGCTGTTACTGGCGGTGGTTCATCGCTTAAAGGTGCTATTGTTGGCGGAGCGATTGCAGGAGGTGCAGGTGCAGTAATTGGAAGCAGAAAACAAACTCGGGTTAGTGAAATTAAAACTCATACTAATGTTTTTGATAATAGACAAGTAGAGTTAATTTATAAAAAAGATGATAAAATTTCTCATATGATTTTTTCTGTCTATTCATTTGATGTATTTAAATCTGTTATTCCAGAAAAAGAATATGCGTATGTAATTGCACATAATCAAAAAAACCAAAACGAAACATCTTCAACTTCTATTAAAGATAGGCTAAAACAACTTAATGAGTTGAAAAATGATGGCTTAATTAAAGATGATGAATATGAATTAAAACGAAATGAATTATTGAATCAAGTTTAAATTTATACATAAATAACCAGTAACCAAAAACGGCTACTGGTTATTTTTTATGCAATAATAATTTTATGAATGCACTTTTTTCACGCATTTTAAATTAGTTTTTTGTACTTACTAATTATATATATTCAACAAAATTTCAAAGCAATCAATTCAAGCGTTTATACAATATGTCCTAAATGTAATGATTGTAGTAGTGAATAAGAGCTATAGAACGGTTATAAATAATACAAAATGCTTTTCAATATTAATTAGTTTTTTAATACCATCCCCATTATAAGTATAGCAAAAAATATCTCAAAAAACAATTCGTATACTAAATAATATTTTATGAAAATGTTCACCTATAATGTCAATTGAAAATTTATTATTATTCCGTTAGAATATAGATGTTGTGAAATAGGAATAGGTATATGACATTATGAAAAAATAAAGGAGCTATATATTATATATGAATGATATGGAATATTACATAATATTATCTAATTTTGATAAATTACTGAAAGCAAAAATTATAAATGAAACAGAATATTCAAAAGCAATTAGTCTTCTTAATAATAAATATAAGGTAATTGCTGATATAGATAAAATTAAAAGACAGGAGAAATAAATATGGATAAACAATTTTTATCAGTTAAGGATATTCAAAATTATATCGGATGTGGCAGGAATAAAGCTTATTCAATCATTAACTCAAATGGCTTTCCAAAAATTAGAATAGGTAAGCAGTTTTATGTGCCAGAATCTGATTTTGAAAAATGGGTGAATAGGAATATAGGCAAGAAAGTTTTATTGTAATATTTCTTTGGGGTTTATTTAGGTGAAATCATAATGGCTGCAAAGTGAGGTGATTTTTATAAATTATTAATTTAGATAAAAAATTTAAGGAGGCTGAGAAAAGTACAGAAAACCAGCTGGAAACTAATCTGCAAAGCGGTGTGAGTTTTAATTAAAAAAGAAAGAAGTGTGGTAAAATGGCTGATACAATTAATAAATCCGATACAACAATTAAGAAACCTAAAAGAAAAAGACTTACAAAAGATGATATAAAAATAGTAATACATGGTTTACCTCAAACACCAGAGGAAAAGAAAAAGTTTGACCAAATATAACGAGGAAAACGGAGAGCATCGCTATAAGGCTACATGGCAGTCAAACATAAAGCCAGTGAGTGTTTGTGTTACAATGCTTGATACTAAGGGTATGTTACTGCCGTATGTGTTCCGCTATGGATATGCAATATAGCAAATTGAGCAATAATCTTGTTATATTTCAGCTAATAAGAGCGTTGGTTATATTCATCATTAAATCCTATTAATCAACGCTCATATAGCTAATTTGAACGCATTTTTAAGCGTGTAGGCTTGTTATGGGTAAAAGTATACTACTAAATTTAACGTGCCTAATTTGCGTGTATTTTACGTGATTTCAAAGGGGTGATGATTGATTGAATGAGTACAATATAAATGATATTTTAAGGGTTGCATCGGAGAATACTAAAAAAGATTTTAGGCAGGTCAGAGATAGGTTTTATAATGGGCTGAAGCAGGAAGATGAGTTACCGCCAATGTGCCTTTTAGATGTTGAAATGTATGGGCAAAAGGAAAAGGCTGATTGTTAGTCAGCCTTTTATTATTATAATATTTACAAATTAAATTAGTGTCAATTTCTCTGTTTTAGGGGCATTTTCAGAATATTTTTTAACGGTTGATACCACATCTTTCATAAAATTCCTTTTAGTTTCGACATCAAAATCTTTAAGAGGTGAAATATCGATTCCTATAAAAGCCATAGTAAGAGATAAATCAGCTTTTAAATTCTTTAACAAAGAAGTTAACTTATCATTTGAATACATAATGTCAAAATCTGAAAAAGTAGATAATCCACCCAAAATATCACCTAATAATTTTCGATTTATTTTATCAAAATCTGTTAAAATCTCTTCAACTTCAACTTCACTATGAGATTGACTTAATCTTTCTCGTTGTTCTCTTATTGTATAGAATTTAAAATCATATAATGTGTTAAGAGTTTTTTCCGTTATGATATTATTATCTGAATATAAAAATTTATTTAAATTGAATAAAAATGCGTTTAGTGTTACAAAATTACATTCTGTTTGTTTTTTTTGCAAGATTCTTTCAATTTCTTCATATGACATTTCAATAAATATACAGGTTTTTTCATTAATCGTATGCCAAAGATTAACTCCTTTGTCTTTGAAAAGTTTTTTATCGCATGGAATATCCTCATTTAGATTAACTCTTGCAACAATTTCAGCGATGGATTTATTTGCATTTATCAATACTTGATTGATATAATCAACCAAGTCAGATGGGACAGGTATTTTTCTTAAAACAGTATCAAAGTTTAAAAGCCAATCCTCCTCTTCTATTTCACTTTTTGTTAAGCTAATAGAACATTTAGCAATAAATTCATCAAAATGAATATTGAACTTTTCATTATCCTTAAAAATTGCATGAAAAATTTTATCTATTTCATCAATATCGATTTTTTTTATACTCCCACTTTCTAATTTTGAAATATAAGTATTACTTTTTCCTAAAATTTCTGAAAGACTTTTAGCTGTTATCTTATTTTCTTTTCTTAATTCTTTTAATGCTATTCCTAATTCTTCAGTAAATGTTATTTGTGGCATTTAAATCACTCCTTATATATATTATAGAGCAAATTATTGATAATGTCAATACTTTATAATAAATAGAATTAATAATATTAGAATTCAATTATAATAATAATTCAATTATTTATGGAATATAACTTGACAAAATAGAATATTCGTGATATAGTATAAATGCAAGGGGGAAAAGCAAATGAAATGGACATAGTTACCAAGTTGAGACAAAACAAAAAAGCTTTAACCAGTGAGATGGTTAAAGCTCATGAGCGTGTAGTTGTACTAAAAACACTATGCTAAACAATTCTAGCAACAAAAAGAGTGTGCTAAATATTTACTTATTAAAATTATTATACCATACTTAATTGCGAAATGCAATGGTTTTTGTTGCTATACAACTATATTCCAAGGAGGAATATGTTATGGAAAAAAACGCTACCTACGAAGAGCTAAAAAGTTTAAAAAGACAAGTTGATATAAGAGTTACTCAATTAAAAAGATTGAGAGACACTTTTTATCAAAACATTAATTCAGGTTCAAAAATATCTGTAACTATAAAAGGCTTATATCAAAGAAGATTTAATATTCAAGACGATTTGCTGAAGCTTTTATTAGAATTCGATGATTCACGTAATTTGGAAAATGAAATAAAGCTATTAGAAGCTTACTCAAAAAATATTACGGATATCATTGACGAAAGCAACAATTAACAACAAAAGGTTCAAAGGTCAGCGGATTTTTCGCTGACTGCCTGAACCAACATAAAATTAAAACAAAATTTAAAGGAGAATTATTTTATGACAATTTATAACAACAATAACGAGGTTATTTTTACAAGAGATATTTTGAAAGACGAAAATATCTATTTTGATACTGATGATATTAAAATAGGCGAACATGGGTTGATGATACCGTTAGCTTGTTTAAATGATAAAGTATATGACAGCGTTCAATCAGTTGTTGATGAAGTCGGTTTAAAAAAAGGCTGGTTACTTATGGATGGAGATAAAACTGGAACAATTATTGAAATAAACCTTAATGGCAACAATGAGTATAACATAGATTTGTTAGTATGCTGTTTCCCGCTAATTTTACCAAAGTCAAAGCAGAAAAGTGTACTTAGTAATTTAAAAACAGATGAAGAAAATGAAGCAATGAAAAAGTTCTTCAAGGAATCAGAAAAATTTGATATTGAAACACTTGATACAGTAAAGTTGAAAATCGAATTAAGTACCGAAGAAAAAGATTATCTCTTATGGCATACTTTAAAAAGTGTAAGCATGAACTGGTTTAATATGTTGGTGTCTGAAATGAAAAGAACTAATGACATTTCAAATATGCCAGTAATATTAAATGCTTAATTAAATAGAGGTTCATAGGGGTGCGGAGGAATCCGCATTCCTATTGAATCAATATAATGACGGACATACCCTCCGGCTACTTTACATCATCGAAGCTGATGATAATTTTTCAGGAATAGTATGGTATTTGTATCTTACTCTCAGCAATGATTTTCAGCGCCGAACCGAACAATAAAAATAATAAATAAAGAAAGAAGAATAATATAATGAGTAAAAATACAGACGACAAATATATGACATGGATGTTTACAGATATGTTTTTAAGAAAAGCAATAAACGGAGGTAATTTCACGCATATTAGTTTTACACCAGTTGCAGAAGCTTTAAAAACTAATGCACCAAAAATCGAACAATCAGAAAAACTATTTCAAAAAGCAAGTTATGATTCTAGGAATTTTATCTTAACAATTGAATCTAATGGCAATATTGAAACTTATACATTGCCAGAAGATTATAGGATGGAATTTGTTGACGGAAAAAAATCAAAAAGTAAATTTGACAGGATTGCATTATGGACTGACAGCGATATGTTTATGTTTGATGCTAATAAAACTGCATAGAGTTGATATTCTTTTTGTCTTTATTATTGGTATCCGATACCTAAATAATTAATAATAGAGGAGTATTTATAAATGGAAAATGAAGAAAAAGAAAAAAGAGGCAGACCTAAATTATGGAGTGATGAATATTATCATACGATGAAATCTTTATACCAAACAGATAATAAAAGACATATTCAAAATCATTATTATGAAGCTCATGCGGTTGGTATTTTAAAAGATTATATAAAAAGAGGTAATGATATTCCAAATATTGAGTATTTATATGATGAAACTGGATACGGGAAAATTACAACAAGCGTTTTAATTGAGTTAGGTAGATTAGAAGCGGATATATTGAAATTTACTAATGATATAAATCAAAGCGAAAGCTTTTTAATTACACTTGCAACTAATCTTTGCATAATTGCAAGTACAGAAAAATTATCAGTAAAACAAGCAGAACGAATTGTAAGAGATAAAAGAAAAGAAATCAAACAGCTTTTCAATGCAAATAAAGTATCCGATACCTAAAATATATTTGGTAGGTTTCTAGTTGAACTAGAGAGGATTTATGGAGTAAGACAAGGAAGTGCTTTTCAAAAAGCTGACTCTACAATGTCGACTCAGCTTTCACAAGAAGATTTATACACAGAATTAGGAATAAGTAAAGATACATATTTGGGTTATAAAAAATTCACAACCCTTATTCCTGAATTTCAAGACCTTGTGACGAATGATACAATATCTGCAAGTGCTGCTTTAAAAGCAAATAACCAATTTATTCAAAGTTGTACGCTGTGTACAACCTTTTGCAAGATAGGAATTTCTAAAAGACGAAATTCGTCCTTTTGAGAATTTTTAGTCCTTATATGGTTACTTATCCATAAAAATCATAATTAGCTTATGTACATTCAAAATGTACAAGAATCAAAGAATAATGACCGTTTTAATGATTTTAGTACATTTGAAATGTACATGAATACACATTAATTACCATACCAGTACATGGAAAATGTACTACGTTGAACGTAACAATATAAAACACTATATAACAAGAGAGAACACTATTAATATAACAAGATACAATTTAAAAAACATAAATGTTTTTTAAGAAAAGTTTATTATTTTATCTTCTTCTATTATATATTTCTATTATATTTTGTTTTATAAGTTTATAAAAAATATTGTAAAAGAGAAAGGATGAATATATGTTTAATAATGACGATGTATTTGTAATGTTTAAAAATGAGTTTATAAAAAGTAAAGAAATAAAAAATAAGTTACTTATGATTATGGCTTATATAAGACTTAATGCTTCAGCTCTTGGTAGTTTAGGTACAAGCATTGATTTATTGGTTAAGAGTATAGGCTATAAGCCAGATAATCATAAAAATAGGATTAACGATTTTATCAGAAGTCAAATGCAATGGCTTGAGCGAAATAATTACATATATATTCTTGCGGATATAAACAAAGTTAATTCTAAAGAATGCTTTATGATTAAGATTAATGATGAGCATAATATTTTTGATATGAATTATGATGATAACGGCAAGATAAAAACATTTCCTTTTGTTATGCTTACATATCAAGAATTTAATACTATTGTTGGTTCAAAGACAATGGTTGATAAAGCACTTCTATTAAGAATCTTTTTAGTTATTAAAAGTCATATAAATTGGGATGAATCTACTGCGAATTATACTTATATATCTCAAGATACGGTTGCAAAAGAATGTAATATTTCAAGCACTGGCGGTACTGTTAATTCTGCTATCAAGGAACTGGTTGACTTGAAAATTCTATATGAACATATAACAGGTTCATATCTTGACCACAAGAACAATCGAAGAAATGCAAATAATTATTATGCCGTTGAGAAAAATCAACTCGATCATAATTTATGCGATGAAGCAGCAAAGCAGTTTTTAGCAAGCAGAGGTATTACTATTGATAAATTTGATGATATTACTAAGCCAAACATGAGGAAGAAAAAATCTGATGAACCCAGTGAAGATAAACGTCATCGAATCGGAAAACCAAAGGATGATAAAAAAGTTACTATTATTCCTACTGTTAATGCTGTTCCTGGTGATGTAGATACTGTGGATACTTCTGACGATATATTGAATGAAAAAGATAATGAAGCTTTTGAAGACCTTTTATCTGGAGATGATATTGATATTTTTGACGAAGAGACCGTTGGAAATGACGATGTACATCAAGAGCAAATAAAACAATTTCAAAGTCAATTTGGATTATCTGATGCAGAAATTACAAAAAGATTCAATGCTGGTTTTATTGAAATGGCTGAGCAGCAATGTGAAATTGAAGCAGATTTATGGAGAAAGAAAAATCCATATGAATTATATGGTATGGCAGAATCATCTTCTGATGTTATTCCAGAAAGTTTGAAGATTACAAAAGAGCTTATTAAAAATCAGGATAAAAAAGAAATGGAATCATCTGAATATTTTGATGGGATTGATATAGCTAAGCTTACTGATGATAACAATTCCGATGATATGGAAGTCGAACGTCAAAGAAAAATTAAAATATATGGTTTTGATATTTATGACCAGAAAGAAAGAAAATCTGTTGTAAATAGTGGTATTAGCGATTATGCTGATGATTACGATGATTTATATTAATGTGTGATAGAACAGAAAAATAAAATGAATAAAAGAATGTGAGGAATAAAATGGGAAAAGAAACAAATCTAGTAAAAGTGATAAGACTTAACGTCAAGGATTTATATGAAAATAATTTTTCAGCCAGTTTAGATATGGATAATCAAAAAGAAGTGAATAAATCCAGTATAATGGTAAGAGAATCAGAATTAATCAGAATAGTACAACATTTAAGTCTTGCTGATAATGATGACAAATCTGCTGATGCGATTGAGAAAAAGGAAAACAAAAAAAGTAAAAAGGCACGAACAACTATTCCATTTATTAAAGACATAATTATATTAAAGGTTGGAAAAAACACAACTAAATTTGAAGAACTAGTAAAAGTGGATAATACTAAGGATTATGGTATAATTACATTTAACAATATAAGATACAAATACTTAATGTGTAGCAGTTCTTCCGTCAGAAGCCAAAAGGCTGTATTTATCAATGAAAGTTTATTTGATAAGGCAAATGAAATTTTATTATGTGGTATTTCAGCTGATGCTGAACATAAGGTCTTTGCAAAATTTAATAGCTATTATGGACTAGCTTCAACAGATTCTATTCCTGTAACAATGCCGAAAATAGTTGTTATTGAAGATTATAAAACATCAATTACTGAAAATTTTGATATTGTAAAAAGAGTTAAGGTTTACAACAAAAGAGGAAAAAATTATCATTATGAGTATAGCGTTGATAATGATGTGAAGAAAGCTTTTGAGATTTTACCGTTTGACGGTGCGGGTCTTGTGTCCGTTCAGATGATGGTGAAATGGAAAACGGATTTAAAATTAGATTATATTCCTTCAGCCGTTCAATTCAGATGTATTGCTGGGCTAAAAGGAAATTTATATGCATTCGATTTAAAAAATTTTGCTAAACAATATCCAAAAGCTAAGATAAAAGGCATTGATAATATTTTGTATGACATTAAAGCTATTGATGCTATTTTAACAAGAAGTCAGTTCAAATTTGCTGACATGTACGGCAAAAATGAATTTGGTGGAGTGAATATTCAAGCGTGGAAAACTGCTTTTGAAACAGAACTGCATGGATATCAGCGAACATTTAATATTTCTGAATATAGCGAGCCAGTAAAGGAATTGAAAAATGTTGCTCTGACTGCATATCAGCCTATGCAGACACTACAATTCAGTGATGATGAAATTGAAAAGCTATGTAAGCCAACAATAGAAAAAGTTAAGAAAATCAGCACTGATATTGATGAGTTTTTAATGTTTAGAGGTCTTGAAGATGATGATACCGATAAACGTAAAAATGGAAATAAAACACCGCCGTATTATGAAGCATTATTAAAAAATCGTTCTTTATGTAATGATACATATATTAAAGATTCAATAAAGGATGATTTAAGAGAAATAAAAAGACGGTGTTGTTGTTCAAAAATTATGGTTAATGGAAACTATCAAGTATTTTCCCCTGACATTTTTGGTTTGGCTCAGTGGGCATTCGGACAAGAAGTAACAGGTCTTTTAAATGCTTATGAGGTTTATTCAAACTATTGGAACAGCAGATACAAGTCTTATACCGCAGCTGATATTTATGATAAAGAAGGCAATAAGCTTACTGATTCAGATAAGTGGTATCGAAGAAGTATATCAAAAATTGATGTTATCCGCAGTCCGCACATCGCCAATGAGCATCAAGTAGTAAATGTTGTGCAAAACGAAGAAATGTGCAAGTGGTACAAATATCAAGAAACAGGCATTGTTACAAGTATCAAAGATAGTCTAGCAATGAAGCTTAATAGTGCTGACTATGATGGTGACCATATTCTTACTGTTTCAAACGATATTATTATTTCAGCTGCTGAAAGAAATAGAGCCAATACAATTTTGTTTGAAGATGAACAATGCGAAAAAGAGAGTAAAATTGGTATTCCAATAAATGATATTAAACAATTAATCAAAACAAACGTAGTCGGCATGAAAAATAACATCGGAAATGTAGTTAATAAAATAAGTGTCCTATGGTCTTTACCTCAAACAGAAGAAATTCAAGATTATATAAAAATTATGTCTATCATCGGAAGTTTAACAATTGATTTTGTAAAAACTGGAGAAAAAGCAACTATTCCGAGTGATATTTTAAAATTAGTTGGTCAATACAAAAAGCCTGAATGGATGAAATATCTTAAAAAGAAGGAGTTGAGTCAGGATAAAAAAGTTGTCAGCAATGCTGAACTTATAGGAGCATCTTCAGATAAACTTAAAAAGGCTAGGAAATATGAATACCGTGAATGTAATGTACAGAAGATATGCGACTATATGCAGAAAGAAATTGGGAATATAAGTGTTGATTTTGTTGCTGCTGATAAATTTGATTTCACAAAATTAATTAAAGACAAGGTTAATTGTTACAATGAAACTTATAAAAAAATCGCAGCAAAATTGATTGAATTACAAGAGGAATATGGTATTATTTCAAATGAAATCTATAAAAATGAGGACGATGAAAACAACAAAGATGAAAATAATATGATTTATAAGCTTTTCTTTAATCACTGTCAATACGAATTATTAAGCATTTGTTCTAATGTAAATAAAGTGCTTGATTATATGATAGCAGGTTATTATACCGAAAAAGAGTTAATTACAACAAAAAATAAGGCTATATTATGGAACAGCTTCCCTAAAGATATTATCAATAGGACTAATAATATTGAGTGGACGAAAGAAAACGAAACTGATAATGATGCTTTAATAAAAAAGGCTGAGAAGTTAAAAGTTAGACGTGAAAAAGCAAAGGTAAAAATAACAAACTCTAAATCTACTGCTAGGCTGGTAAAGATAAAATTTTTAGATGATATTAAAAATAAAATAATAATCAATAAGAATGAAATAAAACAGATTAAGGAATTGATACCAGATAGTAATAGTCAAAGAGTATTTTGTGTATTGCTTGGCTTATCTCGAAAATGCGGTAAGGAATTCTATATATGTAAAGGGAAAAAAGAGCAGATTACAGAAACTCAAATTTGCAAAATGGCGGATATAGAATCCAGAGCCTTCAAAACAAGTATTAAAAAGCTCATTGAATTAGAATTAATTACAATATGCGGAACAGGTAAGGAACAAAAAAACCTTGATGTGTTATGTTGTTATGTTAATTTTGAAAATGCTACATCTGGAGATGAATATGAAACAATAAATGAATATGCTAAGAATATTCCTGAATTATTTCCAAAAACCTCTAAAAAATAGAGAAAAAACATAAAAAGAAAGCACCGTAAAATCCCTTAAATAAAGGGTTTGCGGTGTTTTTTATTAAATATTTACAAATCATATTATAGGAGAAGAGTACATTTATATATACATATTTATTATATCATATATTTATAGTAAATGTCAAGCTTTTTACAAAAATAATCGTATACAAATTTTATTGTTATAAAATTAAATTATAGAAAGGGTGAATTGAAAAATGTTAGAACAAGAGCAAGTACGTCAACGTTATCTATTCTTTTTAGGCAATTGTGGTACTAAGCAAAACTGGATAGCAAAGAAAACAGATATTCCTGATTATATATTATCAAAATACAAGCTAGGCAAAACAGAGTTATTAAATTCATCTTTGCGGAATCTTGATAAATTTTTAGTTGAACAGGGATATTAATTTTATTAAAATAAGTATAATATTCCTATAATACACTATACCATACAATTATTAGCGTGTCAATACCTTTGACAAAAATATTTTTAAAAGACTGTCGGTATGATAGCCAATTTAAAAGCGGTACTGCTATGAGTATCGCTTTAATTTTAGTAATAGCAGGGGAACCTGTTTATTATATTCATATATTTTTTTCTTTCTTATCTTTTTAAATTCACGGATTGGCGGTGTTTGTGCATCGCCTTTTTCGTGTACTTTAAGATTGGTAATAACGACTTAAATAGTCATTTTAAAATTTAGTAGAGTTTGGTATTTTCTCGGAGTGCAAATCTTCCCTCCTTAAAAAATAAACGCAAAAATACCTGTGGCAGTAATAATAACACGATGGATGTTATTTTAAGAGTGAGAAATTCCTCTGCATCGGCACTTTAATAAATAGTTAGAGTGCTGATATTGCCAAAATCAAAATAATTATGAAAGAAAGTGTAATAAGTAAATAATGGTAGAACTGGTTAATAAACAAAATGGCGATAGGCTGATATTTGACAGTAGTACAGATGCAGAACGATATTTAGCAATGGAAAAGGCAACAGAAAATTATGACCCGTTGGGATATGATATTAATTTATCGTGGGACAAGTTAAAATTCAAGAGAATAACAAAAGGAAGTAATAAGAATAATGAGCAAAATAATGATTAACTTTTCACCTGATGACGAGACTTTCGATGAAATGGAGTTTAATAAATTATTACATAGAATTAATGTTATGGATTACCTCTTGTATAAATGCAATTATTCAAGTTGTGATTATACTTATGATGAGCTATCAGCAATTAAAGCTGAAACCACGAAAAAGGTAATAAGCATTTTAAGGAAAGTAAATCCTGAATGTATTGATATTTATAAACTGGATAATAAATGCAATGTAATAAAATATGAAAATGATGAAGATGAAGGAGAATAAAATTTAATGGAAAATAACAATGGAAACGGTCTAGTAAAAATTAAGTCACAGAAGCTCTTAAAGATTATGGCAACTAAAAAGATGTTGGGGTTATTGGCTTATATTAACCTTGATAATGATATGCCTGTATACACATTTATTGCAAAGCCTGATGTGCTAGATATATATAATTCTTTTGTTAAGCTGTATGGCAAGGATGACCATAGTATCGATAATAGAGAAGAGTGGAAATATTGGAATGCTGAAATTTACAAGGATTTAAGCAATCAAGATACTATAGTTATTAGAAGTTATACAGCGGTAACAGAACTGCTTAATTTAGGATATGGCAGTATGCTTATGAAAACATATAAAAATTCAGAGGATAATATGAAGTGTTTTGTATTCTTGGCATCGCCTAAAATAATCGATATTAAAAATAAATATGAAGGCGAGAGGAATATATAACAAATGGATACAACAACGCTAATAATTACAATAGGTGCTTCAGCTATAGGTATACTATTATCTATAATCGGTTTCTTTCTCAAAAAAGCTTTTAGCAGTATAGATGAACAGAGAAATGAGATAAATGATGTCAAAATTCAGTACTTAAGCAAACAGGAGTTTATGAACGAGCAAACTAAGATATGGCTTAAATTGGATAAAATTATGGATGTACTTTTAGAAATGAAAGACTAACTATTAAAAGTCAAGACCTAAAATGAAAAAGTGCAAAAAAATTCGCCGCCCTTGACAAACAGCAATCAAATGCTATTTAGTATTAGCGAGGGTGACGGAGAGAATGACAAATA
>JAEWWT010000026.1 GCA_023396225.1 Bacillota bacterium
ATATGACATATGTAAACATAAATGATATGTCTATTTTTAACAATATGGATAATTTGTCTTATATTTTTGTTTCAAGTCCACTTCCAATGTCATTTAATAATGCAGCTATTAATGATACCCTTGAATACTTACAGATAAAATCACCAACTAAAGATATATCCGGAATATCAAACTATGTAAACTTACGTGAATTGTATTTTGGCTATACAGAGATTACTGATATTTCAGAATTGACTAAGCTTGAACGTCTTGAAAATCTTTCTATAGTAAACAACGATGCAATATGTGATTATGAATCGATACTTAACATACCAAGCTTAAAAGAGTTAACAATTGAAAAAAATATATTGACTGAAGAACAAATCACAACGTTAAAAGATAATGGGGTTATTATTCATGAAATTTAACAAACGAAAAATCTTTAAATTCTTACCTCTGATAATTTCATCATAAGTGTATTTGGTAATTTAAGTATTACATATTTAGAAAAGAGAATTTAAAATGGAATTTTTAAAAAAATTACTGTGTTTATTACCTATTTTAGTAATAATAATATTACTACTTCTTATGATATTAAATCGTTGTGATGTTACTGGATTTGGAATATCAAGTAACAAAGAAATTGCTGTTGGAATAGGTTCATCTGGAGATAACCTTATTGTTTACATATATGATAATAATAATTTAAAAAACACTATTAATAAAAGGATAAAAGGCCGTTTTGTTTTAAAATGTGAAAATGATCAAATTTGTATTTATGTTAATGGCAGAGAAGAAAAATTAACTTATGATTTTAATGGAAATCTCTTAAAAGAAGAATAAATTCCTTTTACAAATTCAATAGTTAAATTTAATAAAAAACAGGAAATAAACATTGATGATATCAACATTAAATATAATAAAAATTTTTTCGGATATGAATCAATAATAAAGACAGAAAAGGGTATACGCACAGCTGTGTTACATACTAGTATAAATATTTATTTTGAAAAATTGTTTTATGCTTTATGTTTTGTTGCAGTTTTTTTAGCATGTATATTTTATTTTTATAAGAAATTTGTATTTTCATCCCATTAATCAAAGTAATGCTTACTAAAGTTGGCTTGAAAAACTGTTATTTTGTTTTATTACTGCACTTGTGCAAAACAAGTATGATATTCGTAAAAGTGATACTGAACTGAAATACGTCAGCCCATTGCATCACAAAGCCATTGCAGTGTAAATACTGATATGGTTTTGTTAACGCCTTGGTCAGCTTGACTTCAATTGTAAATTCATCACAATGCTAGAGCATATATAAGATACATCATTCCCTAAGGTAATTCATTTGCTGATTTAGATGATGATAAAGTAACACTTATGATGAATCACATCAATAATGAGAAAAGAGACAGTCTGAATGGACATAGCCCATACGAACTCTCTCTTTTGCTCCTGGACAAGAAACTTCATAAATCATTAGGATTAACTATAATATTTTTCTATATACTTATCCTTATGTAATCAAATGTAATCAAAATCTTTGTTAACTGTTTGATTGCTTTGCAAAAGGTCAGTGCGGATAAAAATATTATCTTATATAATAATCTCTTGAACTATTTCCGTTTTGCTGTTCAACTTCAGCTGTAAGCTGCCGTTCTGCCAGAACTTGTTCAACGATTTTTGAATAATCATCAGCCATATAAAGGTCATACTGGCTTAAATTTTTTTTCTGAATGTGAAAGCTGCTGTTTTGCAGATTCATAATTTGCTGTAACAGAAATTTGTTTCTGCATGAGTTCAGAAAACTGCTTTTCAATACTATCAGCATCATATTGCCGGCAGTAAGCAGTCCGACGATATTCCTGACGTTCCTCTTCAGTTACGTCAGGAATTTTTTATTAATCACTGAAAACACAGCGCAGTCATATGCAATTTTCTGAACAGAAGCAATCTGTTTTCCAGCCGTTCCATTTCAGCCTTAGCATGTTCGTAACCCAGATAATTCTGTCGTTAAAATCATCCCTGCTGAATATACCATGCTGATACATATGGGTAAGAATATTTCCCATATCCTGAACATTTCGCACAGAATATTTATTTGGATTTGTCTGCTTATGATAAAAAATAATCTGAACCTGTCTCAAGCATAAAGCATATTCAAGCTGAATTCCTTTATACTTTTGCATGATTGCAGGAACACTGTATTCCTTATCATGATTCTATAAGCGGTATTTTATATCTTCCTCCGAGTAACCGTTGCCCAGTCAGATTATGCGTATACACCTATCATGTTTCGGCGCACGGATTGTAATAAATTTACCGTTTTGCACACGATAGCCGTCATCAGACAGTCGCTTCATCGTTTCATCAATGCTGCTTGTCCTAGTCAAGCAAAATTGTAACAGTATAGTCCAAAGTAATTAAGCAGAGCAGCATTTTTGAAAAGGTGTTTTGCCTTTGTTAAAAGTATGCGGACGGATATGATTATACCAGAAAAAAGCGAAATCCGAAACAATTATAGCAGGACAGAGCCACAACCAATTTCAAGCACCACTTGTCCCTCGTGAATACCAGCATTACCGACAAGCTTTACCGGATTATTATATTTTTTCCTCTTAGGACTATCCAGCCATTTTAAGAGTTTTTGATATAAAACTACCGATTTTTTGGTTTCTTCTGTAAACAAAATTTTTTTCAAATCCATAATTATAACCTCTTTCATTTAGGAACGTCAGTTCCTTATTGATTTATATAATTAACTGCCAATAGGCAGCTATTTTAAAAATTGCTTAATTCCTTCTGAATAGAAATCTGTTAGATGCTGTAAGTTTTGTTCAAAATGCTCCTCATCTTTGTGAGCCTTAATAATACTAATAATACCATCCACTAGATTTGTAGCAAAAATATTTGACAACAAATACTTATCAGAAACCTTGTCATTCATCTGCTTAACAATATGCTTTTGAATTTGAGCAATCATTTCATCATGAAAACCTTCATACTTCGTTCCCTTACTTTTCTCAAATATAAGAAGAAATCTTTGCCTGCTTGATAATATTATTTTTCCAATTATAAAGTTAATATTATGATTTAATTTATCCAGTTCATCCTCATGCTCTATAAACTCTGCAAAATCCGAGATGTTTTGATTAAAGATTGGATCTGCTACCGCATTAAAAAGCATTTCTTTATTCTCATAATATAAATAAAGGTTACTTACACTGATTCCAACTTCTTTTGAAATGCTTCGCATTGTCGTTTCCAAAAAGCCATTCTCACAAAACAACTTCTCAGCTGATTTTAAAATCTGCATTCGAACTTCATCTTTTAACACTTGCATAATAACGAACATCCGTTCTTTATTACTTTAACACAAATCTACAATGATGTCAATAGTTTTTAAAGCATTATCTATAATATTTTTTTAAAAAAGCGAACTTGGTTAAAAAAACTAGATTTAAATTCAATTTTAAAATGTAAATGATACTTCACAAAAGTACCAGTCACCCATTATATATTGAATAAAGCCGCATAAACCACGTAGATTAAGCAACTTTTATATACTTATAACATTAATACAATAATTTTTTTTCGTAATTCCACATTACTTTTCACTCCTTTCCCAAGGCCATGGATCCTTAACCCAGGTGAAACTGGTAGTTGTATCAGATTGTTCTGCCGTAATTGGGCCATAATTTTTAATGTATGCTTCATGAGCTGCAACACTTAACTCCCTGTATTTTTTTAATTCATCAAGGGCAATTCTGCAATTAGGATGAGTATCAAGATACAGTACTAATTCATCCAGATAAAAATCATACATCTGAATTACTTGCATAAGGCTTTCATTTGTCATTCTTATAAACCTCCCCACCTTTGAAAGGTAAATCTAAGCTTGGAAATATTGTTCCCTTTTCGAGGGCTACATTTTCAGCAAATGGTTGTTCCCACTTCTGAAATGGAACATATGCCATTCCGATAGGGGTGCTTTCCGGAAATGCAGACATTAAACACATTGAAGCCATTGAGGACGTCGGTGCCATCGGAGATGTTGGTGTCATAGGAGAAGTTGGCATCATAGGAGATGTTGGTGTCATAGGAGATGTTGGTGTCATAGGAGATGTTGGCATCATAGGAGACGTTGGTGCCATCGGAGACGTTGGTGCCATCGGAGATGTCGGTATCATTGGAGATGTCGGCGTCATCGGTGACATCGAAGGCATTGCATATTTTGTATTTTCAATATACATAAGTTTAATACAAACTCCTTTCGGTTATTGAAATCAACAGATTTCTAATTCATTCTATGAATTCTCGAGCAACATTGTCACAATAAAGCAGCACCGCAGGTCTTAAAAACCTGAGGTGCTGTTTTTAACTTTTTGAATATGTATTTGTATCTTTAAGAATAATTTCTTCAGTTTTTTAAAAAGGTATTAGATTGTATCGTTAATGCAATATCCATGTTAATATTTTGACTGAATAATAAGCTATGTAAAGACCAATAATCGCCACAATTAACATCGAGGGTGAAAAATTATAGATATATAATAATCATCTTCAATAATGCAATCTGAGTCAGCAGCAATATTTAGTTTTTCTGTATCACAAAAAGTCAAAAATACTATATATTTATTTCCATAAAAATGTTGAGAGACCATAATTTCATCATAATTTTCGTTATAGTATATTTCGGCATTTCTTTCATTCAGCACTTGAATAACAATATCTCTATCACTCTGAAAATCACCAGATTTTGAAATTCTGTTGTCGGTATTGTCTTTATTGTACTGTTCTATTTCATAATTTATCACTTTTGTAAAGCTATCTTTATTATTGTTTATATACTTATGCATTTCTTCAATATACTTATGCATACTAAGATATTCTTTTTCTTTCAAGCTTCTATAATAATTATTGTAGTCGATTATATATACAATGCATAGAAAAATTAATATAAATAAACTTACACAAATAACTACAACACTTCTTATGGAACTTTTGCTCATAAATATATTTCTCCTTAAATTATGTCAAATTACTTGGACATAATTTAAGATTCACTATTATCCTGATAATTGATATCTTCATAGTATAAAAATAATGTCATTTCTTCATAATCTATTTTCTTAATAATCTATTTTCTTAATAAGCATTAGAGTAATTCTTGTGTCATCCTTTGTCCATTCATAATAAGAAGCAAATTCATCTTCAAGCTTTGGATCAACAACATCTTCATCACCATTTCGGGTGCTGTTATCATCATAAAAGCTATCCAGTTCTGATTTTAAATATGTATATTGATTATAGCAATCTTTATAATTCTCCAATTCATAATCCTTTAAAAGAACTGCCCTAAATAATTTTTCATCCTTAAAGCTGTAAATAAGCGGAACATTAAAATCCTTTGCAAAATATACTTTTGAAAATAAACAAGTAGACACATCATCTGACTCTTTATAAGTTGCTGTTTCAGATTTGATTACTTCATCACTTGACATTCCCCATTTTGTAGTACGGAATGAACATCCACTTTTTGCAGGCTCAATTATTGAGTAATCTATATTATAATTTTTTAATTCTCCTATTGTAAACACATCTACAGGGTCATCTAAATTCTCAACAACATTTTCAGGTGAAATATTAGCTGAAATAGTTGCATATGTCAAAAATTTGCCTAACAAACCTAAACCAACAAAAACTAGTATTACCTTTAACCATGTTGGCATAGAATTTCTGGTTATAGGTTTATACTTAAGATTACCTGTTTCATAATTGTAAATATCCTGTGGATCGTTGTCATGACCACAATTTTCACAATACCTGCCTGTAACCTGCTGTCCGCATTTTTCACAATACATTAATCGTCCCCCTAAGACAGATGAATATATTTATTCTTTATTGAAGTAGATGTTTAATAGCAACAATAATTTTATAATAACAATTTTAATAAAATATGTCAACAGTTTTGTGTAATAATGTTAAAAAAGTTTTTAATTAAATACATAATCATAATTATAACGTCTAGGAATATTGTTATAGTATGCAAGCAGAAATATATGCAGAGGAAAATATGTCAGTGCTGAAAAATAATACAGTTCTACATGAAATTTCTATGGCTTTTAAAAGTAATATCGCTGCATAAGTGGAGATTATATATAGTAATTAGATTGACATATATGGAGTTATAGCTTGAAAAATTAATTTTTCACTAGGAGCGGGGGTTAAAATGGTTAATCGATTTATAAAATATATGATACTTTGGGGAATCGGCGGTTTGCTGTTTCAGATTATAGAAATATTGTCACGAGGCTGGACACATTGGAGCATGTTTATTCTTGGCGGAGTCTGCTTTGTAGCAATGGGCGGATTAAATGAATTTTTTTCGTGGAAAATACCTTTGCCATTGCAAATGCTGTTAAGCGCATTAATCACAACAATTCTTGAATTTATAACGGGATGCGTTGTAAATATATGGTTCGGATGGAACGTTTGGGATTACACAAATGAGCCATTCAATTTTCTAGGACAGATTTGCATTGGCGCATCAGTAATATGGTTTATGTTATCAGGAGTGGGTATTATTCTTGACGATTATCTCAGATATTGGATGTTCAAAGAGGAGAAACCTAAATATAAATTTATTTAGGGGGTAATACAGCGAACGTCGCAGGCTACGTTTTGATGATTTGAGAAACAGCTAAAATAATAAGTATGCACAATATGTCGCTTGCTCCATTGGGGTGAGCGGCAATTAATTTTAGCTTTACCATACTTATTATTGAAATTCAATAATAAGTATGGTAAAATAATGGCTAGGGCAATACCGCACAAAGCCTCAGGCTACGTTTCGACGATTTGAGAAACAGCGAAAATACGTTACTGAGCCTGTTTTGAAAATCGACAGAAACGTATTGTGCGGTATTGCCCTATTATACAAAAACATATGCAAAATAAACACAAGTAATAATTCTGACGAGGTACGAGACAGAAGGAGATTTTTATGGAAATCACTATTAGAAATGAAGTTGAAAAAGATTATAGAGAAGTTGAAAACTTAACCCGTGAGGCTTTTTGGAATCATTATGTTCCCGGCTGCGATGAGCATTACCTTGCACATATTTTGAGAGAATCACCGGCTTTCGTTAAGGAACTGGATTTTGTGGCTATTTGTGACGATACAATAGTTGGGAATATTATGTACACAAAGGCACATATTCTCGGTGATGATAATGTTAAGTATCCTGTTCTCAGCTTTGGCCCTTTGTCAATCCTGCCGCAGTATCAGGGTAAGGGTATAGGCGCAAAGCTGATTGAGCATACAAAGAAAATTGCAAAGGATTCAGGGTACAATGCAATTATTATTTACGGTGATCCTGAGTATTACAAAAGAGTTGGTTTTGTTTGTGCTGAAACTTTTTCGATAGCAACGTCGTGGAATACATATGCAGCACCACTTCTGGCGTGTGAGCTTACAAATGGTTCACTAAACGGAATCAGCGGCCGTTTTTTTGAAGATGAGGTTTACGAGGTAGATATGGAAAAAGCTGAAGCTTTTGATAAAGCGTTCACCCCCAAAGAAAAGCTTTCAGGATTTCCTTCACAAAAAAGATTTACCGAACTTTTAGTTATGAACAGACCAAGAGAAAAAAAGTAATAAGCTTAATAATTTTGCTTTATTTATCTTGCGGCAACAACGATTAAACGGATATTCATATTAACAAATGACATAAAAATAATTTACATAATTTTGTAGATAGATATAAATTATAATTATAAAATAAATTATGTGATTATTCAATTTATATGAAAGTACGGAGGATTTAAAATGACGGATACTGCACTTTTGCTTATTGACATTCAGAACATGTACTTTGTGGGAGACGGTCGCCTTGAAAATCCAGAAGAGGCTTCAAAAAATGCCGGAAAACTTATAAGTGCATTTAGGGAAAAAGGACTTCCTGTTATTCATGTGAAACACCTTATAAATGCAGAGGACACTTCTTTAGGTGAATTTCATGAGTATGTAAGACCATTGGAGACAGAAACAGTAATAGAAAAGAAACGCCCGAGTTCATTTTATGAAACAAATCTCAAGGAAACTCTTGAAGCGCTTGGTGTTAAAAACCTTGTCGTAGCAGGAATGATGTCACATATGTGTGTTGATACAACCGTTAGGGCAGCATTTGATTTAGGGTACACAATAATGCTTGCCGACGATGCTTGTGCTGACAGGGCAGTTACATACAGAGGCATTAAGATATCAGCCGAGAATTCACATTATGCTTTTATGGCAGCATTAGGAGAAAGATTTGCTTCTCTTATGAAAACATCAGAAATAGTTGATCAAATTAAAGAATAAAAACAACAGCCCTTCAGATTAATCCCGAAGCGCTGTATTGCGTCATTAAACCGAACTTTTTAAATGTTTTGTACTAATTTAAGAAATGTAACCAAAAGAATAGATCAATCATTCCGTTGAAACTAAGCATGTTTGACGTAAGGTTTGAGTGCGGTTGTATAATGAATATATGAATTGATAAAAAGTTTTAAATATTAAAAACAGGTTGGCAGTATAATTAATTTTTGTTATCCTAATGCCACGTCAAGTATCATCATCAACACAAAACCAATAGCTGCGCCGATTGTGGCAATATTGCTATGTTCTCCTGATTGAGCTTCTGGAATAAGTTCCTCGATAACAACATAAAACATCGCACCTGCTGCAAACGACAGTATGTATGGCAAAATAGGCAATATGAGTGAGGTTAGAAGAATAGTAATTATTGCCCCGATTGGCTCAACTACTCCAGATAAAGCACCGTATGTAAAAGCTTTTCTCTTTGATATGCCAGTTCCTACAAGAGGCATTGAGATTACTGCGCCCTCAGGAAAATTCTGTATAGCAATTCCTATTGCAAGAGCAAATGCGCTTGCAGCTGTAATAGCTGTGCTTCCTGTTGCCATTCCCGCAAAAACAACTCCGACAGCCATACCTTCTGGGATGTTGTGAAGAGTAACAGCAAGTATTAACATAACGGATTTTTTTAATTTTGCCTTTGCTCCCTCAGGCTTATCTGAGTTTATATGAATATGTGGTATAATACTGTCAAGCAAAAGCAGAAACCCTATTCCGAGAAGAAATCCTACAGCAGAGGGAACCCATGCTGTTTTTCCGCTTTCTTCGGTCATATCTATTGATGGAATAATCAGCGACCATACCGAAGCAGCAACCATTACTCCCGATGCAAATCCAAGCAGTGCCTTTTGAATATTAGGATTTATTTCTTTCTTCATTAGAAAAACCATAGATGCACCGAGAATTGTCCCCAAAAGTGGTAATGACAGTCCCAAAGCTATACTTTGAATATTAATCATACTAACGCCTCCGTAATTATTTATATTTATCATAGCACAAATTTGATTATTTTTCAATTAAAAAAAGGAAATTAAGTTTCCCTTGACTAACCAACTACGCTGTGGTATAGTATACATAGGTTAGCAATTGCTAACCTATGATAAAAACAAAAAAGGATGGTGAAAAATGAGTGTAGTAGTTGTCGGTGGAAACGACCGTATGGCGACACGTTATAAGGATATATGCTCAGCATATAAATGTAAGTCAAAGATTTTTACGCAGATGCCTGCGGACTTTGAGAGTAAGTTGGGGATGCCTGATCTGGTTGTTGTGTTTACCAATACTTGTTCGCACAAAATGGTGATACAAGTTAATCAAAAGGCAGAAAAGTACAATTTCCACGTTGAAAAAATCCATAATGCCAGTGCAAATGCATTAAGAAATGTGCTTGAACAGTATTGTGTATAAGAGTAGGATATGAGTATAATGCTTATATGTATATTATCTTGGCATAAAAACTCCTCCTATGGTTCTATTTCATTATACCATAGGAGGAGTTTTTATGTTGTTGGGTTTAAAATATGAACTGCGATACTGATTTTATTTTTTGAGTTTGTGTTCTTCTTTATCAATAATACTCATAAGTTCATCAAGAGTTTTGCTGTTCTTTTTACGTTTAGGCGGTGCAATTGTTTCTTTTGGAATTACTGCCTTTTCAGGAATTGTATCAACACTTTTCAGATGACCAGTATCATACTGCCCTGAAGAAGCTTCTTCTTTTATATAGAACGCCTTCACGCTGTCATCAAATGATGCAGATTTAGTTTCAGCAACCTTTTCCTGAACGCTTGCAATTTCATCAGGAATAACATTGCTGATGAACGGTGTAAATACGGCAGAAACCTTTTCAGGCTTTTCAGCGGCTTTATTACTCGTATGAACATTGTCATTCGGAGTAAAATTGCCGTTTTTATATGTCTCAAAGAAGTCATCAACTTTGGATTTTGACTGATTACCTGTAATTTTTGTAGGCTTGTTGAGATAAAACCCTGCCTGGTCATTGTTGGTCGGCCTTTCAAAAGAAACAGACTTTGCATTAACATTTTCACGCTGATTAGCAGCACGGTTTGTGTATCTTTCAGAAGTAAAAAGAGGGTCAGGAGCTTTATTCGTATTTGTATTTGCAGTATGAAGTGAATAATCCGCCTTGCCCTTTGAATCAACACTCAGCACAGGAATTTTAGTTGTGACATCTTCATGGAAAACCGGCTTTGTAAGCTTAAGAGGCATTTCCTCTTCCTGATTTCTGGAGAAAATAATTTCATCTATATCATCAATAGAAGATGCCTGTTCCTCAAGACGTTTGATGTTTACAATTCTGATAACCTGGAACAGAATTATAAGGAAGCATGGAATAATGATAATAAGCAGAATACCAGAGGTAGTCGTTGCAAATGCTATTATTTTTCCAATGTTTGAATCCTGTTTCAATGCAACAGCAACTACATCATCTTTGGATATTTTAAAGGTTTCATTAATAGGGGAGGTATCAAATCTGACAACATAAAACTGTTTGCCGTCTTCCTCAAGAGTTTCACGTACTCTAATCAGAACGGTATTGGTGTCAATTTTGCAGAGAATTACACTTCCTGGCTTTATGTTAGGAATTTCTTTATCTTTAGCAAAAATCAATGTATTTTCAGGAATATCAGGGAGCATATTAACGGCTTTTGTATTATACAGATATGTGCCAAATACCTTTGGAGTACCGCCTTTATTTTTGAAAGTAAAGCATACTATAATCATTGTAATTATAAATACAAGCAAAACAGCAATAACAATAACTTCGATTATGGTAACAGGACTTTTTTTCTCACCTGACTTGATATTCTTTATCATTTTATACCATCCTTTCAGAGCTGTACATGTTCATACGTTTTTGTACGGTTGTCCTAAACAAATATTTATGTAGAAAATAATAAATAAAGTTTTTTTACTATTTACAAATTCATATAAGAATTAAATATTTAAGATACAATTTACAGAAAAACTTACAACAAGTCTATCGAATAAATTATAGCACACAATAATACAAAATACAAACATTTTCTTATTTTTAACTTGACTTTTTTTTCTACTGATAATATAATTATTGTGTTGTGTTCAATAATATGCATCTTGTTTATTTTTTATGTTTATCATTATCTGAAATTCTATTGTACATATTCATTTTTATATGCTAGTGTAGCACAGTTGGTAGTGCAGCTCATTCGTAATGAGCAGGTCGCGTGTTCGAGTCACGTCACTAGCTCCATTTAAAATTACGTGTTATAGCCGTTTGTGAGTAATTTGCAGACGGCGTTTTTTTAATATTGTTATAATGATAATTTCCTATAATTCATTCTTAATATGACATGAAGATGTCATATTAAGAATGGTATAATTAACGTACAATAATAAATTTTGAGAATAGTAGGAATAGTTTTTATAAAACAAATGGAGGAAATTTTATGTCACTAAGTTTTTTCTGCGATAAATACCTATTGCCATCAGTAAGTGAAGTTAATGAGGCATTAGGGGAATCACACGCAATGTGGAATGATGTTAAGCAATACATGGAAAACTATGGAAAAACAAAAGAGGAGTGGAAGATTTATTCTCAGAAGGCTGGCTGGTGTAAGAAAATATTTTTGACGGAAGGAAAAAAGGAAAGAAATATTATATTTTTATATCCGAATATAAATTATTTTACTTGTATTTTAGTGTTTGGTGAGAAAGCAGTATCTGCTGCTGAAAAAAGCGAGCTTCCAAAAAATATTATAGACAGTATTTACAATGCAAAGCAATATAGCGAAGGGCGTTCGTTTATTGTAGAAATAAGAACACAACAAGATCTTGAAATTCTTAAGAAGCTTATTGATATAAAAATAAAGATATAGGGTATATCTGAGCAGATAAAGTTAGAATTTGAAGTCTTGATGTCGGTATAAATATAAGATAAAATAAAAAAGTACAGGTTGCATGTTCATGCTGCTAGCTTCATTTTAAACCACGTATTATAGCCGTTTGTGAGTTAATCACAGACGGCAAATTTTTTACTGCACTATAAAAATGTTTGTCATTAATATGCTTGAAAATATACTTGAATGTAATTACTATATGTGATATAATATATATAATTTACATTGGTATAGAATAATTACATTAAAACGTTATTTCGCTTACAATAATTTATCTTAATGAAAGGAGCTATACTTTTTAGGGCAATACTGCACAAAGCCTCAGGCTACGTTTCGATGATTTGAGAAACATCGAAAATACGTTACTGAGTCTGTTTTGATAATCGACAGAAACATATAGTGCGGTATTGCCTTAGTATAGATAAACCTATGTCAAAATCATACATAATATGCAGTAAGTGTGGTGCAATAAATAAAGAAGATAATACTCAATGTATAAAATGTGGAGCAATTATTGATCCAGATATAGTAATACCTGATTTTGAAAGTCCCGATACTAACGAGATGTTAGACAATATACCGGGTAACTATTTAACTGAAGCAGGCAAAATAATTCCTGATGAACCTGAAATTTATACTGAACCTGAAGAAGATGTTTTTGTACCTGAACCTGATGCATTTGGGCTGAATGGTGTTTTACCAAAAACCACTAGGCGAGCTGTTGATCAGAATAATGCAGTTTCATTGGCTACAGGGAACAGCGTAGGAAAAACAATATTAAACAAAACTATTGTGAAGGGACTTGTTGCTGCATTTGCTCCTTTGACCGTAGTTTTTATTGCAGCGATTATATTTAATTCAGTTAAAGATTATAGTGTTGAAACAGTTGAAACTGTAATTACCGAAGCCGCACCTGAAACTAGCTATAATACTGAATCTGTAACTGAGAAGGTGACTTTGAAGGCTCAATCTGAAGAAACTGAGAGTGAAACAACAGAAGAAATTGATGAGGGAACAGCGAATATAACAGTTAAAGATATGCAGTTAATGAATGCTTTCAAATTTTCTGATACATATGATTTAGATACTAAACAGGCAGAAGCCGAAGCAGAAAAGAATATGTGCTTTTTAGTTGTTGACTTTCAAGTTGAAAATACAACAAATAATTCTGTAGAATTGTATCCTTCTGAATTAGTTATGAGCACTGCTTTATCAAATCTAGCTCCGATATATTATATGCATGCTCAGACTAATGGACTTCCTCAGGTAACAGAGGACGACTTTGTGAGTGTATACTCGGATGAGACATATGTAGTTACGGTGATATTTGAGATTTCAAAAGATGAAGTATCAGAAATTAAAAATATTGGCTATGACACAGTGTCATCAGGTTACCATAGCAGTGATTATCCTTTGTCACAGTTCAGCATTGATATAGGTGAGAAAGTTACTGCTGATATGATTTCATCTTTAGATGCTCCTCCGCTGTATTCAGGGTTATCATTTTCTGAATATGATCAATATTCAGATGGTTTCTCAGATGACAATATTTCACTGGGATTTAATTTAACATATGCAACAAGCTTTTACGATGACGGTGAAAGCTATTCGATTAATACATCAGTAGGGTTTAAAAATCGAACAGATAAGAAAATTGTATTCCGTCCGGATGACTTTTCATTATTTATGAAAACAGAATATGATAATATTTCATATGAAAATCAATATTTTTTTGATGACGTGTCTGTTTTTAAAGATAAGAAGTCAATTGGAAGAGTTTCAAAGGGCGAATATTTTGAAATTGATCCAGGTGAAACGAAGGAAGTCTGGTTTAGTACATTTATTGGATCTATGGAAGAAAAGCCAGTACGATTTGTGTATAATAAACCATCTGATAATGATGGTCAGAATATTTATTATCCTTACGATTTTGAATATGTCTTTGAATAGTTTATTTTATGTTTTCTTTAAAAGAGCATGATGTTTTCTTTAACAGCATGATATCGGAAGAATAATAAAGCTTTGACAAAAAGGATGTGTTTTGATTTGTTTCTGAATAAAGAACAGTGTAATCATGTAATTGATTTGATTGATGGAAAAATTCAAAAAAGTGATTTGCTGGCAGAATTGTCAGAATGGTCAAAAACAGAGTTTGGAATTGATATACTTGACTATGTTTGTGATACCACAGAAAATGAGCTTACTCGATTGGTGATTGTTGTATGGGACTATTTTGATATGAGAAGTTTTATGGATGAATATAATTATGACAAAAGCAAGCAGATTCTTATCAGAAACAAATTTTCAGCTTTGGCTCAAAAATATAGGATACATAGAGAATATCAGAATCCAGCCAAAATCTTTGTGTGCTATGATACAATAGCAGATGAAGTTAGAAAAGAAATTCTTGAAAAATCAACGAATGAACTACTTGCATTGAAAACAGAAGATATTTGGAATATAATTATATGTTATGAGTCGATACATATTTTCTATGAAACTGACCAGCAGATTAAAGACCATGAAGCAGATGGCTTTAGTGAAAAGTTAAAGGAAATGAGTTCACAGATAGTAAGGAAATATGATAACCACAATGTATTGTTTCGTGGAGTACCCTGCAAGTTTACAAGTCATCAGATCTTTGATGAAGTTTATCGTGGAAACTGGCAGTATTATTATCAAGACAACTAAAGTATCAGTTGAAAAATAGAAATAAAAAGTTTAGTTTATATGAAAAACAGGCAGTGGATATAATTCCGACTGCCTGTAAATTTTAATATATGGTTATTTTCCGAAAGTAAGCTTTAAGCTTTCCAAAGGCTGTGTATATTGCAGTATGCATAAACTGATTCAACTTCATCATCATCGCAGAGTGCAAAGCAGACTTCAGGCTTATCACCAGGTTTCAATGCTTTTCTCTGATTACCGAGTTTTGTCTGAAGGGAAACCCACTCGATATAATGTTCAGGAAGCATCGGATGTTCTACTTCACCGATTTTAACAAAAACCTTGTTGCCTTCAACTTTGTAAACAGGAACGTGTTTTTCAACGGCAGCATCTGTTGTACCTGGAATAATTTCCTTCATGTTCTTGCCACAGCACATTATAGGAACTCCAGCATTTTTTACAACAGCAAAAATATTTCCGCAGGTTTCACAAATATAAAATTTCTGATCCATAAGATTTTACCTCCTAATTATTCTTCGCTGAACATGTCCTTACCAACGCCACATAAAGGGCATTCAAAATCGTCAGGCAAATCCTCAAACTTTGTTCCAGGAGCAATTCCAAGCTCTGGATCACCAAGCTCCTCGTCATAAACCCAACCACAAGCGTCGCATACATACTTTTTCATTGATTTGTCCTCCTAAAAATTATTTTATTGGTTCAAAATCAGCAGCACCGTGTTTGCAGAGTGGACATATGAAATCATCAGGAAGAACGTCACCCTCATACACATAGCCGCATATTTTACATACATACCCCTTTTTGCCCTCTGTTTTAGGCTTAGGTTTAACATTATTGTAGTAATAGCTATAGGTCATTGTTTCTGCATTTGTAATAGCTCTTGCCTCTGTTACTTCGCATATAAACATTCCATGTGTGTCAAGGTCAACATACTGAACTAATTTAAGCGACATAAATGAATTGATATATCTAGGTAAAAATGCAAGATCATTGTCGGAGCGAAGAATATCGATACCTTCAAATTTGTCTGCATTTCTGCCACTGCGAAATCCAAAATTTTCAAACACACTGAATGGTGCGTCAACAGTAAGGCAATTTATATTCATCTTTCCAGTTTGGCTGATAATATGGTGCGAGTAGTTTTCCTTATTAATTGTTACAGCAATTTTGTTAGGGGAGTTTGTAACCTGAGTAACAGTATTTACAATCAGGCCATTGTCTTTTTTGCCGTCATTTGAAGTAACAACATACAAACCATAACCGATGTTAAACAGCGCAGAAAGATCGTTTTTATTTGCTGTCGAATCCTGCTTAGCAAGATAATCTTTGCAGAGTTCATCAGCGAGGCTGTTAAGCTGTGCAGTGCTATCCTCATTAAGAGCGGACATAATTTTTACGGTAGTATCAGCGTATGTCAGGTTTTTGCACTTCTCAAGCATAGACTTCATCACTTTTGCAGCAAGTGGAGCCCAGCTTCCGTTTTCTATAAATGCAACAGTTCTGTTGCTGAAATTGCGTTCCGTAAGGTGATTGATGAACTCACGCATAAATGGGAAGATTTCAGAATTGTAGGTCGTAGTTGCAAAAACTATCTTGCTATATCTGAAAGCGTCCTCAACAGCCTCCGCTATATCACTTCTAGCAAGATCGGTGAGAATAACGTTTGGACAGCCATTTTGCTTAAGCTTATCTGCAAGCTGCAAAACTGCTTTTTTAGTATTTCCATAAATAGAAGTATATGCAATTACAATTCCCTCAGTTTCGGGCGTATAGCTTGACCAAGTGTTATATAGTCCAAGATAATATCCTAAATTCTCGGTTAGGGCAGGACCATGAAGAGGACATATTTTTTGTATATCAAGTGCACCAGCTTTTTTTAACAGAGCCTGTACCTGCACACCATATTTACCTACAATTCCAATGTAGTATCGTCTTGCTTCACATGCCCAATCATCTTCAACATCAAGAGCGCCGAATTTTCCAAATCCATCCGCAGAGAATAAAACTTTGTCTATGTTATCATATGTTACGACGACTTCAGGCCAGTGTACCATTGGTGCGGTTAAAAAAGTAAGAGTATGCTTTCCGAGTGAAAGAGTATCTCCTTCTCCCACAACAACCTGCCTGTCAGAAAAATCAGTTCCGAAAAAGTTTTTCATCATAACAAAAGATTTTGCAGAGGAAACAATTTTAGAATCCGGATATGTTTTTGCAAAGTTCACTATATTTGCAGAATGATCAGGTTCCATGTGCTGAATAATCAGGTAATCCGGCTTTCTGCCGCCAAGAGTGTTTTGTATATTATCCAACCATTCATGGGTGAATCTAGCATCAACAGAGTCCATAATTGCAATTTTCTCATCGATAATAGCATAGGAATTATAAGACATACCTTTTGGAACGATATATTGTCCTTCGAACAAATCTATTTCATGGTCGTTGACACCTATATATTTGATATCCTGAGTGATTATCATTTTAATAAATCCTTTCTGTGATATTTTATTTTTTGTAAGCAGTTCAATATGTTAGTGTAGTTACAATGTTATACTTCTATACTGGCACATTATTTACATTGTAACTGTATATTGTATATTAAACCATAAAATGTATATTTTAAAACTATATTTTATTAAATAATACTATAAATGTAATTTATTTTCTGTAACTTGGTCACATAATATTTATTTGCAGTTTAACACATATGCTGATTGCTTGCTGTATAGTTTTATCAATTATAATAAAAGATCCACACAGATTTTTGTGTGGATCTTTATAGAAATTGTAATTATTCCTTTACACCACCGAGAGCAACACCGGCAATAATAAACTTTGATAATAAGAGATATACAATAATAAGTGGTACAATTGATAATGCAATACCAACGTAAACAACACCGAAGTCAACTGCTATTCTGTCTGACATAAGATTATTAATCATCATAGGTAATGTCTTCTTATTTTCAGAAACAATGAGCATACTTGGCTGGAAGAAGTTGTTCCACTGGAAAATGAATGCAAAAATCAGCTGTAATGCAATTGCAGGCTTAATCATCGGAATTCCTATTGTAAGGAAAGTACTGAATTCTTTGGAACCATCTATTCGGGCGGCTTCAACTATCTCTAGCGGGAACGACGCCTTCATGTATTGTCTCATGAAGAAAACAGTTGCTGGAGCTGCAATAGCAGGAAGGATTAATGGCCAGAATGTGTTATACAAATTAAGTTTAGTCATAAAGCTTAAGAAACCAACACCAGAAACCTGTGCAGGTATCATGAGTACTGCAAGGATGAATGAAAATGCAGCACTCCTCATCTTAAAATCATAAACAACAAGACCATAAGCAGTTAGTGAAGAGAAAAATACAGCTAGAACAGAAGCAGAAGCAGCAATAATGAAGCTGTTTCTGAATCCTAAGAAAGGTCTGTATACTTTCTTGGATAACATATTCGTAAAGTTTTCAAAAAGGTTTAAACCAGGAATAAATGAAACACTAGTCTGAATCTGTACGTTTGTTCGCGTTGCATTTACTATTAAAATGTATAACGGAAGAATACATATAATAGTTATTAATACGCAAATTGCAAATATAATCCAAGATTTAGCTTTGGTTCCTTCTATATAATTTGCTTTGGTCTTGTGCTTTTGTTCTTTCATATGCCAAGACCTCCTTTAAGTGCATTTTTAGCCTGAGATTTTCTGAATTTCTTCAAGGCAATCTCATCTTTATCTCTCTGTACATAGAATATGATCATTCCAAGAATACCTGTTATAATAAATAACATGATTGATGCTGCAGCAGAAATACCATAGTTCTTTAATGTGCCTGAATATCTTTCAAAGATAAAGCAAGCAAGTGTCTTTGTGAATGGATCCTTAGTAACACCAATATTATAAAGCCATGGAATATCAAACATCTGGAGACCACCTATCATAGAGGTAACAACTGTAAATACAAAAATAGGCTGAAGGAGAGGAACAGTTATATTGAAGAATACCTGACCACTATTTGCACCATCGATTTCAGCAGCTTCAAACAATGATGGATTAATACCTAATACTCCTGAAATAAGAAGAATAGTAGTATTACCAAACCACATCCAACATTGAATAAAAGCAATTGTTGCTCGTTTAAGCCAATGTATATTAATAAATTTGATAGGTTCATCAATAAAATTTAATGATAAAAGAGTACTGTTAATTACACCAGTTTTTGCTTCATCAAATAATACAAGGAAAAGAGTAGCAACAGAAGCTGCTGTAATAATATTTGGCATATACATTATTACTTTAAAGAAACCTTTTCCTTTAATTTTAAGCTTATTATCTGTAAACCATACAGCAAGTAACAAAGAAATAACAATTTGTGGAATAAAGTTTCCGATCCAAATTACTAAGGTAGTACTAAAACTCTGAACGAAAGCACTATGTAAAGCTTCAGCAGTACGACCACCACCGAGTATAAGCTCTGAAAAGTTCTTTAATCCAACAAACTCCATTGCGTCTTTTCCTTTACCAGTTGCTCTTTGAGTACTGATAAGAAAAGTATATATAAGTGGATACAACTGAAATATTGCATAAACAACAAAGAATGGCAATATAAACATGTATCCATATTTTGCGTAACTTAACTTATGACGTCTTAGTGTCGCTCTGGAAGCCATGGTTACACACTCCTTAAACATATTATAAATATTATACTAAACGGGACGAGATTAATCCCGTCCCGTAGCGTAAGTTATGGAATTTAATTATATAATTATATATTAGTCTTCCCAATCAAGTGTTGTAAGGTTAGCAGCAACGTCATCCTTAAATAATTCAATTGTCTGATCATAATCTGTGTTTCCATTTACATAAGAATTATAAGCTGTGCTAAGTGAATTCTTAATCTGAGCGTCATAACCAGACATGAATGAAAGATCGATTCCTTCAACGTTCTTGATCCAGATCTGGTTCTGGTCCTGACCGCCGAGGTTTGCATTTGAATATGTACCACTATCAACGATACCCTGCATAACATTCTTATTGTTTACAAAGCTGTCTGAACCTAATGCAAAGCTCTTCATTGAATCTTCGTTAATACAGAAGTATCTGATAAGGTCAGCAGTAAGATCAGCATTATCACCTGTAGCAGATGGTGTTACCCATGTACCGCCCCAGTAGAATGCGTGTGGTCCTTCACAAAGAGCCCACTTGCCCCATGTTGCTCCACCTTCGCCACCAGCAGCTGTGCCGATGATTGTTTCATTAATTCCCCATGTAGATACGAAATAACCCATTGTAGCATCTGTCTGTCCGAGTGGGAGCCAGTTACTTGTCCACTGAGCGATAGCTGGATCAACATATCCTTCATCAACAACAGTCTTAGCAAGTGCAAGGAAATCTTCAACTTCCTTAGTGATAACGAGCTTGTTATCAACTATCCATGGTTCATTACGGCTTGAAGCAAATACCTGCCAGATGCCGCCGAGTGAAGCTGTCATCTTTGTTGCGCCGTTTGATGCATCCTTAACAGTCTTAGCAGAAGCAAGGAATGTATCCCAATCCTTAACCTTAGCCTGCATTTCTTCTGGTGTCTTAGCATCTAAGAACTTAGTAGCAAGGTCAGATCTGTAAGCAAATCCACCTGGGCAAGCCTGGAATGTTGTAGCCTTAAGAGCACCAGCTGCATCCTTACCGATATCCTTTGTATATGCATACTGACCATCGAGTTCTGCTTCATCAATACCAACAGCAGCAAGAGTTGTTGTTGATGCACTGTCAAGGTAAACTGAAGCAAAGTCAGCTTCGAGGCAGAAGAGGTCGAGGTCTTCACCTGATTCAATGTACTGATCAAAGTACTGTGATGCCTGGCCGCCGCCTACACCGAATGAAACTGGATTCCATGTTACACCTTCTGGAAGTGGGTGATCCTTGAGGTAGTATTCTTCAACGTAACCAGTAAATTCTGTGTTCCATGTCATAACTGTGAACTTGTCACCGTCGTTTGTTGGAACTACAGCATCTGTTCCTGCAACTGTTGTTCCTTCAGGAGCAGCTTCAGTAGCGTCGCCGCCCTCTGCCTTAGCTGTTGTAGCTTCTGTAGCAGCAGTAGTTTCTGCTGGCTTGTCTTTGTTACATCCTGCAAGCATAGTTCCAGCTAATGCGATTGCAGAAAGTAAAGCAATGTTCTTCTTTAAATTCATCATTTGGTTTTTCCTCCTTAAAAATATATTATATTTTAAAAATATAATAGCTTGCTTATCATCAGTTCAGATCCTTGACTGATGAGCCTTCCAAAAGACATCCCTGAATGTAAATCGGACCCGCTTCAGTTGATATCTCCTTTTTAATCAGGGAAATCAGTATTCTGGCAGCTTCCATTCCAATCTTTTCAGTATCCTGTTTATATGTGGTCAACTTTGGATTGAGAACCTGCGACAGCACAATTCCGTCATAACCAACAATTGATACATCGTCAGGTATTGATAGTCCAAGTTTTTCAAATGCATTAATTGCTCCGATTGAAGAAAAATCATCTGAAAGCATTATGCATGTAGGTGGATTATCAATATTCATAATCCTGTCAATCAGATATTCAGTTTGCTTTGGATCGTGGTATCTGCCTTGCAACAGATAATCTTCTCTGATTTTTATATTCAAGCGATCCATAGAATCTCTGAAACTCTTCAAACGAATCTCAGTTACATCAGATGCATCACCATAAATATACGCAATTTTCCGATGCCCTTTTTTGTATACATAATCAACCAGACTCGATACACCCTCGTAATTGTCTGAAACAACTGAACAAAGTTTTACCTTTGTGTAGTCAATTAATACAATAGGAACATCACTGTTCAGGAGTTGTTTGAAACCTTTATTTTCATAATTATCGGTACATACAACAACCACGCCATCTACATTTCTGTATTTGCAATGTTCGTAGAATGTCATTTCATGTTGTCCGATGTCCTGACTTATAAAGGTAATATCATAACCCTGATATTCAGCTTCATTTTTAAAACTGTTAAGCACACTGCCGAAATAGTTGTGAGTCAGACCGCGTTGAGCACTCTCTGCAAATAAAACTCCAAGATTATATGTACGATTGGTTTTCAAGGCTCTTGCCTGTGAATTTGGCAAATATCCTAATTTTTTTGCTGTCTCACATACTTTTTTTTTCGTAGCCTCACTTACATCGTTATGGTTATTTAAAGCCTTACTTACGGTAGCGATCGAAACACTGCAAGCAGTTGCTATGTCTTTGATAGAAACCATAGTAACTTCTCCCAATTTTATAATTTATTATATATTTAATATAATTTACTTCTTTTCAAACGTTTTCGCTACTTTCGTTACTTAAATATACAACCGAATTTCAAATCTGTCAATGGTTTTTGTGTATTCTATGTGAAAAATAGTTATTTTGCATAATTCAAATAAAAATCATTGTTAATTTTAACAATTAATATTTGCTCAAATACCCTGAAATAACCATCAGTGGTATAATATCAACTAATGAATCGTTTAAGAACCAATCAGAATATATGAATTATGACAAAAAGCGACTTTTATTATAATAAGAGTAAATTTGTGTTAAACATTAAAAATAGCTTGGATTCAGTTAGAATTTATCAACAAATCCCACTTTTCTGTAAGCTTTGTTCAGAACTTTCTGTGTCAAAGCTGTTGCACGTTCTGCACCCTTTGTATAACATTCCTTAAGGTATGCCTTATCTGCAATAAGTCTTGCAAACTCATCTCTTACAGGTTTAAGACTATCAGCAACTGCTTCGCCGACAGCGAGTTTGAAGTCACCATAGCCCTTTCCATCAAATTCTTTTTCTATTTCATCATAGTTCTTACCTGTTGTTACAGAATAGATTGACATAAGGTTGTTAATTCCATCCTTACCTTCAGCATACTTTACTTCCATGTCACTGTCAGTAACTGCTCTTTTGAACTTTCTGACGATAGCATCTGAATCATCAAGGATATACACGCTTGCATTTGGGTTTTCATCAGATTTTGACATCTTCTTTGTTGGGTCCTGAAGTGACATTACCTTTGCTCCGACTTCAGGAATATATGCATCAGGTACAGTGAAAAGCTCACCATATTTCTGATTGAATCTCTGAGCAACATTTCGTGCAAGTTCAAGATGCTGTTTCTGGTCAATTCCTATTGGAACTAGGTCTGTGTTGTATGCAAGAATATCTGCTGCCATAAGAACAGGGTAGGTGAACAGGCCTGCATTGATATCATCAGGATGTTTTGCTGATTTGTCCTTGAACTGTGTCATTCTTGAAAGTTCACCGAACTGTGTTGAGCAAGCAAGAAGCCAGTTAAGTTCGGCATGGTTTCTGTTGTGACTCTGAATAAAGGCTATTGACTTTTCAGGGTCGATTCCGCAGGCAAGAAGAAGAGCATATGACTGGAGAGTCTGCTGTCTTAATTTGACAGGATCCTGCTTTACAGTAATTGCATGAAGGTCTACTATAGAATATACACAGTTATATTCATCCTGTAGTTTACCCCAGTTTTTGACTGCACCAATATAATTTCCCAGTGTAAATATACCAGTAGGCTGAATACCGCTGAATATTATTTTCTTCTTTTCTGTTTCAGACATAAATAACTTCCTTCCGTTGTATACGCTATATTTGTTTTTTTGCGTGATTTTTTTTTACCGGCTCTTACGGGCATTGATTAGTCACCAAACATTTCTTTTGAAAGCTTTCCAATAATTTCACAACCCTTGACAATCTGCTCATCAGAAGGAGTTGAGAAATTCATTCTGAAACATGAGATTTTTTCAGTTTCATCAATTATGAAAGCATTTCCAGGAACAACAGCAACCTTGCGTTCAACTGCTCTCTTGCAGAAGTCCATCATGTCGCAGTCATCAGGAAGAGTACCCCAGATGAAAAGTCCTCCCTCAGGCTTTGTTGTTGTAAGCTTCTTTGAGAAATTTTTATCAATTTCATTGAGCATGAGGTTGCACTTGCGCTTATAGATATTTCTTAAATTAGAAAGGTGAGCCTCAAAATCATATTCGGTCATAATCTGATGGCATATCATTTGTGCAAGTACATTTGTGTGTACGTCTGAAACCTGCTTGCAAACAACTATTTTCTGAATTATTTCCTTTGGTGCTGATACAAAACCAACACGAAGTCCAGGTGCTACAACCTTTGAGAAACTTCCTGCATAAATAACTCTTCCGTCAGTATCAAGTGATTTTATTGAAGGTATATTTTCACCATGAAAACGAATTTCGCCGTAAGGGTTGTCCTCAAGAATAACAATGTCATATTTTTTAGCAAGTTCATAAACGCCCTTGCGTTTTTCAAATGACATGCATTTTCCTGTAGGGTTCTGGAAGTTTGGTATTACATATATAAGTTTTACATTGCTGTTATTTTTAATAGTATCTTCAAGTACATCAAGTTTAATACCATCATCATCCATATCAACACCGGCAAGATGTACACCATATGAACGGAAAGAATTAAGACTTCCTATGAAAGAAGGGGATTCACAGATAAGTGTATCTCCCTCATTAAGAAATACTTTACATGAAAGTTCATTTGCCTGCTGACCGCCGGAGGTTGTTATAACTTCGTCAATGTCAGGGTTAAAACAATTCTGGCTTGCAAGACGCTTTTTAACAGTTTCCCTTAAAGGAGTATAACCTTCAGTTATGCTGTACTGTAAAGCAGCAATAGGATTTTCAGCGAGAATTTTTGAAGTAATTTCTCCAACTTCTTTGGAAGGAAAAGCTTCCGACGCAGGGTTGCCTGCGGCAAATGGGATTATTTCAGGAAGTGCTGTATATTTCATAATTTCTCTAATAGCACTTGGCTTAAGACCTTTAACCTTATTTGAAAAATTGTAATTCATTTATTCCGCTACCTTTCTGAATTATGATATTTTTAATGTTACGACTATAAATTATAACACATATATTCAGTACAAGCAACATAAAAATTATAAAAAGACAATTTCGGGAGGACAATTGCTTGAAGAAACAGGGCTTTTTATATGGATCTGTCATACTGATATTATCAGTTGTTATAGTAAAAGTTATCGGCGCACTGTTTAGAATTCCACTTGCAAATATGCTCGGAGGAACGGGCATGGGCTATTTCTCATGCGCATACGGAATTTTCATGATTATATATGCCGTATCAGTAACAGGACTTCCAACGGCTGTTGCAAAGCTTACTGCCGAAAGTATAGCACTTGAACAGTATAGGGATGTAAGGCAGATAAAGAAAATATCTCTTATGTTATTTACTGCAACAGGACTGGTATCCACTGCTGTAATTGCGCTTCTTGCATATCCTTTCTGCAAATATGTTGCCGGAAATATAAATGCTGTTCCTGCTGTTATTGCAATTGCACCGTCTGTGCTGTTTGGATGTATAATGTCGGTTTATAGGGGCTATTATGAGGGTATGCGCAATATGTATCCGACAGCTGTATCCCAGATTATCGAAGGAATGGTTAAGCTGATTTCAGGATTGGGACTTGCATATCTTACTTTAAAAACTGCTGTTTCAAACCCTGAATTTCTTAGCAAGCTTGTTAAAATTATGAAGCTGACAGGCTTCAGCGCAGAAACAGATTTACTTCCATATGCAGCAGCAGCGGCAGTGCTCGGTATCACAATATCAACTGCTATGGGAACTGTATTTCTTGTTTTAAGGGATAAGATAGCAGGGGATGGGATTACACGCGAAGTCCTCAGCAAATCTGTACGTTCAAGCAGCAGAAAAACAATAGTAAAGGAACTGCTGAAAATAGTTATACCAGTTGCGGCAGGTTCGCTGATTACAAATCTTACATCATTGATAGATCTTACTACTATAATGAGATCGCTCAAGCTTGCTATGTTCAAGGCACCTGGCTTTTTTGCAGAACTGACAGGCGGAAGTGTTGCAGGTAGTATGATACCTACATTTATATTCGGAAGCTTTACAGGACTTGCAGTTTCTGTTTTTAACCTTGTTCCGTCATTTACAAATATGTTCGGAAAGGGTGTACTTCCTACGCTGTCAACAGCTTTTGCAATGAAAAACAGTAAAGATATATGCAGTTCATCCTACAATGTGCTTTTTACAACTGCATTTATTTCAATGCCTGCAGGAATAGGAATTTCTGCGCTGTCTGAGCCAATACTTTATCTGTTGTTCCCTAATAAGCTGGCAGAAATAAGAGTTTGTGCAGAATCTCTTGCTGTTCTTGGAGTTGGCGTAGTATTTCTTTCTTTGTCTATGTCTATCTTTTCTGTACTTCAGGCAGCAGGCAAAGCGCAGATTCCTGTGATTATAATACTGGCAGGTGTAATTGTAAAATTAATAGGCAATACATTTCTTGTTCCTGTCCCGGAGCTTAATGTTACCGGTGCAGCAATATCAACAGATATATGCTATATTGTAATATTAATTATTTCTATTTACGAGCTGTACAAGATTACAAAAGTTTGTTTATCAAACATAATAAAAATGCTTTTAAAAATTCTTATCAGTTCACTTATGTGCGGCTCAGCTGCATACCTTGCATATGGATTTGTCAGTAGGTATATGTCAAATCTCTTTTCTTTGGCTGTTTCAATACTACTTGGTGCTTTAATATACATAATTACAACACATTTATCGGGAACATTCACAAAAAGTACGTTAAAAATGCTGATTTCTTAAAAAATTATAAAAAACTATTGAATTATTTCTTGATATCGGTTAATATATAAACTGTACCGAAAAATGGGTATTAAGAAAGCGTTGATTAATTCTGTTATCTTACCTTTCAGAAAAGGATTTTTGGGGTTTGAGGCTTATAGTTTTACCTTTAATCAGTATCTTCTTAATTTATTGTAAATTTCAGAGGTTATTATGGACTTCAACTTTAAAAACGTATATAATATAAATGATTTATTGCACATAGTCAGTATATTGAGATCCGAAGAGGGCTGTCCATGGGATAAGGAACAGACTCATAAGTCTGTCAGAAAAGATTTTCTCGAGGAAGTTTATGAGGTTGCAGAGGCTATCGATAAAGAAGATTCTGAATTGCTTCGTGAAGAACTTGGTGACGTGCTTCTTCAGGTTGTTTTTCATGCTCAGATTGAAAGGGAAAAAAGTGTTTTTCAATTTGAAGATGTTGTTGATGAAGTTTGCCATAAGCTTATTATAAGGCATCCTCATGTGTTTGGTGATGTCAAGGTCAAGGATACCGAAGAGGTTCTGAAAAACTGGAATAACATCAAGCAGGATACAAAAGGGCAGGAAACTTACACAGAAACTCTTGAAAGTGTATGTTCAGCACTCCCGGCTCTTATGAGAGCGCAGAAAACAGGTCAGCGTGCAAAACGTGCAGGCATGGATTTCAAAAATGCTTTTTCTGCATTGGAGCGTCTTGAAGAAGAAATTGCAGAATTAAAGGAAAGTATGCTTGCTGATAATGCTGATAACATTGAAGAAGAACTCGGTGATGTACTGTTTTCGGCTGTTAATGTGTGCAGATTGAATAAAGTAGATGCTGAAGAAGCGCTGACACGTTCAACAGACAAGTTTGTTAATCGTTTTAAAAAGGCAGAAGATCTAATCAGATGTGACGGGCTGGATATGAAGGCTCTGACCATAAATGAGCTTGATGCTTATTGGCAGAAAGCAAAAAAACAATAAAATGGCTTTGCCATTTATAATTTTGGAGGTAAAAAATCATGACAAAGAACATGACAAAGGCAGATCTTATTAGTTCTATAGCTGAAAAAGGTGAATTTACTAAGAAGGATGCTGAAAAAGCTCTTAATGCAGTATTAACATCTATAACTGAAGCTCTCGTTAAGGGTGAAAAGGTTCAGATTGTAGGCTTCGGTACTTTTGAAGTTCGCGACAAGAAGGAAAAGGAAGCTATCAACCCTAAGACTAAGGAAAAGGTACTTGTTCCTGCAAGAAAGTCCCCTGCATTCAAGGCTGGTAAGGCTCTTAAGGATGCTGTTGATGTCAAGTAATTGAATACTTAATTGGCATGTTGCATTTCGGGCAGGCGAAACAGTATTTTTCTGTTTGGCACTGCCCTTTTGTATTATGAATAGAATTGTATTTACAATATTTACAGGGGCATAAATCCATAAAGGAAAGGATATTTATATGAGACTTGATAAATATTTAAAAGTTACAAGACTTATTAAGCGCAGAACTGTTGCAAATGAAGCTTGTGACGCTGATAAAATTGTAGTAAACGGTAAGGCTGCAAGGGCATCATATGATGTCAAGGTTGGTGATATAATTGAAATCAACATGGGACATAAGCCCCTTAAAGTAAAGGTTTTGAATGTTACCGAATATGCTACCAAAGAAAATGCTGCTGAAAACTATATAGTGATAGAATAGTGAGGTACTTATGGGACCTTATGAATATATTGCAATAAAAATAGACGGTGACTATGCAGTTCTTAAAAGGACTGATATACCGTCAGATGATACTATTCTTGTAGCAATGGCGCTTCTTCCGCAGGGAGTGGATGAGGGTACAAAGCTTAAATGGGAAAATCTCGAATATACTATAGCTTAAAAAATGGCTGCCCTGAATCAGGACAGCCATAATTTATTAAGCACTAGTCTTCTTTTTTATCTTCTTCAATTTCTGTTACTTCTGTAACTTCTTCGTCTGTTTTTTCTTCTTCAACAGGTGGTTCAGGCTTTTCAAGCTTTGCTCCGCACTTGCCGCAGAAATTATTGTCAATTGAGTTTTCTGCTCCGCATTCCTGACATGCAACAACACCCCTGATAGAAAGGAGCTGCGCCTTCATTTCAGCGATAGTTTCAATTGCAGCCTTGATTTCATTTACAAGCTCAGCAACATTTTCAGCAGGGTTATCCTTGTTATTAGCAAAGTATTCCTTGCCGAGTTCTGCATAGCTTTGTAAAAGTGAATGTTCAAGTGTGCTGATTCTGCAGTTTAATTTTGCAATGTCAGTAACAAACTTTGTCCTTTCGCCTACAGCCTGGCTTGCCTCTGTAATTGTTTTGCCTATTTTGTCAAAGATTTCATTCATGATAATTACCTCCTATAATAAATATTACTGTACCTAATGTCAATATTATATCAAATATAATATTACTTGTCAAGAGGTTCTGATAACTTTTATTACATTTTTGTTTAAAGTAGATTGTTTTTTTAAACTGCCTGAAGATATGTGTACAGCATCAACAAAACTCTGCTTTATTTCATCAATATTACATTCGGTTGATGTATATAAATATGCTAGTACATCTCCCTTATTAATATATTCACCAACTGTTTTATTAAGACGTATTCCTGCTGAAAAGTCAATTTCTGTATCCTTAGTCTTTCTTCCTGCACCAAGTGCTAGAGAAATAAGACCTACTTTCTCACAGCATATCTTATCTATTAATCCACTTTCATGTGCATATACTTCAACAGTTTTATCAGCCTGCTTGAACAGACTGTAATCATTTATTACATCAGCATTTCCGCCTTGCAATGCTATCATTTCAGCAAGCTTATTCAATGCATTACCTGAAGAAACAGCTTCCTCTGCAAGCTTAGTACATTCTTCAGGAGTTCCTTTTCCTCCAAGGTGCAGCATTTCTGTAGCAAGTGCGATGCATATTTCATGAAGATCAACAGGGGCATTTCCTTTAAGTGCTTCAATTGCCTCAATGACTTCGAGAGAGTTGCCGATGTTTCTTCCAAGAGGCTTGCTCATATCGGTAAGAATAGCTGAACATTTTCTGCCTGCAAGCTTTGCTGTTCGCACCATAGCGTCAGCAAGTTTTTCAGCATCTTCTGTATTCTTCATGAATGCGCCGTCACCGACCTTGACATCAAGGACAATTCCGTCTGCACCCGTAGCAAGCTTTTTGCTCATGATACTTGAACAGATAAGAGGAATACTGTCAACAGTTGCAGTTGCATTTCTCAGCGCATAAAGCTTTTTATCCGCAGGTACAAGAGTGCCTGTCTGACCTGCAACAGCAAGACCTGCTTTTTTGATGTTTCCAATAAATGTTTCATAATCAAGACTTGTCACAAATCCAGGAATGGATTCAAGCTTGTCTATAGTGCCTCCTGTGTGACCAAGTCCTCTGCCTGACATTTTTGGCACATAAATACCACAAGAGGCAACAATAGGGGCGACGATAAGAGTTGTCTTATCGCCCACCCCTCCAGTGCTGTGTTTATCAATGCAAGGCTTGTCAAGCCCGAGCGTAAATGTATCTCCTGACCTTGACATAGCCATAGTAAGGTCAACAGTTTCCCTGTCCGAAAGGGAATTGAAGCAAACGCTCATCAGCCAGGCAGAAGCCTGATAATCAGGAATCTGCCCGCCTACATAACCATTTATAAACCACTCAATTTCGTCGGTGGAAAGCTCTTCATTATGTTTTTTCTTTGTTATAATATCATACATTGTCATTGTACAGTTATCCCCGTATAGTAATATTTGAGTATATCAGTATATGTATACCCTTGACTAGCAAGAATATTCGCTCCGTTCTGACTCATACCAACGCCGTGACCGTAGCCATATGTAGTGAAAACAAACTGATCGTTGCTATATGAAACATCAAAGCTTGCACTTCTAAGTCTGAATCCCATGACATTCTCTCTGAGAGTTCTTCCTGAAACGGTTTTCTGACCGTCAATGCTTACTGTTCCGACATAGGCTGTGTCAACATAAGACATTATTTTAATCCAGTTTGAAGGATCAGATGAAAGCTGAATTCCGAAATAACTTTCAAGGTAACCTCTAATTTCACTTTCTGAAAATGTTTTTGTAACACCGTAGTTAGGATCACCTGACATATCAACATTGCATGGAACACTTATCAGATAAGGAATGCTTGAGCCCCATACGTTAGAAGCTGAAGACGAATATCCTGCTGTTGATGCACTGTAAACAGTTTGTGCAATACTGCCGTTGTAATAACAGCCTACTCCGCTTACAGCAGAAACATTTCTCTTTATTTTCTCGGAAATATTATTGGAAACAAGTACAGATGGATTTATTCCAACTGAATTATTGTACTTAACAAATGAATATGCTGCAACGGCTTGAGCCTTCAATGCTTCATCAGAAAAGCTTGTTGACATTTCAGTTGCAACTATCATGCAGACAAGTGTATAAGCATCCATTGTCTGAACAGAACCGTTGATTTTAACAGAAAGACTTTCGTTCCACCCATTTTCTTGTATTGGGTTTGTAACAGATGTAGTGTTAGTAAAATTATCAGCGGAAATAACAACATCAGGAACGGATGTCACAGGAACAGGTACAGTTGTAACAACAGCAGTTTCTGTAAATGTCACAGGAACAGATTCAGTAAATGTAACTGGAGCTGTCGTAACTTTTTTTGTGACGGGTTTAGTCTCCTTGACAGTGGTTTCCTTAACAGTAGTTTTCTTAACAGTTGTTTCTTTGACGGTGGTTTCTTTGACAGTTGTTTCTTTTTTTATTTCCGAGTAATCATTGTCATTTTTTTTAGCCAATAATCCTGCATTTGTAGCTTTTACAGTTTCAAAACCATTATTGTCATCGTATAGTTCTTCGTCATTTTCTATGTCAGCATAAACTTTTTCTTCATCTTGAAATTCGCTATGTAAATCTGCGCTTTGCGTAATTTCTTCGGTGATGGGAGGCTCGGTAATTATTATAATTTCAGATTGAGACATATCCTCAGGATCTGATTCTGTATGTTCATCAATGCTCAGTTCTGATTCAGAAGATTCACTTCCAGAGCTGTATCTTAAATCTTCAGATATTTGAACATTATCAACATTTCTGATAAAACAGAATACAAAGACATAAAATGTTCCGACTAGCAGAATTGCTGTTACTGCATTTAATATGGCTTTTGTTTTCATATACTTCCCCCTATTCAGAATTACATGCCAAGGTGTCTTATTCTGACTCTGTTTCTACATATGAACCGCCGTTGTATTTGTAATAGATAGCAGGCCATTTTGGATTAGGATTTTTCTGGAATACAGTCATATCAAAGCTGTCGGCTGTTTCACCGTCACGAAGTCTTCTTGCAATGATAACATGTCTGGAAGGTTCCCATTCGTATGAGCATGTTGAAAGAGTGATGAACTTATCGCCCTTCTGAATATCAACACCTGTGATAATAGTGCTTCGTTCAGTTATTTCCTTCAGAAAACTATCAAAAGAATGAGCTCCCGATTCTTCAAAGTTTACAAAGTTCTGATAGTCAAACACATTACCGTTGTCGTGCTCCGGCTCTGTATTTGTAACGAAAGTGGAAACTATAACATATGTACCCTGAAAATAATTTGTATCAAAATAAATGAACGGATTTCTCAGCCAGTAGCTTGGATCCCATTTATACTTGTCCATATTACCGAACATTGTTCCGTCTTTCTGATTATGACCATAGAAAACAATATTATCTGACATCATATCAGGATATGTACCGATAGTTGCTCTGTAATCTGCAAAAATAGTTCCGCACTGACGCTGGTTGTCATAGAAGTTATGATCAAGATAATAATCATTGTCTTTTGCTTGAACAACAACTTCGTCAATAATCTCAGGTATTCTGAGGTATCCGACAGTATCTTTGTTAATCTCAAGGAATTGTTCAGCAGCAGGAAGATTAACAAGAGGCGGTCTTACAATTTCTCCTGCTTCATTTTTTTCAAGAGTATCATTTTTATTCTCAATAGTGTCTGATTGGGACTGCTGATATATAAGTTTAATGGTATCATTGTTTTTCTTTGCTTCATACATCTCATAAAAATAAGAGCCGAGAATAATGCCGCAGGCAATAAGAACAACAATGCATGCAAGTACAACTACTTTGCTGATAACTTCTTTTTTACTGTCATCTTTCTGTGGGATAAAACTTTTTACAAAGCCCTTTTTCTCTTTCTTTTTCGGACTTTCCTTGTATCGATTCGGTTTGTAATTAGCCTCATCTGATATTGCCATTGATATGCTCATCCTTTCTGTTCTTGCAGTAATAGATCTACACATAAATTTGCAGTTTGAAAATTTAAACTATATAATTTTATTGAAGTGAATCTGCTGTTGCAGTTTCTGTTTCAGCCGATTCATCCTGAGGTACTTCTGTAACATCAGAAATGTCACTTTCTATATATTCTGAAAAGAAAGGCGTCTCATAAGTTTCTGAAGTTGTTTTTTTCGTGGATTTTTTAGTTGTTTTACTTGTCCTATTTGTTTGTGATTCTTCTGTATCTGACGGAACACCTGTTGTAGTTTCTTCCTCATCTGAATATGTTACTGTATCCATGCGGTAATCTGATATTTCAGGGTCATATACAAGTGCATATCTGTATGATACATCCGGTGATGTTTCATAAGCAGTTGTGGTATATGTTATGCCTGAAGTAATAGCATAGTAATCCAGTGTCCTTGCATTAGAATTTATAACTGCCGTTGAGAAATCAAAGCTGTCAGCAGTTTCATTTTCCCTAAGCTTACGAGCATAGATAACGAATCTTACATTTGAATACTCATCACTGCATGTTGAAAGACAAAGCAGCTGATCGCCGTACCTTACATCAACAGGTGTGATAATCTGATTTCTTTCGTAAATTTCACCAAGATACCAGTTGAATGTGTCTTCGTCATTAAGCTCTTCTTCATAATCATGGTAATGGAATACTTCACCATGACTGTCTTGTTTTGCAAGTGTATTTGTGACAAAATATCCGAAGATAACATACTGCCCTACGTCATATTCAGTGCTGAAGGTAAACATAGGGTTTTCTTTATAGTAGTCAACGTTATGTTTGTATTCTTTAAGATTGCCAAACATTGTTCCGTCTTTCTGGTTATGACCATATAAAACGATATTTGGAGACATGTAATCTTCTTCAATAACGCAGCGGTAATCCATGAAGATAGCACCGGCTTTGTTATAGCTGTCATAATATGTATGAGTAAGATAATAATCATTGTCGTCACCCTGAACAACAGGCTGATAAATTCCTGCACACTGAATTGACAAAAATCCTCTGACGTCATCATTCTGATCTTTATAGTGGTCAATAATCTCCCTGTTTTTTTCAGCAAGCTCCTCATAAGAAGGTGGAACAGTTATGATATTTCCGTTTTCGTCAGTCATTGTTGTAACATCTGACGATAAGAACTGTTTAATTTTTTCCTGATCAGCCAATGCAATTCTTGACTGAATAAATGTGCTGATAAGAATACAAGTGCCTGCTATCAGAACAATACATCCTGCCAGAAAAACAAGCTTTCTGACTGTTTCAAATGCTCCGTCACCTTTATGCGGAAAAAGTGAGTAAAGTATTCCTGTGCCTTTTTTGTTTTCATTCTTGTCAATTTGATAGTTTTCTGACTGATGATTATTATAATCATGGGTATGCTCAGTTCCGTCAAGCCTTGATAATTGAATCTCTTCGGAAAGTTCATCGGGTTCGTAGTTATCTTCTATATTAGAATTGTCATCACTGTGTGTTTTGAAATTATATTCTTCCAGAATACTGTCAACCGTATAGTCATTGTCAGTATCTTTGTAATCATTTTCATCATAATTGCCTTTGTTATTGAGTGACATAAATAAAAAACCTCTATTTATTAACTATATATAAAGTTTAGATCAGGTTCCTTGGCATCTGTATTAAGTTCTGATTTGGAAGTATCCACTTTAGAACTTTCACCGTCACGAACTTTTCTACCTATAACAACAAATCTTGAGGGCTCAAACTCATTTGAGCATGTAGAAAGTGTTATAAATTGATCATCCTCGTTAAAGTCAACACCTGTATTTACAGCTGTACGGTCAAGTATATTTGATTTCCATGTGTCAAAGCTTCTGTTCGGTGTAAAGTTAATATAATTATGATAATCAAATATTACACCGTCACGCGTCTGACGTGGTTCAACTTCGATAATAAAGATTGCAATAATTTTGTATGTATACTCCTCATAAAGGTTTGAGAAAGTAAATGTCGGGTTTTCGCAATAGAAATCGAAGTTTTCTGTATGACTTTGAGTAATCTTGTAATCTTTCAGAGTGCCGAACATGGTGCCATTTTTCTGATTATGTCCATAAATAATGATGTTATCACTCTGATTTTTATCATAGTCATTTGCAATACAGCGGTAGTCTATATATATAGTACCTGCCTGTGCTTTATTTCCGTTAAAGTCCTTGTCAAGATAGTAATTGTTATCTTCTGCCTGAACAACGACATTGTCAATCTCAGTATTGTCTATCTTTATCCATCCAGCAGTATCAGGATTATCGTCAACAAAGCTCTGCATCTGCGGAAGAACTACAAGGGGAGGCGGCTCTGTTTCGGAAACAGTTATCTCTGTTTCAGGAGCTGTTGTCTCTTCAGTTATAACTAAAGTTTCTGTATGTTGGGCTTGCTGCTCTTCAAGCAGTTTCTTTGTTCTGATTTTATCAATGGCATCAGATGCAAGCAGAAACAGGCATACTATTAACACAGCAGAAGCAATCAATACAGATACTTTTCTGATAATTTCAGTTATAGGATCACCTTGGCAAGGTATAAATCTTTTTATAAAACTTTTTTTAGGTTTATTTGAACTCATTGGTGTGACTATGCTCCTGACAGAGCATACCTCCTTTTTGCTTTTGATATTTTGAGTTAATTATTGCATTATCTCTTAAAGATACAAAATCCACTCATTTTAAAAAATTACTTGTTGTAAATTACATTCCAATCAGGTTCCTTGGCATTGGTATTTACGTATGCGCTTTCAACATCTACCTCTGCACTTTCACTGTCTCTTACTTTTCTTGCAATAACAACAAATCTTGATGGCTCGAATTCATTACTGCATGTGGATAAAGTCAGGAATTCATCGCCATACTGTACGTCAACAGGGGTTATAACCTGTGCTCTTTCCATTGCCATTTCAACAAATCTCTGATAATCACCCTTTGTGTCAAAATTAACGTAATTATGGTATCTGAACAATATTCCGTCGCTTGTCTGTGATTCCTTTACAGGAGTTACAAAGTAAGCGAAAATCTTGTACTGGTCAACGTTATAATTAGAAGCAAAAGTAACAATAGGGTGACTCTTGTAGAAATCAAGATCATGCTTATATTTTGCAAGATCACCAAACATAGTCTTATCCTTCTGATTGTGACCGTAGAGAATAAGATTATCACTGCGCTCAAAAGCTTTAAGCGTAGTACGTTTGTCAAGGAATATAGTTCCGGCCTTGTTTGAACTGCCGTCAAACGATGTTTTCAAATAGTATTCATTGCCGTCTGCTTTCTTTCGCTGAACAACAGGCATAGCAATATTTGTGTCGTCAATCTGAACCCAGCCGACAGTATCAGGGTTAATTTTAAGCAGTTCCTTTGCACTGTCGAGAACAGTACCATCGCCCTTGCTTGTATCTACATATGTATAGTAAAGTTCCTTCAGAGAACTGTTAAGGAACTTTGCATCAAGCGACAATCTCAATTCATTGCCAAGAATTACTCCGCAGCCAATCAGTACAAGAACTGCAATCTGTGTAATGATTTTGCTAACTATTTCTTTAAAGCTGTCTCCTTTTTGAATTAACAGCCAATGTCCTCTTTTTTTCTTTTTCTTGCTTTTCAAAGCTTTTTGATAAGCTTTCTTAGCTTCTCTGGAAAGTGCCATTAATTTTATATCTCCTAAGTTACATCTTTATTTTTTAAACATCTACACACTTTATATGATACAACTTATACACTTCCGTGTCAATAAATTATGACTTTTTTGTTATAATTGTCAGAAATATATAGTGTATCATTTACAGTTTAATAATCTTAAGTTCTGTATCGGTTACTGCTTTTTGAATCATAGACTCAAAATCAAATGATTTCTGCGCTTTATCAACTTCAGCAAGAACTGGTCTTGTTTTTGGGTGCTTAGGTGTAAATACAGTACAGCAATCCTCATATGGTTCAATTGAAATATCAAAAGTATCTATCTTTCTTGAAATTTCAATAATTTCTGTCTTGTCCATACCGATAACAGGTCGGAACATTGGCATTTCACAAACAGCATCTGTGCAGACAATAGCACCAATAGTCTGGCTTGCTACCTGTCCGACACTTTCTCCAGTTATAAGAGCCTGGATATGGTTTTCCTTTGAAATTCTTTGTGCAATGTCTATCATAAGTCTTCTCATTATAATAGTGAAAAGTTCTTCAGGGCAGTTGTCCCTTAGTGCCTCCTGAATTTCTGTAAATGGAACGCAGTAGAACTTTATATCTCCGCAGTAAGGAGTAAGCTTTTCACAAAGCTTTTCAACCTTCATTCTTGCTCTTTCAGAAGTATAAGGAGGGGAAACATAGTGTATTGCAGAAATTTCAATACCTCTCTTAGCCATCATATATCCTGCAACAGGGCTGTCAATTCCTCCTGAAAGCAGAAGCATACCTTTGCCTGATGTGCCGACAGGAATACCGCCTGCAGCCTGAACATTACCTGTGTGGACAAAAGCAGATTTATCCCTGATTTCAACAACAACTGTAACCTGCGGATTATGAATATCAACGGTAAGATGTGGATATTTATCAAGAATTCTGCCGCCAAGTTCCATGCAGATTTCAGGTGAGGTCATTGGAAAATGCTTGTCAGCACGCTTTGCCTCAACCTTGAATGTTCTTGCATATGCAACTGTATCTTCAATATAAAGAAGTGTCTGTTCGCATATTTTTTCAAAATCCTTTTCAACAACCATTGCTCTGCATATTGCAGCAGCACCAAATACTTTTGATGCTCTTGAAAAAGCTTCATCAAAATCAATATCATCACTCTGTGGAATTACAGAAATAATTGACTGCGCTCTTTTGTATTCAAATTTACCTATAGAATCAAGTCTGTGTCGCAGATTTCTGACAAAAGCATCCTCAAAAGCTCTTTTGTTTAATCCCTTTAATGCAATTTCGCCTTCTTTTAACAAAATTATTTCTTTCATATATCAATATGCCCCCGTCGGAAGCGTACTCCTCTCGATAGTTTATATAATTATTTTGTCTTTGCAAGGCTGGAATAACCCTCCTGCAAAGCATTTATTAATGAGTCTATTTCTCCCATAGTTGTAGTTCTTGAAATAGAAATTCTAATTGCTGAATCAGAAAGCTTTTCATTTACTCCCATTGATTTCAGAACAGAGCTTCCAGTACCCTTTGAACAAGCAGATCCGCTTGAAACATAAATGTTCTTGCTTTCAAGGTAATGCAGCATTATTTCGGAACGAATTCCCAGAACAGATATGTTTGTTATAAACGGTGAAGTATGTTCAGCTTCGGAATTTATAGTAACGAACTCAATCTTTTTCAGCTTTTTAAGAAGATAGCTGTTGATTAATTCAGCGTTATTATATGCAGTTGTCATTGTTGGAAGCAAAGCTCTTGCTGCTGCTCCGAATGCTGCAATCAGAGGAACTGATTCAGTTCCCGAACGAAATCCCTTTTCCTGTCCTCCGCCGTATATAAGAGGAGCAATGCGTATACCTTTCTTTACATACATTGCGCCGACACCTTTTACAGCGTGAACTTTATGTCCTGAAACAGTTATAACATCTGCATAAAGTTCAGCAGCTTTTATAGGAATTTTCAGAAAAGCCTGTACAGCATCACAATGAGTGATACATTCAGGAAAGTTTCTTTTTATATATGAGAAAATCTTTTTTACAGGCTGGATTGCACCAGTTTCATTGTTGACAAGCATACAAGAAACAAAACAGGTTTTGTCATCAATAGCTTTTATAAAAGTATCAGCATCAATTTCACCGTTGTGTTCCGCAGGTATTCTCACAACTTCATAGCCTGCATTTTCTTCAAGATATTTTACAGGAGCAGCAATAGATGAATGTTCAATTTCGCTGATAACAATTTTTTTCTTACGTCTTCCATAGTTTTCAACAGCGCCATAAACCGCTGTGTTGTTTGATTCTGTTGCACCTGAAGTAAAAGTAATGCACTGCGGGTCACATACAAGAGCAGCCGCAACAGCTTTTCTTGCCTCGTCAATTTCCATTTCAGACTGAATGCCAAGTTTATGTAATGAGGATGGATTTCCAAAAATCTCAACCATACATTTGAATGCCGCACTTACAGCAGGTTCACATGGTTTTGTTGTAGCCGCATTATCAAGATATATCATCCAATTCAATTTCCTTTCAGACACTTCTAAGAAAGTACTGATAAATTCATTTTTTTTGCCGCTCAGCTGAGCTTTTTAGTGACTTTGAATTGCTTAATCAGTTTCTTCCTATATATAACTTATATAATTATACTACAAATATAATAAAATTTCTACATTACACAAAAATTTCACATAACATACTTTGTACTTAATTTTCTTTAAATAACAAATTTCACTTCTCACTTATTTCTGAAGTGTCAATAATAAAATAAAAAAGCGTACCAAGTGAAATAATTCACTTAGTACGCTTTTATCATATTTGGTGCGGATAAGGTGACTTGAACACCCACGGTATTGCTATCACTAGAACCTGAATCTATTCTAATAAGCGCTAATTAATCACTAATCCATAAATCCTCTAATCAGCTATGAAAAGATTTTTATAACACTACAAGCTCACGTCATTAATTTAGCTTATACTCACCCATTTCTTTTACCAATGACTTAATTTCTGATTCTTGTTCTTCTGTTACCTTATAAAAATCCAAAAAATCTTGTTCTGTTACATCACTAACACCCGCTTGTTTAGCAGTCCATTCTATATATGGTTTTAATAGGTTTGGGTTTAATTCCTTAAAAATATAATAATCCGTAAGCATAACAATATTTTCTGATTGTAAATGGGTTCCATCTTCCATATTAATGGCTGAAAAAAATTTTTTATCTGTAATTTGATGTGTCATTTCATGGAAAGCTTGATAAAACGCATCATTCATTTCTTCTTTTGTTTTAGGGATCTCAACTGCTGCTGTTAACTTATCATTAGAATAAATTCCTCGTCCTTTTCCATTTATGCTTACACATAAAAAATAGTGAGGACGTTTATTTGTATATGCGAAAACATTATGTAAGTTATAATAATTTTGATTTGAAAACTTCTCAAATTCATCTATATAACTTTTGCTTTCTTTTATTTTGTTATCCCAGTATTTCTGATAAAATTCCTTTTCGTTATCAACACATTGCATAAATGGAATGACAAATTGTGACTTTGCTTCTTCTGATACTGATTTATCATTTAAAATAGCGTCTTTCATGTCATCATAATTAGAATATGAAAATGAACAGAAAGCAATATAGTTTACCTCATCAAAGTATTTTGCATATGCATTCGATAATTTTTTGTGCTCTCAATTAAATTATTTGAATTATTCTGCTTTGCACGAAATTCTTCAAAATCATTGATATACTCTTGTGAGTATAGGTTTGCAGGTGAGTCTTTTAAATCAATATAATTAAGAACATGGTATATTAAATCAGCATGGAACAGGGTATCTGTCGTTACAGAATAGTTATTGTTTTCTGTAATATTTGTTTCTATTTGATTTTGAATCGTTTGCTGTGGCTTATTATTATTAGTTGAACATCCACATAGCGTAGCAATAATACTAAAACACAATATAATTAATATTTTCTTTTTCATATATACTCCTAATAAATTTATGTCAGTGGTTTATTATCCGTGAACAGCATGAGCCAGAATTATCTTCAAAATTTTTATCAATAGCTAATTTTCTTTTGTACTGATAATATTTTCTTCAGCTGAATGCAATTCGTAAGATTTCATATTGTCCCTTCATTTTGTTTTTGATTATGCTTACAATAATTATATATTACAGTGTAATATATTTTTTGTCAATATATAGAGAAAAAGCGCGAAACCTTGTACACAAAAATTTCACATAACATACTTTTTTAAAATAAAAAAGAAATATCCTGAAACAATCGTATGCTGATTGAATCAGGATATAAATATTATTTAATCTTATTAAGAAATGTTGGTCTGAACCATTTAAGATAGCAGGTTACCATTGTAGAAACTGTGTAATCATAAAACACAAATATTCCATTCCCCCCAAGCAGCAACACAGGTACAATATATTCCTTGAGAAAATCAAATTCATCTACTAAATCAATTGTTCCTGTAACATTTATCATAATGTAATAAGAAGCAATAATTGCAGCATTAAAAACTGCCAGCTTTATTATCCATTGAAGGACCTTGCTTATAATCTTTTCAAGAAGAAATTTCAGAACAGGGTAGTAGCCAAAGAACATAATGAAAATGATAACAGCATCTTTGTCCGGTGTAATAAACAATGACAAACAGGCTACTGCAGCATATGTCACAAACCCCCAACCTGGATTTATTTCAATCGCAACTACTGCAAGAAGTGTTCCTGCAAATAACGGAAGAGCAACGTTGAGTATAGGAAATACAGCTGTGAAAAACATGAGAAGAAGGCAAATTGCAGCCGCAATTCCTCCCAACGAAATTCTATAACTAATTTTTTTCATATATAAATCCTTTTAAGGTAATTTAATTATGTTTAATAGCAGAAATCAATGTCTGCGTTTCATAGAAATCATTTTTTAGACTTATGTTAATAATATTATCAAGAACAGGCTTCAATTTATGTATTTCAAGTTCAACATAAATATCTGAAAGAGAGCCAAGAGTAAAGTTAATACTATCATTTACCTTTTTGTTTATAGCGTCAATATCAAGGTCATTTACTGCAGAATTACCGACAATCAGCGGGTTTGCAGAACTTGTCCTGAAATGCTTGTCTACTAATTTGTATGCATTTAAAATGTATAGATATCTGCCGAGAAGATAACCAAAGCGCTTGAGATTAGGCTTCATTTTATTATCATTAGTTAATGCCGACGCAACAACAGACGTTAATTTAGCCATTGGTTCGGATGATTTATCAAGCAGTAATAGTTTTAAAATAGTACTGCTAAAAATTTCGTTTATTTGTTCAGCTAACTCAGGATAATTACTGCATGCTTTTTTATATGGTTTGGTTACTAGCATTTTCTTTATGGAGCAAAATTTTTCATTTCCTGCATTCAGATGAACAGGATTCTTGGACAATGTGTGATAAAATATCATAACTGAGCAGGCTGATGCAACATCATAATTACCTGCATCTGAAAAGTCAGATACATCATTTAATGCACTCTGCAATACTGCAAGAAAATTATAATTATTTTTCAGAAGCTTTCTGCAATTTGCTCCATATTCATTACGAGTATAACTGATAAAGCCTGCACATAATTTTTTATATTTATCATATTCCTGAGAATTTAAATGAGGCTTGTATGGCTTTATATATCTGAACATAACTGCCTCCTTGTGCCATATATTTTTCAATGTAAAAAAAGAATCATAAACAAAGTTATTATTAAAATTATTATATCATACCATAAATTTAATGTCAAACTGTGTAATTTATCAGAATGTGGTGCAATGCTATTGACATATTATATAGAATATAGTATACTTAAATAGAATAAAATTTATATAAAACATCTTGCCGCCTGTATATTTTTTATCAATAATCTTATATAATTATTAGAAAAATATAATAAAGTTTTCGGCATAAGGGTGTGGAGGTCAGGATGAAGTTTGAGGGGTTTTCAACCGAAAAAAATCTCGGAGTAGAGGTAATTTCGTCTGCTGCTGAATCTTTGCCTAAGGATATTCTGGAAAGTCATAAAACAAGACTGGCATCAAGAGGCGGACATTTTACCGAAAGCGAGTTAATACCTGTTTATTATGCAGCTATGATTGGCTGTCCTCAGGATAGCGACACATACAACAACATGCTGTATACCTTGAAGGATGATATAATAAAGTCTTCGAAGCTGCTTATTTTTATAGACCATGAAATGCGAAATCCGGAGCCTGATGAGGTCACTGGCTTTAAAACTGTAAATAGGACAGATAAAAAGCAGATGATAAGTGCTTTGACAGCTCTTGTGAATATACAAAATGATAGCTTAAGGACTGAATTCGGGAAAAAAGCTATCAATAAGATGCTCCTTGATATGATGGAGGAGACACCGGGAAAAATATTTAATACCGGAGTAAAAATTATTACATGGATGAACCGTATCTGTAAAAATCCGGGGTTTATTAATAAGAACAGTGAAATTCCAGTTATCATGTATTATGGCGTTATTACAGCTACCGAAATGATGTTTTTGTATTTTATGTCCTGTATCGGAATAGATGTGGTTTATTTTTCAAGTGACAGGGCTGTTCTTGAAACAGTAAACAAAAATAATATTGATGACAGAATGCAGGTTTTTGACCTGACAACTTCAGTTCCTAACATGCCTTTTCCGGATAAACTTGTCAAGGCAAAGGTTGCAACGGTTGCATATTCAGCTGAACGTGAACTTGATAAAATGCTGTATGGAGACAATACAATGTTCAGGGACTTCCAGTTCAGCAAAATGCAGTCTATGACGCTCAAAACAACATATGATGAAATTAATATACTCTGGCATCAGGATGCAAAGTACCGTTCTGGCTTTGATGTAAGAGATGATAAGGTTCTTGTTCCGAATATATTTGCTAAAATAAGTGGTGTTACAGATGCAAAAATCAATGACTACTGGGATGATATCAGGGAAAAACTTACTCCAAATACAGTTCTTGCTATAAAAGCACCTGCATACAAAAGAAGCGACCAATATTCTCTACAGGCATACAAACCATTTTATAGCGGAAAAACTCTTTTTATTGAACAGATAAAGGCTTCTCCTCTTAATAGCTATTCTTTCCTGTCAGATAAGATTCAGGACCTGATTCTTGATAAAATGCAGGAGGCTGTGGACAGTGGATTTATTAAGCTTGAAGGTGATGAGCTTGTTGAGCAGGTCATGTATGTCGGTCTTAACCTTGATAAGAATATCCTTAGAATTGTTCAGAAGTTTGACTTCACAAAAGGAACTCCAAAGTATATTGTTATTGATGCAATTGAAGATACTTTCAGTATAATTGAATGTATACAGCTTGTTTTGTATAATCTTCTTGGCTTTGATATATTGATTTATACTCCGACAGGGTATAAAAATATTGAAACATATGTCAATGAAAAAGCTTTTGAATGTTATACAATGAATGAGTTTGTTTATAATGTTACAATTCCAAAGTTTAAAATTCCAGCCGCAGCGCAGGTACAATCCAGTACCCCAGGTTTTTTAGGTAAATTATTTAAGAAAGGACGAAAATAATTATGGCTTTACAGTTTAATCCATCAAGCGAAAATGCACAGGAGGTAACAACAGCCACCCCTGATGCTAAGCCTAATGCGATGAATATACAGGTTGCAAAACAGGAAACATTTTCAATTGTTGATACAGCAAATCAGTTGAAAAATGATCTTGTAAAGAACGAAGAAGTCAACAAGCTTGTCAGCACAATTAATATTAACGATACAAATTCTATCGTTAAGTTTGGCAATGACGTTGCCCTTGAAATCTCAAAGGCTTCTGACCAGGTTCTTAATTCTATGAACATGGAACAGATCAACGATTCAGGAATGCTTCTACAGCACCTTGCAAATATTATGGAACAGTTTGATTCCAAGGAGATTACCGAAGAAAAGAAATCATTTTTCGGAAACCTGAAGAAACAGCTTGACAAGATACTTGCAAAGTATCATACAATGGGTGAAGATGTTGATAAGGTTTATGTTCAGTTAAAGAGTTATGAAACTGAAATTGAAGCATCCAACATAAAGCTTGAAACAATGTTTAATGCAAATATCCAGTATTATAAAGATCTGCTTAAATTCATTATGGCTGGTGAACAGGCTTGTCAGGAACTAGATACTTATATTGCTGATTATCGTAAGAAGCTTGAGAGCGAACCTGATTCCGGTGCTGTTGCAATGGATCTACAGACACTTGAACAGACAAGACAGATTATGGAGCAGCGTGTAATGGATCTTAAGATTGCAGAAAATGTTGCTATGCAGACAGTTCCTATGTTAAAATCAATGCAGTTCTCAAACCTTAACCTTATTAGAAAGATTAACTCTGCATTCATTATAACAATGCCTATCTTCAAGCAGTCACTTGCTCAGGCAATCATGCTCAAGCGTCAGCGTGTTCAGGCAGATGCAATGAAGGCTCTTGATGACAAGACAAATGAACTTCTTATTAAAAATGCCGAGAACACTGTTCTCCAGACAAAGCTTACAACTCAGCTTACTGCTAACAGCTCTATCAAGGTAGAAACTCTTGAACAGACATGGCAGACAATTGTAAGCGGTATCGAAGAAACCAAGAAGATTCAAGAAGAGGCAAAGATCAAGCGTGCTGAGGATGCAGTAAGACTTCAGAAGCTTAAAGAAGATTATCGTCTGAAAATGAATGCAACCAGATAATCGGTCTGAAATAAACTTATATAAAAAAGTAACCGTCCTTTTGGGCGGTTATTTTTCTATATAATCATAAATAATATTTAGAGCTATTTCTTTTGCTTTTGCTCCGTTAACTTGTTTTGATTCATTATCATTCAGATGTATAGCAAAATATATAGTATTATCTTCGTTTTCAACAAAGCCAACATACCATGCATTACCTATTGTTCCTGTACCTGTTTTTCCGTAAACTTTTTCAGGTCCGTCAGTTTCTGTAAGCATGATGTTTTTAAGAATTCCCACCTCTGCTTTAGAATAAATAGTGTTTCCTTCAAAAATACTGCGCATAATTTCTATCTGTTCCACAGGTGATATTTTCAGGGAAGAGTCCAGCCAAAAAGCACGGGTATCTGTACCATTTCCAAGCCAGTTTGAAATATCACAATTTCCATAATTTAATTCAGATACTTCTTTCTGAAAAACATCTTGTCCTGTGCTTTCAACCAACTTTTTGTAATACCATACACAAGAATACTGAAAAGCTTCTTTTAAGCCCAAATCAGCGTTCCATGTTTCATTTGGGTATTGAGTACCATCATATCCCATCTTACTTTCTTCGGAGGTAATTACCTGATTATGAAGTCCAACCAGAGTTGAGACTATTTTAAAAGTTGAATTAGGAGATACTCTTGTTTTACAGTCATCCTCATTGAAATAAATATATTTGTTTTCTAATGTATCATAAATAACAGTGCATCCATTAATGGATTGGAACATTTCCGTATAGTCCGCAGTTATTATTTCAGGTTCATCTGCAACTAAAAAACTGTCGCTTTCTGTTTCTATTTCAGTTTGTTGTAAACTTAAAGTTGTTTGTTCAGAGATAACGCTGGTATTGATTTCTTCCTGCTTAGAATTGCATGCTGATAAACTAATACTCATCAGAAGTATAGTAATACTAAGCAGTATATGCGTTTTCAATTTCATGTTTTTCACCATGTTTTAATATAATAATGTCTTAATAAAAAGTTTTTTATATTTTCTGAAGATACCTTTCATCGCAGTATTCACATTCAAGCGTATCTCCGTTCCCACGGAAATTCTTTGGAAGATAGAGTTCCTTGTGAGTTATGCACTTAGGATTTGTACATTCATTTCCTTTCAATGAATGACCTGAAAGGAGTACCATTGGCTTTTGTTCTTCAAGCATTGTAATAATTAGTGCCATTCTAACATACATGCCATATTTGGCCTGTTTGAAATACATTGCTCTTGGGTCGTCATCAACTTCAATTGCTATTTCATCTACTCTTGGAAGCGGATGAAGAACAATCATATTCTTTTTAGCTTTCAACATTTTTGCTCGGTCAAGACAGTAAACATCTTTCTGTGCAAAATATTCTTCGTCAGATTCAAAACGTTCACGCTGAATTCGTGTCATGTAAAGCATATCAAGCGAACCAATTGCTTCTTCGATTGAAGAAACTTCTTTAAATGCGTAGTTGCTTGCAGTAAGGATATCCTTGATATATGAAGGCATTTGTAGTTCTTTTGTTGAGATAAAAACGAACTTGTTGTTCTTATAGCATGAAAGTGCCTTACAAAGAGAATGAACTGTTCTTCCATTCTTAAGATCTCCGCATAGTCCGACAGTAAGATTATCAAGGTGTCCTTTTTCTTTAGAAAGTGTAAGTAGGTCGGTGAGAGTCTGTGTAGGGTGGAGGTGTCCGCCGTCACCTGCATTTATGATAGGACATTCTGCGGTTAAAGCGGCTGCTTTTGCAGAGCCTTCTGATGGATGACGCATTACCATAATATCAGCATAGCTTGAAACTATTTTTGTGGTGTCCTTGAGGTTTTCCCCTTTTGCAACTGATGAAGTAGCAGGATTGTCAAAACCGATGATTGTGCCGCCAAGTCGCAGCATTGCAGTCTGAAATGACATTTGTGTTCTTGTTGATGGCTCATAGAACAGAGTAGCCATAATTTTTCCTGAACACTTATGTGAATAAATATCAGGATTATCAGCTATTTCGGAACCTAAGGAAATAATTTTGTTCCACCATTCAACAGGGTGATCATTCAAATCAATCAGGTTAGTATATCCGGAGGTTATTTTCATATTAAGAAATCACCTTTCAATATTGTATTCAATTTATTGTATCAATTTTTAGATGTTTTTTCAATACTTTTTTTAATATTATCCGACAAAGTTTTGCTTATAATACAATTAAAGTTTATAAAAAAATTTATATGTTTAAAAGGGTACAGGCTCCTGACATTTTCATGCCGGGAGCCTGCGAAAAAAAGAGGGTATATAACCTGAGCTGCACAGTGCAGTCAGAATGAAGATAGCCATAAAAGAGAAGTGCCTGTTTATTCAAACCTGAGTGCTTCAATCGGATCAAGCTTTGCTGCTTTGTTTGCAGGGTAATATCCAAAGAATATACCGGTTGCTGTAGAGAACAGAACAGCGACAATGATGCCTGTAACTGAAGGTGCTGCCATTGTATCAACAATCATTCCGGCAATATTTCCGAGAATAAGTCCCAGAATTATTCCGATTACTCCTCCTATAAGACACATGATAATAGATTCAGTGATAAACTGAAGTCTGATTGCTGAATTAGGAGCACCAAGAGCTTTTCTTATTCCTATTTCTCTTGTACGTTCTGTAACTGAAACAAGCATAATGTTCATAACACCTATACCACCTACCAGAAGTGATATTCCTGAAATAACAACTATTACAGTTGTTAAAACGTCAAAAATGTCATTGAAGCTCTTAAGCTGTTCCTCAAGAGATATATATGATGCCTCAAATGAGTCATTGTTTTTGTATAGCGTATCGTTGAAGTAATCTCTTATTTCAATTCCAAGTTCTGTAGGGTCCTCATCTTCACTGCCATTAATATAGAAGTATTCGTAATTTCCCATATTATCTGGATAGTAGTTCTTCTGAGCAGTTGAGATTGGAATGTAGAAGCTTGTACTCCAATCTTCACCCATTGCAGAAAGGCTTGCTGACATTCCAGATGTTAGCTCATATTTGTATACTCCGACAACTGTATAGTCAAGTACTGATTCATTAGCATTAACTGTAACTGACTGTCCGAGTGCTGCAGCATAACTACCGAAGAGTTTTTCTGCCTGCTTATCTGAGATTAAGCAAACGGATTTCTTACGCTCAACATCATTTTTGCTGATAAAACGACCAACTACCAACTCTTCATATCCAAATTTCTCGAGATAAACTTCATTTGTACCATAAATATCAAGCTTTAATTCTTCATGGTCATTGTATGTATTACCCTGAGCTACATAAGAATTAATTCCTATATTTTCAAATCTACCTTCAAATTTCTTAGCAAATTTATCAATAGCTTCTTCAGAAAGATAGTCGTCAGTATTCTGGTAATCTCTAACAGGATCTTCTTTCCGGCTCATTTGAATTACAATACAGTTTACTCCGAAGCTTTCAAATGACTGGTTGAAATTTTTCTTAACAACTTCACCTGCTGTTGTTATACCAATTACAGCACTTATTGCAATGATAATTCCAAGCATTGTAAGAAAAGTTCTTCCCTTATTAGCTTTAAGGCTGGTAATAGCAACTATAATATTTTCTTTAAAATTCATATGCTTATACCTCCTTATTCATATCTAAGTGCATCAATAGGATCAAGTTTTGCTGCTTTGTTTGCCGGATAATATCCAAAGAAAAGTCCGATAGCCATAGAGAATGTTACTGCCATAAATATACCTGAAAGAGAAGGAGGTGCCATTGTTCCTACAATCAGACCAGCAACATTACCAAGAATTAATCCAAGAATAATTCCTATAACACCACCGATAAGGCAGATAATCATGGATTCAATAATAAACTGTACTCTGATTGCTGAGTTTGGAGCTCCGAGAGCTTTTCTTACACCAATTTCTCTTGTACGCTCTGTAACTGAAACAAGCATAATGTTCATTACTCCGATACCGCCAACCAGCAGTGAAATTCCTGCGATAACAGTAATAATTGTGGATACAACATCAAGCATACTTGTGAATGTATCCAGCTCTTCCTGAGCTGTATAAATATCAACTTTAAAGGTATCATTGTTTCTGTAATATGAATTGTTATAAAAATCTGCAATTTCAATTGCAAGTGCTTTTGGATCTTCATTTTCAGCAGCTGCTACGTCAAAATAACGATATTTTCCCAACATATTGGGTTCAGAAAGCTTTTGTGCTGTTGTACAAGGAATATAAAGTTCTGTACTCCAGTCTTTTCCTTGTGCTCCCTGTACAGCTGCTCCCATTTTTGATTCGTTTTTTAATATACCAATGATAATAAAGTCATATTTCTTTTGATTTAAATCTACTGTCAATGTTTGACCGATGGCTTCTTTATTGCCACCGTAAAGTTTTTTTGCCTGTTTATCAGAAATAACACAAACCTGTTTTGCTCTGGTAACGTCGTTGTCACTGATGTATCTGCCTTCATTAAGTTTGGAAAATCCAAAGTTAACCAATCCTGCGTTAGCACCAATTACTGACAAACTAAGATCTTCACCGTCAAACCTTGTTGAGCCATTATTAGTATTTGTCTGGATACCTATTTCTGTTACTCGGTCACCAAATCTTGTTTGCATTGCTTCTATGGATTCATTGGTGAAAAAGTCACCGTAATCATAGTAGTTTCTTACATTATCATCACGGAATGTAAGATAAAGTTCTATAGTATTGATACCGAAATCCTCATATACATCAGTAACACTCTTCTGCATGATATTGCCCAATGTTGTGATTGTAATAACAGCGCTGATACCAATAATAATTCCAAGCATAGTAAGAAATGCTCTCATTTTATTTACTTTCAGGTTGGTTATTGCCATCGAAATAAATTCTTTAAAGCTCATCCGCTACACCGCCTTTTATCGGGGCATCTTCAGAAGTTTTTAAAATATTAGGCGTATTATCTACATCGCTGATTATTCTGCCGTCGGCAAGTGTAATGATTCTGTCTGTCTCAGCAGCAAGCTCATTATTATGAGTAATCAGAACTATTGTCTTGCCCTGTTCCCTGTGGAGCTTGTGGAATATATCCATAACAAGACGTCCTGTTTTACTGTCAAGAGCACCTGTCGGTTCGTCGGCAAGAATAATGGAAGGATCATTTGCCATAGCTCTGGCAATAGCAATACGCTGCTTCTGACCACCTGAAAGTTCGTTAGGCATATGTGAACTTCTATCAGCCATTTCTACCAGTTCAAGAAGCTGTTTAGCTCGCTCTGTACGTTCTTTACTGCCCTTTCCTGCATAGAGCATAGGAAGTTCAACATTTTTAAGCGCAGATGTTCTTGAGATAAGATTAAATGTCTGGAATACAAACCCAATTTTCTTGTTTCTTATTTCTGAAAGTGTCTTGTCATCTGTTTTTGAAATATTGGTTCCGTCAAGGTGATATTCACCGCTTGTTGGTCTGTCAAGTGCGCCGATAATGTTCATAAGAGTTGACTTACCAGAACCGGATGCACCGACAATCGAGATAAACTGTCCCTTTGGAACTGTAAAAGTAAGTCCATGAAGAATTTCAAGTTCATTAGGCGTTCCAACATAGAAGCTCTTTACAATGGAACGCATATCAATTACAGGTTTGTTATTCTCGCTCATTCTGCCACCTGCTCACTATTGATTTTTACAGGTGCTCCATCATAAAGTAAATCTGTGTCAGTAAGAACAATCATACCATCACTGAGTTCATCAGAAATAATTTGTATATCAAAGTCTGATTCAATACCAGTCTGAACCATTATTTTCTTAGCAATATAGTTTGCGCCTGACTTTTCAGCTGTGTAAATAAAGCTGTTGCCGTCTTCATCTTCATTAACAGCCTCATACTTAACAGCATATATATTTTCCTTTTGTTCAGTAATAACTGTGAGCTTTGTTGTCATACCAACCATTAAAGCTGTATCCTTATCTGATACTGAGATGTCAACATCAAATTCACCTGAACCTGAGTCATTACCTGTTGCGTCCTTGTTTGTAGTAGGTGATACCTTTGAAATAATTCCGTTGTATTCATCATCAGAACCAATAGAGTCAGACTTGATGATAACCTGCTGGCCGTCTTCAATGTATGAAATATCATATTCCTTAACTTTTGATGTGATTTTAAGATTATCTGTATCTTCAACAACAAAGAGGAGTCCCATTCCTGAACCGCCTTCAACAGCATAAACAGCAGTAACTGTTCCGTCGATTGGTGAAGTTATTGTGCAATCTTCAAGAGTACTCTTGAACTTTTCAAGAGCTATTAACTGAGGGTCATTTTCAGATAATAATCTTGACTTATCAGCAGCTGCCTTTAAGTCAGCAAGGTCTGATTCAGAATCATTTAATGCTGTTTCATATGCTTTACGTGCATCTTCAGCAGCCTTCTGAGCATCATTATACTTTGTCTGTTCTGTATAGAGGTTAAGTGTATTTCCGCTTTGAATTACTTCAAGTTCCTTCTTACACATTTCAAGGTTTTTTTCAGCATTAAGTAAACCTAATCTTGCCTGGTCATATGAAGAAGTGATAAGACTTTCTGATGAGTTTTTAGCTTCAAAGTATTTTTTGGAAGCATCTTCATAATCTTCCTTAGCTGTTTTATAGTTGTATTTGCTGCTTATTTTATCTAGATTTGCAGATGCAAGGTCGAGAGCAGCTTTAGCATTATTAATCGTAGTTATATCTCCTGTTGCACAAGCAGCTTCATAACTTTGTAATGCACTTTCATATGAACTATTTGCTGTAATGAATTCATCTGTATCAATGTTCCTTGCTACCTTTTCGTAGAATTCCTTTGCATCATCATAAGTCTTTTTGAGTTTAGTCAGGCTTGCAGTATCCTTATTATTATAATTATCTTCAGCATACTTATATGCACTCTTTGCAGCTTCAAGCTGAATTTCAGCAGCCTTAATACTATTCTGAGCCTTGATTAACTGTGTGTCCTTATCAGTATTTGTAAGCTCAACAACTCTGTCATAACTCTTCTTTGCAAGATCAAGGTTTGTTTCAGCCTTATCAAGAGCAGTCTTTGCTGCTACAACAGTAGGGTAGTTATCAGAATTGTACTTTTCAAGTGCTTCATTATACTTCTTTTCAGCATCTGTTAACTGATACTCACTTGTAATATTGCTTGTGTTGAGTGAAGCCTTCTGCTGGAGGATATCCTTTTCAATTTCGTCTGTGTCAAGTTTGCAAAGAACATCACCCTTCTTAACTTCATCGCCAACTTCAACATTGATCTTTTCTACAGTATAGCTTAGGTTACTGTATACCTTTCTTACTGAATTACTTTCAACGTTACCAGTAATAGATATAGTGCTCTGAAGTTCAGACTTTGCAAGAAGCATTGAGTCTGTAGCTGCAACATTTGATGATGAACCGGTTAATGCTGCGATTCCGATTGCTAATGCTGCAACGGCTGCGATTGATACAGGAATAATAACTTTCTTTTTCATAATAATACCTCTCTTTTTATCTTGTGTTAAGTTTTTCTTTATTCAAATACTAACACATGGCTTTCATTCTTACAATACATTCTAGTTTACATTTTAATATTATACAGGATTGTATTACTGTACTATGTCTTTAATACAATAATACAACTATTATATTATAATGTCAACAAATAATTTGCCTAAAAATAGTGGAATATATTAAGCAATAATTCAATATATTCCACAAAAATGTATATCAGAGTGTCAATTGTAACCGTTTTATTATACTCTCAGCATTTTCGTATTGGTAGCAGTCAATTTCATTTTTACACTGTAAAAGTTGATTTTCAATATCAGCATTGTTAAAAGAATAACTAAAGATCTCTTCTATGATATCCATGGCTACTTTAGCTTCCATCTCATCAAGGGCGTTAATAACAGAATTCAGCTTATCTTTTAACAACTCATTTGTAATAACAGGCATTTCGGAAACAGTATTAGTGTTTAAAGAATTCAGATACTGTTTGATGTTGTTCAGCAGTTCCTGATATTTTGCAATAAGGACAGGTGTTCTTTCTGCAATAGTTTTATAGTCATTATCCTTTCCGCATTGCTCAAGGTCTTTTGCAAGCTGTGATAATGATACTGCTCCTATTGAAAGGGAAGCACTCTTTAATCCATGAACTTCTATAGTATAGTTCTTATAGTCTCTGTCTGCAAAATACTGCTGTATATTTGTTATTGCAGTATTTCCTGAGTTTGCATATGTTTTCATTACTGATACATATGCATCCTTGTTGCCTGCATAATAAGCAAGCCCAGCCGAGAAGTCAATCCCTGATATACTAACAGCGGAAATCTGAGAAATAGCGACTTTTTGTGTATCAGCAACTTTGCTTTTTGAAACAAGCTGTTTAGGGAGCCATTCAGTCAGAATTCTTTCCAGTTCCGATATTTCTATTGGTTTGGAAAGAAAATCATTAAGTCCATGCTCAATAAACATTTCTTTTGCCCCGATAATAGCATTGGCAGTAAGAGCAATAATCGGAAGTTCCTTACTGTAACCGTCTCCCTGCGAACGTACAATGGTTGTTGCCTCTATTCCGTCCATTTCAGGCATCATATGATCCATGAAAATCAGATCATAGTAATTCTGATTTATAAGTGTTATTGCTTCACGTCCGCTTGTTGCAATATCAGGATTTATTTTATAATGGTTAAGCAGATGAACAGCAACGTCAAGATTTACCTTGTTATCATCTACAACAAGAATTTTTGCCTTAGGTGCATATATAACAGATTTTTGAGGACCTCTTGTAGAATCAGCAAGAGTATCAATTGAATACTGGGAAATCTTTTTGTTGTCATCAATTTTCTGTGATATTACAATAGTAAAAGTAGTGCCTTTTCCATATTCACTTTCAACTGTTATAGTTCCGTCCATCATTTGAATAAGACTTTTTGAAATGGAAAGACCCAGTCCTGTGCCCTCTACTTCACGGTTCTTTTTTGTATCAACCTGTTCAAAGTTCTTGAAAAGCTTTCCGAAACTTTCTTTTTTGATACCAATACCAGTATCAGAAACCTTGATCCGTATACTTGTTGAAGTGCCGTTGTTATCAAATCCACGCATGGAAAGGCTTATATTTCCCTCATTTGTAAACTTCAGTGCATTGTTAAGCAGATTTATCAGTATTTGTTTTAAACGGACTTCATCACCAATCATTCTGCATGGAAGATTATCATCAATGTCAAGCTTGAATTCTACTCCCGGCTTTTTGTTTACCTGGATAAAAATTATACTTATAACATCATTGAGAAGACTCATAGTATCGTAAGGAGCAACGACAAGTTCAAGCTTTCGTGATTCAATCTTTGAAATGTCAAGAATATCGTTGATAATTGAGATAAGACTTTTGGCAGCAGATTTTATATCATTTGCGTATGTATAGTTTTTCTCTTCAAGGCAAAGCTCTGCAAATCCTGTAATAGCATTCATAGGAGTTCTTATTTCATGCGACATATTGGCAAGAAAATCAGTTTTTGCGCTGTTTGCAAGGTCGGCTTTCTGTTTCATTTCTATGAGACTCTGAACATAGTTTTTAGTTTTTGTGACATCAACAAGCAGCGCGGAATATCCAATTATATCATTATTTTTATTATAAATAGAATTTATATACTTTTCAAAGAATCTGTCCTTAATTACAAAATTATCTTTATCTTCATCATTAAAAATTTCTTTAATAGTTTGATTTCTTTCTTTTATAAAAGTATCTGCATTTAAATTAGGAAATAATTTTAGTGCTGCAGGGTTTGTTTCAACAAGCTGCAGATTACTATCAACAACAATCAACGCTTCTTTCATAGCATTGATGAAATTATCTTTAGCAGTTGAAAAAACCGCAAAGTGATTATAATTTTTCAGTAATAAGTATTCACAAATGCATGTAACAGAAAAAACAACAGAAGTTAATTCAAATGTTTTACTAAAAGAAGGGATTAAAAATATTATTTTAGCTATTGTAGGAAGTAGAAGAAATGATGCCAGCGGTGCTGTAAATTTCCCTGGTAATCCCTTCTTGATTACGCTGAAAACAATTGATACAATGCCGGATATAGTAATTAGAATATTTGCAATTATAAATAAAATATATATAATTCCAGGCTTTGTCTGAATTACCGGAAAAGAATTTTCACCTATAAATATGATACTTTTATATATAAGGGTGTTTTTTTCAAATGTTATGACTAGTGCAGAAATAATTGTAAAGAAAATAAATGATCCGTAAAGTAATGGCTTTGGAATTTTTACATTACATATTTGTATTATAGACAGATATAAGAGCAGAGTGCAGAAACATTCGCCGAGATACTGGAATTTCAGTGCCATAATAGCTGCATCATAATCTAAACTTAAATTGCTTAACAGAAATCCTGTACAGTATATAAATGTAGAAACACCGCACATAAGTAGTGCTTTATGCTGTACAGCATCCTTATCAACAGCAACTATAAAGATAAAAATAAACGAGGTAATCACGCAAAGAGTCTGAACAATTATGAATAAATTTAGCATGTAATCGTTTGCTGCAATGAAGATTGCAGTCTCCTTTCAAAAAGAAATAAGCAACAGCTGCAAAATGCATAAAAAAGCTTTTCGCAGCCGCTTGTTGACTCTGATTTTCCTAATGTCATTACTTTGTAATTTGATCACCTTGTTTAGACAATAGGCTTTCTTCTATTCTGTCATTAATTTCAACAAAAATATCTGTGAGATCCGGATCAAAAAAGATCTCTCTGTCATTTATAATTATTTCCATTGCTTTCTGATGTGAGAAAGCTTCTTTATATGATCTCTTTGAAGTTAGCGCATCATATACATCTACAATGGACAGAATTCTTGCAAATAACGGAATGTCTTCGCCGCTTATCCCTGTAGGGTATCCTGTTCCGTTCCACCTTTCGTGATGATATAAAGCCATTTCCTTAGCAATTTTCAGGAACTGTGTATCCTGATTACTTTCGTCTTCAATATCAAGCTGATCATAGATTTTCTGGAATGTTTCGCCCCCTAGTTCGGCATGAGCGCATCCCATATGTTCAAATATTTTCTGAAATGTATCACCGCCGATTTTAGTGTGCGACTTCATATATTCAAATTCGTCTTTACTAAGTGAAGATTCTTTTCTAAGTACATTATCATTGATACCTATTTTGCCGATATCATGCAAAGGTGCTGCTCTGAGTAGATTACGTATAACATCAGGACTAAAGTAATCTTTATACTGCGGACGTTTTTTTAATTCATCAATAAAAATTTTGAAATAACGTGTTGTATTCCTTATATGTCCGCCCGTAGTGCCATCACGTGATTCAACAAGCTCCGCAAAGCTTGTTGACATAACATCCTGAAGTCTTTCAATAATAAATGATTTCTTTTGGAGGTCTTCGGTTTTTGTTTCAACAAGTTCCTCGAGTTCAGTACGATAAGATGCAAGTTCAAGCTGTGTATTTATTCTGCTCATCATTATCTCTGTGATGAACGGTTTTCTGATGTAGTCAACTGCACCAAGCTGAAATCCTTTTATTTCACTGTCATTGTCAAGTGCAGAAGTAAGGAAAATAACAGGTATTTTACTTGCGGAAGGGATATTTTTAATATTCTGAATGGTTTCATAGCCGTTCATTTCAGGCATATTAATGTCAAGCAAAATCAAGTCAGGAGTATTCTTGGCAAGGTATTTCAAGGCCTGAGCGCCTGACACTGTGAATGTAAGCTTAAACTTATCCTCAAGCAGCTTTTCAGCAAATTTTAAATTAGAAGGTACATCATCCACAACAAGAATATGCTTTTTTTGATCCATATTAATCTCCATTTCTTTTAGCTATTTATTCATTTTTGTATTTGCAGAAAGGAATAAATAGCTGCATGAAAAGTATTTTTACGCTAAACCTCCGTGAAGTTTTAAGCTAATATTTTAAAAATAAGTTTGCATAACAATTGAAACAATCATTTCGTTTGTTTTGTTTCGACACGTTCTTTTATAATAGATTTCTTTAACTTTTTTTCCTCATATAGCAAACTGTCTGCTCTTGCTACAATTTCGCTTATTTCTGTGCATGCTGAACATTTGAATTCATATATACCTGCACTTAAATGTACAATATAAGGCTTGCCGCTATTTGAATTAAAAGCTTTTGAGATATTCTCCATTCGGCTTTTAAAATATTCTGTACAGTTCGTCATGTCGGTAATAGCAAAGACAGCAAACTCATCTCCGCCTATTCGTCCTACAATATCAGATGCACGGAAGCAATCTTTAAGAATTGTTGCAGCACTTTTAATTGCAAAATCGCCATCTTCATGCCCGTACACATCATTGATCTGTTTAAGGCTGTCAAGATCAGCAAAAACAAATATAGCATTTTTACCTTCATTAACGATTGAACTGATAGCAGTTCCCGTTATATCGTAAAAACCTCTTCTGTTGTATATGCCTGTAAGTTCATCCGATTTTGAAATGAAGTCAAGCTTGTTATTGTTTTCTTTAATATGTTCCAGAGTACGTTCAAGCTGATGCTGGATTTTGTTTTGATTTTCAATAAGACTGGCAATTCTCATTGCAGCACTTAACTGAGAAGAAAGTGACGGTAAAAGATAAAAATAATCCTGATCAAGTTCACAAACAAGCACACCATACTGGTAATCTCCTGTATAAAGAGGACAGATTACAAGGTTATAGCGTTCATTCTGAGGAAGATATTCATTTTTTAAAACCTTTTTTGAAGACATGATAATTTCTTCAGTGCAATTGCAGAAGATACCGTCACGGTTCATATATGCAACAAGACTGATTTTATCAGGGGTGTGCCAATCCATATTTTCAAAATGGCAGATTGATTTTATATATTTGTATATGTATGCACTTTTAAAGTTCACTTCAGAAATTTTAAGTAAAACCTCTTTGTAGTATAAATATATGTTTTCATTTACACATACGAGCTTCTTAATTATGTCGTTTACATTTTCAGAAAGAACATTTGTATTATCATACTTCTTATCCTTGAATTTAAGATACTGAATTGTAGCAATGCTGATCAGATCAACAAAGATATCATCTGTTTTACGCAATAAATCTTCATTGTTTTTAAAGACAGAAAGCAAGTGCTTACGGATAACAGTAAGAATATTGATCTGAATATTTTCATCAGTAGCATTGAAGAAGTCATAATCCAGAGTAGTCTCATAGCTTACAAGAATTTCTTTTTCAAGGGCATGAAGTTCTAACAATTCAGTATTCCCTGATAAAAGCTCCAAATATTTTAAAAGTTTCTGAATAAAAGTTTTATATTTAATAGCAACTTTTTCAGTATCTTTAAATACTCTATCCTTTCCAAACATGTAGTTGCTTAAAATATCGCAAATTAAATCAGCAGAAAGTTGACATGCAGCCAGTTCAGGAAGTAGTTTTGATGAAATAATTCTTGATGGGCATCCGCATGAATTTCTTATTACAAGGGAAGATGTAACTGTTTTGTGCAATGGCTTTTGGGTTTTAATAAAATTCTCACATTCAAGAACAGCATAATATCCAAGGTTTGTTGCTTCACATTCAACAGAAGTCAATGAAGGAGTAAGGTATTGAGCTTCAACAGAATTATCAAAGCCCATTACCAGAATATCACGACCAATTTCAATTTTTCGATTTTTCATAATCTCATACCCGCATATAGCCATCTGATCATTAGCAAAAACTATTGCTTCAATATCAGGATTATTGTCAAGAAGTTTTTCAATTGCTTTATGACTACGGATTGAGAAATTACCATATGTAATCAGGTTATCATTTATTGGTATACCATTTTCAATAAGTGTGTTTTTATATGTTTCAAGACGCTCATTTGCGTCTGCATTTGTAAGTGAACCGCTGACAAAACCTATTTTAGTCTTGCCATGTTCTTTGATGATATGGTTAATACCATCTTTAAGTCCTGTAACATTATCAACACTGATTGAAGAGTAATTTTCGTCTTTCATGTTGAGAGTGACTATGGGAATTTTGTTGAATTTTTTTAAGAAATCCAGCTTTATCTGCTTATCAGCAGTATTGCCTATGGTTTCTATGGAAACAATAAGAACATCAAGAATTGAAGGATCGGCATATGAGAATATAGTATTGTACTGGTAATCAAATTCTGAACTTTTTAGGCTTTTATCAACATCACATATGTATCTGCCGGGAAACATAATTACATTAGCATCAATTTCTTTAGATGCTTCGATAATTCCTTTGGTAATTGACTGTTCATACTTGTTATTAATCATGCTTGAAAAAAAGCCGATATTTAAATGTCTCTTCATAATTATGCCCATGCTTCCGTAGAAGCATACCTCCTCTCTTTGATGTTTTGTGTGATTTTAAAAATCAAAATTTCGACCGATAGTTCGAAAAACACAAAAATCAGAGTTTGAAAGATTTTTCTTTCAAACTAGCCTCCATAATTCAAAGTCGCTTTAATTTCTTATAGTGGAGCAGTAACAATGTCGCCAAGTTCATCAAGATATATTTTGCAGTGTACAGTTTCAGATTCAAATTTATAAACACAGTCATTTATCGTAACTTTTACGCCTGGATAAACAGTTCCTTTACAAACTATTGCAAGATACTGCTTCTGCTGCAAAGCAAGCTCTATTTCAGCAATCCTTTTAAGATGCTTTTTCTTTTCCATGCTGAGCATTACCCTTGAACGGACAGAAGACCCAAGCAACTCTTCCTTATCTTCCGGCAATCGGAAAATAGCTTTCTTTTTCTCGGAAAGAAAATCTACAATCTGATTACATCTCAAAATCTTTGTATCAATTTCAGTAATTGCTTTTTCCAGTTTGTTTTTTTCTTCGGCAAGAATTGCATTGTCGCCAATAAAAAGCTCTGTAAGAGTATAGTTTTTACTGCCTATATTCTGACATTCTGCACCTTTCAGACTGGTGTATTTTCCACCCATAAGGCTTCCTCTTGCATCCTTTGCAATTAAAGTCTGTCCACAGTATACATTACATATTACGAAATTCTGAGCAGTTACTGACCCATCACATGTAATGTCGGAGTGTTCACAGAATCCGAAAACAGCATCCCCATGATTAATAACTTTTGAGTTAATACAGCCTTTTTTTATAGTTACATTTTTGCCTGCTTCTATTGAGCACCCAGTGACATTACCCATTACAGTTACATTCTGCATTGAGGAAACCTTGAAGCCTTCACAAATCTCTCCCTTAATGATAATATCTCCGATAAAGTCAAGATTTCCAACGGAAGAATCAACGTCTCCTTTAATAGTAACAACAGTATCTACACAGAATGCTCCAGCTCTATAAACAAGGTTTCCGTTTACAGATGCAATGATTTTACTTCCGTCTTTGGTAAGTTCAGTATTGCTTCCTAATCCGAAAACAGCATTTACACCAGGTCTTTGAGCAACGCTGTTGCCCTTCAGGTCTGTTCCTGGTGTGCCTTCGGTCGGAAAAGTAATCTCTGCTATTACTGTATTGCTTGTTATATTTCTAATGATACCAAGATCTTTATAATCAACAAAGCCTTTTGCATTTTCAATTGGCTTTGCTTCAGATGTCTTTTCAAAGTTGTATTTAATTGTACCATTGTTGCCTTCTACAGGGGCAGTCCACTTTGCTATTGAAACCTGATTTTCAAAATTTTTGCTGTGAATAGCTTGATTTATAGCACTTGAATCTATTCCGTAAACTATTCCTATCTTTTTAAGTTCATTCATTACTCTGTCAAAGTCAACTTCTTTGCCCCCATTTGAAGCTCCGTAAAGAATCATAAAAGCTTCAGAGCAGCTAGGGTTTATAGAAATAATAACATCACCGTCTACAGGAGTTGTTTGATTGCTAGGTGTAGTGTTGTTATTCTCAGATAAATTAGTATCTCCCATAGTAACCTCCATTTCTTTTTGCTATTTATTGCATTTTTACAATGCAAAAATTCTGTTCTTGTATTTGCATAAAAGGAATAAATAGCTTTATAAAAAATATTTTTACGCTATACTCCTTTTTAAACAAGTAGATAATTATTACAATTATTTATAATACAATTATATAACAAATCTTATTTTTTTACAAGTTTATTTTAATATATTTATATTTTTTAGTACATTTTTTACATACTTGACTAAAAATTGTAATATATCATATAAATATATGAAACTGGATATTTAATTTTTAAGTTGTTGCTGTTGCGAAAAAGAAATATCTGTGTTATAATTTCATTATTTATTAATGCGCTTGAAAATATATTATTTCTGAAATTCGGAAAGGATGGTCTAAAATAGTGGGAAGAGCATTGATTATTGGATGCGGCGGTGTTGCATCGGTTGTTATACACAAGTGTTGCCAGAATGATGAGGTTTTTGAGGAGATAATGATTGCGTCACGTACCAAGTCAAAGTGTGATGCAATAAAAGAAAAGCTTAGCGGAACTACTAAAACAAAGATACAGACTGCAAAAGTTGATGCTGATAATGTATCAGAGCTTGTTGCGCTTATGAAGAGTTTTAAGCCTGATATATGCATTAATGTTGCATTGCCTTATCAGGATCTTACTATAATGGATGCGTGTCTTGAATGCAAGGTTGACTATGTTGATACAGCAAATTATGAGCCGGTTGATACTGCAAAGTTTGAATATAAATGGCAGTGGGATTACAGAGAGAGATTTGAAAAGGCAGGAATAACTGCTCTTCTCGGAAGTGGATTTGATCCGGGTGTAACGGGAGTTTTCTGTGCATATGGTCAGAAACATTATTTTGATGAAATAAATTATATAGATATTCTTGACTGCAACGCAGGTGATCATGGCTATCCATTTGCTACAAATTTTAATCCTGAAATTAATATAAGAGAAGTATCAGCAAAGGGATCATATATTGAAGATGGCAAATGGGTTGAAACTGAACCTATGGAAATTAAGAGAGTTTACAATTTCCCAGAGGTAGGTGATAAGGATATGTATCTTCTTCACCATGAGGAATTGGAATCACTTGCTCTTAATATAAAAGGTATAAAAAGAATCCGTTTCTTTATGACTTTCGGACAAAGTTATCTAACACATCTGAAATGCCTTGAAAATGTCGGCATGACTTCTATTGAGCCAATTGACTTTGAAGGAAAGAAAATTGTTCCGTTGCAGTTCCTTAAAGCTGTTCTTCCTGATCCTGCTTCTCTTGGTCCAAGAACAAAGGGTAAAACAAACATTGGATGTATTATGCAGGGTTTCAAGGACGGAAAAACGGTTAAGTACTATGTTTACAATGTATGTGTGCATGAGGAATGCTATGCTGAAGTTGGTTCACAGGCAATCTCATATACAACAGGAGTTCCAGCAATGATAGGCGCAATGATGGTTATGACAGGCAAGTGGAAAAAGCCCGGTGTATATAATATAGAAGAATTTGACCCTGATCCGTTTATGGACGCTCTTAATAAATGGGGACTTCCTTGGAAGGAAAGTTTTAATCCTGATCTTGTAGATTAAAATTAGTTAATAATAAACAATGCATTTTTGAAATAAGTTTTTCAAAGTGCATTGTTTTTTATACATATTTTTTTGCTTTGCTCTAAAAGATACATATTAAATGTAAACAATAAAAAATAAAAATTTGGTTAACAAGGAATTTTATAGATCTAATAAGTAAACAGCAAAAACAATTAAATGCCAATAATTGCATATATAGTTGTATATATTTCATAAATTTAAAGGGTTTATATACAGTTAAACTAACAAAAATTATTTTAGACCATTGACAAAAGCATGTATTAGCGCTACTATTATCTCACGGAATACGTAAACCTTTACTCAACTTTTTGACGAAAGGAGAAAGTATTTATAGAAAAGAAAAAAATATCAATAATTGACGTGGCTAAAGAAGCTGGAGTTTCAACTGCAACTGTCTCAAGGGTAATAAATAACCTTGGAGGGTATTCAGCTGAAACTGAAGCAAAAGTCAAAAAAACTATTGAAGAATGCGGATTTACTCCGAATGTCAATGCTATTGGACTAAGAACCAATAAAAGTCATAGTATTGGGGTAATTGTTCCTGATATTACAAATAACTTTTTCGCAAAGATAATACATGAACTTGATATTTTCTTCCTGAAGCATAAGTATTCACTTTTGATATGTGATTCAAACGAAGATTATGATCTGGAAAATATGCATATAAATAATCTTGTCGAAAAAAATGTTGACGGAATAATTTACATTTCGGGACAGAATGAAATTAAAAACATCAATAACGTAAGAAATATTCCTGTTGTCTATATAGACCGAGCTCCACAGAATGCGGAAGTACTTATACTTTCGGATAATGAGGACGGTGGTTATCTGGCAGGGAAGGAGCTTATTGCAAAAGGCTGCAAGAAAATACTTTTTTTGAGGGATACAAGACTTGCTTCAACAATCCGTCAGAGAAGAAGAGGCTTTTTAAATGCTCTTGATGAAAACGGCATGGCTCTTGACAATGTGATGGAATCAACATGTTATCCTGTTTATGAAGACGCAAAGGAGACAATTGAAAAATTACTTGATGAAAAGGGCTGCTTTTTTGACGGAATATTTGCTACGAATGATGTAATGGCACTCGGATGTATTCATGCATTAAAAAATCACAATATTTCTGTTCCTCAGCAGGTTAAGGTGGTTGGATTTGATAACGTTTCATTTTCAGAATTTTCAAACCCTCCGATAACAACAATTTCTCAGGATACAGAAGCTCTTGCATTAAAAGCGGGACAAACAGCACTTGACCTTATATGTCGGAAAAAAATAAAGGATCAAGTTACAATTATACCTGTCACACTTGTCAAAAGGGATTCTACCTAAACACAAAAATACAAAATGGTACAAAAAGTTAAGTAATAATTTATGTAAAAAAACAAGAAAAAAATAATAACGAGAAGGCGATATATATCTCACATTTTTTGTGAGATACTAATTTCAGCGTTACGTAAACCTTTACTAAATTATTTACACAAAAAACATATTGTATTTCCATATATATGTATGCAAAATAACGATAAAGAATGGGTGAGATATATTGGAAGAGATGAATAATTCAAAAACATTAGTTAAAATTGAATGCGTTTCCAAGGAGTTCCCTGGAGTAAAAGCGCTGGACAATATATCCTTTGACCTGAAAGCAGGCGAAGTTCATATTCTGATGGGTGAAAACGGTGCAGGAAAATCCACTCTGATGAAAATACTAAGCGGAGTTTATCAGCCAACCAAAGGAAAGATTACTCTTAACGGAAAAGAATACAGCCAACTTACTCCAAAGGATTCATATGATGGTGGAATAAGTATTATCTATCAGGAACTCAGTGTAATCAACGAGCTTTCGATTCTTGAAAACTTTTTCGTTGGGAAGCTTCCTACTATTAAAAAAGCGGGAATCCCTGTTGTAGATTACAAGCTTATGAATGAAAAAGCTGCTGTTGCGATGGAGAAAATCGGATTAAAAAGAAATCCAAAGACAATGGTTGAGGATCTCAGCATCTCCGAAAAACAGCAGTGTGAAATCGCAAAGGCGCTTGTTGCTAATGCAAATATTATTATCATGGATGAGCCAACAACATCACTTACAAATTCAGAAGTTGATCATCTTTTTGATATTATCCGTCAGCTGAAAGCAGAGGGCAAAGGAATTGTTTACATCTCACATAAGATGGATGAAATAAAACGTATAGGAGACAGAATAACTGTTCTCAAGGACGGAACTTATGTTGGCACAAGAGATGTTGCTGATGTAACAATTGATGAGATTATCAAGATGATGGTTGGCCGTGAAATCAAGGGAATATATCATAATACAAGTGGTCTTGATCTTTCAAAGGAACCTGTCATTTTCAAGGTTGAGAATCTTTCCCGTAAAGATGAAAAGATAAGGGACATTTCTTTTGAACTTCATAAAGGTGAAATTCTTGGATTTGCAGGTCTTGTTGGTGCAGGACGAAGTGAACTTATGAAGGCAATATTTGGAGCTGACCCTAAGAAATCAGGTAAGATTTATCTCAACGGCGAAGAAATCCATATCAACTCTCCTTATGAGGCAATTAAGGAAGGAGTTGCAATGGTTACCGAGAATAGACGTGAAACAGGTATCCTGAATAACTTCAATATCAAGCAGAATATTTCTATTGTTCCTTTCCTGAAATCTTCAAAGCTTCAAGGCCTTATAGGTCTTCTGAATAATAATGACGAACTTAAATATGCGCATAAGCAAAAAGAGGATATGAGAATCAAGTGCCATACAATTGATCAGAATATTACTGAACTTTCCGGAGGAAATCAGCAGAAGGTTATTCTTGGTAAGTGGATGGCTGGTGAATCAAAAGTTATTATCTTTGACGAACCTACAAAGGGTATTGACGTTGGAAGTAAGAGTGAAATATATGTCCTTATGAGAAAGCTAGCAAATGAAGGCAAGGGTGTTCTCATGGTATCATCGGAAATGCCTGAACTGCTTTCTGTATGTGACAGAATATGTGTGTTCAGAGACGGTGATCTTACAGCAGAATTCAACGTTGCAGATGCAACTGAAGAAAAAATTCTTAAAGCGTCAACAGGCGAATAATAGGATAGAGGTAATATTAAGATGAATGAAAAAATAAATTCAAAAGTAAGTTTTAATTTCGGAATCTTCTGGCAGAAATACGGAACAATCGGAATGTTCTTATTGCTTCTTGCAATTCTTACAATTTCAAAGCCGTCAAGTATTTTCAGTTCAGACAGTATTCCACAGATTTTAAAGCAGAGTTCAGTAAACATTCTGCTTGCTCTTGGTGAGTTCTTTGCAATTCTTATTGCAGGTATTGACCTTTCAGTTGGTGCAGTTGCAGGCCTTGTCGGAATGATCACAGCTATATTGATGGTTAACGGCGTTCCGGTTATTCCGGCAATTATCATTGGTGTTCTTCTCGGAACAGTAATCGGTTTTGTTAATGGTTTCCTTGTTAATAAGACAGGACTTCATCCGTTCATCATCACACTTGGTACACAGTCAATTTTTCAGGGCATAATGCTTGTAATTTCTAATTCAAGAAATATCTTTGGTTTCCCTGTATCATTCAGTACAGCAATGAGCGGAAGTGTCTTCTTCATCCCTGTATCAGTAATCATAACCCTTGTAATAGCAGCAATTCTTATGTTCTTTACAAAGAAATGTAAGGTAGGACGTAATATATATGCTCTCGGCGGAAACAGAGATGCAGCATGGTACTCTGGTGTAAACGTGAAATTACATACACTGTTAGTGTTTATGATTTCAGGAACATGTGCAGGTATCGCAGGTATAGTTCTTCTCGGACGTGTTGGTGCAGCTGCCCCTACAGCAGGTACAGGCTATGAAACTTATGCAATCGCAGCAACAATCATCGGCGGGACAAGCTTCATGGGCGGTAAGGGTAAAATCGGCGGCGTTGTAATTGGTGGTCTTATCATTGGTCTTATCAATTACGGTATGACAGCACTCCTTATTCCAAGTAATTACCAGAAGATCGTTATGGGTTCACTTATCATCCTCTCAGTTACTATGGATCACTTAGTAGCTACAGCTAAGAAAAAGTAATATTTTAAAATTAAAGTCAGGTTTACTCCTGCAATATTTGTTAAAACCGAAATCCAGAAAGGAAACTCAAATTTATGAAGCCAATGTTTAACCCATCCTTGATGTGTATGGATCTCCTTAACATTAAGGAACAAATCAAAATTCTTAACACAAGAGCTGACTTTTACCATGTAGATATCATGGACGGACATTTTGTAAAAAACATTACATTATCACCTGACTTTTGTAAAGCAATAAGCCCTGTTTGTAAAATTCCTCTCGATTGTCACCTCATGGTTACAACTCCTGATGATTATATTGATGCTCTTGCAGATGCAGGAGCAGGTTATATTTGCCCTCATGCTGAAACAATTAACTCCGATGCTTTCAGAATAATCAACAAGATTAAATCAAAAGGATGCAAAGTTGGTGTAGTTCTTAATCCTGCAACACCTGTATCTTATATACAGCATTATATCCATCTAATTGACAAAGTAACTGTAATGAGTGTTGACCCTGGTTTTGCAGGACAGCCATTCATTGTAGAAATGCTTGATAAAATCAGAGAACTTAAAGAACTCAAGGAAAAGAAAGGCTATAACTATCTTATCGAGGTTGATGGTTCATGCAACGAAAAAACTTTTAAGAGACTTGCAGACGCAGGCGTAGAAGTTTTCATCGTAGGCAGTTCAGGACTTTTTAATCTTGACAGTGACCTTGAAAAAGCATGGGATAAAATGATTGAGAATTACAATAAAGAAGTAAAGAATTGAAGGTAAATCTCATGAAAAAGATTATAGGTATAGATATCGGGGGTACAAATATCAGAATGGGTTATGTTTCTCCTGATGGGGAACTTGAGCATTTTGAAAAGAACTCAAGCTCAATGCTTTTCGGGGATGGTGCGGTTGAAAAACTGACTGATGAAATCAGAGCATATATAAAAAAGTATCAGTTGGAAGATAAGGTGATTGCAGTCTCCGTTGGAGTTCCTTCAATTGTAAGCAAGGACAAGAGTTATGTATATTCAACTCCTAACTTAAAGGGCCTTGAAAATATGGATCTCGGACACTTGCTTCAGAAGGCTCTTGATATTCCGGTTTATGTTGACAGAGATGTAAACTATCTTCTGCTTAATGATATTAAGAAAAACAATCTTGACCCTGAAGGTGATAAAACCATTATCGGAATGTATCTTGGAACTGGTTTTGGAAATGCTATATATATCAACGGAAGACTTCATGTAGGCAAAAATGGTGTTGCAGGTGAACTTGGACATATTCCTTTTTATGGTCTGACAGACACATGTACATGCGGTAATGTAGGCTGCTGTGAGGTAAAATGTTCAGGAATGAATTTACAGAGAATATGTGCAAAGCATTTTCCAGACACAGACATCTCAGAAGTATTCACAAAGCATAGCAACCATCCGGAGATACTGAATTTTATTGATACTCTTGCAATTCCGATAAGTACGGAAATAACAATTCTTGACCCTGATTATGTAATTATGGGCGGCGGTGTAATGATAATGAAGGATTTTCCTATGGAAAGACTAATTGAGCAGGTAAAACGCAGATCAAGGCATCCTTTGCCATCAGAGAAAATAGAATTTGTTTTTCCTGAGCATACACAGACAAGCGGAGTTATCGGCGGTGCTTATTCCGCATACGCAAATTTCTAATTTAGTATGTAACTGCAAAAGGCAGTTCAGAAAATATAAGGGAGAGGTATTTTATTATGAAAAAGAAGTTTTTAGCAGCATTTTTATCACTTTCTATGGCTCTTGGTCTTGCAGGATGTTCCTCCGACAAGGGTGGAGCTACAACAGACACAACTTCACCTGACACAACAACAGCAGCAGAAACAACAACAGCTGCACCATCAGATGGACAGGCAGATTACGCAGTAATTCTTAAAACTCAGGCATCTGACTTCTGGATAAGAATGTGGGAAGGCGTTGAAAAGGAAGCTGAAGCACAGGGCATTAAGGTTGATATTTATTCAGCTCAGAGTGAAGATGATCTTGAAGGTCAGCTTACAATTCTTGAAAGTTGTATTTCAAAGGGATATAAGGGTATTGCAATCGCTCCTTTATCATCTGTAAATGTTCTTCCTGGTATAGGACAGGCTACAAAGAAGGGTATTACAATCGTTGATGTCGATGAAATGTTTGATGCTCAGGAACTTGCTAACCAGGGCGGCGCATGTGTAGGCTTCGTTGCAACAGATAACGTTGCAGTAGGTAACAAGGGCGGCCAGTTCATCGTTGATAAGGTTGAAGCAGGTGCAAAGGTAGCTCTTATCGAAGGTAAGTCAGGTAACCAGTCATCAGAAGACAGAATTCAGGGCGCAAGAAAAGCTTTTGAAGACGGCGGACTTAATATCGTAAGCAGCCAAGCAGCTGACTGGGACAGACAGAAGGCTCTTGATATTGCAACAACATTAATTCAGCAAAACCCTGACCTTAAGGGTATCTACTGTGCAAACGACGGCATGGCTCTTGGTGTAGTTCAGGCTGTTATAAATGCTGACAAGGTTGGCGAAATCCTCGTTGTAGGTACAGACGGTGATGCAGAAGCAATTACATCTATTTCTGATGGCAAGCTCAGTGCAACAGTTGCTCAGGACCCAGCAAACATTGGCGCAACAGGCTTAAAGCTTCTTGTTGATGCAGTTAAGAACGGCAACAAGGGTGAAGTTGGAACATTCCCTGAAAAGACACCTGTTGATTCAGTACTTGTATCAACTGATAACGTAGCAGATTTTCAGTAATAAGCAATAGTTTAAATGGCTGCGGTAATCTGCCGCAGCCATTTAAATAAGATAAAAAAGATATTTCCAGAGAGGAATGAAGATAATGAAAGTTGGATTCGGATGTGACCATGTTGCAATCGAACTTAAAAATATAGTTATGGATCATCTTAAGGAAAAGGGATATGAATGTATAGACTTTGGAACACATGATCCGGATGTAAGAGTAAATTATCCTGAATATGGTCTTAAGGTTGCAGAAGCACTTATGCGCGGCGAAATTGACAAGGGTGTCCTTATCTGCGGAACAGGTGTTGGAATTTCACTTGCAGCTAACAAGGTTCCCGGAATAAGAGCAGCTGTCTGCAGTGAGCCATATACAGCAAGACTAACTGTACAGCACAACAATGCAAATATCATTGCAATGGGTGCAAGAGTAATCGGTTCAGAAACTGCTAAGATGATTGTTGATGAATTTTTCTCAGCAGAATTTGAGGGTGGACGACATGCAGACCGTGTACAGGTGATTTATGATATTGAAAAGAAATACGGATCAGAGTGGCATGAATAAGCATATTGCTGTAGAAATAGGCGGAACAAAGCAGCAGATTGCAATTGGCACCGCTGACGGCAATATAATAAGCTCTGAATGTGTAATTCTAACAACCGGATTTACAGCAAACGATATACTCCTTTGGATAGAAAATAAAATTAAAGCTATACTTGAAAGTGAAAAAATTGATGGTATTGGTGTAGGTTTTGGCGGCCCTCTAGAAACAGCAACAGGAAAGGTACTATGTTCACTTCAGGTTGATGGATGGGAGAATTTTAAGCTTAAAAGCTGGTTTGAAGATAAGTTCAAAATTAAAACGACCGTTATTAATGATACTGTTGCCGGTGGCATAGGAGAACTTTTCTGCGGAGCAGGAAAAGGATCAGACAGGTTATTCTACACTAATATTGGTACAGGTATAGGCGGAGGTCTTTGCTTTGACGGGAAATATTTTGACGGTTCAGGATATGGAGCAGCTTATCTGGGGAATACTTTGGTTCCTGACTTAACTTCACAAAAGCCGGGTGAAATGACAAGGCTTGAACTGATTTGTTCAGGGAATAGTATTGAAAATAGACTTAACAGCAATGATTATATAATTAAAAGTGTATTTCTTTCAGCGATGAATGGCAGAAAAAATTGTCGTATGCTTGCTGAGGGAGTCAAGTACGGAGATGTATTCTGCAAAGAAGAACTTGACATAATAGCGCAAACTTTTTCTATAGGTCTTGCAAATGTCCTTGCAATCACAGGTGTAACAAGAATAGTTATTGGCGGTGGAGTCGCCAAAATGGGAGATATACTTTTTTCCCGTATAAGAGAATTTACTGATTTATACGCATTTACCGCAAATAAAAACAGGTATGAAATTGTTGGAAGCGTGCTTATGGACAATGCAGTTCCAACAGGTTCACTTATTGCTGCCAGCGGTAAAATAAATATAGGATGATAAGCTATTTATCCATTTCTGCAAATATATGAGCAGAATTTTTGCTTTACAAAATAGCAAAATATAGGATTAATAGTAAATAAAAAAGGAGAATATTATGAAGTTTTTTATAGATACTGCGAATGTTGCTGATATTAAAAAGGCAAATGACATGGGAGTTATTTGCGGTGTAACAACAAATCCATCACTTATTGCAAAAGAGGGTAGAGATTTTGTTGAGGTTATACGTGAGATAACATCAATAGTAGACGGGCCAATTAGTGGAGAAGTCAAGGCTACAACTGTAAACGCTGATGAAATGGTCAAAGAGGGCAGGGAAATTGCTGCAATCCATAAGAATATGATTGTAAAGATTCCTATGACGGAAGAAGGTCTAAAGGCTGTTAAGGTTCTTTCCTCTGAGGGTATCAAGACCAATGTAACTTTAGTTTTTTCTGCAAATCAGGCATTGCTTGCTGCAAGAGCAGGCGCAACTTATGTTTCACCATTCTTGGGCAGACTTGATGATATAAGCTCCCCTGGAATTGATCTTATCAGAACTATTTCTGAAATCTTCAAGGTATTTGGCATAAGTTCAGAAATAATTGCTGCATCTGTTCGTAATCCTATCCATGTTACAGACTGTGCGCTTGCAGGAGCAGATATTGCAACTGTACCATACTCAGTAATTGCACAGATGACAAAGCATCCACTTACAGACCAGGGTATAGCTAAGTTCCAGGCTGACTACAAGGCTGTTTTCGGAGATAAATAATTAAACAAATTCATTTAGTTTCCCCTTAAAAATATATAGAAAAAGCTCTCACAATTATATTAATGTGAGAGCTTTTTCATTGCATTAAATTGCCCCTTGAATCTTTCAACTCAAGGGGCAAAATTAATATTATATTATTCTGCATCTGCAGAAGCTACGTCAGAACCTTCGCTCAATGCTCTTATTGACATGCTGATTCTCTTCTTGTCAGCATCAATTTCAGTAATCTTAGCTTCAACTTCATCACCAATTGAAAGTACATCCTTAACGTTTATAACTCTCTTGTCAGCAATCTGTGAAATGTGGATTAAGCCATCAATGCCAGGCATAATCTGTCCGAAAGCACCAAAAGGAGTGATAGAAACAATCTTTGCCTTAACAACATCGTCTACACTGTAATTACTCTGGAACTTAGTCCAAGGATTATCTTCATTCTTCTTGTATCCAAGAGAAATTCTGTTAGCGTCCTTGTCGAGTTCCTTAACGTAAACTTCAACAACATCACCTACAGAAAGAACTTCTGATGGGTGCTTGATTCTGTTCCAGCTGAGTTCTGAAATGTGGATCATTCCGTCAATACCGCCTAGGTCAACAAAAGCACCGTAGTTAGTGATTGACTTAACTTCGCCCTTAAATTTCTGACCAACTTCAACGTTTTCCCAGAACTTATTCTTTGTAGAATCTCTTTCAGCATTAAGAACTGCCTTGATAGAACCGACAGCCTTGCCTCTTTGCTCATTAACTTCAATAATCTTGAACTTAACAGTTTTCTTAAGAAAATTGTCAAGCTTTTCATCTCTGCGTGTTGTAGCCTGTGAAGCAGGAATAAATACCTTGATGCCGTTTGAAAGAACAAGAATACCGCCCTTTACAACATTCATTACAGTGCCTTCAAGAATTGCATCTTCTTCCTTAGCCTTTGCAATTTTGTCAAAGCCAACCATAGCGTCAACCTTTTTCTTTGAAAGCGTTACAATGCCTTCAGCATCATTGATTTTAATAACGATAAAATTAACTTCATCTCCGACCTTAACTATATCAGATGGTTTGAGAGAAGGGTCATCAGTTAATTCTGACAATGAAACATAACCTGTATGCTTTGTACCAACATCAACAATTGCTTCTGTGTTGTTTACAGATGTTATGTATCCTTTCACCCTGTTACCGGTATATATTCTTTTGAATGAGGCGTCAAGAGCCTCCTCAAAGTTAAAGTCCTCGTCCATATTCTGTAGTATTTCACTCATTTGGTTTTGTACCTCCTTGATTATATAAGCCGGCGTTGAAGCCCCGGCAGTAATACCAATTTTAATTATATTTTTGGTATTATCGGCTATGCCGGAAAGATCCGACATGCGAAGCTCATCAGCATCCTGAACCAACAAGCAATAGCTGCAATGTTTTTTACAAATATCATAAAGCTTGAGAGTATTGGAGCTGTGTTTCCCTCCGACTACAATCATTATATCGGAGTTATCAGCAAGTGCTGTGGCCTCATTCTGTTTGTCTGAGGTTGCACTGCAGATTGTATTGAACACCTCAATGTCGTCGCAGAACATAGAAATAGTCTGCATACACTTGTCCCACATATATACATTATACGTTGTTTGTGCAACAATTGCAACCTTTTTTTTTGCAAATTTATTATTTTTTTTTAAATAATCATACAAATCATATTCATTTATAATAACATTCGCTGAATTTTTGCAATTTCCGACAATTCCTTGAACCTCAGGATGATCTTTATTTCCCAGAATAACTATTTCATAACCCTGTTCAGACTTACTTGAAACAATATTATGAATACGCTTTACATATGGGCAGGTGCCATCAATACAGCTTATATTCTTGGCTTTCAATCTTATATATATATCAGCTGAAACCCCATGTGAGCGTATAACAATAGAATCTGTATTCAGAGAATCAATTTCATCAGGAGAGTTAATTATTTTAACTCCTTTTGAACACAAATCATTGACAACAGTCGGATTATGGATAATCTCACCGAAAGTTGCTGTCTTTCTGTTTGCATCCAACTCTTTGTAAACAAGCTCAACTGCTCTGTTCACCCCGAAACAGAAACCGGCAGTTTTGGCAACAGTTATATTATACCTCATTTACTGTAAACTATTCTCCGTTTCTTTATCTGGAAGCATTGCAGGCTGTTCAACAAGCTCCGTTATAGCACTCATAATTCTTTGCTTGACAGCTTTAAGTCCCTTAGGTGTTGCTTCATCAGTGTTAAGCTCCTCTGATTTGATCAGCTTGCCAATTCTTAATGTTAGTTTACTTCTGAAATGGAGCTTTTCTCCCTCAAACACAATACCCATAGGAAGTACGTCAGCACCTGATTTTGCAGCAATCAGTGCAACGCCGGTTTTGCCCTTGCCAACCTTGTTTTCCTTTGCTCTTGTGCCCTCTGGAAAGATAACAAGGTTTTTACCTGAACTAAGAATAGCAATTGAGTCATCAATTACTTTCATGTCGCCGGCGCCTCTTTTTACAGGGAATGCCCCAAGTATTTTTATTAAAGCCCCGAAAAATTTATTTTTGAAAAGTTCTTCCTTAGCCATATATGTTACAGGCCTTTTCATAGGCATAGTCAGCAGAACAGGGTCAGCATAGCTTCTGTGATTAGAAGCAATGACAACGCCCTCTTTTTCAGGAATATTTTCTTTTCCCTCTATATGAAAGTTGTAAAATATCTTGTATGCAATTATGGTAGAATATCTGATAAAAGCATTCATCTATAATATTTCCTTTCTGCATATTTTATGATAACTTTTCCTTTATAAGATTAAGGATAAAGGTTATTGACTGTTCAAGTGTGAAGTCAGATGTATCAACAAGTATAGCATCATCAGCCTGTTTCAGAGGAGAAATAGGTCGATTCATATCGTTGTAATCCCTTTGTTTTATATCCTCAAGAACCTCTTCGTAAGTAGGCGGCTTAGGCTTTAAAATAAGCTCATTATATCTTCTTTCCGCACGCTTTTCAGCACTTGCGGTAAGAAATATCTTAAGGTCAGCATCAGGAAGTACGACTGTGCCGATATCTCTGCCGTCCATGATGATATTGTTTTTCTTTGCTATTTCCCTTTGAAGTTCAAACAGAAAGTGTCTTACCTCAGGGATTGCAGAAACTACTGAAGCAAACATAGAAATCTGCTCTGTGCGTATTTCTCCGGAAATATCCTTGTCGTTGAGGAAAACATGCTGAACCTCATCAATAAACCGAAGTTCTGGTTTTATGTCGTGAAGTGCAGCAATTACATCTTCTGACTTATGAGGATCAATATTATTACTTACAGCGTAAAAAGCAATTGCCCTGTACAACGATCCTGTATCAACGTATATATATCCAAGATGATGAGCTGCTGCTTTGGCAATCGTACTTTTCCCTGCGCCTGCAGGTCCGTCTATAGCTATGTTTACAGGCATAAAAAATATCCTTTCTACATGTTTATTGCAGCCGTATAAGCGGTGCAGAAAGCTATCTGGAGGTTGAATCCTCCAGTATATCCGTCAACGTCAATAACCTCACCGGCAAAGTACAAACCCTTTACCAGCTTTGATTCCATTGTCTTAGGGGAAATTTCGGAGGTCTTTACTCCTCCGCAAGTAATGATTGCCTCGTCAATAGGACGGAACTCCTTTACAGTAAGAGGAAAAGCTTTAAGCAGACGCATAAGAGCCTGACGCTCCTGCTTACTTATCTGATTTACTTTCTTTTCTCCAGGAATACCTGAAAGTTCAACAACAACAGGTATCATTTTTGTCGGTAGAAGCTTTGAAAGTGAATTTATGAAATCCTTATTTGAATTTTCAGAGAAATCCCTTTGGAGTCTTGCATCAAGAGTTTTTTCGTCGAGTGCAGGCTTTAAATCTATCTCAAATATATACTTGTTTTCGTTAAGATTTTTTATCTGACTTGAAGCACTAAGAACAAGAGGTCCTGAAACACCAAAATGTGTGAAAAGCATTTCACCGAGTTCAGAATAAATCTGCTTACCAGTTGTCTGATTTTTTAGCGTAAGTGTAACATTTTTCAGTGAAAGCCCCATCATGTCAGCACAATATTTTTCTTCCGTAACAATTGGCACAAGGGAAGCTTTCTGCGGAATAACAGTATGACCTGCCTGAATTGCAAACTTGTACCCGTCACCGTCAGAACCTGTTTTAGGATAGGATTTTCCTCCTGTTGCTATAAGCACCGATTCAGCATAAAAAGAGCCATCTTTGCATGTAACTCCTTTGACAGCACCATCTTCAATTATAAGACCTGTTGCTCTTACATTCTTTACAGTAATGTTTCTTTTCTTAACAGCATCCTCAAGAGCACTTACTATTTCAAGAGCCTTGTCACTGATAGGAAAGACCCTGTTTCCACGTTCAGTTTTAAGCTTTACCCCCAGACTTTCAAAAAAGTTTATACAGTCCTGTGAGTTAAAATTTGAATAAGCAGAGTAAAGAAATCGAGGATTTGTAGGAACGTTAGCCATAAACCTGTCAATATCACAGTTGTTAGTGACGTTGCAGCGGCCTTTTCCTGTAATGAGAAGCTTCTTACCAAGTCTATCATTTCGTTCAAGGATAAGAACGCTTTTCCCGTAATCTGCGGCAGTAATAGAAGCCATGAGGCCTCCCGCACCTCCGCCAATTATTATACAATCGTATTTTTTATTATTCTGCAAAATTTCATCTCCGAATGTTATTGTTTTGGAATGAATCTATACTCCTTATCGTCTGAATTATCATATACTTCATATTCTTCTGCTATCTGTTCAAGGCGCTCATAATTTTCGGCAACGTATTCTCTTTTCTTCATTCCGACGGCAACGATAAGAGCATTTATAACGCTTAAAGGGGCAACAAGAGAATCTGCAAATGACGCCATGTCACTTCTTGCAAGAAGAATATTATCGGCATATTCAGCAAGAGGAGAGATCATACTGTCAGTGATAGCAATAATCTTTGCACCGTTGTTTTTTGCATATCGGAATGCCTTAACAGTATGCTTTGAGTATCTCGGAAAGCTGATGCCTATCATAATATCATTTCCACCTATGTTAAGAATCTGCTCGAACATTTCACTTGTACTTGTTGTATGAATAAGCTTTACACTTTCAAACATCATGTTAAAATAGAATGCTGCAAAACGTGCAAGGACAGCTGCTGATCTTGCACCGATAATATAAATATTCTTAGCTTTCACAAGAGTATCAACAGTTGCGTAGAATTCCTCTTTTGAGCTTTGTTCCAAAGTTTTCTTAATCTTGTCAATATCCATGTTCAGAATTCTGTCGTAAACATCTTCATCCTGAAGTTGATCATTCATAACATCAATTCTTTGAACAGCGGTAAGCTTATTGCTTGTGAATTCCTTTAAAGCCCTCTGAAGTTCGGGATATCCGTCATATCCAAGCTCCGTTGCAAATCGTACAACGGTTGATTCGCTTACACCTACAATAGCGCCAAGCTTTGAAGCTGTCATAAAAGCAGCTTTGTCATATCTGTCAAGTATATACTGAGCAATCTTTTTATGACCCTTTGATAATTCAGGAAGAATCTCTCTTAATTGATGAAATAAGTTATTCTGCATATTAATTCACATTCCTTTATGCTATTTACTCTGGTTTTGAACCCGAACTTAGTTCAGCTAAATAAAATTGTATTTGCAGAAAGTAATATATAACAGTATAAAAAGAATTTTCACGCTATCAGTTCTTTTCAAAGTAGTCAAACGTTCTAATCCCATAATGATTTCTGAAATTCTGAAATCTGCTGTCTTCTTTTTGGGGTTGCTTCTTCATCTACTGAATAAACATTACCGCATTTAATCAGTACATCGCCTTCTTTGACTTCTCCCCTGATTTCAAATAATTTTATTGTAAAGTGTGTGTCATCGTTTTCGACGACAACTAATTCTTTTTCAATTCTATCTACTATCAGCATTAATATTTCCTGTTCTGCTGTTATTTATGACAGAACATATCATATCATAAAATTATCAGCTTTTATCACATTTTACTGAAAGCTGTTTGCCGTCAGTTGCAATAACTATATTCCCGTTCAAATCAGTCCGATAAATTTTATCAGTATAAACATTCATACGTTCAACAGCCTCTTCGTCAGGATGACCGTATGTATTGCCCGCACCACACATTACTACACAAATCTGTGGCTTTACTTTTGCAAGAAAAGAAGACGTACTTGAACTTTTACTGCCGTGATGTCCTGCTTTCAGTACAGAAGCGCTTATATCTGCACCTGATTTCAGAATTTCCTTTTCGGAAACATCCTCTGCATCTCCTGTAAAAAGGAATGACTGCTCACCATATGTAAATTTGAATACAGCCGAATAGTTGTTCAAATCCTTGTAGCTTTCAGAATTAGGCGCTAAAAATTCCATTACAGCGTCCGAAGTTTCATTTACTTTAATTGTGTATTTAAGCCCTGGTTTTGCAGCAGTTGCTTTCATGTCCTTAGACTTGATTGCATTGATAAGATTTTCATATGTTTTAGTAGTAGGCGTCATATCTCCTGTGACTTTCGGCATAAAGATTTTGCCGATTTCAAAGTTCCCGATAACCTCAGGAAGCCCTCCTATATGGTCAGAATGAGGATGTGTGGCAATAACATAATCAAGCTTTGTAATGTTAAGCTTTTTAAGATAATCAGTAACCGTTTTTCCGCATTCACTTTCTCCTGCGTCCACAAGTATATTATAATTTCCTGCAGTGATAAGACAGCAGTCACCTTGCCCTACATCAATGTAATGAACGGTTACATCTGCATTGATTTCTTTGTCCTGTGCCATTGCATTGATTTCAGGCTGTTTAACATAGCCAAGTTCCATGCTTGCTGCATAACCTACTCCAGTCAGGATCAGAAGTACCAGTATCCATAGTGGCAGCGAAAGTTTCAGCGGTGTCTTTTTTGCTGCTGTTTTACGTCCTGATTTCTTCCTTGTTGCCATCTTGAATCCTTTCTGCCGTTGGCTTTACCAGTTGGTTTCTTAATTCTCTGCTGCATACTAAGGTATTCGGCATCAGGTTTAACCAAGCATTCCTTAGTATTTCCGATTAAATCTGTTCGATGTGCTTTCTTTAATGCTTCAGTAACTTTCCGCTGGTTCTGCGGCTTGAAATATTGCAGCAAAGCTCTCTGCAAAGCCTTTTCTTCCGCAGTTTTCGGTACAAAAACCTTTTCCATTGTATATGGGTCAAGACCTGTATAAAACATACAGGTGGATATAGTTCCTGGGGTTGGGTAAAAGTCCTGAACCTGTTCAGGACGTATCTTTAAACTTTTAAGAAACAGTGCAAGCTCAACAGCTTCCTTTAACGTACTTCCCGGGTGCGAGGACATAAGATACGGAACAAGATACTGCTCCTTACCGATTTTTCCTGTCATTCTGTAGAATTTATCCTGAAACTTCTTATATGCTTCAATATGCGGCTTGCCCATTTTGTCAAGAACAACAGCAGAACAATGCTCAGGCGCAACCTTAAGCTGACCGCTTACATGATGTTCAATCAGTTCATGCATAAATTCATCATTTTTATCCTGTATAAGATAGTCATACCTTATACCGCTGCGAATAAAAACCTTCTTGACACCCTGAATATTCCTGATTTTTCTGAGAAGATAAAGGTATTCCGTATGGTCAACATCAAGGTTTCTGCACGGTTCAGGAGCAAGGCATTTTTTACCCTTGCAGAGTCCGTTTTCAAGCTGTTTTTTGCAGCTTGGCTGTCTGAAATTTGCAGTAGGACCTCCAACATCATGTATATAACCCTTAAATTTAGGGAGAGTTGTCAAAAGTTTAGCTTCAGATAAAATACTTTCCTCACTTCTGACAGAAATTCTTCTGCCCTGATGAAGAGCAATTGAACAGAAATTGCAGTTTCCGAAGCAGCCTCTGTTGTGTGTAATTGAGAATTCAACTTCCTCAATACCAGGAACTCCGCCGTCCTTTTCATAAATAGGGTGATAGGTTCTCATATAAGGCAAAGCATAGACCTTGTCAAGTTCTTCTGTTGTGAGCGAATATGCAGGAGGATTCTGAACAAGCATAAAACTATCATGGCGCTGAATTATTGTCCTGCCGTAAACTTCATCCTGCCAGTCATACTGCTGTTTACATGCCTTTGCATAGGCTTCTTTGCTTTCACGGACTTGTTTCAGCGACGGACACTCAACAGCTCCTAATGGAGTGTTTTTAGGCTCTGTAAGATATGCTGTTCCTCTTATATCTGTAAGGCTGTGTATGTCCTCTCCGTCAGCAAGACGTGTGCAGATTTCTGTTATCTGGTGCTCCGACATACCATACATAAGCAGGTCAGCCTTACTGTCGAGCAGTATTGATGGTCTTACTGCGTCATCCCAGTAATCATAGTGGGCGAAACGACGAAGTGAGGCTTCAAGACCGCCTATGCCTATTGCAACATCTCCGTAAATCTGACGAAGTTTCTGGCAGTATACAATTACTGCACGGTCAGGGCGCTTACCTGCTTTTCCTCCTGCCGTATATGCATCATCTGAACGCTTTTTTAGGGCAGATGTATAGTGAGCAACCATCGAATCAATATTCCCTGATGTTACAAAAAATGCATATTTGGGCTTACCAAGCCGCATAAAGTCACGGTCACACCGCCAGTCAGGCTGTGCAATTATGCCCACAGTGAAACCAAGACTTTCAATTATTCTTGATATAATTGAAATGCCAAAGCTTGGGTGATCAACATAGCTGTCACCTGTAATGCAGATAAAGTCGAGCTGCTCTATTCCCTGTTCAAGTAATTCACTTTTTGATATAGGCAAAAATGCCATTGGTTTCTTCTCCTTAATATGGTAAAGTTAATTAAATTATACTTGCGCCTGTTCACTGCTATTAGCAGAATTAAGTTTTCTTTGCAGCCACATTTCTCTTGTAATAAGAACACTTCTTGGCTTAGCACCCTCAAAAGGTCCTACAATACCCATTTCTTCAAGTTCGTCAATAATTCTTGCTGCCCTAGCATATCCGAGTTTAAGCTTTCTCTGAAGATATGATGTTGAGGCCTGTCCAGCATCAATTACAACTTCAACTGCTCTGTCAATAATATCTCCGTCAGAGCTGTCAGCAGAAGTATTTCCGCTGTCAATATTTTTCTCGCCCTTAGGTGCAGGCATATTCTTTTCGATTTCTTCCATTATATCATTGGAGTATTCAGCCAGACCACCGTTCTTGATAAACTCAACAACAGCTTCAACTTCCTTTGATGAACAGAAACACCCCTGAACTCTGACGGGCTTTGGAATACCTGAAGGGTAGTAAAGCATATCACCGTAGCCAAGAAGCTTTTCAGCTCCTGCTGTATCTATTATAGTACGGCTGTCAACCTGTGATGAAACAGTAAGAGCAATTCTGCTCGGAATGTTTGCCTTGATAAGACCTGTAATAACATCAACTGTAGGACGCTGTGTAGCAATAATAAGATGCATACCAGCAGCACGTGCCATCTGTGCAAGACGGCATATTGAATCTTCAACTTCATTTGCGGCAGCCATCATAAGGTCAGCAAGTTCATCTATTGCAATAACAATCTGCGGGAGAAGTTCAACTCCTTCAGTATGTTCTGCCATTTCATTGTAGCCTTTAAGGTCACGGACGTTGTTGTCAGCAAAAAGCTTGTAACGTTTGAGCATTTCCTGAACTGCCCATGACAATGCACCTGCCGCTTTTCTTGGATCTGTCACAACAGGTATAAGCAGGTGAGGAATACCGTCATAAATTTTGAATTCAACCATTTTAGGGTCAATAAGAACAAGCCTTACCTCGTCAGGAGTAGCATTGTAAAGAATACTCATGATAATGCTGTTAGTGCAGACAGATTTACCAGAACCTGTAGTGCCTGCAATAATAACATGAGGCATTTTTGCAATATCGCCGACAATAACATCACCATCAATATTTTTTCCGACAACAAAGGAAAGCTTGCTTTTACTGTTTGCAAACTCACTACTTTCAATCATTTCTCTGATAGAAACAGTGTCTTTTACTTTGTTCGGAACTTCAACTCCGACAGCGGCTTTTCCGGGGATAGGCGCTTCTATTCTTACGCCTGCAGCAGCAAGGTTAAGTGCAATATCGTCAGAAAGGCTGGTGATTTTTGAAATCTTTACGCCAGCACTTGGCTGGAGTTCGTATCTTGTAACAGTAGGTCCTCTGTGAATATCGACAATTCTTGTCTGAACACCAAAGCTTTTGAGAGTGTCAACAAGGGTATCAGCATTATTTTTCATTTCGACTTCTGCTTCTTCAGCATTAAGGGAGTTATCCGATTCCTTCAGCAGACTGATAGGGGGAATCCTGTAAACCTTGACATCTTTTTTCTGCTCGATAATTTCGTGCTGTATATCAGCCGCAGTAGGAGCATTAGGAATGTCAAGCTCCTCCTCGGTTATAATTTTGTTTGAAGCAAGAGTTGAAGTCTTGTTATGCTCTTTTATAGTATCTTTATTTCCTGAGAAGACGGATTTTTTAGTCTCAGGTTTTGCAGCAGCTTTCTTTATAATATCATCAAGTTCAGATGACGGTTTTGCTTTTGCATCTTCCTGCTTTACATCCTGAGAAACTGCAGGGGAAACAATAGGGTGCTGAGGAAATTCCGCCTCTTTATTTTCAATAACCTGCTTTGAATCCTCTGAAACAGAATCAGCAGTTTTTTTCTTTCCTTTCGGAAGAGGAATATCCACATTAAATAGACTTTGCTTTTCTTTCGCAACAGTCTGCGGAACATCTGCATTAGGAACAGGCTGTTTCTTCTCTTCTTTAAATTTTTTATTTGCTCCAGGCGGAGGGACAAAATCTTCTGTTTCCTTATATTCGCCTCTGGCTTCATTAGCAGAAGCAGCAAGACGCTTGAAATATCTGAAAATGTCAATAACAGTCTTGTTTGAAATAAGCATAAGGAAAACAAATGTCAGTAAAATAATTATTATAGTAGCACCTGTTCTTTTGAAAAGTGCAAGCAAGGGTCCTGCAATCAGAATGCTAAAAATTCCGCCGCCATGAAGCTGTTTTCCCTCAACGTACAGTGCAGGTATTGTTTCAGAAGTAAGATTACCGCCGCCAATACTTCCTACAAATATTATCTGAATAAGTGCAGAAACAAGGAAAATCATAATTAGTCCCTGTATGACTTTTCCCTCAACGGTTTTCTGTGTCTTATCAAGAGCGATCATTATTGAAACATAAAAAAGTATGGGTGATACCAGAAAAACCGACACACCAAAAAGTCCGAGAAGCATGCTATGTATGGAATTCCATAAGGATTCTCCCTCTATAACTGTAAGTAGAAGAGTAAGAATTCCGCAGGCAAAAAGTATTGTTGACCACAATACTTTGTCATTGCTTTTGGATGTTTTAGTCTGAGTAGTTTTTTTTCTTGGCGCCACTTTAACTTCCCCCTGTTTTATGAATAGTTGTCAGGTCTAAAAAACAATACGATATCCGGAAAAACGTTCATAAAAACCAATACCCAATACTAGAATTCCCAGTACAAGCGTATAGTAAGCGAATATTCTGAACTTATCCTTTACAACAAGCAAATTAATAAGCTTAATTGCAAGATAACCTGATACTGCCGCAGCAATAAAACCTACTGCAAGTACAGGAATATCAAGCTCAACATTTGAACTTTTGACTTCAAGCAATTTGACAACAGCTCCTGCAAGAATAACAGGAATACCAAGAATAAAGCTGTATTCTATGGCTTCTTTACGCTTTAATCCTGTAAGCAGTCCGGCAGAAATAGTTGAGCCTGAACGTGATATTCCCGGAACAAGTGCAATTCCTTGGAATATGCCGATAAAGAATGCAGATTTTACAGTTGTTTCACCTGCAAGCTTGTTGCCCTCCTTGCTCTTTGTAGAGATAAATAAAAGAGCAGAAGTATACAGAAAAGCAAATCCTTCAACTATAATGTCAGGATCTGATGCAAGACTATCAAAGAAATCCTTAAATATGTAAAATCCGAAAAGAGGAAGGATAGAAATAATTATCATCATTATCATTCTTCTTTCAAGATTCATTTCTTTCCATTTGAATTTGCCTGTAAATATATCCTTTATCATTCTGAAGAATTCAAGGATAAGTTTTCCTATGGTTTTTCTGAATGCAATAAATACTGCTACAAGTGATCCAAGGTGAAGTACTATAGTAGTGGTAACTGCTCCTTCTCCGTCAAGATTAAAGAAGTGCTGGAAAAGTGAAAGATGACCAGAGCTTGATATCGGAAGAAATTCTGTAAATCCCTGCAGAAGTCCCTGCAAAAGTGATTCGAGAAATGTCATATAAGTCTTATCCTTTCAAAATAAAAATGTGTCAGCAGATTACACCATTAAGGCTTGTTACTCCTTTATACCGATTAAGATCAGATGATGGAATCGTAAAATCCTGCTGACAATTGGTTTTGCCGTTTTCCTGCATCATGGTTGCAACAAACGGCAATTCTATTTCATGTGCCTGTAAGACATCATATTCATTAATAATAGTATACAATACCAATTTATAAACCTCTTTTCATAACAGCTATTTTTCAGAAGTTTCAGATTCATTTTTATCTGTGTCGCTATCGTTATTTTTTTGTGTATCAGAATAACGTGGTTCTGAATTTTCAATAAGTTCATACAGCTTTTCTATTGCATCGGAAAGTCCTCCGAGGCTATCAATTAAACCTTCATTTACAGCTGTTTCTCCGTCTATAACTGTTCCGACGTCCATAACAAGTTCACCAGTATTCATCATGAGCTGCTTGAATCGTTCAGGAGAAATTTTGCTGTTTCGTGTAACGAATCCTGATATTCTTTCCTGCATACGTTCAAAATAAGAAAGCGTCTGCGGAACTCCAAGAACTGTACCATTCATTCTTACAGGATGAATCGTCATCGTAGCCGAAGGTACAATAAAAGAATGTTTAGCGGCAACTGACAGAGGCACACCGATAGAATGTCCTCCGCCTACAACTATTGATACAGTAGGAGTTTTCATTCCTGCAATAAGTTCTGCGATAGCAAGTCCTGCTTCAACATCACCACCGACTGTGTTGAGAATTATAACAAGTCCTTCAATAGTCCTGTCCTGTTCAATAGCTAAAAGAGCAGGCATAATATGTTCATATTTAGTTGTTTTATTCTGAGGCGGAAGGATATAATGACCTTCAACCTGTCCTATAATTGTAAGGCAGTGAATAAGATGCTTTGAATTCTGAGCAACAACTTCACCACTTTTCTCAATAAGCTCAGACTGATCAAGTTCGTGCTGAACAGGGCTGTCAGATTTTTTGTCATCTTCCTGTTCCTTTTGAATATCATCCGGAATGTTGTTTTTCTTATCGCTCATTTGCTTTCTCCCTTGACAATTTTAATATAATACGATTATAATTGTCACTAAGAGAATAATTATACATATTAAGTTATTATATAATATTACCTTAAAAAAGTCAATTAAAAGAAGATGCTAGCTTTTGATTTTTATTTGTGTATGACAATAAATTTTAAAATAAATAATTTATCTAAAAAGCTTGACATTTTATTTGTTTATTGATATAATAATTAAGTCGATTAAAGCGAGTGTGCTGGAATAGGCAGACAGGCACGTTTGAGGGGCGTGTGTCGATAGACGTATGGGTTCAAGTCCCATTACTCGCACCAGATATTAAAACCGTAAGTAACGTTAATTTGTTGCTTACGGTTTTTGTTTTAATATAAATTAAAAACCCGATTTTATAAGTTTTTTTATTGCATATTCATTTTAGAAGTCACTATTACACTCATTCTGATACTTTCTTCTTGTGTACGCATTCTTATTTACGTAAAGTAGCTGTTATTGATTTAATTCCTATGTAGATATTGCTTGCATATAAGCACATCTGATTTTAAAATATTCTGTATTATTACTATTTGTATAATTACATTAATTTACGTTGAAATTCTCATCTATAGTTTTTACTTTTCGTAATATTAATAATCCGAAAATAAACAAAGGTAGGAAAAGAAGCATATTTAACAGTTCAGACAAATAATTAACTGAATTTATACTTGGAGCATTGCTTACAACATTGTATGATGCTACCTTTTCAAAATCGTTTGCAATATTAAATAATGCATGAAGAATAGAGCACCACCATAAGCTGAAATCACATCTGATTAAAATTGCAGAAAGCATTACACCAATACAAGTTGAGTATCCTATCTGACATAAGGTTGTTAAAAGTTCTGCATTGCCCGACAGATAATTTTGAATATGAACAAGACCAAACAACAGACTTGAAATTATAACTGAAAAATATATTTCTTTTCTGCTTTTATTCCAAGCTTTTAAGAGCATTCCTAAAGCCAAACCTCTGAAAACAACTTCTTCGAATATTCCAACACATAAACAGGATAGTATCATTAAAATTGCAAGTGGAATTTTATCAGAACTGATTGAAACAAAGCTAATATTTATAATTATATAAATTATAAAAAGCAAACCAAAAAATAAATATTTATTGTTCCATTTAAAACGAATATTCCGAAGTATTTTTGCTTTCGACATAATTAATAAAGATGCTAATATTCCTAATATTCTAACTATTGTACCAAATATGTATTTTAAATATAAATCTTTTCTGTCAAAGGTAATCCCAAAAATTGAAGAAACATACAAAATTAATTTTGGAAGAATTATAATAAAAACTAATATTATCATACAAGAAAATAAAACCGAAAAAAATACTGAACGAAATTTTAAATTTATTTTCATAAAAATCTCCATAGAGTCACAAAAGAGTAATAAAAACATTAATGAAAGTGCAGATGAAACCATTGCTTTGAGCTGTTTAACCGTTACAATATTTCTATATTCCTGCATTAATAAGCCAGTTTTTTATTTTTTCTCTTATTTTTTCGCTATCGTTTAGTTCAGCGGCAGTAATTTCAAGTCCCGTAAGCAATTCTGAATCTGGCACTGCATTTTCAATCTGAGTGAAATAATCACCGCCAGAACTTCCGCAGGTACAAAATGGAACTACTTTTTTGCCTTTTAAGTCATATTTTGATAGAAATGACATTACAGGGGGAGTTGCAGACCCCCACCATATTGGTGTACCAATAATTATAGTATCATACGAATCAATATTATCAACAGAGTTTTTAAGATCCGGCAAAAAACCTTCTTCAACCTGTTTCTTGCCTAACTCCTCCATCTCCTGTCTGCTGCCAACCGCTGAATAATCAAAGTCGGGCAGTATAACGAAAACATCAGCTCCTGTGATATCTTTAATAATATCTGCAACAGTCTTGGTATTGTTTGTCAAAGAATAATAAACAATAAGAACGTTTTCTGATTTGGTACTCTTGCTTTCTTCTGTTAATTCAGATGCAGTATCCTCTACTGATTGTTCCTGTTTGGATGTGCTTGTGACTAATGATGTCCCGGAGTTATTGCTGTTGATATCTGATTTAATACCACATCCTGATAGAATTAGAAGTACCATAATTAATGCCGATAAAATTTTGAAACCACTTCTTTTCATTGTAAAGTCTCCTTGTATAATAAAATTATCGCCAACAAAAGTTGAGAGATAGAATTCGTCGTCATTAATCTGTAGCAAAATTTCTTGTTAAGTGTTATTTATACTCCCATATTTTTGTATATATTATATAACTATTTTATCATTATGTCAATTATGTCAATAAACGACAAAATAGTAGTTTAATAGATGTATTTCCAATAAATAATTTGTAGTATTCTGTAATTGTTTCAAATTCAAATTAATTCATACAAATGAGGTAGAAAAGTCTAATTGTCAAAGTTGACTACAAGTTGTTTCTATATCAGCCAAGTTTGTATTGTCAATAAAAACTTGGCTGTGCATTAATATTACAACAGCTTAAAATAATTCTTTCTGCATTCTATTGCGCCTTCTGAGCGGAGCTTGCTTAGCTCTGCTGCCATTGCACTGCGCTCTACCCCGAGGTAATCCGCAAGCTGCTGTCTGTCATATGAAATATAGAATGAACTGCTTTTTGCTAGTTTCGCCTGATACATCAGAAATGCCATGAGCTTCTCTTTGGTTGTACGCCTTGAAGTAAATTGAATTTTGTGATTTAATTTCAAGTTCTTTTCTGCAACTATACGCAGAAGATTATGAATAATCTGATTGTGAAATCCACATACTTTTTCACATTGAGTAATTATGCGTTCACTTTCAATAAGCATGATTTCACTGTCACATATGGTTGTCACACTTACAGGCAGGCTATCGACAAAAGCACAGGCAAATGCCTCCCCAAACAGCTGTCCTGGCTCTATTATAGCAATAATATTACGGTTTCCGAAGTAATCTTCCATCACAACCTGGACAGAACCTGATAAAACAATTCCAATAAATTTTGCAGGATCTCCTTCAAGAAAAACTGTCTGATTTTTTTTAAATCTGACAACTTTTGCTTTCATGCATTCAAGCAGCTTAGTTAATTGATCGTAACTTATCTCATCAAAAAGAGGACAATTTTTTATTTTTTCAAAATTCATTTTTGATTCCTCCATTTGTTGTTTTTACAACATACAATTTAAGTATATTATAATACAATACAATTGTAAAGTCAATCAAACAAAATAAAATGATAAATGAAAGACTAACTATTAAAAGTCAAGACCTAAAATGAAAAAGTGCAAAAAAATTCGCCGCCCTTGACAAACAGCAATCAAATGCTATTTAGTATTAGCGAGGGTGACGGAGAGAATGACAAATA
>JAEWWT010000027.1 GCA_023396225.1 Bacillota bacterium
AATCGGTGTTGATTGCCATGAGGTTCCACCTGTTCCCATTCCGAACACAGAAGTTAAGCTCATGTACGTCGAAGATACTTGATTGGTAACGATCTGGGAAAATAGATAAATGCCGGTATTAAAATAAATAAATGTATATTATACAAGTATAATTGAATAATATACATTATATTCCTCCTTAGCTCAGTCGGTAGAGCATGCGGCTGTTAACCGCAGGGTCGTCTGTTCGAGTCAGACAGGGGGAGCCAAATTCACAAACCCTTACAGATAGCGTTTTTACGTTGTTTGTAAGGTGTTTTTTATGCTCCAAAAGGCATTGAAAGAGGTACTTTTCTAACAGTTTTTCTAACACTATTCATGGAATACATTTTGAAAGGCTTTAGCCATACTGTCTTTACGTTGTATATCCAAATGAGAATAAATAATAGCAGTCAGCTTAATATCAGCATGACCTAACCATTCTTGAATGTCTTTAAGATTAAACCCTTGCGAGATTAACCAACTAGCACAGCTATGCCCAAACGCAATGAAAACACGTTTATGCGATGACTTCGCAATTATCGACGAAAACATCGAATCTATGTTGTTGATTAAACTTTTTCACATGATACTGAATTCTGAATCCAAATGGCACGCAATTCAGATAAAAGTCAACATTACAGTTTTCATGCACCACAATCTTTTTAAGAAGCTCACCGTAGATCTCTGTACTATCCGTATTGAGGTCTGCGGTTTTGTTTACTTCAATAATGTAAGAACGAATACCGTCAAGCTGACGCTGATGTTTTCCATTGATATCCTGACTTGCTGCAATTTCTTCTGTAAGGCGTGCTATCTCACTGTCATAAAAGGATGTCTGTTCCTTCAAATCGGATTTTGAAATCAAATCATCAAGCATAAGGGTCAATGGCTTTTCGCTTTTTTCGACTATAGCTTTCAATTTCAGCTTGAAGCGGTGCGGTATTTACCGATGGCTTATTCTGCTGGACAAGTTGAATTTCATTCAGTAAATCATCTATAATATCAGATCTTGAACCCTGAATGTGTTCCAAAATGTACTTCATGCAATAGGAGAGAACTTTTTCATTTATACCTTTATTGTCACATCCAACCTCTGCACCATTTGCATCAACTCTTGGATTGGCGCCATATTTTGCACGATTTACACAACGCAATGTACGATAAAGCTTAGCTTTTTAAACTCATAATTTAACATGTCTGCCTCCTAAATGCCAGTCTTTTATTAAGAAGAAGTAATATAATTATTAATATTGCACCGCATAATAAATTAATAAATAAAGATAGCACAGGAATATCAAAAATATTACTACATTCAAGCTGCGATATATAGTTTCTTGTAGAAAGTAATCCTATGGGATTAAATATATTACTCGCCTTGTCGTTTAACGTTATCAAGCCAATTGCTACCAAAAACGACAAAACAGTTGATATAATAGTGTTTTTGCTTAATATTGAAATAAGCAGGCACATAAGTCCAATAATAAAGAAAACTAACAATTTGCATAATAAACAAATAAGTATCACAATAAAAATACTAAAATTAAATGGGCAAAATTGAAACATCGAAACAGAATAAATAGGGCAGAAAACACCATCGATACCATATCTTGCGGCTATATATATAAGATCAAAAGCAGTGAAAAAATAAGCAGAACAAGACAATATATTAAAGTAGATATTATTTTTGCGTTTATTGTTTTGTTTCTTTTATTTATAGAATTAATTGTTATATCCATACCTTTTTCTGTTTCAGAAGAGAATACGGAACAGCATCCTAATATGAGCATAAGAATAATCAGCAAAGAAGAAAAGTCATAGCTAAAGTATATACTTACCCATTCAGTAAGCCTGTACTCTGGAATAAACCTGTCCTTATAAGTATTGTAAATAATTTTATTTTTACGGATTTCGTACTTGTTTTCAAAATTGTTATAAAAATCAATATTTTCGCTAGCTTTTTTTGAAATTACATTAGAAGTTTGTGGATACATATATGCGTATTCTACCTGTGGAATTATATATTTCTTAAAGAGGTAATAATCACCAAACACATAGCCCGTTAATTTATTTTTGTCATAATCTGTACTGTATTGCATGTCAGAACATTCTTCTGCAAGGGGGAAATACATATCTTGTATAAGTTGAATTCTGTCATTGGTAATTTCACCGGATAATTTATTATAATATAATTCATAATAGACTTTTCGCTGTTCAGAATTAGTATTCGGGAAAATAGAATTAGTTTTACTGTATTCATTTTCTTTATAAACATTTACACAGCTTAGAATGATTAGAATAATAAGTGTTGAAAGCTTAAGCCAGCTTTTTCTCATCTCAAAATATAATAATTTCATTTACATATCTCCAAAATAATATATACAAACATCTTCCAGCTCAGCTGGGCAAGGAACAGCGTTTTCAAATGGTTTATTATCAGATATAATCCTAAGTGTAAATCCTTTTTCGTTTGTAGTTATATTACTTATTTTGTAGTTGTTCATAAACTCTGTGATGCTGTCAGATTCAGTTTCAACTTTCCACACTTTTCCCTTAATAGACTGTGTAAACTGACGTCGAGGAGCACAGTCAATAAGCCTGCCATTGTTTAAGAGTATAATTTCTTTTGCTATATAATCGACATCAGTAACAATGTGCGTGGAAAGAATAATGATTTTATCCTTTCCAAGAGAAGAAATAATGTTACGAAAACGGATACGCTCTTTAGGGTCAAGTCCGGCTGTAGGTTCATCAAATATAATAATTAGTGGGTCGCCTATGAGTGTCTGGGCAATACCAAGACGTTGTTTCATACCTCCAGAGAAGTGGGATATTTTCATGTTTTTCTGCTCAGTAAGGTTAACTTCTGATAAAAGATTGTCTATGTAGATATTTGTGTTATTAGGCTTATAATCTTTAAGTGCAATCATGTACTTAAGAAATTCTTTAGCAGTAAAATTTTTATAATAGTTCTGATATTGTGGCAGATAACCTAAATGGTCTGATATAACCGAGGTTTCAGCGCCGTTAAATTCTATAAAACCATTATCTGCTTTTATAATTCCGGTAATAATGTTTATAAGTGTTGTTTTCCCAGCCCCATTTGGACCAAGCAGTCCATACACTCCATTAGTCAAAACAAGTGAAAAGTTATCAAGTGCTTTTTTATTTTTATAAGATTTTGATATATTCTTTAATACGAGTTCCATTTATTCTCCTTAGTAATCAATGATTTTTGTTTTCCAAATGTTATTTTCTTCATATAGTACAGTGAGCTTATTATTTGAACAGAACATATTTGCTAATTGTACAGTAATTCAGTTATCAAAAGTAAATTCTTTTACCATGTTATTATTTTCATAAATACGAACAGTAGCGACAGCGTCATTATTTTGATATTTAGTTTCAAGGGTTAAGATAGTTTTGCCACCGTTTGTCAGCTTTGATTTCCAGCTTTCATCAGCAGTTTTTGTTGTAATTGTTTTAAATTCGCCGTCATTATAAATAATAAGCTTTCCGCTTGAACTTTGACTACGAGAAGAAAAATTATCAGTCCAAAGTGTTGTATTATTGCATACATAAACGTCACATTTGCCTTGTTCGATTTTTATTTCAGGATTACTTCCGTCTAGATTGCATTTTCCTATCATATTTATTTCTTCGTTGTTTTGATCTAAAGACGTAATTGTAAATCCAATATAGTCATCAGCAAGAGCAATATTATAAAATGAGCAATAATCATATTGCGTTAAGTCATGATTTAATTCCATCAATACCTTGTCTTCTCCTGTTGTAAAGTTGTATTCGTACAGGCATTCTCTATTAATAATATCTTTATTTAAATGTATTAGTACGTTATCATTATAATCAAATTGAAACGGAGAGGCAATTTCCTTGTTTTGTAAAGATTCAATACTATATTCGGATATTTTATTGAGCTGCATATCATAAAAAACAATTTTAGTACATATCGTCGAATCGAATATAGTTTCATTTTCTTCGCTTTTGTCTGCCATATAAACAGCACTTATTTTATCATCTGTTTCTTTTACTGATATTGGTTTTTGACCTTTTTCAACATCAGCATAATAAACAGTATTGGTTGAATTATCTATCGAACTTAATCCAGCTCCATCTGTGCTATCAATTTTGTAGAAAACAGCATTATTTGTTGTAAGCAATGGAATGGCCGAAGTATCATCAAAAGCAGGCTGAGAAGTAAGGGTTTCTTGCGTTTCAGTTGCGTCAAAAATAATTTCGTTCTCACTTATGAATTTAGTCCCAGTTTTAACAGGCGTTATATAATTATTTTCTGTTTCAATAGGAACAGCTATTGCATATATAAAATCACCAGTTTTAACATTATTTATATTAATATCACTCATAGTAAGATATTCATTTTTCACATCAAAATCTATATAGTCATAGCCATCATTGAACTGTATAAGTTCATGATTTTTATAAAATGATACTCTATATTTTCTGCTTCCGTCAATATTTCCATAAGCATAAAGAGTTAGGTCTAACGAGTTATTTTCACATAAAAAATAACTTCTGTCAGTTTTTACTTTTTCATTTAGTATAAATTTATCACAACCATTGTTTTTTATATTATATTCAGTTTTCATAGCTTCTGTAATAAGCGTGCATTCCGGTGAGTCTTTTACTTTAGCATCGGAAATTACAGGCTTTGATTTAAATTCAATTGTTGCAGGCACAACACTAAGTAAAGAATGATAAACACCAAATATGTATGGACTTTCAGATGGAGTAAAAGTTGGCTGCAGCATTGAAGATATATAAATGTTATCTTTTTCTTTCAAATCTTTTACAGTAGGTGTAAAAGAATATTTACATTTTTTTATTTAATTTTCTTCTAAAGATAGTACCTGTAATATAGAAGTATTCTTTTTAACGTCGGATGTATAATTTTGCGCTATTCCATTTATAAAAATCATAGGAGCTACTTCAATTGGAATATCTGAATTATCAAAATACAACGGTATTAAAATATCATTGCTTTCATAAATAAAATTTAATTCCTGAGTATCATATCCAAATCCGTAATTTCCTATTATATCTTGCTTAATTTCATTTTTTTCAGGCACATTAAAAGGATTAGACAAAACTGTGTCTGCAGGTGTTTTTTCTGTATTTTTTTCAGAACAGCTACAAAGAAACAATAATAAAATAACAATAACTAATTTTAAGAATACTTTCACTGAGGTTCCTCCTAATTGTAAGCCACGAAAGAATAACTCTTTCATGGCTTACAAAGTTTATTATAATTATAAGCAATAAGTAAGGCAAATAAGCCGTTGTTAATTAAACAGCTTATTTGCCTCAATAAACCTACTTTTACTGTATTAAGTCTAAAACACCAATATTAATTTAACATACTTGTTAATAATGCTGCTGTATTGAAATTGTTTAAGGAAAAATTTAACTCCCGATATCATGTTTTCATCAGAAATGAAAATAAACAACGTAGAACTAAGATAATCTACAATTACATTATCAATTTTAAGAACATTATTAACACTCCACACCATGTCTTTTATTTTATTAAGCTTTTCAATAATTGAGTAGTTTTCTTCTTCATCTTTTAACAAGACGTCATACCCTTTAGGATACTGTTGATTCAGAACTGTATGTTGTGATAGTATCATAATTTGTACCTGAATAAACTTTGAAGAAAGATTTTACTCTATAAGTTCCACTGGTGAGGTTATATTTATAATTTGATAAAGATGCATAATATGAATAAGTAGTACTTGTCCATGTTTGTTCATTGACCCAGCCGTATGTACCCCTTCTTTGGAGAGTTTGCTCAATATAAATTTTTGTTGTTTCTCCAGAATATCCTACAGCAGAACTGTCACAAAAAGCTGTTGTGCCTGTAATACTTATTCCACTTGCGCAATAACTTGTGTAGTTCAAAAAGAATGGTGTAACAATTCCGATATCCTTGCTTAATGATGCTGCTGAAACAGGTATAGCCCATACTGTAAAACAAAGTGCCGCTGCTAGAAAAAACGATGTGATTTTCTTTAACATATAAAATGCCCCTTCCAAATAATAATTTGTAAGTGTTATTACTTACAATACTAATAACTTTTTAAAAACACAAAAAGGGACATTAATTTTCATTATTCTACTTTTTGCACAGATTCTGCTATATTAATTAATTCATATTTACTAACAGTATATTGTGTCCGCATATATAGTCGCTATCAGAAATAAACTTTGCAAACTCACTTTGAGAAGCTGAGTGAAACTTTGAATTATTTGGTTTTACCGCACCTAAATCCAACAACTGATTATTTTGCGGATTGACTTCAGTGTCAATCTCAACTGTTATAATTCTAGCACCCAACCCCGCCCATTAATAATTCCAATACATTTTATTATACTGCATAATTAATTTTGATTTAACAATTTATATTAATTTATTCTATAATATTTAAGATATGTGCATAATTTACATTGTTTAATGCTGATATTTGAATATAATTTAAATCCCACAATATTAGCAAATACACTATAATAAAATTATAAAAAAGAGAGGATGAGCAGTTTACTGGGGCTAACCCATTTATACATTTTCTTAAATCATTTTTCCTCGTTACTGCAACAATTTTATACTTTACAGATAAACGCTTTAGAATAAAAGATCCTGAAATTAAGGATTTATTTATGGATATTGCTGCTGAAGAATTAAGTCACATGGAAATGGTAGCAACTACTATAAATCTTTTGAATGGACATGATGTAGATTATAAATCAGTAGATGCAGGTGAAATTCAGACACATGTAATTTTGGGATTAAGTCCAGGACTTATAAATTCTTCCGGTTATTCATGGAATGCTGATTATGTTACTGTAACAGGTGACTTATGTGCAGATTTATTGTCAAACATAGCATCGGAACAGCGTGCAAAGGTAGTTTATGAGTATCTTTACAGGCAGATTAACGATAAAAAAGTAAAAGAAACAATAGATTTTCTTCTAAATCGTGAAGAAGCTCATAATGCACTTTTCAGAGAAGCTTTTAATAAAGTTCAAGATACTGGGTCAAATAAAAATTTTGGCGTAACTGTGGATTCAAAATTGTACTTTAATTTGTCAAGTCCATCTCCTAAAAATTCTTTTGGTAATACTAATGCTGCACCCCCAAGTTTTAACAATTCAAATAATGGTTTATCTTCATAAGTAATATAAATAATCGTATGTTATATTCATACGATTATTTATTTATATATTGGGAATTATATCAGTATTAAATGAAAATAATACAGCAAAAAGGCGTGATTATGTGATAATAGCTTCCTTTATAGTTTATTCAATATTTGAAGTAATAAGCTTAATAGAATTTGTAAAAAGAAAGAATAAATCCCTTGTAAAAGAACTTATAGTAAGCTATGTTTTGACATCTGTATTTTTGCTGTTGCTTTATTTTTTTAAAATAAGTGTACCAAAATACATGATAATACTTTTTCTGTTAACCTTAGTAATGAATACTTTTTTGGGCTACTATTTTAATCTATATATTAAAACAAAAACATTTGATAGATATTTGCATACATTTGTTTCGTTTACATCATCAATTTTAGCATATACAATTATAATTGATATATTTAATGAAGCTATTGACTCTGAAGTCTTTTCTGCAATTATAGTTTTTTCGCTTGGAATGACACTGGGTACAATTTTTGAAATCATAGAATTTACGAGTGATAAACTCAAAAAGACAAAGCATCAGCATGGTTTGACAGATACAGATTTTGATATGATATTTAATATGATAGGTGCAGTAATTGCCGCAGTTTATTCGGTATTATTTATATTTTAGGTAAAAATAAAATATGTAAGGAGATTATCTTTGAAGAAGTACAACAAACTTATTAATGAAACAAGTCCATATTTATTACAGCATGCAGAAAATCCTGTTGATTGGTATCCATGGTGTGAAGAAGCATTTAATAAGGCAAAGGCTGAAGATAAGCCTATTTTTTTAAGTATAGGTTATAGTACATGTCACTGGTGTCATGTTATGGCACATGAAAGTTTTGAAAGTCAGCAGACAGCTGATATATTAAACAAAAATTTCATCTCAATAAAAGTTGATAAAGAAGAACGTCCTGATATTGACAGCATTTATATGAACGTTTGCCAGGCACTTACAGGAAGCGGAGGATGGCCGACAAGCATATTTATGACGCCTGAGCAAAAGCCGTTTTTTGCAGGAACTTATTTTCCTCCTGCATCAAGGTTTGGATTAATTGGTTTTAGCGATCTTTTAACCGCTGTGGCAGATAAGTGGAGAAATAACCGTCATGAGCTGACTGCATCAACAGATGAAATAATTAAGCATATTGGCAATAGCATTAATTATTCAGGCAAAGTAAATAAATCTAAAATTGATGATGCTATTTTATATTTCAAGAAAATTTATGATAAAGAATACGGCGGCTTTGGAACGGCACCTAAATTTCCAACTCCGCACAACCTGCTGTTTTTACTGAATATCTATGAGAAAAGTCAGGATAAAAGCATACTTAATATGGCTGAAAATACTCTTGTACAAATGTACAGAGGAGGTATATTTGACCATATAGGAGGTGGTTTTTCAAGATATTCAACGGACAGATTTTTTCTTGTTCCTCATTTTGAGAAAATGCTTTATGACAATGCGCTTTTAATGCTAGCCTTTACAAAAGCATACAGCATAACTAAAAATAAGTTATATAAAGATGTTGCGGATAAAACAGCGGAATATATTCTTCGTGAAATGACTAATGAACAAGGCGGATTTTATTCTGCACAGGATGCAGACAGTGAGGGCGTTGAGGGAAAATATTATGTATTTGAAAAAGCTGAAATTATTAAGCTTTTAGGCGAGGAAAAGGGCGAGCAATTCTGTGCTAAGTTTAATATTACCGATGCAGGAAACTTTGAGGATAAGAATATCCCCAACTTGCTGAAAGCCGATATAAGCGAAATAGATATTACAACCTTTAATGAGTTTTTACCATTGATTTATGACTACAGAAAATCAAGAACCAGGCTTCACCTTGACGATAAAATACTAACATCATGGAATTCACTTATGATCTCGGCATTCAGCTATATGTATAGGACTTTTAATGACACAAAGTATCTTGATGCAGCTATAAAAGCATATAAATTTATTGATGAAAATTTGACTGACAATGATGTGCTTTACGTCAGCTGGAGAAACGGTAACAGATCAGGAAAAGGCTTTATAGATGACTATGCTTTCTATGCTTTCGCATTAATAAATCTCTATGAAGCAACGCTTGATAAAAATCATCTTGATAAAGCTGTTACTTTAACTCAAAGGGCAATTGACAATTTTTATGATAAGGATAATGGCGGCTTCTATTTATATGGAAGTGAAAACGAACAGCTTATTGTTAAGCCGAAAGAAGTCTATGACAATGCAATTCCAAGCGGAAACTCTGTTATGTGCTATAACTTATTAAAGCTTTCTTCGCATATAACGAGTGAAAAGTTATCAGTAATTTCAGAACAACAGATGAATTTTATGGCAGGTCATGCTGAACAATACCCGGGAGCATTTTGTTTTTATCTTTTGTCGGTGATAATGCATATTTATCCTCTTAAAAAAATAGTCTGTGTACTATCTGAAAAAAGTGATATTGAATTAATCAAGGCTGAAAAAAGAGATAATGCTAATTTAATAATTCTTGAAAATCCAACGGAAGAATATAAACTTCAAAATGGGAAAACAACCTTCTATGTTTGCGATAACCATACTTGTTATCCTCCGACTAATGATATAAGGGAGGCCTTTGCATGAAATCAGCTTGGTCCGAAAGCATAAGCCTGCCAGAGTTTAAATCTCTTGAAGGAGATTTAAAAACAGATGTCCTTATAATCGGCGGCGGTATGGCAGGAATACTTTGCGCATATTTCCTTAATCAAGTAGGGGTAAATTATGTATTGGTTGAAGCAAATCATATAGCAAGTGGAATAACGAAAAATACAACTGCAAAAATCACTTCACAACACGGTTTGATATATGATAAGCTGATTAAAAATGCAGGCATAGAAAAAGCAAAAATGTATCTTGAAGCTAATCAGCTTGCTGTTCAAAAATACCGAGAGCTTTGCCAAAATATCTCCTGTGGCTTTGAGGAAAAAGACTCTTATGTATATACCCTTAACAACAGAGGGGACATTGAAAATGAACTTCGAGCAATGGACATGCTTGGTTTTGCTGCTGATTTTGAAGAGAAAATTCAGCTTCCGTTTGCAATAAACGGTTCAATCAAATTTAAGGGTCAAGCACAGTTTAATCCTCTGCAATTTATAAACTCAATATGTTCCGAACTAAATATATATGAAAATACCTTTGTTAAAGAAATTGAGAATAACACAGCAAAAACAGATAAAGGCAGTATAACAGCTAAGAAAATTATCGTTGCTACACATTTTCCGTTTATCAATAAACATGGAAGCTACTTTCTCAAGCTTTATCAGCACCGTTCTTATGTTATTGCGTTAAAGAACGCTCCAGATGTTAATGGAATGTATGTCGATGAGGCAGAAAAGGGCATGTCGTTCAGAAATTATGACAACATGCTGCTGGTAGGCGGAGGGGATCACAGAACAGGAAAAAAAGGCGGAGGCTGGCAGGAACTTCGAAGCTTTGCAAAAAGATACTACTCAAATTCGGTTGAAAAATATCATTGGGCAACACAGGATTGCATGAGCCTTGATGGTGTTCCTTATATAGGACATTATTCAAAAAATACTCATGATATGTATGTTGCAACGGGCTTTAATAAATGGGGAATGACTTCATCAATGGTATCTGCTATGATTTTATCTGATATGGTAACAGGAAAAAGAAATGATTTTGCCGAGGTGTTTTCACCGCAAAGGAGCATAATAAAGCCACAGCTTTTTGCAAATGCTTTTGAAGCAACAAAAAATCTTCTTACGCCTACATTAAAGAGATGTCCTCATATGGGGTGTGCTTTAAAATGGAACCCACAGGAGCATACATGGGACTGTCCTTGTCATGGGTCAAGGTTTGACAATAACGGAAACATTATTGATAACCCCTCCACGAAAGGCATTAAAAAACAGTGAATATTTATTATTAGATTGATATAATAAAAGAAAAGAAAAGGAAAGTAGTTTGAAAAATAAATTTCGCACACAACTATTTGTTCCTTTTCTGCAATAAAACAGCAGAAACTTTGCTAATCTGAACTCAGTTCAGGTTCAAGACCAAAACAAATAGCAGAAAGGAATAGTTATTAAAATGTATAATAGTGATAATCATAAAGTAAAAATTACAACGCATGACAGATTAATGAGAGCATGGGAAAATTCTATGGAGCTGACAAGAGATTTTGAACTATATTCAAAAGAAATAGACGATGATAAAATTAGAAAGACATTTTCTGATTTTGCGATTGAAGAAGGTATTCATGCATCAACCTTTCGGGAAATGCTTATGGATAACCAAAATAATGCAGTATAAATATTTTTGTTTTTAGAAAACAGCGGTAACAGTATAAACTGCCCCATTTTAGTGGAGGATTTTTATAATTATAATTAAAACGCTATTGCTTTATAGTAAATGTCGAAAGCGATGATAGCATGAGTATTACTGTTACAAAGTATAATGTTTGATAACAATATGGGATTCAAGTCATATGCTGCACCATTGACTTGAATCCCAGCTTTTGCAACCATCGTAAATGGATGCATTTCACTTTCTACAATGCTGTTTGAAACAACACATTTGTCGTAAAATAGATGATTTAATATATTATTTTTGATAAATTAATCGTACAGTCGGATTTCCTTTGTTGAACAGGCAGACAGACTGACATTCGTGTACCTACACCCTCATAGCTTACTATTTCAAAATAGCCGTTGTGCTTGTCAACTATCCACTTTGCAATTGAAAGTCCAAGTCCTGTTCCGCCAGTTTCGCGACTTCTTGCTGGGTCAGCCCTGTAAAAACGTTTAAATAAATGTGGCAGATGCTCAGGAGCAATTCCTTTTCCGTCATCTTGAACCTCAAAACAAGGGTCGCCGCTGCTGTTTCTCGTTACTCGGAATACTATCTGCTGACCTGCAGGTGTATATTTTGCGGCGTTATCTGTCAGTATTCTTGCCGCCTGCTTCAAAAGCGAAACATCTCCGTAAACAGTAATATCTTCGTTTGTTTCAATGCGGTATTCATGGTTTTTATTAATTAGTACAGACTCATTGTAAACCTCTTTAATCATTTCGACAAGCGAAAAGTTTGTCATAGTTATAGGCTGTTTTCCGTTTTCTCCTCTTGCAAGGAAAAGTAGCTGTTCAATAAGCATGTTCATATGTTCAGATTCATTTTTTATAGCAGTAATGCTTTCATTCAGCACCTTTTCGTCTTCTTTCCCCCAGCGGTCAAGCATATCTGAATAGCCCTTGATAACTGCAATAGGTGTCCTTAGCTCATGTGAAGCGTCGGAAACAAATTGGGATTGCTGACGGTAGGACTCCCTCATTCTGTCAATAAGGCTGTTGACTGCGGTTTCAATACCTTGCAGGTCACGGTTGCCTGTTGAAAGATGTTCACCAGAATCAGCAGGGTTCATTCGGTCAATTGCATTCTCAAGATCTGCAAAGCTTTCAAAAGATATGTTAAGTGAAGAAATTTCTCCTGCTGACAATGCAAGCTGATTGATGGGACGGAGAATCTTTTTTGCTCCGGAATAACTTGAAAAAATATTAAAAAACCATATTAATAGTTCTATACAGAGCAAAACCATAAACAATTTGGAGAACACTTCAAAAAATATTCCCGCAGGCGCTGAATGTCCGCCAAAATTATAAACTGAGTTATAAAAGGAATCATTTATGTTATCAAAATAAAAATCCTTAAAACTAAATTCTTTACTTCCACTGAATGAGAAGTAGCGCTCACCATTTCCATGGTACACGTTGCCCAGTACAGATATTTCTGTGCCTAAACACCAGCCTGCTGTTGCCAGAAGTGTAAGAAAAATATCCAGCCAGAAAAAAAGGCTGAGAAGCTTAAATTGCCAGCGTAATGCTATCTGCCCTGCTATTGATGTGGTTTTAGTATTTTTATTGTTACTCATATATCCTGTTCCTTTATGACATAGCCGACGCCTCTTATTGTTGTAATAAGCTTAACGCCGAAAACGTCGTCTATTTTACTGCGGAGATACCTTACATAAACGTCAACAACATTAGTTTCCCCCACATAATCATATCCCCAGACATGCTCAAGCAGGGTGTCCCTTGAAAGCACTAGCGACTTGTTTTCAACAAGCTTGTGAAGCAGCATAAATTCCCTGTTTGTCAGTTCAACAGGGTTTCCGTTATAGGTAACAGTATGTCTTGATGAATCAATTACAAGGCCTCCGCAGGTAATAATGTCTTGAATTTGCACATTCTGCTTATCAGTTGAATGACTGTTTTGCCGAAGTGAGGCGCGGATACGGGCAAGCAGTTCTTCAATTGCAAATGGCTTTGTAATATAGTCATTTGCGCCCATATCAAGCCCTGAAACCTTATCCATGACAGCATCCCTCGCAGTCAGCATTATAATAGGAATATCAGAGGTTTTGCGAATTCGGCGCAAAACCTCTATTCCGTTGAGTCCCGGAAGCATTATATCAAGCAGTATAAGGTCGAAACTGCCGCTTTCTGCAAGCATTAGACCTTCTCTACCGTCATAAGACGTTGTTACTGCATAGTCCTCATGCGTAAGTTCAAGCTCAACAAAACGTGCAAGCTGTGGTTCATCTTCAATTATAAGTATTTTTGATGGCATAATAAAATCATTCTTCCTTTTATTAATGTTTTTGTAATGCTTCAAAACTTAAAGCTTGAAAGGATTATTTTTCAAGTTTACCACCTGTTTCGGATTTATTTTCATTAAGCTTAATATCAGACCTAATACGGTACTGACAGCCAAAGAAAAGGCTTACAACAATAATGATAGGAGTTTGTTTGATCGTTATAAGAAGAATAATTAATGCAGCTGAAAGAGGAATACTAAGAAGTGTTCTGTCTTTACGTATAATTTCTATTCTGGATTCATTTGCTTTTATTATAACCATGTGAATCCAATTATAAAAACCCTTGTCGAAAGCTGTTAAGTTATTATCTGGACAGAAAGGGCAGGAGCCTTTTTCATTATTCTTTGTAGAAAACTTGACTGATTCTGCTGAGCCGTTTTGCTTTTCAAGAAAAATAATTGCATTGAGAACATCCCAATCCGACACTTCGAGGGATGAAACTGCCACAGCATATGAAACGCCTGCTTTTTCCATAACTTTTTCAATTTTAATCTGCTTGTCCATCAGTATTTCCTCCGTTTATAAAGGGCGCTGAATAAATTATTCTTTCAGCGTCCTTTACAGTGTTACATATATTTTACCACAGTAAACAGCTCTGCACAAGTTATACTATTAATAATAGGTATTACTTTTCTTCGTTAAGGTTAACATTTGTTTCGCCGCATTTTACGCTATTCTTTACTGATTCAGCAGCAGATGAAGCCTTTGCCATAATATTATTTGCCTTGCAGCCATTTGCAAAATCAGGTCCTATAAATGAGTATCTGAAGCCAAAGAAAAGTGCAAGTATCATTATAGGAAGTGAAAATTCACATGATATAAGAATAATGATTAGTGCAAGTGTAATAGGAAGAGTAATTACTGACTTACCATCTCTTGAAACTATAAAGTTATTGGAGTTGCACTTGCGTATAAATCCGTGTACAGAACTTGCAAATTTTCCGCAGCATGCCTTAAAGCTACCTGACTTTTTGGCGCTACAGCAGGATGCGTTTACTCTTCCTGCCTTTTCAAGCATAAGCATTGCCTCAAGCATGTTCCAATCTGCTGTCTCAAGAGCGTCCTTAGCCTCCTGATAACTGATGTTTGCCTTGTTAACGAGTTCCTCTACCATTTCAAAGTGATTCATAGTATTTTCCTCCGTATTAATTTAATTTTATATTCAGCCGGTTTTTTTGCTGTGATTATATAATAACAGTGGAAAATTAGATTGTAATGCAAAAAAGATTAAAATAAAATTAGAATATTAATATTATATGATTAATAATATTAATATAGTTAAAGCTAAGTGTATTGACGAAAAGAGCCTAATGAAAGCATAACTTTTCATTAGGCTAAAAATCTTAGAAGCTTAAGTGTTAGACACCATCTCATATATCGAACATATGATTTAACGGGCCTATGCCTGCTCCTATATCCATTTTACTATTAATTGCATCGGATACATATTCTTTTGCTTTTTTAACGCTTTGAATTAAACTAAATCCGTTTGCAAGGTTTGATGCTATTGCTGAAGATAATGTACACCCAGTTCCGTGAGTATTATTGTTTTCTATTCTAGATCCATTAAACCAGATTAAATCACCTGTGTACAGAAGGTCGTCAGCGTTACCAATACTATGACCGCCTTTTATAAGAACATTACATCCAATAAAATCATACAGTATTTCGGCCGCTTTTTCCATATCTTTTTTATTATATATTTCTATCCCGCTGAGTATTTCTGCTTCAGGTATATTTGGGGTAATAAGATAAGAAAGAGGGAGCAGTTTTTCCTTCAACGCAGTTATTGCATCATCGTTTAAAAGCTTTTTTCCGCTTGTTGATATCATAACAGGATCGACAACAACTTTTTGTGCATTATATTTTATAAGACTTTCAGAAATACAGTTAATGGCTTCGACGTTTGAAACCATGCCTATTTTTATAGTGTTAGGCATAATATCGGTAAAAACAGAGTCAAGCTGTTGGGATATAAAATCAGCAGATACATCAAAAACTCCTGTAATACCAGTAGTGTTCTGTGCAGTGAGAGCTGTAATAACACTCATAGCGTAGACTTTATGAACAGTCATAGTTTTTATGTCAGCTTGAATACCTGCTCCTCCGCTGCAATCAGAACCGGCAATAGTCAAAACCTTTTTCATTTCTGATCTTCCTTAAAATATAAATACTTTTTCTTTATTTTTTCAGCTGTATATTTTGGATTATCAGCTTTCATTATAGCAGTAACTACTGCAATTCCAGAAATAGGGCTATACTTGAGTATATCCATGTTGTCATAATTAAGTCCTCCGATAGCAACAACGGGAATAGGAACAGCAGCACATATATCGTTAAGTGTTTCAACATCAGTAATTACTGTAACAACCTTAGTTGTTGTGGGGAAAATTGCACCTGTTCCAAGATAGTCAGCACCCTGTTCAAAGGCTTCAATTGCCTGAGATACGGTTTTTGCAGTAGCCCCTACAATTTTGTCGGAACCAAGCATTTTCCTAGCATATGAAACAGGAATATCACTTTGTCCGACATGAACCCCTGCGGCGTCACAGGCAATTGCAATATCAACTCGGTCATTAATAATTAAAGGGATACTATATTTGTCAGTTATATTTTTTACTTTAAAGGCAAGATTTAAAAACTCTCTCCCAGATTTATTCTTTTCTCGCAACTGTAAAAGGGTAACACCACCTTGACATGCCTCATTAATAATTTCAAGAAATTTGCTTTCTTCGTGATACGAACTGTCTGTTACCAGATATAATGCTGTATTAAGAATCATATATTCACACCCTGCTTATTCTTATTTTATCTATTATAACTTTACTGTCAATATTATAAAGGTTATCCATTAAAGCGACCTTAAAGCTGCCTGTTCCATGAGTATTTGATGACATTTCTCCCGCAATGCCTAAAACAGCTGCCCCTGTAAGTGCCGCTCCAAGTATATCACTGCATGAAAGATAGCCAGCCGTAAGAACATTCAGCATACAGCCTGTTCCTGTTACAAGAGGGAGCATATCACACCCGTTATAAATCAGAAGCGTTTCTATCCCGTCAGAAATTATATCGGTTTTGCCGCTTGCAAGAATTACAGCACCTGTTTTTAAGGCAAGGTTTTTTACTGTGGCAACATTATCCTCAAGACAAATATCATTTTTACCTGCATTAATACTTTGGGCAGTATACTTTTCACCTGAAAGCGCCATTATTTCAGAAATGTTACCCTTAATAATATCAGGGTGAACTTTTGAAATATAATTCTTTGCGAAGTCAAGCCGCAGTTTGCTGCAGCATACACCGACTACATCAATTATCTGCGGAATATTGTGTTCTTTTGCGGTCATACCCGACAGCATAATTGATTTAAGCCTTGTATCTGTTATGTTTCCGAGATTTGCGGCAAATGCATTTGATACTGCTGTTATCTCACTTACCTCATCTGGGTGTTGGGCCATTATAGGGTTTCCGCCTACAGACAGCACTGCATTAGCACAATCATTTATTGATATAGGGTTTGTTATGCAGTGTATCAGCGGAGCAGATTTTTTTACATGCTCCGTTATAAAACATATTCTGTTTATAATATTAATCATAACTTAATCCTTGCTGATTTTACTTTGTTTGATAACAAAATACACAATGGCCGTGATTATCAAGCATGTAAGGGGTATGTAAGGCAAAAACAAAGCCCAGCCAGTTGATATGCTAAGTATTAGTTTTACAACAATAAGTATTACAAGATAGCCGATAACACCTAATGCAGCTATTCCCAAAGAGTCAGATAAAACGCTGTCATTTGATTCATATGCAGCAGAGCCCAGAGCCTTCTGCATCTTTACAAGCATTCTTATTTTGCTTAATTGTTTGAGAAAAACATACGCAATGCTGCCTCCTATAAGCGTCGCCGTAATGAACGACGGAATATAGAACAGCCAAGAAAGCCCCTCCCTGTTCCATATGAAAGTCATTACAGGATAAGATACGATTGCACCGATAATACCTGTTCCCATAACTTCTCCAATAACAGCAAAAATAAGATTTCCCTTAGAAAAGCGATAAAGCATGCCTGAAAGGAATGCCCCGAAAACTGCTCCTGTGAGTGCAAGAGGAGGGATACCCATAAGTGTCATTCTAATAATGCCTATTAGGAATGCACACAGCAGTGAATACCACGGACCAAGAAGAACTGCACATACAACGTTAATAAGATGTGCCATAGGACACATTCCCTCAACTCTTAGAATAGGGGATATTACCACTCCGATAGCGACAAGCATTGAGAGTGTGACGAGTTTCTGCAATGTGGTTTTTCTGTTTTCCATTGTTTTTACCTCTTTCATTTTACTGTGTAGGTTATCTGGACAGTTATGCTTTGCACAGTGTATATAAAAGAAGTCAAAGCAGTGCCGCAAATCTGACAAGCATATACTTAGATAAAAAATATACCTATACAGATAACCTTAAACTATAGGTCGGTCGAAGCTTTAAGCTTCCTCTCATCCTGTAACACAGGCTCCCTCGCAGCTTTACAATGAATAACTTTTGCAGGGCGCTCCCCCTCCAAAAGACGGAATAAATCCGCAGTGCGTATTAATATGATCGTATATAAATTAAATTCAGTTACTTTTCAGTACAGAATTCAACTTTCTTTCCCTCGAGTATCATATTTGTTGTCCGTACAGCACACATTTTGCCGCACATTGAGCAGGTATGTCTGTCAGCAGGCGGGGTGCTTTCAAAGTATTCTTTTGCCTTTTCTTTGTCAAAAGAAATTTCAAACATTTCGTCCCAGTTGACCTTGTGTCTTGCGTCAGCCATTTTATTGTCAAGATCACGTGAATGAGGAATCCCTTTTGCTATATCCGCTGCATGAGCAGCAATTTTTACCGCAATGATACCCTCCTTAACATCATTTAAGTCAGGCAAACGCAAATGCTCTGCAGGTGTAACATAGCACAGAAAGTCTGCTCCGCTTGCAGCAGCTATTGCACCGCCTATGGCAGATGTAATATGGTCGTATCCAGGGAAAATATCAGTAACTAATGGACCAAGAACGTAGAAAGGGGCATTATGGCATATCCTTTTTTCCAGCTTCATATTTGCTTCAATTTCATTCATTGCCATATGTCCGGGACCTTCTATCATCACTTGAACATCTTTTGCCCAGGCTCTTTCAGTCAGAGCACCAAGCTCAATAAGTTCTGATATCTGACCTGCGTCAGAGCTGTCGTCTATGCAGCCGGGACGAAGTGCGTCACCGAGGCTTATTGTAACATCATATTGCCTCAGAATTTCAAGCACGTCATCATAATATTCATAGAATGGATTTTCATTTCCTGTCATCTCCATCCATGCAAATAAAAGAGAACCTCCTCTTGAAACGATATTCATTTTTCGTTTGTCACGCTTAAAGGCTTCAACACATCTTTTATTTATTCCTGCATGAATAGTCATAAAGTCAACACCTTCTTTGGCATGAGCTTCAACCACTTTAAGAAAATCTTTTGCAGTTATTTCAAGTAAATCTTTTTCAAGGTATCCTATTGCATCATACATAGGAACTGTTCCTATCATAGCACTTGACATTTCAATAAGCTGCCTGCGGAAAGTGTTGGTTTTTCCATAGTTACTCAAGTCCATAATTGCTTCAGCACCAAATTTAAGTGACATTTTAACCTTTTCAAATTCCATATCATAATTTTTACAGTCACCTGAAATTCCTAAATTGACATTTATTTTTGTTCTGAGTCCTGTACCTATTCCCTCCGGTGACAATGACTTATGATTGATATTTGCAGGAATAACAACTTGACCGCAGGCGATAAAATCTCTTAATTTATCCGCATCAATGTATTCCTTATCGGCAACAGTTTTCATTTCAGATGTTATTATTCCTTTTTTGGCAGCTTCCATTTGGGTTTTGTAGTTTTTCAAACAAACCTCTCCTTACAAAAAAATAAGGGGAAATACCTAAAAGGTATTTCCCGCAAAAGTTACAATAAATTATAGCTTCCTACGTTGGCATTACCCAAATCAGGTTTAAGGGTCGAAGTTCAATTACTTCCTCTCAGCCTGATAACAAGCTCCCCTGAGTATTAATTTTTTTAAATTATAGCACAGTATAAATTATTTGTCAAATAACAATGGCAACGCTTTTAAAGTAAAATGTTAGATTAGGCATATTTATAAATGGTATTACTTGTTGGGGACATATCATCTATATTGTATAGTATAGTTTATTGAGCTTGAAAATAGTTTTTAATTATATAATATCATGGGTTATTGTCTATTCGTTTCTTGACATAAGTTCATAATCAAGATATAATATGTATATTATAAAAATCAGTGAAAAATTAAGAATTTAGGTAAATTGAAATTATGAATAAAAAAATTATTTTTAGAGCAGTAATATATGTTTCTGTACTGCTTTTTTCTTTTTTGTTTATTTTAATTGGTAATATACTATGCAGGGTTGACAGATCCAACGGTGTTACTGAGTATTATTCAGCTAAGGTTATTTTTGTGGGAGAAGTTAATACAGAAAATGCTACCTGGGAAGGAGCTGAAGATACAGTTGCTTCAAAAACAATTAATTTTATAGCTGAAATTACTGATGATGAATATCAAGACTATGAAATATCAATGCAGCAGCATATTGACTGTTTATATTCAATTCCAAAAAAGCAAGTAGAAGTCAATGATAAAATAGTAGTAAGCAGGTCTGAGGATCAGGATACAAAAACTGTATCGTGGGATTTTGTTGATTATAACCGTATTTCATATGTTATTGTGCTGTGTATATTGTTTTTTGTCTTAATTATTATAATAGGACGGCGTAAAGGAATATCAACACTCATATCGCTTGCAATAACTGTGCTTGTAATATTTATGGTGTTTATTCCTTCTGTGCTTAAAGGATATAATATATATGTTTCTACCATTATTATAAGTGTATTTATAATATTAATGAGCTTTTTGCTGATAAACGGTGCGGATAAAAAAACGTTATGTGCAGTTCTCGGTAATGTTTGTGGTGTGGCAATTGCAGGAGTTCTTGCAATAATATTTGAAAGAGTATCAAGACTTACGGGAATAGTTGATCAGGATTATCTATTCTTGAATTTTCTTGATTCGGGAAAAGCTCTTGATTTAAAAGCTCTTGTGTGGAGCGGAGTTGTCATAGGCTCTCTTGGCGCTGTTATGGACATTGCAATGTCCATAGCGTCTTCGGTAAATGAACTTTCTGAAACAATGCACAATAAATCCTTTGCAAAGCTTTTTAAAAGCGGAATGAATATAGGTCGAGATGCAATAGGAACTATGACAAATACACTTATTCTTGCATATATAGGGGGCTCACTTTCTACTGTTCTGTTACTTGTTTCATACAAAAACAGCTTTATTTATCTATTCAATCTTGAAATGATAATTGTTGAAATTATGCAGGGGGTTATAGGAAGTATAGGAATTCTTATTGCTGTTCCACTTACAACTCTTATGTCAGCGTATTTTTTTAGTAAAAAGTCTAAAGAAAAAACAATATAATTATTGGATATACGGAGGTGCATTATGGCACGGCCAGTTAAATGGAGAAAAATCGAAAATATACCGACAATACCATATTTTGTACCATCTGATAGTGATATAGATGAGATTCCGGGAAATATTTTAAAACTTGAAGAGCTTGAAGCTGTTCGTCTTAAAGACCTTGAGGGACTTGAACAAGAAGAATGTGCTGCAAAAATGGAGGTTTCTCGTCCAACATTTCAAAGAATTCTTATTTCAGCAAGAGAAAAGATTACAGACAGTCTTGTTAATGGAAAAACGCTGAAAATTGAAGGTGGTAATTTTACAAGAAATATATGTCCGGTAAAATGTGAAGACTGCGGTAAGGAATGGTCAGAAAGCTTTGAGAAGCTGGATATAATTAAGAATGGGGAATATATATGTCCGTCTTGTGGTTCCAGTCATGTTGAGTGCATTAAGAAATGTGGAGAAAAGTTTTGTAATAAAAATTGCCGACGTCATTGCGGAGAAATATAGAATAGTTACCCGGTTATCTTTTAAAGATAGCCGGAATTTTTTTATAAATAGTTATTGACATATGCTCAAAATTGTGGTATCGTAGTTATGGACATATGTCAATAATATATTTTAAGGAGGTGATATTATGCCTGGAATGGATGGGATGGGTCCAATGGGGTTTGGATCACAGACTGGAAGAGGTATGGGTTTATGCAGAAATACTTTGGGGAATGCAATATTAGGTTGCAGACGAGGATTACGGAGAAGCTGTTCGCAATCTTATGTCAGAAATGCAGAAAGCTTAAAACAATACGAGAATCAACTTGAAAAAAGACTCAGTGAAGTAAGAAGCCAGATTGAAAAGCTGCATTAGTTATTGAAGGGGGGCAGAAAACATCTGCCCTCTTTTATTTATATATTGACATATGACCAAAATGGTGATAAAATATTGGGCATAAGACCATAATAGATAAGGTGGCTGAAAATGAAAGTTCATATACTGACAGAAAATAGAACAAGTAAAGGAAAGTTTCTTGCAGAGCATGGATTGTCTTTGTTTATTGAACATAACGGTATGAATATTCTTTTTGATGCAGGACAAACAGATGTGTATTGTCATAATGCAGGCATTATGGGTGTTGATTTAGGCAAAACAGATTGCATTGTACTAAGTCATGGACATTATGACCATTGCGGCGGCTATGTTCATTTTCCTGTTGCAGATCAATATCCTGTTACTTATGTAAGGGGAAAAGCTTTTGATAGAAAGTTTACAAAAGATAAAAATGGTTACAGAGAAATAGGAATACCATGGAAGTATGAAGATTATAAAGATAGAATTATTTTTACTGGAGAGAAAACGCAGATAGCAGAAAATGTTTATCTTTGTTCAGATATACCTTTTACTGTGCCTTTTGAAGAACCATTCAAAGGATTGCTTATTCAGGACGGGGAAGAAAAGATTGTTGATAAAATGTCAGACGAGCAAATGCTTGTGTTTGAAACAGAAAAAGGACTTGTTATTTTTATCGGATGCAGTCATCCGGGAATTGCAAACTGCCTAAGCTATGCAATGAAGCTGTTCCCTGACAAGAAGATAAATACAGTGTTTGCAGGAATGCACCTTGAAGTCGTAAGCGATGAAAGATTTGAAAAGACCGTTGATGTTCTTAAAAAACTTGATATTGAAAGAATTATTCCTGTTCACTGTACAGGGGTTATTAAATCTTGTGAAATAAAGCGTGTATTTGGAGAAAAGTGCAGTATTTATGGTGTGGGAGATAGTTTTGAAATATAATTTAATAAAAGGAAGATAAGACATTGGTTCATACGTATATATTAAACGATTGCTATATAGCAATTGACGGCAACAGCGGAAGTATTCATCTTATTGATGAAATAACTTATGATATTTTAAAGGATTCCGAGGAATTGCCTGAGCTTTCACAAACACTAGAAAGATTAAATAAAAAGTATCCTGTTAAAGAAATTGAGGATGCTTATAATGAAGTAATTGAACTTAAAAATGATGATGCTCTTTTTACAAATAATCAAGATTTAGAAAATCTGGCACATTCTAAAGATATTAATACAAGTGTGAAGGCAATGTGCCTTCATGTGTCACATGATTGTAATTTGAGATGTGAATACTGTTTTGCATCTGAGGGAGATTATAATTGCGGACGAAAACTTATGAGTATTGAAACAGCGAAAAAGGCTGTGGATTATCTTATTGAAAATTCAAAAGGCAGATCTCACATTGAGATAGATTTCTTTGGCGGTGAGCCAATGATGAATTTTGATGTTGTGAAAGAAACAGTCGCATATGGAAGAAGTCTTGAAAAAAGTACGGGTAAGAAGTTCTGGTTTACAACAACAACTAATGGCACTTTGATGAATAAGGAACGAATTGATTTTATCAACGAAAACATGGATAATGTAGTTATCAGTGTTGACGGGCGGAAAGAAGTGCATGATAAAATAAGACATGACTGTGCAGGAAATGGTAGTTATGACAGGATAATTCCTAATGCTAAAAAGCTTGTTGATGAGAGAAACGGTAAAAGCTATTTTATAAGAGGAACTTTTACTGCAAAAAACAAGGATTTTTCAAATGATGTTATGCATCTTGCTGACTTAGGGTTTAAAGAAATATCTGTTGAGCCTGTTGTGGGTTCTGGAAGTGATTTGTATTTTACAGAAGCGGATGTTCCTGAACTATTGGATGAATACGAAAGTCTTGCATTAAGGTATCTTGATAGGTTATCTAAGGGTGATGATTTCCGTTTTTATCATTTCAATATTAATCTTTATGACGGACCATGTTTGTTTAAAAGAATAACTGCTTGCGGTGCAGGATATGAATATGTTGCAGTTGATCCTGATGGAAAGATTTTTCCGTGCCATCAGTTTGTAGGTCATGATGAGTTTTCAATAGGTGATATAAATACTGGCATAACAAAACCTGAACTCGGAAAAGAGTTTCAGCAGAATAATATTTTTAAAAAGCCAAAATGCCGTGATTGCTGGGCAAAGCTTTTCTGCTCTGGCGGATGTCATGCAAATGCGTTTTTTACAAACGGCAGTATTTATGAGCCAAATGAATTAAGCTGTACTTTGCAGAAAAAGAGAATAGAATGTGCTGTAATGATTCAGATTAAGTTGGAATCTGAAAAATCAGAAAAAAATAAGAAAGATTATGTTTTGCAGTAATTTTATACAAGTCAACAGAGCGTTTTATGACTTCAATAATTTTAGGATGCGTAGTTTGAGTTGAAAGTCTCGGTATGTCAGAAGATTAGGTATGCAATGTCGTACTTAATTTATATTTAAAGTTCAAAAATTATTAAAAAATAAACAGAAAGTAAGGTGCTTTTATGGAAAAGAAAAGTGCAATTTTTAAGTCATGCTTACAGCCTGCACCAAAGGTTCTTGTATCATGCAGAGGACTTGACGGGGAGGATAATGTTCTTGCTGTAGGCTACTGCGGAAACTGCAGTTATGCTCCTCCGATGGTTATGGTGGGAATTGTGCCGTCAAGGTATTCCTATAAAATGATAAAGGAATCAGGCTGTTTTGTTGTAAATCTTGTTGATGCAAGCTATCAGAAAGAATTCGATTATCTTGGGAAAAACAGCAAGCGTGACGGTGATAAGCTTGCTGAGATGAATATTAAGCTTGAAAATGGCAAGGTTGTAAATGCGCCGATTATGACAGATTGTCCTGTTAATATTGAATGTACAGTTGTGGACTCAATTGTGACAGGTTCGCATGAAATGTTTATCGGGAAAGTTGAATATGTTCATGCGGATGAATCAATGGTTGATAATGAAGGTAATATAGATTTTTCAAAAATTTGCTTTCTGAAGTAAACTAAAATTATAAAAATAATAATAAACGGAGAAACAGCATGACAGATTACTCAAAAAAAGCAATGGATTTGTTTAAGCAGGGATATAACTGTTCACAGGCTGTATTTGCTGCATTTTGTGACAAAACAGGGCTTGATGAAGAAACTGCTTTAAAAATTTCATCTTCATTTGGCGGAGGAATGGGCAGACTTCGTGAAGTCTGCGGAGCTGTAACAGGGATGTTTATGGTTGCAGGAATGTTGTACGGTTATTCTGATACAAAGGATAATAAATCAAAAACCGAACATTATAAGCGTATACAAATGCTTGCTGATAAATTTATGCAGGAAAACGGCTCGATTATATGTCGTGAGCTATTGGGACTTGGTGCAGGAGCGGATAAGCCTGTTCCCGAACTGCGGACAAATGAGTATTATAAGAAGCGTCCCTGTGCAGAACTTGTAGGTTGTGCAGCAGGAATTATGGAAGAATATATAAAAGAAAGGGAAGATGAAAATGAAAATCGCATTACCTATTGAGGAAAAAACACTGAATACGCCTGTATGTGTATCGTTCGGAAGAACACCGTTTTTTGTGATTTTTGATACTGAAAGCGGGGAGTATGAATTTATTGATAACAGTGCCGCTGCAAGTCAAGGTGGTGCGGGGATAAAAGCTGCCCAGCTTCTTGCAGATAAAGGAGTTAAAGCGGTTATTACATTCCGCTGCGGAGAAAATGCGGCAGAGGTATTAAAACCAGCAGAAATTACGCTTTACAAGGCAGTTGAAGGAACAGCCTTTGATAATATTGAAAAGTTTAGGTTAGAAGAGTTATCTCTATTGAATGATATTCATCCCGGCTTTCATAATCATGGGGACAAGGTTTAATTGATGTGTTTTCAAACTAAAGGTTTTATTTTTCTGATAAAATCCATAAAGCTTAGAAAGGATGATCATACTAATGCAGATTGCTGTGTTAAGCGGTAAGGGCGGAACAGGAAAAACATTCATTTCTGTCAATCTTTCATGTGTGGCTGAAAATGCGGTATATGTTGATTGTGATGTAGAAGAACCAAACGGACATCTTTTCTTAAAACCAGATATTACAGAAAAACAGCCTGTTGCTGTAGGCGTTCCTGAATGGGATAAAACGAAATGTACATTTTGCCGTAAATGTGTGGACTTTTGCCGATACAATGCACTTGCAATGATAAAAGAAAAGCTTTATGTTTTCAATGAAGTCTGCCATTCCTGCGGCGGATGTATGATATTATGTCCGCAGAAGGCCATTACCGAAAAGCCGAGAGAAATAGGGGTTATAGAAACAGGGAAATCAAGTGAAGTTACCGTTCTGACAGGATGTCTTAATACAGGCGAGGTTTCGGGTGTGCCTGTAATAAAATCACTTCTTGAAAAGCTTGATGAGAGTAAGAATACTATAATTGACTGCCCTCCTGGAAGTGCTTGTGTTGTTATGGAAAGCATAAAAAGATCTGATTATTGTATTCTTGTTGCAGAGCCTACATTGTTCGGAGTGCATAATTTTCAGATGGTATATGAACTTGTCAAGCTCTTCAAAAAGCCGTTTGGAGCAGTTCTGAATAAGTGCTTTGACGGAGAAAATCCTGCTGAGAATTTCTGTATAGAAAATAATATTTCAATACTTGCAAAGTTTCCTTATAATGATGAACTGGCAAAAATCAATTCATCAGGTCTTGTTGCAGTACGTGAGAATGCTAAATTTGCAGAACAGTTTAAACAGCTTTATTCAGCTATAAAAAAGGAGGCGGTTTCATGAAACAGCTTCTTGTTTTAAGTGGAAAAGGTGGAACAGGCAAAACAACGGTTACGTCAGCATTAATTGCATTTAGCAAAGCAAAAGCCTTTGCAGATTGTGACGTTGACGCACCTAACCTCCATCTTGTAACAGCACAAGATATCAAACCACAGACAAGTGATTATTATGGATTTCAGAAATCATATATTGATTCTGAAAAGTGCATAAACTGTGGACTATGTGAAGAAACCTGCCGATTTAATGCTATTCATGATTTTGTCGTTAATACTGCTCAATGCGAGGGTTGTGCGGTATGCTATGAAATCTGCCCTGCTCATGCAATAAAAATGATGGATTTTTCGTCTGGGGAAATGATATTATATAAAGATGAAGTCAGAACGTTTTCAACTGCAAAGCTAAAAACGGGAAGCGGTGCATCAGGTAAGCTTGTTACTGCTGTAAAAAAACAGCTAAAAGACAATTCAGACAATGAAAGTTTTGCGATAATAGACGGATCGCCAGGAATTGGCTGTCCTGTTATAGCTTCAATTAGCGGTGTTAATATGGTTTTAATTGTTGCAGAGCCTACTGTTTCGGGAATACATGACATGAAAAGAATTATTGAAACAGCAAATAAATTTGGTGTAAAATGTGCTGTCTGTGTCAATAAATATGATGTAAATGAGGTAAACACAAAAAATATTGAGGAATATTGTTGTTCAATCGGCATTGAGGTTATTGGAAAAATTCCATTTGACAGCATGGTTTCAAAAGCAGTAAATAGCTGCAAAAGTATAGCAGAATATCCCGAAAGTCCTGCAGCTAAAGCAATAGGGCAACTTTGGGATGAGATAAAAAACAAATATATTTAGAGGAGAAAATTATTATGAAAATAGCAACAGCTAGCGAAGGTAAAATGGTAACAGAGCATTTTGGACATTGCGAGGGCTTCAACATTTTTGATACCGAAAACGGCAAAATCACAGGAAGTGAATTTGTACTTAATCCAGGACACAGACCAGGTTTTCTTCCAGTTTTCCTCGCAGATAAAGGTGTAAAGGTGATTATCTCCGGTGGAATGGGACAGGGTGCAATTGATATTTTTAACGAAAAGGGAATTGAAGTTATAGTGGGAGCTTCAGGAGTTGCTGAAGATGCGGTAAACAACTATTTGCAGGGCAAGCTTAAATCAACAGGCTCTGTTTGCCATGAACATCAGCACCATGATGAGTGCGGAGAATAATTAAAAATTGAAAATGAAGGGATATGCTTATAAATAGAGTATATCCCTTTTTTTATAAGTAAATCACCTAATCAAACAACATAATTTAAGTTATTAGTCTATATTATAATGTTTTTAAAAACTAATACTGAATTCTAACACAAATAAACTGTTGTTGAATCAACGGTTTATTTGTGTTATACTATAAAATAACAATAATGCAGGTGTTACAGAATGTATCATGGAAAACAGGATAAATATGATCACAACCAGCATAAAGTTTGTGATCATATTCTATATCAGAATTATTGTCAGATTAACAGCTTATGATAAAAATATAAGAATATTTTATACGTTAGCAACATCAAAGAGGCACAGTTAAATGAATCAAAAAATTTTTTGTGAAGTCTTCTGGATACTATTTAAAAAAGCTTTCAGGAGCAAATTGCATACAGTTATAATAATTTCTTTGTGAAAGTGAATAAGCCTTATGAAAAGATTTTCTCGTATCTATATTGAAATCACGAATGTATGTAATTTGTCGTGCAGCTTTTGCATCGGCAACGTTCGGGCTCCACGGTTTATGAGTGTTGACGAGTTTTCACATGTAATTCAGCAAGCAAAACCGTATACGGATCACATTTATCTTCACGTGCTTGGAGAGCCTTTGGTACATCCTCAATTGGAAGAACTTATGTCTGTGGCATATCACTTCGGTATGCTTGTAAACATTACCACAAACGGTACGCTATTTTCTAAAACACAAAAAATACTGCTGGATGCACCTGCGTTGCGAAAAGTAAGTATATCATTGCATAGCATGGAGCCTGGCAGCACATATTGCAAGGAGGAGTATTTGCGAGATGTGGCATTATTTATTACAGCTGCAACAGGCAAAGGAATTTTATGTGAACTGAGAATGTGGAATCTGGGTGCTGACGATATTGATAATGAGACTGTTTTTACCGGTTTGTGTCGTCTTTTGGGGGTGGACGATGCAGCACAAGAAGCTGCACTGAGTAATATCAGTGAAAAAGGCAGCACCACACTAGCACCGCATCTTTTCCTTGGGAAGGCTGTCCGTTTTACGTGGCCAAGCATGGCTGAACCTCCCACAGAGCAGCCAATATTCTGTTATGGACTAAGAAACCAGATGGCTGTACTGAGCGATGGCACTGTAGTACCTTGCTGTCTGGACAGTCGAGGTGACATTCCACTGGGCAACATTTTTCAAGTACCACTTGCTCAAATTTTGTCAAGTGAACGTGCGCAGGCGCTTTATAAAGGCTTTTCGAAACGACAACCTAGTGAGGAGCTTTGCCGACGATGTGGGTACGCAAAACGTTTTTAAGAAAATAATCAATTAATAAATATTTACTTTAGGAGAAGAAGTATGATAAACGTAGAAAAGCTTAATTTTAGCTATACAGACCGTCCGTTCATAAAAGACGTTAGCTTTGATGTAAAAAATGGAGAAATATTTGGATTTCTTGGGCCGTCAGGTGCGGGTAAAAGTACGCTGCAGAAAATCCTTATCGGTATAATTAAAAATTACAGTGGAAGCGTTATTGTGAATGGAAGCGGAATCAAGAGCATAAGCAATAGCTTTTATGAACACATCGGAATTGATTTTGAGTTTCCAAGTTTTTATGAAAAGCTCAGTGCTCGCCAAAACCTTGAGTTTTTTTCCTCTCTCTATTCGGGGGAAAAACGCAATATAGACGAGTTGCTTAAATCTGTTGGGCTTCAAAACGACGCAGACAAAAAAGCCGGCGACTTCTCAAAGGGTATGAAAAGTCGTCTTAACTTTATTAAGGCACTTATTCATGACCCAGAACTCCTTTTTCTTGATGAACCGACTAGTGGTCTTGACCCGACTAACAGCCGACTTATGAAGGATGTGATCTTAAATGAACGCAGTCGTGGTAAAACAATAATTCTTACCACTCACAATATGGAGGATGCTGCAGAGCTGTGCGATCGTGTAGCGTTTATTGTTGACGGTGAAATTAAGGCGATGGATACCCCCCATAACTTAATTATGAAAAAAAGTGCCTCTGAAATTATCTATACATATAAAGAAAATGGTACAGAAAAAACAGGCAGATGCATACTTGAAAAAACTAATGAGGATTTAATGCTTAAAACACTCATCTCTCAGAATCGTATTCTCACCATTCATTCAAAGGAACAGACTCTTGGTGATGTTTTTATGGACGTAACAGGAAGGCGACTGTCATGAGAATATTGAATTTAATTAGAGGCGATCTGCGTTTTATAGCCAAATACGGCATCGCATTTATCTATGTTGCTTTCACGCTTTTGTATCTTGCCATATTGTCAATTATCGGCGGCAGCGCACGTCAGATTACCGCATCCATACTTATTTATACCGACCCTGCAGCTATGGGACTATTTTTTATGGGCGCATTCATTATGCTTGAAAAGAGCCAGAGTGTTAACTGTTCTATTGCGGTAACACCCGTTACCATTAATGAATATATTATTTCAAAGGTTGTGTCTCTGCTTGTCCCAGGAACAATAGTTGGTGGATTGCTGTGTCTGTTCGCAGCACCTCAAAGTCTTATAACTGCAATACCTGCTATTATGTCTGCTTCGGCACTTTTTTCAATGTGCGGTCTTATCTGTGCTGTAAATTCTAAGTCGCTGAACGGTTTTCTTATTGTGGTAATACCCTTTGAATTAACTATTTGTCTGCCTGCAGTGCTTTATGTTTTCAAAATAATTAGCTCGGATTTGTGGCTAATTCATCCGGGCATTGCTGCAATGAGGCTTATACTTGGCGGAGAAGAGCTTTGGTATCTGTGCATACTTTCAGGGCTTTTGTGGTTGATACCTGCATTTATATTCTGCCGAAAAGCGGTAATGAAATATTTTTGTGAACTGGGAGGGGGAAATATTATATGAAAGCTATTTTTCTGTCCTTCCGACGATTTTTACTGAGCGTGCTTGATGATTATATGCTTGTTGCCTGCATGATTATGCCTATAATTATGGGCGGGGCTTTTCGCTTCGGTATACCCGCACTTGAAAGCTACCTTTGCGATACCTTTTCTCAACAGTCGATATTGTCACCTTACTACCTCATTTTTGACCTTGTTATTGCTATAATGATACCGATGATGTTTTCTTTTGCAGGTGTAATGACCACTCTTGAGGAGATTGACAACGGAACAGCACGTTATCTTATGGTAACACCCTTAGGGAAATGGGGGTATCTTATTTCGCGTATTGGTATTACCTCGGGTGTAAGCGTAATTTATTCAGTAATTGCAGTTATGTTTTTTGGGCTTGCAAATATTAGCTTTATAATGAATATTGCAGTATCGGTATTGTGTGCGGTTACGGGGATAATTATATCAGTTTTTGTTGTAGCATTTGCAGGAAACAAGGTTGAGGGTATGGCGCTCATTAAGTTGAGCGGAATAATAATATTAGGTATACCCGCAGTGTTTTTTCTTCCTACACCTATAAAATATATAGCCTGTATATTTCCTAGCTATTGGTTCACTGTAATGGCTTGTAACGAAAACTATCTCTATATGTTTCCAACTCTGCTTGTGTCTGTAATATGGGTTATACCGATATACAGAAAATTCACTTGTAAGCTGGTATAGTCGTAGTAAAAAGGATTTGGAGGAACGTTAAATGGAAATTAAGCAAGTATTAACTAGAGTTTATGTAAATGATATAAATAGTGCAATAGAATTCTATGAAGGATTATTTCAAAATAAGTGCAGTTTAAGGTTTAGTTATAAAGAAGTGAATCTGGATTTGGCTCAGGTTGAGAGCATTTTGATTTTGTGTGGTTCTGAAAAAGCTTTGGAAACTTTTCGTGACACAAAAGTAACATTTTTAGTGGATTCAGTTACTGAATTCAGAGATTATTTGTTAAAGCATGATGCAAAAATAATAAGAGATTTGAAAAAAGTACCAACTGGAACCAATATGACTGTAAAGCATAAAGACGGGACAATTGCTGAGTATGTCGAGAATAATAATTAATTCACAGAACTTTTGCCTATAGCATATGAAATAATGAATAAGATAAATGGCGAAGACACAGTTCATTCTGAATTAAGTTTCAGACAGCTTTATAAAACTACAGACGTTATTCTCTTGTGAATTTTTAGAAGTTACATCCTTTTTTATAAAGGCCTTGGTATCTTTGCCATAAAAATACTTCCTTTAAGATTTGAATTTGTTATCTTAATTCTTATCTGAAAGGAAGTATTTTATTTACACAGATTATTATATTTAGATTGCTATATAAACAGCGACATATCGGATTCTTCAGCATTAGCTAGCATTGCCGCTGCCCCTGCAGGCTTGACACCGTCAATAAGTTCCTCCATTTTAATGCCCATTACATCCATGCTCATAGTACAAGCCAAAAGTTCAACTCCATTGTTAAGTGAAGCCTTAATTAGGCTCTCGAGGCTGTCAATATTCTTATTTTTCATAACTCCGCGAATCATTTTAGCGCCCATACCGCCCATATTCATCTTGGAAAGTGAAAGTCTTTGAGATCCTCTTGGCATCATTCCGCCAAACATTTTGCTCATAAAATCTTTTTCAACTTTGATTTTCTCAGGCTTTCTTAGAATACTCAAACCCCAGAAAGTAAAGAACATTGAGACCTTTCTTCCCATTGAGGCAGCTGTATTGGCAATAATAAATGATGCAATTGCTTTATCCAAATCACCCGAAAATACTATAATATTTTTATTGTTTGCAGTTGAGCTGTTTAAGCAGTTTGTTACACCACCCTTTTTTATAATTGCCTTTGAAACTCCTTTTTCAGAGCTTACTCCGCCAAAGGTATTTCCAGTCCTCCTGCACCATGCTTCAACATCTGTCGCAAATGCGGGATCAGTTGTTTTTATTTCAATTATTGCACCATTCTCAGCATTTTTCATTGCTTCTGATAGCTTCATAATAGGTCCGGGACATTGCAAACCGCAGGCATTTACTTCAAGAGTAGTTGAGTTGACCGGAACCATTGTCTCGTTGTTTATTTTAACGTTATTTTGAATAGGAACAGCACTTTTAAAAATACTGCTGTAAAGTCTATATCCGCCCGAAAGATTGTAGCACTCAAATCCGTTTTGAGATAATATTCTGCATGCAATATGCCCTCTAAGCCCAACCTGACATGTGACATATACAGTTTTTGATTTATCCAGTTTATCAAGATTCTGACGTAATTCATCAACAGGAATATTAATGAAGCCATCAATGTTGCCATTTTCGTACTCCATTTTTGTACGAATATCCAGCAACGTTACACTTCCGTCACGAGGCAAATCATTAACTTGATGCCAGTGGAATACTTTGGTTTTATCAGTCAAGATATTTTCAGCAACAAAACCTGCCATATTTACAGGGTCTTTTGCAGATGAAAACGGCGGAGCATATGCAAGTTCAAGCTTAGTCAAATCATAAATTGTCATATTGGCACGGATTGCGGTTGCCAATACATCAAGACGCTTGTCAGTACCTTCGTATCCAACAATTTGAGCACCGAGCAACTTCCCGTTTCCCTTATCAAATATAATTTTAACAGACATATTAACGGCACCAGGATAATATGAAGCGTGTGAAGCGGAATAGGTGAATGACTTCTCATAATTTAGTCCCAGTTCTTTTGCTTTTGTTTCGGTTATCCCTGTTGTAGCAATAGTCAAATCAAAGCATTTGAGTATTCCCGTTCCCTGTGTGCCACTGTAAGTACTGTCAATTCCACAAATATTGTCTGCAGCAATTCTGCCTTGCTTGTTTGCAGGCCCAGCAAGAGGAATGTATCCCTTTTGTCCTGTTATAAAATCGGTAATCTCAATTGCATCACCAACAGCATATATATCTTTATCTGATGTCAGCATATGTTCATCAACAATTATTGCACCACGTTTATTGACTTGAAGCCCAGCATTTTTAGCAATTGAACTTTCAGGTCGAACACCAACTGACATAATAACCATATCTGCAAAAAGTTCACCATTTCCAAGTGTAACTTTTAATCCGGTGTTATTGTCCGTAATTGCCTTTACGCCGTCTTTTAAGATTAACTTTACACCATTTTGACGAATATGGTTATGCACGTCGCATGCCATATCATAATCAAGTGGTGCAATAACGTGATCTGCAAATTCTACAATTGTAACTTCAAGACCTGATTTATGGAGGTTCTCAGCCATCTCAACTCCAATATAGCCGCCTCCGACAACAACTGCACTTTTTGGCTTGTTATTTTCAATATAATCTTTGATTTTATAGGTATCAGGAATGTTTCTCAATGTGAAAACTTTATTATTATCATATCCTTCTATGTTGGGCTTTACAGGCTCTGCACCCGGTGAAAGAATTAATTTATCATAGCTTTCTTGATATACTCTGCCTGTTTTATGGTCTTTAACTTCAACAGACTTATTTTTTTTGTCAATAGAAACAACTTCACTATTTATACGCACGTCAACATTAAAACGCGAATTAAAACTTTCTGGAGTTTGCAAAGTTAATGCTGATTTTTCGGTAATATCTCCGCCTATATAGTATGGTAAGCCACAATTTGCATAGGAAATATAGTTTCCGCGCTCAAACATGATGATTTCTGAAAATTCATCTAATCTTCGAAGTCTTGCAGCTGCCGTTGCACCGCCTGCAACACCACCAATAATTAATATTTTACTCATATTATAACTATCTCCTTTTAAAAAATTGTGTTATTTAGCTTTCTAAAATTATAATTAACAGTTGAAAAGTTCAAAGTCAGTTACTTTTCTTTTTTATTATACCCCAAAAAAAGTATAGTTTCTGTGATATAGTCACAGAAATTAATTGAATTTGTCAATAAAAATGCACCCCTTTTGTAATGCAACGTGATTTTATATCACAAGCTTACAAAAGGGGTGCATTTTTATATTTAAAGAACATTGCTTTGGTTATTTATTCAGTTTGATTAAAGCTGTATAAACAGAACATTTATGAAGAATTACTTTGAGGTAACGCTTTCCCAGTCCTTAATGAATCTTGCAATTCCTGCATCAGTAAGTGGATGGTTTATCATTTGCCTGATAACGCCCATTGGAACTGTTGCAATATCACAGCCGGAACGAGCAGCAGAGGTCACATGAATAGGGTTTCTTATTGATGCAGCAATGATTTCAGTTTCAATGCCCTGAATATTGAAAATATCTACAATCTCTTCAATAAGAATCATTCCTTCACTTCCGATGTCGTCAAGACGGCCAAGGAATGGGGAAACATATGATGCGCCTGCATTAGCCGCAAGAATAGCCTGTGCAGCGGAAAAAACAAGAGTAACGTTTGTCTTTATTCCCATTTTGGAAAGACGGCTGCATGCTTTAAGTCCTTCAGCGCACATAGGAAGTTTTATAACTATGTTTTTGTGAATCTTTGAAAGTTCGATTGCTTCCGTTACCATTTCATCAGCTTGATAGGAAACCACTTCTGCTGATATAGGACCATCCACAATTTCAGCAATTTCAGTTACAGTTTGCTTGAAATCCCTGTGTTCCTTTGCAATAAGGGATGGGTTTGTGGTTACTCCGCAGATTACTCCAAGTTCGTTAGCCTCTTTTATTTCGCTGATATTAGCAGTATCGATAAAGAGTTTCATTATGTTTTTCTCCTTTGATTAAAGCGTAGATAGCTTTTTAAAATTGTCTTTCAATGACGGATATATTTCTCTGTAAAGTGAGTAGTATTTTTCATATTGAGCAGAGTTTTCCTTTACAGGAGGCTGGATAACATCAGTTTTAATAATTTCTGTACAAGCTTCCTGTACACTCTTATACACACCCGTTCCGACGAGAGCAAGTATAGCCACGCCGAGAGCAGGGCCTTCGGAAATTGTTGCAGTTTTTACTTTGCAGTCGTAAAGGTCAGCAAGCATCTGACGCCAGAGTGGGGATTTTCCACCGCCACCGCAGGCTGTCATATCATTTGCTTCAATTCCGATTTCACGGAAAACTTCAATGCAATCCCTAAGAGAATATGCTACACCTTCCATAACTGCACGGAGCATATGCTTCTTTGTGTGCAATGCAGAAAGTCCGAAGAATACACCTCTTGCATTAGGGTCAAGGTGAGGTGTACGCTCACCCATAAGATAAGGAAGATAGAAAAGTCTGTCTGCTCCGATCGGAACAGTTTTTGCTTCCATATCCATGAGGTAATATTCATCACAGTTCATAAGCTTTGCAGTTTCTTTCTCTGATGTACAGAAATTATCTCTGAACCATTTCAGTGAAAGTCCTGCCCCCTGAGTAACACCCATAACGTGCCAACATCCCGGTACAGCCGCACAGAATGTGTGGACACGGCCCTTAGGGTCTATTTTCATTTCTGCGGTATGCACAAAAACAACTCCGCTTGTACCTATTGTGGTAAATGCCTTGCTGTCCTCTGCAACACCTGTTCCAATTGCAGCAGCGGCATTATCACCGGCACCGCCGACAACGGGAATACCCTCAGGAAGTCCAGTAAGCTTAGAGAAGTCTGCATTGATATATCCTGTAATTTCAGGAGATTCATAAACCTTAGGCAAAAATTCAGGGTTGATGTCAAGTATCTTCAACACTTCATCAGACCACTGCCTTTTTGCAATGTCAAGAAGCTGCATTCCTGAAGCATCGCTCACTTCAGTAGCATATGCTCCTGTCATCTTAAAACGAACATAATCCTTTGGAAGAAGAATATGGCGGCACTTATTGTAGTTTTCAGGTTCATTGTTTCTTACCCAAAGAATTTTTGAAGCAGTAAAGCCTGTAAGTGCAGGATTTGCAGTAATTTCAATTAGTCTTTCTGCGCCAATCTTTTCTGTGATTTCTTTACATTCTGCTGATGTTCTCTGATCACACCATATTATAGATGGACGGATAACCTCATTTTTATCGTCAAGCATTACAAGCCCGTGCATCTGACCTGAAAGACCTATTCCAACTATTGAATTTACATCTGCCTGTGAGATTACGTCTTTTACAGTTTCAGCAACAGCATTGAACCAGTCAGCAGGACTCTGCTCAGCATAGCCGTTCTGTGGCTGATAGAGCGGATATTCAACAGTAGAGGATTTAACTGCGTTTCCTTTTTCATTAAAAAGAACGGTTTTTGTTCCGCTTGTTCCTATGTCTATGCCTAAAACATATTTCATTCTTATGACCATTCCTTTCTTGATGTTTAGTCATTTCAGATTATATCTTTTCAGACCATTGCCTGAAAAGATATAATCTGTATTTTGCTCGTATATTAAAGGCTTAAAATAACGTTGTTTAAGATAGATTCAAGAAGTTCCTGACGTCCGCTTGAAAGTGAAGCAGTTACTTCACCCTTGCTAAGAGCATATTCTTCAATCTTCTTGAAGTCAGCCTTTCCTGAAATAATATCCTTACCGATTCCTGTCTGCCATGAAGAATATCTGTCCTCAACGAACTTTTCAATTCTTCCGTCATCAATAAGCTTTAATGCAGCCTTGAAGCCAAGAGCAAATGAATCCATACCGGCAATATAGCTGTAGAAAATATCTTCAGGAGTGAATGAACCTCTTCTTGCCTTAGCGTCAAAGTTAAGACCGCCGTTTGTAAAGCCGCCTGCCTTGATTACTTCATACATGCACATTGTTGTGTCATAAATGTTTGTTGGGAACTGGTCTGTATCCCAACCAAGAAGTGGATCACCCTGATTTGCGTCAATTGAGCCGAATACGCTGTTTTCTCTTGCAACACGGAGTTCATGCTGGAAGGTGTGCTGAGCAAGAGTTGCGTGGTTTGCTTCAATGTTCATCTTGAAATCTTTATCAAGGCCATATTTTCTTAAGAAGCCAATAACTGTTGCAGTATCAAAATCATACTGATGCTTTGTTGGTTCCTTTGGCTTTGGTTCAATATAGAAATCTCCTGTGAATCCAATTGAACGGCCATAATCAACAACCATACGCATAAGTCTTGCCATATTGTCAAGCTCAAGTCCCATATTGGTGTTAAGAAGTGTTTCATAGCCTTCACGTCCGCCCCAGAAAACATAACCATTACCGCCGAGCTTAACAGTTGTTTCAAGAGCCTTTTTAATCTGTGCTGCTGCAAAAGCAAATACGTCTGCTGATGGGGAAGTTCCTGCACCATGCATATAACGTGGGTTGCTGAAGCAGTTTGCAGTTCCCCAAAGCAGCTTTTTGCTGCCCATATTTGATTTTATATAGTCTGAAATTTCATCAACTCTTGCGTTTGACTCAGCAAGTGTTGATGCCTCAGGAGCAATATCTCTGTCATGGAAACAAAAATAATCTATTGACAGCTTATCCATAATTTCAAATGCAGAATCAACCTTTGCTTTTGAAATAGCCATTGCATCGGTTTCGCCCCATTTTTTATCGGCTGTACCTACGCCGAACATGTCTGTTCCGTCGCCGCCCATAGTATGCCACCAGGAAAGTGCAAACTTCATGTGCTCACGCATTGTTTTGCCGTTGATTACTTCTTCTGGGTTGTAATACTTGAAGGACAAAGGATTTGTGCTGTCCTTTCCTTCATATTGTACTTTTGCAATGTTTGAAAAATGTTCTTTCATAATAATAGCTCCTTCTATAATTTTATAAATTGATTTTTAATGACAATGTTTGGGTTTGTGATAGCTTTTCACTAATACTATCAGGTTGGAAAGTTCCCGCATAAAGGATAAAGCTGTCAGAAACTACTTTCCTTTCACCGTTGTTTTCAACTACTTCAAATGCAGAATCAGGAATTATAACAGATACCTCTGCCTCTTCGCCAGGAATTAAGAAAATACGCTTGAATCCGCAAAGACTGTAATTTTTAACTGCCTGTTCAGCAAAATCCTTGATATAGAACTGAATTACATCTTCCGACGCAGTGTCACCAACGTTTTTAACTCTTACAGTTGCAATTTTGTTTTCAAACTTAAGATCATTACAAACAAACTTCGTATACGTAAGTCCGAAACCGAATGGGAAAAGAACATTGTCGGTAATGTTTCTGTATGTTCTGTTTGCCATTGAGTAATCTGAAAAATCAGGGAGCTTCTCAACCTTTTCATAGAATGTTACAGGAAGCTTTCCTGACGGAGAAACATTTCCGAAAAGGATGTCTGCAAGAGCATTTCCGCCCTCCTGACCCGGATACCATGCATGAATAAGTGCGTCTGTAAACTGTTCAGGATTAATTGAACTTCCTGCCGCAACTACGGTAATACAAGGCTTTCCTGTCTTGATTATCTCATCAAGCAGTTTTCTCTGAGGATAAGGTAATCTAAGGTCGTTCTTATCACCTGAAGAAAACTCGTTTCCTGTGTCACCTTGTTCGCCCTCTATTGTGAAGTCAAGTCCAAGGCAAAGAATAACAACATCAGCGGATTTTGCAGCTGCAACTGCCTCGGAAAGCCTGTCCCCAGGAAGTGCAAGAACTGATATGCTTTCTTTCCAGAGATGGCAGCCTTCAGAATAATAAATGCGTCCGCCAAAGGAATTTCTTATTCCGTCAAGGAATGTGACATAGTTATCAGCTGTACTGCAGTAGTTTCCTGTAAGAGCTTCTCTGCTGTAAGCATTAGGACCAATTACAGCAATGCTTTTAACCTTTGACTTATCGAGAGGCAGTATGCCGTTGTTTTTAAGGAGAACCATTGACTTTTCTGCAAGCTTGCGGGACTTCTGCTTATGTGAATCACATGAAACAACGCTGTACGGAATATCATCATATTCAGTTTTTTCATTGAACATTCCAAGTCGCATTCTTGTTCTCATTGCACAGACACATGCAGTGTTTATGTCTGATTCACTGATAAGATTTTTTTCAAGAGCCTCGCTGAGTTTGGAATAAGTAATTCCGCAGTTTATATTACAGCCTGATTTAAGAGCAACCGCACATGTTTCCGCTGCACTCTTTGTAAGTCCATGATTATCGTGGAAGTCGTCAAGCGCATGACAGTCGGAAACAAAATATCCGTTAAAGCCCCATTCATCAAGCTTATTCATAAGGAATGAACTTGCACAGGCACCTTCGCCGTTAAGTCTGTTGTATGCTCCCATTACACCTTCAACCTTTGCCTCGCTGACAAGAGCCTTGAATGCAGGAAGATAAGTTTCTTCAAGATCTTTTTCTGATATCTTAGCATCAAATTCATGTCGGGAAATTTCCGGACCGCTGTGACCAGCGTAATGTTTGGCACATGCAGCAGTTCGGAGGACTTCTGAATCTCCCTGAAGACCTTCTGTAAAGGCTACGCCAAGTTTTGAAGTAAGGAAAGGATCTTCACCAAAGGTTTCCTGACCTCTTCCCCATCGTGGATCTCGGAAAATGTTAATATTAGGTGACCATAATGTTAGCCCCTTGAATATATCCCTGTCGCCGTATGCAGAAGCAATATTGTAAATTGCTCTTGCCTCCGTTGAAGTAATTTCGCCGGCTTCCTTAATAAGACCTTCATCAAAGATAGCGGCAAGACCTATTGCCTGTGGGAACATTGTTGCTGTTCCGGCTCTTGCAGCACCGTGAAGACCTTCGCTCCACCAGTTGTATGCAGGAATACCAAGACGTTTTATTTCCGGAGCATTATGCAATAACTGGCTCATCTTTTCTTCTGTAGTCATTCGTGACACAAGATCTTCGGCTCTCTCCTGAGGAGAAAAAGATGGGTCTTTGTATTTTTCCATAGGTATGACCATTCCTTTCTTAATGTTTTGTACAGTCTTGAAACTGAACTAAGTTCAGAATGCACAAAACCTGCCTCTTATAAGCTTATTTTTTCATTGCAAGGTTCATAATATACTTAACTGCATTTTCACCATGTATATCCTTTTCGGAAGAATCAATCTTAAATGCCCGCCATGTTTCCTTGATAGAAGCATATTCGCCAGGCTTATATTCTCTTAGCTCACCTAAAATCTCACACTCAAGAAAATGATTATTTGTATAAGTTTCGTAATTACAGCTGAAATCAGGATAAGTTATATTTTTGTATTCAGGAACTCCTAAGAGGAAAACCTCATCATCCATTATATATGCTGTATAACCGTCAGTTACATTAAATCCTGCCTTGAATGCCTGTGAGCATTGTGGATCCTGAATCAGTTCAGCATAGCTGTCTGCAAGAGTAAATCTTTTATCTTCAAGAGAAGAATAACTCCACAAAGCGATTGCTCTATTAGGAAGAAATCCGCAGTCTTCAGTTGAAAGCGGAATTATTTCATATCCGCCCTTTGTCATGCCTGTTACTGTCCACGGAGCAAAAAATGACGAGGTTTCTGAAACGTTCAGAATTTTGTTTTCAATAACCAGAGTGTTGTCCGAAGTAATTTCAAGATTAATAGAAAATCTTTTTCCGAAAACGGTATCTTTCCCCGTAAGAGTGAGAACACCATCAGTAAAATCATATTGTACAGGAGAATTGTCAGGGAAATAGGTTTCTGGTTTTTCTTCAGGTGCGCACCATAGACGGTGTCCGCCATATGAATACCATGTTCCGTAATCACCGCAAGGCTCGGAAAAATTTCTGTCAACATCTTCAAAAAGCATATTTTTACCGCCGGACAATCCAAAGTAAATAATTCTTGGACCTGCGTCAAGCATTGCTCCTACTATTATTGTGCCGTTGTCAATGAAAATACATTCACCAAAATTTTTATAGTTTTGTTTATAGCAATTTGTGTTCATGCGCAAATTCCCCCTTATATTTTCCACTAGTTCGATTGTATTATATATTAAATTAAATTGCTTGTCAAAAATTGCGGTATTTTGCGCAATATTTGCTTGATTAAAAAATATTTTTGCAAAAACAATATGATTATGGTAATATATGATTAAAGCAAAACAATAATTGACGACTGATTAAACTGTTTTGTATTGTTGAACAGGGGGTAAATGCTTTGATTAAGCACCTTTCCGGAGAATATGAATCGGTAGAATATACCGAAAATAACTTTATAATGCTTTATGACAACAGTGAGGACGAAAATTATCCCGTACACTGGCACAACGCAGCGGAAATGATTATGCCTCTGCAGAACGGCTTCACCGTCTGTGCTGACAACAAAGTTTTTGAGCTTGGTGAGAGGGACTTCATTCTTATCCCTCCCGGAGAACTTCATTCACTTAGTGCTCCTGAAAACGGAAGAAGACTTATTATTCAGTTTGACAGTTCATTTCTTTCGGGTATGTCTTCTCTTTCTGCACTTACTCCGGTTTTTTCGGAAATATTTCTTATCAACTCACGTTATGATAAAGAGCTTGGTTCTTTTGTCAAAAAAATAATGCTTGATATATATGATGAGTATTTTTCTGAAGGAGAACTTTCTCAAGTTAAAATATATCTTAAAATACTGAATCTTATTATGGCAATAAGAGAAGCTCAGCTTATCGGATATGAGGAAAAGCTTTCAAAGGTATATGAAAAATCTCCTGAATACAGTCAGAAGTTTGCTCTTGTATTTAAATACATAGATCAGAATTACATGTACGATATTTCTCTTGATAAGCTTGCTGCTATTGCAGGCTATAGTAAATATCATTTCTGTCGTATATTCAGGCAATTCAGTTCTGTTTCTTATATCGACTATATAAATTCAAAACGTGCCAAAGCTGCGGAAAAGCTTCTTCTTGAGCCTGATATCCCGATTACCGAGGTTGCTATGCGATCAGGGTTTTTAAGCCTTACATCATTTAATCGTATATTTAAGAGCATAAAGCACTGTACTCCATCAGAGTTTAGAAAAATGTATAAGGATTCATTTATTGTATAATTTCAGAAAGGAATAAAATAATATGAAAGCTGTAACATTCAGTTTTGATGACGGAGTTTTTCAGGACAAGAGAATAATAGAAATATTTGACGAGTATGGTATAAAGGGAACATTTAATCTGAATTCCGGAATAATGACGCCGGAAAGCACATGGGAACATAATGGGAAAAGAACACACCGTCTTGATATAAGTGAGGTGAAAGAGGTTTATAAAAATCATGAGCCTGCTGTGCACTTTCTCACCCATCCTTTTCCGACAAAGCTTAATGATGATGAACTTGATTTTGAAATATCAGAGGACAAGAAAAACCTCGAAAGGATTTTTGAAAGAAAAGTTGTCGGTTCAGCATATCCTTACGGAGAGTTTGACGAAAGAATCAAGGCTTGTCTTAAAAAAAACGGCATTGAATATGCAAGGACAGTTGTGGATACATATGATTTCAAGCTTCCAAATGATCCGCTTGAATTAAATCCTACCTGCCACTATAATAATCAAAAGCTTTTTGAGCTTGCAAAAAAATTTGCCGAAGAGGAAACTGATGAGCCAAGACTATTTTATATCTGGGGACATGGCTATGAGCTTGACGGATTTGACAACTGGGATGTTTTAAAGTGTCTTTGCGAATATCTCTCAAAACAGCGTAATATTTTTTTTGGAACAAATTCTGACGTCTTGGAAATGAAACTGTAAGAACATTTCATGTAAATCAGTTTTCCCTCTTGAGGTCTGTAATATTTATTTAAAGGTATCGTGATAGTTGTTACACGATGCCTTTATTTAGTTTTAAAGGGGAATTTTATTATTTATTATTAAGAGAAAATTAAAATATAAACATTTAAGTAAAAATTTTTCTAGAAAAAGCAAAAATAATTCGTTTTAAATATGGAGATATTATAATATAATCTAGACAAATAATAAATTGGGGGTTAAAAACCATGAAAAACATAAAAAAAGTTTCTAGCATAGCATTGTCATTAGTTACGGCAGCTGGATTGTTTTCTGGTTGCGCTAATCAGCAAAACGGTACAGGTACAACAGGCGGTAATGAAACCACTGCTGCTCCTGCTGCTACAGAAGAAACTACTGCTGCTGGAGAAGAAGTTACACTTACTCTGTGGAGTATTTCCACAGAAAGTGATGCTTTCCATCCTGCATATATAAGTGCAATTGAAGATTTTGAAGCTGCTCACCCTGGTGTAAAGATCAAGCATGAAACATTTGAAAACCAGTCTTACAAGACAAAGCTTAAGGCTGCTGTTTCAGCAAATGAACTTCCTGACATTTTCTTCACATGGGCAGGCGGATTCTCACAGTCCTTCGTTGATTCAGGCAAGGTTCTTGAAATGGATAAGTATTATGAAAATTACAAGGATCAGATCTCTGAAGCTGCTTTAGGTAACCTTTATTATAACGATAAGCTTTATGGCTCTACCATGTGTACACCTGTATCTGTAATGTGGTACAACCAGAAGATATTTAAGGAAAACAGCCTTGAAGCTCCAAAGACTTGGGATGAAATGGTGAATGTTTGCACAACTCTCAAGAATAACGGAGTAGCTCCTATAGCTACATCTGTTAAGGATACATGGGTTCTTGCAATGCTTCATGACGGACTTACACTTAAGTCTGCAGGTCCTCAGAAGGTAACTGACGCATTAAAGAATAATAGCGTTTCATATACTGATCCTGACTTCCTCGTTTCTGCTCAGAAGATTAAGGAACTCGGCGATATGGGTGCATTTATTGATGGTGCAACAGGTCTTACAAACGACGAAGCAAGTGCTCAGTTCTATGCAGGTAAAGCAGGTATGTACTTTACAGGTAGCTGGATGGGCAGCGATATCATGACAAAAACTGAAAATCCAGCAGACTTCGGCGTTGCTCCTATTCCTGTAATCAACGGCTCAAATGCTAAGATCACTGACTTTATGGGCGGTGGTTCTGACTCACTTATGGTTGCTGCATCTACAGAACATCCTGACCTTGCAGCAACAGCAGCTTTTGAAATTACCAAGGGTGTTTCAAAGTACGGATTCCTTTCAGGTGCTGGTGTTCCAGCTTGGAAGGTAGATTATGATGCTTCAACTGTACCAACACTTACAAAGCAGTTAGCTGATTATGCAAACGGTGCAACATCATTTACACTTTGGTTTGACACACTTATGGATTCAGAAGATGCAGGCGAATATATCGCTCTTCTCCAGGAACTTTATATGGGCAACATTACTCCTGAAGAATTCCAGCAGGCAATGGCAGATCAACTTGAAGGCTAATAATTAGTTAATTTCATTGTATGATCGGCTGTCGCAAAAAAGCGACAGCCGATTATATAATAATCAGGAAGGCAGGGGTAATAATATGGACAAAATACGCAGAAATAAATTTGCACTGGTGTTTTTCATTCTGCCTGCGGCAATATTGTTTATCGGCATAATAATTATTCCGATTTTAATGTCTGTTTCTTATAGCTTTCAGGACTGGGATGGAATGGGTCAGGCTCAGTTTATTGGATTAGACAACTATGTCAAGCTGTTCACAAGTAAATCGGTAGGATTTCCAAAAACAGTAGGAAATGCAATGCTTCTTGCTGTTCTTTCTACATTAATTCAGCTTCCGATAAGCCTCTTTTTTGCATTAATATTGGCTAAGGGAATAAAAGGAGAACGCTTTTTTGTAACTGTATTTTTTGTTCCGGTTCTTATCTCAACGGTAGTTATTGGTCAGCTTTGGCTTAAAATATATAATCCTGAGTATGGAATTATAAATTCGTTTTTAAGAGCAATAAATTGCGAATATTTATGCAGAACATGGCTTGGCGATCAAGATACAGCTCTCATGGCTGTATTTATACCAACATTATGGCAGTATGTTGGTTATCATATGCTTCTTATGTATGCAGGAATTAAGAATGTTTCAAAAGATATAATTGAGGCTGCAACCATCGATGGTGCAAACTATTGGCAGACATCTACAAGGATAATTATTCCGATTATAAGGCCGGTTCTTAAAGTATGTGTTATATTTGCTGTTACCGGTTCATTAAAGGCATTTGACATCATCTATGTTCTTACAAATGGCGGACCAGCTCATGCAAGTGAAGTTCCGAGTACACTTCTTGTTAATATGATATTTATCAGAAACCGCTTTGGATTCGGTAGTACAATAGCGGTAATGATTATTTTCCTCTGTTTCTTCTTTGCAATTGCAATTAGAAAATTCTTTAAGACGGAGGATAATTAAATGAACAATAAAATAAAATCTGGAAAACCAAGCAAATTATCCGTTGGTTCTTATATAATATTATTCATTTGGGCAATCATAGACATTTTTCCTATATATTGGATGGTTACCTTTTCATTAAAGGACAATAATGAAATATTTGGAGAAAATATTATAGGGTTGCCAAGAAATTGGATTTTTAGCAACTACACAGAAGCATTTGAAACAGGAAATATGAAGCTGTATTTCTTGAATAGTATACTTGTAACATCAGTTACTATAGTATTTACAGTTATATTTTCACTTATGGCATGTTACGCACTTACAAGACTAGAGTGGAAAGGCAGAAAGCTTGCAAATAATATCTTTATGCTTGGACTTACTGTTCCGATTCACGCAGCATTGATTCCTGTTCTTGTTATTTTGAGATACTTTAAAATGACAAATTCGTATCAGGCACTTATTATTCCTTATACTGCATTTGCTCTTGCAATGGGAATATTGATATTCAGCGGTTTTATTGAAAACATACCTAAGGAGCTTGAAGAAGCCGCTTGTATTGATGGTTGCGGAATAATGGGAATATTCTTCAGAGTTGTACTTCCATTAATGAAACCGGCAGTTGCAGCTGTAGCAATATTTACTTTCCTTCAGGCATGGAATGAGCTTATGTTTGCGACAGTATTTATAAATGACTCCGCTCACCGTACACTTACAGTTGGAATAAATACATTCTTCGGTTCTTATACAACAAGATGGGGCCCGATTGGAGCAGCTCTTGTTATAGCAACTTTACCGACACTTGTTGTTTACTCGTTTATGAGTAAAAAGATTCAGGGAAGCCTTATTGCCGGTGCGGTAAAGGGATAGACAATTTTATTATAGTGTTTCCTTCTTAATTTAAAAACCCTGCGGGAGAAATTCCGCAGGGTTTTTAAATATTTAAGAGGAATTATGCATATAACATATTAAAAAGAGCAACAAGAGAATAGAAAAGCAATTTTTGATATGTTATAATAAAAAGAGAACAACAAGTAATGTTAAAAACTCTATGGAATAATAAATAATATCGGGGCGATAACGTGAAAACTGCTTTTCACACAGCTGTTTATTCCTTTCTGCAAAAAAGAGCAGAATTCTTGCTTTGTTAAACCAGAATAAATAGCAAAAGGAATGGAATTAAAATGAATTTTATAAAATTTACCCGGAATTTAAGCATAAAACAAAAGATTCAATATATTTTTATTGGATCAGTATTTTTTTGTGTTGCAATATGTTTGATTTTTCTTTATTATTATCTTCAGAACAGAATGACCGAATCAGCTGAACAAAAAGCATCGGACAACTTAAACTCGATTTCACAAAACTTTGATTTGATTATTAACGATGCAAACAAAATGAGCAGATATTTGATGACCAATGATTCGGTTATTAACTATCTTAAAACTCAGCTCATAGATTCAAAAATATATAATGACGCAAGAGATGAGATATATCGAACACTTTATTCCTACTCGGGAAGATACTCCGTTTTTATTTTCAGAAATGACAAAACGTGTAATTATACAGGAATAGGAATTATAGAGGCTGACAGGGATATATTGTTTTCACAAACATGGTTTGGACGTGTAAGTGCCCAAAATGGCGGGTATATTCTTATATCTGATAATGGTGCATTCAGATTCAACACATCAATGAATGTAATTTCTTTTGCAAGAATAATAAATGACCTGAATACTCAGGAGCCAATAGGCCTTATGGTAATAAATATTCCTAAAGAAGAAATATTAAAAACTTATTCGGGAATAACCGATGAGAAAACCCACTTTGCATATTTTGATAGTGAGGGATATATTATTTCTTCGGATATGCCGGAAGCTTTTAATGATATTAAAGTAAAAGGTGATACCGTTATTTTTCCTGAATCAAAAAGCACTTTTGGGAAAAAGGAAACAATAAGCTATATTCGTTGTTCGGGGGATATTACACTTGTAACAAGATCAACTTTTGATGTTTTTCAAAAGGATGTTGGATTTGAAGCAACTGTTTTTATCTTGGGAATAGCATCTCTTGTTGTAGTAATGCTGCTGTTAATTAACGTTTATATCAACAGAAGCATTGTTTTTCCGTTAAGCAAGCTTTCCGAAAGCATGATGCAGGCGGATAAGGGGCAATTGAAAAGGGTAAGCATGCATGATTGCAGCAATGAAATAGGAAGACTTAAAGACACCTACAATCACATGCTTGTTCAGATTAACAAGCTTATAAATGATCTTGTTCAGGAGGAACAGAACTGCCGTACGGCTGAACTGAGTGCTCTTCAGGAGCAGATTAAGCCGCATTTCCTGTATAATACCCTTGATACTATTGCTTATATGTCATTACAGAATTCACCGGAAGAGGTTTATGATGCAGTTCAGACCCTCGGGGCGTTTTATAGGCGTTTTTTAAGCAGCGGATATAAAACTATTTCATTTTCAGATGAGCTTTCTATTGTAAGGGATTATATAAAACTTCAGAGGCTTCGATATGATGATATGTTTGAGGATGAGTATGATATAGATGAAAATGTTCATGAGATTATGGTTCCCAAGCTTATTCTTCAGCCGTTGGTAGAAAACTCGATATATCATGGAATACGCCTGAGAGGTGAAAATTGCAAAATTAAAATATCTGCATTTGTTTCAGATAATATATTTCATATCATTGTATATGATAACGGAATAGGAATGGATGATGAAAGGGTGGCAGAGATTATTTCCGGAACGAATTATAAAAGCTTTGGACTTCAGAGTACAATTAACAGACTGCGGTATTACTGTAACAGTGAGGACGTGGTAAGAATAAACAGTGTTAGAGGCGAATACTGCGAAATAGAATTGAAAATCCATCTTGACAGTGGTGTTGACAGGAGGGAGAATATCTATGTACAGAGTAATGATAGTTGACGATGAGAAAGCGATAAGAAACCTTTTAAAGCTTTCAATTGATTGGCAGAGTTTGGACATGGAAGTAGCAGGAGAAGCATCGAGCGGAGTAGAAGCTATTAATATAATTGATGAAGTAAGACCCGATATTGTTTTTGCGGATATAAAAATGCCGTTTATGGATGGAATCGAACTTTCAAAAATTCTTACGAATCGATATCCCGGTATAAAAATAATCATTCTTACTGCCTTCAATGATTTTGAATATGCAAGACAGTGCGTGGGGATAGGCGTCTGCGAATATATAATGAAGCCGATATATCCTGAAAAGATAAGGGTAGCTTTGAAAAAAATAAAAATATCACTTGATGAGCAAGCTGAAGAGTTGATACCAATAGATATTCCGGAAGATACAATGACAGTCAATATGGACAAGGTTCAAAGATATATTTCTTCCCATTATAATGATCCTGACATAAACTTAACTTCAATTGCGCAGCACTTTGGATTCAATTCAAGCTATCTCAGTCGCCGCTTTAAAAATGAAACGGGGACAGGAATAATAGATTTTCTTACAAAATGCCGCATGGAAAAGGCAATTGAATATGCAAAAATGCAAACCCTCATGTATATAACCGCACAAAAAGTAGGCATAAATGATCCGAATTATTTCAGCAAGTGTTTCAGAAAGTACACTGGGCAGACATATTCTGATTATTCAATGCTTTTTGAACAGAAAAAAGATTAAAGATGTTCCTGTATTGCCGTAGAATTATTGCAATACGGGGATTTTTTTATACTATAGAATTTTAGATTAAGTTTTATAATCATTTTTGCTAATTTATTGACAGTATTTTGCTACAAGGTTATAATTGTTTTTGACAGAATGCTGTTGGAGAAAACACTTTATCAGATATGAGCAACTAGCAGTTGCAAAAAGTTCCACGTTAGGTTGGTGGAATTACAGACCTCTGTAATTTATAATAGTATCAATGGGACGGAAAGGTGGTCAAATAATGACAATAGGTGAACAGATTCAGACACTTCGCATAAGCATGGGAATTACGCAGGAGGCACTTGCAGAAAAGCTTGATGTTTCAAGGCAGTCAGTATCAAAGTGGGAGCTTGGACAAGCTGTTCCCGATGTTGATAAAATCATCCGCATGAGTGAGATTTTCAATGTTTCCACCGATAAGATTCTGCTTACTGATTCTGAAAGCAAGAATATTAATCAGAATCCTCTTCACATGGCAAGCATTTATCTTGTTGTAAAGGACTTTGAGAAATCGCTGGAATTCTATGAAAAGCTGTTTGGAAAGGTCATAAACAACAGGGGACGAAGCGGCGGAAACTTTGTTGAGTTTTTCATTGACAACAGATGCATTGCAATCATGAGTGAAACAAGTATCGATGGGCATTGCACTTCTTATGACAGTCCTTACAAGTTCATCCAGAACTATTGGGTTGAAGATTTACAGCAGGAGCATGAACGGGTAAAGTCACTTAACATTGGAGAATTATCAGAGATTTATCAGGTTCATCCTACTTATCATTATTTTAACCTTACCGATCCAGACAACAACATTATTGAAATTACAGGAGGTTATCACATGAACGCAGATATTTGTCAGAGCTGTGGAATGCCGCTCACAAAAGCAGATTACGGAAAGAACCCAGATGGCAGTGAAAATCACGAATATTGCAGATATTGTTGCCCTGATGGTAAATTCAGCAGAGAGGTGACAATGGAGGAAATGATTGAACATAATTTGGATTTCCTTGATGAATACAACAAGGATTCAGAAACAAAACTGACAAGGGAAGAAGCAAAAGAACAAATGATGAAGTTCTTCCCGACTCTGAAAAGATGGCAAAAGTAAGATAAAGCAAAAGCTCATACTGGGATTCAGTATGAGCTTTTTTATCTATAGGAAAAGGAAATGTAGATTGTACAAGCACCCTAAAACGCAGGTGGGGTTAGTGGATTGGAAAATAAAAAAGATGGCACGATAATAAGTGTAAAAACAGCACACGCAACAACACATTCGAATAATATCATAAATTTGATTCCTGTCTTTTATTTAATGTAATTATGATTGTCTGGGGAATTAAAACTATTCCGTTTCAATCATTTCAGCGTCTGACTTGCGGAGAGAAAGCTCATATCCTCTTACTGTAACTTCAATAGGATCACCAAGAGGAGCAACCTTGCGGACAAAAACATCTGTGCCCTTTGTGAGACCCATGTCCATAAGTCTGCGTTTTATTGCACCCTCGCCGTTGAGTTTCTTAACCTTGACGGTCTGACCGATTTTAGCCTCTTTTAATGTAGACATATGTCAATCCCCTTTCAATACTCTCTTGTATGTGGTAATTATTTCAGATATTCCGACTCAAGAATAGAATAATAAAGTCTGTCATAATACTTTCCATCTATGAAGAAGAAATCTCTCAATGCACCTTCAAATGTAAACCCACACTTGCTGATGACTTTTTTTGACAAAATATTGTTTGATCTGTGGCAAATTTGGATTTTGTGGAACTGTGCCTTTTTAAATCCAAAATCAATGACAGCCTTTGTTGCCTCTGTTGCAAAACCTCTGCACTGAAAAGCTGTTCCTATGCAGTATTCAATTTCAGCAAAATTGTTTTTTGTATCCACAAGGAAGAATGCAATCTGACCGATACATTCGCCGCTGTCTTTATCAATGACAGCCCATCTGTAGTAGTCGGGATTTGCATAGTTTGAAATATACTTGTCAAGCAGCCCCTTTACATCGTCAACAGTGGGATAGACAGGTTCGCCATAAGATACCTGAACCGATTCATCGGACGCCCAGTTTTTATGAACGCTTTCACAGTCCTTGTATTCAAATGCTCTGAGTATAAGATTTTCTGTTTCAATTGGTTGTGTTCCGATTTGTGCTGACATAATGAACATCTCCTGTTATACAATTATTTTGCTTGCCATTTCCTTTGAAACAGCCACCCTTGAGTCCTTGACGTTGACAATGACATTTCCGCCAATTTCGCTGATGACTGTAACAGATCCGCCTGCTACAAAGCCGAGATTTTCAAGAAATTTTTTTGTTTCAGGCTTTCCTCCAACTTTTTTGATCATGTTTTCCTCACCTACAGTAGCAAATGTTAACGGCATACTGACTCCTCCAATCATGTATATAAAATAGTTAGTATTGACTAACCAGCATTTATTATATATGAGTTAGCATCTTCTAACCCATATATAATATTACCCTATGCTAACCAATAAGTCAAGAGTTTTTTAACTTACAAAGTATTTTTGTATACATTTCTATTGAATATAGATCAATTCATGCTGTTTATGTATCTTTTTAATAAAATATTGGGTATCGGATAATTCATATCCAATACCCAATAAAAATTATAATCTGCAAATCATTATATAGTCTTCATCCTGTTCTTCAACAATTTCAAAGCCTATATCCCTGTACATTTTGTAAGCATAGTTTGCTTTCTGAACGGACAGAGAAGTTTGTTTATAGCCATAATCCCTGAGCTTATCAAGCATAGCACGCATTAACGCTGTTCCAATGCCGTTGTCCCTGTATTCCTTGTACAGTGATACAGCAAATTCTGGTGTATCATTGTCCACATGACCGTAAGCAGGGATAATCCGTGTCCATACAGCACCGCAGACTTTTCCGTCACATTCGGCAACAAGGCACATATCATCAGGCAATGTTCCGAAGTCCTTTATGTAGATGTAAATATTGGGATTGTAAATGATTTCTCTTGGGAGAACAATATCCTGTCCGTCAAGGAAGATACATTCATACAGGAAGTCCTCCAGAAGGTTAAGTTCGCTATCTCTTATTTCTCTTATAATATAGTCCATATTTATGACCATGCATTTGTGTAAATGCAGTATATCCTTTCCGATTTAATTGCTTAGAAATCGGATGACATTCCACACATAACGATCCCTCCGTCTAAATAAAGATGTTTTGTCATGTTGTTCTTATTTAAGATTTTTCTGATTATTACTGCTTTCTTTTTTATAATAATCAATCTTGCCATCAAGCCTTTTAAGGGTGTCATTCATATCTTCAATTTTCCTGCGTAAAATCTCTCTTTGTTCCACAAGAAGATCCATACGGGCATTTATTGTGCTGTCGCCCTGATGATACAAGATAACATACTTCGTAAGTGTTTCAATAGAAAGCCCTGCATTTCTCATACATTTTATAAAGCCTATCCAACCAAAGGAGTCGTCGTTATAATCACGCAGGCCGCTTTTGTTTTTAGGAACAGGCGGTATTAATCCAATACGTTCATAATACCTGAGAGTATCCGTAGAAATATTAAATTTTTTACTTACTTCTGAAATAGTCATTTATTTTACCGTTCCTCTCTGTCTTTAATACTAATGTAAGTATTGTGCGGTATTGTCTTAGATAAAATGATTATAACACATTTACAGTATCTTCTGCAACCTGTTCAGGTGTAAGATGATTTCTCTTTATTACCTCATTGGCATTATATCTGTTAAGGAATTCTTTCTTAAGACCGAAATTAAGCACCTTAACGTCAGAATTTCCATAGAAAGACGCAATTTTCTGACCGAATCCACCGTCAATAATACCATCTTCAAGAGTAATAACAACGCTGTGGTTTTCTTTAAGTCCCTCAAGCATATCCTTGTCAATTCCTGTGATGTAGAAAGGATTTATGATTGTAGGCTTTACTCCTGTCATTTCTTCAATCTTCTTTGCAGCCTCAACACCACGTTTGTAGAAAGAGCCAAGTGCAATAACAGCTACCTTGCTGCCCTGCTGTGTGATTTCATACCTATTGAGGTCAGCAAAATTCTTTGTAATTTTCTTTCCGTCAGATACAAACTCGTTGTCAGGAACACGGATTGCAACAGGGTGATCCTTCTGCTCAATACTCCAGTCAAGTATTGCAAGGTATTCTTCCTTTGTTGTCGGAGCAAGGTATACCATGTTAGGAATGTTTGAAATCATTGGAATATCATAGATGCCAAGATGTGTAACATCAGTCATGCCAAAAACAGAAGCAGTAAAGATTGCTATTGTAGCAGGGTTGTTGTTTATGCACAAATCCTGTGAAAGCTGATCGAAAGTACGCTGAATAAATGTGCAGTACACTCCGTATAAAGGTTTTCCTCCATTGGCAGCTATACCTGATGCGAGAGCAACAGCATGTTCTTCAGCAATCCCAACATCAACAAACTGTGGGCCAAATTCTTTACGTTTGCTTTCGTCAAATCCGAGAACGCCAGGTGTACCGGAAGTTATAGCTACAACAGTTTTATCCTTTTTCATCTTGTCAAACAGATAATTTGCAGTTACAGATGTATAATCCTCACCGCCGGATGAATCTTTAATTTCGCCAGTTTCAATATCAAAAGGAGGATGTCCATGCCATTCTTCCCTGTGTGCTTCAGCAGGAGCATATCCTTTACCCTTTTGTGTTGCGATATGAACAACAACAGGATGGTCAATGTCTTTTACTTTCTTGAATGCGGAAGTAAGAGAAGCAATGTCGTTTCCATCCTTGACAAATACATAATCAAGACCCAGTGCTTTGAAATAATTACATTCTGCCTTACCGTCAGTTTCTCTCAGAAGCTTAAGATTCTTATATATTCCGCCGTGGTTTTCAGCAATTGACATATCATTGTCATTGACAACAATAATAAAATTGTTACCCTGTTCACCAACAAAGTCAAGTCCTTCAAAAGCCTCACCGCCGCTAAGTGAACCATCACCTATAACAGCAATAATATTTCCCTTTTCACCTTTAAGGTCTCTTGCTTTTGCAAGTCCGCTTGCAAGGCTTACTGAAGTAGAAGTATGGCCTACAATAAAGAAGTCATGCTCGCTTTCGATTGGGTCCGTAAAGCAAGAAACATCATCATAATGCTCCTCATAAAGGAAAGCATCTTTTCTTCCTGTAAGCATTTTGTGACAATAGCTCTGGTGTGAAATATCCAGAACAATCTTGTCCTCAGGAGAATTAAATACATAGTGAAGAGCGATTGCAGCTTCAATTATACCCAGATTCGGGCCAACGTGCCCGCCATGAAGACTCAGTCTTTTAATAAGAGCCTGTCGTATTTCAGCAGCAAGTGCATTAAGCTGTTCATTATTCAGTTTTTTCACATCCGCTGGATTGTTAATTTTTTCGATATACATAATTATGACCATTCCTTTCTTAATGTTTTGTGTGTTCTTGAACCCATACACCAATACTAAGTTCAGCTAGCAAAATTTAGAATGGCAGTTCGAAAATCACAAAACTCATAGTTTAAAAGATTTTTCTTTCAAACTTTTACCTTTAAATAATTTAATATCCATATTATAAACTTTGGAGTTAACTCCATGTCAAGAGATTTTTTAAAAAATAGTAAAAAATGCAGAAAGCTGTATTTTTTAGCTTTCTGCATTTTATGGAACAGTTAATGACCTTTGTGCTTTTCTCGCTTCTTGTTCTGTCTGATTGCAAACTGGCGTTCTTTTTCTGCGTCACGTTCAGATGAAAGCCTTGACTTGCGTTCAAGCTTATTCTGTTCATGCTGGAGCTGCAAAGCCTGCTGCGACTTTGTTCCGCAATACGGCGTTTTAAGCTGGCGCTTGATTTCACGCTGAACACGCTTTGGATTAACTTTTCTTTCTTTAATAAAGTCTGTTTCAACCGAAGAAGTAAATCTTAGTTTGCTCCAGTTATTGAGCATGAACTCAAAGACTTCATAGTCTTTTGGCTCTGCTCCGAAAACAATTTTTGAAACCTGATATCTGTTGCCGTCATATCTCTCGTATATGCCAACCCAGAAAGGTTCGCTGAAAAAAACAGTCAGGGACGAGATTACACTGCTCATAAAAATCCTCCTTTAGTAGCATGCAAAGAACGGACAACCAAGGAGGCAGGTTACTGACAGAAATAAATCTGCGTCCGGACTACCAACCGGAACTGTGTTTTTATCTTTACAGTTTATAGTATTATTTTAGCAGGTTTTTCGGGACTTATCAATATAATTTTTTAGGTGTTCTTTAATGTATTTAAAAGTAAATGTTAATTTATGCTGTTTATATTGACATTTTATAAGTTTTAAGTTAAAATATATTTCCTCGCATTAGTTTGGCATTAGCAAAAAAAGTCGAGATATTATCCTTGAATACTTGTATAATTGTAAACAAGGAAATGAGAAGTCAGCAAAATTATGAAAGGATGGATATAAAAATGAAAGAGCAAACCTGTGCAGTTCAGCGTATGCAGGATTTTATTGCAGAAAATCTTGATAAAGAGATTTCATTGTCAGATCTTGCAAGGGTATCAATGTTTTCACCTTGGCATTCTTACCGCCTGTTCAAGACTTACACAGGCGTTACTCCATCTGAGTATATAAGGCGGCTTCGTCTTTCCCGTTCAGCCTTGCGTCTTAAAAATGAAAACTGCAGGGTTATTGATGTGGCTTTTGATATGGGATTCGGAAGCGTGGATGGGTATCAGAGAGCATTTTTCCGTGAGTTCGGCTGCAACCCGGGTGAATATGCCAAAGAGCCTGTCCCAATTTCGCTTTTTGTACCATTCGGAGTCAAATTCAAAGAGTTAAGAAAGGATAATATTGATATGGAAAATGTACAAAATGTTTTTATCCAGTTAATAAACAAGCCTGAACGTAAAGTTATTATAAAACGTGGAATAAATGCAGAGGATTATTTTGTTTATTGTGAGGAAGTGGGATGTGACGTCTGGGGTATACTTGTCAGCATGGATTCCCTTTGCGGAGAGCCTGTATGTATGTGGCTGCCTGAAAAACATAAAACTCCGGGAACATCTTTATATGTTCAGGGAGTTGAAAAGGACTGTGATTTTAATGGCATTGTTCCTGATGGATTTGACGTTATCACACTTCCGGCCGCTTCATATCTTATGTTTCAAGGTCAACCTTTTAAAGAGGAAGATTACAGCGAGACTATCCTTGCGGTTCAGCACTCAATAAGTAAGTATGATCCATTAGTTATAGGTTATGAGTGGGATAATGAAAATCCTAGAATTCAGCTTGAGCCAAGAGGAGAACGTGGCTACATTGAAATGCATGCAGTAAGAAAATTAAACAGATAAGTTTGAAAGATAAACTTTCAAACTCTGAGTTATGTGCTTTTCGAACTTCTGTTCGAAAAGTTTACTTACCTGAACATAGTTCAGGTTAAAGACGACACAAAACATCAAAGGGGTAGGAATGCTTCCTGCGGAAGCATGTTCATAAATATGGAGGGACAAATGAGTAATAATTCATCATGGAAAAGTAAAACTATTCTTTTTCTTATAAGCCAGTGTATCACACTATTCGGATCAACTCTGGTACAGATGGCGATTGTATGGTATGTAACCTTACAAACTTCAAGTGGGTCATGGGTAGCGGCATTTACGGTATGCTCTTACATTCCACAGTTTCTGATATCCTTTGTAGGAGGGGTATGGGCAGACCGTCACAGCCGTAAAAAGCTTATTATTGGAGCAGATGCGGTAATTGCGGCTGTAACTCTTGTTATGGTGCTCGCAATGCCATATTTCTCAACAGAGCCTGCTTTGCTGACGGGATTTCTTGTAATGTCGGTAATTCGTTCCTTTGGTGCAGGAGTTCAGACGCCTGCGGTCAATGCAGTGATTCCACAGTTTGTTCCTGAAGAACATCTTATGCGCTTTAATGGAATAAATGCAACTATGCAGTCAATCGTTCAGTTTGCGGCTCCTGCTGCTGCGGGTGCAATTCTGATGGTCAGCACAATAAGATTGACATTGCTTATTGATGTTGTTACAGCAGTAATCGGCATAGGGCTTCTTTCATGTATTCTTATTCCTAAGCAGGAGTTCAAAAAAGAAAAAGTATCAGTTTTAGCTGACATGAAAATTGGCATAAAGTATGCTTTTTCTGAAAAGTTTATCGGCAAGCTTCTTATTATTTACGGAATATTCATTTTCTTGTGTGTTCCCGGAGGGTTTCTTGCGCAGCTCCTTGTAAGCCGTACTTTCGGTGATACATACTGGTATTTGACAGCAGTTGAGCTTGTAGGCTTTGGCGGTATGGCGGGAGGAGGATTACTCATGGGAACATGGGGTGGATTCAAGAACCGTGTAAAAACTCTTTGGGTTGGTTTGCTTGGGTTTGGTATACTTGCAATAGGCATGGGATTGTCACGCAATTTTATTCTGTATCTTTCTTTTATGCTTTTATACGGAGTTTCAGTTACCATGATGCAGACAGCAACAACTACAATGATTCAGGAAAATGCAGATGTTTCTATGCAGGGCAGGGTATTTGGACTGCTCGGTTCAATGTATGCTGGATTTTTGCCTGTCGGAATGGTAGTTTTCGGTCCTCTTGCCGATGTTGTTCCATTGCAGTGGATAGCTGTTTTTTCTGGTGTTGCACAGATAATTATGGCAATCATTGCGGGACTTACACTCAAGGTGCCTGTTAAAAGTCCGACAGTATCGGATGACAATTCATAATAAAAAAGTGCAGACGCTGAATTTGCGTCTGCACTTTTTTAAATGATTGCTTGCTTCATGGCTTGAATATATTCTCCGACAGGTTCAGCGGAATTCTCGCCATATTTCCCGATAAGCTTCATAATTGCTGAGCCGACAATTACACCATCTGAAAGCTTTGCCATCTTTTCAGCCTGTTCTGGGGTTGATATTCCAAAACCTATTGCGCATGGAGTATCAGTATTCTTTCGTACAACATCTATAATTGAGGATAAATCTGTGGTGATTTCGCTTCTTGTTCCTGTTACACCGAGACTTGAAACAATATAAAGGAAGCCCTCTGCTTCTTTTGAAATCATTGCTATTCGGTCAGCTGATGTAGGTGCAATTAGTGATAAGAAAAACACACCATATTTTTGACAGATTGGTAGAAATTCTTCTTTTTCCTCAAACGGAACATCGGGAAGAATGATTCCGTCAATGCCGATTTCCTTGCAGGAAGATATAAATTTCTCTGACCCATAGGAAAACACAACGTTTGCATAAGTCATAAATACAAGAGGAATATTTACTTTTTTGCGAAGATTTCTTACAAAGTCAAAAATCTTGTCTGTTGTAACTCCATTGGAAAGCGCCCTCATATTTGCCGCCTGAATAACAGGACCTTCAGCAGTAGGATCAGAAAAAGGAATACCAAGCTCAATCATATCTGCGCCGTTTTCAACAGCCGCAAGCACGATTTTCTCTGTTGTTATAAGGTCAGGATCCCCGCATGTGATAAAAGGGATAAATGCCTTTCCTTTTGCAAATGCTGATCTGATGTTACTCATAAATTTCTTCCCCCCTGTATCGTGCAATTGCCGCACAATCTTTGTCACCTCTGCCTGAAACTGTTATGACGATAATTTTATCCTTAGCCATCTCAGGTGCTATTTTCATTGCATATGCTATTGCATGAGCTGATTCAATTGCAGGAATAATGCCTTCTGTTCGTGAAAGAAACTCAAATGCATTTACTGCCTCTTCGTCTGTTATAGGGACATACTCTGCTCTTCCCGTATCGTAAAGGAAAGCATGTTCAGGACCAATGCCGGGATAGTCAAGTCCTGCTGAAATTGAATAGACAGGGGCAATCTGACCGTATTCATCCTGACAGAAATATGATTTCATTCCATGAAAAATACCAGTTCTGCCGGTGGTGATTGTTGCGGCTGTTTCAAAAGTGTCAACGCCTCTGCCTGCCGCTTCACAGCCAATCAGACGGACGCTCTTATCGTCAATAAAGTGATAAAAGCTGCCCATTGCATTTGAACCTCCGCCCACACAGGCAATTACTGCATCAGGAAGTCTGCCCTCTTTTGTAAGAATCTGTTCCTTCATTTCTTTTGAAATGACAGACTGAAAGTCACGTACAATAGTAGGAAACGGGTGAGGTCCCATAACTGAACCAAAGCAGTAAAGAGTGTCATCAATTCGTGAAGTCCATTCACGCATAGCTTCGGAGACAGCATCCTTTAAGGTGGCTGTACCAGCTGCTACAGGGACAACCGTTGCCCCGAGAAGTTTCATACGGTATACGTTGAGGGCTTGACGTTTTGTGTCCTCCTCACCCATAAAAATTACACATTCCATGTTCATTAAAGCTGCCGCAGTAGCGGTTGCAACACCATGCTGACCTGCTCCTGTTTCAGCTATCAATCGGGTTTTGCCCATTTTCTTTGCAAGCAAAGCCTGCCCGAGAACATTATTGATTTTGTGTGACCCTGTATGATTAAGATCCTCACGCTTCAGGTATATCTTTGCACCACCAAGTGTCTTTGTCAGTTTTTCTGCGTAATAAAGTCCCGACGGCCTGTTAGCATATTCATTGAAGAGGTTTGAAAGCTCAAGATTAAATTCCGGATCATTTTTGTAGTAATTATAAGCCTTTTCAAGCTCAATTACTGCATTCATCAGCGTTTCTGGAATGTATTGTCCGCCGTAACCGCCAAATTTTCCTTTTGTATCGCTCATAAAATATCATTCCTTTCCTTGTCTGGCTGCTTTAATAAATGCAGCCATTTTTTGTTTATCCTTGTATCCGTTTGTTTCAATTGATGAACTTGCATCAACGCCATACGGGGCAAACTCTGATATGGCTTCGGATACATTATCCATTGTTAATCCGCCTGCAAGAAAATATGGGCGGGTTGCTTTCTTCAGAAGTGACCAGTCAAAAGTTTTTCCTGTACCACAACCCGTGTCAAGCAGCACTAAATCAGCAGGGGATGAGTTTGCCTCCATGATATCTTCTTCATTTTTGACAGTAAATGCTTTGATTATCATGCAGTCAGTTACACTTTGAAGTCTTCGGATATAATTGCCGTCCTCATTTCCGTGAAGCTGAACTGCCCTGATTATCTTTCTTTCAATAATATTAACAATAAAATCAATGCTTTCATTTACAAATACACCTACAGGAACAATTTCCTTGTTCAGCTTTTTGCAAAGCATTTCTGCCGTATTGACAGAAACATATCTTTTGCTGAACTCTGCAAAAACAAAGCCGATATAATTAGGAGAAAGTTCGTTTGCGTATTCAATATCGCAAGGTCTTGAAAGCCCGCACAATTTTACTTTGGTCATTTTTATGACCATGCTTCCGTAGGAAGCATGTCTCCCTTCTTTGATATTTTGTGTAATTTTTGCAAAAATTTAAAAAGCACAAAACTCATAGATTGAAAGAATTATCTTTCAATCTTAACCTCTTAGTTCTTTCAGTTTCATGGTCTTGTTTTCTGCTTTCATAAGGGTTTCACCGATAAGAACGGCGTTTGCCCCTATTTCATGAAGTAACTTTACATCCTCCGAAGTTTTTACTCCGCTTTCGGAAACAAAAAGAATACTGTCGGGAACAAGCTTGCGCATTCTCTTACTGTTGTTAGTATCAACAGAAAAATTATTAAGATTTCGGTTGTTTACACCAATGATTCTTGCACCTGAACTTACAGCGGAAAGCACTTCGGATTCGTTATGTGCTTCAACCAGTGCAGAAATACCGAGAGTATCACAAATATTTATGTATTCCTTTATTTTTTCAGCAGAAAGTATTGAACAAATCAACAGAACAGACTGCGCTCCAAGTAATTTTGCTTCATATATCATATACTCGTCGACGGTAAAATCCTTTCTTAAGCAAGGAATGGAAACAGACTTTGCTATACTGCGAAGGTGTTCATCACTTCCAAGAAACCATTTCGGCTCTGTCAAAACGGAAATGCAGTCTGCCCCAGCATTTTCATATTCTCTTGCAATATCAAGAAAGGGATAATTTTCTGCAATAACTCCTTTGGAAGGGGACGCTTTCTTGCACTCGCAGATAAAAGAAATATCATCACCTGAAAGAGCTTTTTCAAACGCAAAGTCCCCTTTAGGGAGGGAATATGCCAAGCTTTTGATTTCGCTTAGCGAAGTAGTTTCTTTTGCTTTTTTTACACGTTTGGCTGTGTTCTGCGCTATTTTATCGAGGATTGTCATTCTATCACCTCACTTATTTGAGATTTCAATCAGCTTTTCAAGTGTCTGCATTGCTTTGCCAGAATCAATTAATTCCTCAGCAAGCTTTATGCCGTCAGAAATTGAGTCCGCCTTTTCTCCCAAATGAAGTGCGGCACCAGCGTTGAGCAGAACAGCATTTCTTCTGTGTCCCTTCTCACCGCTTAAAATAGCTCTGGTTATCTTTGCGTTTTCAGCAGGAGCACCTCCAAGCAGGTCTTCATGTGTACATCTTTCAAAGCCAAACTGTTCAGGTGTGATTTCATAAGTCTTTACCCAGCCGTCAGAAAACTCTGAAACAGTTGTAGGAGCACACAAGGATATTTCATCAAGCTTATCCTGACCGTAAACTACCATGCCTTTGCGGACACCAAGCTTCATCAGAACTTGTGCAAGAGGAACAGCAAGGGAACTGTCATAAACGCCGAGCAGCTGTCTCTTTGGACTTGCAGGATTGGTAAGAGGACCAAGAATATTGAACACCGTCCTGATTCCAAGCTCTTTTCTTATCATGCCTACATACTTCATTGAGGTGTGATATTTTTGAGCGAAGAGAAAGCAAAAGCCCACTTTATCAAGCAATTCAAGGCATTTTTCAGGTTCAAGGTTAATGTTTACACCAAGTGCCTCAAGGCAGTCTGCTGTGCCGCAGTCAGATGAAGCCGCACGATTGCCATGCTTTGCAACTTTTATTCCTGCTGAAGCTGAAATCAATGCGGTTGTAGTGGAGATGTTGAAGCTATGTGCTCCGTCACCGCCTGTTCCGACAATGTCCATAAGGTCAAGATTATTTTCAAGCTTTGTTGCCTTGTCACGCATTGCCGCTGCGCATCCTGTTATTTCTTCAATAGTTTCGGATTTGGTGCTTTTGGTTGATAATGCAGCAAGGAAAGCAGCATTTTGAGTAGGAGTTGTTTCTCCGCTCATAATTTCTGTAATAACAGTATAAGCCTCGTTATATGACAGATCCTGCTTATCAACGATTTTTACAATTGCATCTTTAATCATGTCATAACCTCCTTAAAGTCAATATAGTTTTTTAAGATTTGTCTGCCGCAGGGTGTAAGAATGGATTCTGGATGAAACTGCACTCCGAATATCGGGAAATCCTTGTGCTGTACCGCCATGACTTCTCCATCATCAGTTACTGCCGTAACTGTAAGACAATCAGGCAAGCTTTCAGGATCTGCCGCAAGGGAATGGTATCTTGCAACAGGGGCTGTAAGCGGTATATTTCTGAAAATCTGACATTCGTTTTTAAATTGTACCGTTGACTGCTTTCCATGCATAAGCTGTTTTGCATATGTGATTTTTGCACCATAAGCCGCACAAATTGCCTGATGTCCAAGACAAACACCTAATGTAGGAATACGCTTTGACAGAGTTTTTGCAATCTCAATAATGATTCCGGCATTTTCAGGATAACCAGGACCAGGCGACAGAATGATTTTTTCGGGGTTAAGTTTTTCTATTTCTGCAATAGTCATCTCATCATTCCGTATCACCATTATGTCAGGATTTATTTCGCCAACAAGCTGATAAAGATTGTAGGAAAAGCTGTCATAATTATCAACAAGTAAAATCATAAGTCTGCCTCCTCTGCCATTCTGAGAGCATTGATAACTGCCGCCGCTTTGTTGATACATTCCTGATATTCTTTTTCAGGAACGGAATCCGCAACAATTCCTGCACCGCTTCTTACAAAAACCTTGCCATTCTTTTTATAAGCAATTCTGATTGCAATGCAGGTATCAAGATTTCCTGTAAAATCTATATATCCTATTGCACCGCCATAAATTCCTCTTTTGTTTTTTTCAAGTTCTGCAATAAGCTGACATGCTCTAATTTTCGGTGCACCTGATAGTGTTCCTGCAGGAAGCACAGCACTAACGGCATCAAGTGCATCAAACTCATCCTTGATTTCTCCTCTTACCGTTGAGCCTATGTGCATAACATGAGAGAAACGTTCAATACTGTGCAGGGTTTCAACCTCAACCGAACCAAATCTGCTGATTTTGCCAAGGTCATTTCTGCCCAAATCAACAAGCATATTATGTTCGGCAAGCTCTTTTTCGTCGTTGAGAAGATCAGCTTCAAGCGCTTTATCCTCTGCTTCGGTTTTTCCTCTCGGTCTGGTGCCTGCAAGAGGAAATGTATGCAGTATCCCGTTTCGGAGATTTACAAGCGTTTCAGGGGAAGCACCTGCAACTTCAACGTCAGTTCCTGAAAAATAGAACATATAAGGGGATGGATTAGATGTTCGCAGTATGCGGTAAGTATTCAGCAGACTTCCCTCAAAAGGGGCACTGAGGCGGTTTGACAGGACAATCTGGAAGATGTCACCTTCATGGATATGATCTTTTGCCTTTTCGACCATTTCGCAGAATTCATTCTTTTCAAATAGAGAGGTAATTTCACCCGTAAGATGGCCGCTGGACTCATTTTTCTTTTCTCCATGCCGGAGCAGGTCTGCAAGCTTATTCAGTTCATACACAGCCATGTTGTAATTTGTCTCAGGATCATCAAGCGGTATATTTACAATGAGAATAATCTTCTGCCTGAAGTTATCAAAAGCAATGACTTTATCAAACAGTTTAAGGTCAACGTCCTTGAAATTCTCCTCATCATGATTATCATAACGAACAGAAGGCTCGCTGTATCCAAGAAAATCAAATGAGAAATATCCTACCAGACCACCTGTGAATGACGGGAGATAGTCAAATGCAGGGCTTTTATACTCTGACAAAATCTGACGCAGCTGCTCTGACGGGTTTTCTGTTTCAATGTGAATATTCCCTATTTTCATTTGATTTCCCAAGCAGGTTATTTCAAGCTTTGGGTCAAACCCCAGAAATGTATACCGCCCCCATTTTTCATTTTCTGCAACTGACTCCAGCATATAGCAGTGCGTTGATACGTTTTTCAGTATCTTAAGTGCTTCAATGGGCGTACAGACATCTGAAAGAATTTCGCAGCTTACAGGAAGTATGTCATACTTCTGTGTGTCAGCAATTTTTTTTACTGTGTTAAGATCGGGTGAATAAGTCATAAAAATCTCAATTCCTTTCTGCTAATTGTCAAAAAAATAAGCTCCTCTAACATCTGCCAAAGGAGCTTATAAAACAAAAGCGTCCTTGACAGACTAATACATCTGTCAAGGACGAATAATATTTATCCGTGGTACCACCTTGATTCACAGCCGATAAACAGCTATGCACTTAGCAGGATACAAACATATCCCCGACAACTAACGCATGCCAACTCGTCACAGAATACTTTGCACTAAATAGCAGTACATTTGACTGTGCCCTCAGCGGTCCATTTGATAATTTGTTTTTTACCCGACTCTCAGCAACACGGGCTCTCTGTAAAAGCATCATTATCGTTATCTCCGCCTCAACGGTTTTATATTTAATTGTTTACATAATATAACATGGAAATTATAATTTGTCAACTACTTTTTAAAAATATTTTTTAACAGGGACATTTCTAGGTTATTGTCATGACAGCATTTTCATAATCAGAACACTTTCTGACTTTAAAATATTTGCTGAATTCCAGTGTCCACATGTCCATTTCTTCTTCAATGTCATTCTGTTTATAATCATTCAGTATAAAAACAACATAATTGCACGTAGTCTTTGACATTTCAGGCAGGAGAAAAGAAAATCCCCATTCGACATCTCTTTTATCATCCTCAAAGCCGCTTCTTGCGTCAACAATAAAATTACTGCCCCTATTATCTCTAAGCATATTAAGTGCAAATGTTGTCGGGTTACGGTAATCATCAAGGATAGCACGCTTTTTCCATGTAAGTAAAACTATATTATCCTTTTCAATATATATTACATCAGCAAATTCTGAGTGAAATTCTTTCATAAAATAGCTCCCGTCAAATTTAAAATATTACCGCTCTGGCATTTTAAAATCTTTGAGCGCTGTATTAAGATAATTATTGAATGGCTGCATAGCGGTGAATACTTCTGTTGCTTTGACGATAAAATCCTTATCCAGAAGTTCGTTATCTGAAACAGGGTATTCAACATACCAGCTTTTATTTTTAAGATATTCTGCTTGTGGGTGGGATACATCATATCCGGCAGGGACTTTTTTCAATGCGGTTCCTTTTACCTCAAAATACTTTGTGAATTCAGGAGCAGAAATAACCTTTTCAAATTCTTTGCCGTTGTTAGTTATATAATCACGCACCATTGCGGTTGCGTCCTTGAACATATCTGCAAATAATCCTCCGCCGATAAAAGAGTTGTTGCCCGGCTTTATCATAATAAAATAGCCAACAGGTATTGGAAGCTTGCCGGCAGATGAAATATGAGCACGAAATGAAGGGTTATAAGGGGACTTGTCATTGCTGAATCGAGTATCCCTGACCAGTTTAAAAGTAAGCTCCTTTGGTATGCAGTGTAAAATGCTCGAATCCGTTTCTCCAATTGAGATTATCAGGCTTTGGATAAGTTCAAGAAACCTTTCGTTTACAGTTTGGTGTTCTTTTTTATGGGAGTGGTACCATTCGCGGTTGTTATTTTCCTGCAATGCATTGAGATAATTTAATATGCTTTCCATTTTAATAACCATTCCTTTCTGCTATTTATTCCGGTTTTGCGGAGCAAAATTCCTGCTTTCGTATTTGCAGAAAGGAATAAATAGCCGCGTGAAAAGTATTTTTCACGCTACGTCTCCTTTTGTTTGTGTTTATATACTATAAACTTGTAGTTGTTTAAAATTGAAAACAGTTAGATATTTTGTCCGAAAGAATTATACCATGTCCGTTGTTCAAATGGTAGTTTTCTTACTGGTTTTGTTTCCTCAGCGGCAATTCCTACCGGGAGGAACGCCACAAGATTATATTCATCTGGCACATTCAGTATCTGTGCCATCTGATATCCTATTCTGTCTGTGTCAGTAATATGCCCCTCAATCCAACAGCTTTTATAGCCCAGTTCTTCTATTGCAAGAAGCATATTTTCAATTGCGGCAGAATAATCCTGAACTGAAAAGCACTTGTCTCTGTAGGCAAAAATTCTCTTAGTCAGCACGCATATCATTGCTGGTGCAGTTTCACCGATAGGCGGCTGAATAACTGCGTGAAGCCTTTCAAGTGTACTAGTATCATCCACAGCAATAAATGAGGTTGTCTGCTTGTTGCAGCCCGAAGGAGCGTCGACACCAGCCTGTAAAATTTGTATCAAATGGTCTTTCGGTATAGGGGTGTCAAGATACTTTCCACGGTAGCTTCTTCTGTTTTTTATTGTTTCTATTGCGTTCATATGTAATCCTTTCGCTAAAGTATTGTATTTCTGGTCAAAGTCCTGTTTATATTATTCTGTTATAAAATTAAAGTCATTTTATGTAATAATTAATACCTGAAGTTTTTGCCTGACTGCATAACTGATATACATTGAGTGTATATTCACTACCGTCCTTGATAAAATGTGTTCCGCACTGCCTGAATTCAAAATTAACCTGGTTAGCTATACATTGTTCCCGTATTTTCAGCGCCCAGTTATAGTTAAAAGGGCGGGCAAGCTTATCTGACTCTCCGCCAACAACAACAAGCTCAATATCATCTAAAAAGCCATTGAGATCTATTTCCTCAATCATGGGCTGGCATATTATGTTCTTATGGATAATTGGGAGATCCTTGAAAACGGATAGTCTGTAATCTGCTCTGTCCTGATTTTCCACAGTACAGCCAACGGTAACATTTTCATAACCATTTCCCAATCCTCAGGGATACAATTCATGAAACGTTCAATTCGCTTGGTAAGGAAAATGAAATGCAAATCAGAGCGTTCACTTATCATCTTCCAGCATTCATCCCGCCATTCATCAGCATCTTCAATAAGAAAGTCAGTAGAAAAGCAGAGATAAACTGTTTGCCCAGACTTCATTTTGTATGCACCTGACTTAAGCTTTGCAATGGGTGCATAGAAATTATCAGTTTTTACGACATTATTTGTATCAATGCCTCGTTTAAGATCACCTTTATGTATATAACAATATTTACAGCCCTCACTATATTTATGACATCCGCGCCAAGGTTTCCACATAGCCATTGTCTTTACCTCGTAATTATTTTAAACTTGCAGTCTGCTGAAAAACGGAAAGCAAAATCACTTAAATTAGGGCGATACCGCACAAAGCCTCAGGCTACGTTTCGCAGATTTGAGAAACTGCGAAAATACGTTACTGAGCCTGTTTTGAAAATCGACAGAAACGTATTGTGTGGTATGCCTTATATATCTCTCCGCAGATAAACCATGTCAACCAATTGCACACCATCTTCATACATTGGATGATCATAATTGTCTGTAAAGAAGTTCTTGAGCAGGTGAGAACGTTTAAATCCACACTTTTCATAAAATGCAAGAGCCGAAGGACAATCTCCTGTTCCAACCTGCAAAATTTTGGCTGATCCTGCACATTCCTTTGCAACAAATTCTATAAGCCTCTTACCATATCCCTGCATTTGAAATGCTGGGTCAGTTGCAATATTTTTAATTTCTAAAATGCCATCCCCCTCATCGGTGACTACACATTCCGCTTTAACTCCGTTATCATCAAGGACAAACATTCTCCCTTTATCAAGGTAGCGGTCAATCATATCCTCCTGCTCGTCAGCCAGAAGAAGTAACTCTATATATTCTTTCTTGTTATCACATTTTTCAAATATTCTCATTTGCATTTTTCCTTTCAAAATATTAATATGTCTCTGATATGTAATCTAATCTTACCATTCACATGTGGCTGCTGAATCTGTGATTTCATATTCCTTGATAACTTCCGGCCAACCGCCGCCATTAACTTCAGCCGTTTTCTTATTAACTGATATAACATATTTATCAAGTTCCGCCACATTATTTAAACCAAAATCATTATCACAACCAACGGCACAATAATAAGTGTATATTACTTCTGTTTTAGTTTCCGTAACATCTCTATAAATAATGGTAACGTTAGAAAAATCGTAATGCGCTTCTAACAGGTCAAAATATGCCTTTATGTTTTGTTTGTTAATTTCAATTTCTGAAAGATGCTTTAAAAAAATATACCTATGTTTTACATCAAAATTATATGTTTCATAATTGCCATTGCTAAACGTTGATCTTTCTCTTCTTTCAGATACTTTATATTCTACAAATATATCATTTTCACCGCAAAATTCTTTGGAAAGAAAGCTGAACACATTACTTGACTTGCTATTATAAGTAGTGTTGCTTTCTTTTAATTTAGAAAAAAATCTTTCTGCTGCGTCTTTATATTCTTCGTTCTCATTAATTTCAAAATAATCATATACTTCAGGTCGTTCTTCGGTTTCTAGATTGCCGCCAAAGCTTTCTTTCTCAAAATCAAAGTAATCCAGCACAAAATTTTCAGTTTGATTTTCTCCAAATGCTAATTCAACGAGTTCTTCATTTGTGATATTTTCAACTTCTCCACGAGTCTTGAAGAAATTTGCATCTGCTTCGGACTTCGTTTCTGTAACATTTATTGATGTCTGCAATTCAGTAACGGTTTTTTGAACAGATTCCGTTTCAGTTTCCGTTTTTGTTTCTTTATCTGATTTTGTTTCATCTATTGATGTTTGTGATTCAGTCATAGTTACTTTAGGCGTAACAGATGATATTTCTGTTTCTGAAGTTTGTACTGTTGTTTGTAATTCAGTAATATCTGTTTGTGGTTGGCTGGAATTATTGTTACATGATGATACCCCCAAAGTTCCCAACAATAAAATTCCGCAAAGCATAAGAGAACGTATCTTTTCTGTCATAATAATTCCCATTCTTTTTTGCTAATTATTCCAATAATAAGGTTATTATATCATGGGATTTATTAAATGTAAAGGGAAAAAGTACCTGCACTATAAAAGTACAGGTACTTGATTTCATTATTATATTATCTGTCGTTTTTTTGAAAAGCAATTGTAATCTCTGTGCCTTTATTAACAATGCTTTTCATTTTAATATCAGCATTGTGAAAAGCTGCGCCATGCTTGACAATTGAAAGACCCAAACCTGTTCCTCCCGTTTCTTTGGAATGGCTTTTATCCACCCGGTAAAAACGCTCAAAAACCCTTTCTTGTGCTTCTTCGGGAATACCAATTCCAGTGTCGCTCACAGACAGCAAAACATTTGAATCGGTTTCTGTTATTGAAATATTGACCTTTCCGTCATCTATGTTATATTTTATTGCATTATCACACAGATTGAAAAGCATTTCATCAAGGATATATCTTACTCCGGTTATTTCACAGCGGTTACCCGTCAGCTCAATTGATACATTTCTGCTTTCAGCCAAGGAAGACAGCCTTGCTTTAACATCTTCAGCAAGGGAATACAAATTTACGCTTTCTTTCTGAATATCACTGTTTGTTTCATCAAGCTTAGACAGTTTGATAATATCCTCAATAAGGTCTATAAGACGTTTTGATTCGGAATAAATTTTCTCGGAAAATCGCTGAATATCCTGCGGCTTTACAAGCCCGTTTTTCATTATTTCAGCATAGCCGGAAATAGAAGTAAGAGGAGTTTTCAGCTCATGAGAAACGTTTGCGGAAAATTCATGACGCATAGCTTCACGTTCATGCTTTTCAGTAATATCAACGATAATAATTACAACGCCTATGGTATTTTCGTTATATTTTACGGGGCTTGAAATAATTAGATAAACCTTATTTCCCATGCTGTAATTGCTTTCACTGTATTTTCCGTTCTGCGCCTTTTCTACTGATTTTATAAAATCATCACTTCTATTTAACGTCAGAATATTCTGTCCCGTACAGTCTTTGTTTGCAATTCCGAGAATACGTAGCGCACTTTTATTCAGTGAAAGCACTGTAGATTTCTCGTCAAGAATAATCAGCCCTTCATTCATGTTTTCGGTAATAGCAGAAAATTCACTCTGCTGTTTGTTAAGCGTTGCTATATATCCGTTAATGGATTCATTTTGCTTAACAATTCTTGATAAGAGGGGAGTAATTTCATCATAGATAATATTCTGTTCAGGGTTTTCAAGATCGATTTGATTTATTGGCTTAACAATAAATTTTGTCTGAATTCTTGCTATCATTATACATAAAAACAATAAAGGTATAATCAGAAGAATAACAAACTCAAGGTTATTGAACATTTCCTTATAAATGCTGTCGGTGGTATATGCAACCCTTATTACAGAGCCATTGTCAAGCTTGATAGCATAGTAGCTGGTTTGTTTGTCAAGTGTAGCTGAAAGACGTGTTACTTCTCCTGTTCCGGTTTCCCTTGCCGAAATAAATTCCCGGCGGTCTGAGTGATTCTCCATCATTAAGACATTAGCTTCTGAATCAAACAGAACGGTTCCGTCTGCGGCAATAAGTGTAATTCTGTTTGAAATAATACTTTTAAGTTCTTTGAAATAAATGTCATAATCTGAGTCCATGTTTAAAGAAATATATCTTGCTTCTTTTCTGATAATATCTTTCATCTGTTCACTGCTTTGTTTAAATGAGACTACAGTAAACACTATTGCTGTCAGAATTACAGTAACAACAGAAACTAGAAGAAGATTTATAAATATCCTGCGCTTCATCTGTTTCCTCCTATACGATAACCAACACCTCTTACCGTTTCAATCATATTTCCGCACTCGCCGAGTTTCTGTCTTAATGTTCTTACATGAACATCAACTGTTCGTGTTTCGCCTTCATATTCATAATTCCATATGTTTGAAAGAATTTGTTCTCTTGTAAGCACATTTTGTTCATTTTTCATCAGCATATAAAGAAGTTCAAATTCTTTAAAGGTTAAAAGGATTTCTGCTCCGTCCGCTTTAACTATGTGTTTTTTAGTATCAAGAGAAAGTTTTCCGATTGTATAAATCGTACCCTTTTCGTCATCACTGCCTTTAGTACGTCTTAAAAGAGCCTTTATTCTTGAAACAAGCTCCATCATTCCGAATGGCTTTGAAACATAATCATCTGCGCCGTTATCAAGACCAATAACCTTGTCATATTCAGTTCCTTTTGCCGTAACCATTATTACAGGGATTTTTTTTGTATTACTGTTTGTCCTTAGCTGCTTCAAAATAGAAATTCCGTCCTGTCCAGGAAGCATAATATCAAGCAGCACAAGCTCAGGTATTTTTGTCTTAACCGCAGTCAGAAAATCATTTCCATTACCAAAGCCCGAAACCTCAAAACCCGTACTCTGAAGCGTGTAAACAACAAGCTCTCTTATGCTTTCATCATCTTCAACAACGTAAATCATAGGTATTCACCTTTATATATTCCTGTCATTGAATATTCAACCCATTCGGCAATATTTGTCGCATGGTCGCCTATTCGCTCAAAATATTTTGCAATCATAAGCATATCAAGACATTCTTCACCCATACTGCTGTCTGTCTGAATAACTGCTACAATTTCTTTTTTTATCTTATTGAACAAGTTGTCTACGGCATCATCATCTGAAATAACTTTTCTTGCAAGTTCAAGGTCGTTGTCAACAAAGGAATTTATGCTTTCAGTAACCATTTTAATTGTAGTACGAGCCATTTCCTCAATATGAACCTTTCCAATTAAATTTGTATTCGAAATAAATCTGCTTATATCAGCAATATCGTATGCCTGGTCGCCTATTCTTTCCATATCCGAAATCATTTTCATTGCTGCTGAAATCACACGGAGATCCTTTGCAACAGGCTGCTGCTGAAGAATCAGCTTTATGCACAAGGCTTCAATGATTTTTTCCATCTGATCAATTTTCTTTTCTGTATCAGATACATTTTCTTCTGTAATATTGTATTCGTTAAACATTTTTTTTACAGCAGAAGCAATAGCTTCCTCGCACAATGCTCCCATTTTAATCAGCTCAACATTAAGTGTATCAAGCTGCTGGTCAAATTTATTGCGCATTTATCCGAACCTCCCTGTAATGTAATCTTCTGTGCGCTTGTCAGTAGGCATAGAAAATATTTTTTCTGTTTCTCCGTATTCAACAACTTCTCCAAGAAGGAAGAACGCTGTCTTGTCGGAAATTCTTACTGCCTGCTGCATATTGTGAGTAACTATGACTATAGTATAATCTTTTTTCAGTTCAATGGCAAGGTCTTCAATCTTAGAGGTTGAAATAGGGTCAAGTGCGGATGTCGGTTCATCCATAAGTAGAATTTCAGGATGAACGGCAAGAGCTCTTGCAATACAAAGACGCTGCTGCTGTCCTCCCGAAAGGCCAAGTGCAGATTTTTTCAGTCTATCCTTTACTTCATCCCATATTGCTGCATCACGAAGCGACTGCTCAACAAGACTGTCAAGCTTAACCTTTGAACGCACTCCGTGAGTTCTCGGGCCGAATGCAATGTTGTCATATACACTCATAGGAAATGGATTCGGCTTTTGAAACACCATTCCCACACGTTTCCTTAAAAGATTTATATCAATTTCGTTGTAAATGTTTTTACCGTCAAGGAGGATTTCTCCGGTAATCTTACAAGTTTCGATAAGATCGTTCATTCTGTTGAGAGATTTTAAAAGTGTCGATTTTCCGCAGCCGGAAGGGCCTATAAATGCTGTAATTTCTTTTTCTTTTACGTCAAGATTTACATTTTTAAGTGCTTGAAAATTACCGTAATATAAATTGACATTGCTTATATTCATTTTATCCATATTAGTCTTTACCTTTACTAATTTTTTGTGCAATCATATTTGAAAAAGTATTTATTCCTACAACAATCACTAAAAGAACCACAGCCGTTGCATAGGCTTTATCCACATGAAGTCCCTCGCTTGCAAGAACATACATATGAACGGATAGTGTTCTTCCCGATGACATAAGGTCATTCGGAACATCGGGAATTGTTCCCGATGTAAATATTAAAGCGGCAGTTTCTCCAACTATTCTTCCTATTCCGAGGATTACTCCTGCAAGAATACCGGGAACTGCTGACGGAAGGACAATTTTAAATACTGTTCTTAGTTTTCCGGCGCCAAGCCCGAAGCTTCCCTCTCTGAAGCTGTCGGGAACAGCCTTTAGAGCTTCTTCCGTTGTTCTCATAATAAGAGGGAGAATCATTATAGCCAATGTAATTGCACCTGCAAGTATTGAATATCCCCAGCCCAATGTAACGACAAACAGCAGGTAACCAAAAAGACCGTATACAATTGATGGAATACCTGAAAGGGTTTCTGCGGTAAGTCTTACAATCCCAACGAGTTTGTTACCCCTTTTTGCATATTCAACAAGATATATTGCAGAAAAAATTCCAAACGGAACTGCAATAATAAGAGAAACAACAGTCATTGTAATTGTATTAATCAAAGCCGGAAGAAGAGAAACATTTTCAGAATTATACTCGAGTGAGAATAAATCAAGACTTATGTTAGGAATGCCTTTTATAAGTATATATATAACAATAGATATTAATGAAACAGCTGTTGCGGCAGCGGCAATACATACTAACAGCACAATTACCAAAGAAAGCGGCTTCTTAAAATATGACAATATTTTCTGCTTGGGTGTAAGCTTGTTTATGGCTATAATTTCTTTTATATCCATTATGCTTTGTATCATAATGAAGCATTCCTCCTATCGTGAATATTTTAATGACAGCCTATAATTAATAAAATCTGTCATGCGTTTTTACCCCTCATTTTTAAGAGTGAAAATGAAATGTTGATAATTAAAATGAACACAAACAGTACAACTCCTGTTGCGATAAGTGCACCACGGTGCAGATCAACAGCATAGCCCATTTCGGTTACGATATTTGCCGTAAGCGTTCTCACTCCTTTAAAGATGCTGTCAGGTATTCTTGTCTGATTACCCGCAACCATGATGACAGCCATTGTTTCTCCGATTGCACGGCCAATTCCAAGAATCACACCTGCAAATATTCCTGATTTTGCGGCAGGAATTACAGTTAAAAAGATACTTCTTTCATGAGTTGCACCAAGTGCCAGCGCACCTTCGTAATAGCTTTCGGGAACTGCCCTTACAGAAGATTCTGTAACATTTACTATGGTAGGAAGAATCATTATTCCAAGAAGAAGTGATGCCGAAATAATATTAAAGCCGTTTCCCTCAAAATGCTCCCTTATAAACGGAACAATTACAACAAGTCCGAAAAAACCGTAAATTACCGAAGGAATTCCTGCTAAAAGCTCAATTGCAGGCTTTAACACCTTATAAAGTCCCTTCGGACAGTATTTAGCCATGAAAACAGCCGTAAGAATTCCTATGGGAACGCCGATAATAATAGCTCCTGCTGTGATGTATATACTGCCTATTATCATAGGGAAAATTCCGAAAATATTATTTTTAGGCCGCCATTCTGTGCCAAAAAGGAATTTTACTATTCCGATTTTCTGCATTGCCGGCAAACCATTTACAAACAAGAAAAAGCAAATCATTGCTACTGACAAAATTGAAGCAAGAGCTGCAAACAAAAATACGCCGCTCATAAATTTTTCTTTGAATTTATTCATATCTCATAACATCCTCATAAACATGAATAATGCCAGCTATTTTATATAGGGCATTATTCATGTGAGTTTTATTTATAGTTTTAGTTTAAGAAGGACCAATCTTTTGTTTCGCCTGTGTATATGTCCTTTATTTGATCTGTTGTGAGGTCGTTGCATGCATTATTTTTATTTACAATTATTGCAATTCCGTCCTGTGCAATTACTGTTGCTGTTGCTCCCTTTTCGATTTCGCTGTCCTTTAGTTCTCTTGAAGCCATACCGATGTCGCATACTCCTTCGATTGCAGAAGAAACGCCTGTTGTTGAATCCGACTGCTGAATTTCAACTGTAATATCAGGGTTAATTGCAACGTAAGCTTCCTTTAGCTTTTCCATTACAGGAGTAACTGAAGACGAGCCTGCTATTGTTAATTTTCCTTTTAGCATGCCTGAAACATATGCACCTGTGTTTCCTTTGCTGATATAACCATTGGCTTCAACAACCTTCTGACCGTCAGCACTTAAAATGAATGCAATATAATCCTTTGCAATGTCGCTTTCATTTCCCATTGTTACAATGTTAAATGGTCTTGAAACTTTATAAGTGCCATTCTTAACATTTTCAGCATTTGCCTCTGTGTCGTTAACCTTTACAGCCTTTACAGTGTCATTTAATGAACCGAGTGATATGTATCCAATTGCATAATCATCACCTGCAACAGTTGTCATCATAACTGATGTGTTGTTTGTTATCATAGCTTCTGTGGTTGTATAGTCAACCTTATTTCCTGAAGCGTCCTTTTGCTCTACGCCTACAAGCTCAATAAATGCACCTCTTGTTCCTGAACCATCTTCTCTTGAAACTACATTAATACTTTGACTTTTGTCAAAAGATCCATTTCCGCTGGTATTGTCTGATTTGCTGCTGCATCCTGCAAGGGATGTCGTCAGGATAAGAACACAAGTTAAAACTGATATAATTTTTTTCATAATTTTTTCTCCTCTTCATTATTACAATTATGATTATAAAACTCTAATGTAAAAACCAAAACGGAGGTAATGTTAAATGTAAGTAAAGTTATTTTCTGAATAAGTTCCAGTTAGCAAGTTTATAAAAAAGCAGTCAAACTGTTAAGCTTGACTGCTTTTTATATTATTTAATTGTACTTACCTAATACAATGGAATTTGTAAGATTAATGATATGCTTACTTTCCATTCTTGCTCTTTTCGGATTTTACAGCATCGACAATTGCGTAGATAATGACGAAAGCTATAAAAAACCACATGATGACGTATGGCCATTTCCACAGCGTGAATATGTGTAAAGCCATCAACGCAAATACCAACGCTAAGCATCCGAATATAATAGTAACAAGTTTGTATTGGGGCTTTTTATCAACTTTGTCTCTTTCTTGTTTACTAAGCCATATATATGTGTTGGATAAAATTGGACCTTTACCCCTTGCTGTGAATGATACATAAATACCTAAACTGATCGCAATTATACTTACGATACAACCTACTATTATTTGCCCAAATTCCATTGTTACCACTCTTTCCGACATAAAATAACGAGCTTTTTATATTCATCTTATTGCTTAAATATAATTATACTACCAACCATCTTAAAAGTAAAGGTGGAATTCTCCACTCACCATACAAATGGTTATTAAAGAAAAACGAAAAGAATGACATAAAAAAATCCCTGTACTCCTTTCGGAATACAGGGGTTTAAGCATTTTATAGATTACTTGCTCTTGATTGCAGCCTGTGCAGCTTATGTATTAGGGATGACTTTTTATCTCCCGAAATATCCTCAATCCGAACAACAGGGCAACTCCTGCTCTCATCGGACGGATTTATCCTGCAATGCCAGATATATCTTCGGTTTTCGGCGGTTATCGAGATCACAAGCCTGTCTATCAGGTCGTGGTCAACCGCCGATTTTTTCATATTAACCATATCGTACAACGTCTTTGAAGCGGCGGTCATATTTGAGATACACTGCTCAATCAGGCTCTGCTGTTCGCTTGTATTGGTTTTCTGCTCTCTGAGCTTTGACAGCTCTGCTTTGTATTCGGCTTTCATTGTGTCGAATTCGTCTTTGGTAATACTCCCGTCGGCAAACATCGTTATCAGGCTCTTAATGCGTTTTTCCGCCTTTTCGATTTCGGCGTTCACAAAAGACTTGCTGTTAAGCGTATTTTTCTGCGTTGCCTCAATGTAATATTTTTTCATACTGTCAAGAGCGAGCATAACCTCATCGGCTCTGCTTTTCCAGACCTCATCGAAAAAATACTGTGCCATAAGGTCAAGCTTCCACTCGGTAATCGGAGCTTCGTCACAATATCCGTCGGTGTCAAGTCCGTCCTTTTCCCTCTGTGAAGCCTTGCCGTAATTAACTTGATTGTAGCAGACGTAATTGTATGTAACATTGCCGTCCTTATCCTTGTGATAACGGTTCTTTCTGAACGACGAACCGCAGGCGCAACGGAGTTTTCTTGCCCATAAATCCGACGATAATCTGTTACAGCGTTTTTGAATTTCACCGTCATGAATAACTGTTGCACGATTAAGCTTGCTTTTCATTATTGTGTTGCAGTTGTCCCACTGCTCCTCTGAAACAATCGGCTCGAAATTCCCCTTGACATATTGCAGAGAGTCGGCGTTGTGATTGAGCTGTCTTTTCTGTTCAAGATAATTGTTGCTGAACGATTTGAAATATCCGATATAGCCTTTGTATGTGACGTTTTTCAGCACTCTGCCGATGATTGACGCAGACCATTTTGTTGTTCCTGTTGCCGTAAGTCGCCCACGTCTGACCATTTCTTTTGCGATTTTCATACAGCCGTTGCCTTGCTCGTATAAGTCAAAAATCATACGCACGGTTTCAGCCTGTTCGGGATTGATGACGTAGGTGTTTTCGCTCGGATTCCACTTTCCGTCCTCACCGATATTCCGCTTCAAATCATAGCCGAGAATATTACCACAACCGTAAAGGATTTTCTTTTCTCTGCTGATGTGCTGTCCGGCTTTCACACGCTCTGACACCTTGCGGCTTTCCTCCTGTGCGAGAGTTGCCATAATTGTAAGACGGAGTTCTCCGTCACCGTCCATCGTCCAGATATTATCATCAACAAAGAAAACCTCGATGTTGAGATTTTTCAGTTCTCTGGTATGGGTAAGCGTGTCAACGGTATTTCTTGCGAAACGGCACACTTCACGGGTTACGATCAAATCAAATTTTCCTGTCTTGCTGTCTGCTATCATTTTCATAAAAGCAGGACGTTTTTTCGCCTGAGTGCCTGTGATACCCTCATCGATATACTTGTCTGTGACAGTCCAGTTCGGATAACGTTTTGCAATATCATCGTACCACTGCATCTGATTTTCAAGGGCAGAGAGCTGGGCTTCGTGTTCGGTTGATACACGTCCATAGAATACGACTTTTCTTGGACGGTTACGGTCAAGTAACGCTGTGTTTGTATATGAATTTGTCATAATAATGACCTCCTGTTTTCATTGCACTTTTACGATTTAAAGCGTATTATACACGATAGAAAACAGTTTGTCAAGAGGGAATGGCGAATGCGGAAAAATATTATGTATTGCATTTTGTGCGTACCGTACGTACCGACGAAAAGTACATACGGTACGCACAATTTTTTGTCATACCAACATAGTTTATACAGATAAGAACGGCAGTATTGCCGTATGATTATAAGGGTCTGGGATTATCCCAGCAAGCTGATTTCGAGGCTTTGTAGCCACAAATCATATGCTTGCTCTCCGCTTGCTCTCCGCTTGCTCTCCGCTTAACCCGATGAAATCCTGTTTCGGAACCTCATCGTAATTAAGCACCTGCCCAAAATCAGGGCGTCCTTAGTTTTCCTTATGCATATTCGCATTTTGGAAATGTGCCATATCTGCTTTTGTGAAAAATCCGCATTTCTGCGCCCGTTTTTCAGAGAGCCGTAAGTCATATTCGAGCCTATTGCGCCTGCTCATTCTCGGTATATTTTTTCCGTAATCACAATTTAAATTACACATTTCACACATATACAACAAAGCTATCTGTGTAATAGAAATGTGGTAATCAAAGGCTTTTTCAACATTTACACACTTACACACGGAATTTGCAACTCGACTTGCATTTTATCTGTGTAAGTGTGTATTGCTGTAATCATCGGGTTTGGGCGTGCTTTAAAATGTGTAATGAATGTGTGTACTGTGTTTATTTACGTGTGGTTCCTTGGTTGCAATTTCTGTCTTTATCCGCAGTAACATTTATTTTCAGAGAAATGAGATTGCCGTGACACGTGACAAGTGTGACAGGCGTGACATCTGTGACAGCCTCTTGTCCCGTCTGTCACGTTTGTCACGTCTGTCACGTGTCACGCTAACCTTGTTCAGCAGCAACCTCTGTGTATTTTTTCGGGGTTATGGGGTTACATTCGCTATTCTCGGGGTTACATCGGAGTTGCGAAAAAAGTTGTATTTACCGCACTCGATTATCAGACGCAGCCCTTGTAACCCCGTAACCCCGTTTTTCTTTAGAGGTCTGCTGTTTCTTCAATTCTGTATTCGGAATTGTCATTCCTCTGAAAAGTGCTTGTTTAACAAGCAAAAATCACATTTCAAGAGATGAAAAAATAGTGCCTTTTTCATCGGAAAACTTCCGAATGATGAATGTATCGTTTCGAATATTTCCTACTGATTTTTTTCGTTTTTCTCGGCTCTTGACGGTTTTTCGGTTAAGGAATACGTTATCTCTGAATAGTGTCTTCTCTCTGAATAAAGGCTGATTTCATATCCAGTATGCAGAGAAGAGCGCACTTATATAACACAAACAAGTTTGTAGTATCGTGCGGTCTGCCGACGGCTCTTTGAAAATCACAAAATCTGCGGAATAGTGTATCCATAACAGATAATGTGCGACTATATTATTTTCATTTCCACCTGCAATCAATCGAAATGATTGTCGTAGGCATTCCGATTACTTGTATATCAAATTTTAAACTGGGTTCAACAAGTGTTGAAGCATTATGAATTCGAAAACTAAACTGCCAACCACCGTCCATATATAGCTCGACTGTATTATTGCTGTTGGGTTTGAAGTCAAGACTTACAATTCTTGATGGGAGGTTTGCAATCGGAATATGAATTTGTGGGTTGCTTGTTCTGCTTGGCTTGTTTAATGTTCCTCGAAGATTGAAAGATAAAATTTGTGTAAATCTTTTGCTGTCGACACTAATTACCTTATAGAAATCAAATTCGCCAAGAAGATATTCAACCATTTTTCTCGGTATATTTCTGTCGATATTATTACTACGTTTGATTTCATTCATAAATGCTGTTAACAGAGGAATATAGACATCGTTCTCTTTGTCGGGCAAATCACGCCATTTAGTTTCTTTTTTACATTCTTCTGTCAAATAAAGAAAAATTGGATATACGTCAGTCCAATATGTTTGAGAGCAGGGAACTGAGAACCAATGCTTTCCGAAATCCAACGCCCTTGAAAGTCTGCTATGTTTTACAGCAAAATGGTTGTGTTTAATGCTCAATCCAATTTCCCATCGTATTCCACGTCGTACAATAAGAATATCTCGGACATCACCCTCTTCACCTTTCGCATCAGGCTGTATAAACAACTCCAAAGTATCATTACCATCTTCAATAATAAGTGGTTCGAGGTCAAAAATCGTTTGAACAGCTGCATCGGCAGCTTTACAAAGATTATGTTGCAGACTTTCGTCTACAGAATTCCACGCACGATATGCAGCGTCAAGACTGCTATTCTGCACTATTTCTGCCGAGCGATATTTTTTGATTTCTGTTTCCAGCGTAATTAAGCATATGTATTCGTATGCTCTGCCTTGATTGTTGCTTGCATTGCTCATCTTCAATTTCTCCATTCAGCGTTTTCATAATTGCAGTCGCAATTTCATATGCGAGGTTTACAGGAACGGCATTTCCAATCATCTTGTATGCATCGTTTGTATTGGTATAGATAAATTTGAACGTGTCTGGGAAACCTTGTATTCGTGCTATTTCTCTGATAGTCATACGTCTATACAACTGTTCCTTGCCTTCAACAAAACGACAATCATTTTTGCCTACTTTTATCATTTTGGGCGCTTGCGGGTGTAATTGGCACTGACGTCCTGACGCTTGAACAGTAAACGCCTGTTCGTTCCAAGTCTTTACACGATTTCGACTCATAAATATCGGAGAATATGCCCCAGTATAATACTCATTATTATTTATTGCATCTTCGTTGTGATGATTATTTTTAGAAGCAGGTACTGCTGTATCTTTTAAATCCCAGATAATATCTTTTAGTGTAAGTTTCATTTCATCATCAACTGTTGAACCCATCGGAAACGCAAAATTAATGTTTAAATCTTCCCTAAAGCCTATATAAAATACTCTCTTACGTTCTTGTGCGACACCATAATCTTTGGCGTTAACCAATGTGAGCGAAACATTGTAACCGCATTCTGTAAACATATTAATAATGTTTGTAACTGCTTCAGAGTGCCTATCTGCTAACATACCACTAACGTTCTCTGCAAGAAAGAATTTGGGCTTTATAGCCTTCAGTATACGTATATAATCATAGAATAACTGTCCTCTTGCATCATCAATACCTCTTAAAGAACCTGCTTCAGACCAAGATTGACAAGGTGGTCCGCCTATTATTCCGTCAATATTGTTTGGAAAATCGCTTTCCTTTATACTTCTTATATCTCCACGAAAGAGCTTTGTATTTGGGTGATTTGCCTCGAATGTTGCCCATATAGAAGAGTCAAATTCGTTTGCTATAGGAATTTCAAAACCAGCTTTTTCAAAACCCAAATCCAATCCACCACAGCCGCTAAATAAACTTATTACTTTCATTTTGAGCCTCCTATCGAATGCTATCGTCTTATTATATCACAGAAATTTGAATATTTCAATATCATACTAACCCCAAAAGCAAGCTAAATACGATTTTGTCTTTTACTGTATCATTTCGGTACACTTTCACCGCTTTTGCCCCCAAGCACATCTGTATCCGACGCAGAGAAAGAGAACGCTGATATAGTTTCACCTTTGTGCATAGAAAGCTCAAAGTGTGCATTTTCGGAGCGATATAATCAAGAAAATCCCCTGTATCACGACGTTTATCGTCAGATACAGGGGATTATGCTTTATTGATTATCCGAGTTCAAGGCTCATCACCATAGTGATGTCCGTCCACTGGCTTTCTCTGAGATAACGCCCATTTGCCTTTTGAAAGGCTCTCGCCATTTCAAAGGTTATTGGGAAATCCCATTGAATAGAGATTTTCGGACTAATCCCTATCACGTATAGCTGCCTGTGCAGCAGCAAGACGAGCAATTGGAACTCTGAATGGTGAGCATGAAACGTATGTGAGGCCGAGCTTATGGCAGAACTCAACAGATGTTGGGTCACCGCCGTGTTCGCCGCAGATACCGATGTGCATGTCAGGGCGTGTAGCCTTACCTAACTTGATAGACATTTCCATGAGCTTGCCAACACCAGTCTGGTCAAGTCTTGCAAATGGATCGTTCTCAAAGATCTTAGTATCATAGTAAGCGTTAAGGAACTTGCCGGAGTCATCTCTTGAGAAGCCGTATGTCATCTGTGTAAGGTCGTTTGTACCGAAGCAGAAGAATTCAGCTTCCTTAGCAATTTCGTCAGCTGTAAGAGCAGCTCTTGGAATTTCGATCATTGTACCAACTTCATACTTGAGGTCAGAACCTGCAGCCTTGATAACTTCATCAGCAGCAGCAACAACAATGTCCTTAACAAACTTGAGTTCCTTGATTTCACATACGAGTGGAATCATGATTTCAGGAACGATTGTCCAGTCAGGATGAGCCTTCTTAACATTTATAGCAGCCTTGATAACAGCCTTAGTCTGCATCTTTGCAATTTCAGGATATGTTACAGCAAGACGGCATCCACGGTGACCCATCATTGGGTTGAATTCGTGGAGTGAAGCAATAAGAGCCTTGATAGATTCAACTGACTTGCCCTGTGTCTTAGCAAGAGCTTCAATGTCAGCTTCTTCTGTAGGAACGAATTCATGGAGAGGTGGGTCAAGGAATCTTATTGTTACAGGGCAGCCTTCGAGTGCTTCATAGAGCTTTTCAAAGTCTGACTGCTGCATTGGTTCAATCTTGTCAAGAGCAGCTTCTCTTTCTTCAACTGTATCTGAACAGATCATTTCGCGGAAAGCAGCAATTCTTGATGGTTCAAAGAACATGTGCTCTGTACGGCAGAGACCGATACCTTCTGCACCGAGTTCACGAGCCTTCTTAGCATCAGAAGGTGTATCAGCGTTAGTTCTAACCTTAAGAACTCTGAACTTGTCAGTCCAGCTCATGATTCTTCCGAATTCACCAGCGATTGTAGCATCAACTGTTGGAATGATACCATCGTAGATGTAACCTGTTGAACCATCAATTGAGATGAAGTCGCCTTCATTGAATGTCTTACCGTTAAGTGTAAACTTCTTGTTAGCTTCATCCATGTTTATTTCTGAGCAGCCGGATACACAGCATGTACCCATTCCACGAGCAACAACAGCAGCGTGAGATGTCATACCGCCACGAACTGTGAGGATACCCTGAGCAGCCTTCATACCTGTAATATCTTCAGGTGATGTTTCAAGGCGAACGAGAACAACCTTTTCGCCCTTTGCCTTCCAAGCTTCTGCATCGTCAGCAGTAAATACGACCTTACCGCAAGCAGCTCCTGGTGAAGCGCCGAGTCCCTTGCCCATAGGAGTTGCAGCCTTAATAGCCTTAGCATCAAACTGTGGGTGGAGAAGTGTATCGAGGTTTCTTGGTTCAATCATAAGAACAGCTTCTTCTTCTGTTCTCATACCTTCATCAACGAGGTCACATGCAATCTTGAGAGCAGCCTGAGCAGTTCTCTTACCGTTTCTTGTCTGAAGCATATAAAGCTTCTTGTTTTCAACAGTAAATTCCATATCTTGCATGTCTCTGTAGTGATTTTCAAGAGTTACGCAAACCTTCTGGAACTGTTCAAATGCTTCTGGGAACATCTGAGCCATCTGAGCTATTGGCATAGGAGTTCTTACGCCAGCAACAACGTCTTCACCCTGTGCATTGTTGAGGAATTCGCCCATGAGTTTCTTTTCGCCTGTAGCAGGGTCACGAGTAAATGCAACACCTGTACCGCAATCATCACCCATATTACCGAATGCCATCATCTGTACGTTTACAGCAGTACCCCATGAGTAAGGGATATCATTATCACGACGGTAAACATTAGCTCTTGGGTTATCCCATGAACGGAATACAGCCTTTACAGCGCCCATAAGCTGTTCAACTGGATCTGAAGGGAAGTCCTGACCAATCTTGGACTTGTATTCAGCCTTGAACTGTTCAGCAAGAACCTTAAGGTCGTCAGCTGTAAGATCAAGGTCCTCAGTAACGCCCTTATTCTTCTTCATTGCATCAATAAGTTCTTCAAAGTACTTCTTGCCAACTTCCATAACAACATCGGAGTACATCTGAATAAATCTTCTGTAGCAGTCATATGCCCATCTAGCATTTCCTGACTTCTCAGCCATTGTTTTAACAACTGCTTCGTTAAGACCAAGGTTAAGAATTGTATCCATCATACCAGGCATTGAAGCTCTTGCACCTGAACGAACAGATACGAGAAGAGGATTTTCAACGTCACCAAACTTTTTGCCGGTGATTTCTTCCATCTTCTTAATATGCTCCATTATCTGGCTCTGAATTTCATCATTAATTTTCTTTCCGTCCTCATAGTACTGAGTACATGCTTCTGTAGTGATAGTGAAGCCCTGAGGAACAGGAAGTCCGAGCTTTGTCATCTCAGCAAGGTTTGCGCCCTTACCACCGAGAAGCTCTTTCATTCCAGCGTCGCCTTCGCTAAACAAATAAACCCATTTTCTGCTCATTGGTTCTTTACCTCCAAAATTTTTTGTTTCCGCTTCTGAAGCGTAGTAATCCATATTTTTCATTTTTGCGGACATACATATATTATATCAGAAAAACAAGCACATTTCCATACTGTAAGTATATAGAATATGTGCTAACTTTTTAGTAACTTTTGTACAAAAAACCAAGTAATACTTTGTTGATGCCTTTTATGCTTGAAATTTGAGAAAAAATGTGCAATACTATAATTGTATTTTTAAAATGATAATTAATTTTTTAACAATTTCCGCAAGTCATATGTGTTAGTATATACTAATTATTGCGGTTTAAACATAATATTTCACTATACTGATTAATTTGTCAGTTATGCATTATGAATTTAAAGAGAGCAATATTTTATTGTCAAGACTTAAAATAGTTTGAACCGTACCTTTTTGGGGGATTTCTTATGGTTGCTGTTTTTTTTGTTATTATCGGATGGTTCATAATGAGATGTCTGATAGTATTAATAAATAACTATAAATATGATTTCGATACAGATTTACTTAATTTATACTTCAAATATGACAAGCAGACAAGGAGTGATATCAGATCACGTCTTAACGCTTATCTTAAAAGCGGTGCCAGCGGCCGTGCGTTTTTATTAAATTCGGTTATTTCATTACTTGGCTTTATGGTTACTGTTCTGATAATAAAAATTTTACCAATCATTTCATCGGTAATGGATATGGGATATCTGATGTTTTCTCTGGTATGCTTTCTTTCGGGAGGGGCTCTTGTATATTTTATCAATGCTTTCTGTCAGGAAATCATGGTGGAGGAAGACAAACACAATCCGATTGCACAGCTGGCTAACAAGCCATACAAACCACGTTTTGCAAACAAATCAAATCATGTGCAGGCTGCTCCGGTTCAGCAGAATGTTCCTAGCTTTCTGACACCTCCTGTTGTTCAGAATACCCTTGTTAATACGGCAGCTAATAATCATGAAATGCTGTCAATTGAATCAAAGAAGGTTGACCTCACAAAGCATAATGTTGATCTGAACAAGCGCGGAGTAATGTACGGCGGACAGAATTACATGCTTGAACCGTTTGTGGACTTTGAAAATGCACATCCTTCTGGCGTCAGCCATTCAGAAAAGATTGAAAGAGGTATATCACTTCATTTGCCCAAAAACAAGCCTGAACCCGAGTATGAGTACCTGCACAGCAGACTTCATCAGGATATTGAAAACGACAGGAGAAACCAAATATCACAATTATAAATATAAAAGCTTATTATTTTATCGGCACATTTATGCTGGAATTTCAGCGTATACTGTGATAAACTGATATTTGGACTTGAAATATAAAATTATACATAAATTGATTAATGGGAGATATAGATGATGAGTAAAAATTGTGCTGTTGTTCTTGCAGGAGGACAGGGAAAAAGAATGAAATCTGACCTGCCGAAGCCAATGTTTGAGGTGCTTGGCGAGCCTATGCTTGAATGGGTTCTTACAGCTTGTGAGGATTCGGAAATTAATGATATATGCGTGGTAACAGGTTTTAACAATGAAGTAATTGAGAATTACATCGGAAGCCGCTGTGCTACAGTTCTTCAGCCGCAGAGAATGGGCACAGGTCATGCTGTTATGATGGCAATGGACTGGATGAAGGAACGTGTCGGCGGAAATGTTCTTATTCTTAACGGTGACGCTCCCTTTATTGATAAGGATACTATTAAAAAGTCGCTTGAAAAGCATATAGCTGAGGATAATGCTGTTACTGTAATCACAGCAGAACTTGACAATCCTTATGGTTATGGAAGAATTATTCGTTCTGGCAATGGTATCAGCGGTATTGTTGAGGAAAAAGACACTACAAACGATCAGAAAGCAATAAGAGAAATCAACTCGGGAGCATATTGGTTTAAGGTTGAAAGCCTTATCTATGCACTTGGACAGATAACCCCTAATAACTGTCAGGGTGAATATTATCTTACAGATTCAGTATACATACTGGTATCTGCGGGTTTTCGTGCAGATGCATATATTTCTTCAAATCCTAACGTTGTTTTAGGTGCAAATGACAGAAAAGGTCTTTTGCTGTTGAATAATGTCGCAAGATTAGATATAATAGAAAAGCAACTGGAAAACGGGGTAGAATTTGTCTGCGCAGACGGTGTTTCTATTGGAAGAAATGTTCATATCGGAGCAGGCACACGTATTCTTCAGGGTACTATAATAAAAGGGCAGACTGCAATAGGTGAAAACTGCATTATAGGACCTAACTGCATAATCGAAAATTGCGCTGTCGGAAACGGTGTAAAGCTTAATTCTGTTCAGGCATATAACTCTGTGATTGAAGAAAATGCTAAAATCGGGCCGTTTGTTCATATTCGTCCTGATTCACATATCAAGGCAGGAGCAAAGATCGGCGACTTTGTTGAGATCAAGAACTCTGTTGTCGGCGAGAAAACTGCTGTTGCACATCTCACATATATTGGTGACAGTGATGTTGGCTCAAATGTAAACTTCGGATGCGGCGTTGTTACTGTAAACTACAACGGTGCAAAGAAGTTCAGAACAGTTATTGAAGATAATGCATTTATTGGATGCAATACAAATCTTATAGCTCCTGTTAAAGTCGGAAAGGGAGCATATACTGCGGCAGGAACAACAGTTACAAAGGATGTTCCTGATGGAGCTCTTGCTATAGAGAGGGCAGAATATGTAATCAAGGAAGGCTTCGGCGATAGAAAATTGAAAAACAGGAATCAGAAGTAATTTTTGGGAACATCGGCTGAATGGGCTTTGATCGGTGTTCCCTTAACAAATTATAAATCAATAATTAAAACAAAGGGGATTTTCAAATGAATCTGCACGGCAAGGATATCAAAATTTTCACAGCGAATTCCAACCCTAATGTGGCAAACGAAATCGCAAAAACTCTCGGCATGCCAATTGGTGAATCGGAAGTTGTTACTTTTTCTGACGGAGAAGTAAGCGTTTCTATCAAGGAAAGCGTTCGTGGATCGGATGTATTCGTTGTTCAGTCAACAAGTTCACCTGTAAATGACAACATGATGGAGCTTCTTATAATGATTGATGCATTCAAGAGAGCTTCAGCAGGCCGTATTACTGCCGTTATTCCGTACCTCGGCTATGCAAGACAGGACAGAAAGGCTAAGGCAAGAGATCCGATTTCTGCAAAGCTTGTAGCTGACCTTATCACAGTAGCCGGTGCAGACAGAATTCTTACAATGGATCTCCATTGTCCGCAGATTCAGGGATTTTTCAATATTCCTGTTGATCATCTTCTTGGTGTTCCGATTCTTGCTCCTCACTTTATTGAAAAGTTTAAGGACTGCAAGGACAACTGCGTTGTAGTTTCTCCTGACCTTGGTTCTGTTACAAGGGCAAGAAACTTTGCTGCAAGATTTGAAGCTCCTCTTGCTATTGTTGACAAGAGACGTCAGAAGGCAAACGTTTGTGAAGTAATGAACATAATCGGTGATGTCAAGGACAAGAATGTAATCCTTGTTGATGATATGATCGATACAGCAGGAACACTTTGCAATGCTGCAAAGGCTATTATTGAAGTTGGCGGAGCAAAGAATGTTTATGCTTGTGCTACACATGGTGTTCTTTCAGGCCCTGCTATTGACAGAATCCAGAACAGTGTTATTAAGGAACTTGTTATCCTCGATACAATAGCTCTTCCTGATGAAAAGAAGATTGACAAGATTACAGTTCTCCCTGTTGCTCCTGTATTTGCACAGGCAATTCAGAGAATTTATGCAGACAAGCCAATTTCCCCATTATTCAACAACTAATTGATGATATTATTGTGGCATAAGTGTCACAATATAAGTAGTTTATACCCCGTGTCAGAAGGCACGGGGTTATACTGATTTTTTAAAGGAAAAATAAAATGAGTATTTTTGATATTTTTGACAAGCTTAATGCAGATAAACCTGCGGCAGCAGGAAAGCCTAAATTTATTATTGCAGGTCTTGGCAATCCAGGTCTTCAGTATGAAAACACAAGACACAATGCAGGCTTTATGACACTTGATACAATTGCAGAAAAGTATAATGCTGATGTAAAAAAGCTTCAGTTCAAGGCTCTTGTCGGCAATGCTGTCATTATGGGCAAAAGCTGTCTGCTTATGAAGCCGCAGACATATATGAACAACAGCGGTGAAGCTATTGTAGCGGCAATGAATTTTTATAAAATTCCTGTACAGAATGTTATTGTCTGCTATGATGATATAAGCCTTGAACCATCATTTCTTAGAATTCGCAGAAAAGGTTCTGACGGTGGTCATAATGGAATAAAGTCAATTATTGAGCTTACTGGTGAAGATAGTTTTCCAAGAATCAAAATTGGTGTCGGAAAGAAACCGAGCAAGGATTATGATCTTGCTAACTGGGTACTGTCATCTTTTTCTGATATCGAGCGTAAGCTTATAAAAGAAGCGTCTGAAAAGGCGGTTCAGTCGGTTGAGCTAATGGTACAGGACAAGGTTGATGAGGCTATGAACAAATTCAATTCGTAATTTCATCATTGCGAAAGGAGCGATGTTTCCCGTTGGGAAGCCGGACATAATTATGTCAGTATTTATTAAAGCAATAGAAAATCTTCCTGCATACAAGGACATGGTAAGGTCTTCGCAAAAGGGCGAAACCCCAGTTCTTGTCACAGGAGTATCAGGTATACACAAGGCGCAGTTCACACTGGGTCTTATCGGCGTTGCCCCTGTTCTTGTCATTACAGATGATGAAGCCAATGCAAAAAGGCTTTGCGACGACATGAACGAAATGCTCGGAATCGCTGATGCCGCAATGGTTTACCCTGCAAAGGATTTTACTTTTACCGATGTTGCCACTGTTTCAAGAGAATATGAACATGCTAGGCTTGCGGCACTTTCAAGGATACGTTCGGGAAAGTGCAGGGTTATCTGTGCATCAGCAGAGGCTGTAATGCAGAAAACCATTCCGCCGCAGATGCTGTACGATCGTACAGTTATTCTTGAACAGGGGTACGAAATAACCACAAAGGAGCTTGCCGCAAAACTTGTTGCCGCAGGCTATTCACGCTGTGATAAAGTCGAGGGAGTATCACAGTTTTCTATCAGGGGTTCTATAGCTGATATATTTCCTGTTCAGGAAACAAGCCCTGTCAGAATAGAATTCTGGGGCGATGAAATCGACAGCATTTCATACTTTGATGTTGAAACGCAAAGACGTACCCAGAGCATGGAGATAATAGAAATTTCGCCTGCACTTGAAGTTCTCTTCGAGAGTGAGGAGCAGTTCAAGGCTAAAATAGATGAGCTTGCAAAAAAGCAGAGAAGCAAGCATGCAGAGATTGTAAAACAGAAGCTATACAATGATATTGATAAGCTTGATAACGGCGTTTCGCTAGGAAACATTGACAAGTACCTGCCTCTTGCCTATGATACTCCTGCAACAATTTTTGACTATCTTACAAAAGAGAGCGTTGTTGTATTCAGCGAATACAGAAATATGGCGGAGCGCTCAAAGAGTATACTTTCACAGCACAATGAGGATATAAAGATACTTCTTGAAGAGGGTGAACTCTGCAAGGGGCTTGACGGGTATATGCTTGAAATAGGTGAGGTTTTCGGTAAAGCTGATAAGTTCAGACAGGTTTTCATGGATACCTTTATGCGTGGGGAAAATGAAGTCCGTTTCAAAAAGCTTATTTCAGTAACAGCAAACCAGACAGCGCCATGGGGCGGTGAAATCCGTCAGCTTTCCGAAGATTTGCATACTTTCATTGAGAGGGACTATACTGTAATTGTTCTTGCAGGCTCTGAAAAAACCTTGCCGATTATTGCGGATGATTTAAGGGAAGATGGAATCCCTTGCGATATAATCAATGATAAAACCGAGCTTGCAAAGGGCAGAGTTTATCTTATGTCAGGTTGTGTAAGTGGGGGATATGACTATCCTGAAGCAAAGATAGCTCTTATCACACAGGCAAAGGCAATGGTTTCAAAGCGTAAGCTTAAAAAGCCGAAAAAGGGCGAGGAAATCAAGTCGCTTTCCGATATTTCAAACGGTGACCTTGTTGTTCATGCACTTCACGGTATCGGTAGGTTTATTGGCATAAGAAAGCTTGAAATGGAGGGCGTGACAAAGGATTATATTACTATTCAGTATGCAGGTACTGATGTGCTGTATGTTCCTGTTACACAGCTTGACCTTGTTTCAAAATATATAGGTCCTCGTGACAACAGCGGAGTAAAGCTTAATAAAATCTCCTCATTGGAGTGGCAGAAAACAAGAGCAAAGGTTAAAAAAGCTGTCAAGGATATGGCAGACGAGCTTATTGCCCTTTATGCTAAGAGAAGCAAGACTAAGGGATATGCTTTCTCGGAGGACTGCGACTGGCAGACAGATTTTGAAGAGCGTTTCAGTTATACAGAAACGGATGATCAGTTAAGATGTATTGACGAAATCAAGGATGATATGATGAAGCCTGTTCCGATGGACAGACTTCTTTGCGGAGATGTTGGCTTTGGTAAAACCGAAGTTGCGTTGAGAGGTGCATTTAAGTGCGTTCTGGACAGTAAGCAATGCGCAATACTTGTTCCAACAACGGTTCTTGCGTGGCAGCATTATCAGACAGCCGTAAAAAGATTTGAACATTTCCCTGTAAAAATTCAGCTTTTGTCAAGATTTCGAAATAAAAAGGAACAGGAAGAAATCCTAAAAGAACTTAAACGCGGTGAAATTGATATTATCATCGGAACACACAGGCTTGTTCAGAAGGATGTTCAGTTCAAGGATTTGGGTCTTGTAATTATAGATGAAGAACAACGTTTCGGTGTTGCACATAAGGAAAAATTCAAGGAGACATTCACAGGCGTTGATGTTCTCACACTTTCAGCGACTCCTATTCCTAGAACGCTTAACATGGCTATGAGCGGGATTAGGGACATGAGCGTTATTGAAGAACCGCCTATAGACAGATACCCTGTTCAGACTTATGTTATCGAGCATAATATGGGTGTCATTATTCAGGCAATCAGCAAGGAACTCCGCAGAGGCGGCCAGGTATACTATATTCATAACATAATTGAAAGCATAGATATGACGGCATCAAAGATTGCACAGCTGCTTCCTGATGCAAGAATTGGTATTGCACATGGGCAGATTGGAGAAGAACAGCTTTCAGAAGTATGGCGTCAGCTTGTTGAACATGAGATTGATATTCTTGTATGCACAACGCTTATTGAAACTGGTGTTGACGTTCCTAACTGCAACACGCTTATTATAGAGGATGCCGACAATTTAGGACTCTCACAGCTTTACCAGTTAAGAGGACGTGTCGGACGTTCTAACAGACGTGCATTTGCATATTTCACATTCAGACGAGGAAAGGTTCTTACTGAAATTGCTGCAAAACGTCTTGAAGCAATAAAGGAATTCACACAGTTCGGAAGCGGATTCAGAATTGCTTTGCGTGACCTTGAAATCAGAGGCGCAGGTTCAATTCTCGGCGGACGTCAGCATGGTCATATGGAAGCTGTCGGATACGATATGTATTTACAGCTTTTATCTGAAGCTATTGCAGAAGAAAAGGGCGAACCATTGCCGCACCGTCCTGAAGAATGTCTTGTTGACCTCCAGATTGATGCGCATATTCCTGACAAGTACATTGAGAGCCTTTCAGGAAGAATTGACGCTTACAGAAAGATTGCCGCAATCCAGACCAAAGAGGACAGCCTTGATATTATTGATGAGTTTATTGACCGTTATGGTGATCCGCCAAAGGCTATTCAGGGACTTATCAGCGTTGCTTTGTTAAGAAATATGGCTGGTTCAATTGGCATAAAGGAAATCACACAGAGAAATGGAATTATGTATTTCTATCTTTCTGTTGCTGAAATTGAGCAGATTCAGGCAGTTGTTGCAGAGTATAAGAACAGGGTTACTGTCAACGGCTCGGATAAGCCTTTCATTGCTGTAAAGATACTGAAGGATGACAAACCGCTAGAACTTATGCAGAAAGTCGTTGAGATAATGTTTGAGAAATCAAGAAAGAAGTAAAAAGAAGCCTTGTAGTATAGGGCTAAATGCTTGACAATATTTTTATTGTAATATATAATATACTTTTAGATTATGTTCGAAAAAAGAGCAGAAGAGGAGTGCTGTTACATGGCAGTTAAAAAGGTTAAAATGTCCGCAGAGGGTCTTGCAAAGCTCGAAAAGGAGCTCGAATACCTTATTACCGTAAAACGTGCTGAGGTTGCACAGAAGCTTAAAGAGGCCCGTGCTTTCGGAGACTTGTCTGAAAATGCTGAATATGATGAAGCTAAGAATGAGCAGGGTATTCTTGAAGCAAGAATTCAGGAAATGGAACTTACTGTTGCAAATGCAGTAATTGTTGACGAAGCTGAACTTTCAAATGATGAAGTCAATGTCGGCTCATTTGTTATTTTCAAAGACCTTGAACTTGATGAAACAATGAAACTCCAGATCGTAGGCTCAACTGAAGCTGATCCTGATAACGACAAGATTTCCGACGAATCACCTATCGGTGTTGCTGCCATGAAGAAAAAAGTTGGGGATATTATTGAAGTTGAGGCACCAGTCGGAATAATTCATATGCAGATACTTGAAATCAGCAAGTAATTATTGAAAGGAAAAAGCAAATGTCAGAGAATCAGAACACTAATCCTGCCGCTGATTCTGTTGAAGAACAGACAGAACAGGATATTCATATACTCAAAAAAGTCAGAATAGAAAAGCTTGATGACCTCAAGTCCCAGGGCAAGAACCCTTACGAAATAACTAAGTTTGATGCTGATATAATGAACTCTGAAATCAGAGTATGGTTTGAAAAGTCAGAAGCTGAAATCATTGCCTCATCTAACGGTGATGAAGAAGCACTCAAGGCTGGACTTGAAGCAGGCAGAAGAAATGTTAAAATTGCCGGTCGTATCATGTCATGGAGAGATATGGGCAAGGCTAACTTCATTGATGTCCGTGACGGAAGCGACCGTATGCAGGTTTATGTCCGCATGAATGATATTGGTGCAGATGAATTTGCTGAATTTAAGAAGTGGGATATCGGCGACATCGTCGGTGTTGAGGGTTTTATTTTTAGGACAAAAAAGGGTGAGGTTTCGGTTCATGCCCAGAAGATTGTTCTCCTCTCAAAATCACTCCTTCCGCTTCCTGAAAAATGGCATGGCTTAAAGGATCAGGACATGAGATACCGTCAGCGTTATGTTGACCTTATCTGCAACCCTGATGTTAAGGATACATTTGTAAAGAGAAGCAGAATTCTTTCTGAAATCAGAAGTTTCCTTGATTCAAGAGGATATCTTGAAGTTGATACACCTGTTCTTCACACACTTGAAATAGGTGCGGCTGCAAGACCGTTCAAAACTCATCATAATGCACTTGATATTGATATGTATCTCCGTATCGAAACTGAACTTTACCTGAAGCGCCTTATAGTAGGCGGCTTTGACAAGGTTTACGAGGTAGGCCGTATTTTCAGAAATGAAGGCATGGATACTTCACATAACCCTGAATTTACATCTATTGAAATGTATGAAGCATATACCGACTATATTGGTATGATGGATCTTATTGAAGAAATGTATGTCGGACTTACAAAGAAAATCTGCGGAACTGATGTAATATCATATCAGGGCACAGAAATCAACATGGCATCTCCTTGGGAAAGACTCACAATGGTTGAGGCCGTCAAGAAATATGCAGGTGTTGACTATAACTCATGGGCAGATGACGCTGCAGCAAGAGCTTGCGCAAAGGAACATCACGTTGAAGTTGACGAGGGTAATTCAGCTACAAAGGGACACGTTCTTATTGCATTCTTTGAAGCTTTTGTTGAGGATAAGCTTATCCAACCAACTATTATCTATGATTATCCTGTTGAAAATTCACCGCTTGCAAAGAGAAAGCCATCAAATCCTGCATTTACTGAAAGATTTGAATATTTCATCTATGCAAGAGAAATGGGTAATGCATTTTCCGAGCTTAACGATCCTATTGACCAGAGAGAAAGATTTGTCAAGCAGGTTGAAGCTAAGCGTGCTCAGGGGGCAAATGCTGAGGTCGACGAAGATTTCGTTACAGCTCTTGAATATGGTATGCCACCGACAGGCGGACTTGGATTTGGCCTTGACAGACTTGTTATGTTGCTGACAGACAGCGCATCTATCAGAGATGTTCTTCTGTTCCCGACAATGAAGCCACTGGATTAATTTTATAAATAAAAAGGGGTAACATTTATATATAGTTACCCCTGTATTTATATAACGAAGGAATGGTGATTATTATGCAGGAAAAAGATCCAAAGCAAAAAAGCTTGCTTGACAATATAAGAGAGATTAATGAGAGAGAGAAAAAAGAAGCTCTTGAAGCAGAGTCAAAAGCGGCTGAAGAAAAAGCCAAAAGAGATGAAAAGGCAAGAGATTCATACCAGAAAAAACTTCAAAATCAGAGAGTTCAACTGCTGAGAGAAAAGCAGGGAATATCAGAACAGCCTGATGAGAAGCAAGCTGATGAACAGCAGGCTCAACCAGTTAAATATACTTTTAAGCAGAAATTGTCGAATCTTGTTTATCACCATAAAATCGGTATTATTGCGGCTGCCATTATAATTCCTATAGCTGCTTTTCTGACTTATGACTTTTTAAGCAATGTTCAACCTGATATCACAGTAATGGTGGTTGCAAAGGATCCTGTTCTTGAGAAAAGCACTGAAAAACTTGCTGAAATTCTGACACCATATTGTGAGGATTACAACGGCGACGGCAAGACGGTTGTATCAGTTCTCTATGCTCCGACATTTACCGATGAAACAAGCGATGCCGAGATGTATCAAGGGCAGGCTACACAGGCAAGAGTTATTGCTGAATTCCAGTCCGACAACGTTGTAATGATGATTTCAAATGATGCCGCAATCAAGCATCTTGGTATTGAAGAAGGAATCTTTGAGGACATGACAGCAATATATCCTGATGATAAAAATGCTACAGAAGTCGGATATAATCTTCTTGGAACAAAACTTTATGAACAGCTTGGCTACACAGAAAAGCCTGAGGGACTTTATATGAGCCTGCGTATTCCTAAGTCGGGATTTGGTCTTAACTATAAAAAGTTCACCAAAAACTATGATAATGCCGTTGAAATATGGGGAAAATATTTTGAGGACAACAAGGCTGAATAAATGCTGGCTGAATAATAAGGAGAAAACTGTATGGGGAAAATAGTTCTGAAAGCAGGGACACTGCTAGCCCCGCTGCCTGCGGCACTTGTTTCATGCGGGACAGAGGGAAAGGTTAATGTTCTGACCGTTGCATGGACAGGCATTATCAACACACAGCCGCCGATGACGTATATTTCTGTCCGTCCGTCAAGACATTCTTATAATATTATTAAGGAGACAGGGGAGTTTGTCATAAATCTTACTACATCAAAGATTGTCATGGAAACGGATTTCTGTGGTGTACGCAGTGGCAAGGATATGGATAAACTTAAGAAATGCAATCTCCACACTGAAAAAGCGTCAGTTGTATCTGCACCGCTTATAGCAGAATCGCCTGTATCACTTGAATGCAGGGTTAAGGAAATCAAGCCGCTCGGCACGCATGATATGTTTATAGCTGAGATTGTTGCAGCGGATGTTGATGAACGGTATATTGACAGCAAGGGTAAAATCAATCTCCAGCAAGCTGGGATAATGGCATATTCGCATGGTGAGTATTTTGCTCTAGGAAGAAAGCTTGGAAGTTTTGGATATTCCGTTGCTAAAAAGAAGAAAGCTACACCGCCACAGACGTCTAGAAAGCAACATTAAAAATGACCTGAGAAGAGTATTTTTCTTCTCAGGTCATTTTATTTTAAAGAAAATCAGAATAAAAAACTAATCAAAAAACTTTTCCTTATAAAAATTTTCATTATCAAGTTTCTTTGCTGTCATTCTGAACATTACACAGCCATCAGGGCAGACAATATCCTTTGTGTATTTGCTGCTTCCGCCGATGTTTTCCAAATCCCCGCCGCTTCTTACAGCCTCCATAATTGGGAACATCATCATCATTGTTTTAGAACAAATGCCCTGACCATTTTTATTTACGGGGCAGCCATATGTGCATGTATATTTATCTCCTATTTCCTCACCGTTTCGGCAGTACCGTTCGGTGTGGTCGCTGCGTAGAAATCCAATAACTTCAATTTCCCATTCGTATTCTTCATCGTACCATTTTTCATAATTGTTATGCTCCTTTTGTCTTACTTAAATGTAAGTAAAGATACTTTTGACGTTATACATCAAAAGTATCTTTGTAAAATTTTGTGTATTGCGCTTTGGCTGTTAATTACGCATTTTCGCCCATGATTATAATAATATCATTCTTGGACTTAAGTTTTTCAGCTGGAATATAATTGTCATTCAGCTTTTCACCGTTAAGAGTGATTTCCTGAACTCCGCTTTCAGCATGATGAGGATTTTTGAACATCATGTTGAGTTGTTTATCTCTGAACATCTTCTTGACCTGGAAACCTTCCCATTCGGATGGGATTGCAGGATTAATTTTTAATCCGTCAGCATCAGGACGCATACCGAGAATACCCTCAACACAGCCTACCATAACTGTTGAAGCTGTTCCTGTGAGCCAATGTACATGTGAGCGTCCTTCAAATGGTGAACGTGTTGATTCAGTAAACTGACCATGAACATAAGGCTCCATAACTCTGATTTCAGCCTTTTCATTAAGTGAAGCAGGCGATGATTCACAGAAATATTCAAATGCACGGTTACCATGACCGAGAAGTGATTCGGCAAGGATTACCCAGCCCTGAGGCTGTGAGAAGATACCGCCGTTTTCCTTTGTGTCAGGGTTAAAGATGTGCATGAGTGCGCCGTCAAAATAATATTTCTGGTAAGGAGGATCAAGAAGCTTTACACCATATGGGGTATTAAGCTTTTCGTGAACATTCTCCATTGAAATATAAGCCTTTTCAACGTCTGAGAAGCCTGAGATAACGCCCCAGCTCTGTGGGTTGAGCCACATACTAGCTTCAGGATCGTTCTTAGCGCCAACAACACAGCCGTTGTCACGGATGCCTCTAATCCATCTATCCTCATCCCAGCACTTGTTGAGTGCATCTGTAAGCTGTTTCTTAATGTCAGTAATATACTTGATATATTCAATATCCTTCTTTTCAAAAGCATATTTAAGGATCATATTCATTGCATAATAAAGCTGGAATGCAACGAAAGTAGATTCGCCCTTCTTACCAAGACGGAGACAGTCATTCCAGTCCGCATGAAGTCCTGCAGGCATATTGTGATCGCCAAGGTTATTCATTGAGAAGTCAATAGCTTTCTTGAGATGTTCATAAACAGTAGCTTCACCACCGTTTGCATATACGATTGTTTCGTCAAGAAACTCTCTCTTTCCGCTTTCGCCGATATACTTTTCAATTGTAGGGAAGAGCCAGAGAGCATCGTCTGCACGGTATGACGGATGTCCTGTTGCCTGAACATAGGTTAAGTCGTCAGGAGTATCTTCATGGCCGGCATTATGATTGAACTTAACAAGAGGAAGACCTGCACCGTTGTTTACCTGTGCGGAAAGCATAAATCTAATCTTATCAGCAGCAAGTTCAGGATCAAGATGCATGATACCCTGGATGTCCTGAACAGTATCTCTATAACCGTAACCGTTTCTTAAACCACAGTATGAGAATGAAGCAGCTCTTGACCAGATGAATGTAATAAAGCACTGGTAAGCGTTCCATACATTAACCATATTGTTGAAGGATTCAGAAGGAGTTTTAACCTGGAAGCTGCTAAGCTTTTCATGCCAGTAGCTCTTAAGTTCCCTGATTTCTGTATCAACTCTTCCTGCCTGTTTGTAAAGGTTGAGTATTTCAGTAGCTTCAGCGTTGTTCTTTTTACCAAGAATATAAATAAGTTCGATTGTTCCGCCTGCGCCAAGTGTGATTGCAGACTGTAAAGCACCACATGAATTTGAGTTGAAGTTAAGAACATTGTCGCATCTGCCGTTTTCAACAGCAATAGGATTTGCATATGAACGATATGAACCAATGAAGTGATCAAGGGAGCCGTTGTATCCGCATATATCAGCACCAACAAGGCCGAAGAAACGTTCCTGATGGTTTGAACCTGTTTCGTCCCTGCCAGCATATTCATTTATATGCTGAATGATCTTGTTTTCCTCAAAGGATGTTCTTGTGATGAACTGGGTATACTGGAGGTTAATCTGATCCTGTTCATAATTATCGTCAGAAGTAAATTCACAGAAGCCATAAACTGAAAGCTTTCTAGGCCTGTCAGATGTATTTGTGATAATAGTTCTCCAAACCTCATAGGTTTTGTTGAGAGGAACATAATATGTAATTTCAGACTTTACATTGCTGTATTCGGAGGAAATAACAGTATAAGCTGTACCGTGACGGCATTCGCTCTTATATTTATCAAGAGGCTTGCCAACAGGCTGCCATGAAGCAGACCAGTAATCGCCGGAATCATTGTCACGCAGATAGATGTATCTTCCAGGAACAGCAATGTTTGTATTGAAGCGGTAACGAAGAATTCTTCCGTTTGCGCCGGATTTTACAAAGCTGTATCCGCCTGCATTGTTTGATATGATTGCGCCGTACTCAGGTGAGCCAAGATAATTTGCCCAAGGGGCAGGGGTATTTGGCTTAGTAATAACATATTCCTTTTTCTCAAGGTCAAAATGTCCGTAATTCATTTTATACACTCCATTCACAAATATATATTAAAAACATAATTATCTAAGTGTAATAATAACATTTTAATTTCCATTTTTCAAGGGTTATTAAAAAAAGTTTAACAACTGTAAACGGTTTCTTAATAATGATTTTTTATAAAACTTACAAAATAAATGGATAAATATTGTTATAATAATGCTTGTTACCAAATTGTAATTCTTGTTTTTAAAAAAAGATTGAATTTTTCTATTTATGGTGTATAATAAATAGTAATTAATGTTATGTGTTAAATTTTTATTGACAGGGGTGCTATATGGGCAACAATACAGATGTTAATCTGAATAAATATCAGGATGACGGAGAATTATACCCCAACAGGCAGCTTAATGACGATGGGGAAATTTATCCGAACAGACCGGCTTCACAAGCTTATTCGCAGTATAATTCTGCTCCACAGCAGGGAATAAACATAAGAACTGCGCCGCAGTATCAGCATCCTGCAGTTCAGCCGCAGTATCAGCAGAACCAGAATTATTATAACAATAATAATTATCAGCAAACAAGTTATGAGGGGCGCACAAAATTCTGCAAGCACTGCGGAGGGAAAATTCCTGAGGATGCAGTAGTATGTACGCTTTGCGGCAGACAGGTTGAAGAGCTTCGTCAGGCAGCACCTGTTCCTCAGCAGATTTATGTAAACAACTCAAACAATAATTCAAACTATGCTGTTGCAGGCGGAATGGGAACCCCAAAGAATAAGTGGTTAGCTTTATTGCTTTGCTTCTTTCTTGGATTTTTGGGCATACACCGTTTTTACGAGGGTAAAATTGGGACAGGAATACTATATTTGTTAACCGGCGGACTTTTTTGTGTAGGCTGGATTATTGATTTTATTCTAATTTTGTTTAAGCCAAATCCTTATTATGTATAATTAGCAGAAAATAAACGGAATAATATTTTAGAAACAATTTTAAAATAATTTTCAGAACGATATTCAGAAAAACATTCTGGTATCGTTCTTTTATTTGCGTTAAGAAAAATAAAGAAAATTGAAGATAAGGAGCGAAAAATGGTGTTTACAAAAAAATGTACGAATAAGCTGATACCTTATTTCGAGTATATATCTGAAATACCTGACGAGCTGATGCGCCAGCTTGAAATAACAATTGACAGGGGATATAATGATATCAAGCTTGACAAGAAAGCCAACGGCAGAAATATTGCAAAGATACTAAATACAATTGCGGAGGGATTTATTGCTGACAACCGCATACCAAAGCCTTTTGCTGATGAACATGAACTTGCAGTTACAATCGGCGCGCTTTTCGGACATGCTGTCTGCATGCAGTATAACTGGAAGTGGGCAATGCTTGGCAAGAGCAAGGAGGCCGCAACTGTAAGTATTGTATCCCCTGGGAATTCATACTGCATCATGCCGCTTAACTATGCTTATAAAGTTCTGAATGGTGAAAAGAGCGGATTTTACGGTGAATATGATAACTCAATGTATCTAATGTTCTGCGCATTGAGGGATATAGACAGTAAGCCGTCAGGGAAGTTGTTTACGCTTTTACAATGATTTTTTTACATAAATAAACCCCGTCTGCTGAATAGACGGGGTTTTTGTTTATGCAATTATAAAATCAATTTTACCTGATGAAACATCAGTGCTTACGCATTTTACCTTAACGGTATCACCGATACTGTAAGCGACAGTTTCACCCTTCTTATAGGAGAAATGTCCGTCATAGCTGTATGGTCCGTCAGGAAGTGAATCAATTCTCACCATGCCCTCAACTGTGTTCGGCAGTTCAACATAGAAACCGTAATCCTGCATTGAAGATATCATACCCTCAAATTCTTCACCAATATGCGATGTCATATATTCGGCTACATAGCAGTCTTCACATTCACGCTCAACTCTCATAGCAACAAGTTCCTGATTTGATGACTGAATTGAGGCATCCTTTGCAAAGCCTGCATAACGCTTCTGCATGAACTTTACAGGAAGTTTATTGTAGCAAAGGTCTGTTAGAATACGGTGAATTGCAAGGTCAGGATAACGTCTGATCGGGGAAGTGAAGTGAGAATAATCATCAAGCACAAGTCCGAAATGTCCGATTGGCTCGTCTGAATACTTTGCCTTTGCCATAGAACGAAGAACCATGTTGTTTATTACAGGGGCAAGCTTATTACCCTTTGTCTTTTCAAGGATTTCAGCAAGATGAACCGGCTTAACATTCTGGAAATGCGGAACTGACAGACCCATTCCTGCAACAACATCCATAAGGTCGGCAACCTTTTCAGATGATGGATCTTCATGGACACGGTAAACAAACGGGATTCCGCTTTCCTTTGCAAGCTTGGCAGCGGAGGTGTTGGCCATGAGCATGAACTCCTCAATTATAAGTTCTGATTTTCCACGTTCACGCTTCTTAACATCTATGCAGACATCATTTTCATCAAGAATAAGCTTTGCTTCAGGAGTTTCAATCTGCGGAGCGCCACGTTTTATCTTGTTCGCTGTAAGAATTTCAGCAAGCTCTTCCATAAGGAAAATCGTCTGATTTAAATGGCTGTATTTCTGAACAATTTCAGTATCAATATCTTCTTTTCTGTCAAGTATCTGGTTAATTTCTGAGTAAACGCCCTTTACTCTTGAACGGATAACCGTTTTGCTGAATTTATAATTTTCAAGCTTTCCGTCAGCTGAAATATTCATAAGGCAGGAGAATGCAAGTCTGTCTTCGTCAGGGTTTAGTGAGCATATACCATTTGAAAGCTCTTTCGGGAGCATAGGAATAACCTTGTCGGCATAGTAAATTGATGTTCCTCTGTTGAAAGCATCATTGTCAAGCTCTGACTTAGGTGTTACATAGTATGATACATCGGCAATATGAACACCAAGAGCATAACCGTTTTCGGTTTTGCTTACGGATATAGCATCGTCGATATCCTTTGTGTCAGCGCCGTCAATTGTGAAGATTGTTTCATCACGTAGATCAAGTCTGCGGTTGATTTCTTCCTGACTTATTCCCATATGTGCAAGGTGTCTTGCCTCATCCATAACAACAAGCGGGAATTCTGTTTCAACTCCGTTTATGTGAAGGACTGCCCTTGCACTGCTTGAAGCCTTGTCAGATGTTCCGAACAAGCCTGTGATTCTTACTCTGTGGTCAGCATGACGTTCGGCACGCTTGCTTATTTCAGCAAGAACCTTGTCACCCTCATTAACCTTTACCTTCATACCGCTGATAACAAGCAGCTCTTTTGAAAGGCTGTCAGGACGGACACAAAGTGTATTGCCGTCTTTTTCAACGGTTCCTGTAAATTCGGAGAAATTCTCCTGAAGTATCTTGATAACTTCACCATCAGGAGATTCACCTCTCTGTGGGATAAGCTTTCCGAGGACAACGTCGTTCGGCATAGCGCCCTTAAGGAATTTGCCCGGAACAAATACTTCTGAACCGTCATCCTTTTTAATAAATCCAAAGGTTTTATTTACTCTTGTAACAACGGCATGGAAAATGCCGAAGTCCTCACAAAGCACAAAGCCGTCTTTTCTTTCGAAAATTACTCCGTCTTTTTTCATTTCAAGTATAGCTTCCTTGAATTCAAGTGGGCTGTTTTTCCTGCCCTTGCATTTTGCAAAAAGCGTTTTATAAGGAATACATTTCTTTTCATTTTGTTTCAGGATGCTTTTGATTCTGGATTTATAGATTTCAATAGTTTCTGCCATAGCTGTGACCATCCTTTCTGACTTAGCTGTATTTATATAAGTATTTGCATATTGTCCGAAAAAATTACATTAAAAAAGTCCTGCGTTAAAGAAACACAGGACAGTATAAGCCGTAACGCCTTACTTTGTAAAGAAAACTGATATAAAGTTAACGGCAAGAGTAACAACGAAAAAGATTACAGCACAGTATTTTGTAAGTCTTTCAAGAGCTTTTTCTTTTGTGCTTCCTGCATTCTTTCCATAAAAGCTGTCATTGTTTGAACCGCCGATAGCTGAAGTCATTCCCTGGTCCTTGTTTGATTGAGCGAGAGTAACAGCAATAATTACAAGGCTTGAAATAAGAAGCAGTATACCGCCGACAATCTGAAGCGCACCGAATTCCATTTATATTTCCTCCAAATTTGTTACATAAGATTTTTATTCATCGTTATTATATCACATAATATTTTTATTTGCAAGCTTTTTTAAAACAAATAATTTAGGGCAATTCCGCACAAAGCCAAAGGCTACGTTTCGACGATTTGAGAAACAGCAAAAATACGTTACTGAGCCTGTTTTGAAAATCAACAGAAACGTATTTTGCGGTATTGCCTTAATATTTGGAAAATGTCAGAAATAAGCCGCCCATTATGAAATGAGCAGCTTAAATGCTATATCTGTTTCTTTGTAACTGTCATGCCAAGTTTCAGACATTCGTTTGTAATCTTATCTGTCTGTTCTTGATTAGCTTTGCAGAAGGTGGCTGTAATTTCATAAAATTTGAACTTGTCGCCATAGCCGTTAAGCTGTGCTTTTTTTATAATAGACGGATAGTCAATATAGCATTTGTTCATGTCTACAGAACCTTTTGCTCCGTCTATTTTGCCCTTCCATGAATACTGCCATATGCCATAGTTTTTTGCATAGGTTGGCTTTACGTCCTCAACCCTTGCAACCCATGAAGCAAATCTTTTGGTGGTTGCCTCCGGTATATTTGAGTAGAAGAACGTGTCAAAGCTGTATATTCCAGCAAAGTAACCCTCTTTTTCAAGCCGTCCGCAGAATGCGGTTATGATTTCTTCACATATTGACTTGCTCAGAGTGGTGTGAGGAACTGTTTCAATATCAAAATAAAGCGGATATTCAAACTGTTTCCCCTTAACAATTTCAAGCATGAATTCTGCTTCCTGTACAGCTGCTTCTTCTGTCAGAGCATAGCTGAAATGATATGCTCCAACAGGTATTCCGTATTTTTTGCATTGAGAGTAATAATCCTCAAATTTAGTGTCATACTGGTCGGGATATTTCTTGCCGTATCCTGTTCTGAGGATGGCAAAGTCAACTCCCGAGTCTTTTACCTTCTTGAAGTCAATATCTCCGTTATGATTACTGAGATCAATACCTGTTCTAAGAATCGTTGCTATTGTCATTCTCCCCTTTCTTCTTGATTTGTCCGAGTACAGAAATAATTTTCTGCGGAACAGGCACTCCTGCTGCTGCAGCATTTTCTATAATTGAAATGCTTTCGTTTGCGATATAAAACATGATAGTGACATTTCTTAAAATGTGATCCTGACAGATTACATTAACATCAACGATGTTTGCAATAATGACTATAATAAATATCATCAATTTTTTGGCAATGCCCTTGGCACCAATTTCGGAAGAAAGAGTCTTTTTTATAACTGCAACAATTACTCCCGAGATATAGTCGAGTATCATAAGTGTTATTAATGCCCACATCAGACCATCTATATCATTGAACAGATAACCGAGCAGCAAGCTGATTGCTGCTGATATGGCTTTAAATTTATTCATAATAACTAATATATGCACTTCCTTTCAAAAATGTTCCCTCTCATATACCGATAAAGTAACAAAAAAGTTGCACGTTTTAGTGCAACTGGACACAATTAATTCATTGACATATTATTGCTAACATGATATTATTTAGCTTGAAATTAAGCTGAAACGATTACATATAACAGCTTGGAGGAATCAAGATTGAAAGATTTATCTTTCAATCTACGAGTTTTGTGCTTTTCGAACTGTCGTTCGAAATTTTGCTTAGCAAAAACCACACAAAACATCAAAGAGAGGAGGCATGCTTCCTATGGAAGCATGGTAATAAAAATGAAAATTAAGATTTTTGCAGCATTATTGTCAGCACTTTCATTGTTAGCATTTACAGGCTGCGGCAGTACTGAAGAAAGCGCTGTTACAACAGTAAGTGAAACAGTTACGGAAAGCAAGACAGAATCAGAAACAGAGGAATCTGTTACTGAAGTTACCGAAAAAACAGGTGACGGTAAAACTCATATCACATTGATAGATCATGCATGTATCATGATTAAATCAGCAGCAGGAACTGTTATTTATGTTGACCCTAATTCATCTGCGAAATGTGAAGTAGAAGCAGATGCAATTTTCGTTACTCATCCGCATAATGATCATAATGTTGTAAGTGTTGTACCACATAAGGACACAACCCAGGAAATCACAAACTTTGATATGTTAAGCAAGGGTGAATACAAGACAGTACAAGTTGAAGATTTTACTGTTACTGCTGTTCCTTCATATAATAATGGTCACCCAAAGGACTTCAATGTAGGCTATGTTATTGAAGTTGACGGAATAAAGATTTACCATGCAGGCGATACATCAAAGATCGATGAAATAGCTGATATTGCCAAATGGGCATTGACTACGCATTTTATCCGACAGACGGAACTTATAACATGGGAATTGAAGAGGCACTTAAATGTGCAGATATAGTCGGAGCAAAATATAATGTGGCAATGCATACAGCAGCTCAGGGGAATTACAATCAGGAAGCATATGATGCGTTTGCTGAAAAGTATGGAGAAACAATTAAGAGTGGTGAAAGCATAGAAATTCCGGCAGAGTAAGAAATTTATTAAGTAACAAATACCGCTACAGAAGCTAAACACAAGCTTTCTGCACGGTATTTTTATTTGCACAAGTAATGATAATAGCATGATTGTGAACAATTTGTAAACTATAAAATAAACTATTGAATATCATAATAAGGTGTGATATTATATTACATAACATATAATATTAATTTAAATACATAAAAAGTAAACAGATAACTATTATTGAGTAAATTATACCCTAAAAATGGTTGCTGTAATGTCGGTTTTTGCTTGACTTTAGCGTATTGTACTGATATAATAATATGTATGATTTATACATCATACATATTTTATTGGAGGTCATTAAAATGTCCAGAGTTTATAACTTTAGCGCAGGTCCTGCAATTCTTCCTGAAAAGGTCCTCAAAATTGCTGCTGATGAAATGCTTGATTATAAGGGCACAGGTCAGTCTGTAATGGAGATGTCCCACAGATCTAAAGAATACCAGGCAATTATCGATGAAACTGAAGCATTACTTCGTGAAGTAATGTCAATCCCTGACAACTACAAGGTTCTTTTCTTGCAGGGCGGTGCTTCCTCCCAGTTTGCAATGATTCCTTTGAACCTCATGAACAAATCCGGCAAGGCTGATTTCGTTATCACAGGTCAGTGGGCTAACAAGGCTTATCAGGAAGCCTCTCGATACGGCGATTGTAAGGTTATAGCTTCCTCCAAGGATAAAACATTTTCATATATTCCTGAACTTGACAAGAGCGAATTCAGACCAGATGCAGATTACTTCCATATCTGTGAAAATAACTCAATTTATGGAACAAAATGGACTGAACTCCCTGACACAGGAAATGTTCCTCTCATATCTGACATGTCATCATGTATTTTTTCTGAACCTGTTGATGTATCAAAGTATGGCTTGATTTATGCTGGCGCACAGAAGAACATGGGACCTTCCGGTCTTACTGTTGTAATTATCCGTGAAGACCTTATCGGCAACGCAAAGGATATTACTCCTACAATGTTCAACTATCAGATTCATGCTGATAATGGTTCAATGTACAACACACCACCAACATATGGTATCTATATCCTCAAGCTTGTTCTTGAATGTGTTAAGGAACAGGGTGGACTTGAAGGAATGAAGGCTATCAATGAAAAGAAGGCTGCTTTAATCTATGATTTCCTTGACAACTCAAAGATGTTTAAGGCAACAGTTCAGGGTAAGGACCGTTCACTTATGAACATTCCTTTTGTAACTGGAAATGAAGAACTTGATGCAAAGTTTGTTTCTGAAGCTAAGAAGGCTGGATTTATCAACCTTAAGGGACACAGATCTGTTGGCGGTATGAGAGCTTCTATTTACAATGCAATGCCAATAGCAGGCTGTGAAGCACTCGTTAAGTTCATGAAGGAATTTGAAGCAAACAACTAATTGAGCATTATTTCGATTATAAGGGCAGTTAATTCTGCCCGTATAATTCATTTTAAAATTAGCAAAGCTTGAAAATAGTTTTTCAAGCTGGGGGTTTGGCACTTAGGACTATAGTCTGAAATCTGCTTTGCAGGCTGTCAAAACTCAGAAAGGATGGTCACTACAATGTTTAATATACAAACTTTAAATAAGATATCTGAATATGGTACAGATAACTTTGACAAGGCAAAGTACAATATTGCCGATACTATTGATAATCCTGATGCTATAATGGTTCGTTCCGCTGCTATGCATGACATGGCTTTCGGTTCAAATCTCCTTGCTATCGCAAGAGCCGGTGCAGGAGTAAACAATATTCCTGTTGACAAGTGCGCAGAAGCTGGTATCTGTGTATTCAATACACCGGGTGCTAATGCTAACGCTGTTAAGGAACTTGTTATTGCAGGTCTTCTTCTTTCTTCACGTAATATTCCTGATGCTATGGTCTGGGCTCAGACACTCAAGGGAAACGGCGCTGAAGTTGGAAAGATGGTTGAAAAGGGTAAGGGACAGTTTGTTGGTCCTGAAATCATGGGCAAGACACTTGGCGTTATCGGTCTTGGAGCAATCGGCGTACTTGTTGCTAATGCTGCAATCGCTCTCGGAATGAAGGTAGTAGGATATGACCCATTCCTTTCCGTAAAGGCTGCTCTTGGTCTTGATCCTAAGGCTGTTGCTGTAAGCAATATCAAGGACGTTTACGCTGCTGCTGATTATATAACAATCCACGTTCCTTACAATGCAGATACAAAGGGAACAATCAATGCTGACACTATTGCAATGATGAAGGACGGAGTAAGAATCCTTAACTTTGCAAGAGGTGAACTCGTTGATACAGATTCCATTCTTGCAGCTCTTGAAAGCGGCAAGGTTTCTGCTTATGTTGTTGACTTCCCTTCTGATGAAGTTCTCGGAGTAAAGAATGTAATTGCTATTCCTCACCTTGGCGCTTCAACACCTGAATCAGAAGACAACTGTGCAATGATGGCTGCTCTTGAACTTATCGACTACATCGAAAATGGTAATATCAAGAACAGTGTCAACTATCCTGACGCAGAAATGACTGCTTCCGGAACAAAGGTATGCATTATGCATAAGAATATCCCATCAGTTATTTCTCATATTTCAGCAGCATTTGGCGATGAAAAGATTAACATCGACAATATGCTCAACAAGTCCAAGAAGGACTATGCTTATACCATGGTAGATGCAGCAGGCAATGTAACAGATGCAATTATTGCCAAGCTGACAGCTATAGATAGTGTCATTAAAGTAAGAGTTATCAAGTAAGAAACAACACTATGTAAACTTAATTGGAGGTTTCAATCATGAACAACGAAATCAAGTCTTTTGATCAAGGTGACGTTCAGGCTAATAAGGGAATAGCTATTTTAATGGCTATTATTCCAGTTCTTTTCTTCCTTCCACTTGTGATGGATGACAAAAAGAATTCCGCTTTCTTAAAACATCAGGCAAATCAGACATTAATCTACTTTATAGCAGCTGCAGCATCAGGAATCGTTTGTACGATTCTTGCACTTATTCCTGTAATAGGCTGGATAATCAGTGTTTTAGTTCCTATTGCTATTTTTGTAGCTTACATTTTAAATATTGTAAATGCTGCTACAGGTAATGGAAAGAGCCTTCCTTTTGTAGGAACAATTCAGATCATCAAGTAATAGCAATTTTAACTCTTACATAAAAAGCACCCGATTTAATTCGGGTGCTTTTGTTTTACTCTGTTGTATTATTTTCAGACTCTTCTTTTGGTTTTGTCGGATTCACATGAACCATGCAATGTTTGACGGTAGGAAATTGTGTTTCAATGGCTTCATGTACACTTTCAGCAATATAATGTGCATCCCATAAAGTCTGGTTTCCATCTGTTCCTATTTCTATATCTACGTAAATCTTGTCGCCGAAAAGCCTTGTTTTTATCTCATCAAGTGAGTCAACACCATCAATGTCTGTAATGGCAATCTTAATTTTTTCAACGGTATCTGAATCGGCAGAGGCATCAACAAGCTTGTTAGTGCTATCTTTGAAAATATCATAGGCAGCTTTTACAATAAATAAGCAAATAACAAGGCTTGCAACTGAATCAAGAACAGGTGCTCCCATTCTTGCACCAAATATACCAATAAAACTTCCAATTGAAGATAATGCGTCTGTGCGGTGGTGCCATGCGTCAGCCGCCAGAGCGCTTGAATTTATTTTCTTTGCAGCAGCCTTAGTAAACCAGAACATCCACTCTTTAACGACTATTGAAATTATAGCGGCAGCCAACGGAAGCATAGAAGGAACAGAATTATTTGCATAGTTTCCCTCTACAATGTTGATGACAGCATCATAACCTATTCCCAATCCTGTAATTGCAAGTACAACGGCAAGAAGTACAGATGCAATACATTCCATTTTTTCATGCCCATAAGCATGACCTTTATCAGCTGCTTTGTTAGAAACCCTTACCCCAATTATAACAATGATGGTGCTGAAAACGTCTGAAGCAGAGTGAATGGCATCAGAAATCATTGCTTCTGAATTTCCGATAATTCCTGCAAGAAACTTGAATACAGAAAGCAGGATGTTTACGATAATGCTAACCTTTGAAACATGCATTGCAAGTTGCAGTGGGGTTCTATTTTTTCTCATTAATATCAATCCTTTCTGATATTAGTTAAGATAAATCAGTTCATCCCGTCTGATATGTCCTTTGAAAACATTTTGTCTGTCTGACGTTTCAGCTCAGGGAACATTGACAAGTCAGGACTTATGTTAAGAATCTTTTTTGCGGCATTTTGTGACATGAATAATATTTCTTTATCGTTTGTAATATCTGCAATTTTCATTTCAGGCAGACCATGTTGACGGCTTCCAAAGAAATCACCGGCTCCTCTTAGTCGTAGATCCTCCTCTGATATTTTAAATCCATCAGATGTTGAGGTCATTATTTTGAGGCGTTCACGGGTTTCAGGTGAGGCATTGTCGGTGACAAGTATACAGTAGCTTTTGTATTTTCCTCTTCCAACACGTCCACGAAGCTGATGAAGCTGTGATAAGCCAAATCTGTCCGAGCTTTCAATCATCATAACAGTTGAATTAGGAACATCCACACCGACTTCAACAACTGTTGTGGAAACAAGCAGGTCATATTTACCGTTGTTAAAATCTGCCATGACTTTGTCTTTATCGTTACTGGACATTTTTCCATGTAAAAGCCCTACATTGTATGAAGCAAACTGCTTTTTTGCAAGCTTGTTTGCATAGTCTTTTGCGGAGGCAATCCCACTTTCGGATTCCTCAATGGCAGGACAAATAAGATAACCTTGCCGGCCATTGTCAAGCTCATTCTTTACAAAGCTATATGCTCGCTCACGGAGTTTTCCTGTAACGGCATAGGTTTCAATTTTCTGTCGTCCTTTCGGAAGCTGATTTATTACTGAAATGTCAAGGTCACCGTAAATAATAAGTGCAAGTGTTCTTGGAATAGGTGTTGCACTCATTACAAGTTTGTGTGGATTGCAGCCTTTTCCTGCAAGTGCCGCACGCTGATTTACACCAAAACGGTGTTGTTCGTCTGTTATTACAAGCGCAAGCCTTTTGAATGATGTAGTTTCAGATATAAGTGCATGAGTTCCGACAATAACACTGTATTCACCGTCAGCAATCTGCTCTTTTAGAGTAGCCTTCTGCTTAGGCGTAAGAGAACCTGTCAGACAGCATACTTTTACTCCTATGGGTTCAAGAAATGAAGAAAGGGTTGTATAGTGCTGTTTTGCGAGTATTTCAGTTGGTGCCATCAATGCAGTCTGGCAGCCGTTTTTGTGTGCAATGAAAGCAGCAGCTGCTGCAACAGCCGTCTTACCTGAACCGACATCACCCTGAACAAGCCTGTTCATTGGCGAGTCTGAACACATGTCATCAATAATTTCGTGCATAGCTCTGGTCTGCGCACCTGTCAATTCAAAAGGCAGGGAAGAGCAAAACTCTTCTATAAGTTCATCTGAACAATACATCTTATAACCAGGGGTTTCCTGGTTTCGTCCTTTCAGTAGGAGAAGTCCTAACTGAAGCCGCAGGAGTTCATCAAAGGCAAGCCGCTTTTTTGCTATCTCTGCGGCATGGTCGCTTTCAGGAAAGTGAATATTTCTGACAGCATATTCAAGGGTACAGAGTTCATTTTCTATGCGTATATCATCGGGAAGTGTGTCTGTAATCCGTTCTGAAATGTGCATCAACGCATATTTCAGACTACCAATCAGCATGTTATTTGTCAATCCTTCAGTAAGGTGGTACACAGGTTTAAATAAAACGGGCTCATCTGCACGGATAAACTGCGGAGTATTCATTTCCTTGCGTGTAAGGTTGCCTGTGATTTTACCACTGAAAATGTATTCTTCTCCCTCCTTGAGTGCATCAAAGTAGTATTGATTGTTATATATAATTATCGAAATTTTATCTGAACCATCATCTGCAACAGCCTTATATAAGGTAAGTCCCTTGCGGATTCTTGCGGCAGGAATTTTTTTTGTTATCAAAGCTTTAACGACGTAATGCTCGTTGATTACAGTATCGGATATTTCTGTAGGACAGCTGAAATCAATGTACCCACGAGGATAATCAGTAATAAGATCATAGACCGTTTTTATACCAAGCTTTGTGTATAACTCTGCACGTTTAGTACCTATACCTGGGATTGCAGTAACCGGAGAATCAAGTGTCATATATTCACCTCCCTTGTCAAATTGTTTAAGTAGGCATGCTTACAAGTCAGTATGCTAACAAGTTAGCGGTAAGTAATTTTGTGCCTATATATGCGGAGAGGGCAGATAAAAATCTGCCCTTTCTTATTATATGATATTAATTAATCGTTTGTGTTGTTTATGTCGTCTTCGGAAACCTCATTATCCTGCTTGTTATCATCAAGCGAGAGTTCATCAGGGAGAGTTTCTGCGGATGAATCCTCAGAATCAGTTGGAGCATTGTCCTCAGACTTTGTTTCATCCATTGAGCCGGTGTCAGTAACATCAAGCTTTGAGCCGATATCAACTGTTTCCTTCATTTTATTTTCCTTTTCACGGCGCATTTCAATGTTAAATTCGCCCTTCATGAACTTGTCAAAATCATCAGCTTCAATTTTCTCAAATTCAAGAAGATATTCAGCAAGCTTGTTAAGTTGGTCAATATGCTCTTCTAGAATAACTTTTGCCTGCTTGTAAGCAGCTTCAACAATTCTCTTAACTTCCGCATCAATTTCAGCCGCAACAGCGTCGCTGTAAGTCTTTGTATGGCCGTAATCCTTACCGATGAATACTTCTTCATCATCGCTTCCATAAACAACAGGACCAATTGCGTCGGAGAAACCATACTTTGTAACCATTGAACGTGCAACCTTTGATGCTCTCTGGAGGTCATTTGAAGCACCTGTACAAACATCATCAAATATAACAGATTCCGCAACACGTCCGCCGAGAAGCATTACTATTTCTTCATGCATCTTGCGCTTTGTAACGTGCAAATCATCAGTATCGGGTCTTGTTAATGTAAGACCGGCAGCAAATCCTCTCGGAATAGTAGTAACCTGCTGAACCTTATCCTGTGTTTCAAGATAAAAGGCTGTGATTGCGTGACCGCACTCATGAAATGCAGTAATCTTTCTGTCACGGTCTGTAACAACACGAGATTTCTTTTCAGGACCTGCAATAACCTTAAGAGTAGCTTCCTCGATATCATTTTCAATGATAGCTTTTCTGTTGTTCTTTGCAGCAAGAAGAGCGGCTTCATTAAGAAGATTTTCAAGATCCGCACCCGTAAAGCCCTGTGTGGTTTTAGCAATAACGTTAAGGTCAACGTCAGGACCAAGCGGCTTCTTTCTTGAATGAACCTTGAGAATTTCTTCTCTTCCCTTGACGTTAGGATAGTTTACAACAATCTGTCTGTCGAAACGTCCCGGACGGAGAAGTGCAGGATCAAGAATGTCACGTCTGTTTGTAGCGGCAATAACGATAACTCCTTCATTGCCTTCAAAACCATCCATCTCAACAAGGAGCTGGTTAAGAGTCTGTTCACGTTCATCATGTCCGCCGCCGAGACCAGCGCCTCTGTGACGTCCTACTGCGTCAATTTCATCTATAAATACGATTGATGGTGAATTTTTCTTTGCGGTTTCAAAAAGGTCACGAACCCTTGATGCACCTACACCGACAAACATTTCAACGAAGTCCGAACCAGAGATTGAGAAGAAAGGAACGCCTGCTTCACCAGCAACAGCCTTTGCAAGAAGTGTTTTACCTGTACCTGGAGGTCCGAGGAGAAGAACACCCTTAGGGATTCTTGCGCCGATTTCGTTATATTTCTTAGGATTTCTCAGGAAGTCAACAATTTCAGTAAGTTCACCTTTTTCTTCATCAGCACCGGCAACGTCCTCAAATGTTGTCTTTTTACCCTTTGATTCGTTTTTAACCTTTGCTTTTCCAAAATTGCTTATCTTTCCGCCGCCGTTAGCCTGGCGCATCATGAAGATGAACAGGAAAACCATAAGTCCGACGATAAGAAGTGACGGAAGAACGCTTACCATCCAGGTATTGTCCTGAATTCTGAAATAATCAGTAACAAGAGGAGCATCAGGATTTAGCTTGTTATACTCCTGTCTGTAATTTTCATTTTCATTCTGGATTTCATCGATAAAAAGTGATACGTTAGGAACAGTATACTTAATTTTATTCTCAACGCCCTTGACATGCATTTCAAGTTCGCCTGTTCCGAGGTCAAATGTATAATCGGTAACCTGATAGTTATCAAAATACTGCATTACTTCGGAATAGGTGTATTCCGATTTAGTTTGTGATGACTGATTGAGGAAAAATACGAAAATCCCCATCAATGCGATTATTATTAAAACATAGACCAGTATGCCCTTGCTTTTTTTTGAACCCATTATAATACTCCTTAATTATCAGTGATTGTCAGGCAACGCAGTTTTTATTTTTCACTGTATTCTGCAATATATGGAAGATTCCTGTATATTTCCGCACAGTCAAGTCCGTATCCCACAACGAACATATCGGGAATTTTAAAGCAGACTTTATCAGCTTCAAAAGGTACTTCTCTTCTTGCAGGCTTATCCAGGAAAGTAACAACCTTAAGTGAAAGAGGATTTCTTGTTCTGAGAAGCTTGCATACCTCGCTTAGAGTTCTGCCGCTGTCGATGATATCTTCAACAATAAGTACGTGGTATCCAGAAATATCTCTTTTAAGGTCCATTGTAATATTTACATTTCCTGTTGAAACTGTGCCGTTAAAGTAGCTTTCAGTACACATGAATCCGACTTCACAAGGGATAGTAATTTCTCGGCAAAGGTCAGCAAGAAAAATAAATGCGCCTTTAAGTATACTTACGAGCAGTAAAGGCTTGCCAGTATATTCTTCGCTTATTAGTTTACCCATTTCTTTGAGTTTTACTTTAATTTCTTTTTCTGAAATAATAACCTTGCTGATGTTATCAGTTAAACTTTTATTCATTATCCAAAACCTTCACTGTAATAATTTTTTTCGCAGATAAATCTGCTTTTACACGTTCGTCTGCTCCAAAGCCTTCAACCCAAATAATTCCCATGTCATCGCAGAGAACAGCTTGTTTCCAGCGCATTTCCGACGGAACGGATGCGTTCATCAGCTTCTTGAGACTGCTGTGAAACGGTCTTCCTGAAAGCTGAATTCTATCTCCTGCACGCCTGTTGCGCAAAACAATATCACCATGTATTTTATCATAATCAAGGCGATAGTTTGTTAATTTTTTATTAACAATGTTTTCAAAAACACCTATATCACAGCATTTTATATCAATTATCACTTTTCTGTCACAAACAAAGCGGTTTTCACCCTCATGTAAAGGGGCTGAAAATTCATATTCCTGTTTCTTGTTAATAGTTCTTATCTCAAGACAGCCATTTGTGCATACCGCAAAGACATCTCCAGATAGGTTTACGGAGCCACCACTTAGCAGTGCTTTGTTAATAAGCATTATTCTGTCTGAACTAACCTGCATATTATGCTCTTTCAATGCAGAAATAATACATCTTCTGCGGATAACCTCATCACATTTATCCAAAGGTTTATTTATAAATTTTGACGATACATTATCAATATATTTATTTTCATTAAAAAGTATTTGCGTCATGGTATCTATATTTGACAAAAAACCTGCGTTTAATTCTTTCATAAGAGGAATAATTGTATGACGGATTTTGTTTCGTGAAAAATCATCAGAAAGATTCGTGCTGTCAGTAACATAATCCTGATTATGCTCTTTCAGATACACTTCAATTTCCTCACGGGTACAGCTTAATAGTGGACGGATAATGTTGTCCCTTACAGGCGGAATTCCTGTAAGTCCCTTTAAACCTGTTCCTCTTGCAAGGTTGAAAAGAACAGTTTCTGCGTTATCGTTAAGATTATGCGCTGTTGTAATCTTGTCGCAATGAAGTTCGTTGAAAGCCTTGTAACGCAGCTCTCTTGCTGCTTCTTCGCAGGAAAGACCTTTTTCTGCGGCAAGCGTTTTAACATCAACATGTCTGATTTCAAGCGGAATATCAAGTCTTTTGCACAAGTCAGCACAGAATTTTTCATCTCTGTCGCTTTCTTCACCACGAAGATGATGGTTCACATGAACAGCTTTAACAGTTATTTTGTAACGCTCCGAAAACTCATTTAGTACAAGCAGAAGGCAAACGCTGTCTGCACCGCCGGAAAGAGCGGCATAAACGACATCACCTTTTTCAAGCATATTATGCTTTGAAATTGTACTTTCAGCTTTTTCGGAAAGCATAACTGGCATAACTGAGATTTTCCTTTCTGATAGAAATTATTTTTCTGGCAGTGCCGCTGTTCGGTTATCAGCTCCGACAAAGAGTGTGAACTGACCGTTCCAGCGAAGATTTATTGTTCCAGTTTCACCATGTCGGTTTTTTGCAACAATGCATTCAGCAAGAGTAACATCCTCTGCCTGCTTATTGTAATATCCGTCACGGTAAAGAAACATTACTATATCAGCATCCTGTTCAATAGATCCTGATTCACGGAGATCTGAAAGGACAGGACGTTTGTCTGTTCTTGATTCAACCGAACGTGAAAGCTGTGAAAGGGTAATGACAGGAACATTGAGTTCCTTTGCCATAAGCTTTAACTGTCGGGTGATTTCAGATATTTCATTTACACGGTTATCAATTTTTCTTCCCGAACTCATAAGCTGTAAGTAGTCTATAATTACAAGTCCGAGATTTTTCATTCGGCGAAGCTTTGCTTTCATTTGAACAACGGTTATGCCCGCAGTATCGTCAAGGTAAATATCCATTGATGAAAGACGTCTTGCACCATCTGCAAGCTTAATCCATTCATCGTTTGAGATTCTTCCTGTCATAAGGCTTCCGCTGTTTACAAGACTTTCGGAAGAAAGCATTCTTGTTGCAAGCTGTTCCTTTGACATTTCGAGTGAGAACACAACTACTTCCTTGCCTGTTGTATGACGGCAGACATTTGTAGCCATGTTAAGCACGAAAGATGTTTTACCCATACCAGGACGGGCAGCAATGATAAGCAGGTCAGATTTGTTAAGCCCTGTAATTACATTGTCAAGGTCGGAAAACCCCGACTTTGCTCCGAGATACTTGTCCTTGTCAGGGCCTGAAATCTTGCCAAGATGGTCGTAAGCACCGAGAACAGCCTCATCAATCTTTGTAAGACCGTCAACCTCTTTACCCTGACGTATATCGTAAATTTTCTGCTCTGCATAGTCAAGAAGATTTGAAGCACTTTCCTGACCGTCAGAGGAGATTTCAATAATTTCTTTTGCTGTTGTTATAAGTGAGCGCACATAATACTTTTCTTCAACAATTTTGCAGTAGCTTTCGATGTTTGCAATAGTAGGAACTCCCGACATAATTGAGGAGAGATACTCTTTGCCCGCACCCGAGCTTTCAAAAATACCTTCATTAACTGCCTCATTAAGAACAGTAATAATATCAGCGTTAACACCAAGTGTGAAAAGTCGGATTATGATTGAAAAAAGGTCCTTATGCTTTGAAACATAGAAACTGTCGGATTTTATGTAGTTCATAACGGTCGGCAGAACTTCTTTATCTAAAAGCACTGCCCCCAGTACGGTCTGTTCTGCCTCAAGACTGTATGGAAGGTCCTTGGATGAAAATTCATTGAATTCCATTGTAAGCCATACCTTTCATCACAAAATATCAATAGGGAGCGTTGGTCGCTCCCTGAATAATCAGATTTATTTCAATTCTGCTATTTGTTACGGTTTCGCAACGCGAAATTTCTGTTTCTTTATTTACAGAAAAGAAACAAATAGCTACGTGAAAAGTAATTTTCACGTTATTCCTCAACAACCTCAACGGTAATCTTCTGTGAAATACCTGCCATGAGTTTAATTTCAGCAGAATATGTGCCGAAAGCCTTGATTTCAGAGGAAAGATTGATTTTTTTCTTTTCAATGTTAATATTAAGCTGAGATTTGATAACGTCCGCAATGTTTCCAGCTGTTATTGCACCGAAAAGCTTTCCGCCCTGTCCTGCCTTTGCCTTGCAGGTAACTGTCTTGTCCTTTAATGCTTGAGCAGTATCAAGAGCCTCCTGTTTTGCTACATCTGCCTTATGCTGTTCTGAAGCTTTCTTTCCTTCAAGGTCAGACATATTCTTTGCAGTTGCTTCACATGCAACTCCCTTTGCAAGCAAAAAGTTTCTTGCATATCCGTCTGCAACTTCCTTTACATCTCCTTTTTTAGCTGTTCCCTTAACATCCTGTAAAAATATAACTTTCATATTAATAAACATCCTTTCCGAGCTATGCATTCTGCACAGAAGATTAAAGTGTATATAGATTGTAATGTTTAGCTTTATAAAATAAGATAAACACAATGATTCTTTTTATTATATCATAATTGTCTTTTATTGTCCAGCATCAAGAAATAGTAGCAATGTACTCATCAATTGCTCTGATAAGCTGTGCCTTTGCTTCAAATGCGGATATATTTGCAATCTGAGTAGCAGCCATAGTCTGATGACCTCCACCGCCGAGTTTTTCCATGATAATCTGAACGTTCAAAAGTCCTCTTGAACGAGCAGAGATATTTGCCGTACCTGCACTCATAAAGATTACAAAGCTTGCACTTGCGCCTTCAATGCTGAGCATTTCGTCTGCTGCCTGTGCGGAGGCAACACGCATATCCATATCCTCATCATTGCTTACAGCTATAGCACATCTATTATATATTTCTGCTGATGAAATAAGCTTTGAACGTTTCTGAACACATACAATTGATGTTGCAAACAGACCCTTTACGGCAACCATATCAGCGTTGAGCTTTCTTAAAAATGCAGCAGCCTCAAAGGTTCTTACGCCTGTGCGCATTATGAAATCCTTTGTATCAAGCATAATGCCGGCAAGCATTGCGTCTGCATAATAGCTCTGGATTTTTAATATACCTGCAAAATACTGAATAAGCTCTGCAACCATTTCGCTTGCAGATGAGGCATAAGGTTCGTGGTGGAAGATAACTGCATTGTCAATAAAGTTGACGGTCTGCCTGTGGTGATCAATAACAACTACCTTCTTTGCAGCTTCATAAAGCTCAATGCTTTCAACAAGATCCTTGTTATGTGTATCAACAACAATCACAAGAGAATCATTATTGACCTGTTCAAGAGCCTGTTGCGGAGTGATAAAAATATCTTCCTCATCATGTACATTTTCAATAAGCCTGTTGATAATAGGCAAGGCAAGTGTATGTTCCATATCAATTACACAGCGCACATTTATAGCAGGATTAAGACATCTGATAGCACCGAGAAGCCCAGCAGCTGCACCTACAGCATCAAGGTCGGTGTATCTATGACCCATAATTAATATATTTCCGGAGTTGTTTATAAGTTCAACAAGAGCATTTGAAACAATTCTGGTTTTAACTTTTGTGTGTTTTTCAATACCCTTGGAAACTCCGCCGAAGAATTCAAATTCATTTTCATTCTTAATAGCAACCTGATCGCCGCCTCTTCCCTGAGCCATTTCAAGAGCCTGCTTAGCCTGTTTCTCACTTTCAGCAAGTGAATTACCGCTTCTGCCAATACCGATAGAAAGGGAAATGGTATTTTTATCACTGATTGAAACAGCGCGGACTTTTTCAAGAATCTTAAATTTATCGTTAATCATCTTTTCAAGGCATTGATCCTCAACAACAGCAATAAATTTATCGGCTGCAACCTTGCGGATAATTCCCCCGAATTGTTCAAAATAACTCTCAAGCAACTTTTCAATTTCTATTGTAAGATGTGTCTTTTCAGATTCTTTTATCATTGATACAATATCTTCAAAATTATCAATCTGAATAGACAAAACAGAAGGATGAACTTTTTTAAATTCTTCCTCAAGAATTACATAGTCGCTTATATCTTCAAGGTACAAAAGTGTAAGTTCTGTTGTCACATCCGAGTTAGTATCGTGCTTTTCGGTAGTGACCGCAGAAACTTTGTAATGACTTGAAAGGTATTCAACGGTAGTGTTCTTGTTTTCCTTTGTCTTATCAAGGTTAATGTTGATTATCTTGTTTATGTTAAGTCCAAAGCAGTCATTTCCGCTCACTTGTTCAGTAAACGCAAGGTTATACCAGATTATTGTGCCGTCAGTATCAACAATAACAGCAGGGGCAGGGAATTTATATAATGAATCCCTTTCTGTAAGATTAAGCTGGGATTCCATTTCTGTAACAAAATGATATAAGTTTTTCTGAGCGGCTGAAAACAGTACAAGATACGCAAGGGCAGTCAATGCCGTTATCCCGAGAAGCAGCCAGAATAAGCTTTCGTTATATTCACTTACTGCAAATGCTGAAACAAGAGAAAGAATAACGAGAAGCATTGAAATCATTCTGAAAGCTGCCCATCGTTTGCCCGTCATAACCCTGCCTCCAATACAATATGATAATACATTTAGTTTATAACTGTCTGAGCAGTTTGTCAAGTCTGCTTTGCTGTGCCGCTGTCAGTATAGTCCTGCGTTGTTCGATAGCACCGACAAACAGGGCTTTGTTGCTAATGTTAATACACACAGCTATGAGTTCTGAACGTTGTGCAAATTCGCTAGACCATCAAGTGTTATATGCAATTCATTTAAGCTGTAAGATTTAAAATGTCTAATATGTATACGCTGATTTATGAAATCAGCGTATTCTTTAACAGTGTATAGAACAAATATATTTATATTTCCATTATAACAGGGAGAATCATAGGTCTGCGCTTGGTTTTTGTATAAATGAAATCTCCAAGTTCGTCCTTCATTTTTGTTTTTATGGTGTTCCACTCATGGACTTTATTATCAAGACAATTCTGCAAGGTTTTTGTCAGAAGTGTCTTTGCTGCATCCATAAGTTCTTCGGATTCCCTTACATATACAAATCCTCTTGAAACAACATCAGGACCAGCAAGAATTGTTCCGCTTTCGCTTTCAATAGTTGCAACTGCAATGATAAGTCCGTCCTGTGCAAGGTGCTTTCTGTCACGGAGAACGATTGAGCCGACATCACCGACACCAAGCCCGTCAACAAATACTCTTCCGGCAGGAACCTGTCCTGTAATTTTCATTTCATTTCCGTCAGTTTCAATGACGTTTCCTATAGAACCAATCATGACGCTGCTTCGGTCAAATCCCAGTTCATATGCAAGCCCTGCATGTTTCACAAGGTGCTTGTATTCACCGTGGACAGGAATAAAGAATCTTGGTTTAGTCAGCGACAGCATAAGCTTAAGTTCATCCTGACAGGCATGTCCAGAAACGTGAACGTCATACATTGCCTCGTATATGACATCAGCGCCTGCACGCATAAGCTCATTTACAACCTTTGTGACGAGCTTTTCGTTTCCAGGGATAGGAGTAGCACTGATAATGATAAGGTCCATAGGTGTAATGGTTACATTCCTGTGCTCATTCATAGCCATTCTTGTAAGGGCAGACATAGGTTCGCCCTGACTTCCGGTTGTGATAAGAACAATCTTTTCAGACGGAAATCTGTTCATAGCTTCAAGGTCAATTATTAACCCCTCAGGAGCCTTGAGATAGCCAAGTTCTGTTGCTATATTTATAACATTTACCATGCTTCTTCCGAAAACAGCAACTTTTCTGCCGTAGCGGACAGCGCAGTCCATAATCTGCTGAACTCGGTGAATGTTTGAAGCAAAGGTAGCAATGATTATTCTCTTGCCTACCGCTGTTTCAAAAAGCTTATAAAGAGAGCCACCTACAGTTCTTTCAGTTGCGGTATGACCTCTTCTTTCAGCGTTTGTGGAATCAGACATAAGAGCAAGAACGCCTCTGTTGCCAAGTTCACCAAAACGTGCAAGATCAATTATTCCACCCTCAATAGGGGTATAGTCAATCTTAAAGTCACCTGTGTGGACAACAATTCCAGCTGGTGTATGGATAGCAAGCGCAACAGCGTCAGGAATAGAGTGGTTTACTCTTATGAATTCAACAGCCATACATCCCATTTTTATAGTCTGCTTAGGAGTGATGATGTTAAGCTTTGCGGAAGAGAGCAGGTTATGCTCCCTAAGTTTGCCCTCGATAAGACCAATTGTAAGCTTTGTTGAGTATATAGGAATATTTATTTTCTTCAGGAGATAAGCAATTCCGCCGATGTGGTCCTCATGGCCGTGAGTAACTACAAGACCTCTGATTTTATCAGCGTTCTGTTCAAGATATGTGAAATCAGGGATTACTATATCAACACCGAGCATTTCGCTGTCAGGGAAAGCAAGTCCGCAGTCAACAAGAAAAATGTCGTTTGCACATTCAAATACTGTAAGATTCTTGCCTATTTCATTAAGACCGCCGAGAGGAATAATTTTAAGAGGGGTCTTTTTTGAAGCCCTGTGATTTGTTGTATGAACAGGCTTTGAGTTGTCAGGAATAACTTCCGCATTAAAAGCTGGACTACTTTTTGCAGGAATAGTTTCAGTATTTTTAGGCGTTGCCTGTTTCTTTGGCGGACTTTTGCGCCTTGGTTTCTGCTGAACAGTTTCAGCAGTTATATCACTTGTTTTATCAGAATTTTTTACGGAAGGTTTTCTGTTGCCGAATGCCGGCTTCTTTATTGGTGGTTTTGGTGCGATTTTTTCTCCGTATTCATTCAATTGATTATTATCATTTTTTGACACTTTGTATTTAACCTCACTTTGTAGATAGATTTCTGTTTTCCCAGTGAAATTGGCGCAACAAAATAAAGCATCTGTGCGCAGGTATAGGAATATGCTGATTTTACCCGCAAAAATCTAAACTGATAGAAAAGATAACAGGATTCATCAGTGTTTCCAAAACTGTACTGTGAAAAAAGATATGTATGTCAGTAGGGCAAGTCTGCTGCTATATCTTTTGTAACAAAAGCAGGCTTGTCCTTTACTGACTTGTTATATGTGTTTAGGACGCTTAAAGTATACTTTTTCTTTGCCGTTGCCAGTAATTCTTACGGCGGTAAATTTCATAGACATATTTCCGTATCAATCCTGTTCCGTCTAAAAAAGGGGTCAATTCAAAAGCTTTCATTACGGCATCCGCACAAATATACAAAGATATTCTGCCGCAGAGAAAAAAGCTTTCAGGAAAGAAACATTCTGTCATTCTTCAATTGTTGTAAACCATAGTTTACAAAGTCCGAACATAAACAATTAATTTATTATATATCAGATATTACTAAAAGTCAAGCAGATGGATGTTATGCCACAGCACTCTGCAGGTAAATTTCAATTAGCAAAAACGTTAATCTTCTTTCATGTGTGTGAGCATATCGTAATAGAAATCACAGATTTCTCCTGCAGTTTCTGATGCAAAGCTTTCAACAAACATCATTGCCCCTTTGCCAGTACGCACAGGACGGATAAGAATTCTGCCCCTGTTATCACTGAGAACAACGCCCTCTCCGCAGCTTTTTGTTGAGGAACACAACTTTTTCAGTACCTTTGACGGATTCCCATTAAGAGGAACAAACCTTGCAGTTGCAGAGAATGAAGGGAGAGCATTCACTGCTTCTTTAAGTTTACAGCGGTTGGCGGTGAGAATATCAAGAACAGTGAGCATAAGCATTATGGCATCTGTTGTAAACGGAAGTGACTGTGCAGCTTTTCTTGCTTCAACATCTGTACCGTCACTGTAAAATGAACTGTATCGCAATACCTTTCTGCCGTACTGTGTAGCAAGATTGTCAGCGGCAGTAGGGAATGAATGAGGAAGTGAAATGTCAATTCCAAGCTGGAAGCATTTAAGACAACAGAGCAGTATTAGCTTTTCGTAGAAAACATATCCTGTTTCCTCAGTATAAGCTGAAATTTTCTTGCCGTCGGAGCTTATATGAAACACAAGTCTTTCACCATTTTTGTCGTTTATTTCTGCAAGAAGGTCATTGCAGATTTTTGCAATTCTTGGTTCAGAGGTTGTTACAGAAACGTTTATTCCGCTAAGCTTTTTAGGGAGACCACGTCTAAGCGAAAGATTGTAAAGCTCATTAATTTCTGAGCAGTGCTTTATTGTACCGAAATGTGTAAATCCTGAACGTCGGTATTCGTTGCGGTTAAGTCCTGATTCTATAATACGTTCCTGCTGTCTTGTAAGTGGCAGGCCGTCAGAAGACACAAACTTGATTTTTGCGGTAATGCCAGCCTCAATATAACAGCCTATATCAAGAGTACAGCTTTTTACGCCTGAAGCAAACTCAGGTTCGGTACTTTCGCCTAACAGCCAGCATTCTCCGCCTGATGACATAACTCCTGATGCAAAAGCAAGCGCAAGTGCCTGTGATGCATTTGTGCCACGATAACCGACTCCTACCTTTTCTCCGACAGAAACAGCACAGCTTCCGAGAACAGCTGCTATCTGTGGGGTTATTATGCCGTTTGTTTCTCCGCATATACCCTCATCATCCATGCGAAGCGGCTTTGTAAAGCCGTATTTTACATCAGTTGCGGCATTTGTATCAGATTCCAAATGACGGCCATTCCATATTTTTATGCCAGGATTTACAACTGCGCCGTTGCAGATTACAGCATTTTCACCTATTACTGCCCCCTCAAAAACACCAGCAGAAGAAAGGATTCTTGCGTTCATTCCAATAATAGCATTGTTTACTGAAGCACGTTCTCCGATATATGCTCCGTCAAGTACAAGTGAGCCATGTACTTTTGCGCCCTTTTCAATTGTGACATCTTTGCCAATAACACTTCCTTCAGATATAAATGCGCCCTTGTCAATCTGTGCGGATCTGTCAATGCAAACCGGTTGTTCAATGTTATCATCCGCTATCCTGCGTATATTTTCAGCCTTAACATCAAGCTTTTTATAAAGCACCGCATTCTGTGCGTTTAAAAGGTCAACAGGTGTGTTGATATCAATATAATAACCCTTATCTTCGTATGCATATACATGCAGACCTTTTTTTATTAACAGTGGTATAGCTTCAGTGAATAAATCACCATCGTATCCGGAAAGAGATTTTACAGCTTTCTCTGAAAGAATACATACTCCTGTAATTACAAATGTATCAATAACATTTTGAATAATGGGATTAGTTTCAATTGAACTTACAAGTCCTCTTTCATTTATATTGATTGCAGGATAATCTGAATTTATGACATCTTTCTGTACAATTAGAGTAATATCTGCATTATTATGCTTATGGTACTTTTCGCAATCTGATAAATTGAAGTTGTTAAGACAATCGCAAGGCATAATTAATGCGCTGTCAATGACTTTTTTTAAAGCATTTGAAACAGCAGATGTTGTTCCGCATGGTGACTGTAAAACCGAAAAGTCAATGTCTGTTCCTTTTGAAGCAAGTTCTTCATAAGTATCAGTAAGCTGGGAGGAAAGGTAATCGGCGGTTATAATACATTTTTCAAACCCGTTCATTCTTAGCTGCTCAACAGCATATTCTAAAAGAGTTTTACCGCATACGGTAATCATTGCCTTTGGTACGGAGCAGGTAAGGGGGCGCATTCTTGTTCCATCGCCGCCTGCAAGTATAACAGAAACCATAATATGACCATCCTTTCTGATTTTGACAATAATAATGTTAATAGTAATTAGAAATAGTATTGCCTGCAGAAAGGTAATTAATCACATAAAAAAGCGGACTCACAAAAAATGAGTCCGTATAATTACTATTTAGTCAATTGAATGTTAAGGTGAAGTTTTTGTTCACCTTGCTGAACTGGTTCGTCAGCTTTTTCTTCTGGCTTTTCCTTAGGTGTTGTATTTATCTCTTCGGGAACTGCAGCTTTCTGACTTTCTTCAGATGCAGCTGTCTCTGCAACACTTTCTGCTACTGCCGTTTCACTGTTCTCAACAACGGAAATCTGCCGAACATCCGTAGGAATTTCTATAGCAGGTGCGCCTGAATTCTGTAACCATACAGCTACTTCTTCACGTGTCGGTGCTTCGAATCTGTTACCATGTTCAGTGCGGGTTTTCTCATCAATAATACATCCGCATGACGGGTCGGATGTTGTGTCAAGATTGCGCTTTGCAATATTGTTCATCCATGCTTCATCAGAAACTTCAATGTAATGAATCTTGACTTCAATGCCTTTGTCAGTAAAACGCTTTTTTGCTGCATCACGTTCAGACTTTGTTTCAAACCCAAAATCAAGAATACCCCCTGAACCGGCAAGTGCAATCTGCTCAGCTTTGCAGAGAAGATACTCCCTTACTCTTTCGGTTAGAGCCTCATCATTTGTATATGAATACTTTTCTGTAAGTGTGTATATAACCTCGTCACAGGAAAGCACAACAGAATTATAAGTATTTTTAATGCTGTCGGCATATAAGCTTTTGCCGCTGCAAATTTTTCCGCATATAAGTATTACTGTACCCATTTAACGTCATCCTTTTCATAATATTATATACATTATAACATCATGCTTTGAATATTGCAATAGAAAAACGGGATAAAGCTTAAACTCTATCCCGTAAAAATATAATAAAACAAATTAATCAAGCACGTAAATATTAACCTGCTTTGCACCCCATTGACATGAAGCTTCATATGATTCCATGAACACATCAACTAGGATAACGCCTTCCAAAAGGCCAGTTCCTGTATCTGCTGCAATAGCATAGCCGTAAACAGTTTTGCCATCTGTTGAAACTATGTACAGCTCAGTTCCGTAAGGGATTATCTTAGGGTCAACAGCTACATAGCCAACCATAGCAGTTCTTCCAGACGCAGTTCCTGCACCCGGTTTTGCTGAATATGCAGTAGCTTTTCCAGTTATAACATTTGAATAATCCAGCGGAGCTCCGTTCTCATCAAGATAAAGATTATCTGGACAATCAAGCCATGAAATCTGATCTACTGATGAAGCAGGAATTCCTGCATTAACTGTCCCTGTTCCGGTAAGAACAACCTTATCAACAACAGGAGCAACAATTTCTTCACTGACAATTTCTTTTGAAACAAGTTCACCGTCAATGTATTTGTGTCTGATTTTTACTTCCTTTTCGCCCTCTTCACCGTTTACAAGCACTTCAGAATAACCCATTATAATGTTCGGGTCTTCCTTGTATTCAGTTGCGTAGTCAATAGTCTGAACTTTGACGGTTTCAAGGCAAACAACTCTGTTTATAATAATTTCGGTATTTCTGTTTACCTTTTCGCTGAAGCCGACATTAATCAGATCGTCTTCATCCATCTTTATATTGGCAAGCGCCAACATATCCGCTACCGTACCGTTTCCTCTTACTGTTGAAGTTTTACCATCAACTGTAATGTCTACATTGTATTGACGTTCGGGAATTACTTGATTTGCAAGGGAAAAAACAAAACCACTCATATCAGCATTCTGCTGGGACATTATTGTAAATGCTGACATACAAATCAATACTGCGAAGACTGCTGCGGCAGAAACATAAACAGCAAGCTTTTCTTTCAACAATCCTTTCAGAGAAACGGAAAGTTTGTTTAATCTGCTCATAAAGACTCCTTTTGATATAGATTTGTCACTATTTGTAAAAACGAATCAACTTAATTAAGACAAGCCCAAAAGCTTGAACAATTACAAAACGGTAACAAATTTAACCGTTTTGCAATTTACGAGTATTATAATTGTAATATTACTGTTTGTCAATTAGTTTTAAACATGCAAATTTGTTTATTTTATACAAAATAAAGTTTTCAAGAGTCATTATTTAACCAAGATATTACATTTTAATCTATAAAAAAGGCATATTATTCCATCGCTATTTATGCAAAAATAATAAAAATGGGTTTGCGAAACTTGCGTTCCATCCATAAATTGGGTTTTAATATAAATGTAATCATTATCTGTAAAATAATTGCAAGAAGTTTATTGCTGTAATTTTAACCTTTGCTGTTAAATGTATACAAAACGAAGATGCCGGATAAGCTGAAATTCGTTATTTTGCAGAATGTGATTTTGTCGGTAATTCATGAATTTTTTTAATAAAAATCCTTATAATCCTTGCAAAAGGTATTTACTAATTTGTTGTTACACATTATAATAGTATATATGATTGTGGCAACGCTACTTTCTTAAACCCAGAAAGGATGAATATAACAATGAGTAATTCTATTAAGAAGATTGAAGAGGACAGAAAGGAAATGCTGGAGTTTTTCTGCTCAGCAATTCCGATTGCAGCTGCACTGTTTGTGTTTCTTGCATCTGCAGCATATATAATTTATAAATGTATCAGCAACAAGCAATATAATGACCGCTGGAAAGACTACGACGAGTGCGGCTTGTCCTAATAGGAGTACTATTATAAATGTATATATATAATGCACAGATTTTTCCTATGGACAGCAAGCCGATTGAACTTGGGTTTGTCAGAATAGAGGGGAATATAATTACAGAGGTGTCTGAGGGGAAACCTGAGGGCATTGGTGAAAACGATATTGACGCTGGAGGAAAGCTTCTTTTTCCTGGATTTATTGACGCACATACGCATATTGGACTTCTTGGTGACGGTATGGGTGTTGAGGGTGACGACGTCAATGAAGATACTGACCCTGTTACACCTCACCTGCGTACAATTGACGCACTTAACTATACGGACGGCTATTTTACAGATGCTGTCCGTGCAGGCGTTACAACTGCGGTTACCGGATGCGGCTCTTGCAGTCCTATCGGCGGCGATTTTATTGCTGTAAAAACGGCTGGGAGATGTGCCGATGAAATGCTTATAAAGCAGGTAGGAATTAAATTTGCTCTTGGTGAAAATCCTAAGACAACGTATTCAGACAAGGATATGTCTCCTGTAACAAGGATGGCAACTGCGGCATTGATGAGAGAAGCTCTTTTCAAGGCACAGAGATATACACAGGATAAGACTAATGCAATTGAAAATGATGATGATCTGCCTGAATTTGATATAAAATCCGAGGCTCTTATTCCTTTGCTCAAACGTGAAGTCAGGGCGCATTTTCATTGTCACAGAGCTGACGATATCATGACAGCTGTAAGAATTGCAAAGGAATTCAACCTTGATTATGTCCTTATTCATTGCACAGAGGGGCATATAATTGCCGACCTGCTTGGCGAAAATGGTGCTGATGCTGTTGTCGGACCTATAATATGCGACAGGGGAAAGCCTGAACTTGCAAAGCTTACAAATGCTAATGCAGGTATACTATATAAAAACAAGGTGAGAACAGCAATATGTACGGATCATCCCGAATTGCCTGTACAGTACCTTACAGCAAGTGCGGCATATTGTGTAAAAGCAGGGCTTCCGACGATTGAAGCACTTAAAGCCATTACAATAAACCCGGCAGATATGATGGGCATAAGTGATAGGGTAGGATCTGTTACTGTCGGTAAGGATGCTGACCTTATATTGCTTGACGGTGACCCATTTGAGATTATGACGGATGTTACAATGACAATGATTAACGGCAAGGTTGTATATCAAAAATAGTATCTGGAGGATGTTACTTTGAAAGAGATAAATGTACAAAGTGTTGAAGATCTTGTAAGAGATTTATGCATAAAAGCAAACCTTTATCTTCCGCAGTCGCTTGAAAACTGTATACGATGTTCCGCAGACAAAGAAAAATCGCCTACAGGCAAGGAGGTTCTTTCCGACCTTGCAAAAAATATTGATGCCGCAAAACAGGAGCATATTGCAATATGTCAGGACACAGGAATGGCAGTTATCTTCCTTGATATCGGTCAGGAAGTACATTTTAGCGGCGGCTCGCTCTATGAGGCAATAAACAAAGGCGTTGCAAGGGGATATAAGGATGGTTATCTACGCTGTTCAATAGTTTCCGATCCTATTGAGAGGGAAAATACAGGTGACAATACTCCGCCTGTAATACATACACGAATAGTAGACGGAGACAAGGTTTCAATATCCGTATGTCCTAAGGGATTCGGAAGTGAGAATATGTCAAAGATGAAGATGTTTACTCCGTCTGCAACGGTTGAGGATATAGAGAATTTTGTTGTAAAGGTTGCGTCAGATGCAGGAAGCAATCCATGCCCGCCTATGGTTATAGGTGTAGGTATTGGCGGAGATTTTGAATATTGTGCATACCTTGCAAAGAAGGCTTTGTGCAGGGATATAAGCATAGAGAACCCTAAACAGCTTTATGCTGACATGGAAAAGAGAATTCTTGAGAAAGTCAATAAGCTTGGTATCGGACCGCAGGGCTTTGGCGGAACAATAACAGCATTGAATGTAGCAATTGAGCAGTCTGCAACACATATAGCAGGCTTGCCAGTAGCAGTAAATATCGGCTGTCACGTTACAAGACACGCACACGGCGAACTGTAATATAACGAAGTAAACAAAAAAGTTCGTCAACCTTTCAAGGTTGTAGGTTTCAAAAGGGCAAAGCCCTTTGGCGCACTCTGCGGAGTGTGACCAAGGCTCTGCCTTTGGAAACCGCAAACTGTGCTCAGCTTGACCAGCTATGCTTTTAGTTTCTCTGTAATTTTGTTTGCCTCTTTGATAATTTCATTGCTGTCAGTACCTATATAGAACTTACCGTTCTCATACAAAATCTTTCCGTTTACCATTGTGAGAGCAACATTCTGCTTTGAACCACTATAAACAATGTTCTTGACAATGTTGTTGATAGGCTGCATGTTAGGCTGTTTAAGGTCAATAACAATAAGGTCGGCAGTTTTTCCAACAGCAATGTCATTGCAGTTTTCAAGTCCCATTGCCATTGCTCCTCCGCATGTTGCCATTTTAAGCAGCTCACATGGAGAAAAAGCAGCAGCATTAGAGCACGATATATTCTGCAATGCGTAGGCAAGGTACATCTCTCTGAACATGTCAAGAGCGTTGTTGCTTGCAGGCCCGTCCGTTCCTATTGCAAGGTTAATACCCATTTCTGACATTTTTGAAAGAGGGGCGATTCCACTTGCAAGCTTGCAGTTTGAAGCAGGATTTGTAACAGCATAAAGACCCCTGCGCTTAAAGATATCAAGGTCATTTTCGCTCATGTGAACACAGTGATATCCGCCGCCGCCAAAGTCGAACAATCCAAGCGACTCCATAAGCTCCGTAGGGGTTTTGCCGTATCTTTCTATACAGCCCTTAACCTCTGAAGCGGTTTCACTGTTATGTGTATATACGGGAGCCTTGTATTTGTGGGAAAGTTCAGATATTCCTTTAAGTATATCTATACTTGTTGTATATTCAGCGTGAAATCCCATTTTATATGAAATTAACTCATTATAGTTATTAAAATGGTTATATTGTTTCTCGAGGTCACCGAGAGCATCATCATTGAAGTTGTTTACAGCACCGCTCATTACCATGCGGAAACCACATTCCGTAACAGCTTTTGCAGTTTCTTCAAGTTTCATATACATATCAAAGCAGGCACTTGTTCCGCTTGTAAGATATTCCATAATTGCAAGTTTAGTCAGCCAGAAAACATCTTCCCCTGTCAGCTTTGCCTCCATTGGGAAAACGGCATTATGAAGCCATTCATCCAGCGGCAAATCATCAGCATATGAACGCAGAAATGTCATGGCTGAATGTGTATGCGCATTCTTGAATGATGGCATAAGTACATTTCCGTCAAGATCAATTTCCCTGTCAAAAGTAATATCAGAAGGCTTTTTTTCACCACAGTAAACTATTTTACTGCCCTCAACCCAGACTTCCCCGAACTTTATTTCACAGTCGGAAACAGTCAGTATCCTTGCGTTGTAAAAACGTGTGTTCATAGTAACTCCTTTAACCTATAAAGGTAAAAATCAAATTTAAGGCTGCTGCTGCACCACAGATATATATAAGACAATGTGATAATCCATCAAATTTATTGTTAGGGTGTTTTTTAAAGCCTACATGAACTATAGCATGACATATCAGTAAAATTGAAACTATAATTCTGCATAAACTGTTTGAATAGAATACAAATAAAATAATGTAAAGCGGAAGATGTGCAATAAAAAAAATCCTATATGCTAAAGAATCTTCCAAGTCTTTAATTTTAGCAAACATTTTCCACTCTGAACAGCGTATGGCATCCATTTCATGGATTACAAACAATGATAACAATATGATGTACAAAATATCTGTCATAAAATCTTCTTTCTTATTTCTGACTATTTACAAGCGCTAAAATACTTTGTGTAACAAGCTGCTTAAACAGTGGAGCAGCTTTGTCGGCTGTTTTCTGAACATCTGCATGAGAAAGAGGATGAGGTGAAATTCCACTTGCAAGGTTTGAAACACAGGATATTCCGACAACTTTCATTCCTGCATGATTAGCGGCAATTGCTTCACATGCTGTTGACATTCCGACAGCATCAGCACCGATAGCCGCCGCCATTTTGATTTCTGCAGGGGATTCATATGCAGGGCCTGTAAGCTGGAGATATACGCCTTCCTCAAGGTCTATATTAAGTGAGCTTGCTGTAGACTTTATAGCCTGCCTGAGTGTTTTGTCATATATACAGCTCATATCAGGGAATCGTGGACCAAGCTCGTCTATATTTTCGCCGATAAGAGGTGACGGTGCCATACAGATCTGGTCATTGATAAGCATAAATGAACCTGCATGAAAGTTCTTGTTTATACCGCCCGATGCATTTGTAAGGAAAAGAATTTTTGCCCCCATCATTTTCATAAGCCTGATAGGAAGAACAACATCCTCCATCTTATATCCCTCATAATAATGGACACGTCCCTGCATAATTACAACGGGAACATTTTCAACATAACCGAAAACAAATCTTCCTTTATGACCTAATACAGTTGAAACAGGGAAACCTGCGATATCACTGTAATTAAGAGTTGCTTCAATCTTTATACTTTCAGCATAATTCCCAAGTCCGGAACCAAGGATAAGGGCTACTTCAGGGGTGAAATTTACTTTTGCTTTTACACATTCATAACATTTTTCAAGACGCTTCCAAGCGTTGCTGTTCATTCCCATTGCAATACCTCCGTTTATAAATAACTATATATTTATTTTAACAGGCAATAAAGAATTTATCAACATATTTTTCTATATATATAAAAAAGCAGCGCCACTATGGAGCTGTAAATCTACTTTAACATTTAAGTTATGTATCGGGAGTCTTATTTCGACTCCCGTGAGGATTAACCTCTGTATCCACTTTTTGAGTTGTGGTTATCTATAGTTATCTTAATCAAATTCGCGGCCGTGACCACCGTGATGTCCGTGGCAATCGTCGTCATCGTCATTGATACAAGTTCTGAAATCACTTAGAGCTGCAAACGCTTTACAGTTATATGCCTTAGCATCCTCTATGTTGTTCAGTGCTGATTTAAGATGCTTTTTCGCATGGTGTCTTTCCTCTGCTGATTTTTCAAAAAATGAACGAGCATCACGGATATAATGCCTGCATCTTCTAGTTTCATAATTCCATTCATCATCACATCCGGAATCTTCAAGTTGCGAGTAAAGAACTTCATATGCTGCCTTAGCCTCTTTTGAAAGCTTATCAACGCTGTCAAGAGCATAAATTGCTTCTGCAGTGTGTTTGTGAGCTTCATTGTAGAGTTTGCCTTCACTTGATTTAGATGAGCCTATAAGTTCACTTATTCCTCTTGTGAATCTTGCAATTTCACGTCGACAATTTACGCCAAGCTCAACGCCTTGAACACTCTGAACGTTCTGATTATTCTGAACACTCTGAACTTCGCCGCCACGACCATTGTTTTGTGGACCTTCGAAACCGCCGACACCTCCGCTATGATGACATCTGCAATCACCCATTCCACCGTTATTAGGATTTTCAAAACCGCCAATTTCTCCGTTATGATGGCATCTGCGATCACTCATTCCTTCGTTATTAGGACCTTCAGAACCTCCAAGGTCAACATTTTGAGGACCTTCAAAACCGCCAAATCCTACGTTGCAAAAGCATCTGCATACACATGGGCATCTTCGTCTTTCACTGCCACCCTCAACAAAGTCTCTGTTCTGACAACTCATAAAAAATACCGCCTTTCATAAAATAAGTTTTATGTACTATATAATATGAAAGCGTCGTATTATTGTTACAGGTGCAGAATTGTGTCGCCATTTATTTTTCGAATTAATACCTTATTTGTTTTCTATAAGTGTAACAATAGGTTTGCCGTCTTTGTCAAGGAGAGGGGTAAGTCCTCCTGCATATCCTGCCATGGTAAAAAGATAGTTTACACCTGTTTCTTTGTCAACAATAACCTGTCTTACACCATTTTTAAGTTGACTGCCTTCCTGATAAACTGTTTCAAAGCGTTCTGATTTTGACATAAATGTTACCTCCTAATGTTTATTATATAAATGCTATCATATTTTTAGTATATAATCAAGAAAAATTTGATTATAATAACAAAGAAAGACACTTTCTGCAACTTTAAGCTTTTAATATCTATTATACAAACTTTATTATATTTTAATGTTACAATTTATTATTTAATATAAACCAATATTAATTTAAAAGACATTATCTTTACAAAATACTGATTATAGTGTAATATAACTATAAACGAAATATTAACTGGGGTGTTACTGGATGTTTGAGGATACAGACCAAAAGTATTATTACGGCGGAAGTGATCTGGGTGCAGTATACAGTAAGGAAGAAACAATTTTCAAGTTGTGGGCTCCTGTTGCTCAGAGTGTTACTATAAAGCTGTATCACACATGTACTGATGAAAAGTCATACAGACGGCTTCTTATGACAAAGGGCAGGGATGGTGTTTGGTCGAAAACGGCTTATGGTGATCTTGACGGTGTTTATTATACATATAACATAACTTATGATGATATAGAGCAGGAAACAATTGATATTTATGCAAAATCCGCAGGCGTAAACGGCGCTATGGGAATGGTTATTGATCTTGCAAAGACAAACCCTGCAGGATGGGACAGCTATAAGCCTGTCAAGTTGAATTCTTATACAGATGCTGTTATTTATGAGCTTCATGTGCGTGATTTTTCGATTGATCCAAGCGTAAAGTTCTGCTACAAGGGAAGATTCCTTGCGTTTGTTGAGGGCGGACTTATAAATGCCGGCGGCGATAGTATTGGTATTGACCACCTTAAAGAAATAGGGATTACCCATGTACAGCTGATGCCTTGCTTTGATTACTATACTGTTGACGAGTCAGCTGTTCATAAGGCGCAGTTCCAGTGGGGATATGACCCTATGAACTACAATGTTCCCGAGGGTTCATATTCGACAAACCCTTATAACGGCACATCAAGAGTTGCAGAGTTCAAAAGGCTTGTTCATGCCTTGCATACAAGAGGTATCGGTGTCATAATGGATGTTGTGTATAACCATACCGCACAGACAGCGGATTCATGCTTTACAAAGACTTTCCCGAGATATTTCTACAGAGAATGTGATAAATCTTTCAACAACGGTTATTCAAATGGTTCAGGCTGCGGAAATGAAGTTGCAACCGAACGACCTATGGTGAGAAAGTATATTATAGACAGCCTTATCTATTGGGCAACAGAATATAAGATAGATGGTTTCAGATTTGATCTTATGGGGCTTTATGATATTGATACAATAAATGAGGCGGCGGTAAAACTAAAAGAGATTAACCCTAACGTCATTTTGTACGGTGAGGGCTGGCAGGGCGGGTCTTGTGCGCTTTCGAATGATAAAACCTGCATGAAAATAAATGCAAGAAAGACTCCTGGTGTAGGCTATTTCAGTGATGATTTCCGTGATACTGTAAAAGGGAATAATTTTAAGAACAAGGAACGTGGATATGTCAATGGTGCCGAGGGTGTTGAAGAATATGCAAGAGAGGTCATGACAGGGCGTATACCTCATCCTCAGATTCCTAATCTCAATAAGTTTTCATGGACGGATAATCCTCAGCAGACAATAAATTATGTTGAAGCACATGATAATCTCACTTTGTGGGATAAACTGTATTATACAAATCCCACAGACAGCGTTGAAGAGCGTATAAAGATGGACAAGATGTGTGCGGCGATGGTTTTTCTTGCACAGGGTGTACCGTTCATTCAGGCAGGACAAGAGTTCCTGCGTTCAAAGCCTTTGCCAGGAGGAGCTTCATTTGACAATAACAGCTATTGCTCTCCTGATATAGTAAACAGCCTTAAATGGAACAGAAAGAGTGAGTTTAAGAATGTTTATAATTATTATAAGGGGCTTATTGCTTTCAGGAAGGCACATTCTGCACTGAGATATCCAACTGGAAAAGAGATTGCAGAAAATATGAGATACTTCTATAAGCTTCCTCAGAAAATTGTAGGATTCTCTCTTTCAGGTGATGACAATCTTGAAAAAATACTTGTTTTCCTTAATTCTAATAATTATGATGTCAAAATGTATGCCTTTGAAAAATATAATGTATATATAAACGGTGAAAAGGCAGGAACACAGCCTCTAGGTACGGTTGAGGGGGATTATATTATTCCTGCAAGAAGTGTAATTGTTCTAGGAATATAAGAATATAACTGGATTTTCGATTTTAAACTATATAAACAACAAAACAGAATAAAAAATATGGGGTATTATATTGCAATGTGGTAACAAAAAAGTTACAGTATTGCAATAATGCCTCTTTTTTTGAGATTACCTCTTTTATTTTTAGTTTGTTCATGATATAATTAATAATAAATGTAAATAATCTTTCAGAAAGGATGATTTTTTATGAGAACTTTTTACAGAATTATATGGATGATTGCAGTAACTCTTGGTGGTGTTGCAGCTGTTCAGCTTATTGTTAAACTTTTTGCACTCCAGAAGAAAAAATATATAGATGTCTGAGAACAGACGGCTGTTTTACAGGGTCATAAGGATTTAAGAGATGATTATTACCGCAGATGCACTGAAAGGTATTAACTTTATGACGGGATACTGTAACAAGCTAATCCATTAAATCTCGGGAGAAAACACCGGACTATGAATAAATACAGAAAACTTGCAGGGAATACGCTTATCTTCGCAATTGGTTCTTTTTCATCTAAAATATTAAGCTTTTTGCTTATTAGACTTTATACCGGAGTTCTTGGCACAGAAGAATACGGAATTGCAGAGACAATATTTCAGACTGTAAATCTTATATATCCAGTAGTAAGTATTTGTATGGCTGACGCAATAATCCGCTATGCAATGGATAAGGGATATGACAGTAAAAAAGTTTATTCAACAGCTATTTTTGCATCGACTGCAGGTCTTGCTTTTTTTGCGGTGCTTTCACCAACACTTAATCTTATAGATATATTTGCAGATTACTCGTTCCTGATTTTTGCATGCTGTTATTTTTCAACCTTTCGACAGATTGCGTGGAGTTTTGTAAGAGCAAAGGGTTATGTAAAGCTTTTCGCATTTGACGGAATTGTTGCAACATTAAATACGGTCTTATTTAATGTGCTTCTTTTAAAGGTTGTAAACCTTGGCATTACAGGGTATATTCTTTCGACAATATTTGCTGATGCAATTTCGTTTATAGGTCTGACACTCATAGGTCAGCTTCATAAGAGCATTGACATGAAGTATTTCAGTGTCAAGCTGCTTAAAGAAATGGTGAGATACTCAATACCGCTTATTCCTACATATGTATTATGGTGGGTTATAAGTTCGTCTGACAGATGGTTTGTAATTGCCATGGTAGGTAAATATGACAACGGTATTTATGCCGCTTCATATAAGCTTCCGGGACTTCTTGTTATGGTAACAACGCTGTTCTATCAGGCTTGGCAGATTTCTACAATTGAAAATAAAAATGAAAAAGACATCAGCATCTTCTACAAAAGAATTTTTTCGGCATACAGTTCTATTATCTTCATAGCCGCAGCAGGTATTATAATGCTTGTTAAGCCGTTTACTTATCTGCTTGTTGATGATGATCCTGTAAAGAACTATATTTTCAGTTATCATTATACACCGATACTTATAATTGCAACGGCATTCCAGTGTCTGTGCCAATTCCTGTCGCAGGTCTATAACGTGCATAAGAAGTCAGTAAATTCTATGCTCACAAGCCTAGCTGCAGCGTCCGTAAATATTGTACTTAATTTTGTGTTTATTCCAAAATGGGGAGTTTATGGCGCAGCAATTGCAACCGCAGCTGCATACTTTACATGCTATGTAATCAGAGTATTTGATTCAAGAAGATATACTCCTTTTAAGGTAGCACACCTTAAAATTGTTTTAAATACGCTGATTATCAGTGCAATGAGCTACGTTGCAATTACAGAGCCGAAAAATTCACTAATTTATCTTATTATAGGGTTCATAGTTACTTTCCTTTATAACATTGACGCAGTTATCAAGACAATTAAAAAGATCTTGAAAAAATAAGGATTATTATATCCGGGTAAAGTTCCGGAGAGATTATGGGGTCGGTGTTCCGGCTGAAACGGAGGACGAAATGGCAGAGAAAAAAAGATTCGCTTGGGGGGCACTTGCGTATCTTTCAATTATGATTTTTGGAGTAATTGTACTTACATTGCTAATGAATTTTGCGATAACTATGATATCTATATTTACAGCCAAAAGATATGAGGCTGAACAGTTACAGTTTATTGGCAATGCAAGTTTAGTGATAAAAAATTACTTGCAGAATACTGCTTTGATAATTGTCGGGGTGCTTTTTACTGTATCAGGTAAAAGTGAGAGTAAAAAGCTTGGATTCAGCAATGCAAGAGCGGTTCTGTTTTCAGCTGTAGCAGGATTAGTATTCACGGCATTTTATTGTATCAATTACTTTTATATACATATAGATTACAGAAATATATTTCTTGATGCAATTGTAACAATGATTGTTTATGGCATTCTGCCGGCAGGTTTTATTCTTGCTTTCCGCTTATCTTTTAAGCAGAAACTGCATTGTTGTTTTTCAAAAGACAGGATAATTGGAACTATAGTATTTATTTTTGTTATAATTGGTTTGTATTGGGGATCAGCATATTTCCTCAGAACAGATTATCTTGCAGGCAATATCAGTGTTGAAAAGTATCTTCTTATAAGTACGCTGTTTGTATTTATAATGCGTGTTTTGTTGCTTTTAACTGTTTCATTTTTGTATTATCCTAAGGTGCGGTGTGACAGAAGGGACGGAGAGGGCTTTGAATCGCAGGACGATATTCTTTGCTGTGATGATACAAATGAATGATTTTTTACATTAAGCATGAAAGGAGATAAATCACATAAATGGATTTTATTCAGCAGATTGATGATAAGATTCTATACTTTATAGAGGGGAATCTTCATGGTGGATTTCTGGACTATTTTTTCAGCGCAATAAATTTTTTGATGATAGGCGGTGGGATATGGATTGCTCTTGGAATAGCAATGCTTTTCAGTAAAAAGTGGAGACTTACGGGCGCACTATTGATTTTTACTCTTGCAGTATCAGCGCTTGTCGGAAATGTTGTCCTCAAAAATCTTTTGTTTGAAAGAATAAGACCGTTTAATGCTGACCCATCAATCAAGCTGCTTATTCCGATTCCGACAGGTGAATACTCCTTCCCATCCTGTCATGCACTTACTTGTGCGGCAAGTGGTACAGCGCTGTTTATCAGAAAAAAGGCTGCAGGTGTTGCAGGTCTGATTTTTGCATTACTGGTAAGCTTATCAAGAATATTTTTTGCCGTTCATTATTTTTCTGATATTATTGCAGGATTTGCTTTTGGCATTATCTTTGCATTAATTATACATAAATTTTTTATAAATGTTCTTGATAACCTGATTAAAAAGGCTGAAAAGAAATTTACCCGAAAAGTTGAAATGCCGCTAGGGCGATAAGTATTGTTCCGCATAGCCATCCAAGATCAACGCTGGTTTTTGATGCGAGTTTTCTGCCAAGTCCACTGCCAAAGTTTATGCAGAGCATTCCAAAGGCAAGGGACGTTATTGTAAGCAGAAGAATATTTATAGTCATAAATCCCGCACTTACTCCTGTTACAACCGAGTCTGCCGAAAGTGCAACCGAGAGCACAGCGGCTTCCCCTGGGGACAATGTCTTTGAGCAATCCTTGTCAGCCTCGGATTCGTCAAGATAAATTCCCATTGCAAGGTTTTTCTTTTTCGCACGGCGACGCAGAACTTTTCTGAACTGTTCTTGAATAAGACTATATATTCCAAGTATCATCAGTAGTGAGAACGAAAGCCATCTGCAAGCATTTTGTGGTATAAGATTCTGCAAAAAGCTTGCGAGCAGTACCGATAATGCAAGCGAAACTGTTCCTATCAGACAGATCACAAATGATGATTTTATGGGGACTCGTATTCCGGCACTGCCAAGACCGATAGCAGCGGCAAGACTGTCTGCCGATACTGCAATAACAAGCAGGAGTGATTCGAGCATTTTCTTCACCTCTGCGCATTATATGCAAATCGTTCATTTTTAGTGAAAGACTCATTAATGTATATATGTTATCCTAGTGGTTGTTAAGGCATTTTTAAGGTGAAAAATTAGAGTATTGGAGGTGTTAAAATGAAGTTAAAGGACAGAGTTCTTGAAGTACTAGAGGAAAACAAAGGTAAAAGCATTTCAGGAAGCGAAATTGCCCGTTCTGTCAATATGACAAGAAGTGCAGTCTGGAAAGCAGTGAAGGCTTTGAGAGAAGATGGATATTCAATATGCGCTGTAACAAATAAGGGCTACTGTCTTGCTAATGACAATGATATTCTTAGTGAAGCATCAATAAATTCCTTTCTGAAAACTCAGAATTTAGGCAGAAAAATAGACGTATTTAAAACAATAGATTCTACAAACAACTTTGCAAAAAGCTTGGCTCAACTTGGTGCTGAACATGGAACAACTGTTGTATCTGAACTTCAGACACAGGGAAAAGGCAGAATGGGAAGAAATTTCTACGCTCCTTCAGGAATGGGCGTATATATGAGTATTGTTCTCAGACCAAAGATTTCTGTGGACTATGCGCTTATGATTACATCCTGCGCTGCGGTTGCTGTGTGTGAGGCAGTAGAAAAGGTTGCTAATATTGAATGTCAGATTAAGTGGGTAAATGATATATTCTGTAATGGCAAGAAGATATGCGGAATATTGACTGAAGCTGCTATCGGTGTTGAGCAAGGCGGTCTTGAATATGCAGTTATTGGGCTTGGAATTAATGTCTTAAACACATTTTTTCCAAAAGAAATTGAAGGAGTTGCTACTTCGATTAAGCAAATAACGGGTAAAAACGTTTCGAGAAGTCAGCTTACTGCAGAAATTCTGAATTGCCTTGAAGAAAGATTAAAGGATATTGACGACAACAGTTTTATTGACGAGTACAGAAGACGTTCGCTTCTCATTGGCAGAAATATTATGGTGGTAAAGTCTGGAAGTGAAACAAAAGCTTTGTGTACAGGCATTGACAGCTTTGGAAGACTACTTGTAAGATATGAAAACGGAGCAGAGGACAACCTTTGTTCAGGTACAATAAGAACTTTAGATTAATAAAAATACTGTCATATCATTCTGTCTGAAGCAGATGATATGACAGTATTTTTTTATGAACCTGTAATTCCGCAGGTGAATCCGCCTTCGCCTGTAATTGTTATATCGGCAGCAACAAGACGATCATTTACAATAAGTAGATTTGCTGTTACATTGTCAGGGTCATCAGGGAAATTAAGAATCTTGTAAGTAAAGAGCATAGCTTCTTCGCCTTTGTAAGGAGTGAGATCCAATCCCTGTGTCAATTGAAGATCATTGTATTGTGTGTAGGCGTCATTAAATTCTGAAGGAATAGTTATTTTTGTTTTTGAAACAGGATCAGGATTTACTATCCAGCCTTGTGAATTCAAATATTCAACCCGCTGTGCATTTGTGCTCATTTCATACATCCTGTCGGCATCAGCCGCACCCTTAGCTTTGATCAGCAGAAACAATGCTAAAGCAATTATTGCAGCCAGAAAAATAAACATTATAACTTTTTTTGTTTTTTTATTCCCTTTACTCATGTCCACCGCTCCTTTGCAGTATATTAAGGATATGCTGTTCATCGTCAGTTCCGGGAAACGCAACTGAAAATTCAATAAGGAAGAGCTGATCAAAGTCACAGATATTAATTGAAGTCATTGAAAAATTATTCTGTGAGCGAGGGTAATCAAACTGTTTTAATCAGTATTTCCTTTATAGCCTGTCATATAATATGCGGACGTGCAGAATAAAAGTACAGTAAAGTTAATATTTTTTGTGAAAATCATCAGATTTTATTAAATTGCATATATTTGAATACAAAAAATAGCAGCGGAAAATATGATTGCTTTTTAAGAAAACATGCTCAAAACTTCTGTGTTAAAAATGTGCATTGCAACAAAATATTAAAATGTTGTTTAAATTTTATCTTTAATGTGATACAATATTATATATAAAATCTGGGAGTTGATTGTCTTGAAAAACAGTATGGTGTGTAAGATTTTCTGTATGGCTGCTGCGGGAATTCTTTGTTTTAGCGGATGCGCTGAGAGCAAAGGACAAGCAGAAGTATCAGACAAGGTATATATAGAAAAAGACATTCAGCAGGAGACAGACAGAATAAAAATCAACGGAACAGATTTTTATAGTGGAAACAAAATTTTATGGCTGAACGGAGTTTCTCTTTCTATTGAAATAAATAGTTTGCATGATGAAAAATACTGGTCGAATATGTTTGAGGAACTGAGAAATTCAGGGATAAACTGTATCCGGATGGAATTTTTGACTTGTCCTGTCAAGCTTTATAATGATGGTAGTTTTAATAAAATAGATGAAGAATTTTTTGATAATTTTGATGTAATTGCAAATACTGCTCAAGAAAATAAAGTGTATCTTATCCCTGTGCTTCTGTCAGAAAAAGTGTTTACAGAGGGAAGTGACACAGCCAGATGGAACAGCATGGCAAAGAACAAAACTCTTATAGATACATACGTTAAGGGGTATGTTGCTCCTTTTGTAACAAGATATACTGACAATAACTATATTCTTGCAGTGGACATTTTTGATGAACCTGATATAATTGCTGAAAAAATTGGGACGCAGTATGCACAGTGGGATGATCTTACGGCATTTTTTGCAAAAAATGCCGCCGCTGTTCACAGCAATTCCGAAATTCTTGTCACGGTCGGGATGTCAAAAGTTAAATACAATTCCGATAATCGCAACGGTAACTATGTTTCGGATTTTAAGCTGAGAAAAAGTGGCGACATTAATGGCTATTTGGATTTTTATTCAATTCATTACTATTATTGCAATAACAGCTGGGCTGGTTTTCCGTTTGAACTTACTCCTAAAGAATATACTCTTGACGGAACAAAACCGTGTATCATAAGCAAGGCTGAGTATGCAAATGATAAAAGTGGTCGGAGCCTTAATGATAAATACATCTCCGCATATAACAACGGCTGGAACGGTGTTTTCGCAGATGCAGGAGACTGCAGTGATGCTGCTGTTCCGGAGGAAATAAAAACAGCAGCAGATGTAGTAATGAAAGCGTCAAATAAAAAGGTTTTTCCGCATGATACAGAACCGGATTTGTAATAATCAAGTTACGAAGTCTTTGTTCTTCCATGCGCCTGAGTGCCATCTGAAAATAAAGATTATTCCACGGATGATTTCATCTGATGCCATTGCAATCCATACACCTATAAGACCAATGCCAAGACCAATGCCAAGACCTGCGGATAAGCCGACAGCAAGTACCCACGTTGAAATTATTCCGATAATAATAGGGAATACGGTATCTCCTGCTGCCTGAAGCGCTCTTACCATTGTTACATTTATTGCTCTGCCCATTTCAAGGAATATGTCAATAAGCAGGATTTTGCCGACAAGCTTTACTATTTCAGGATTATCAGTGAGAAGATTCATAATAGCAGGGGAAAGCAACCACAGAATGAATGCAACAAATCCAGATACAGTAATTGCAATGAAAAGAGTTCTGTTTGTCTGTTTCTTTGCAGCGTCATAATTTTTAGCGCCAATATGGTAGCCAACAAGTATCTGTGAAGCTTGCGTAATTGCGTTTGAAAACATACATGACACTATTACAAACAAAGTGACATAGAATTTTGATGTTGACTGAACTTCTCCGAAGCCATTTATCCATGCGATAATTATAATTTGTGTAAAGTTGTATGAAACAGTTTCACCGCCAGACGGCAATCCAATTTTCAGCATGCTTTTCAGAATTTGCTTTGGGAAAGGAATAAGCTTTTTAATAGAAATCTTAGTTCTTATAGTTTTTGTGTAGAATACAATTATCATTATTACAGCAAGAATACGGCTGGTAACAGTTGCAATTGCAGCACCAACTATTCCAAGTTCAGGGAATGACCCGATGCCGTACATCAATACATAGTTCAATCCTATATTGACTATGTTCATTGATACTGAGATAATCATAATCGGTTTTGCTACAGCGTTGCTCTTCAGAATTGCAGTAAAGGTTGAGAAGATGGCCTGAGTAAACAGAAAACCGCCAGTTATCCTTACATATCCGCAGAAATTTTCATATTGACTTGGAGGCACATTCATAATTTCCGCTATAGGAGAGGCAAATATGACAAGAATTGCACTGACAACAACACCGAGGATAGCGTTTACTGCGATGGCAAGGGAATAAATAGTACTTAGTGTTTCTTTTTTTTCTGCACCTATGTATTGTGAAATTAGTATTGTTGTTGCAAGACTGAAAACTGAGAAAGTAAGAATGAACAGCAGAATAATTGTATTGCCTGTACCTATTGTAGCTAATGCAGGCTCATCATACTGAGATATCATTATCTGGTCAACAATTCCTGTAAGCGATGCCATTAGCAGTTCAATGAAAATTGGCCATGTAAGATGCATTAAAGAAGGCTTTTTTGATAATGTTAAATTCTTTGCAGGCATAATAATCTTCACTCCTTTATGCTATCATTTCTTTTAGGTGATTTGTAATCGTTTTCTTTACATGTAGTTTATCATATTGAAAAACTAAATTCAAGAAGAAAAGTTGTTATATTTATGGATTTTTTGTATTATTAGTATATAAAATATATATATTAGAGTGAACTTTATATAATAATTTGACCTTTACATTGCCATTCAGACATTGAAAACTGACGTAATCAATAAATATGGAGATATTTGTTGACTTTCTGTGCAGGTTATATTATTATAAAAAAGTTAGGAGGACTTGTTCCTTATAATAAATCAAATACAGGTAATAAATTTACCTTAGATTATAGTAAGTTAAATGAGAGGACGATTCAAGTGAAAAAACTCATACTTGTAACATCACCGCCAGCTTGCGGAAAAACTTTTATTTCAAAACAGCTAGCTAAAAATCTTAAGCATATTGTTTATCTTGATAAAGATGCGCTTATTGTGCTTTCAAAACAGATATTTAAAGTTGCAAATGAAGAATATAACCGCAGTTCTGACTTCTTTGAAGAAAACATCAGAAATTATGAGTATTATGCTATTGTTGATATTGCTCTTGAAGCCCTTGATTATGAGGATCTGGTTCTTATCAATGCTCCGTTTACAAGAGAAATCAGAGATGTTAGTTATATGAATGGCCTTAGAAACAAGCTTGCTGAAAAAGGCGCAGAGCTTGCTGTAATTTGGGTTCAGACCGATCCTGAGGTATGCAGGCAGAGAATGATTAAGAGAGACAGTGACCGTGACACATGGAAGATCAACAACTGGGATGAATATATAAGCAGAATTAATTTTGATATTCCGACAGAAATTCAGGCTTCCGGAAGAGAAAAGGAACTTCTTATTTTCAAGAATTCCTCTGAGGAAGAATATAATGAATCAATGTCTCGAATTTCTAAAATTTTTACTGATAATGATTGACAAGTATACTTATTCGTGGTAAAATAATTTTTGAACTGAATAGGGGAGCTTGCAAGGGCTGAGAGGAAGTTTGGCTTCGACCCATAAACCTGATTCGGATAATGCCGACGTAGGAAATTCATTAAAGAATTTTACGATATTCAAGCCGCAGGTGATTAACCTGTGGCTTTTTCTATTCTGTTCAAATAATATGATGGAGGATATTTTCATGAAAAACACTAAAGTAAAAATTCTTGTTGAAGGTGCAATAATGGTTGCACTTGCATTCGTACTAAGCTGTATAAAAATAATTCGCATTCCTTGGGGTGGATCAATAACCTTGATGTCAATGCTCCCAATAGTAATATTCAGCGTAAAGCATGGCATAAAGAAAGGTTTGTTTGTAGCTTTTGCTTATTCTCTGCTTCAGTTCGGACAAGGCGTTGTTGTAGATGGACTTTTTGGCTGGGGCCTTACTCCTGTAATGCTTGTGTCATGTATTTTCCTTGACTATATTTTTGCATATACAGTAATTGGACTTGCAGGAATGTTTAAAACAAAGGGTGTAAGCGGATGGATAACTGGCACAGTTATTGCAATTGTTATCAGATTTGCAATTCATGTTTTAAGCGGAGTAGTTATCTGGCATTCATCAGGTAAGATATGGGATGTATTTGAGACTAGTAATGAGTGGCTGTACAGTTTCCTTTATAATGGTACATATATGCTTCCTGAACTTGTATTTACACTTATCGGTGCAGTAATCTTGTTCACCGTTCCACAGACAAAGAAGCTTATTACATCAGAGGGATTATAAGATCCTTTACAACACCATTAAAATACTTTTTTGTTTGTATAAAATTTCCCTTGCCATGAATTTCGCCTTACAAGTTCTTTGTCTATTCCATTCATGACAGTAAACTTTTTCAGACTCCACAAAGGAGCAATAAGTGTATTTTTATCTCCGTCACCAGTGACACGCTGTATAATAAGGTCAGGAGGAAGTATCTCCAATTGGTCACAGACCGTATTTACATATTCATCATAGGTCATTGCCTCAAATTCGCCGTTTTTATACTGTTCTGCAAGAACTGTCCCCTCAATAATATGAAGCAAATGAATTTTCAGACTGTGAAGTTCAAGTTGAGAAAGTGCAGATGTTGTCTGCATCATCATATCATGAGTTTCTCCCGGAAGTCCATTGATAATATGTGCGCAGACATTTATTTTTCTGCTGTGCAGTTTTTCATAACCTGAAAGAAAATCCTCATAAGTGTGACAGCGGTTAATTTTTCTACCTGTTTCATCATGGATTGTCTGAAGTCCAAGTTCAACAGTAAGATATGTTCTTTCAGAAAGCTCTGCAAGATAATCAGCAGTTTCATCAGATATACAGTCAGGTCGGGTTGAAACAGCAAGTCCTACAACATCATCCTGTGTAAGTGCATCCTCATATAAAGCTTTCAGACGGGTCAGCGGCGCATACGTATTTGTATTTGCTTGAAAATAAGGGATATAAAGTCCCGTTTCCCATTTTTTGTTCAGAATTTCCCTTACATGTCTGAATTGCTCGAAAATACTTTCAAGCGGGTTTCCGGCAAAATCTCCGCTTCCCGATGATGAACAGTAAGTACATCCACCTGTTCCTTTGGTACCATCAATATTAGGACAGCTAAACCCGCCGTTCAGGGACACTTTTATGACCTTTTGCCCAAATCTGCGTTGAAGGTAGAAATTCTGTGTATAGTAACGCTTATTGTTGTCAGAGTTTACATATGGATTTATCATTAATATTGCTCTTTTCATAATAATTTTAAATTATATCACATTTTAATTAATAATACAAGCTGATATTTCCAAAAATATTGTGGCATATATACAAAATATAAAGCAAATTTGGAGAAAAAAACTATTGAAATATTTAAGTTTTATGCTATAATTATATATATAAAATAGAAAAAATATATAGGAACGGAGGGACAACATATGAAAACTGTTCTAATAACAGGAGCCTCAGGATTAATAGGAGCACAGATGACAGAAGTGCTTTTGGCAAAGGGATATAATGTTATCGGAACCGATAAGGATCCGAGTCCTTTTATGGGCAGACCTAATTTTAGCTTTGTTCAGGCTCAGATTGACGATAAAGATAAAATAACAAGTGTTATTGGGGGCAGTAAGATAGACGCTTTGGTTCATCTTGCATGTTCCGTAGATAATGATCTTCCTGCAATAATAACACCTGTCTATGAAAAAATCAGCACTAATGTCGATAAGTATTTATTTAAGGAAGCAGTGAACGCAGGCATTAAGGATGTTATGGTTTTAAGTACATATCAGATTTATGCTGTTCAGAAAACAAGAGAGCCTATCAGGGAAACCGCACTTGAAAAGCCGACTACTGCGTATGCAAAAATGAAGTACGATACTGAAAAGGCTTTTTCAAAGGCGCTTAAGCCTAGTACAACAGGCGTTATTATGAGAGTGTGTCCTATATATACAAAGGAATACGTCGAAAATCTTCATTCAAAGATTTATGATCCTAAAGACGGATGTTCATTTGTGTATGGTTATGGAGATTATGGTTATTCGTTCTGTTGCTTATACAATCTTATTGACTTCGTACTTGGTGTTCTCACACAGACTACATCTTCATATCAGGGCGTTTATAATCTTTGTGATACAAAGCCGATTCTTGCAAAGGAAATTGTTGAGTTTGAAAGACAATTCCATAAGCTTGGAGCAGTTATTCAGAGAAACTATGGTACGGATGCTGTTAAGGCGTCACTTGCTTTCGGTTCTAAATCTTCAAAGATTGATTATACATACAATGATCTTTCAGTTGCATGCAGCAATATTTCATACGACAACACAAAAGCGCAGAGAATATCAACTTTCAGATGGAAGCTTTCCAACACAAGATAAATACATTTTATTACTATTATTACAGGCTGTCAAATTTCTTGACAGCCTGTTTCTTTATTATTTCTTAGCTTTCTTAGGTTTTTCTGCTTGATTGTCAAGTCTTGTTGACCATACAAATCCAAGGAGAAGCCAGAAGAAAGGAGCTACTGTTATTGTGCTAGCACTGAAAAACGCCTGTACAAGATATGCAAGCAAAGCAACTGGCAATGCAGCTCTGAACCAACTGCTGTTGTCAGATTTAAAAGCCTTGAAGCCTGTAATCATACGCTTTATTGAGAAACCGATAAGGGTAAGGTAAACTATAAGCGCAGGAATTCCTCTTGTTGCTGCGGTGTACAGATATTCATTATAACTCTTATCAAGAAAGTCAAATTGTTTACCAATAAGTAGATTTTCAATTGCAAGGCAGTCAGGTCCAATACCGAAGAGCGGATTATTCTTGATTATTTCAAGAGCGTTGCTCCATGCAATTTCATAAAGTCCTTGTGTATTTACAGGAGACATAGATCCACTGACATAAAGCCTGTAAAAGCTGTCATAGAATGCAATTGATTTATCCCTTGGCATACGTCTGTTGTCAACACCTATATAGTCAACAATGTTTATGCCTTGTGTAAGTGCTACAATTAGCAATGTAATACCGAGAGCAATTATAATAACTGCAAGCCTTGCTGACGGAGTTTTAAACAGCTTTGATTCAAATGTACGCTGTTTTCCGTTCGTTGCATTTATAAGCTGTAAGATTACTAAAACAACTACAACCGCTCCGATACCGATGAGAGGTACAATTGATGATGTGAACAGGGATGTAAGGAAGAAGAATACCGCTCCAACGCTATATATTCTAGCTCTGATTATGCTTTTGTCATAAATAGCGCCAGTGATAGCTATACCTGTGAGAAGTGTCATAAGTGATCCGAAGAATATCGGGCTGTCTGCAAGTCCGCTTGAAAGGTTTACGTTTTCGTAAGCTATTACAGGGAGGTCACGGTAATCAGACGGAAATGATAATCCAGGAATATGCTGAAGGACAGCAACCCCTGCTTGAACAAATCCAGCCGCAACAAGTAAATCCATTATGTTTAGAACTGTTTTTTGAGATGAAACTGTTGTCGCCAGAAGAAATATTCCGAAATAGGAAAGCAATGCAAGGTATCCTTCCTGACGGCCAAGGTTTCCAATGAGCGGAGTTGATACCTCATATCCTGTGCCAGAAATTCTCCCTAACGCTATGTAATATGATACAAGTCCCAGTATTGACATAAGTATGATAGCTATGTAAGACTTATTGTCCTTGAACAGCACATCTTTTTTAAGCATTACAATCAGATAAAACAGTATGCATGTAAATCCTGTTGCATAAAGGAATGCTCCTGAAATAAAGGTCCTTTTATCTGAACCGCAAAGAATTGCTGCTCCGAGAAGAGGGAAGATGATGCAGAAAATAAGAACACCATGTATCCACTTTTGCAGTGTTGTGGATTTCATGTTAAGAATAAAGTTTGACTTTTCAGTAGTGCCGAAAATCGTTTTTGGCATATAACCACCTCATTGTTTGTCTTTTCACAAAAACCCTGCACATATTCTGTACAGGGTTTGATGCTAATAAACTATTTTATTTTGCGAATGCAATTGCTCGGCTTTCACGGATCAGATGAACCTTAATCTGTCCAGGATAATCCATTTCATTCTCAATTCGCTGTGCAATATCTCTTGCAACAATAACCATCTTGTCATCATCAACCTGATCGGGAAGAATCATTATGCGCACTTCACGTCCTGCCTGGATAGCAAAGGACTTTTCAACGCCCTCGTAAGAGGTACAGATTTCTTCAAGCTTCTGAAGACGCTTGATGTAGTTTTCATAATTCTCGCTTCTTGCGCCAGGTCTTGCAGCTGATATAGCATCTGCTGCCTGAACAAGAGCTGCAACAACGGACTTGATTTCAACATCGCCGTGATGTGCTTCAATTGCATGAATAACATCAGGACTTTCCTTATACTTACGGCACACATCGACACCAATCTGAACATGAGAACCTTCAATTTCATAGCTGAGAGCCTTGCCGATATCGTGGAGAAGACCTGCACGTCTTGCAAGGTTTGCATCAACTCCAAGCTCGCTTGCCATAATTCCTGCAAGATGAGCAACTTCAATTGAGTGGTTGAGAACATTCTGACGGTAAGATGTTCTATATCTTAAACGTCCGATAAGCTTTACAAGCTCATGGTTAAGACCGTGAACGTTGGTTTCGAGAACAGCACGTTCGCCTTCCTGCTTGATCTTATGCTCAACCTCACGCTTTGCCTTTTCAACCATTTCTTCAATTCTGGATGGATGAATTCGGCCGTCAGCAATGAGCTTTTCAAGAGCAATTCTTGCAACTTCACGTCTTGCCTGGTCGAAGCAGGAAAGAGTAATAGCTTCAGGAGTATCATCTATAATAAGATCAACGCCTGTAAGAGTTTCAAGTGTTCTGATGTTACGTCCCTCACGTCCGATGATACGTCCCTTCATTTCGTCGTTAGGGAGAGGAACAACTGATACGGCAGTTTCAGAAACCTGATCAGCAGAACATTTTGAAATAGCAAGTGAAATAAGATCTCTTGCCTTTTCTTCACATTCATCCTTGAGTTGCTGTTCATAATGTTGTATCTTGAGAGCCTTATCATGAGCAAGTTCATTTTCAAGCATTGAAAGGAGATGATCCTTGGCCTGTTCCATTGTGAACTGGGATATACGTTCAAGGATTTCCATTTCAGATTTCTTGATACGATCGGCTTCATCAAGTTTATCGTCTGCCTGCTTCAGTTTTTTCTGGAGAAGTTCATCTTTCTTTTCAAGGTTATCGTTTTTCTTGTCAAGATTTTCTTCCTTTTGCTGAACTCTGCGTTCTTGACGGGAGATTTCATTTCTCCGTTCTTTTATTTCCTTTTCAAGTTCGGAACGGCTTTTGTAAATTTCGTCCTTTGCCTCTACAAGAGCAAGCTTGGTCTTGCTTTCGGCTTCTTTTTTAGCAGCTTCAATAAGACGTTCAGCTTCTTTTTCAGCTGATCCGATAGCTGATTCTGCCTGCTGCATACGGTACTTGATTCCAAATCGAAACATTATTAAACCGCAGATTACAGAACCGGCAATAAAAGTCAATATAGCTATAATAATAGCAGTTGTCGTGTTCAAAGACGATATACCTCCTTATAATAAAATAATGTTAAACATTACTTCGGAGGTCGATAGTAAATTTTCACGCTATTAAAAAATGACAGTCATATTACCCGGCATAATTTGCTGCATGAGCAGCAGACATTCATTGGCAAATGTCATATAAATAATAATCCGATATATTATTTTAACCCTCTTAAAATCCAGAAAAATCAAATAAAAATATATGAAAATCTTCTATTCAACCATAGAAGTAACAAAAAGATAAGCAATTTATATTCAATGACTGCTCAAGTAGCTCAAGTGCAGATACATCTATATATAAATATATTGCAATCATTTATATATTTTAATATATATCAGTTTGTTTGTCAAGAAAATTTATAAATTTTGACACTAATTAATAATATTTAAACGTTTTTGCTGTTTAAATAGACGGTTGACAAAAATAAATAGGTGTGGTATTATATAAATTACGTTATTTATATTCATAAAGCGTTGATAAGGAAGGCATCCTTCATCCGGTTTTCAGAGATTTTCCGCCATCGGCTGCAAGCGGAATTAACCAGTAAGGAATGCACACCGCCTTTGAGTCTGTCCAATAAACAGCGGCTGCTCCCGTTACAGAGCATAATGAGATATACTGTTCTGATATTATTTTTCACAGTATATGAACATGGGTGGAATCACGATATTATCGTCCCTTGACAAATGGCATCTGCTGTTTATCATGGGGCGTTTTTATTTTATCATTTTTAAAATCTATAACGGAGGTAGTGAAATGGAAAAGGTTAATCTTCTTGAAAAAGTCAATGCAGTTGACGCACTTTATGTGTACGACAAAATAGGCAGGCTTAATGGAAATGTTCTTAGCGTTGTTCAGGTGGAAAACCGAACTCTTAATTTCCATGTTCATGAGCACTCCGATGAGTTGTTTTATGTAATAGAAGGCTCGTTCCACATTGATACTGATAACGGACTTATTCCGATAAACCAGGGAGAATTTATAATAGTACCAAAGGGTACAAGGCACAGACCTGTCGTTAAATCGCTGACAAAATTTCTGATGATTGAAATGGACGGAACTCTTAACAAAGAAAACAGCGGCGACCTTTATGAAGACTGATATTGCTTGAGAAAGATGTCACAATATGTTGTATATTATATATAGTATCAGGTTTGGCTGACTCAAAATATTACAATAAGAAGTGTATTTAGGATAAAATTAATATATGAAGAAAATTTAGGAGGAAAAAAGTTTGAAAGATAAATCTTTCAAACTATGAGTTTTGTGCTTTTCGAACTACCGTTCGAAATTTTGCTATGCAAAAACCACACAAAACATCAAGAAAGGAATGGTAATAAATATGATTAAGCTTACATTGAAGGACGGAAGCATCCGTGAAATTGAGGGCGCAATGTCTGCTGCCGAAATTGTAAAGGGTATCGGCGCTGGTCTTTATAAGGCTGCTTGCTGCGTTAAGATCGACGGAAAGGTTTGTGACATAAGAACAACTATTGATAAGGACTGCACATTCGAAGTTCTTACATTCGACAGCGAAGAAGGCAAAAAGACTTTCTGGCATACAACATCACATGTTCTAGCTCAGGCTGTAAAACGTCTTTTCCCAAACACAAAGCTTGCAATCGGTCCTGCTATTGATGCAGGTTTCTATTATGACTTTGACGGTGAAAGAGCATTTACTGCTGATGACCTCTCAAAGATTGAAGCTGAAATGAAGAAGATTGTCAAGGAAGGCATTGAACTTGAACAGTTCGGACTTCCTGTTGACGAAGCTATAAAGGTGCTTGAAGAAATGGGCGAGCCTTACAAGGTTGAGCTTTGCAAGGAACATGCTGACAAGGGCGAGGATATCTCATTCTACAAGCAGGGTGATTTCACAGATCTCTGCGCTGGTCCGCATCTTATGAACACAGCTGTTATCAAGGCATTCAAGCTTACAGCTTGTACAGGCGCATACTGGAGAGGTGATGCAAAGGGCAAGCAGCTTTCAAGAATTTATGGTGTTTCTTTCCCTAAGGCTTCAGAGCTTGAAGCTCATCTTACTATGCTTGAAGAAGCTAAAAAACGTGACCATAACAAGATTGGACGTGAGCTTGAATACTTCACAACTGTTGACTACATCGGTCAGGGACTTCCAATCATGCTCCCTAAGGGCTCAAGAGTTATCCAGCTTCTTCAGAGATGGGTTGAAGATACAGAGCAGAAGAAGGGTTACTTCCTTACAAAAACTCCTCTCCTTGCAAAGAGAGAACTTTACAAGATTTCTGGGCACTGGGATCATTACCTTGACGGCATGTTTGTTCTTGGTGATCCTAACGATGAAACAAAGGAATGCTTTGCTCTTCGTCCTATGACATGTCCGTTCCAGTATCAGGTATTCCTTAACAGACAGCGTTCATACCGTGACCTTCCAATGCGTCTTGGTGAAACATCAACACTTTTCCGTAACGAAGACAGCGGCGAAATGCACGGACTTATCAGAGTAAGACAGTTCACAATTACAGAGGGACATATAATTCTCCGTCCTGAACAGCTTGAAGAAGAATTTAAGCAGTGCCTTGAACTTATCAAATACTTCATGGGCAAGCTTGGTCTGCTTGAAGATGTAACATTCAGATTCTCGCAGTGGGATCCTAACAATACTGCTAAATATGAAGGCACCGCTGAACAGTGGGATGAAGTACAGGCGCTTATGTATAAGATACTTGAAGACCTTGATGTAAAGTATGATATAGGAGTGGACGAAGCTGCTTTCTATGGTCCTAAGCTTGACGTTCAGGCTAAGAATGTATACGGCAAGGAAGATACACTCTGTACTATTCAGATAGATATGCTTCTTGCCAAAAAATTTGGTATGGAATATATTGATACAGACGGACAGAAGAGAATGCCTTATATTATCCACAGAACATCACTCGGATGTTATGAACGTACACTTGCAATTCTCCTTGAAAAGTATGCAGGTGCATTTCCACTCTGGCTTTCACCTGAACAGATAAGAATTCTCCCTGTTACAGACAGAGCCCTTGAATATGCCAACGAAATCAGTACAAAGCTTGACAACAGAGGCATAAGAGTTACTGTTGACAACAGAAATGAAAAGATCGGATATAAGATTCGTCAGGCTCAGCTTGAAAAGATTCCATATTTCTTTATTGTCGGAGATAAGGAAGCAGAAGAAAATACAATTTCTCTCCGTTCAAGAAAGGATGGCGACCTCGGCGCTATGCCTGCCGCTGATGTTCTTGCAAAGATATTCGAGGAGAATGAAACTAAGGCTTTATAATATAGTAATGAATAAGGGGAGGATGGAAATGTCCTCCCCATTTCTGCAAAGTGCTTACATTCAAAAATTACAATATTGTTACGATTTTCTTATTATTGTAATAAATAATAAATTTATTTATCAGAAATTAGCTTATTTAATATCCAAAATGTACATTGTGAACGAATTGCAAAACTTAAATTTGTATTTAGTGTACATTGACACTTTAGACGCATAATGATAAAATAATAGCGTGATATACGGATGGATACATATTCCGTATATTCGTTATACGTGTTTCCAATATTATTGGAGATATATAGAATAAAAATAACAACAAAACAAGGAGGATTTTTTTCATGAACATGAAAAAGACAATCGCTGCTCTTTCAGCAGCAGCAGTAGCTGTATCTGCAATGGCTACAACAGTATCAGCTGAAGAAGCTAAGCAGGGTTCATTTACATATGACCTCGTTAGAGAAACAAAGACAATCGAAGACGGTACTGCTACAATAACAACAATTGCTTCAGGTCTTGACCTTACAGCTGCTACAGATCTTAAGATCACAATGAACAATGCTGATGTTAACAAGTATAAGGCTGGCGAGACAACTTACACAATTACTGTTACAAAGCCAGGTACAACTCAGGTTTGGACAAAGGAAATCGGCAGCAAGAATGATAAGGCTAACTTCTCAACATGGATTACATTTGTTGGTGATAATGCTATCGTTACAATCCCTGTTGCTACAGGTGCTACAACAGGCGGTATCGATAATGGTGCAGTTGCATTTGACTCAAACGTAAGAGTTCAGATCGTTGCTCAAACAAAGCACGGCATCAAGGATGACTCACAGAAGAAGTTCAACGCTGCTGTTGCTGCTGGCACAATCAGCACAGAATTTGAAGCTATTTCAGCTGCTAATGCTGCTGAACTTGCTAAAATTAATGCTGATATCGCTACAGTAAGTGGTTGGGTTATTGGCACAGACGTTAATGGTGCTGCTCTTACAGCTACAGGTGCTCCTGATATTTCTGGTGTTGCTTTTGACGCTGTTACACAGGCTGATAAGACTGCAACACTTAATGCTCTTGCAGTTCTTAAGAATGCAATCCAGACAAAGGTTCAGCCACAGATCGCTTCAACAAACGCTGGCGAAAAGATTAACCTTTTCCCAATGATGACAACAGTTAACGGTATTGCTAGACCAAACGGAGTTGGTTCTGACTATGTTATCACAAATGCTGATGGCAAGCAGGTTCAGAATGATGAATATGACCTTATCACAGCTACACAGTCAAAGGTTTATGATGAATTTGACCTCATTGACTACCTCGAACTCAACAGAGGCGACCTCAACGACAGAATTGGTAAGGTTGGCTACCACAATGTACTCCCAGTTCTTAACGACGTTATCGCTAACTACGAAGATGTTACATTCACATTCACAACTTCTGCTCTCTATGTAAACATCGATTCAAGAGATAAGAACACAGCTTCTTATGTTAAGAAGGCTGATGATAAGCACTTTGGTGAAGGTTTCACAGAAAAGAAGGATGATTTCTGGTACAACCCATCATTCGGTCAGCACCTCTATGGTAAGGACTACTATGATGCTGAAGGTTCAGGATTTGTTGGAACACAGCAGAGCTGGGCATTCAACCTCTTCACAGGCGGTCTTACAGTAAACAACAAGTACACAATGTCACTCAACGATACTCAGGTATTCGATTGGGGCGAAAATACACTCTCATTTGATTGGGATTCAGTATCAGATGGTAAGGTAACTAACGCTAGATACCTCCTCGAATACATGAACCTCTACACATCAACACCTTGGTTCTGGGATTCAATGACAGTTGCATTCTCAAATGCAGTTGAAATTGAAGATGCTGAATCTGGTGAAGGCGTTGAAGGCGAAGAAGAAATCGTTGAAGACGAAGCTCCAGTTGAAGACGAAGCTCCAGCTGAAAACCCAGCAACAGGTAATGCTTCAGTTGCACTTGCTGTTATCCCTGTAGCTCTTGCTGCAGCAGCAATCGTTGCTAAGAAGAGAAGCTAATTTTAGCTTAAAGCTGAATAGTTTCATGAAAGATTAACATTACGTTATTCTAACATCTAAATAAAAAGCTGCCCGGATGCAGAACGGGCAGCTTTTTTTGTGTATTATTTTGAAAAGTAATATATTGAATATTATTGAATAATATGGTACAATGTATTCGGAGGGATGCATAGTGAATATAGTTGCCGTAATATTGATATTAGTAAGTAGTCTAGTTATACTTTCGTCCATCGTAAATATATTGACAAAGCTAGATAAATATAGTAAGGTAAGACAGATACTTAAGCACTCTGAAAATGTATTCGGAGAAGTAATGTGTATAACTGAACATAATGAAAAGCTTGGCGGAGCTGAGTGGAAAACTCTTAGAATGAATGTGAAATATACTGTCGATAAAAAACAATATGTAATTGACAACATCAAAATAAATAAATCAGACAAAATATTCAAGGGGCAAAATGTTGTTGTTACATATGATATTAAAAGTCCTGCAAATGCTCTGGTAAAATTGGATATAAACAAAAGAACTTATTTTAATAACGGTAATTTTATTTCATGGCAATGGGCAGTTAAAATTTCAGTTGTATTCCTGATTGGAATGGTTGGTCTGCTGTACGCAGTAAGCATACTATAATAAAACGCATACTTAATGGAAATCCATAAAGTATGCGTATTATTATTTTTCTATTAAAAGAACGGGATAACCTCGTTCATACTCCTTTACTATGTCAGGATTTTTATCAGCTTCTGCAAAAATTTTGTCAGCAAGTCCAGTTTCGTTAAGTTCGTTTATAAGTTGACTTAACGGTTTGCTGTACATTGGCGGACATATTGATGCAATCGTGATTACACGCTTTCCCCCCATATTCATGATTCTGTAAGGCCAGATTTTACAGTCAAACGGTTTATCGTCTTTAAGTGTGCAGCCTGTATTCATATCAAGCATCGGGCAAAAATATAGCTCGTTATCATTTTTACGTTCCATACGGAACAGCCAGCTGCTACCTTTGCGTATAAATTTCTGCTCAGGATGATTTGCTAAAATATGATTTTTCAGGTCATCTGAAACAATTGGTGTCTCCCATAGCTCATAGCTTTCAAATCCGCAGCATATTCTGCAATTTTTGCACTCATCAGGACTAAGAATATTTTTAAGCAATTAATCACTTCCTTATTATCAAATGAATTAAATAAAAATATTATGATATAATAATTACATAATAACACAACAGGGGCAGTTGCATTGCTTTGGGTAAATAAATAGCAAAAAGGATGGGGGATTAATATGAAAGTAAGTAAAAACCAATATCAGAATATGGTGAAGAAAGCATCACCCGGCTCTAAAAGCTGGATAGACATTCCTAAGGCATTCGTAATAGGAGGACTAATATGTTGCATAGGTCAGGCATTTCTGATATGGTTCAAGTCAATCGGACTTGATGAAAAATCCGCTGGAACATATACATCAATCTGCCTTGTAGTATTAAGTGCAATCTTTACTGGGTTAGGATGGTATGAAAAAATTGCAAAACATGGCGGTGCAGGTACGCTTGTCCCAATAACAGGATTTGCAAACGCAGTAGTGTCGCCGGCACTTGAATTCAAAGCAGAGGGTTTTGTTTTAGGTCTTGGTGCAAAAATATTTGTAATTTCGGGACCAGTTATACTATATGGGGTGGCGGCATCCTTTATTTACGGATTGATTTATTATTTATTCCTTAAATAAAGCTATTCATCAAAAGCGGATATGCCCATGACTGTAACATTGTCTGGGCTTCCGTTAGCTAAAGCTTTGTCAATAAGCATTGAAAGTCTCTTTTGCATACCAATTGGAAGTGCAAGTGTTTCTTCAAAATCTCCCTTTGAAATATAGTCTGACAAACCATCGGTACATATAATAATCAGGTCACCGTAAGAAATTCCGCCTTCAATTTGTGATATTTCAATTGTTGGATCAGCTGTCAGATGACCAAGAACAGGAAATATAATATTGCGGTGGGCATGTGAAGATTGTTCTTCTTTGGTAATGTGTCCCTGTTCGTATAAAAGCTGTACAAGTGACTGATCAGTAGAAAGCTGTTCTATACTTCCGCTGCGGAATCTGTACATTCTTGAATCTCCGATGTTGATCAGTGTAGCATTTTCAAACTCGTCAACGGCAAGAGCACATAATGTTGTCTGCATATTAATAGATTTATTATGAGTGATGCCATATCGTCTGAGATAATTATGAATATTCATTATTTTTTTGCTCAGATCAGTTTTCTTGCAATATTTAATATTACTAAGAAGTTCAAGTGCAAGACGTGATGCAATTTCACCGGATGCTTCGCCGGCAACACCATCTGCAACGGCAACAATAAACGGACTTTTAATGTTACTTTCAATCTGCGCCTGCGTCATGACAATTTTATTGATTAAAAAAGCGTCTTCATTATTAGAGCGAGTTTTTCCTATATCGGTCTTACCACAGCAGTAGTACATTGTTGCCTCCACAAAATTCAGCCGAAATACCAAGTAAAATTTCTTTATTCGGCAAAATCAAAAAATACAATTAATTATATAATAAAAGTAAAATAATTTCAACTATGATTTAATTATAAATGATAATTATTTTGTTTCATAATATGATACTATATCTATATACATTGATAAGTGAAAAAATAGAGGTTCTTTTTGGTTAATCTTATACAAATTTTATATGTAATGAAAGAACATAATTGACAAATTTACAAAAAAGGTGTAATATATAATAAAGTCAGTATCAGATGGGAGTTGTTATCATGGCAGCACTTAGTACAAACTATATAAAAGATACAGATTCAACAAAGGCAAGTCAGAATTGTCTTGACGTGGCATCGGATTCAGATACTATACTTACTGATGCTGATATCAAAGAGGAAATAAATAATGCCGGCATTATAGCTAAACAGAATCTTGAAAAGATCAAGGGGCTTAATGAAGCATTTGAACAGCTTAGTAATGTTGCTAAACAGACTTTGGAAGAAGTTGATGCAACTAAGGATACTGTTAAGATTATTCAGGATATTGCTATGAACACAAGAATTCTTGGATTTAACGCATCAATTGAAGCTTCACGTGCAAAGGAAAGCGGAAAAGGCTTTGGTGTAATTGCTCAGGAAGTAAGGAATCTGGCTGAAACAAGTAAGGTATCCGCTGATAAGATTGATGAAATTATGAAGAGAATGACTGATTGTACAAAAGAACTTAACGAAAAAATAGAATATACTGAAAAAATTGCCGTTGAATGTTATGAAAACCTAAGCGAGTTTATCAGATGCTTTGAACAGCTTCAGAATAACAAGTGATTATACATAACGTTGAAAAGAGGTATGAAGTTTGAAAGATAAATCTTTCAAACTATGAGTTTTGTGCTTTTCGAACTGCCGTTCGAAATTTTTCTTAGCAAAAACCACACAAAACATCAAAGAGGGGAAGTATGGTGATAAATATGGATATGCAGACTTCAATTGCTTCTATGGCAACTAGCATGACACAGGCAACATTAATGAATACTGTAAACACTTCAATGATGAAAAAAGTCATGGATACAAGCACAGATATGGCATCACAACTTATTGAGTCTATGTCTGTTTCAACTCAAAATGTCCAGACTTTTGCTGGTGACGTTGGACATGTCCTTGATGTAAAAGCATAAAAGGATAAGATTTCATATTTTAAAGTTATTAAAGCACTCGGATAAGGTATATCCGGGTGCTTTTTGTATTAAAATTAACTATATTGTAAGTAAAAGCGCAATTCATAAACAAAATAAATCCAAATATACATAAGAGTCTTAATGTTAAGGAAAAGTTAAGATATAATTCTTTTGTTGTACACAAATATGTTGTAGTATGAGTGACATGGAAGTTAAGATGAAGTTAAGAAAATTAACTCAACGAGGCTATAAGCATTACATATATAATTGAGAAAAAATAATATTTGATTGCTTATATTATGGCCTGACTATCCATGTAAAGAAAAAAATTTGAAACAAAACAAGGAGGATTTTTTCATGAACATGAAAAAAACACTTGCTGCTCTTTCAGCAGCAGCAGTAGCAGTATCTGCAATGGCTACAACAGTATCCGCTGAAACTGGATCATTTACATATGATCTTGTTAGAGAAACAAAAACTATTGAAGACGGTACAGCAACAATAACAACAGTAGCTTCAGGTCTTAACCTCACAGGTGCAACAAGTCTTAATGTTACAATGAACAATTCAGATGTTAACAAGTTTAAGGCTGGTGAAACAGTTTACACAATTACTGTTACACAGAATGGTACAAGCCAGGTTTGGACAAAGGAAATCAGCAGCAAGAGCGATGCAGCTAACTACTCAACATGGATTTCAGTAACAGGCGACACAGCTGTAGTTACAATCCCATGTGCAGCTGGCGCTACAACAGGCGGTATCGATACAGCAGTATTTGATACAAATGTAAGAGTTCAGATCGTTGCTGCTACTAAGCACGATGTTAAGGATGATTCACAGAAGAAATTTAACGCTGCTATCACTGCTGGCACAATCAGCACACAGTTCGAAGCTGTTTCAGCTGCTAACACTGCTGAACTTGCTTTGATTGATGCTGACATTGCTACAGTAAATGCAATGGTACTTGGCGCAGATGTAACTGGTACAACACTTACAGCTACTGGTGCTCCTTCAACAGCTGGTATGACAGCTCTTACAGCTGATCAGAAGGCTTCATTAACTGCAGCTCTTACAGTTCTTAAGAATGCAATCCAGGTTAATGTTGCTCCACAGATTGCTTCAACAAACGCTGGCGAAAAGGTACACCTCTTCCCAATGATGACAACTGTTAACGGTATTGCTAGACCAGTTGTTTCAACAGGCCTCGTTTCAAACAATGCTGATGGAAAGAATGTTGCTAATGATTCATATGATCTCATTTCAAGCACATCTTCAACATCTACACAGTTTGATCTTATTGATTACCTCGAGCTCAACAATGGCGATCTTAACGACAAGATTGGCAAGGTTGGATATAAGAATGTTCTTCCAGTTCTTAACGATGTTATTGCTAACTACGAAGATGTTACATTCACATTCACAACATCTGCTCTCTATGTAAACGTAGATTCAAGAGATAACAATACTGTTTCATACCTCAAGAAGGATGATGACAAGGCATTCGGTGAAGGCTTCTCAGAGAAGAAGGATGATTACTGGTACAACCCATCATTCGGTCAGCACCTCTATGGTAAGGACTACTATGATGCTGAAGGCACAAACTATGTTGGAACAAACAACAATTGGGCATTCAACCTCTTCACAGGCGGTCTCACAATCAATAACAAGTACACAATGTCACTCAACGATACTCAGGTATTTGATTGGGGCGAAAATACACTTTCATTTGATTGGGAATCAGTAACAGACGGTAAGGTAACTAATGCTACACAGCTTCTTGAATACATGAACCTCTACACATCAACACCTTGGTTCTGGGATACAATGACTGTAGCTTTCAACGATGCTAATGCTGAAGATGCTGAATCAGGCGAAGGCGTAGAAGGCGAAGAAGAAGTTGTTGAAGAAGAAACAACAGCTGAAGAAGAAGTTCCAGCTGAAGAAGAAGCTCCAGTTGTTGACGATGCTACAGCTGAAAACCCAGCAACAGGAAACGCTTCAGTAGCACTCGCAGTTATCCCTGTAGCTCTCGCAGCAGCAGCAATCGTTGCTAAGAAGAGAGGCTAATTCTAGCTGACTACTGTTAACGCAGTTTCATGAATGACTAACAAATCGGTTTCTAACATCTTATAAAGAAGAGCCGCCCGGATGCAGAACGGGCGGCTCTTTTTATTATGTAATGAAAATTTCAAGTCTTAATACCTTTCTACATATACATAATAACGCAGAAATGGCAATTTGTTTTTAAACAATACTACAAATAAAAACCAATTTGTAACCAAAATTTCACACAGTCAGTGAATTATTTTGAATTTTGTTTAAAATGTGCATTAGCAAGTGAAATATTTGTGCAAAATCTGTTATAATAATAGTTGTAGTGCAAAAATTAATGTGCTATAATAATCGCATAGTAAAAAACTATAATATCATGTTTAATGGAGGAATTTATTATGAAACTTAAGAAAATTCTTGCTGCTCTTGCAGCTTCTGCAATGGCTCTCACAATGTTTGGTATGATGGCATCTGCTGAAGGTGTTGAAGGCGAAGAAGAAATCGTTGATGAAACAACTGCTGAAGACGAAACTCCTGCTGAAGATGAGGCAGAAGTAGCTCCTGCTGAAGATGAAGCTGCTGCAAACCCATCAACAGGTAATGCTTCAGTTGCACTTGCTGTTATCCCTGTAGCTCTTGCTGCAGCAGCAATCGTTGCTAAGAAGGCTAAGTAATTTTAAAAATTACGAATTTAATAAGCCCACCTAAAATAAGGCGGGCTTATTTTTTACATAATTAGCTTTGTTTAAAATATGATAAACGGTTCCATGCATATATTATATTGTATCATTTAATTACTTATCTGAAGCAATGCGGTTATAGTTAATTTTTTACATTTTAATTATATATACAACATATTAAGTATAACTAAATTAGTTTGTTAGTTATAATTTTTACAATAAAACCACAAGATGGTATGACTTTGGATGATAATTATATATTATGCTAAAAAAGTTATAAATTACATGATAATAATTATTGAAATTTAAGATTGTATTAGTTGAAATTGAGTGATATAATGATTGAAGATTGGTGAGAGGTAGATAAAATCAATGCGCCTTCTTATCAACTTAAAATAAGATGATAATGGTTTGCGAATAGCTGACTATTACATAAATAGAGATATTAATTTTAAATTAAAACGGAGGACAATTACTATGAAACTCAAGAAGATTATCGCAGCAGTTGCTGCACTCACTATGGCTGTATCAATGATGGCTGTATCTGCATCTGCAGATGACACAACAACAGCTGCTGCTGAAGAAACAACAGTTGCTGAAGAAGCTGCTGAAGAAGAAGTTGCTGCTGATGAAGAAGCTGCTCCTGCTGAAGAAGCTACAGATGCTGCTACAACAGAAGCTCCTGCTACAGGCAACACAGTTGCAGTAGTAGTTGCTGCTATGGCTGTTGCTGGTGCTGCAGTTGTTGCAACAAGAAAGAGAAAGTAATTATTACTTTTAAAAGCTGAAGGAAGTCCGTCATTTATGGCGGACTTTTTTTGTGCATTTTGAAATAATGATTGACAGTTTATAAAGTATCTATTTCTTGTATTAAATATGTTAAATCAAATTTTAATAATTTCTCAAAAAATCTATTATTTATGTATACATGTATGTTGTAAAATATAATAAAGAAAACTATGGAAAGAGGGCTGCGTATGAAGCAAAGAATACATATTAATCAAGTAGGATATATTTGCTACAAGCGAAAAACAGCAGCTTATGTCGGAAATCTGAATTCTTTTGCAGTAATTAATGCAAAAACGCAGAGGGTGCTGTGTTCTGGAACTCTTTCCAAGCCTGTTCTTGATAAAGCTTCCGGAGATATGGTCAGAATAGCTGATTTCTCTTCATTCAATATGTCCGGAAAGTATTATATAAAAATTGGCATTAAGAAATCATTTGTTTTTGAAATTTCTGAAAAGCCATATGTTAATGTGAAAAATTTACTTATCAAAGGTTTGTATTATAATCGCTGCGGATGTGCATTAAACAACAAAAATGAAGAATATCCTGCAAATATGTGCCACTGTGATGTTATACCGTTGCTTAATTCAACTTTACATAAAATTGATGTTTCAGGTGGTTGGCATGATTCAGGAAACTATGGCAGATATGTTCCGCCTGCTTGCCTTGCACTTGGATATCTCTTAAATGCTTTTAGACTTTTTCCTGAAAGTTTTGGGGATTCGGCAGGGATTGTTTCGGAAACTACTGACTTGCCTGATGTTCTTGCAGAGGCAAAGGTTGAACTTGACTGGCTTTTGAAAATGCAGGCTAAGGACGGTGGAGTTTATCACAAGGTTGCGCCGCTCAATGCATTTGAATTTACTTCTCCTAATGAAGATAAAAGTCAGCATTATGTATTCCCTAAGTCACATCATGCAACGGCAGACTTCACGGCATGTACTGCTCTTGCGGCATCTGTTTTCAAGAATTATGATAATGGATATGCTGAAAAGCTGAAAAGCGCTGCTGTGAACTCGTGGATATGGCTGATGAACAATCCGACATTTGTGAAGTTTGAAAATCCTCCGTCAACTCATGTAAATACTGCTGGCGACTTTGTTGATGATGATATTAGGGACGACATGCTTTGGGCAAGTTGTGAGCTTTATGGTATGACTGGTGATGATTTCTTTGTTGAAAAAATACTGGAGCTTTACAAGCAGGTTAATCTTACAGGCTTTTCAAACTGTCATATTGGTGGGTTCGCATCACTTGCATATTTGCATTGTAACCGTGAAAGAAATGCAAAGGTTATGTCTGCAATAAATACAAGCTTCCGTGTTGCCGCAGATAATATAGACTCGCTTGCAAAATCAAATCCGTACTTTATTTCAAAGGGATATACTGATTATGTTCTTGGCAGCAACCTTAAATCAATGAGGGACTGCATTGTTCTTATCATTGCAAACCGACTTCTCGGAAACGATGACTATATTGATACAGTTGTTGAACAGTTTAATTACATATTGGGAAAGAATTGTATGGGTATGTGCTTTATTACAGGCATTGGCGCTAATTCAGTCGTGCATCCTCATCACAGACCGTCAATGACATCATATCAGCATAAACCTGTTCCGGGACTGCTTGTTGGTGGACCTAATTCTGAAAGAAAAGACGAGTATGCAAAATGGAGCATTCCGCAGGATACTCCTCCTGCAAGATGTTATGAAGACTGTGATATGAGTTTTTCAACGAATGAGCCGGCTATATATAACAACGGTGCGGCTATATTTGTAGAAGCTTTTTTGGAAACATTGTAAAATTAATAATTCAGCATTTTGCGTCGGTAATGTAATAAAACATTACCGACGCTTTACGGTATATTTTCATACATTTTGGTTGACAATAAAAATAATGTGTATTATAATATAAAAAAACAAATGTGTTTTAATGCGTCGGAAAGGGGACATGCTTCTAAAAGAGGCATAAATACTGCTATGGAAAATAATCCTATAATCAGACAAATGGCAGATGATATTATTAAAATCTGCTCACCGTTTCAAATTTTTCTTGTTTCTAGCAAAACAGATAAAAAGGGTGAACTTACATCTTTCAAGCTGTGTATTATCGTTGCAGACAGTTATACACCTTCTGTTCTTGAAACGGACATTCTTGTAAATACTGATTGTCCTGTTCCTTGTGATATTCTGGTATACAATGTCACTGAATGGAATGATATTGTTCAGGATGACTGCTCCTTTGCATATAAGGTAGATAATGCGGGGGTACTTATTTATGAGCAGAGCTAATCATAACACCGACAGTAAAAGATATTATGACTGGATATTCCATGCGTATCAAGACAGGCTTGCTGCGCAGGTACTTATGGACGATGAAAGGTTGTACAGCGTTGCAGCTTTCCATTGTCAGCAATGCATAGAAAAAGGTCTGAAGGGCTTTCTGCTGTTTAAGAACAGGAAGCAATTCGACGGACATAACCTTACATGGCTTTGCAAACAGGCATCGCTTATGGATCAGAGCTTTACAAAGTGGATTACCAAGAGTGCACTTCTCAACAGGTACTACATTGAAACAAGATACCCTGCTGACATCCCGATGGATATTGACAAGGAAACCATTGATGATGTTATGGAAGCCACTACAGAAATGCTTGACTTTATCTGTGAGCTTATAAAGTTTGATATTAATAGTTATCATAAGAAAAAGAGATAATATTATTATGTAAAGACAAAAGGCACTTGCATTATGCTTGTGCCTTCTTAATTTATATTTAAGCATGTACTGTTCTGGGTCTGAACAATTTGCCGAGAAATCTGCATAGAAACACAGCTGGTATTGTAATGAAGTACCATGCCATAGAAAACATAAGACATACCTGCCCAAATAGATTCATATATAAGTCTGAATAGTCCCATACGTTCCAGCCAAGCCATAGGTTTACTATACAGCCTGTGACAAATTCAAGAGCTGTTATTGTAAATGCACCGAAAAGGCACTTGCGGAAAATAGATGTGTCCGGATGGGTTGTGAAATGTCTGTACATTATTAAGAGGCACAAACCGCCGAGTATTGCCATTGACCAGTGGGTATATCCTCTGTAAATTATCTCTATAATAGAATAGAGAAATGCTCCAATTAAAAAAACTAAAGAGTGTTCTTTGAACTTTATCATATTTATGATCATGCTTCCATAGGAAGCATGCCTCCTCTTTTTGATGTTTTGTGTTTTTCAAACTGACGTTTGAAAAACACAAAACTCGTAGTTTGAAAGATTTATCTTTCAAACTTTTTTCCCGTTAAAATTGTAAGTTTTTAATATTATTTGAGAGGGTATATGTGATATACTTATGTATTTAATGACATAAGTTCAAATATTATCTATTACAGGAATGATATGCTATAAAAATATATTTTTAGCTCTTGACAAGGTAACGCAAATGATGTATAATATGTAAAGTATTTTTGCTTTACATATTATTTTGGAGGTGTCAGTGTGGATATTGAAAAGGATCTGCAGATCTCTGTGCTTCTTGATTTTTATTCTGAAATGCTGACAGACAAGCAGAAGGATGTTATTGACTTGTATTACAATGAGGACTTGTCACTTTCCGAGATTGCAGAGCATGAAAATATTACAAGGCAAGGCGTCCGTGACAGTATAAAGCGTGGGGAACAAACCTTGTTTGATATGGAGAATAAACTCCATATTGCTGAAAAAGCAAAGAAATTCTACAAGATTATTGAAGAAGTCGGGGAGTTTGCTGCCGGTATCAAGGAGGAAGGTTCGCTGTACGGAAATCCAAAGGGAATCGTAAAGCGTGCCGAGTATCTTATGAAACTTGCAGAGGAAAACAAGGATCTTTTTTGATAATGTGACGATATTAATTCATAAAAAGGGTGGTTGCTGTGGCTTTTGAAGGATTATCCGAAAAACTGAATGCTGTGTTCAAGCGCCTCAAAGGCAGAGGTAAACTCAGCGAAGCCGATGTAAAAGAGGCAATGAGGGAAGTAAGGCTTGCCCTTCTTGAAGCTGACGTAAACTATAAGGTTGCAAAGCAGTTTGTTGCAAGTGTTTCTGAAAGAGCTGTTGGTGAAGAGGTGCTTTCAAGCCTGACACCCGGACAGCAGGTTATCAAGATTGTTAACGAGGGGCTTGTTTCGCTCATGGGCGGACACAACTCCAAAATAAATATACCTAACAAGCCGCCATGTATTATCATGATGTGCGGACTTCAGGGATCTGGTAAGACTACCCATGCCGCAAAGCTTGCAAAGTTCTTTAAGGATCAGGGAAAAAGGCCATTGCTTGTTGCCTGTGACGTTTATCGTCCTGCTGCTATCAATCAGCTTCAGGTCGTAGCGGAAAAGGCAGGAGTAAAAGTATTTGAAATGGGACAGATTAATCCTGTTACCATTGCAAAGGAAGCTGTTAGGCATGCCAAGGATTACGGAAATGATATTGTAATCCTCGATACAGCTGGTCGTCTTCATATTGATGAAGACCTCATGAATGAGCTGAAAATGATTAAGGCTGAAACTCAGCCACATGAAATTATGCTTGTTGTCGATGCTATGACAGGTCAGGACTCCGTTAATGTTGCTCAGGCGTTTGATGACGCTCTCGGCATTGACAGTGTTCTTATGTCAAAGCTTGATTCAGATACAAGAGGCGGTGCGGCTTTGTCCGTACTTTCCGTTACAGGTAAACCTATCAAGTTCGTCGGAATGGGTGAAAAGCTTGATGATTTTGAGCAGTTCCATCCTGAAAGAATGGCTTCAAGAATTCTAGGAATGGGTGATGTTCTTACTCTTATTGAGAAGGCACAGACAACTTTTGATGAGGATAACTCAAAGAAACTTGCAGAAAAACTCAAGGGTAACTCCTTTGACCTTGACGATTTGCTTGCCCAGATGAAGCAGATTCAGAAAATGGGTCCGCTAAAGCAGATTATGGGTATGCTCCCTGGCGTTGGCGATAAAATAAAAGATGTTGATGTTGACGATAATCAGCTCAAGAGGATTGAAGCGATAATTACTTCTATGACACCGTCAGAAAGAGCGAAGCCTTCAATTGTAAATCCGCAGAGAAAACGCCGTATTGCCGCAGGAAGCGGAAATACCGTTGCAGATGTAAACAGACTGCTCAAGCAGTTTGAAGAAATGCAGAAATTAATGAAGCAGTTTGGTGTTATGGGTAAAAACAGCAAGGGTAAGAAAAACAAGCTCAGACTTCCTCCTGGAATGATGGGCGGTGGCGGATTTCCTGGAATGCCTATGTAATCAGGCAGAGTGGAAGTAATTTAATAGAAAAGGTGACAAATGGATCTTTCTCATAATAACACTATTTTATGGTCTGTAGTTTTTATTTTGGTAGGTGTTTTGCACTTGTCATCAACATTGCTACAGGTGATAAAAGGCGAAAGACATAAGAAGACTCGTTCATACCTTTATGATATAATAGTCAGTTTGATACTGATACTGTGTGGGATTCTGGCTTTAATGGGAATAGGAAGTTTTGTTCCTGCTGATTAATTATAATAGAGGAGGTACACTTCTTAACGAAGTAACATCATGGAAACACGTAGCTTAATTTTAATTATACTTTCTATTTTAGCAGGAGCATTTTCGCTGTTGGGTGCAATATTTGATTGGGACTTTTTCTTTAATAGCTATAAAGCAAGAAGAATGGTGAATTTAATTGGAAGAACCGCTGCAAGAATTTTTTATGCAATTGTCGGTATATTTCTAATTGGTCTTGGCATTTGTGTTGCTTTGAGTATAATACAATATTAGCAGTTAGCGTTAGCGTCAATATTTAACGCTTGTTAAGAATTAACGCTTAACGTTAATATATAAAGTAATTATTCGGAGGTGAATATACATGGCAGTTAAAATCAGACTCAGAAGAATGGGTGCAAAGAAGGCTCCTTTCTATCGTATAGTTGTTGCTGATTCAAGATATCCTAGAAACGGCAGATTTATCGAAGAAATCGGCTACTATGATTCCACAAAGGAACCATCAGTTGTAAGCATCGATGCTGAAAAGGCTAAGAAGTGGATGGCTAACGGCGCTCAGCCAACAGACACAGTTAAGAGACTTTTTGACAAGAATGGCGTTAAGTAATTTTTTAACCCCTTCATCTTATGAGGACACCTTTTATAGGTGTCCGTATCAGGTGAAAAGTTTGAAAGATAAATCTTTCAAACTCTGAGTTTTGTGCTTTTCAAATTTACACAAAACATCGTTTCCGCAAAAGTATGGTCATAAATATGAAATTAAGTAAATAAACAACAAAGCAAAGCTACTTGATCCGTTTCCAGATAAGGCTTTGCTATTTTCATAATAACGGAATGGAGTTGTGAGATAAATGGAAGATCTTTTAAAGACTATCGTATCCGGTCTTGTAGAGGATAAGGATGCTATTTCTGTTGATATCAGCGAACCTGACGCAGAGGGCGTAATTGTTTATCATCTTCATGTTGCACAGGATGATATGGGACGTGTAATCGGCAAGCAGGGAAGGATTGCTAAGGCAATCAGAACTGTTATGCGTGCAGGAGCAGGTAGAGTAAACCAGAAAATAATGGTTGAAATAGACTAAATAATTTAAAACCCGCTTTTGCGGGTTTTGTGGTTTATTGACGGGAGGGTATGACGGAATGAGCAAATTTCAGGGTGTAACTGCACCTTATGAAACAGCACCGGATCTCAGAAGAATATATAATGTTTATGAGAAAAGGGCAGACTATTCGTTAAGTAAAATTAGATTAACAAATTCATTGCTCATAAGCATGACAATTACAGTATTTATTACGTTCGTATTATTGTTAACGTTTAGAGATGCTTATATATTTTTAATTTCTGTAGCTGTTTTGTTTGCGGCTGGATTTGTTATCACCAATACCATCTTAAGATTGGATGGCTATGAAATTAAAAAAATAGAACGTGATGAGGGCTATTCGCCATGTTTTCTTCAGCTCATGAATCAGAAGATCAGCACCCATCACTACCCTATTAATATAATTGAGAAGGGCATTTTCAATAATATAAACGGAAACTATGACCTGACTATAACGCAGTATAAAAATATTGTTCCATATACAATTCTGAATAATCCGCTTGCTCTGACAACTTTTTATCCTGTTTGCCTTGAAGCACTTTGCATGACGGGCGATGTGGCAATGGCAAAACAGATATATGAGCAGGGATTATATTTCATGCTCACATATATGGATAGTCCTGTCAATGGATATACAATCTGCAGAGCAATTGCAATATATGAATATACAATGGGCAATTATCAGGCAAGTCTTGAATGCTGTGACAACGCAATAATGTTGCTAAGTGAGGACAAAAACCAAAAGGATGCGCCTATACATCAAAGATTAAGTGCGCATATTAAATATATAGTTGCGCTCAATTATGCAGAGCAGGGACGCAAGCAGGAGGCTTTGCAAATCCTCAACAAAATAAGAATGGGGCTTGTTATTCCTTATACACTTGAACTTGTAAACAAGCTTCAGAATGAATTGATCAAATAGGACAGATATTTGCTAAAGCATTTAGCTATATATATTTCAATATTTTCTACGGAAAGGAAAGTAAAAATTGATGAAACAATTTCTGGAGGTTGGGAGAATAGTTGCGGTTCAGGGACTGAAGGGCGAGTTCAGGGTTGAATCCTGGAGTAGCAGCCTTGAATTTATCTGCGACTTTGACAGACTTTATTTGGATAAGGGTGAAAAAGAAGTTACTGTTGAACTTGCAAGACCTCATAAAAATGTTGTTGTTATGAAAATAAAGGGTATTGATACTGTTGAACAGGCTCAGATGCTTAGAAATAAAATCCTCTACATGAACAGGGATGATGTAGAACTTGAAGAAGGATGTTTCTTCATTCAGGACCTTATCGGACTTGACGTTGTTGATGCTGATGACGGAACTGTTTACGGGAAGCTTTGCGATGTCAGCTTTACAGGCGCAAATGATGTATATCACATCAAAAGACCTGACGGAAAGGGTGAGTGGCTTATTCCTGCTATTCCTGATGTCGTTGCTGAAACAGATATTGAAGGCGGAAAGATGACCATTCACAAGATGGAGGGGCTTTTCGATGAGGATTGACGTTGCAACCCTCTTCCCTGAAATGTGCGAAACAGTTTTATCTGAAAGCATTATCGGCAGGGCAAGAAAAGCTGAAAAGCTAGAGATATATTGCCATCAGATAAGAGATTATTCAAATGACAAGCACCGCCGTGTTGATGACACACCATACGGCGGAGGAATGGGCATGGTAATGCAGGCAGAGCCTATTTACAGATGTTTTATGGGCGTTACTGAGAACTTTGAAGAAAAACCTTATGTAATTTATATGTCACCAAAGGGAACAGTTTTTAATCAGAAAAAGGCAGTTGAGCTTGCATCTATGCAGAATATTTTTGTCATTTGCGGGCATTATGAAGGTGTAGATCAGAGAGTTATTGACAAAATTGTTGATGAAGAGGTTTCTATCGGTGATTATGTACTGACAGGTGGTGAACTTCCAGCACTTGTTATGATAGATGCTGTTGCGAGAATGTGCGATGGAGTGCTGTCATCATCAGAATGTTACGAAGAGGAAAGTCACTTTTCAGGAATGCTTGAGTATCCGCATTATACTCGTCCGGAAGTGTGGGAGGGGATGGAAGTCCCACCGGTTTTGCTTACGGGACATCACAAGAATATTGCTGAATTCCGTCGTAATGAGGCTCTGAAAATAACACAGGAAAGACGGCCGGATATGTACAAATCTTTGCCCGAAACATATATTATTAATAAAGGTAAGCGTTAAATTGCTATTAGTGTTGAAAATTTATGTCTTAATTGCATATAAAAAGATGTTGAAACTTAGTAATACATTATAATTGTGGTGATAATACACAAAGATAAAGGACAATAGTTAAGCCCGCTTAATTCAAATAGCAGAAAATTTGCTGAAAGTGCGAGAATAGTCAATTTTTACGTTGACTATACAAAAAATGCAATGTATAATTATGTTATAGAAACGTACAGCATTATTAATTGTAATATATAAGATGTCAGTTAGGAGAGAGAGTATTATGTTCGTTAAAGATGTAATGGTTCAGAATCAGGTTGGTTTGCATGCACGTCCTGCTACATTCTTCATTCAGAAAGCAAACGAGTTCAAATCATCGATCTGGATTGAAAAGGAAGAAAGACGTGTAAATGCAAAGAGTCTTCTCGGTATCCTTTCCCTTGGTATTGTTGGGGGAACACAGATCAGAATTATTGCTGACGGTTCAGATGAGGAAACTGCAGTTTCAGGTCTTGTTGATCTAGTAGAAAGCGGATTTGCTGAAGAAACCAGATAGTTTTCATATATTTAACCAGCACTGTAGATATTACAGTGCTTTTTTTTTATAAAACACAGCATAATGCACAAGTATTAACAATTTGTTCACACAAATTGATTAAGCTTGTGATAAAATAAGTGTATTAATAATATGACAACTTATGGTGTTTTTTAGCGTTGTTAAAAAGAGAATATAATAGAAGCAGTAAGTGGTAATTGTATTTACGGCTTATTATCGAAAGGATGGCTAAACAAATGTCAAACAGACTGTTTCAAGGGTTAATCCATCAGATGCGTGATACTATGGATTGTGTGATAGGGGTTGTCGATTCGTCGGCTACAATTATCGCCTGCAGTGAACTTTCTAAAATTGGCACCACAAATGAATTTGTGTCCCTTGATCTTAGTGATTCGCATGATGTTTTTGTTCGTGACGGGTATACATACAAGCCGTTCGGCGCTCATATAAAGCCTGATTATGCTGTGTTTGTTCAGGGAACAGATGAAAATGCCGCTAAATATGTAAATATTATGGCAATTACACTTTCTTCAATTAAGCAATATTATGATGAAAAGTATGACAGAAACAACTTTGTAAAGAATGTTGTTCTTGATAACGTCCTTCCTGGTGATGTTGTTGTCAAGGCAAGAGAACTTCATTTTAACAATGATGTTACAAGGGTTGTTCTTCTTATAAGAATTGTATCCTCGAACGATGTTTCTGCTTATGATGTTATTCAGAATCTTTTCCCTGATAAGACAAAGGATTTTGTATTCACTATTACTGAAACTGATATAGTTCTTGTAAAGGAAACTAAGGCAGGCGTTGAATCCAAGGATCTTGAAAAGCTTGCACGTTCAATTTCCGATACACTTTCAAGTGAATTCTATACAAGAGTAAACGTCGGAATAGGCACATCCGTAATGGGGGTTAAGGATCTTGCCCGTTCCTTTAAGGAAGCTCAGATTGCTCTTGAAGTAGGAAAGGTATTTGATACTGATAAGATTATCGTTTCTTACGATAACCTCGGTATTGCAAGACTTATCTACCATCTCCCGACAACTCTTTGTGAAACATTCCTTCAGGAAGTTTTCAAGAGAGGTTCAATTGAATCTCTTGACCACGAAACATTGTTTACTATCCAGAGATTCTTTGAAAACAATCTCAACGTTTCAGAAACTTCAAGAAAGCTTTTTGTTCACAGAAATACACTTGTATACAGACTTGAGAAAATCAAGAAGCTTACAGGACTTGACCTGAGAGAGTTTGACCATGCTATCATCTTCAAAATTGCACTTATGGTTAAGAAATATCTGTCAGCAAATCCAGTTAAGTTCTGATTTTTATAAATTTAAAATATTGGACAATAGGGGCAGAGATTTATTTTTCTGCCCTTTTGTTAAGTTTAGGCGGTGCTGAATTTGGTCGAATTAAAGAATGTGTCCGTTACATATGCAAACGGCGTTGACGCTTTGAACAATGTCAGTCTTAAAATAAATGACGGAGATTTTGTGTTTGTTGTTGGTGAATCGGGGGCAGGGAAAAGTACGCTCATTAAGCTTTTGCTTAAGGAAATAGAGCCAAACAGCGGGCATATAATGGTTAACGGGTTTAACCTAAACAAGATTAGAATTAGTAAGGCACATAAATTAAGACGTACTATTGGCTTTGTATTTCAGGATTTCAAGCTTATAAATACAATGAATGTTTATGATAATGTTGCGTTTGTTCTGAGAAGTATTGACGCTCCTTTAAATTACATAAGAAACCGTGTGCCATATGTTATTAGTCTTGTAGGTCTTAAAGACAAGATAAAGTCATATCCGACAGAGCTTTCAGGCGGTGAGCAGCAGAGAGTTGCCCTTGCAAGAGCGCTTGTAAATGACCCAAAGCTTATTATCGCAGATGAGCCGACAGGTAACCTTGACCCAAGGACATCCCTTGAAATCGTTGAATTGCTCCAGGCTATCAATCAGTGCGGGACTACTGTTATGATGGTAACGCATGAGCATGAGCTTGTAAGGCATTTTGGAGGAAGAACCGTTACAATCAAGAACGGGGAAATTGTATTTGATGACTACATTTAACTGTGTCGGAAAGGTTTGGATTAATCGTGAAACTTAGCAGTGCTAATTACCTGTTTAAACAGGGTTTAAGAAATGTATGGACAAACAGGATAATGTCATTTGCGTCATTCTGTATTCTTCTTGTATCATTGCTGATGATTGGATTTGCGGTATTGTTTACCCAGAATATCAATCTCTTTATCGGCAGCATTGAAGAAAAGAATGAGGTAGTTATTTTCCTTAACGATGATATTACAGACGAAATGATTGAAAAAATGGAAATCAAGCTCAAAGGTATGGATAACATAAAGGAAGTTGTTTTCTATTCAAAAGAGCAGGCATTTGCTGACCTGAAAGCCAATATGCAGAATGCAGAAGAGCTTTTCAATTATGTCGGTGAGGAAAGCCCTTTGCCTGATTCGTTTAAAATCAGAGTTACTGACATTTCAAAGATGAGCCCTACACTAATGGGTATAAATGCACTTGAGGGTATAGATACGGTAAAAGCTCCTACTGACTTTATCAGTATTCTTACAGGACTTAAAAATATTACTACTATTATTTCAGGAACTGTTCTTGTTGCACTTATAATAATCTGCCTTGTAATTATCTCAAATGCAACAAGGGCAAGCGTTGATATAAGAAAACGTGAAATTGCAATCATGAAGTATGTCGGTGCAACAAACGCATTCATTAAGATTCCTTTCTTTGTAGAGGGTATGCTAATGGGTGTTATAGCAGGTGTTGCTTCTACATTCATCACATGGGGTTGTTACGATAAGCTTTGTGAGATACTTGCTTCTGATTCAACGCTCTGGAACATCATGGGTATTTCGGGATTTATTCCTTTCAGTTCAATTGCACTTTTTGCAGCAGTAAGTTATATTGCTGCGGGAGCATTTATCGGTGCAATTGGTACAGTTCTCAGTACAAGAAAGTATGTTAAGGTCTGATATGGAGGCGAAGCAGTATGGGTAATAAAATCAAACGTATTGTTGCTTCATGTCTGGCAGCATTAATTTGCATTACATGTTTTTGCTGGTCAGACGGTCTTGAGTATAGTATTTCAGCAGATACAATGTCAGAACTTGAAGCAAAGCAAAAGGAACTTGCAAATCAGCGTAAAGATCTTGAAAGCAGTATGAGTGCAATCGAGGGTAAGGCTGAAGAGCAGGATGAGTATCTTGCGGAATATGATAAGAGAATGAAAATTCAGGAGCAGGAAATTGAAGTTGTCAAGGAGCAGCTTGCTTTGCTTGAAACTGATATTGAACAGCTCATTTCAGATATAGAACAGAAACAGATTGAGGTTGACAAGGGCATAGAGCAGTTTCGTAAAAGGCTTCGTGCTTTATATATATCAGGAAATGACAGTCTTGCATCTGTAATTGCAGGTTCAAATGACTTTTATGATATGCTGGCAAGAATGGAACTTGTTGAAAGAATTTCTGAGCATGACAATCAGATGATTGAGGATCTCAAGACAATGATTCAGGAACTTGAAACCTCAAAAACAGAACTTGAACAGGATCTTGCTGATCTTGAAGCAAAAAAGGCTGAACAGGAAAAAAATCTTGCCGAACTTCAGGAAACGTATAATAATCATGCAGAAACAAAAGCTATGTATGAAGCAAAACAGGCTGATTACGAAAAACGTTCTGATGAGATAGATGCGGAAGAAGCTCAAGTTGAGCAGGCTCTTCAGGAGGAGATCCGAAGGAAGCAGGAGGAACTTGAAAGAAAGCGTAAGGAAGAGGAAGAACGCAGACGTAAGGAAGAGGAACTCAGAAAGCAGCAGGCTGAGGCTAACGGGCAGCAATATGTTCCTGATAATACTCCTACAACGCCTTCCTATTCTGCAACAGGATTTATATGGCCTGTTCCTACTGTAAGGAACATGTCAGATAAATACGGAAACAGATGGATTGTTGAAGAACAGAGATATGACTTTCACAAGGGTATAGATATTACAAAGCCTGGCTGCGGAGGAAGCGAAATTGTTGCGGCAGCAGCGGGAACAGTGATTACAGCGGCAAACACAGGTAATGGTTACGGATACCATGTTGTTATTGACCACGGCGACAAGATTTCCACACTTTATGGTCATTGCAGCAGTCTTGCAGTAAGCGCAGGGCAGGAAGTCACACAAGGACAGGTTATAGGCTACATAGGAAGTACAGGTTATTCTTATGGTAATCATCTTCATTTTGAAGTCAGAATTAATGGACAGCATACTGACCCGCTGAACTATGTTTCAGTAAACAATTAATCAGAGAGGTTTCATTATAATGAACAAAAAATTATCGCTTGGTGTAACAATAGGATTGATGGCACTTACTGCGGCGGTTACATTTATTATTACCTATAATTATTCACTGGGCGTTTTCAATGAGAAGGTAAAGAGCGTTTCCGAAAAGGAAGGCTTTTATACAAAGCTTGCAGAGCTTGATAAGTATGTAAGGGCCAATTACTTTACAGATCTTAATGAAGAAGATCTTCTTAAAGGAATCATAACAGGTTATATCTCCGGTCTTGATGATCCTTATGCAACATATTATACAGAAGAAGAATATGCAGCACTTTCTCAGAAAGAAACCGGAGTAGCAACAGGTCTTGGGTTTAATTATAAACGTGAAGAAAGCGGATATATCGTGATTACCGACGTTACAGAGAGTACTTCTGCTGCTGATAGGGGACTTGTTGCAGGGGATGTTATCACTGCTGTAAACAATACTGACGTAATTGCATTTGAGGGCGGATATGATGCGGCTGTAAAGCTGTTTACCTGTGCAGAGGGAACAAAGGTAAAATTACATATCAAGCGTATTACAACTGAAGGAATTGCAGAGTTTTTCTCAATTGATGTTATTTCTTCAACAACTGAAATAGTTTCTGTAACAAGTCATATGATAGATACAAGAGGATATATAAAAATATCTTCATTTAACGATAAAACACCTGAACAGTTCAAGACACAGTTGGATACAATTCTGTCACAGGGCGCAACATCACTGATACTTGATTTAAGGGGCAACTCAAGCGAAAGAGTTTCAGCAATGGGTGATACTGTTGACTATCTTTTGGGAGCAGGGCAGATTGTAACTGCAAAGTATAAGGATAAGAGCGAAGTAATTGTTGAAACTACTGAGGCAAATCAGGTTAAGCTTCCTATGGTTGTTCTTGTTGATAACAATACTGCAAGCTGCGGAGAACTCTTTGCTTTTGCACTAAGGGATAATGCAGGGGCACAGACCGTTGGCATGACTACTTTTGGTAAGGGCGTAATGCAGGTTACAAACAAGCTTACAGACGGAAGTGCTGTAAGAATATCTGTTGCCGTTCTCCAGACAGAAAAAAGCGGTGACTTTAACGGTGTCGGAATGAAACCGCAGTTTGAAGTTGCATTGCCTCCGGATGTGACACTTTCAGATTTAACTGAAGAAAACCATGACAGGGATACACAGCTTCAGAAAGCAATTGAAGTTGCTGATACAATACAATAAAACAGTTAAAGGAGATTTATAATGATTGATCATTTGAGGTGGCCGTATATAGTTGTTCTACTTCTTATAACAGCAGGGCTTGTTATGGATGGAATCACATTTGCAAAGCTTAAAACTCTGGAGGGCAAGGAGCTTGCCGAATATGCCACAACTTTTGTAAAGTTTTATAAGATTGTAATAAATGTATTTTTTGCAGCAGTATTCATTTGGATTATTATTAACAGCAAAATGCTGCCTGTCTATCTGATTATATTTGGTTTACTGGCTGTTTTATTGATTGCTGATTCGGTTATTAGTCTGATTATTAAAATGAAATACAGAGTGAAGTGATATTTTGTTTGGGCAGAAAAATTATTATAAGGAATCACTGAAAATTCTTGCAGAACAGGGCTACTCTGATGAATATGTTGAAGAACTGAAAAAAGGCATTGCCGCTTCAAAGGGTACCAAGGCAGCGGAGGGTATATGCAATCTGACTAACGCGTATATTTTCAGGGGTGAGCTGTCAGAAGCGGTCAAAGCATTTGAGAATGTGGAAATGAAAAGGCTCAAGCCTTATATAGCAGGTATTCTTGCAGGTAACATGATGTTATGTCTGTTCATTCTTAATAAATTCAAGGAAGTAGACGAGCTTTTTGAAAAGTATAACGATATGATTTTGCGTGATAATTCCGTTGTGATGAAGCGTTCCCTTGCTATTCATGAGCATATTCGCAAGAGATATGAAAACTCTGTTACTATACTTATAAAAATCATAGATGAAGCTGATCCGAGAGATACTATGTTTGTGGATATATGCCTTATAAAATCATTTTTGCGCCTGGATATGTACGAAAGGGCGTTTGAATTTTCAAAGGGGCTTGACAGATATAACAATAAGAACGAGCTTACAGATGAAGTCACAAAGCTAAGAAAAAAGATTTTTGACAACCTGAGTGCAGAAAACAAGGTTAAGATGATAAAAAAACGTGTTAAATAAAACATCCGCACACCGTGCAGCAAGCATGGTGTGCGGATGTTTTTAACAGCATGAAAAAAAGCGCATATTATGTATTACAATTCCCCTATCAATTTTATTCAGTAATGTATTTTTTAAATTCATTACGTCAACAATATAATTGAACACCGTTTATTTGGTGATGATATTACTGTAAATAGGAGTTGTTAAAAGTGTCAGTAAAAAGGGGAGAGATTTATTACGCTGATCTAAGTCCTGTCATAGGATCGGAACAGGGCGGTGTCAGACCTGTGCTTATCGTTCAGAATGATGTCGGTAATAAACATAGCCCGACAGTCATTGCAGCAGCTATTACAAGCCAGCGGGAAAAAGCAAAGCTGCCTACTCACATTGAACTTGATGCGTCAGCCTGTGGTCTATCAAAAGACAGTATTGTTCTTCTTGAACAAATTCGTACTATAGATAAAAAAAGACTAAAAGAGCGCATGGGTGAGATAGCTCCACCTGCAATGAATCAGGTAAATACCGCTTTATCAATTAGTTTTGGCCTTGGTGGGGATAATTCTGTTACATAGATACCTTGCAAGCTGGAAACCCCAACAGCTATTGTCATCTATGTAACATCACAAAACCCTTTCTTTTAAGAAAGGGTTTTCTTATAGCAAAACAAAAACGCCGGAACTATTGCTCCGACGCTCTTTTATGGAGCGGATTACGAGGCTCGAACTCGCTACCTCCACCTTGGCAAGGTGGCGCTCTACCAGATGAGCTAAATCCGCAGAAATGCAGGTTATATCAGCATTATTACACCAATTAAACCTGCACCTTAATGGTGCCTCCGGACGGAATCGAACCATCGACACGGGGATTTTCAGTCCCCTGCTCTACCGACTGAGCTACAGAGGCAAATGGCGACCTGGATGGGACTCGAACCCACGACCTCCGCCGTGACAGGGCGGCGTTCTAACCAACTGAACTACCAGGCCATAAGTGGTGGGAACAATAGGGCTCGAACCTATGACCCTCTGCTTGTAAGGCAGATGCTCTCCCAGCTGAGCTATGCTCCCACTTAACTTCGCTTTAGAAATTGTTTCATCATCAAGCGACTTATTTATTTTACAATACTTGTCCAAAAAAGTCAATACATATTTTTCGTAATTTACAATTTCGTAACATTTTGAGATATATGCAATAAAAATGCGTTTTTGTGACGCACCAAGTGTTGCACTCATACAAAGATACTTTGTGTTCTATTTACTTTAGTTTGCTATTATGTTATTATTGTATCTGAGAGAAACCATTGAATACATAGGTGAGAAAGGAATCTAATTATGAAAAAGAATTTATTAAAAAGTCTTGCTATTCTTCTTGCACTTCCTGTTATGGCACTTACAGGATGTTCCTCCAACACTGCAGATGAAGTTATAAACGAAACTACAACTGCCGCTGCTGAAACAACAACAGAAGCTGTTGCTTCTGAAACAACTGCTGCAGGTGCAGATGAGTCTTTACAGAAGGTCCTTGATTCAGGAAAACTCGTTCTCGGACTTGATGCAACATTCAAACCAATGGGTTATACAGATGAAAATGACAATATTGTTGGCTTTGATATTGATGTAGCTAAGGAAGTTGCTTCAAGAATGGGCGTTGAACTTGTTCTCCAGCCAATCAACTGGGATACAAAGGAACAGGATCTTAACGCTGGAAATATTGACTGCATATGGAACGGCATGTCCATCAACCCTTCAAGAGCAGAGGCTATGAATCTTTCTGAACCTTACATGAACAATGAAATGGCTTTCGTTGTAAAGAACGGCAGCGAAATTGCTTCACAGGCTGACCTTGCAGGAAAGACAGTAGCAGTTCAGAACGGCTCTTCAGCAAAGGATATACTTGATGCGGCAGGACTTGATATAACTATAGTACCTCTTTCAACAAACGTTGAATGTTTACAGCAGCTTGAACTTGATCTTGCAGATGCTGTATTTATGGATTCAGTTGTTGCTAACTATGAAATTACAACAGGAGGCAAGGATTACACTGTTCTTGCAGACGGACTTGAAAGCGAAGAATATGCAATTGGATTCAGAAAAAATGATCAGGCTCTCAGAGATGAAGTACAGAAGACACTTTCTGAAATGAAGGCAGACGGAAAACTTGCTGAAATTTCTATTAAGTGGTTTGGTTCAGATGTTACAACAGTAAAGTAATATTTGTAATACTTTTAGAAAACATAAAAGCTCTCCGATTATTATCACGGGGAGCTTTTATTTGTTTTCAGAAGGTTCAGATGAATTCCCTTCTAACTGGTTTAAAAGAACATTTATATTTTCAACGGTCTTTCTATTAAAAAAATGTTCTATTTTCTCAACCTGTTCAAGTTCATCATCTGATTTATTTATGTAGCAGAGAAGCCTGTTGAGAACACTGTGCCTTTTTAAAAGATACTCTCCCATTTCAATTCCATCATCAGAAAGACAGACATACCCGTATTTTTCATAGTAAAGATACCCCAGATTAGTTAGCCCTGCGACCATTTTTGATGCTGATGATGCTTTTACATTTAGGTTTTCCGCAAGCTTATGTATCCTCACAACTTTTTCTGTTCTGAGAATACGATATATCATTTCAAGATAATCCTCCATTGAAGGGGTTAATTGACTGTCCTTTGCAGAAATATTTCCGTTAAATGTATGAAATTGAGCTTTTTCAGAAATCATATCGCACCTTCCGGCAAAAAAGTTCGTAACAAAAGTATAGTTATATCATAATATGTGTTGAGAAAGAAAGTTTCTCTGAACTAAAGTTGATTTAGGGCAATACCGCACAAAGTCTCAGGCTACGTTTTGACGATTTGAGAAACAGAGAAAATACATTATTGAGCCTGTTTTGAAAATCGACAGAAACGTATTGCGCGGTATTCCCTTAGTTACTATATTAATATTATTCGAGGTGCAATAAAAATATGAATTTGGAAAGAACTTTAAATACACTTTCAGCAGGGGAAAGAGCTGTTGTAAAGGCTGTTAATATAAACGGAGCAATGAAAAGAAGATTATTTGATCTAGGGCTTATTCCTGGCACAGAAGTATCGTGCATGTTAAGAAGTCCTCTTGGAGATCCGGTTGCGTTCCTTATAAGAGGAGCAGTAATTGCGTTAAGAACAGAAGATTCATCTAATATAGTACTTACATAGTTGAATTAAACCCTGACCATGCTAAAAATTAAGCATGGTCAGGGTTTTTTTATGGCAATGGCAAGGTAATAATTCTAAAATTTTCCTTAATAGTACATTATAGTTATAAAACGTGCAAATAAGCAATAATAGTTAGTTAAAATTAACAACATTTAAATTGACATATTAAGAAAAGTGTGTTAAGATAACGATAAATATATAAATGTTATATATAAAGGGAGCATGAAATATGAAAAGCATAAAAACTAAGTTGGTACTATTAAGTTCTGTACAGATTGTAATTGTAACAATTATCCTTCTTGCAGTTGCAGTGTTTTTAACCAGAGGGGCATTAACAAGCGTAATTGATATGTCAATGGACAAAATAGCAGTTCTCTCATCAAAAAAGGTTTCAATAGAATTTAATGCTGCGCTAAATGTGGCATCGGCAAGCGGTTGCAATCCTAACCTTTCAGATCCAAAGGTTTCTGTTGATGAAAAGCAGAAGATTATAACTGATATGGCAACAATGCATGGTCTTGAACGTGGGAATATAGTAATGGCCAGCGATGGTAACAGCATTTTTGATGGCAAGAATTATCTTGAAAGAGGTTATGTTCAGAAGGCTTTGGCAGGTCAGCCTAATATTGCTGATCCGACACTTAGCAAGCTTACCGGAAAGTATGTATACATAGTAGCTGCTCCATTGTGGAAAAACGGAGAAGCAAATTCTGAAGTTGTTGGCGTTGTTTATTATGTTCTCAAGGATGAGGCAGTTCAGGGAATGCTGGATGAAGTTAAATTTTTAGCGACAAGCGGTTCTGTCCTTGTAAGCGGAGAGGGAGAACTTATCAAAGAAAATCAGGATGAGAATAACACGATTGACCTTAACAGTGATGAATTTTTAGAAGTAAGAAACATTATGCTGGAAAATGAAAAAGGTGTGGAAGTTGCCAAGGTTGGCGGAATAAGACAGATGTTTTCATATTCTGTAATCCCTAATACAAACGGATGGAGAATCTGCATATTCTTTCAGGAGAATCAGTTCACTCAACATTTGACACGTTTAATTATTGATATGGTAGTAGCAGTTGTGGTAATGCTTGTAATAGCATTATTAATTTCTTTCAAGCTATCAAATACTATGACAAAACCTATAATTGATTGCGGCAAAAGGCTTTCACTGCTTGCAAGCGGAGATCTGTCTTCTGAGGTGCCGACTACTAAAGCAAAAGATGAAACGGGAAGACTTCTTAATGACCTTGAACAACATATCACAAGTCTCAACAGAACCATGGAGGATATAAATGCTAATCTTGATATGATGTGCAGCGGAAATTTTGCTGATCTTACAAGCACTGAATATAAGGGTGACTTTAATAAAATCAAGGAACAGTTTAATAAAATAGCTGAATCATTAAATTCAACATTGAAAGGCATTGACACAAGTGCAAGTGAGGTTTCATCCAGTGCAAATCAGATGTCAAACACATCCCAGCTCCTTGCTCAAAGCTCAGTTGAACAGACAACAGCAATTTCAAATATCTCTGAAAACATCAGTGATGTTGCAAATATGGTTACTGAAAATTCCAAGAATACGGTTAATACAATAAATCTTGTTAAGGAAACAGAGCACAAGTTTATTGAAAGCAACGAAGACATGAACAGAATGCTTGAAGCAATGAACAAGATCAGCTATCAGTCAACAGAAGTAGAGAAGATTGTAAAGACAATTGAGGATATTGCCTTCCAGACAAATATTCTTTCACTTAATGCAGCTGTTGAGGCAGCAAGAGCAGGAGCAGCTGGAAAGGGATTTGCAGTAGTTGCTGATGAAGTCAGAAATCTTGCATCAAAGAGTTCTGAATCCGTCAAGAATACAAGTGATTTAATAAAGCAGACGCTGGATGCTGTTGAAAACGGAAAGTCTATTGCAAATCTGACTGCTCAGAAGATGGCATATGTCAGTGAAATTTCCAAGAGGATGATTGAAAGCGTTGAGAAAATAAGTAAGGCAACTACTGATCAAGAACAGGCTATTCTTGATATAAATGATAAGATTGAAGTAATATCAAAGGCAATTCAATCAAATTCTGCGTCTTCGGAAGAAAGTGCGGCTTCATCAGAGGAACTCTCCGGACAGGCAGTAGCTTTAAAGACAATGGTAGGAAAATTCAAACTAAAAAAATAATAATGCAATCAACAGTCTCCTAAATTGGGGGCTGTTGATTTTTTATACAATAAAATTTGAAAATGCTATTGAATAATTATAGTATATAAAGTAAAATGATATAAGGAGGGGAGTTATTATGCATAAAAAAAGCAAAATTAAAAATAAACTTACTATTATCTTTGTAAGCTTCGTATCATTTGTTATAGTATTATTGACAGTTATTCAATCATTAACAAAATATTTTGATTTACAGGATGCTGTACAGTATCAGCTGGATAATAAACTTCTTAATATTACCGATACATATAATTTATGGGTAAGTGATCAGAAATCCTTTATCGATGATATTTCTCAGCAGACAGAGTATTATAAGCTTGAAAAGGATTTTAAAAAAGCTGAGGATTATTATGAGTATATTGCAGGCAAGCAGGAAGGCATAGGTATGCTTTACTATGCTACCAAAGATAACAGGGTAATGGATTCAGCACATTGGGAACCTCCTGCTGAGTTAGTCTGCAGTGAAAGAGAATGGTATATTAATGCGGCTAATTCTGATGAAAGCATAATAACTGATCCTTATGTAGATGCTAACACTGGCGGACTTGTTCTTACAATTGCACAGGCTTTGAGAAATACAACTGACAATTCAGTTGACGGGGTAATGGCAGTAGATATAAGCATGGGTTATCTTGTTGATTCTATAAGTACATCCATGGACGATAACGGAAGTTATGCATTTGTAGTTGATGATGAGATGAACATACTTATTCACCCTGATGATCAGTATAACCCATCTGCTGACGGTGTTTTTGTAAACCTTAATGACCTCGGAGATTCATATAAGGGAATGGTAAAAGCTATTCAGTCAGGCAGCGAAAGCTACACGAGATTAAGCATTGATGGTAAGGGAATGTATTTATGTCTTGCAGGAGAAATTCCTTCAACGTCATGGAATATGGTTGTATTATACCCTAGAGAATCACTTGAAAAAGAGTTCTTTTCAATACTTCTGGTTAATGTGATATTACTTATAATCTGTGTTGCACTCTCAATTGTTGTTACAATGGGATTGTGTAAAAAGTATCTCAGCCCGATTGAACAGGTTGCAGACTGCCTTGATGAAATTGACCGTGGTAAGCTTTCAATTAATACAACTTCTATAAATCAGAACAGTGCAGAAATTCAAAGACTTGCTACAGCTTTACAATCAATGTCATCAAAGCTCAATTATTACATATCTGATATCGGAAAAGTTCTTGGACAGCTTTCCAACGGTGATTTCAGCCAGAAAGATACTGGAGTATACGAAGGCGATTTTGCTTCAATTAAGGATTCGCTCAACCAGATTTGTAAATCTCTTAATGAAACATTCGGACATATTATTACTTCAATTCATGAGACTAATTCGGGTGCAAGTCAGGTAGCAAACAATACAGATGGTATTTCAAGAAGTTCAATAAAGCAGGCAGAATATATGGGTGAGATTTCAGATTTGCTTAACAATATGAACGATATGATTGATAATAACTTCAGCGTTGCTCGTAATGCCGGAAAGCTTTCACAGAATACTATAAATGATGTTGAAAAGTGTAACAATGAAATGTCAATGCTTATCAAGGCTATGGGTGAAATCAAGGATAAATCAGAGCAGATTAACAATGTTATCAAGACTATTGACGATATTGCTTTTCAGACAAATATTCTTGCACTTAATGCGGCAGTTGAAGCTGCCCGTGCGGGGGCGTCGGGCAAGGGATTTGCAGTAGTTGCTGATGAAGTCAGAAATCTTGCAAGTAAGTCGGCTGCAGCCGCTAAGAGTACAGCTGATCTGATTCTGAGTTCTTCAGAATCAGTTGAACGTGGAACAGTAATTGTTGACGAAACTGCTAAGTCGCTTGTGGACGTTGTAACAAAGACTGCAGAAGTAAATAGTATGCTCGGGCAGATTATTGATGTCAGTGAAAATCAGAAGTCTGAGTCGGGAAACATTATGGACAAGATCGGAAAGACTTCCGAATTTGTAAATTCTACTGCCGCTTCAGCAGAAGAAAACGCAGCGGTTTCTGAACAGCTTTCAGGACAGGCTGAAACACTCAGAAATGTTGTAAGCAAGTATAAATTAAGCGAGTAAAATAACGCCGTCAGGAACATAACCCTGACGGCGTTGGTATTATAATTATTCCAGTTCAAATGCGCCTGAATACAACTGATAGTAAGTTCCATGCTGTTCAATAAGCTGCTGGTGGTTACCCTTTTCAACAACGCGTCCATGATCGAGAACCATAATTGCATCGCTGTTTTTGACCGTTGAAAGTCTGTGAGCAATAACAAATACTGTTCTGCCATGCATAAGTCTGTCCATACCTTCCTGAACGAGTGCTTCGGTATGTGTGTCGATTGAAGATGTCGCTTCATCAAGAATCATTGCAGGAGCGTTTGCAACGGCTGCACGGGCAATTGAAATAAGCTGTCTCTGACCCTGTGAAAGACTTGCACCGTTTCCTGTAAGCATTGTTTTATAGCCGTCAGGAAGTCTTGTAATAAAATCGTGAGCGTTTGCAAGTTTTGCAGCATTGATGCATTCTTCATCCGTTGCATCAAGCTTTCCGTATCTGATATTGTCAATAACTGTTCCTGTAAAGAGGTTTACATCCTGAAGAACAATGGCAAGTGAACGACGGAGATCAGACTTTCTAATCTTATTTATGTTAATACCGTCATATCTGATTTTTCCGTCCTCAATATCATAGAAACGGTTGATAAGGTTTGTGATTGTGGTCTTTCCTGCACCTGTTGCACCAACAAATGCAATCTTCTGACCTGGCTTTGCATAGAGTGAAATATCATGCAGAACCATTTTGTCAGGGTTGTATCCGAAATCTACGTCGAACATACGGATATCGCCTTTAAGTTCTGTGTATGTTGTAGATGAATCAGCCTGGTGAGGATGTTTCCATGCCCACATTCCTGTGTACTTGTCACTTTCGGTAATATTTCCGTTTTGGTCTTTGTCAGCACAAACAAGAGTTACATATCCATCATCAAATTCAGGCTCTTCATCCAGAAGGGTGAATATTCTGTCGGCGCCTGCGCCTGCCATAGCCATCATAGGGATGTGCATTGCCACCTGACCGATTGTCTGTGATAACTGTCTTGCTGTTCCCAGGAATGTAATGATAATACCGATTGAAACTGCTGATGTTCCTGAAAGGCTAAGGTTTGGAGCATTGAAGTAAACAAGAAGTCCGCCTACAATTGCAAGAACAACATAAAGTACGTTGCCCATATTGCCAAGGATCGGCATGAGGATGTTACCATAAGCATTAGCCTTCGTACCGCTTTCAAAAAGCTCCTCGTTAAGTTCGTCAAAGCGTTTCTTGCTTTCTTCTTCGTGGCAGAACACCTTAACAACTTTCTGTCCCTTCATTATTTCTTCGACAAAGCCTTCTTCTTTTGCAAGGGACTTCTGCTGAATACGCATGAACTTTGCACTTGCTCCGCCGACTGTACCTGTAACTTTCATCATAACGAAGCATACTGCAAAAACAACAAGTGAGAGCCATACGCTGAAGTACAGCATCATTACAAGCATTGCAATAATGCCGATAGAACATTGCACTACTGTCGGCATACTCTGTCCGATAAACTGACGTAAAGCATCAGTATCGTTTGTGTAGGTACTCATGACATCGCCATGAGCATGTGTATCAAAGTATTTGATAGGAAGTGATTCCATCTTTGAGAACATATCTTTTCTGAGATTGTAAAGAGTCCCCTGAGTAATAATAGCCATTAATCTTGAGGATATAAAAGTTACAATTACTCCAATAGAAAAGATAACTGCCATGATTGTAACATACTTCATAAGCAGAGGCATTACAGACGGAAGTCCTGTTTTCAGACCTGGAGTAACGCAGTTATCAATAATCTTCTGAAGAAAGAATGAAGCAGTAACTGAGGCAAGAGAGGTAATGATAACTGAAATAACTTCAATTATAATATATAATTTGTAATTGCCTATAATGTACTTAACCAATCTTGGAAGAGAGCTTTTTTTAGCCGAAATGCCATGAGTTTTTTCTTCTTTTACGTTAGGTTTCATCGTTAACCTCCTTTGCCATTGTCTGAAGTTCGTACATTTCTTTATAGATACCGTTCAATTCTATAAGTTCACTATGAGAGCCGATTTCCTTAATACTTCCGTTTTCCATAACAATGATTCTGTCAGCATCCTCAACGGAGGAAACACGCTGAGCTATGATAATCTTTGTAGTATTAGGGATTTCTTTGGTCATTGCATTTCTGATAAATGCATCTGTCTTTGTATCAACTGCGGAGGTAGAATCATCAAAAATAAGTATCTTTGGCTTTTTAAGTATTGCTCTTGCGATACAAAGACGCTGTTTCTGACCGCCAGATACGTTAGTACCGCCCTGTTCAATAAATGTGTCATACTTTTCAGGCATCTGCTGAATAAACTCATCAGCCTGTGCAAGCTTACATACACGTTCAATTTCTTCGTCAGTAGCGTCCTTGTTACCCCAACGGAGATTTTCTTTAACTGTACCTGCAAACAGTACATTTTTCTGAAGAACGACAGCAACTTCATTTCTGAGAGTCTCAAGGTCATATTCTCTTACATCACGTCCGCCTACAAGGAGCGAGCCTTCTGTGACGTCATAAAGCCTTGGAATAAGCTGAATAAGTGTTGTTTTTGCAGAACCTGTGCTTCCAAGAATACCAATTGTTTCACCTGATCTAATGGAAAGATTGATGTTTTCCAGAGCATTCTTTTCAGCATTTTCAGAGTACTTGAAAGTAACGCTCTTGTATTCAATGCTGCCGTCGCTGATTTCAGTAACTGCCTTTTCAGGACTTACAAGAGAGGAGCTGTGAGTAAGAACTTCAACAATTCTCTTTGATGATTCAGATGAGATCAAGATCATAACAAAGACCATTGAAAGCATCATCATTGCAATCATAGACTGCATTCCGTATACAATGAGTGAAGAAAGCTCACCGGCAGTAAGGTCAACTCCTGTTGAGCTGATAATCATTCTTGCACCAAAGTAGCTTACAAGAAGAAGTGCAGCAAAGATGCAGAATGTCATGATAGGGTTGCTGAATGCAATAATCTTTTCAGCTTTTGTGAAATCATCTCTTACTTCAAGAGCGGATTTCCCGAATCTTTCTTTTTCATAATCCTCACGGACATATGACTTGACATCTCTTATTCCTGCAACGTTTTCTTGAACAGAATTGTTCAAGGCATCATACTTTTTAAAGATTTTTCTGAAAATCGGAAACACCTTAAATATAATGCAGAAGAGACCAATACCAAGCACAGGAACAAGTGCTACAAATATGAAGGTCATCCTTGTGTTAATAGTAAAACTCATGATAATTGAGAATACAAGCATCAGAGGAGTTCTGACAGCAATTCTTATTATTATCTGGAATGCATTCTGAACGTTTGTTACGTCTGTTGTAAGTCTGGTAACAAGCGATGAGGATGAAAATTTATCAATATCAGGGAATGCAAAATCCTGAACCTTATAGAAAAGATCCTGTCTGAGGTTTTTGGCAAATCCGCATGAAGCAGTAGCTGCTATTTTTCCCGCTAGGAATCCAAACAAAAGTGAAACAAGAGCCATAACTATTAAAATAGAACCATACTTGATAATAGGTGAAAGAGAGCCACCTTTCATTTCGTCAATAAGCTGTGACATTATAAGTGGAATGAAACATTCAACCAGAACTTCACAAGCGACAAGTGCAGGTGACTGAATTGCTTGTTTCTTATACTGACGCAAGCTTTTTACCAATGTTTTAAATACCATACTTTTCTCCTTTTCTGTTATTTCTGTGGGTTAATCCAAGTGCAGATTGGTATGCTAAATGTGTGTAAAATAAAATAAATATATATGACAATAATCTGTCACATATATTTATAGAGCTTAAAACACATACTAAATTATAGCATTAGTAGTTTTTAAAGTCAACTACATTCACAGATAAAATATATAACAAAATACAAATGTTTTTGTAAAAAATAACAACAAAGTTATAATATTATTTGAAGCACCCATGCATATTAATAATATCATCAAGGATAAATTCTGCATATGAAGTATTGCTGTTTCCCCAGACACGTTTTTCTCCTGTTACGGAGATGTTATAAAGCAGTTCAGCATCAGGTACATAACTTATATCTGCACTTTTAAGCATGGATATATCAAAGTCGCTGTCACCGGCACATATAACTTTTTTAAAGCCGAACATTTTTGTAAGTCTCTTAACAGCATTTTGTTTTGTAAGCATTGCAGGCATAATATAAACCTTACTGCCATTACAATAAACAGATACATTTTCACAGTTTAGATTTTGTCTGAGCCTTTCTGCTGAAAGCGTTGGCTGTTCTGATTTTGTGAATATAAACATTTCATCAACAAAACGCACTTCAAAGCAGCGGTGGGGATCATTTTCAAGCAGATTTATTCCAAGTTCCATTTCAGGAATTGCAGAAGATATAAGTTTCTTTGAACGCTCATGCCATACTTCATTTAGCTTTCCGTTTAAAAGCAGATTCCCGCCATTTGAAACAAGTGCATACGAAGGAACAAACACATCAAAAAGATGTATCCTTCTGTACTGTTCAAGTGAACGGGTGGTAATTGGAACAAGAGTAAAGTCCTTACTTCTCATTGCCTGCTTAAGAAGATTATAAGCCTGAGGAGTCATAAACGAGAGTTTTTTATCTTTTCCATCTGACGTCCGCATAGTTTCAACGCAGGTATCTTTTTCAGAAGCAGTTTTATAGCTGTGGATAAGCGTGTTGTCAAGGTCTGTAGCAAATAAAGTCATAGTAATAATCTGCACCCTTTCTGCTTTTTATATATCAGCCAAAGAAATATTTTTTATCAGTCCGCAGGCTTTATAATTGCGGAGAGGGTAATATACAACTTCAACATTTTTCTCTTTAGCAAGCCGTAATAAATGTGCAATGCATTTTTCATCTTCAATATTATCTGAAATGAGCAGTTTCCATGGCATTCTTCTTAAAAGAACTCTTGTAGCCTCACCGATACTTGGTTTAACAAGGTTAATGTCTAAAACACCAAAATGCTCTGCTATATCCTGTGCTTCTTTAATGCCTGTTATGTCAGTCTGCGGCTTTGTTTCTGAATATGTATCAGACAGCATTTTCGGAGTAATTCTGCTCATTACTGTATCAATAAATTCATATGAACGGTCTTCTTTTTTAAGCTCTGCGTAATATACAGCACCATGAAAGTCATCTTTTCCGATTATGTCGCTTCGGAGAAATGTTCTGCTTATAAGTCCTGAAACTGTTGAGTTAAGGATAGAACTTGGAATAAGAAAGTCTTCATGTGTTCCGCAAAGAGTGGTTATGTTTGCAGGGTCAGCAAGAACTGCAAGTTCAGGGGATACATTGCAGAAATCTGTCAGTTCATTTTCAAGTGTGTTTAGGATTGCGCCTTTGCCTGTCCACCCGTCAACAAACTGTATTGCTTCTGCTTTATGCCTTTCAAGAATATACTTCATAGCGTTTCTGTCAATGCCTATTCCACGGATAATAGATATAGTGTAATGTGGGACAGAAATATGGTATTTCATTTCAAGAAATCTTTTTATAAGAATGCCAACTGGTGTTCCGGCACGTGCAAGCGATACTATAACAATGTCATTGCCTTTTGCCTTATAAATAAGGTCAGAAACATTTGCAACAGCTTGTGCAGTTTTTTTAGCGTTGTTTTCAAGAGCATGGAGATATGCTTCAAGATACTTTTCACTCGGACTGTATTCAAGCGGAAGCATTTCGCTGTAATGTCTGCCCCCTTGGATTAACTTTTCTCGCTCACTTGCGGGCATAGGCTCAACCATGCCTGTTATATCTTTAAGCAATAGTGTGACATCGTCTAAAAGGTACGATGAACGCATTAATACTGCCACCTCACAATAATAAATTCAGTGCATTGGTCAAATGCTCCAATGATGTCCTTTACAGCGGCTTCGTCATTGTCACCGTCTGTAACTATAATAACCTTGTCATAATAATCTGTGTTATAAATATATGTCTGACGTCCTGACTCATAAAAACTTGTAAGACTGAACCTTGAATTAAGAGGATAATTATCTGCAAAGTGCGGCTCAACAGGACTTCTTGTAGTTGAATGTGTAAAAACTTCGGCAGCATTAAAATCCCGTTTCAGAATTTCTGCAGTTTTTATTGCTGGATACATAAATTCTTCTGTTCCCACTACTGCAATGTACTTGCCTTCTGCGTCAGCTATCACTCCGACTTTTGCAGCAAAGCTTTCAGCTTCTGCTATAAAATCTGATGTCTTGCAGCCTGTTCTTGGATTTATCTTCTGTATTATTCTGTGCCGTTTAAGAATATATCCATGGCTGATAAGCTCTGAATTAGTTTCCGTATTTTTAAACGCAAAGTTGTCCTCATGTCCTGTAATTGATATTCTCATAAGCCAACAGAAATTTACGCCCAGATCTGAAAGTTCTTTAAGACGTTCATCAGACATTCCGTTTATGATTGAGCATACAGCAAACTTTATATCAGCACCAATTCTTTTGTTGTTTTTAAGTGCAGTAATAAAATTCATTATGGTTGTTCCTGTTGAAACCTCGTCTTCAACAAATACAATTTGTTCAACACCTTCGGATAGCTTTTTCCAGTTGTCACACTGTAATGTCTGCTGAACTGCATGGGAATGTTCTTCCTTGAAGTCAACAATCATTTCTGTGTCAGGAATAATTTCTCGGGTTGTGCAGATATATCTGCTGTCAGCAAACTCTGCGGCAACTCCTGCGCCGACTGCTGTTGCTGTTTCAGCAAAGCCAATGAAAAGCGTCCTTTCGCCACTGATATTCTTTTTCAGTTCATCAGCAAGCGCTTTGAACAGCATAAGCGGTTTTTCAGGAGATACCGGAACATGCTTTCCTTGTGAAGGGTTTACAAGAAGATAACTGCGTTTTGAGTTGTTTTCTCTCTTGGCAATCTGAACAAGCTCATTATCGGCAAAGTCTGATTTGTTTTCCAGTATATTCATAAGAATCATTATTCCTTTCAGCTGTTTGTTGCTTTTAGTATCTTTATCCATGACAAGAACAAACAGCTTGCTTTTCAGAAATTATTGTACAATATCTTCTCTTATGCCGTAAATTGATGCAAGGATAAGAGTCTTTTCTGCCCACTTCAGATGGACTTTCTGCTCGTTCATTCTGTTTCCGCCGTTGCTTTTTGATACGCTAAGAGTGCTGTTGTCCCAGTTAATTATGTTAAAGGCATCCTGATAGTCACTTCTTATTACTTTCATTTCATCGTCAATAACATGCAGTTGACTTGGATGAATGGCTGTTTTACCAATAAATCCGTTGAGCCTGTCCATTCGCAGTTCATTGCGCAGACCGGTTTCCCAGCGGTTATCTGTTCCGTTGCTGAAATACTCCCACACAGGACCTGATACTACATAATCTATTCCAAATACATTTATTATGTCAGTCAGAACATCTCTGATAACAGATACGTCATATATAGTGCGGTCAATATGTCTCCTTAGTCCATAGACATTACAGAAATCATTTCCTCCTACACGAATATTCAGAATCAGATCTGATATGCTATCCACAGCTGATTTTATTGTTTTAAGTTCGTCATGTCTTGTCATTATGTCAAGCACACGTCCTGACTCAATGATAGGCATAGCATAGACAGGCTTGCTATTCAAGGAATTGATTTTAGTTAGTTCAGAAATATATTTCTCTGCGTTTGTGCTGTCAAACTTAGGCAAAATAAAACCTGTGAGCAAATCCGAATTACCGATACGGTCATATACACGTGAAATCTGTTCGGGAGTTCTTACCCTTATAAAAAGTGAAGGGAAGTGCGCAGCAGTTCCGGTACCGTTGTCAACAGCTTTTTGCAGTTCTGCAAAGGTTACTTCAATATGCTTTTCAGCATCTCCAACAGCACTTTCCTGAATACTGTCTTCAAGGCATAATGCCAGTGCATGAAGATGAGCATATTTTCTGTCAAGTATTATGTCAGCAGTATTTTCCCTTATTGCAGGGGTGTATAAAAGTCCCCCAAGGGTATACTGCAAAACTGCTTTGTTATATATATGAACCCGGATATTAGATGGGTTTATTGTCTGCATTTATTTATTATGCTCCCAATCGAGAGCATTGCCTCCTTTCAGTTATATATAGAATGTCCCTCTTTTTTTATCGCTCCGCAGTTTTTTCTGCGGAGCGACTGCTAAATCATATGTACTTTGAGGCCAGTGTATGTATGCTTAAATCGTTAGTTCCTTCACCCACTGCAGTGAAGTCCCACTGTGAACCATTCTTAACTAGCTCAGCACAGATAAGAGAAGTCTTTCCATTGTAATTATCAGAAAGATTATACCTGCAAAGCTCTGTACCAGTATCTGAATCAAAAACATGTACGAATGCATTTTCAATCATGCCAAAGTTCTGCTTTCTTACCTCGGCTTCAAAAATATTTACTACAAAGACAATCTTTGTGTATTCAGCAGGAACATTGGCAAGGCTGACAGCAATCTGTTCATCGTCGCCGTCACCTGCACCTGTAAGATTGTCGCCCTTATGGACAACACTTCCGCTTTTATGTCTCAGTTTTCCAAAATAGACAAGATCCTCCTTGCCGAAGAACTTTCCGCCTTGCTTGCACATGATTGCAGAGGCATCACAGTCGATAGGTTCAGGCTTTTTAAAAAGGCTGAATTTTGCCTTTGCTTCATCCCAGCCAAGACCTACAATGATATTTTTAAGACCTGAGTTTTCCTTAGTCAGACTTATTTTCTGACCTTTTGTAAGATTGACAGCCATATAAATAATCATTCCTTTCAGCTGTTGTTCCGATTTTGAAAAGCCATGTATCTGCATTGCTTATTGCAGAAAGGGAACAAATAGCAGCGCAAAAAGTGATTTTCACACTATCACTTCAAATGTTTTGCCATCAATGGCTTGTATTCATATTAATAGAAGTTGTGCTGTAGCCTGCAAGCGAAAGTGTGTTGTAAATCTTAAGGGCAGGAGCAAGCCAAACCTGCCCCGTTCCTCTGTATACATTTACAAGACCTTCTCCGCTGACAGCAGAACCAATAAGGGACTTAGCCGAACGTTCAACGGTAAATTCAATGTTTCCTGTTCTGAGCAATGCAAAGTTTCCGTCAACCTTGAGAACGTCATTTTCAAGTTCGATTATGTCAACCTCGCACATAGGCACTTCACTTTCAAGAACAACAAGTCCCGGACCTCTTAAAAGTGTCTGGAAAATACCTTCACCGCCAAGAAGTGCGCTTGAAATATTTCTCTGTGCAACAGGAGCAACAGTTACAGAGCCCTGTGCAGCAAAGAACATACCCTTGTCTGTGATAATCTCCTCACCAGGCTGAAGCTCAATTACAATATAATGTTTATAGGATGGTTCAAGTACAACCATTCCTGTGCCCCTATATTCAGGCTGAGCAGCTGCTTCGCCAGTTACTGCGCCTGTGAACATTCTTCCGAGAAGATTTCCTGGAGTAACACCTGAAACCATTTCAATATTGCCCTTGAAATAGCTCATTGCGCCAGGCTCGACCTTTACGCAGTCGTTCTGGAGATAAACTGCAACCTGTCTTGGCTTCATATTTTTCTTTTCCATGTAGTACATACGCTCAGCAGCGTACATACTTGAGCCGCCCATGAGGCGCTGATATTCTAGCACCTCAATGCGCATGGTTTTGTTTTCACTTGTGTCAATTACAGAGATGTTTTCTCTCGTTCCGACAGCATTAAAGTTCATTTTTAACAATCCTTTATATAGCAATTAACCAGCATTAAGTCCAAAGTTCTGGCAAAGTGAAGCAAGTCCGCCATTAAAGCCGCTTCCGATTGCATTGAACTTCCATTCAGCGCCGTTTCTGTATAGTTCAGCAACAACAACTGCTGTTTCAATTGAGAAATCTTCGCCGAGATCATATCTCATAAGTTCTGTGCCTGAATTCTCATCAACAATTCTGATAAATGCATTTGAAACCTGACCAAAATTCTGCTTTCTTGTATCACTATCATAGATAGTAACTGTGAAGTCAATCTTTGAAATGTTTGCAGGAACTGCAGAAAGGTCAATCTTGATCTGCTCGTCATCACCGTCACCTGCGCCAGTGAGGTTATCACCGAGATGAATTACGCTGCCGCTTGGATGTTTGAGGTTACCATAGAATACAAAATCCTGTTCGGAAGTAGCTTTTCCATTTTCGTCAAGAAGAAATGCAGATGAATCAAGGTCGAAATCAGCACCGCCGTCATACTTATTTGTATCCCATCCTAGGCCAACAAGAATTTTAGTTAAACCAGGATTTGTTTTTGTAAGGTCAATTTTCTGACCCTTCTGAAGACTAATAGCCATAATAAAACACTCCTTAATATTTTAATTTAAATTTTATTAATATATCAAAACAATATTAAATTAATAAGATATATTATATGATGTATTATATCATGCAAATTATAGAAAGTCAAGCCTTTTGACAACCAAAAATAACATTATTTATTTACATATTGTACTAATAAGTACAATATTACGTGATGTATACATATATTACGACATTATTGTCATACAACACCAAAAAGCAGTCCGGAAAGGAATTTTTCCGGACTGCTTTAATATGTACTATAATAATCATAATCTTGAGTTTTCATAGTTAAAAGGAATACTTGTACCTACAAGAACATCCTCAATTTTTTCAATGATAAGCCAATCATCCATGTTATTTTGCTTTTCTAATTCTAGCGGAGGTTTAATCTGCTTTACGTTGTTAAATGCAACAAGGCAGATACACTTTTTATGCCATCTCAGACGTTGCTTTTCAGTAAGAGCCAGTGCTTTAGCATTGTCATTAAAAACTTTGGTAATCTCTTCCTCTGACAGTTTGACATAGTTCTTAACTTCGGTAACGGTTGCTGTGGCAGAAACCTGCATGGTGCCTTTCTCCATGAAATAAAGAGTTTCTCCTGCAAAAACCCTGCTATGAGGAATTTTTCGTCCTGCCGCACTTCTTACTACCATTGTTTTTTCACCAGACATAATCTTGTCAAGAATTTTTTCACCTTTTTTGCCTGTGTCGTCACAATAAACCAGATGAACCAATTTAAAATCTCCTTTTTTTTGTTATTATGAATTGCTTTCTTGCGGTATTTCTTTTAATTGTTTAGATTTAGGCTTATAGAAGAACATAAATACAGCCATCGAAATAATTATAATGTAGCCAAGAAAGCTTAATCCGTCAGGAAGTTGAGTGAAGACAAAAAATCCTACAATTGCAGAGAAAATGACCTGTGAATAATCATAAACTGAGATTTCACCTGCAGGTGCAAATGAATATGCTGCAGTAATTGAAAACTGTCCTAAAGCCGCAGTAAAGCCTATAAGAATGAGGAATATAAACTGGATTGGTGTAAACATCTTAAAGTTTAATATCATCGGCAGTAAAGTAATAAGTGAAGAAAACACTGTAAAGTAAAATACAATTACAGGTCCTTTTACGCCCTTTTTACTTAAGTGCCGTATACATGTATATGCTGCTCCTGCACCAAGTCCGCCAATAAATCCAATTACTGATGGTACAAAATCAATATTGCTGAAAGAAGGTTTTATTACAAGCAGACAGCCAATAAACGCAGCAATTACCGCACATACCTGAATAGGTGTGATTTTCTCCTTCAAGAAAAAGTATGATAATAATATGGCAAAAAACGGCGACATTTTATTCAGCATTGAAGCATCAGAAAGTGCAAGATGGTCAACTGCATAAAAATTGCAGATAACACCGAGGGTTCCCGTTGCCGCTCTGAGAAAAACAAAAATGAAGATTTCTTTGTGTGGCTTAACGGATGCTTTTTCTTTTAAAATTATTACAAGAGCAAATAAAAAAGCAATGAAGTTCCTAAAAAATGCTTTTTCAATTGATGGCAGATCACCTGAAAGACGGATGAACATATTCATCAGTGTGAAGAAGAATGCTGCGGATAAAATACATAGTATTCCTTTTGCTTTGTTGTTAAGTATCATTATTATGCAATCTCCAATTTATATCTAAGCGATTTATTTGTGATATTTTCCGCCATTTGAAATCTGAAAAGCACGGTAAATCTGTTCAAGCAGCATTACTCTTGCAAGCTGGTGGGGGAATGTCATATCTGACATTGACAATCTCATTGCACACATTTTTTTAATCTCATCAGCTATTCCGAATGAGCTGCCGATAACAATGTTGAGTGTGCTTTTGCCGTCGACAGTTATCTGCTGTATCTTTTCAGAAAATGCAATGGATGATAGTTGTTTTCCCTCAATGCACATGGCAATATTGAATGCGTCTTTTCCTGAAATCAAGGCAGTCATGGTTTTTGCTTCATTTGAAAGTGCATTTTCAATTTCCTTTTGTGATGGATTGTCAGAAAGTCTGCTTTCAGAAAGCTCAGTTATATTCAGCTTGCAAAATGCTGAAAGACGCTTTGAGTATTCGTCACAGGCGTCTTTCAGATATGTTTCTTTGAGCTTTCCGACGGTTATAATATTTACATTAAGCATATTAATCACGCTAAATTCCTTTTTCAGAATGAAATGAATCCGCCGCTTGTTTCAACGGGAGCGACACTAAGCAGGTAATCACTGTTTCTCTTGTAATCTGACAAGCATGAGCATACTGTATTGTCAGCAGTCTGCGGAGTGTTATTCTCCTGCGATAAATGTCCGAGAATAAGTCGTGTTGTTCCGCTTTCAATAAGTCTTGCTGCAAAAGCGCCACTGTCAGAATTGGAAAGATGTCCGTATTTTGAACGTATTCTTGACTTTAGATATGCAGGATATGGTCCTGTTCTGAGCATATTTTCATCATAGTTTGCTTCAATAAGAACAGCATCCGTTCCGAGCAAAGCTTGTTCAACTTCTTCTGTAACATGTCCGAGGTCAGTACAAACTGCGCAGGACTTTCCGTCTTCAAAGCAGATTTTGTATCCGCAGGATTCTTGCGTGTCATGTGGAGTGTTAAAGCATGAGATTTCCATGTCGCCTATGCATATTGAGCATTTCATTTCATCACCGGAGGAACAGATATATTCTTTGTCATAAAGTCCTTCGAGCGTATAGGATTGAGCAAAGACCGGAATTCTCAGCCTTTTTGTAAGTATTTTTATGCCGCCGATGTGGTCGGAATGTTCGTGTGTTACAAAAACAGCTCTCACTGCAGAAGGCTCTATTTCATTTAGCTCAAGAGCCTTGAAAAGACGTGTGCATGATACGCCTGCATCAATAAGTATGCCGCTTGTTTTGCTGCCTATGTATATTGAATTGCCCTTGCTTGAAGAAAACAAGGGATAGATTCTTCCCAATGGTTTCACTCCTTAAACGGTAAAGGCTGCGTTAAAAGAAAGACTTTGTTCTTCCTTACTTCGCAGCCATGATTTTACTGATTTCTTAAGTCTAAAATACGCTTTGCCTTACCCTGGAATCTTTCAAGTGATTTATGTTCAACAAGGGAAACCTTTGTATCAATACCAAGAATGGTTTTAAGGTTATGATTAATATTTTCTCTAAGTCCCTCAAGCTTTGCATAATCTTCAAGGAGAGAGCTGTCTGCAAGCTCAACCTTGACTTCAAGCCTGTCTGTGTAGTTTGCTCTAGTAACAACAAGCTGGTAATGAGGAGCAATTTCCTCAAATCCCATAAGAACGGATTCAATCTGTGACGGAAATACGTTGACACCTCTGATTTTAAGCATATCGTCAGCACGTCCCTTGATTTTGGACATTCTTGCAAATGTTCTTCCGCACTTACATGGCTCATAGTCAATCTGTGAGATATCCTTTGTTCTGTAACGAAGCATCGGGATACCTTCTTTTGTGAGTGTTGTGATAACAAGCTCACCCTGTGAACCCTTTGGAAGAACTTCACCTGTTGCAGAGTCAATGATTTCAGCAAGGAAGTGGTCCTCGTTTATATGCATCCCGTTTCTTTCGCGGCATTCACCTGAAACACCAGGCCCCATAAGCTCTGACATACCATAGTTATCAGTAGCAAAAAGGTTGAGAGTTCTTTCAATCTGACCACGCATTTCTTCTGTGCAGCCTTCAGAACCGAAAAGACCAAGCTTTAGGTTAATCTTATCAATAACGCCCATTTCCTTTGCCATTTCGCCTATGTACTGAGCATATGAAGGTGTAGCAACGAGAGCAGTAGTCTGGAAGTCCTGCATGAGCATAATCTGCTTTTCAGTGTTGCCACTGGAAGTAGGAACAACTGCACATCCGATTTTTTCAAGACCGTAATGTAATCCGAGAGCACCTGTGAAAAGACCGTAACCAAAAGCAATCTGAACGATATCCTCGTCAGTTGCGCCTGCTGCCATACAAAGTCTTGCCATACAGTCAGACCAGTTATCAAGGTCATTTTTAGTGTATCCTACAACGGTAGGCTTACCTGTTGTACCGGATGAAGCATGAATTCTCACAATCTTTTTGAGAGGCTGTCCGAAAAGACCAAATGGATATGTATCTCTTATATCAGCTTTTGTTGTATAAGGGATATATTTTATATCGTCAAGAGTTTTAATTTTATCAGCTGTAACGCCTGCATCAGCAAGTCTTTTTGAATAGAAAGGAATATTATCCGAACAATACTGAACGAGCCATTTCAAGCGTTCAAGCTGAAGCTCCTCAATTTTGTTACGGGGCATAGTTTCAATATCTTTTTGGAAAAACATTTTGATCATCCTTTTCGGTATTTTTGACGTGACGCCGGAAGTCATGACAGCTACCGGTCAAAGTTAATTTAATTATATACCAAATTTGCGGACAGTACAAGACTATCCGCAAAATTTTGTCATATTTTATTGATTATCGTAACAAGCAAATACTTCTTCAACCTTTTCGGGAGCCTTAACCTTGGTTAATGCACTTACGATCGGAACAACTATAAGTCCCGTTATCATTGCAATAACACCAGCGTTGATTGGTGAAGCCATGTTAAGTTTGAGAGAAGCAGCTGCCTTTGTTGCCTCCGGGAAGAAGCCAAGGCTGAAAATACACATATGTACAACAGTAATGCCAACTCCTGTGATAAAGCTTGCCCAAACAGCAGGCTTTGTAACTTTCTTTGAGAACAGACCGTACATATAAGGAGCAAGGAAAGAACCGGCAAGTGCGCCCCATGAAATTGACATAAGGGTTGTTATGTAAGCGTTCTTGTTAAGAGCAATTATTACAGAAAGAATGAGGAAAGCTCCAATGAGTATTCTCATTGTTAGAACCTGCTTTTTCTCACTCATTTCCTTTTTCATAAGTGGCTTGATAAGGTCAATTGTAAGAGTTGAGCTTGATGTAAGAACAAGTGAAGAAAGCGTTGACATTGAAGCTGAAAGAACAAGTACAACTACCATTCCGATAAGAAGTTTCGGAAATGTCTGAAGAATTACTGGAACGATCTGGTCGTGTGCCATATCAACAGGCTTTCCGTCAGCACCTGTTTCCACATATAATCTGCCAAAGCCACCCATCAGGTAAGAACCGCCTGCAACGATAAGAGCAAATACTGTTGAAATGATTGTGCCTCTCTTTATAGCCTTGTTATCTTTAATAGCATAGAATTTTTGAACCATCTGAGGAAGTCCCCACGTTCCCAGCGATGTAAGTATTACAACACCGAAAAGGTTAATCGGGTCAGGTCCGAAAAGGCTGTTAAGCTGGTTGTTTGCATTGTTTACTTCAAACTGACCGAGCTTTTCAAGAGCGACAGTTAATCCGCCGCTTCCGTTGATTGTGAATATAACTACAAGAGAAATACCAATGAGCATTATAATGCCCTGAATAAAGTCATTGATAGCAGTAGCTTTATATCCGCCGAGGATAACATAAACTGCTGTAAGTACTGCCATTGCTACAAGGCATGTCTGATATGAAATATTCAGAGCCATACCGAAAAGTCTTGATAATCCGTTATAAACAGAAGCTGTATATGGGATAAGGAAAATAAATATTATAATAGCTGAGACTGTTTTAAGAGACTTTGAATTAAATCTCTTTTCAAAGAACTCAGGCATTGTTGATGCATTGAGCTCCTTACTCATGATTCTTGTTCGTTTACCGAGAACAATCCATGCAAGCATTGAACCTAGAACAGCGTTTCCAATACCTATCCATACTGCTGAAACACCATAGTTCCAGCCAAACTGACCTGCATATCCGATGAAAACAACTGCAGAAAAGTATGATGAGCCATATGCAAATGCAGTAAACCAGCCACCAAGATTTCTTCCCCCGAGAACAAAGTCAGATACGGATGAGGTTTTTCTTGTGCAGTACAAACCTATTCCTATCATAAGCGCTATGTACAAAATCAGAATTGCATAAATCATTGTACTATCCCCTATACCTATTTAATATTTTATCACTTTAAAGCTTATGCGCATTTATGCTTTATGGTAGTAAAGCAACAGTCATATTATATCAAAATATTTGTATAAAGTCAACAGCCAAACACAAAGAAAAGTGCGGATTTTCGTATGTTCTTCAATAAAATAGTCTATTTTAAAATCTCTTTGTATAGTTGTTTTTGTGTTAAACAACAATTATGTAATTAAATGGTGGTTATGTATATAATTTTGCAAATATTATTGTAAATAAAGTAAAATAAGTCTACATATTATTGACTTTTATTTCTAAATGGTTTATACTTTATTTAATACATTGTCGTTAAATTAAGTATAAATCTGGAGAAATAAACGTAATAGCAAAACCCAAGATTGGAGTGTGTGTTATTTTGAAATCAACAGTCATTGTCTTTTGCCTTGCTTCAATGCTTTTTCTTTGTTCGTGCAATGCAAATACTGAAAAGTATACAACGGAAAGTGAAACTGCATTAACAACGTTATGCACTAATGATGAAGGCTTTGTTGAGCCTACCGTTAAGGTGGGAAGATATTACTTAAATGGTGATACAAGTTCTTATTATATTAATGTTACCGAAACGACTGTAGAATTTTGTGATGTAGACTTATCTGCAGTGTACGATTCTTGGCAGCCACAACGCAGTGAAGACTATGTACCAACAGAATTTGATATAGAAGTAAAAGAGGAATGTCTTGAAAGATGGGAAGGTGTCAAACCATATCATGTAAAAACTTTGCATGAATATAATGACAATACGGTGCTTGTTACACATGAAGAGACTACTCCGGATGGATTAGTATTATCATCAGGATTGATTTTAAAAGATGAAAACACCATAACCGGCTTTGGCAAGGACGGAGACTTCATTTTAGTAGAGTAATATAAAAAATGCTGTCGGCAATAAGCTTGCTGACAGCATTTTTTTATTTAATTAAACTGTAAGTTCTGCTGTTTCGTTAAGAATTTCCTTATTGCTGTCAAGTATTGGTTTGATACATTCAGCAAGGAACTCTTCAACCTGCTGTTCGCTTCTTCCTGTAAAGCTTTCAGGCTTGAGGATAGCATCCATTTCTTCAGCAGTAATCTTGAAGTCAGGGTCTGCAAGCACTCTTTCGATAAGGTCATTTTCAAGGCCTTCTTCCTTGACTTTCTTTCCTGCCTGCATAGCATATTCTCTAAGCTTTTCGTGGAGCTCCTGACGGTCTCCGCCCTTCTTTACAGCATTCATCATAATGTTTTCAGAAGCCATGAAAGGAAGTTCCTTCATTACTCTCTGACGGACAACCTTTGGATAAACAACAAGGTCAGATGTAACGTTCAGCATAATGTTAAGGATGGCGTCAACAGCAAGAAAACCCTCTGCAACGGCAATTCTCTTGTTAGCTGAGTCATCAAGTGTTCTTTCAAACCACTGTGTACCTGCTGTAAATGCAGGGTTAAGAGTGTCAATCATAACATAACGTGCAAGAGCAGTAATTCTTTCACTTCTCATTGGATTTCTCTTGTAAGGCATTGCGGATGAACCAATCTGATTTTTTTCAAATGGCTCTTCCATCTCCTTGAAGTTCTGCAAGATACGGAGGTCGTTAGCAAACTTCATTGCAGACTGTGCAATTCCGCTTAGAACTGATACTATATAGGAGTCAACCTTTCTTGAATAGGTCTGACCCGAAACAGGAACAACTCCGTCAAATCCCATTTCATCAGCAATCATCTTTTCAAGCTTCTTTATCTTTTCATTATCGCCGTCGAAGAGTTCAACGAATGAAGCCTGTGTACCTGTTGTACCCTTTGATCCGAGAAGTTTGAGGGAAGCAATCCTAAAATCAAGTTCTTCAAGATCCATGAGGAGTTCATTCATCCAGAGCGTTGCTCTTTTGCCTACAGTTGTGAGCTGTGCAGGCTGAAGATGTGTATATGCAAGGCAAGGCATAGCCTTATACTTTTCTGCAAAATCAGCAAGCTGTGCAATAACATTAATAAGCTTTCTTCTTACAACATCCATTGCATCTCTCATAATAATCACATCAGTATTGTCACCGACATAGCATGATGTTGCTCCGAGATGGATAATACCCTTTGCATCAGGGCATGCTTTTCCATAGGTGTATACATGAGCCATAACGTCGTGACGAACCTGTTTTTCTCTTTCGGCAGCAACGTCATAGTCAATATTGTCGATATTATCTTCAAGCTCCTTGACCTGCTGTTCTGTGATAGGCAGACCAAGCTTCATTTCAGCTCTTGCAAGTGCAACCCAGAGCTTTCTCCATGTTGTGAACTTTTTATCAGCAGAGAAGATGAACTGCATTTCCTTGCTGGCATATCTTGTGCAGAAAGGGGATTCATAGCTGTTGTATCCTGACATTTTCAAAACTCCTTATGAAATCTGATTTTCTTTGACATTATACCACATTAAATTGATGATATCAACCATTTTTAAAAACAAAACGGCAGGGTAAAGCCCTGCCGTCAGAAATGTTAAATTACTTGCAGCAGCATCCTTCAACAGGAGTTGTCCAGCCAAACTTATCTTCAATCTTGCCCCATTGAATACCTGTAAGTGTATCGTAAAGTTTTTGTGAGATAGGTCCGATGTTGCCGTTGTTGATTGGCATAACCTTGTCGCCGTACTTGAGTTCACCGATTGGTGAGATAACAGCAGCTGTACCTGTACCGAAAGCCTCATCAAACTTGCCTTCGTCATATGCCTTTGTGAGTTCATCAATATCAATGTCACGTTCTGTAACCTTATAGCCTAATGATCTGAGAAGTTCAATACATGATTTTCTTGTGATACCGCTGAGAATTGATTTTCTGTCAAGGCTAGGAGTAATAACTTCACCATCTACAACAAAGAATACGTTCATAGCTCCAACTTCTTCAATGTACTTACGATTAACGCCATCGAGCCAGAGAACCTGTGAATAGCCTTCAAGTTCAGCATCAGCCTGAGCTTTGAGTGAAATAGCATAGTTTGCAGCAGCCTTTGTAAAGCCTGTTCCGCCTGTTACTGCACGAACATAATTCTGTTCAACGTAAATCTTAACAGGAGCAAGACCATTTGCATAATAAGCACCTACAGGAGAGAGGATGATACAGAAAATGAGGTGCTTTGCAGGATGAACACCAACCATAGGATCAACTGCAAAAATATATGGTCTGATGTAAAGTGATGTTCCTTCAGCAGTTGGAATCCACTCCTTATCAATGCTTACAAGTCTCTTTACAGCTTCAACGCAGAAAGCTTCGTCAATCTGTGGAATGCAGAGACGTTCGTTTGATACATTGAGTCTTGCCATATTCTGATCAGGACGGAAAAGCTGAATCTTACCGTCAGCAGTTCTGTAAGCCTTTAAGCCTTCAAAGTCAGCCTGACCGTAGTGAAGAACCATAGCAGCAGGATCAAGAGGTATAGGACCGTAAGGAACGATTCTTGCATCATGCCATCCCTGTCCCTCATCATAGTTCATAAGAAACATGTGGTCAGTAAAAATTTTACCGAAACCAAGTTTTGTTTCATCAAGCGGTTTCTGCTTCGGAGCAGCAGTTTTTGTTACTTTTATCTCCATCATAGCAATTAATCCTTTCATATTAAAATTTATAACTTTTAAAAAATATAACAATATTATATCAGAAATTGTACTAGTTTACAAGAAAATATTTTATAAAAATACTATTGCGAAAGCATAGTTTTTGTGATATAATTTCTAATTGTATATAATAAAAATATTGTGTCCATAAATAAAAGCTATATCATTTAAATGCTTTTATGCATATTCAGAAATGTTTCCGTAGCTCAGCAGGATAGAGCGGCCGCCTCCTAAGGTTGCGTTACAACGGCCACCTCAAAAAAACTAAATAAGGGATTGCAGTTCGACTTTGATCGGGCTATAATCATATATCAGACACGTCCATATAGCTCAGCTGGATAGAGCACACGCCTCCTAAGCGTGGGGTCGGAGGTTCAAATCCTC
>JAEWWT010000028.1 GCA_023396225.1 Bacillota bacterium
CAGGCTATAGTTTTGCAGAATCAGCTATACAGCAAAATCTCTGAGATTAACGGGAAAACTCCATCAGCTCCGAATTATGATATATCTCTTACGCTTGATGATATACCGGATGGGACAAACAGGAATATAGGGGGCTATATTCAAAGTGGCATAACGACAAGTGATACTATTACGTTTGCAAAACCTTACGCAAGTACGCCTGTGATTAGTTGTACTTGTTTACGTGCATATTCAACTGATTATACAGGAACAATCATGACCGCTGCATCAGGAGCAGGATTTACTGCTTATGCTCAACTTTACAATGCTGGTAATGGTAGAGTTCAATCTACAGTAGGAGTGTTAAAACATTGGATTGCAATAGGCACACTTGCAGAGGGGGTATAACAATGGCTTATCAGATTACAGTTGACGATAACAATAACGTCACAAGTTTTAGTATCGGTGATGGTACGATACCAAACGGAATAACCGTTGACAGCATACCAGATAATGTACAGGCTAATTATTTGGCTTACAAGTACATAGATGGTGAGTTTGTGTTTAATCCTGATTATATACAAATAGAACAGAAGGAACAGAACGCAAGCCCACAGCCTACAATTGCAGAACTACAAACAGAAATCACAGCTTTGAAAGAACAGAACACACTGCTTGAAAGTTGTGTAATGCAGTTAGCTAATACAGTTTTTGCTGTATAACTTAATATTAAACACTTAAAAGGGGGCGTAATTATGATTAATTATCTTGCTATTCTTTACATGAACAAGATCATTGCAGGTGCTATTACATACGCAGACGTGCCAAAGGGTTTGAAGTCAGCAGTTGCAGATGAACTGAGATCAGCAGGCTGTGAAGATCTTATCACAGGCTAAAACAAAGCCCCTCATTCAGAGGGGCAACGCTAAAATTATGGGAGGTTTATATATATGTCGTATGAAAAAATTTGTGAAATAAAGAAAGCAATATCGTTTGGTATGTCCGATGAGTCCATTTGTGATAATGAAGACATTACTATTGAGCAGTTAAACAAAATCAAGGAGGATATTGCCAATGAAAGTAATTGACGTTTCAAAGTGGAATGGCAAAATCGAATGGGACAAGGTCAAAGCATCTGGAATTGAGGGTGTAATTATTCGTGCCGGATATGGATGTGATATTTCACAAAAAGACAAATCCTTTGAGGAATATTACAAAGGCGCAAAGCAGGCAGGTTTACATATCGGTTCATACTGGTTTAGCTATGCACTCACAGAAGAAGCAGTAGCAAAGGAAGCTTCAGTATTCCTTGAAGCAATCAAGGGTAAACAGTTTGATCTTCCTGTTTACTTTGATATTGAAACTATTCCGCACACAACGCTTAGTAAATTAACTTGTGGTTCACTTATCAACAAATTCTGTAGTTCTCTTGAAAAAGCTAATTATTTTGCAGGTGTTTACAGCTTTGATACATTCTTCTTTTCAAATATTCCTGAAGCAATTCAGAAAAGGTTTGCTTCATGGGTTGCAAGAGTTGAGAATGTAAAGCCGTCATTTGTTAAGAATTATGGTATATGGCAGCATAGCTGGAAAGGCAAGGTTGACGGAATCAGTGGTGATGTTGACATGAATATATGCTATAAGGATTATCCTACACTTATCAAGGGCAAGGGCTTGAATGGTTTCGGCAAAGCTCCTGCAAAGTACACTGTTACAAGCAGAATTGCAGAGCTTTCTATTGAGCAGGCTACTAAAATTGCAGAGGACTGCAAAAGATTAGGAATGTCCGCTATTATTGCGGAACAGTAAGGAGAGGGACATATGAATAAAGAACTAATCATTACCTTAAGCAATGACAGAGTAATTACGAAAAAGTCAGGAGAATGGGACAACTTCTATCCTGAAGATGGCTTTGTTATTGTCAGAAATCAGGACAAATTAGTTGGAATGATCAATATTAATAATGTGGTTTCAATAGAAATCGTGTAAATTATAGGAGGAATACATATGAAAATTGATTGGAAAAGAAAGTTATCATCACGCAAGTTCTGGGCGGCGGTAACAGGTGTTGTTATTTCTGTAATGATTGCTTTCGGTGCAAACGCAGACAAACAGGAAAAGGTCACAGGTATGCTGACAGCAGCAGGCACGCTTGCTATTTACATGCTTGCAGAGGGTGCAGCTGACAAGGCAGGCGCATCCGGAAAGGATGAAGAATGAGTACAGAAGTTGCTGTTGCATTAATTGCTCTGATTGGATCTGCTGCAGGCTCACTTTCAGGAATCGTTATATCCGCCAAACTTACTAACTACAGACTACAGCAGCTTGAAAACAAAGTTGCGGAGCATAACAACTTCGCAAGGCGGATGCCAGTTGTTGAGGAAAAGATTAGCGTAATTAATCACAGGATTGAGGATCTCGAGAAAACCACATAGTACAAATTCGCCGCTCATTCCGTTTGGAGTGGGCGGTGTTTTTTTTTGTTTATGTACCGTTGTCGTAGAAGTGTCGTAGTAAGCACAAAATAAGGTTTTTAAAAATAATAAAAACCCCGTAAACAACGTAGTTACGGGGTTTTATCTGGTGAGCCATTGGGGATTTGAACCCCAGACCCTTTGATTAAAAGTCAAATGCTCTGCCAACTGAGCTAATGGCTCATTGTAGAGCGATATCTAATCACTCACAACGCTTTATTATTATATCAAAAACAAGCTGTATTGTCAAGCATTATTTTCTAATTAAGTATATTTGTATATATTATACTATAATATAGCATATTATTTATATAACTATACAAATATGTAAAAGAACAGCCTTACTGTCAATGCGCTTACTATAAAGCCTGTCAAATCTCCTGCCAAAGCTGCTCCGAGAGTGTGCCTTGTCTTTTTTATTTTAGTTACGCTGTAATAAACTGCTATTGTATAGAACGTTGTTTCGGTTGAACCGAGCAGAACGCTTGCGACTCTACCTGCAAAGCCGTCAGGATGATTTTCTGACAATATACTTTCATATACTGCAAGTGCGCCGCTTCCTGAAATAGGACGTATCAGCGCCAACGGAAAGCACTCTGACGGAAAGCCAAGAAATTCAGTTACGGGAGATACAATAGCTGTTAATACTTCAAGTGCACCTGATGCTTTAAATACTCCTACCGCTGTCATAAGCGCTATTAATGCGGGAAGTATCTGAATTCCTATTTTTAAGTTTTCCCTTGCTCCCTCGATAAATTCATCGAACACATCAACTTTTTTGATTAATCCTGAAATCATTATTACTGCTATAAGTACAGGTATTATGAAATCCGAAAAATTCAAATGCAACACTCACTTTCGGAACTTTTTATGTATTTTCTTAGGCTTGTCAAGAGCAACTGCTAAAGTAAGAGCAACTGTAAGTGCACATACTGACGTTACTATTACAGCAGGAAATATCTCCATTGGTGAAGTTGAGCCATGTTTAAGACGAAGTGATGCCGCTGTAGCAGGTATCAATGTAATTGATGCAGTATTCAGAACAGTAAACACTACCATATTCCTGCTGGCGGTATCTGTTGTCTTTTCTTCAATTTCCATCTGGTGCATTGCTTCCATGCCAAGAGGTGTTGCTGCATTGCCAAGGCCGAGAAGATTTGCAGTTACATTCATGCATATTGCATGAAATGCTTTGCCGTTCATGTCAAGTCCTTTGAAAAGCACTTTTGCAAAAGGTTTGAACATAATGGACACAATTTTATTCAGTCCGCTTTTCTCTGAAACACGCATCAGACCTCCCCACATGCACATTCCACCTATCAAATATATAAATAGCTCAACGGCATCCACACATGAATTAAGTAATGCGCCTGAAACTTCATTTATTTTTCCATTAATTGCACCAAACAAAACTGACAAAATCAGTAAAAAGCCAAAAATATACTTCATCATTTGATAAAATCACCTCTTAAACCTTCTATTGTATTCCAAAATTTAAAATTTATACAAAATTTTTTCTAGAATGTGTTTGACATTTATAGACAAAATGCTGTATAATATAACTACAGTATATCGTACTAGGAGGAAATAATAATGAAATCTACAGGAATCACAAGAAAAATCGACGAACTCGGAAGAATTGTTCTACCTATCGAACTCAGACGCGGCCTAGAAATTGGTGAAAAGGATGCTCTCGAAATCTACGTTGAAGAAGACAGAATAATCCTTAGAAAGTACAAGCCTTCATGCGTATTTTGTGGAAATGAAGACAGCATAATTGAATACAAGGGAAAGAATATTTGCGCTGATTGTATTGCACACTTTAAAAAGTAAGTAATACACGTCCACTACAATTTATGTACATAATCTAACTATTATGCTGCAGTAATTCCAAATACCCTTTACATTGTTTAGTAAGGGGTATTTATTTTTTATTTTATTTATGGTATAATATAAAAAATGGGGCGTTAACGTAAAATACTTTTCACGTCACGATTTGTTCCCTTTCTGCAAATACTATGCTTCGCAAAATCGAAACAAATAGCAGAAGGAATGGGGTGTTTTTATGATATTTATTAAAACAAGTGACTTAACCCCAGGAATGTGCCTTGCAAGAGATGTTAATTTCTACGAACCAAATATCAGATTTGCTGTTTCTTTGCGTTCGGGACAGAAGTTGACTGATGTTCATATAACACAAATGACAACGGCAAACATTGATGGAGTATATATTGACAACATTAGAAGTGAAATCAGAATCGTTTCTTCTATTAATTCAGAGATTAAAAATCAAGCTATTTCGGATATGCATAACCTTGCTGATAATTTTATTGATGACAGCAAGGGTATTCAGAAAAGCGATATTGACAATATCAGCTCTACTACCGAAAAACTGCTCGATAGTCTTGCTAATAAAAAGGATATACTTATTAACATTGCCGATTTAAAAATGTACGATGATTATACATTCCATCATAGTCTAAGCGTTTCAATTATGGCTACTGCCATCGGAATTGAGCTTGGGCTGGATAAACAATGCTTGTTTGAAATTGGTCTTGCCGGACTTCTTCACGACATCGGAAAAGTCATGATTCCTATTGAGATAATCAACAAGCCATCAAAGCTTACACCTGAAGAATTTGAAATTGTAAAAATGCACCCTGTGTATGCAGCCAACCATCTGCGTGAACGTAAGCTGGTTTCTGAAAACTGTTACCAAGCTATCATACAGCACCATGAGAAGTTCAACGGAACAGGATACCCTTACGGAATAAAGGACAAGAACATTCACCCATATGCAAGAATTCTTGCAATTGCTGATGTATATGACGCCCTTACATCTGCAAGGCCGTACCGTAATCCTAGCCCGCCAAATGAGGTTGTTGAATATATCATGGGAGGGTCAGGATCTCACTTTGATGTTGACTTTGTCAGTGCATTTCTAAGAAAAGTTGCTCCGTTCCCTGTCGGTTCAAAGGTTTGTCTTTCAGATGGAACAACTGCAATGGTTATCAAGAATTTCCCTGAACAGCCATTGAGACCGCTTCTTTCAAAATACAGTGACGGAAGAGTATACGATTTGGCTCATGACAGTAAGTATTTGAACCTTGTAATTACAGGGCTTTTTGTAAATACTCCATCCGCTTGAAATCCCGCTTTATGTATATACTGCCTCATTATTGCGGAAGTATCTTTGTGTCACTCCTGTTATTAAAATGTATACAATTATTGTTGTGCACAGATATATCACCATATTCCAGATTGTATTTACAGGATTGATAAGCTTAATACAAAGTATTGACGTCTGTTGACAGAACAGACAGATAAGTAGTGGCTTTACAATGTATGTAATTATACTGAATTTAAGCTTGACAGTTTTGAACACAACGATAAGTCTTACTATATTGCTGTAAATATTGCTTGCATAATAAGAAATCAGTACTCCTGTAAATCCAAACAGATGTACGAATATTATTACGCAGGCAATTCTTATTATATACTCACATAATGAATTGACAGTTGAGAAGTTCTGCTTTCCGATACCCTTTAGTATTCCTTCAAGAACAATTTCAAGATATATAAACGGTATAACAGGGCACAGCCATACAAGTGTGTTTCCGACAAGGTAGTCATACGGGCAAATCAGATGACCGATATTTTTGCCCTGAACAAGCATAAGGGCTGCAATAAAAAATGAATATGTAAATGACTTGGAAAGAACATCGGAAATAACCTTTTTAAGTCCTTTTTCATCTTTTGCTGAATTTGCCCTTGCAACCTCCGGAATGATAATTATTGAAAGGCTTGACAATACTATAGCCGGAAAAAAGACTGTCGGCATTATCATTGCCTCAAACATTCCGTATTCACTTAATGCACGCTCAGCTGAATTGTTATATTTAAGGAGAGCTATCGGAACGAGTGCTTCATTTGCTGACGACATTATCATTTGAACATATCCACTTAACAGTATCGGCAATGAAAATTTAAGATACATTGGTATGCTTTTGATATTCGGCTCATTGCCAGGCAGGCGTGAGAACATATTATACTCACTTATATACATAAGAACGAAGTATACACAGCTTACAGCTTCACCAACACATATTGCCAATGATATTATCAGATAAACGCTAATGCCTTTATCAAGCAAAAAGAAAATGCAGAAAACCATGATGAGCCACTTTACACCAAACTCCACGCAATCGCCGACAAGTGGAACTCTAACCTGCCTTATCGCATGAAAATATCCCTTTATGCACGAACCTATTGACGCAAGCGGTAAGGACAAAGCAATTATTCTTACTGCTGCTGCAAGGGATGAACTTCTCAATATATTTAATGCTATAGTATTGGCAAGCACGAAAGATATTACAGCGAAAAGACCTGACAGGACAAGAGAAAAACCAAGAGAATACCGCATGATTGATGTAACATTTCTGTTGCCTGCACCTATTTCCTCAGAAACAAAACGGCTTGTTGAAATAAATATATTTCCGTTGGCAAGAACCATAATGAAGCCGAAAAATGAGAATATCAGCGTCATTATACCTACTGAGGCTGTTCCAAGTCGGTTTGAAATTTCTATGTTAAGTAGCAATGCAAGACCCTGCAATATAAAATAAACAATTGCCAGCCTTGCTGTATCAACTGCAATCTTTCCGAATATTTTTTTCAAAATTATCCCTCATTTCACTTTAAAAAGAATTGCTATACAGATATATCCCAGCTGTTAATAATACTAATCTACAATTAAAATGCAGACAAGAAAACAGCTGAATTTTTTTTTAAACTTAATAATTGGATATAGTATAATATGTTTTAAAAGGTACAAGTATTCATCGCAGTTCTAAGGTTAAACAGTTATACATTTTCTTAATAAATCAAGATAAAAAAAGAACACCGTCCATAGAATTGCAGAATAAACTGCAGTTTTATGGATGGTGTTCACTTATACAAATATATAATTACATTCTTATTATGAAATTTGCTGTTCCGAAAGGATAGCTTATCGGAATTTTATACGCATTTTCCATATGCTTAAGTTTCATTCCATATTCTGATGTCTGTGGTTCAAGTTTAAGTTCTTTTCCAGTTTCATCAGAAATATTTACGCAGAACAACCCATTCTGCAAATTAAGAAACTCCCCTACACTTGCCTGTGCATAATCATCATTTACAGTTATTCTCTCACCTGCAAAACGTGATGCAATTTCAAGAAATACATTTTCATCTGCATCGAGAACAACGAGTGTAGATGAATCCTGATAATTTATTACCTGACTTGAATTGAATGTACAGTAATAGTTGCTGATCTTTTCAGACTGCAATGGGATAAAATCATCACCAACAAATCTGATAAGGTTTTTAAGCAACAGACTTACATATTCAACAATCATATGACCGCTTTCGCCCTTAATATTATAGAAATTCTGAAGAAGGTGCCTTGCCTTGTCATCACTGACTTCATTGAAATCAGAATCTGTAATTTCATTCTGCTTTTTATAATCGCTTAGAGCAGATGCAAACTGTGACGTTGTCATGTTCCCGCTGTCTATAAGAGCTTGTCCCAACATAAGGTGGGCACACTTCTGGGAACCAAGCAGCTCATCAAGCTGTTCCTTGGTTATGAACCCCATATCGATCATAATGTCTCCCATTCTTTTGTCGGTTCTCTGCTGTTCACTATGTACAAGTTCAGCCTGATCGGCAGTAATATATCCGGCATTAATTGCAAGCACTCCGAGTTTAACTCTTGTAGATTTAAGGTTGTGTAACACTTCTGATAGCAGTTCAGGCGATACAAGCTGTTCATTCAGCAGATAATTTCCTAAGAATTGTGTAAACATTATTATCCTCCCATCATTATGATTTTAAATTTTTGATAACTTTAAAAATGCTTTCTTCAGTAATAGGCTTTTGAAGAAAATCATAAGCACCTGCTTCAATAGCTTCTTTAAGATTTCCCTGTGTTCCCACAGAAGATGCTATTACAATTTTTGCAGAGTGATCAAAAGCTTTGATTTCCTTAAGTGCATCAACACCTGACTTTTTAGGCATAACAATATCCATAAAAACTATATCAGGATTAGATGACTTATACATTTCAACAGCTTGTTCACCGTCAACTGCTTCAAATACACCTGATATACCGTTCTTTTCAAGCATATCTTTCATCTTTTTTCTGATAAGAATAGAATCATCACATATTAGAACTTTAAGATCTTCCATAAATAATCTCCTTTGCAAACTATATGAATATATTTTATCATAATTTTATATTAATTAAAAGCATTTTCTAAAACTATTTTAAAAAACCACGTATATTTTTTTTCATAGTAATTGTTCATTTCGACAAAAAAATGCAAAATCAACATAAAAATATAATTTAATTTGACCAGTAAAGTTGAAAAATAATAAAATATATGCTATTATATGTTATTAAATTCATTTCAGAGGTAATACAGTTTGAAAGTTAAATCTTTCAAACTCTAAGTTTTGTGCTTTTTGAACTGTCGTTCGAACTTTTGCTTAGCTGAACTCAGTTCAGTTAAAGACCACACAAAACATCATAGAGAGGAGGCATGCTTCCTGCGGAAGCATGGTAATAAACATGAAAGCTGTTCTTCAAAGAGTAACACATGCTTCAGTTAAAGTTGACGAAAAAATTACCGGGCAAATAGGATGCGGACTTCTTGTATTTCTTGGTGTCGGGGAAAATGATACGGAGGAAGATGTAAACAGAATCGCTGCAAAAATATCCAAACTGAGGATATTCAGCGATGAAAATGACAAAATCAACATGTCCGTAAATGATATTAACGGAAGTTTGTTAATTGTTTCACAGTTTACTTTATATGCTGATTGCCGTAAGGGCAACAGGCCTAATTTTACCATGGCAGCAAAACCTAAACATGCAGAAAGGCTTTACGAACTATTTATTAACGAATGTAAAAAGTATATTCCAGTCGTTGAAAGCGGCATTTTCGGTGCAGACATGAAGGTTGAGCTGCTTAATGACGGACCTTTTACCGTAATTCTTGAATAAACTTATTAAAGAGTCTCAGCATTTTCCTTGATAATTCTGCCCTCTTTGAGAAGTTTCTTCAGTTTCTCGTTATCTTCGTTTTCAAGAGCATCCTTATACTCCAGGAGCCTGTCAATTATATAGCCTATTTCACAGCACAGAGGTTCTTTATTCAGCATAAAAAGGGGTGTCCACATAACTTCATTAAGTCTTGCAACCCTTGTAAGATCCTGAAAGCTTCCTGCGCTGAATCCGAGTTGTTTCTGCTGTGTAGGACTTTTAATATATGCATTTGAAACCACATGAGCGAGCTGACTTGTGTATGCAATAATCTGGTCATGCTCCTCCGGAGTTGTTATAACTGTTTTCTTAAAGTGAATTGAATTTGCAAAATCCTCAATAAAATTGATTTTTGCCTGTGTGACAGACTTATGAGGGGCTATTATAAAACTAGCATTATCAAAAAGATTGTCCATCGAATATTCATATCCTGAAAATTCTCTTCCAGCCATCGGATGAACGCCGATAAAAGTAACCTCTTTTTCATTGAGCAAAGGCGTCACTTCATCAACTATAGCCTTTTTAATTCCGCAAGTGTCAATAACAATGCTACTTTTCTTGAATTTATCGGCATTTGCTTTAATATATTCAATGGTATCAACTGGATAAAGCGATACTATTGTAAGGTCTGCTGCCCCGATATCAGTTGTTTCAGCATCGATTGCGCCCTGAGATATTGCAGATTTTACTGTTTCTTGATTTATATCAATACCATAAACTGTATAATCAGTATGTTTTTTTATAGTTTTTGCCAATGAGCCGCCTATTAATCCAAGTCCCACAACTGTTATGATCATTGTTAACACACCTCTATTGCTTTAATACTTTAAAGTATACTACATTTATTATTTTATGTCAAGAAAATAATACTATTTTTAAATGGGTCTTGACATTTTTGAATTTTAGAATTATTATAACAAATGACATTTAAAAGTACAAATAACATAGAGGAATGGGCATTAATATGAAACAAAGTAATTTTAAGATAGAAAATATTCCAGCTATATTGTTGGGAGAACCATCAGAAAAGGTTTTTCTATACGTTCACGGTAAATGCGGAAGTAAAGAAGAATCTATTGATTTTGCAGAAATTGTATGCCCGAATGGGTGGCAGGTGCTTGGCATTGATTTGCCAGAGCATGGCGAAAGAAAAGAAGAAAGTGTTGAGTTAAATCCATGGAATGTTGTCCCTGAATTAACTACTGTTATGCAGTATCTCAGAAGCAACTGGAAACAGATTTCTATAAGAGCCAACAGCATTGGCGCATGGCTTTCAATGTTAAGTTTTTCTAACGAGAATATAGAAAACTGCCTTTTTGTATCCCCTATTCTAGACATGGAACTTCTTATCAAGAACATGATGCTGTGGGCAAATGTGACTGAAAAACAGTTGGAGGAACAAAAGGAAATTACCACTGGTTTTGGTGAAAAACTTGACTGGAATTATTATGTATATGCAAAGGAACATGCTCTTGCATGCTGGAATAATCCTACACATATTTTATATGCGGGTAAAGATAATTTAACAAGTCGGGACACTGTAGATACATTTTCAAAGCGTTTCAACTGTAATCTTTCCGTAATGGAAAACGGTGAACATTGGTTTCATACAGATGAGCAGATTATGTTTCTGAACAGATGGACTAAGCAGGTTTTAGGTATTGACAATTGATTTTTATGTTCTCACTCTGCAATTTCTGATTGCGTAAGCATCGACATAATGAACCATTAAAAGCACAAAAATCTATAAAACCAGACAATTTTCTATTGACAAAGATAATCAGTTTTGTTATAATATTTATTGTTCTGGTTAACTTGGAGAAGTCGCCTAGCCCGGTTTATGGCGCACGACTGGAACTCGTGTAAGGCTTTAAAACCTTCGAGGGTTCGAATCCCTCCTTCTCCGCCAAGCAAATCCTCGTAGATATTGAATCTACGAGGATTTTTTATGTTTATTAATATGTTTGACCCTTATTCTGACCCTTTACAGTTTTTTGCATTTTTAAAATACTTGTCCATCCTTTCAGCACTGTCTTTTTTCATTGTTTCTGATACATGTGCATATGTAGATAAAGTAAAGCTTGCAGTTGCATGTCCAAGGTTCTCCTGAACAGACTTGATACTATCACCATTTTCAAGACTTATAACAGCGTAACTATGTCTAAGATCATGAAATCTGATATCAGGTAACCCTAGCTTTCTTACAACTGCTTTAAAATTAGAGAATACTGTCATATGCTTCAGGTGAATTCCAGATTGATCTGTAAAAACAAATTTTTCTGAATTCCATTCTTCAAATTTATTTCTTTTATAATCATCTGTTTGTTTGATTTCTTTCAGTAAATCCAGAATTGACGGTGCAGCAATAATAGTTCTTGTCTGATCATTTTTTAATGGAGCAAATTTATATATTCCATTCTTTTTCTTTTCACGTATCAACTGTTTTTCTACAATAATTACACCCTTTTCAAAATCAACGCAATCCCAGGTTAATCCTAGTATTTCACCTTGCCTCATGCCAGTAAATAAAGTAACAATAAAAACATTTTCATATTTATGTCCCTTTATTGCATTTAGGAACAAGACGACATTATCATCAACAAGCGGCTTGATTTTAGGCTTTTCTACCCTAGGAAGGTTTACTACTTCTGAGGGATTATTTTTTATATAGCCTAATAATACTGCTTGCCTAAGAGATTTATGAATAATACCATGAATATTTTTTACTGTTTTGGCAGAAAGAGGTTTAGTAGTTTCTGACCCTTTAGTGAGCTGATTATAGAATTTCTGAATATCAGGGGCCGTAAGATTAGCTAATTTTACATTGCCTAATTCGGGATTGATATGAATTCTAAGATGAGTTTCATATGATTTATAAGTAAACTCCTTTACATTGTTGTTATACTGATCGAGCCAGATATTATTCCACTCTTCTACTGTCATTTTTGACGGTTCAGCGTATATCCCATCACTTATTTCCACACAAACCTTTTGTAATTTTTTCAGTACATCATTTTGCGAATTTCCATATACAGACTTCTGTATCTGTTTTCCTGTCTTAGGATCCCTACCAACAGTATATCTGGCTTCCCATCTGCCATCAGAACGCTTTCTGATTGATCCATTGCCTTGAGCACCACGTTTAGCCATTCTCCTCACCTGTCTTTAATTTTTTTATAAGTTTTTTAAAATCATCCTCTGCACCACAAAGGTATTCATAGTATATTTGATAATTGTTATTATCTACATCCATCTCAGATTCCAATTCTAAGTCTTTTCTTTTTGCTAAAGCTTGTTTGCAAAAGCATCTAAATTGTTCATCAAAAGCATTCCTACTTATTTCATTTAAATTGTTATTTCTTGCAGAATTAATACGATTATAAAAGCCATCATACAAAGACCTAAGGCTTCCATTCTCTACTTTGCTTCTTGATTTTTTAACAGCATTTCTATTTCGTGCATTTTGGCACTCTTCGTTCTCGCATACTACATAATTATTAACCTTGTCAAGTATAACTATTTTTTTGCAAATAGCACAATGCCTAATAAACAAGTTTGCAGCTTTTAGTTGGTCGTAATAAGTATGGATCAGTGGAAGAAGGCTACCAGTCGACACATAGTATATGAAGAAGGATCTTACGGATCTTTCTTCAAACCTTGAAATTGAAAAACAGACTATAAAAAACGAACAGCAAACTTTGCTGCAAATACAAAATGAGCTTTCTAAAAAAATCAGAGAAGCAGACTTTGAAACAACCAGAGCAAATAGAAAATATAATGAGCAAATTAAGCTTAATTCAGATTATATCACTTTACATGATAACTATGATTACCTACAGAAGCAATATACTAATACGATAAAAGAAAATGCAGATATAAAGGGAGCTGTAGGATTCGCTGCATCTACCCCATGTGAACAAGTTATAAATAAAATTTCTGATATGAAGGAAAGTTATAACCAGGCTAATGATTATCTGAATAATAAACTGAGACTTGGTTATCAGGCTGCTAAAGCTGTTACGCTGATAGAAAAGATTGAAAAGTATGTATTAAGAGAGGTTAAGTCAAAGGAAATTGTTATTGATGATAAAATGCAAGAGATTGATCTACTAAAAAATGAAAAGAATACTCTAAAAAACCAACTCGAGGAAATACACATTGGTTTATCAAAGCTTATTAAGACGATAAGATACATAATTTTAAGAAAGGAAAAATTTGATTTGCCAGAGTCTGCAAGAGATGTTATTACCTCAGCCAGCGAATATGGACTGGAAATGTTAAGAAATCAGAATGCTTATTATTTAGCTGCAGAAGCAGAAGCAAGTATAGACGTGGACAAGGACATTATACCGATAAAGATTAACTCAAGCAAAAAACAAGACCTTACTCTATTAAAATAAAGTACATTAAGAGTACGTATGAAAGATTAATGGTTATTGCTAGGCAGATATAAACAAAGCCGTATCAGTGTTTAAACTAATACGGCTTTGTGAAATAATCTTTGCGGAAATACCAATTGGTAGGCAGTTAATTCCATTACCCAAAGTGGAATAAATATTAGTCAAGATCAACCATAACAGGGTACATTTTTTCACCTGAAATTATTTTAAATAATACTTCACGAAAATCATCACCCAAAGTTATTAACCAGTCATCATTTCCTCCATAAAACATTCCGTTTTCAGCTAAACAAATAGTCATACAATCACTTGGATGAGCTGCTACAGGTATCATAATCGTATTGCAATGCCGTGAATAGTCATCTATTAAACTTTTAAAAACTCCTGTATCTGTTGGATCAATATTTATTGTACAAATATATGTACTTTCAGGGAGAAATCTAGAATCAATAAATGAAATTTTTAACAAACCAAATTCTTCCAAAAAATCAATAACCTTTTTACAAGGTGTATACCCTTCTTGTTTTAACCAATTCAACATATTTGAAATGTCAATTTTTCTACCACTATACCAGCCTGATTGCATTAAAATACTATTTATATCATATTTATTTTCCATAATATCACTCTTCTATAAATTTTAAATATTTGCCGTATAATTCCTTGCAGTTATTGCAAGGAGCTATATATTTTCCTTCTGTTATTTTTATACTATATACAGATAAATCACTTATTTCAGCATTATTAAATAAGGCATTATTAATAGCATTGAATTCTCCACAATTATCAAGTGAATAGTTATATTTAGAATTTCCAACTTCTTTAAGTCGTTGTTGCAAAAATTCGATTGTTTCACTTCTTCTTGTAGGATTATTTTTAAATCCACTGATACCATAATACACGTTTCCAGTTTTGTTGTCAACTGCAACAGTAACAACAGTTGCCTTAATTTTATCACCAGTAGTTGCTTTTACAATTTGTTTAGTATTTATCATGTCTCTAAGCTTATAAGCAATTCCCTTAGCACATTCGTCAATATTATCCATATCAGAAATGACCGCTATACAATTGACATTGTCCCCGACGTTAATTGTATTAATGGCATTTTTAACAGCTATCGTTTTGGCATCAGATAATGCAGCATTAACATTTTCTTGGGCAATTTCAGAAATGTCATCAGTATCTTTAATAACATTACCAGTTGCATCAGTTGAGTCCATAACCGTTTTTTCAACAACATCTTCTGCTAAGTCCGGAGATATATTATCAAGTTGCTTAAATTCATCACCACATTCTGCAAATGCACGTGAAAAACTATTATCATAAGGAATAGTATTACCATATGATCCTGCATAAGCCAAACGATTGGTACCACTTAAATCATCCAGCTTTAACAATACAGTGGTATAAGCATCTGAATCTAATTTATTTATACCTATACTAGCAGTATCTACCAAATTGGTAACCTTTGGATCTAATTTTGCTACCCCATTAGGTGAAATGTCTGCTATATTTAAAATTTTTGCAAAATCATTACTATCTTTTGTTAATACAAAAAGGTTTTTGTTGTACTTAAAAACAGATATTATTTCTAGGGTTCCAACACCATCTAAAAGTGTTTGTCCAATAAATTCTGGGCATGGTTCCCAATGGGTAATATCATATGCAACATCTCTAATTGACTGTGCAATACCTATAGGTGCTAGAAAACCAGCTATAATTTCAACAGCTGTGCCAGGTACTGTAACATCATCTGACCATCTTCCAAGTACAACCTGATTAGCTATGCGAGTTCTATAATTTGCTTGATACTCTTGGGAAGTTTCAATTCCTAAATCATAAAATTTACTTATATCATTAAATGTATAATTATCGCCTAATTGTTTTCCATCTATTTTGCAGTAAAGTTGAACTTTTTCCCAATAATCCATTTTAAATGAAGTAAGTTTTATTCCATCAAGATCAAAAGGAGCTAACATAGCGGATTCTTCAATAGTATAATAATTGTTATTATTGCTTTTAATGTCATTAGTGATAACTTCAAATGACTTGTTTGGAAATTCATATTTGCTTTTAGCTGTTAAGGCAAAATACATTTTGCCGAAAATTGGCATCTCAAGAATATTTTTATCATGAAAATATTCTTGAAGAGTAAAATCTTCATTAAATATAATATTAAATGTTTTATTATTATTAAATTTTATAGTATCATTATCTACAGACGATAAAATAAGATCGTATGTTAGTGGATTAGAGTCATTTGTATCATTTAATCCATCACCATCTGTGTCAGACTTAGTAGGATCAGATCTAAATGTATAGTATTCATATTTTTTACAATCTTCAAAACCAGTTTTTAAAGTTCCTAATTCTGCAAAATCACTGATTCCATCACCGTCTTGATCTCCATCTGTCAATTTCACTAATCGAAAATCTGCAAGTCTACCCAAATTCCATCATTGACTTCTTCACCAATTTTTAAAATAAGTGTATCTAATGTTGTTGCAAAATTCTGTTCTATATTTCCAAAAACACCATGAGTTGTGGTTACTAATTCATTGTAATCTGACATAACACTAGAATATGATACAACAGATACGGTATAATTTGCAGAAACTAAATTTGATATTTCATTTTTCATTGTATAGGATGGAGATCCTGCAATACCATTTTTGTATGGAGCATCTGTTATTAGAATGATATGCTTATTAACATTGCTACGTGAACCCATATTTCTAGCTTGATAGAGAGCATCGACAGCAGATTCTGCTTCATCACCACCACCTACAGCGTTTAACATAGATAATTCATTCTTAAATTTTTCTACATCATAGTACCATGAATGATTTTGAGTACTATTAGTACCATCTTTATAAATATCTTTGTATTCTATAAGTCCTAAACGAACATCAACATTTTCCGCTTCAAGTTTATCAACAAATGTAGATACGTTTGTATAAACATTATTAATAGCCTCATCCATGGAACCAGTTGTATCAATTACAAAAATAATATCAGTTTTTCCAGAATCTATAACGCTTGCTGTATTATCAATATCAGTTTCTTGTAACCTTAAATTTTTGACTTCAACACCATAATAGCAAAGTTTATCTACTTTTGCAGATATGGTATTATTAGTTTGATCTATTGATGTTTCAACTGGAACTACTTCTCCAGTTGATGGATCTAGCCTAACTATTGATAATTCATTTATACTATATTTACTTAAAATGGAATCATGTATCTTGAAGGATATTACAGCCGATTCAAATTTCATATCGTCGGGATGTTTAATTTCAATTATATGACCAACAAGGTAATCTAGATCGGCGAAAGTTTTATCTTGATAAGAATCTTCACAGTAAATCTGTTTACTATAATCTCCGACTCCAGTTATTTCAATTGATGGCATTACTAGGGTTTCGTCATTGTTTATGTACTTGTATACACTAGGAATTAATTTTTGGTTTTCGAACCTTTCTTTACCATCAATTATTCCATTTCCATTTGTATCAGAATTTAAAGGATCTAAATTATTTAACAGTTCAGCAGCGTCCCCAAGTTCATCCTTATCAGTGTCATATAATAATGGGTTTGTGCTATATTTGTTCAATTCATCCCCGTCTGATAATCCATCACCATCAGTATCATTATTTCCTGGAGATGTATTTAAAGTATATTCTTTAAAGTTTGTTAAGCCGTCGTCATCATAGTCATCATCTGGTGAAATAAGAGTAATGTCAAGAGCAGAACCATTTTTATTAAACACAATTGGATACAATGTTGTTATCTCATACCAATCAGGTAACCCGTCTTCATCATTATCTAAAAAATAAGAAATTTCACTTGAAATTGTACTTTTTCTCATAATAATTGTTTTAGATTCTATTAGTTCATTATTAATGTTTTGTTATACTTTAAAATATAGAATATCTTTACAGTCACTAATAGTGTATAAATATTCATATACATTTGAAGCATTAAAAATACTGATAAAATTTTTATTATCACTTGACATCAATATATTAAAGATTCCCTTATTAGAAAGACATTGCCATTCAAAATTAATATTTAATCCATCAGAGTAATAATCTGTAGTTGCAAATATTTTACTACAGTCAGAAACAATATTATTAATAACAACTTCAGAAAGCTTGAAATTCTGTGTACTAGCTGTTGTTCCGGCTGACTTTGTTGCAGTAAATCCAATAGTTGCAGAAGAATTTGGCTGAATAGGACTTGTCCACTGCTGATTAGCAACTACATAACTTGTACCGTTACTGCTAACAATCCTGCCATTCCATAGATCTCCAATAGTAAAATTGCTGTCAAATGAGAGCATCCAGCCTTCTATTGCTTCAGATGATGTATTATTAACAGTAATTGTTCCCTGGAAACCTGTATCCCAATCCTGCGTTATATTAAATGCTACATTATAACCGTCTGTTTTATCAACTCTTTTTGTACACATCTCAAATTTGTCAGGTACTGTAAGATCTTTACCTGTTAATGTGTATCCAAAATTAATAGACTGATTCGGCTGTATATCATAGTTATATCCTGCATTTTTAATTATGTAACCAGTATTTTCTTCCGTATATACACAACCGTTCCATAAACCGCTTATTGCGCCCTCTGCATCATATTTCAATGCCCAGTTTAGTATTGGTTCATCGTCAGTGTTTGTTACTGTAACCTGAACAGACTGATTGCTTTCCCACTCATTCTGAACAGTATACTCCACCTGATACCCGTCATAAGCATAAATTTTGCTTCCAGTTTCTGCTGCCGCAGGAATGGTTGGTATTATTGCCAGTGACATTGCTGCTGCCAAGATTCTTGAAATAATACGTTTAAACTTCATAATGCCTTTAAATCCCCTTTAAAATAGTTTATTTTGTCTTTTTTGGATTTTATGCCCAATAAAGTCTATATTAACATATTATATAATAGTTTTCCAGAATATTTTTAAAACATAATAAACAAAAAAACGCATTTGCGATCTTTGTGTTTATATAAATTAAATTTTCTTAATTAATGCTATTTGTTACAATAATTTGAGCCGCATTAAGCTATGATAATATGTTCATTTTCAATTATATGAACAATACGATTGACATCATCAATTTTTCTCCTGAAATTCTACATAGAAGATGTTTATTATTAAGATAACAAGCTACTTAAAGAAAAAGTTTAATAACCTGTATGGGAATGTAATTTTTAGCGAAAGAACGTTTGAAAAAGTAGGCATAATGAGATTTTATAAGGTTTAAATCAAGAAGAAAAGAAAATTGAAAGGTAGGAAAGAGGATTATTATGGATAGTATTAGAGCTTTGTCTAAAAATCAGTTTAATGAATCAGGTTTCGACTCAAGTGAATATACTTTAAATGAGCAAGAAGGGATATTTGAAGGCACATTGATTATTAAAAGATGGGGCAAGAAAAGTAATATCTACGCTTTTGTTAATATGGATGATGGCAGAAAAATAATGTGTACAGCCTATCAGGTTCCAGGATATTATCTTGGATTACCTGATCACAATCCAGGGTACCAGAATGAAAATGGAATTCAACAGGACAAGAAACGGAAATATCAGGCTTAACAAGATTGAATATCTGGAATAAGCTAATAAACTGAAGAGAAATGCTTCAAGCCCCCAATCAGACGATTGAGGGCTTGTTATTTATTTTATTACTCAACCACTGGAAAACTTGTAGCCCACAATCTAAATTTTTTAGCAATTTTTTTAAATTTGTATTTATCTATAGTATCAAAGTAGAAAACAGATCCTTCATCCAATGGGTCAGGCATTATTACAGAAACCTGGTACTTGTCATATAGTCTCTTTATATAAATTCTGAAAACACTGTCAACGTGTTTT
>JAEWWT010000011.1 GCA_023396225.1 Bacillota bacterium
CGGCAGAAAAACTGTTGAAAACTCGTTCAGTATCTTTTGATTATAAGACATTTTTAGTATGATAGGCTATTTTTTGAATTTCAAAATTAGCCTATTGGTTTTTAGACTGAACTTTGCGGATTCAGGTATTTAAATAGTATGTTTGAAAGGAGAGATAAATATGAAGTCGGTAATTTATCGTTTTATAAGCAAATTTAGCGGTACAGTTGCAGCTTTGGCATTGATGGTTACTGTTATGAATGCAAACAGTGCTTGCTTTTGGATTGGGCATCAGCCTGAACTGCCAGAAAAAGCAAAAAGGCTTCGCAAATTCTGATGTTTAACCGTGTTTCTGAAAAAGTAGCTGAAAGCATGGTTAAAAGAGGAACTGTTGTATCAAAGGATAAAGAGTTGTACCTTTTCGGCATTCAGCAGGGGCTAACTCTTATATTGCATATTGCTACAACGGTTGTCGTCGGCCTGCTATTCGGTACACTCTGGCAATTACTCCTTTTTACGGCGGCATATATAGCATTAAGAAGTTTTGCCGGAGGGTATCACGCAAGAACACCGCAACGTTGTTACGTTCTGTCAACATTGATAACTATAGCTGAGTCCTTTATTATAAAGTATGTGGTTTTGAATGTATTCATTTACATAGGGTTATTATTTTTGTCAGGTATAATCATTATCGTATTTTCTCCTATTGACAACGCAAACAAGCCTTTGGACGATTTGGAGAAAAAGGTATATAAAAAGAAAGCCGTGATTATTTGTATAATCGAAATTTTGATGGCTGTGTTGTTCCTTTGCTTAAATCTTCTACCTATTGCTGCCTGTTTAACATGGACGTTGGTGATGGTGAGCGTGATGATGGTGATGGATATTCGCTTACAAAAAAGTTTACTTAAGTTGATTTTTAATGGTCTAATAAAATAAATTATTCGGTTTACTAAAAAAGGGTAGTGCATATTGGCAACAAACAAATATGGAGGTACCTATGGAAAATAAAAATATTTTTAAAAAGCTCAACACTTCCGCAAACCCATTCTCAAACGAAGCTAAAACACTATTTCCACTTCTACCCTGCGTCTGTGCCTGTCCTTGCAGGTGCGATGCACATTCTAAGAACAATGGTTACAACGTTAATGTTGTTCCCCTTGCTGCAGTTAGCATTGTAGTACCGTAAATAATTAACTTAATTTGCTGCACTACCCTTTTTTAGTGAACCGATTAGGAGGAAATGATAGTGAATTTAATGAAAACAATTTTTGTTGATAACGATATCTATTTGTTTAATAGTAAGACCAATGAACTTAACATCATCGAAAATAACTGCCTAATACCAGAATGTACTGAGCCATTCAGTATTAGTAAGGCATTATCATATGATGAGTATAAGTGGCAACTTGAAAATTGTCAAAGTATGCTTGTTCTCAGCTTGACAACACGTTGTAATATGCGATGCACATACTGTGGTTATGCTGATGAACGGTATCATGATTTATTTTCTTTTAAAAATATGGATTTTTATACAGCCAAAAGAGGAATCGACAGTTTTCTAGAATCTTCTTATTTTACCGAAAATCCTCATATCTCTTTTTATGGCGGAGAACCATTGGCAAATTTTCAACTGCTTCAAAAATGCGTATTATACGCCAAGAAACGTTCGTATGGTAGAAATGTGAGTTTTAATATGACTACCAACTTGGTACTTCTTGATGATAATATGCTGGATTTCATTATTGAACATAACATCAGTGTTAGCGTTAGTTTAGATGGTCCCAAATTTCTTCACGACCGTTATAGAAAAACGGCTGATTGTATTGGCACATACAATGAAATAATTAAAAAACTGAAAGCAATTAAGGAAAAAGATCTAAACTTTTTCAATCGATCTATATCATTTAGTACAGTTGTTTCGCTACCTCTTCATTCAAAACTTCTTTATGATTTCTTAAATAGTACACCACAAGTTTCTTCCTCTTTCATGGCATCACAGATGTTGACAAATTCCTTTCGTGAACAAATGAAACAAGCAGGGCTTCAAGAAAGCAACCTTTATGTAGAACATGAACCAGCTGATATTTCTGATTATGAAGGTGTTTTTAACAATTTGATGACACGATACAAACCGTTGTACGAAAGGCAAATTTTTAAACCAGATGATGAAGTGATGCCTGGTGGTTTTTGTAATATTGGTATAAAAAAAAGTTACCTTTCAGTAGATGGTAATTATTATGCTTGTGAAAAAGTTGATGAAGGATCATCTGATAATATAATTGGAGATATTGAGTATGGAACTTCTGCTAAACTTGCATATGACAAGCGGATGAAAGTTTATGAACTTCAGAAAACAAAATGTAGGCATTGTTGGGCAGTTAGGTTTTGTTCGATTTGTTATACAAAGTTAGATAACGCATTATACTCTAGTGATGTTTGCGATGCCGAAAGGCAAGAGGTTGAAAATGTATTTCAAAATTATATCAAATATATGAAATCACATAGTGACCGATTGATCGAATTGTTTGACTCAATAACACTTATTTCTTAAATACTATATGAGGGAGAAGCTCTAATGGAATTCGACAGTAAATTTCTTAAAAAATATTATTCAGGGGACAACATCAAAGTAGCTATTATTGACAATGGTGTACATTTAGATGCAGAAAAGTTCAATATAACCCACATCCAGTTAGTGAAAGAACAGCAAAAAGAAAATAACATTAACTTCCACGGAACCCTATGTGCGGAATTAATGCTACAAACTGCACCGAATATTGAACTTTTTGACCTTGATATAAACGATAACGGAGTAATGAATGAAGAACGTATTATAAGGGCTATAGATATATGTTTGGAAGAATCAATTGATATTATCAGTATTAGTTTGGGGTTAAAAGATTATTCATATATCCTTGAAAGAAAATGTGAAAAAGCCCATTCAAACGGTATTATAATTTTGGCTGCCGATGCTAATGATAATAGTATTGCATTTCCAAGTGCCCTACACTCAGTATTAAAAGTTAGTATAGACGCTTCGCATAATTCTGTCATCCAATCTTTGAATGGAACAGTTTCTGTTTGTGAAAAGGTTCTTTTTTTAAACCAAAAGCAAATTAAGATGACCGGAAACAGCTCGGCTTGTGCATATATGGCTGGGTTAATGGCATTATATTTAGAATCAAGGATATTGCAACCTCGAGAGTTACTAATTCAGGATATATTTAGCTATGAAAAAGTGTCTACAATTGATGAGGAGATTGTTTATCCTTTACTTGACACGTTTTGTATTAACTCTAAACTATATTTTGATATATCGAAATTTCAAAGTATGATAAAACCAAGTTTTACTCATCAATTTAATATAATGAATGAATCCTTTGTTCCAATAAAAAAGGGACAGCCTTTAGAACGCAAAGGTGGGACACTTGTTATTAATCCGACTAACCATACTACTATGCCTATAACAACGTAAGCGATACATACACCCCCGACTTCTACAAAGCCCGTAATTATGCTATACTGATGGTACGAAAA
>JAEWWT010000004.1 GCA_023396225.1 Bacillota bacterium
GAGCCTTTCTGAAACCGTCTTGCGGTAGGAGGTGAAACCAATCCACAGTATCCATTACAGTATAGCAAATTTTTAAAGTTCTTGGAGAGGAACTCTAAAAACTACTACTTTAATATAATACGAGGAATTTATTATGAACGAAGAAAACATAGCAACAGAAACTATTGATAATGCCCCTGCCTCAAATTTGACGGAGGGTACTGAAATCAGTGATATTATTACAATGAATAAAGCCGATTATGAAAAGGCTATTCAATCAGCAGAGGACAAGCTAAGGACTAAATATTCTAAGGATATTAAAGCTCTTGAAGCGAAGGTAAAAGAATTATCACCAGTTCAAAAATCAGATACAGAAATTGAACTTGAAAAACGTCTTGCAGAAATTGAAAGCAAGCAAAAGGAAATTAATGCTAAAGAAAAGCATTTACAGTTACTAACTTCTTTGCAGTCAGTAAATATTGATAATACTATTGCCGATTTTATCAGAGATGATATTGACCTTGAATCATTTAACGGTATTATACAGAATATGGTTACTGAAAGAATGAAATCAAGCGGTTATATTCCAAGCGGACACCAATCCAATGAGGGTATTTCAAAAGAAAAATGGAAAGGTATGTCCTATTCTGAAAAATCAAAATTCTTTGAAACCAATCCAGAACTAGCAAGCAAATTAATGAGCATATAACAAAGTCACTTCTTCTCCAACTGGAGGAAAGGTGGCTTTTTATATTATAAACGAAAATAATGTTACGCCTATTAAGGCAGAAACGGAGTTAAACATATGGCACTTATTATTCCAAGCGTATTTGCGGACGCTATAAACGCAAAACTTGATACTACACTAAGAATAGGCAGGGTTGCATTTGATGCTACTTCTGTTATACCAGAAATCAGACAGGCAGGTGACACAATTCATTTTCCTACAATTAATCGTGTAGCAACAGCAGGTACAGTTACAAAGGGTACTGCTCTTACTCCTGCTGTAATTGATATGACAGATGCTTCTGCTACTATCCAGTGGGTAGGCAGTTCTATGCGTGTATATGACAGCGAAAAGGCACAGATTAAAGGCAGAGTAATGGATAATGTTGTTGAGCAGGTTGCTACTGCAATGGCTAAGAAGATTGACAATGACCTTACTGTTGCTATGGATACAGATGCAGTATTTAAGCAGGCAACTACTGCTGCAACTACTATTACTGTATCTGAAATCTATCAGGCACTTGCTAATTTTGGTGATGATATTGATACTGATACATTTGCAGGTATTATTATCAACAGCCGACTATTAAAGAACTTTTTAGCAATGGACGAATTTGTATCTGCTAATAAAACATATCAGACAAATGGTAACGGAATTGTTAATGATGGTGTGGCAGGTTATTTTATCGGTATTCCAGTAATTATTTGCAACAACGGTACATATGACACTGCTAAGGCAGAGTGCAAGACTTATATTGTTAAGAAAAATGCTTTAGGCTATGTATTCCAGAAAGAAGTATCAATTGAGGAAGAAAGAGAAGCAAAACTTCTTGCTACTGATATTGTGGCTTCATCTCTTTATGCTTGCAAGCTACTTGACCTCAAGGGTGTAGTTATTGCTAGAAAGACAATTGCATAATAGAAATGACTTGTTGTTCCAATGAACAAAAAGTTATAAAAACCCCTCTCCAATTGGAGAAGAGTTTAAAAACAGGGTGTGGGATTAATTTTCCTACACCCCTATTTTAATTTAAGGAGGAATTTATGTTAAGCGGAAAAGAAATCAGAGAGTTTAGAGAAATGCGTGGTTTATCCTTGCGTGAAGTAGCAGAATGTTGCGAATTATCAGCACAACTTATAGGACAGGTTGAAACTGGTGTAAAAAATGTTACTGCTGAAAATCACAAAGAAATTATCAAGGGCATTAATGTAGCAACAGTTAAAAAGGCAGAAAAAATTAAAGAGTAGATTTAACTTAGTGGAAAATTTGCCACAATGTTAAACCTACAGAAACAAAAGGAAGGTTTGGCAAAATCTTGCCACTGGTCGAATTAGAAGAATAACAACAAACGTGATGATGAGAGGGGGAATTGTAGTTGAATAACTGCATGAAAATACAAGTGGGACTGGCGGTGGTAACACCTACAACACTTAATTGGAGTATAGAAGGTGACTTCATACGTTAGAACAATTATAAGCCAGTTTGCACTACATAACTTACTATGATTAAAGAAACAATTTTAAACAAATTACCAACATGGCACAAAGAAATCAATCCAGAAAAGCATTACCTTGTATTAACAAACGATATGGATAGTTATTATTCATGTGATTTTCTACGCAAAAGATTTAAAGATATTAAAGTCGGGGGTTTTTATGACTTCAAGAAAGGACTTTTCTTAAACAAGGAAAGGACAGAGGGCAAACAACCGATATATGTTGATTTAAGTATTTCAGAGGGAATGACTTTTGACAATCACTATTCATTTATTAAAAATCCAATGGCTATTAATCCAAATGTTAATACAACAATTTACAACAGAAAATATAACGGAAGCACTCTTGCAGTGATACTAAGCTTATTTGATAAAGACTTTTCACAGGTTAATGAAACCTATTTAACCGCCTTACTTTATATTGACGGTTGGTACATAGGCTACTATAACAAAGGCGGTGCATATAAAGATATCAACATTTATTGGTATGAAGCATTAGGTTTAAAAGAATACCTATTGCCGATACTTGAACAACACGATGCAAATTATTTTGTTGAGTTTGGGCGGGAATACCGATTGAATGAAGAAATTTATATTGACGGTGCAGGAAAATTATACTGCGGTAATAAAATTCCATTGCCAAAATGTACGTTTGAATTAGTTCAACCAGTTGAAAGAAGATTTTGTCAAAAGTATGAAGCACTTGCTATTAACAATGCTGATAGTCAAAAAATATTCACATCAGCAGAAACTTATTATAACAAATATACGATTAGTCTAAGGAGGTAACTATGACTACATACGAAAAAAATTTACAGACCAGTAACCGCTTTCTAATGTGCTATTCAGTAAGAAAAATGAAATATCTCAAGGATAAAGGATTTTATTACTTATTCAAGTGCATTAATGAACGGAGTAATTCCCCTTTTTGGGTATTCGATTTAACAGACGAAATAAGAACAGCACTAAGCGAATACACAAAACCTAATAACCAAGAAAATAAATTAATTGAAATATAAGGGTGGTTTTGAAATTGCATGAAATTCTTACCAGACAAAGGATAAAGCAACTTTACGGACATAGTTACACTGAAAAGGAAATAAAGCGAAAATATCCTTACAGCAATATTAAATTGAAAACCAATCCGACAACAACAAACAGATTGTACACAACGTACAACCCATATACTGCTATGCAGATGAAATTGAAAAATACTCCCTGCTATGTATGGGGAGCAAAAGCAAAAGACGGTGAAAATGTATTTATTTTTAAACAGGAAAATAGAAATAAACTACTGACATTTTAAGATGTCCGTAACGGACACAAAGTAAATATATGTAATATCAGCACTCTAACCAAAAGTTAGGGTGCTTTTATTATGCCTTGAAAAAGAACGGAGTAAAAAAATGAAAGTCGAAATAATGTACTATGATAGAAAATTTAATAATAAACCTACTGGATATGAAGTAGCAGATGTTCAAAAGAATTTAAAGAAAACTACAATAGAAATTTCTGAACTTGCTAATGCTTTATCACAAGGAGCAACATTCAAACCTGCTCTACTCAACGGCACTAAGTCCGCTGACTGGATTCAACAACAAATATTTGCATTAGATTTTGACCATAATACAACGATTGAAGAACAGATTAATAAATGTGCTGAACTGAAAATATTCCCTTGTTTTGGCTATACAAGTTTTAGTCATTCAGAGCAGGAACATCATTTCAGATTAGTATTCTGCACTGATAGAGTTATTACAGATGTTGAAAAAAGGACTAAAATTCAATTAGCACTGATTAATACATTTGATAAATCAGATATTGTTACAAAAGATTGTACAAGGCTTTTCTTTGGAGGACGAAATTTAATCTCCTTTGATTTTGAAAACAGAATTAATGCAGATGATATTATTGATAAATATTATAAGGATTCAGTATCCTCAAAATTGGGTAAACCTGCTCACCTTACCCAAAATTTTGTGGAAGGTGCAATCAAGCCTAAAACAATGAAAGCAACAGTTATTACGAATGATATGGAACAGAAAATTGAAGCGATAAAGAATTTGAATGTTGATGTAATGAAAAATTTATTACCGAATAATTCACCAGTTATATTTAACAGCGATAATGATATTTACAATTATATCAAGTCAATTGACTTATCAGAATATTTAGGGATATATGGCAAAGTTAATTGTATACTTCCAGAGCATGATGATAATTCGCCAAGTGCTTGTATATGGACTACAAAAGACGGAACACCTATTTATAAGTGCTTTGGCTGTGATAAGGCATATACCATTATTGGCATAACTGAAAAATTATCTGGCTGTAAAAGAAGTGAAGCAATTGAATTTATTAAAAAGGTTTATAGTGTTGAATTAGTTCAATCGGATTGGGCGTTAAAGCAAAAGCAACTGATGATTGATAGTGCTAATTATCTTGATACAGAAGATTTTGCAATATCAAACCCAGAACTGGCTAAATTAATAAGAACACGCAAAACACATATTCAAGCTATATTAATTCACTTTACACAATATGTAAATGAAAACATGCAGATTGATGGCAAGCCTTTTTTCTTTGCAAGTTATCCAACACTTATGAAAGTATGTGGAATTAATCCTAATAAAAGAGAATCACTTGCACAAACATTAGTCCTATTTGCCTTGCTTAATATGGTAATTAAATTACAAATATCAGATATTCCAGAAAAGGAACTGAACGAAGCAAAACATATTGCTGCTAAATATGGATTTAAGAAATTAACTGGATTTTATCAATTTGAGGAATATGGAACTAATATGTTAGAAAACAGTGAAACCATAGCAAAAGTTCTTAAAGCTAATAATATTACTCTTAAAGGCTTGAGCAGAGAATACATATTAAGAACATTTGGAACTGAACTTGCTAATAAATGTTATCCTCAATACATACATGAAAATTCTTTAGGCACTACCGAGAAATCAGATAATGCTACTATAAAATTATCGGTTAAGGCACTTAAAACCATTGAAGCACAGGGTTATATTCTTGAAAAAGATATAAAGCAAAAGGGATTAACTGAAATACAATGGAAGAAATCTATTCAAGAAATACTCAATACATATGGATTAATTAAAGTTAAAGCAAGTAAGGATAATAAAATTAAATATAATATTGCTGATGATATTAGTTATCAATCTTCAATTATAGTTAAAGCAATCTAGTGAAAATAGTCGTGCAGATACTGAAAGGGGTAACTAATAAATAATATATTCTTTTATCAGTTACCCTTTTCAGTTAAACGCCCTATTTTAGGCACTTTACACACATAAATGAAAATCTAAAATAAGAGAGGAAGTATCATTATGAAAAATAACGGACTAGAACATATACAGGAACAGTTAAACAAAATTGAAAGTAAAATTGACATTATTCTACCAATGGAAATATTAATATCAATCTTACTCTTCACAACTGTAATAATTAACATGAAATGATAGATGTAAATAAATTGAAAATCTAAATATTGAAAGAGGTGCATTATGATAAATACAAATGATAACTTAAATATGGTAATTGCAGAAATGGATGCTATAAAAGATAATATGCTTTACGGAAAAGTATGTGATATATCTAAAAAGCAAGCACTTATGCAGGAACAGTTAAACAGAATTGAAAGCAAGCTTGATATTATTCTCAAGATGTTAGGTGAAAACAATGGCTAATAACAGAGGAAAAATTGACGGATTTGGAGCAGGTAAAAGCACTTCACAGGAGCAGAGTATTATTCAAAAAATAAAAGAACTGGTTAAGACAGATGCTAAAGTATATTTTATATTATGGAAATTTGCCCCTCAACTTTTACCTAATTCAAATTTAAAATCATTTGATGAATTGAAAAATAATTATAAAACCTTTACAGAGGGTATGACAGAACAGAACTGTAATAACTGGCTGACTGAACAGAATGTGCAAACTGCTATTAAGTGGCTTTTGAATAGATTACATCAAGCCAAAATGATTGAACTGTATAACTTATATTTTGATAAGGCTAAGGAAGATACTCAAGCTTTTAAAGCCTTTATTGAATTTTCAGAAAAGTTCTTTGCAGAGCAGAAAGACAGTGAATTGTTAGGAATATTACAAGGAATTAAAGATGATGAAATAGAATAGCGTATAACGTTCTACAAGGCTTGTACAGACACTTTAGAGGGCTATGTGTTAAATTATAGGGGTAAATTTAAGTGTGCTAATTTTGCGTGTAAATTGCTTATATCAGAACGTTATAGAAAGACTAACTATTAAAAGTCAAGACCTAAAATGAAAAAGTGCAAAAAAATTCGCCGCCCTTGACAAACAGCAATCAAATGCTATTTAGTATTAGCGAGGGTGACGGAGAGAATGACAAATAGAC
>JAEWWT010000005.1 GCA_023396225.1 Bacillota bacterium
GTCTATTTGTCATTCTCTCCGTCACCCTCGCTAATACTAAATAGCATTTGATTGCTGTTTGTCAAGGGCGGCGAATTTTTTTGCACTTTTTCATTTTAGGTCTTGACTTTTAATAGTTAGTCTTTCCATCCAAACGTCCATTAGTAGTCTTAAAGTTTATAAATTGTTGAAGCTTGTCTGGCTGTAAATCCTGCAATTTTGTATTTTTAAAATATGGACTTATATGCCCATTAATATAAGTCTTATAACTTATCCTGTTTACTAATTGAAGAGTAGCAATGAGCGTATTGTACTTGAGTGTACCTCTGAAGATTCTGAACTCAATGGTATAATAGTTGGTAAGGTTAATGCAGGTGTATCTTCCGGAATAGTTCTTCTTTGCATTGTCAAGTGTATCCTTAGGATTGTCCTTAATACCATATCTTGCAGCCCATCTTCTTATCTGACTTTCATTTCTCCTTGAAAACTTAAGTAACTCCTGCCAGAATCTTTCTACAAAGAACAGTACCCTTGATATACAGAAATCCTGATCTGTTTCATCATCTCCGAATGCTGTCCTGTTTACATGAACATGAAGTCCGCATGTTGTTGTCTTATGAGATCTGTATCCTAATGATACAGCCTTGTCCATAACTTCTTTCCATGGCATTTTCTTCATATGGAAGGGTGAGTAACTATCTCCATACCTTCATCAAGACTTCCGTCGTGCTTAATATATATAAGTCTGTTATCATAGTTAGCTGTTTCTGCTATTGTACAAGCGTTTTCATCACTGTGGCCTCCGTGATCTATTTCAAGCTCAACTCCGAAGTATCTTTCTCCGCTACCATAGAACACAGGGGAAGGTTTGTAGTTGTAGTCATGGATGTATTCACCCTTGTTTCTTCTTTCATAGCGCAATTTATGAGGGTTATATCGTTGATGAAATCTACTGTGAAAAAGATAATGAATATGTAAGCTTTGCAAGCAAGCCTGAAATTCTGCGAATAGGTGTTCCTATCGGAGATATTGATGATATTGCAATTAAAGAACAGCAAATCAGAAAAACAATTGAGGAGCATTTGAACAAAGAGCTTATTCTCAGCTCAAAGGGTGTTAAAGTTCTAAGTATTTTCTTTATAGACAGGGTTGCAAATTATCGGTATTATGATGACAATGGTGTTGCTCAAAAAGGTAAATATGCAAAGCTTTTTGAACAGCATTATCTTGAACTTATAAAACGTCCCAAATATAAAAAGCTTATTGATGCAGGTTTAATAAGTGATGATGAAACTGCTGTACATAACGGTTATTTTTCAGCAGATAAAAAGGGAGTTTTTAAGGATACTAACGGTACTACAACATCAGATGATGATGCATATAATCTCATTATGAAAGATAAGGAAGAGCTTTTGTCATTTAAGACAAATCTTCGGTTTATATTCTCACATTCAGCTTTACGTGAGGGTTGGGACAATCCTAATGTTTTTCAGATATGTACTCTAAATGAAACAAACAGTGAGGTAAAAAAGCGTCAGGAAATCGGTCGTGGGCTACGTTTATGTGTCAATCAAGACGGAGAACGTCTGCACGGAAACTCAATAAATACGCTTACCGTAATGGCAAATGAAAGCTATGAAGAATTTGCAAGCAAGCTGCAGCGTGAATACGAACTTGAAGAGGGACTTCGCTTTGGCTTTATTGAAAAGCATTCGTTTGCTAATATTTCAATTAATCAAGATGACGGTACATCTACATATCTTGGTGCGGAAAAATCTGAAGAAATATATCATTTCTTTGAAAATAAAAAGTATATTGATAATAAGGGTAAAGTTCAGGATAATCTCAAAACAGCATTAAAAGAAAATAAACTGGAAGTGCCTGAAACAGTAGCTAAGAGTATATCAGCAATTACAGCTGTGTGCAAGAAAATCAGCGGTAATCTTAATATTAAGCCTCATGCTAATAAGGAAACAATTAAGCTGAATAAAGAAGTATACCCTGGTCCAGATTTTAAAGAGCTGTGGGATAAAATTAAGTTTAAAACTACATATTCAGTCAATTTTGATAGCAAATTACTTATAGAAAAATGCTGTGAGGATATGAAAAGAAACCTCAACACAAGTTCAGCAAAACTCATTTATTCAAAAGCTAAAGTTAAGCATTCTGCAGGCGGACTTGAAACAATAGAAACTGCCCGTATGGCGGTGTCTGCTGGAGATGAAAAAGAAATTCTTCCAGATATTATTACATATCTGCAGAGCAATACAAGTCTTACTCGCAAAACAATTGTTACTATATTAAAAGAAAGCGGAACCCTTGATTTGTTTAAGAGAAACCCCCAAGGATACATGGAATATGTAAATAAAATTATAACATCAAAAATGAAGCTAATGCTCGTTGACGGCATCAAGTATACTAAGCTTGGTGACGAGGAATATTATGCGCAGGAAATGTTTGAAACAGAAGAGCTTACAGGTTATCTTGAACGGAATATGATAAAGTCAAAAAAGTCAGTATATGAGTATGTTGTTTATGACAGCACTAACGAGCAAAATTTTGCAAAGTATTTTGAGGATAATGAAAGTGTTAAGTTATATGCAAAACTTCCAGGTTGGTTTAAAATAACAACTCCACTGGGCTCATATAATCCTGACTGGGCTGTTCTTATCAATAAGGATGATGAAGAAAAGCTATACTTTGTAATTGAAACAAAGGCTAATATAAGTGAAGAAGCTTTAAGACCTACTGAAAAACAGAAAATCGCATGTGGTCATGAACATTTTAAAGCGTTAGGTGATGATGTTGCTTTTAAAGACGTTGATGGCATTAGTAAGCTTTTTGAAAATATATAGATACCGGTAATCATAAAAGCTGGTGTATACACATTCAGTCACTTCGTTATTTTAAATATCACTTGAGAATGGCGTACAGGGAAATGCTGAAGAATCTGAAAACTCCGACAAACCTATACAAACATTTTACTGGGTGGATGGACAAATTAGGATTATATCAGGTTTCGGCGCTGAATAGTCTTTGTGTATGTTAAGAACATTAATAACATAATTCAGAAGAAATATATAATGGTCATGGGTCTTATTTGGGACTTAATATTACGAAAACATACAGAAATAAATGATAAGATTGATACTTCGCAATACGCATAAACCACGTATTATAGGCAATTTTCAAAGATATT
>JAEWWT010000006.1 GCA_023396225.1 Bacillota bacterium
TGACAGAAAATCTCTGACGGCTTGATTTGGTATGCCGTAAGCAATCAAAATAGGGATAGTTTTCACATTTATGCTCTGATTGTGTGGAAAGCTGGATTAGCTTTGGCATTGTACGGCATTGCCTTAATGAGCTGATGACAAAAAATAATGCAGAGATTCAATCCCTCAAAGAAACTTTAAATAATGAATATATTGCAAAGGCAAATGCTTTTGCCTATATGATAAAATTAGACCCGGATATTAAAGATAATATTTCTGAAATGAACAGAATATGTAAAATGCTTGATGTCGATGAACTTCACATCACCGATAACAAAGGCGTTTTAAGATGGGGAACAGTTGAAGGTTACTATGGCTTTGATTTTGCAACATCTGATCAGGCAAAAGAATTTATGCCTATACTGGATGATATCTCACTTGAAATTGCACAAGAACCGCAGGTAAACGGAGCTGAAGGCAAGCTGTTTCAGTATGTCAGCGTTGCAAGACGTGATTCGAAGGGTATCGTTCAGGTAGGACTTAAACCGACAAGACTTGATAATGCAATACAGGCTAACTCCCTTGACAATGTACTTACAAATTACACTTTTGGCGATGATGCTTTTGTCTTTGCTGTAAACAAAGCAGACCATACTTTTCTTTCTTACAAAAATAATCCTGCACTTCTAGGAAAATCTGCAATTGACGCTGGCATAAAGGAAAGAAATCTGAAAAATGAATATTGCGGCACCATTAAAATTGACGGCATTTCATATTATGCAATGTTCTTTGAACAGAATGATATGTTCCTTTGCACCGCAGTTCCGGTTAAAAATATGCAGGAAGGCTGCGGCAGTATAATTGCAGTAATTATTTTACTTGTATTAATCATTTTTGTTGCAATCTACTTTGTATTGAAGTCAATTATTAAAAAGCTTGTGATTAACGGCCTTAACAATACAGTTAATGTCATTAATCAAATTTCGTCAGGCAATCTCAATGCTGTTGCAAACGAGCATAGCGCACCAGAATTTTCTGTATTGTCTGACGGTATAAACAATATGACAAACAATCTTAAAGCAAAAATCAGCGAGGCTCATGATATGGTTGAAAAGCAGAATAATCTTTTCAAAGAAATATCCCTTGCTTCAGTTGGTATCAGAAATCAATCAGACAGTATGCAGGGTATATCACATACGCTTTCAACCGGTTCAAGCACACAGGCAGCAACTGTTGAGGAAATCTCTGCAGCTTTCTCGAACATCACAGAATCTGCAAATCAGAACTCAAAGCAGGCTGGTGAGGCTGCAAAAATTGCTGAAAAGACCGAAGCACAGCTTAATGTCGGAGTTGAAAAGCTCAAGCTTATGAACAAATCCATGGAAGAGATAAGCGGCACATCTACACAAATCAAGACTATTATTAAAACTATTGACGATATAGCATTTCAGACAAATATTCTTGCTCTTAATGCAGCAGTAGAAGCAGCAAGAGCCGGTGTCCATGGCAAGGGCTTCGCCGTAGTTGCAGATGAAGTAAGAACCCTTGCAAACAAGAGTGCGGAAGCCGCAAGCAACACCTCTGTTCTTATCCAGACAACTCTTGATGCTATTGATAAGGGTAACAAGGTTGCAAACGAAACCGCTGACACGTTAATGTCACTTCTTGATATTACACATGAAAGCACAACCATTATGAATGACATTTACAAGCATGCAGAAAGTCAGGCAAAGGCAATAGGTGAAGTAAATGCAGGAGTTGAACAGATTTCAACAGTAATTCAGGATAACTCCCGTATTTCTGCAGATGCTGAATCAACAGCAAATAAACTTACAGAAGAATCGAACGCATTAAATAATCTTATTGCAATCAATTAAAACTAAAGCGGTACAAATTCTGTACCGCTTTTTTATATAAATTACAACTAACTCATGCTTAACAGAAAAGATAATGCGGTACAATTTCTGCACCGCATTTTTATGTATTTATGCTACTTCAGGTTCCTTCTCAAGCTCTTTTGACATCAAGGTAACAAGGGATTCAAATTTTCCCCTTACATCAAAATGTTCTTCACCGCTGACAATCATATCGTTAATGTATTCAAGCATGTTCTTTAACGCTTCAGTCATTTCAATGTAATATTCCATTCTTTGATCTGAAAGTCCGGTAGCAACAGCATATTCAACAGCCCTTACAGCATTGTAACAATCACAGAGAACTTCAGTTGCAGAATCATTACCTTCCTGTTTTTCTGCACAGTCAACTCCCTCAACAGCAGTATTAAGCAGCTCTATTACCTGATTTTTTATATCCTTTGTCATAAAAGCACATCCCCTTCAATAACTTATACAATAGTTATCGTCAAAATATATATTAAGTTTAGCACATTTAAATAATTTTTTCAATAAAAAACTAAAAAAAGATGGCGGATTGTTTAGTGCCAATCCGCCGAAAGAAAAAGAAACAAGGAGACACGACAAACTCGTGTACAGAAGTCCTGCCGTCTGCATCAGCAGAACAGATATATCATAACAATGGAAACCGAAAATGCGATAACCAAAAGTTAAGAATAAGCATTTTTATGCGGGAAGAGCAATTTCATAGCCCTGAGCCCTGAAGCTGTCAATCACATCACCCAGAATAGCGGCATTAGTACTTGAAACACTGTGGAGTAAAACAATTTCGCCGCCATGTGCAGAACCTGTAATTTTATTAAAGGCGGTCTGAACATCAGGCTGATTATTTACATCCCAGTCACAGTAAGCAAAACTCCAAACAAGAGTTTTATAGCCGATTTTCTGTGCAACTGCAAGAGCTTTTTCGGAATATTCCCCGCAAGGAGGACGGAAGTAAGTCATTTCAACGCCATAAGTTTCCTTGACATAATCGTGATTACACTTGAGTTCCTTTTCAGCCTCAGCAATTGAAAGACTTGGTAATGAAGCATGGTCATAACCATGGTTCGCTATAATGTGCCCCTCGTCAATCATCCGCTTTACCAATTCAGGATTTCTTCTTGCATAATCCCCCGTCAGGAAGAAAATTGCCTTAGCGTTTTTCTCCTTGAGAGTATCAAGTATCGGCGCAGTATATCCGTTTTCATATCCCTGATCAAACGTCAGACAAATATTTTTATCTGACTCGAAAACAGCATATGCATCATAGCAACTGTATTTTGCATTGAAATCAAGCGCACAAAGCGGACGGTTTTTATCATCACACTGATGCCCCTGGCCATAACCAAAGCACTCATTGTCAAGACAGTTGATTTCATCATCGGAAAGCTGAATGCGGTTTTCTGCTGGAGCAGTACTGCATATAACAGAATCTCCGTTCTGAAATCCTAATGAAAGTGTCATTACAGCTGTAATTATAATAAACAATGATTTGAACATTGACAAACTCCTGTTCATAATATATTTGCATGTTTATTATCTGATGATACTATTCAAATATGCTAAGCATATTATAACATATTTTTCGGATAATAAAACTACAATAGTATTACAAACATATGTCAGTTTTAATCTTTTTTTGTAATAATTATAACAATAATTTTAAAGCTGCAATTTAAGTATAATTATTAAAAAGGTGAAAATACTTAATAAAAATAAAAGTGCGCTATGGCATGAAGTCATAACGCAGGGCAAATATTTACAAAGATTGATTAATCGTCAAGATACGCTTTAACAAGCACTTGCAAAAGCTCATCTCTGTCTATATGCCTTATAAGACTCCTTGCGTTATTATATGTTGTTATGTACGTCGGATCTTCTGACAAAATATAACCCACGATCTGATTAATAGGATTATATCCTTTTTCACGAAGAGCGTCATAAATTAATGTTAGATTTTTTCTGAGTTCAACTTCCTTGTCTTCACATACTGAAAACGTCATTGTCTGTTCGTTGTTCATTTCTACAACACCCTTTCCAAGCAAACGTTTCGTTCGCACAAATTCCGTCATCAACTACTGTATCATTATTATATCCCTTTTTTCTGTTAAAAACAAGTACTTTTGCATATTTTTTAAAGGTAATTCTTTACTAAAATAATTATAATCTATACAGCAATATCCATATATAGTTATGCACAATCAACAAATAATATTCTTTATTATATAAAAATTTCTAAACTATTGACGACAAATTAACAAAATAAGTTTTAAAAATGCTTGTTTCCTTTATATAAATATGCTATTATATATTCAGATTAAACAGAACTGAGGTGATATGCTGCTATGGATATTACATATTTAAAAATGATCTGTTATGGAAGATATAACAGTTTTAGAGTAAGTAAAATTGCCATGCAGGAAATCACAGCTTTGTTTCAGTTCGTGTTCAGAGTATTTACTCATAGTGATACCTATTGTATTTTATAAAATATCATTTATAATTTATAAGGAGATAATCACTATGAATATTAAAGTAACACATATCGGCATATATACTGCGGATTTAGAACGCATGAGAGAGTTTTATGAGAAATACTTCGGTGCTGTAAGCAATGAGAAATATGAAAATGACAAAGGCTTTTCAAGTTATTTCATGACACTTGGCAGTGATGTGCGCATTGAAATTATGTCACATACTAATCTTGAACATAGAGAGGTTCTTGACAAAGTCAACGGAATAAGTCATATTGCCTTTTCTGTCGGCAGCAAGGACGCTGTTGTCAGCCTGACTGAAAGGCTTGTAGCTGATGGATTTAAACTTAACAGCCCTCCAAGAGTAACAGGCGATGGATATTTTGAAAGCAACATTGCAGACCCCGACGGAAACGCTATTGAGATAACTGAATAACTTTTAAATGCGGCTTAAAACAGCCGCATTTTTTTGCTTTTTAAAAAAGATTTTATCCAATATTTTAGATACCTCTTGCAATTTCTGAAAAAACGTGTTATAATAATGACCTATTATGGATTTCATTAATCCGATATATAGGTGTGCGGGCCCTGTGCAACAAAACACCGTGAACCATGTCAGGCGGGGAACCGAGCAGCATTAAGCGGATCGTTTTGTGTGCCGCAGCAAGCCTGCACACCTATGTATCGGATTTGCTATATCTTTTTGTAAAAATATCACCAATAATTACGACCGCAACATTTTTAAGCTTCGGATTTTATTACTTCATATTACTTTTGTTTTATTATATAGATTCACACAAAACATAGCAAGACATTGGAAGGAGGGCATGCTTCAAACAGGAAGCATCATACTATAAATGAATTCTTTTTTCAGATTGTTGTTCAGAGCGGTAAAAAGTGCTTCGTTCCCTGTTCTTGTCTTTCTCTTCGGAGGAATTATTTTTGTAGTATCTTTCTCCGATAATAACGTTGTCAGGAACACTTATGCATTTGTTGTTTTTACTGCAATAATCTGGCTGCTGACAGTTCTGTTCTTTGCAATGAACAACCTTCTGTTTGCCCCGTCTGCAAGCTCTGTCTTTGAAAACTGCTTTAATGGAATAAATAAAAGTTCCCGTCTGTTTAAAAAAGCGCTTAAGAACCTTACTTCTGAATCGTATAACGCTGCTCTTCAGGCTTTTCAGCAGCTCATGGAAATGAAAATTTCGGATAAAGAAAAATCCGTTTTGTATTATTTTACAGCAAGATGTTATCACAAAATGGGTTACCCGTCAAACGCAGTTAAGTATTATGACCTCGCCATTGAAAACAACTTCGGATCGACAGATGCTTACTACAATGCAGCAAGATGTTGCACCGCAAATGGGATGTATGCGGAAGCAGAGGATTATTACACACGTCTTCATAAGGCCGACCCTGACGCTGATTATTACTACACAGAGCTTGGAATGCTTGAAATCAAAAAAGAAAACGCAGAAAAAGCCCTACAGTATTTTGTGTATTCAATTAAGAATAAATACAACTATGCAATTGCACTTGGCGGAGCGGCTGTAGCCTGCCTGCTTCTTCGTAGATTCGATGAAAGCCGTGCATATTACTGCAGTGCTATTGTAAATGATATATCCGATATTGATAGCTTTACTGCTTATTATAAAAGCATTGCAGATTTAGTCGGATATGACCCGAACACAAGCGTCGGAAATGATTCGGGCAGTGTCCCTGCCAAATCAGAATTAATGCAGGAGTGATTTGATTGTACAAGGCTTTATACAGAAAATATCGTCCGCTGACATTTGATGATGTTATTTCACAGCCACATGTTACAAAAACACTTTTAAATCAGATAAAGAACGGAAAGACTGCTCATGCATACCTGTTTACAGGCTCAAGAGGAACAGGAAAGACTACATGCGCAAGAATTCTTGCAAAGGCTATCAACTGCGAACATCCTGTTGATGGAAATCCATGCCTTGAATGTGATATATGCCGGGATGCAGAGATTGGCGCTCTATCCGATATTATTGAAATCGATGCCGCTTCAAACAACGGCGTTGACGATGTACGTGACCTTCGTGACGGAGCAATTTATACACCTGAACGGTGCAAGTACAAGATTTATATAATCGATGAAGTCCATATGCTTTCAAAGGAAGCCTTCAACGCTTTGCTTAAAATCATGGAAGAACCTCCTGCCCATGTTAAGTTCATTCTTGCGACAACGGAAATACACAAGGTTCTGCCTACTATTCTTTCACGTTGTCAGAGATTTGATTTCAGAAGAATTCTTCCTGCTGATATTACTTCACGACTTCTTGAAATCGCACAGAAAGAAAATATCACGCTGTCACAGGACGCCGCAGAGCTGATTGCAAAAACTGCGGACGGAGGAATGAGAGATGCTCTTTCATTGCTTGACCAGTGCATAGCATATTCAGATAATATAACTGCGGAAACAGTTTCCAATGCCGCAGGAATTGCAGGCCGTGATTATCTTTTTGATATTATTGAAGCCATTGCAGACGGAGATACCTGCAAAGCTGTTACCGTAACGGACAGGCTTTATACTATGTCAAAGGATATGCAAAGGCTTTGTGATGAACTTATTACACAGTTCAGAAACGTTATGATGGCAAAAAGTGTCCCTGAAAATACAGATATAATTGTCTGTATGCCTGATGAACTGACAAGAATAAAAGCTATTGCCCAGAAGATGAGTTTGTCTGAGATTATATCAAAGCTGGAGCTGCTTCAAAGCTGTAACGAAAGGATTTCACGTTCATCTTCAAAGCGTGTTGAATTTGAAATGTGTCTTATCAGACTTTGCAGTTCGGGTATCTTAAATGAAAACAACGCAAAAACTGTTGACAATTCAGATATTTATGCTAAAATTGAAATGCTGGAGAATAAACTGAACAACGTACAGGACAATACTGCGAAATACAGCAGGACAAGTCCGCATAGAGCAGAAACAGCAAGACCCGTTCCGGAAAGTCAATCAAAAGAACAGGGCGGTGATGTTTCAAAGCTTCGTGCAGAGGACTTTACTCCCCTTGCAGAGTGGGCAGAAGTGCTGGAGAATTTCGAGAAGATTTGTCCGTCTGTTTCAGGAACACTTCATGGCTCAAAAGCAATGCAGAATCAGAACTTTCTGCTTGTATATACCGAAAATGCATTTTTCATTCAGCTTTTAAAAGTAAAGGAAAATGCCGAAAAGCTTCGTGAATCGGTAAAGGCTGTAACGGGAAAAACATTCCGTATTCTGGCTAAATGCACAGCCTCGGAAGAAACACCTGGAGCAAAGGTTCAGGACATTCTCAAGAAAGCAAAGGAAAATAATATTCCTACCGACTTTCAGAATAAATAATTAATATAATCAAAGGAGTTATTACAATGAAAGCAAGATTACCACAGGGTATGGGCGGCGGAGCTCAGAACATGAACAGCATGATTAAGCAGGCTCAGAAAATGCAGAGCGAAATCACAGCTATTCAGGAAGATATTGAAGCAAGAGATTTCTCAGCATCAGTAGGCGGCGGACAGGTTGAAGTTGTTCTTACAGGCAAAAAGGAAATCAAGAGCCTTTCAATCAAGCCGGAGGTTGTTGATCCGGAAGATATTGAAATGCTTCAGGACCTTATCATCAGTGCAATTAATCAGGCTGTAAAGAATATTGAAGATACATGCGAAAAGGAAATGGGCGCAGTTACAGGCGGAGCTTCTTTCCCTGGACTATTCTAATTGCTGCAAACATATAGTTATGCACACATATGCGCACATAAACTTCTGTCTATGTGCGCAATAATTTCCCAAAGAGGTGAAAATCATTGTCGGAAAATACTGCTCTTCCTCTTGTTCTTCTTGCTGAACAGTTCGCAAAGCTTCCCGGAATAGGAATGAAAACTGCACAGAGGCTTGCTTATTATGTTATGAGCATGACTGATGACGAGGCGCAGGCATTTGCCGACGCTGTCATTCACGCACACAGCACAGTAAAGGCCTGCCGGATCTGTCAGAACCTTACCGATGGTGATATATGCCCTGTCTGTGACAGTAACAGCCGTGACCACTCAACAATCTGCGTTGTAGAATCACCAAAGGACGTTTCCGCATTCGAGCGCACAAATGAGTACAAAGGCATTTATCATGTTCTTCACGGACTTATTTCCCCTATCGACGGAATTACTCCTGACAAAATCAGAATTAAGGAACTTCTGAACAGGCTCAAGGGTGATGAAGTCAAGGAAGTAATCATGGCGACAAACCCTACTGTTGAGGGTGAAGCAACAGCAATGTATATCTCAAAGCTTCTAAAGCCCCTTGGCATAAAAGTTACACGTCTTGCATTCGGATTACCTATCGGCGGAAGCCTTGAATATGCGGATGAAGTAACGCTTTTCAAAGCATTGGAAAACAGAAATGAAATATAGCTGTGATGTTGTATATTTGTCATTATAGTTTTTGTGCAATATGTCGAAGTTTTTTAAAAGGTATTGATTTCTGATACAAAATGATATAATATATATAAGTCGCTAATGATTGCTAGCTACTATTTCCTGACGATGGGATATAGCCAAGCGGTAAGGCAACGGACTTTGACTCCGTCATTCGCTGGTTCAAATCCAGCTATCCCAACCAAATGACCTAAGGAGTTGTTCGTTGAAAAAAGCGAAACAGCTCTTAAATACTTAAACTGGGGTGTCGCCAAGCGGTAAGGCAGATGACTCTGACTCATCCATTCCGAGGGTTCAAATCCTTCCACCCCAACCATTGCAATCCGTTCCTCTAATTTGGAACGGATTTTTTTATTTTGTTTTCTAAAGTTAGATATTACAGGACTTGAAGGAGGGCAATGTTATGATATATGTTGTTCGGCATGGTCAAACAGATTGGAACCTGCGTAAAAGATTTAATGGGTCCACCGACTCGCCTTTAAATCAAACAGGAATAATGCAAGCTGAAATGCAGGCTGAAAAGTTGAATAAAATCAGCTTTGATATATCTTTTTGTAGTCCTAAGAAACGTGCAGTACAAACATGTGAAATTATCTGCAAAGGAAATTATATTACTGATGATCGTCTTTTAGAAATCAACTGCGGTGAATTTGAGGGCGCTGAAGAAACTGCCGAAAATATGAAAGCATTCTGGCAAGCTGTCTTATGCGGCAATAACGGTGCAGAAAAATTTAGTGATTTTATGGTACGCAATTGTGAATTTTGTGACATGATTGCTGACAACTATAAAGGAAAAAACATCTTGATAATCACCCATGCGGCAAATGTAAGAGTAATAAAATATTATTTCAGCGGCAAGCCGAAAGATTTTGATTTTACGAAAGCAGTTGCTAAAAACGGGGAGATTTTAATATTTGACAATTGAAATGTTTAATTGCCATTCTATATTTTACGGGGAAGATACTAGTTTTGTGCTTTTCCAACTGTCGTTCGAAATTTTGCTTAGCAAAAACCACACAAAACATCATAGAGAGGAGACATGGTCATAAATATGATAGAAACTACTCGGCTCGAGTTATGTCCCTTAAATGTGAATCAATTGAAGCTTTGGTGCGAAGACATTCCTGCTCTTGAAAAGGAACTCAATTGTACATATCAGGCAGAACCAATGCAAGGAATTTTTCATCAAATAGTTAAGGAACAGCTCACAGCTGCTGAAAATGATCCAGACAATTACGTCTGGCATAGCTTTTGGTTTTTAATACGCAAAGAAGACAGAACCGTTGTCGGCTCTGCTGACTTCAAGGATATACCTAATGCAGATCGAGAAGTCGAAATCGGATATGGTCTTGGCAAGAGGTTTGAGCATAACGGCTATATGACAGTGGCTGTAGAGGCAATGTGCAAATGGGCACTTAATCAAAAAGATGTTTTACATGTAATTGCTGAAACAGATATAGATGGATTAGCTTCACAGCAAGTACTTAGAAATTGCGGATTTGCTGAATATAAGCGTGACAAAACAATATGGTGGAGATTATAACCACAGTTTATTAATTTTGAAGGGGGAAAAATGTGAACAAAAAAAATAAAACTTTAAATAATAATTCTGAACTGCTTTGTTTTCTAATTTATGCATTTGCTATACCTTTGATCTGTGTAGGAATAATTAAATTTATTCCAGCGTTTCAAAGTGGATTGCCTTATTTAGTTTTATTCGGAATAGAAGCCACAGCTCCGGCAATTGCTGCAATTCTCGTAAAGTTACAGCATGGTGGATTAAATGGTCTTAAGAATTTTTTAAGAGAAAAATATCTGAATCATTTTAGCTTGAAGTACTGCTGTATAGCTTTACTTGTGCCTGCTGTTGTTTTGACAATTGCAAAGCTGATTACTTACCTTACTCCATATAATAATGAGTTTATTACACTTCCTTCATCAAAGAAACTTCTTATAATATGCTGGACATTGATTACAGAAGAACTTGGCTGGAGAGGATTTTTGCAGGATAAAATAAATGCTTTTTTCAGCAATAAATTAACGCCCTTGATTGTCGGAGTTATATGGGGTTTCTGGCATTATCACTTCTGGCTGTTAACATCACTTGACTTCCCGCTATGGGCATTTATATTTGGCAGTATTGCAGAAAGCTATGGCTATTATACTCTGACCAGAAAAGCTGATGGCAATGTTATTCCGGCATATATATGGCACTTTTCAGGCAACTTGTTCTGCAATCTCTATCTGTTTAACCCGAAATGGAACAATGGAAACATCTTGCCTTTTGTAATTATAAACATGATATATATTGTTTATATATTTATTTTTTTATATTATCAGAAAAAATCAGAATTTAATAAATTATAGTTTTATAAATTCCATAACTTAAATAGTACATTTGCATTTTTATATTAAAAAATATTTCTTGAATATAACTATATAAAAACTTGCATGTTACATTTATATCTGAAATGTTGACTTTATTTGTATACATGTTATAATAATGCTTGTACACTGTTTAAAAATAAATGTAAATGCAGAAATAAATTAAAATATAAATATAAAGGAATGAGAAAATGTATAAGATTTGCAGAAAGAAAATTCTTAATCCAACAGTAACGCTGATGGATATTTATGCTCCACAAATTGCAAAAAAAGCTGAGCCTGGACAGTTCATTATCCTTCGTGTTGATGAAAACGGGGAGAGAATTCCTCTTACTATTGCTGATTATGACAGAGAAAACGGAACTGTAGCAATCATATTCCAGATTGTCGGTGCTTCAACAGAAAAGCTAAATCATAAAAATGAAGGCGAATTTATTGAAGATTTCGTTGGTCCTCTCGGAACAGCAACACATACTGACGGGCTGAAGAAGGTTGCAGTTGTCGGCGGTGGTGTCGGCTGTGCAATTGCATTCCCTGTTGCAAAGAAATTACATGAACAGGGCTGTGAAGTTCACAGCATTATCGGATTCAGAAGCAAGGATCTTGTTATTCTTGAAGATGAATTTGCAGCTGTTTCAGACAAGATCTGTGTAATGACAGATGACGGCTCTCACGGCACTAAGGGACTTGTTACCAATGCCCTTAAAGAGCTTATTGAAAGCGGAGAAAAATACGACCAGGTTATTACTATCGGTCCTCTTATAATGATGAAGTTTGTTTGTCAGCTTACAAAGGAATACGGTATCAAGACTATCGTTTCCATGAACCCTATCATGATTGACGGAACAGGCATGTGCGGAGGCTGTCGACTTACTGTCGGTGGTGAAACAAAGTTTGCATGCGTTGACGGACCTGATTTCGACGGACATCTTGTTGACTTTGATGAAGCTATGGAGCGTTCATCAATGTACAAACCTTTTGAAAGACACAAGCATGAAGAAACATGTAATCTTTTTTCAAAGGAGGTAAAGTAATATGCCTAATATGTCCCCTGTAAAACACCCTATGCCGGTGCAGGACCCTGACATCCGCAACAAGAACTTCCTTGAGGTTACTCTTGGATATACAGAAGAAACTGCTGTTGAAGAAGCACAGAGATGTCTTAACTGTAAACATAAGCCTTGTATTGCCGGCTGCCCTGTAAAGATTCATATACCTGAATTTATCGCAAAGGTTGCCGAAGGCAACTTTGAAGAAGCATATAAAATCATTTCACTTTCAAGCTCACTCCCTGCTGTATGCGGACGTGTTTGTCCGCAGGAAACACAGTGTGAGGGAGTATGTGTAAGAGGAATAAAGGGCGAACCTGTTGCAATCGGACGTCTTGAACGATTCGTTGCTGATTACCATAACCAGCATTGCACAGACACTCCTGAAAAGCCTGAGTCAAACGGACATAAGGTAGCTGTTATCGGGGCAGGACCTTCTGGGCTTACATGTGCTGGCGACCTTGCTAAGATGGGCTATTCAGTAACAATATTTGAAGCACTTCACCTTGCAGGAGGAGTGCTCGTTTACGGTATTCCTGAATTCAGACTTCCAAAAGCTATCGTTCAGAAAGAAATTGACGGACTTAAGGCTCTCGGAGTAACTGTAAACACAAACGTTGTTATCGGTAAGACTATTGAAGTTGATGAGCTTTTCGAGGATGGCTTTGAATCTGTATTCATTGGCTCAGGTGCAGGACTTCCTAGATTTATGGGTATCCCTGGTGAAAATCTCAAGGGCGTTTACTCAGCTAACGAATTCCTCACAAGAGTAAACCTCATGAAAGCATATAAGGATAATTCAGATACACCTATTCAGATGTCAAAGAACGTTGCAGTAGTAGGCGGCGGAAACGTTGCAATGGATGCCGCAAGATGTGCAAAGCGTCTTGGTGCTGAAAATGTATATATCGTATACAGAAGAAGCGAAGCTGAAATGCCTGCAAGACTTGAAGAAGTTGAGCATGCAAAGGAAGAGGGCGTTATCTTCAAGACACTCAACAATCCTGTTGAAGTTCTTGGCGATGAGCATAAGTTTGTAACAGGCATGAAATGTGTTGAAATGGAGCTTGGCGAACCTGATGCAAGCGGAAGAAGACGTCCTGTTGAGAAGAAGGATTCGGAGTTTGTGCTTGACGTTGATTGCGTAATCATGTCAATTGGTACATCCCCTAACCCACTTATCAGAAACACAACAAAGGGACTTGAAACAAATAAGCATGGTTGTTTCATTGCAGATGAAAACGGGCTCACATCACGTGAGGGCGTGTATGCAGGCGGAGATGCCGTAACAGGTGCCGCAACAGTAATACTTGCAATGGGCGCAGGAAAAACCGCCGCAAAAGCAATCGACGAATATATAAAGTCAAAGAACTAAAAAGCATATAAAAGTTTGCAAGTCTGCTTGTTTTTCGTAGAAAAATTGAACGAAGTGAGCACAGGCTTTAGCCTTATCAAAGCTTGCAGGGTGCAGGGGCGGCGCCCTTGCCGTAACCCCGCAAATGAAAAATAAATGATAAAACCGCAAATTAGAATTATGGACTAACAAGTTTGTCCGTAATTATAATTTGCGGTTTCTTTGATTTTTGGTTGCATTTGCGAGGTTACGTTTGGGTTCCGATGTCTGAGTACATCGGCAAAGGGCTTTGCCCTTTTGAATCCCACACCCTTGAAAGGTTGACGAACTTTTATTTGTTTTTATTTTCTCACCAGTGTATCTATAATACACTCTACACTGTTTTCTTCAACTTCAATAAAATTAATCGGCTCATTTATATCCCCAAGATAATGCGCATCCGAATTTGTAATAATCCTGCACCTGTTTAAATACTGGTGCTGTTTTATTATTTCATCCTTAAATCCGATATGCCTGATTTCTGCACAGGTAAACCTGCTGTCAGGAGGTATGAATCCAAGGTTTGCAAGCAGGCTGTTTGCCTTTTTGTCAATGTGCGCAGGAATCATTATTCCGTTATACTTAGCCGTAAGCTCATATACATTGTCAAAACTGATGTCTGCTGCATTTATCAGCAAATATGGCTCTTTTCCCGTAATATTATCATCCTCATCCGCAAACAGCTGACACCCAAAAATGTTCTCATTATTCGGAAACGGCATAAGCTTTAAACGAACATAACTGTTAAAATCCATTGCCCCTTCAAGCGTCCTGAACAAACACAGCACATGAACTTCTTCCGAGGTGGTAAGCTCCATCCCCGGTATTGCCGTTACTCCGTAATTTTCCGCAAGCTTCATTACAGCAGGACAGTTTCCGCAGGAATTGTGATCAGTAACAGCAATGGCTCCAAGCTTTTTAAGCACCGCCATTCCGACAATGTTTGAAGGAAACATATCATTGTCACCGCATGGCGACAGACAGGAATGTATGTGAAAGTCATAGCTTATTTTCATATTCCGTCATCCCTTTCCGCCCATGCATTACAAAAGTAACTTATTCTCCCTGGATAATCTTATGTGCAGCAAGCGCAGCCTCAAATACAGGCAGTTCTGTTTTCAGCATAGTAACACCCTGACTTGCAGCCTTGTTTGCCGCCATTTCATCAGGTGCAATACCCTCAGCAAATATTATGCATGCACCCTCGGTAAGCACATTTACTGCAACAGTGTTTACGTTGCCCATAACCGTAACCCATACTGAACCTGCAGGATTTTTTGCCATTGCAACGGAAAGAAGATCACAACAAAATACTTTTGTAACATCAATATCAGTATCATTTCCCATGTTTATAATTTGAAAATCAACTTTTTCTAAAAACTCTTTTAACTTCATGTCAGTATATTCCTTTCTTGACTTGTCATTCCTTTTGTTCATCCGCTTGTAACTGATCAAAATCATCATCAGACGGACTAAATGAATCAAGCCTTGTAAACTGCTTTGAAAGCTTGTGGATGTAGTCTCTGAGGAGATGAACGCAATCTGTTTCATGAGCTCTTCCGCAGACAATATCCTCAGCAAGAGCACGACAAGTCGGCGCACCGCATGAACCGCAGTCAAGCCCCGGGAACTTTTCGCAAAGCGCTTTAACCTTAGCCATCATTTTTATGCTTTCTTTAATATCGGAACCAAGGTCGAAAACAGGAAGATATTCAATATCTTTATCAAAGTACATAATTTTTTCTTCCTCGCTGCTGATATGTCTCCTTGAAACAGGAAGATATTTTCTAAGCCTGCCAAGCTTTGCTTTTGCAACATACGGGTTTTCAACAGTAAGCGTTCCGCCGACACATCCCCCGCTGCAAGCATTTAATTCTATAAAATCAAGGTCAGTGAACTTCTGATCCTCAAGGTCCTCAAGCACCTTGATAACATTTTCTATTCCGTCGGCGGCAAGATAGCCGTCAGTAAGCAGTCCTCCTGCTTCTCCCCCGCTTCTGCCCCAGCTGATTCCTATCTTTCCCGAATCAGCGTATTCTTCTTCACTGTCTACAACCTGTTTCATGTATTTCAGAAGAACAGGATAAACATCCTTGATTGCAATTACAGCGTCAACCCCTGTGGTTTCACAACCAAGAGGTGCTTTTACAGCGGTCACTTTTGCAGGACAAGGCGAAATAAATATTATACCAATCTTTTCGGAAGGTAAGCCTGTCTTTTCCATAGCACGTTTTCTTGCAAGCTTTGCCGCAATGTTCATAGGTGCTTCAAGCGGAAGTATATGCTCGATAAGATTAGGAAAGCGTACTCTAATCAGCCTGACAACGGACGGACAGGCAGAAGAAATATATGGCTTCCCATTTTCATGTTCATTTATATATTTTCTTGAAAGCTCACTTACAAGCTCTGCTGCTGCCGAAACCTCGAACACATCATCAAAGCCCATTTTAATAAGCGCCCTCAAAATAATGTTGATATCATCAAGATTGTTGAACTGCCCGTAAAGTGATGGAGCAGGAAGTGCAACGGTATATTCATAATTATCAATAACGCTGATCGGATCATAAACAGGAAGCTTTGCATGATGCGGACATATCCTTATACATTCCCCGCAGTCAATGCAGAACTGGTGAATGATAACTGCCTTCCCGTTTCTCACCCTTATGGCCTGAGTAGGACAGCGCTTGATACAATTGATGCATCCCATACATTTGTCTGAATCAAGATGTACTGAATTTGTAAAAGTATTTTCATCCATATCTGTTCACTGCCCCCTTTGCTTTACATATTTACAGTCATATAAACTGTAGTGCCTTGTCCAATTTTTGTCTCTATTTCCATTGTGTCTGAATATTTTTTCATATTCGGAAGTCCCATTCCTGCGCCGAAACCAAGTGAACGTATATTGTCAGGCGCAGTAGAATAGCCCTCCTGCATTGCAAGATTAATATCCTTTATTCCCGGCCCTCTGTCCGCAAGAATCATTACTATTTTATCTTCAGTTATCTCAACGGTGATTTTGCCGCCACGAGCGTGAATAACCATATTTATTTCACCCTCATACATGGCAATTGCAACTTTTCTCACAACTTCAGGCGGAACCCCCATTTTCTTGAGTTTCCCCTTTACATCACTGGATGCTTCACCTGCTCGTGTAAAGTCAGAGGGGGATACATCATAAGTAAGAAGAATGCTTTCATTCAATATCTCCGCCTCCTTTTAATCCATTGCTGTATAAAATTCCGCAAGCAGTAAACATTTTTAATTTTGTGGAAAGAACGACAATTTCACGTTGTCCTGCAAGGTCAATGATACTCTTGTCAGGAATTTTCCCCCTTACAAAAACAATGCAGACAATGTCCATCATTTCTGCGGTTCTTACAGCCTGAGGATTGCAAAGTCCTGTAAGCAGAACTGACTGATCCTTTACATATGCAAGAACATCACTCATCATATCAGATCCGCAAGCTGTGTGGACATTATTGTCAAGATATTTTTCTCCGCAAAGTACATCTGCCTGCAGTAACTCCTTAATATCATTAACTGTCATAGATATGACCACCCTTTCTGAGTTTTATGGCTTTTCAAAAACTCCGGGCAGAAGCCCGCGAGCGCAAAACTTGTAACCTGAAAATTTAATTCCTGAAATCTCCATCCACGGCTAAAGGTATTTCTGTTTTTTAAAATATAACCATAACTTTGTAAAACCAATGGAAACCTCAACCAATAGGGCAGAATCACAGCATGTTGCTATATTAATTATATCATATTTTCCTGCTTTTTTGTACTGTCAATACAAATAAAAAAGCAAACATCCCACTATTTATATTTACCAATGAAACATATTCCTTATAACCCTTAATTTTGATAAAATTATAACAATCGAGGCGGTTTTTGCCTTATAGATATTATACTGCAAAAGTAGTTTTTGTGCATAATTTATTATAAATAGTATTAAAATTCTCTGTAATATATCACAATTTTTTGTAGAAATTTATAATTGTATGTGTTATAATAGATATATTATTGCGGAAATGATATGTGCCATAATAACATAAAAATGCCGCTTATAAACTAAGGAGGTTCTAAAATGGGTTCCAAAAAATCATCAATACCTTTTGCAGGCACTCCTGAGCAGGAGAAAAAGCTTCTTGAAGTAATCGCTCAATATAAGGATTCACAGGGGTCGCTTATGCCGATTCTTCAGCACGCTCAGGACATCTACGGATATTTACCTATCGAGGTTCAGACAATAATCGCTGAGCAGACAGGCATGCCGCTTGAAAAGATATACGGTGTTGTAACATTCTATGCGCAGTTCTCTCTCTATCCAAAGGGAAAATACAAGATTTCTGTTTGTCTCGGAACAGCTTGCTATGTAAAGGGTTCAGGTGATATTTACAACAAACTCATCGAAAAGCTCGGAATTGATGGCGGCCAGTGTACCCCAGACGGAAAGTTCTCACTTGACGCATGCCGTTGTATCGGAGCATGCGGACTTGCACCTGTTCTTACAGTCAACGAAGATGTTTATGGAAGACTTACTGTTGACGACGTTGATACAATCCTTGCAAAATATAACGACTAATGATGACCGAAATCTCTCTGAATATACTGGATGTAGTTCAGAATTCCGTCCGTGCGGAAGCGTCCCTGATTGAAATTGAAGTCAGCGCCGACTCTCATACCGACAGGCTGATTGTACACATAAGGGACAATGGCTGCGGAATGGATGAAAAACAGCTCCAAAGCGTGACTGATCCGTTCTTTACAACAAGAACGACAAGAAAAATCGGACTTGGTATTCCGTTTTTTAAGCAGGCGGCCGAGGCTACAGGAGGCTGTTTTAAAATTACCTCTGTACCCGGCAAGGGAACGGATGTGACAGCAGAATTTGTTCTTTCATCAATTGACAGAATGCCTCTCGGCGATATGCCGATAACAATTCATACTCTTGTCACACTTAACCCTCAGATAGATTTTATATACAGATATGTCCATGACGAAAACGAGTTTACCCTTGACACAAGGGAACTAAGGGAAATCCTTGGCGCTGATATCAAGTTCAGCAGCAGAGAGGTTTTTGCGTATATTATGGATTATCTAACGGAGAATACATCGGAAACCGACGACGGAAACATTATTTGATATTTGCCTGCGGGAAATTGTCCCCATTATCCCCATTATAAACAAGGAGGAAACTTTTATGAAATCATTAGAAGAATTAAAGGCTATAAGAGATAAAATGAAAGGCCAGATTGATATTCGTGAAGAAGATACTGACGCTCTCAGAGTTGTTGTAGGCATGGCTACCTGCGGTATTGCAGCAGGTGCACGACCAGTTCTTACAGCTATTTCAAATGCTGTTCAGGAAAAGGATCTTAGGAATATCGCTGTTGTTCAGACAGGCTGTATTGGACTTTGCCAGTATGAACCTATCGTTGAGATAGTAGCTCCTGGCGGCGAAAAGACAACTTATGTAAGAATGAATGCTGAAAAGGCACTCGAAGTTGTTGAATCACATCTTATCAACGGCAAGGTTGTTACAAAATATACAATTGAAGCCGCAAAGCTCGGCTAATAACCAGAGGAGGAAAGAATTAAATGTATCGTTCACACGTATTAATCTGCGGCGGAACAGGCTGTACTTCCTCGGGAAGTACTAAAATTGCTGATCTTCTTCAGCAGGAAATTGACAAAAACGGTCTTGCAAACGAAGTTCAGGTAGTTAAGACAGGATGCTTTGGCCTTTGTGCTCTCGGCCCTGTTATGATTGTATATCCAGAAGGCTCTTTCTATTCAATGGTAAAGGCTGAGGATGTACCTGAAATTGTATCTGAACACCTTCTCAAGGGACGTGTTGTTACAAGACTTCTTTACAATGAAACTGTTACAGAAAACGGTATCAAGTCACTTAACGAAACAAACTTCTATAAGAAACAGCAGCGTGTTGCTTTAAGAAACTGCGGTGTTATCAATCCTGAAAACATCGAAGAATATATTGGCACAGACGGATATCAGGCTCTCGGTAAGGTTCTTACAGAAATGACACCTGATGATGTTGTAAAAGCCATCCTTGATTCAGGTCTTCGTGGAAGAGGCGGCGGCGGATTCCCGACAGGTCTGAAATGGAAGCTTGCTAAGAATCTCGTTCAGGGCGGACAGAAGTATGTCTGCTGTAATGCTGACGAGGGCGACCCGGGCGCATTCATGGACAGATCTGTTCTTGAAGGTGACCCACACGTTGTTCTCGAAGCTATGGCTATTGCAGGTTATGCTATCGGCGCTTCACAAGGGTATATTTACGTTCGTGCTGAGTATCCTATTGCTATCAAGCGTCTTGAAATTGCTATTAATCAGGCAAGAGAATACGGCCTCCTCGGAAAGGATATTTTCGGAACAGGCTTTGATTTCGACATCGGCTTAAGACTTGGTGCCGGCGCATTCGTATGCGGTGAAGAAACAGCTCTTATGACTTCAATCGAAGGCAACAGAGGTGAACCACGTCCAAGACCTCCTTTCCCAGCTGAAAAAGGTCTTTTCGGAAAGCCAACAATCCTCAACAACGTTGAAACATATGCTAACGTACCACAGATCATCCTCAAGGGTGCAGACTGGTTCTCAGCAATGGGTACAGAAAAGTCAAAGGGTACTAAGGTATTTGCTCTCGGCGGTAAAATTAACAACACAGGTCTTGTTGAAGTACCAATGGGTACAACCCTCCGTGAAGTAATCGAAGAAATCGGGGGCGGTATCCCTAACGGCAAGAAGTTCAAGGCGGCTCAGACAGGCGGACCTTCAGGTGGATGTATCCCAGCTGAACACTTTGATATTCCGATTGATTATGATAACCTTATTTCTATCGGTTCAATGATGGGTTCAGGCGGACTTATCGTAATGGACGAAGATAACTGTATGGTTGATATCGCTAAATTCTTCCTTGAATTTACAGTGGATGAATCCTGCGGTAAATGTACACCTTGCCGTGTAGGTACAAAGAGACTTCTTGAAATACTTAATAAGATTACAAAGGGTCAGGGCACTCTTGAAGATATCGACAAGATGGAAGATCTTTGCTACTACATCAAGGAAAATGCTCTCTGCGGTCTTGGACAAACTGCTCCTAACCCTGTTCTTTCAACACTCAAGTATTTTAGAGATGAGTACATTGCACACGTTGTTGATAAGAAATGTCCTGCAGGAGTTTGTAAGGATCTTCTCAGTTATGAGATTATTGCTGATAAATGTAAGGGCTGTACAGCATGTGCAAGAGTTTGTCCTGTCGGTGCAATTTCGGGAACTGTCAAGAACCCTCACGTTATCGACAAGACAAAGTGCATAAAGTGCGGTGCCTGCATTCAGAAGTGTAAATTTGGCGCAATAGTGAAGAAGTAAGCAGGAGGAATCGTATAATGGAAATGATAAACATTAAAATAAACGGTATGGATGTTTCCGCACCGAAGGGATCTACTATTCTTCAGGCTGCAAAACTTGCACACATAGATATTCCGACACTCTGTTATCTGAAGGATATCAACGAGATCGGCGCTTGCCGTATCTGCGTTGTTGAAGTAAAGGGCGCAAGAAGCCTTGTTGCTTCATGCGTATACCCAATCAACGAGGGCATGGAGATATTTACAAATACTCCAAAGGTTCTCGATTCAAGAAAGAAAACTTTACAGCTTCTCCTTTCAATGCATGAAAAAAAGTGCCTTTCATGCGTAAGAGCTGGAAATTGTGAACTTCTTAAGCTTTGTCATGATCTCGGTGTAGAAGATGACGGATATTACGATGGTGAAAATCCAAAGTATGATATAGACGATCTTGCACCTCACCTTTTCCGTGACAACAACAAGTGTATTCTTTGCAGACGTTGTGTTGCTGTATGTGAACATACACAGGATGTTGGTGTTATTGGTGCAAACGAAAGAGGAATTAATACTCATATCAGTTCACCATTTGAAATGAGCCTTGCAAATACATCATGTATTTCATGTGGTCAGTGTATTGCTGTTTGTCCTGTTGGCGCTCTCTCAGAAAAGGACAATACAACAGACGTTCTCAATGCTATTGCTGATACTAGCAAGTACGTTATTGTTCAGACTGCTCCTGCAGTAAGAGCTGCTCTTGGTGAAGAATTCGGCTACCCAATGGGTACTAATGTTGAAGGCAAGATGGCTGCTGCTCTCAGAAGACTTGGCTTCAAGCAGGTATTCGATACAAACTTTGCTGCTGACCTTACTATTATGGAAGAAGCAACTGAGCTTATCGAAAGAGTACAGAACAAGGGTGTTCTCCCAATGATCACATCATGTTCACCAGGATGGATCAAGTACTGCGAACACTACTTCCCTGACATGACAGAAAACCTCTCAACATGTAAATCACCTATGCAGATGTTTGGTGCAACAGCAAAGACATACTATGCTCAGAAGATGGGTATTGACCCTAAGGACATTGTTGTAGTAGCTGTTATGCCATGTACTGCAAAGAAGTTTGAAATAGGCAGAGATGACGAAAACGCTGCAGGAGTTCCTGACGTTGACATCTCTATCACAACAAGAGAACTTGCACGTCTTATCAAGAGATGTGGCATCAATTTCAACGCACTTCCTGATGAAAAGTTTGACGAACCACTCGGAATCAGCACAGGCGCAGCTGTTATCTTTGGAGCAACAGGCGGCGTTATGGAAGCTGCTCTCCGTACAGCAGTCAAGATGATTACAGGCAAGGATGCTGAAAACATTGAATTCACAGCTGTAAGAGGTGTTGAAGGTGTTAAGGAAGCTTCATACAACGTTGGCGGACTTGATATCAAGGTTGCAGTTGCTTCAGGCACAGCAAACGCTAACAAGCTTCTCACAAAGGTTAAGAATGGTGAAGCTGATTACACATTCATTGAAATTATGGGTTGCCCAGGCGGTTGTGTAAACGGCGGCGGACAGCCACAGGTACCTGCTTCAATCAGAAACTTTGAAGATATCAGAGCAATCAGAGGCAAGGCACTTTATGACGAAGACGAAGCAGCAACTATCAGACTTTCACATGAAAACCCAGCTATCAAGGCTCTTTACGATGAGTTCTTTGAAAAGCCAGGCAGCCACAAGGCTCATGAAATCCTCCACACATCGTATGTCAAGAGAGGACTTTACAAATAATATTACAAAGTGCTATGTTGCAAATGCAGCATAGCACTTTTTTTATATCCAAATGTCAAAGCATAAACACAAAGTGGTCAAGCTGACTACAGCTTGTAGGTTTCAAAAGGGCAAAGCCCTTTGCCGTCGTCGCAACGAAGGAACAATATCGTAACCCCGCAAATGCTAATTTCGGACATTCTTATATAGTCCGTAATAACATTTGCGGTTTTGTAATGTTTAAAACAAATTTATCTCTGAACGTACATACAACAGCGTAGCGAATTGTGTGTACGTTCAGACATGCTATTTTGACTTGCAGTAAAATATGCTATGTTTCAAACGTGTCACAGGCACGTTTGAAAGGATAGTATTCCTAAATAACATCAAAAGGGAGGCGGTCGTATTCGCCTCCCTCGAAAAGCTGTCGCTGTTCTCACTTCGTTCGAATTTTTCTTTGAAAAACAAGCAGGTTGACGAACTTCTTAGTATGTAAGTCCGTATCCCTTTTCTAACCAACTTTCAGATGTTCCAATCTGTTCAGTTGAATTGTACCAAGGTGATGGGAGCTTACCCTTGAAATCTGCATTTCCGCATAATACATTTGCAACGCCTTGACCTTCAGAACCAGGAAGATAACACATTACAACTGCATCCCAGTCATTGTAATATTCATCAATGATAACATTGCGTCCTGCTACTACGCAAGCAACAACTGGCTTTCCAAGGCTCTTTGCCTCTTCAATTGCTTGCTTGTTTCCTTCTAAACCAAGAGCACCACAAAGTTGCAGATCTTCTGTGTCGCCGTTCCATTCAGCATATGACTGTTCGCCAACTACAACAATAACAACATCAGCATTTTCTGCTTGACTCTTATCAGTGATAACAGAAATATTCTTCTCTGCAGCAACCTGATTGAAACCATCCAGTATTGTTTTAACGCCAGGAATGTAACCACTAGGACTTGAATTCCAGTCAATTGTCCATCCGCCGCACTGTGCAACTGCATTGTCAGCAGCAGGACCAGTAATATAAATGCTTGTACCTTCCTTCAAAGGAAGTACTTTGTTATCGTTCTTGACTAAAACAAGGCTTTCTTCAACAAGCTTTTCAGCAAGCTGTCTGTATTCATCACTGCCTGTTTTTTCTTGCTTTGTAGTAAGGTTTTCATTGAGAGGGTCATTGAATATGCCCTGATCCAATTTAACCTGAATTATTCTTCTTACAGCATCGTCAACTCTCTCCTGCGAAATCTTTCCATTGTTTACAGAATCAATAATTATCTGACGTGCAGCATCATACTCACTAACTTCCATGAGCATGTCAATACCTGCATTTACAGAATTTATGACCTGCTCCTCATATGTATCAGCAGAAGTGTTCTGAACAGAATTCCAGTCACTTACTATAAAGCCCTTGAATCCCATGTCATTTTTAAGATACTGAATATACTTTGCATTTTCATGCATTTTTACACCATTGATTGATGAGTGTGAAATCATCATAGTCTGAACACCAGCATCAATCTGTGCCTGATATACAGAAAGAAGCTTTGTAATTTCTTCATCAGTAAGAACAGAATCGCCACGGTCAATAAGTCTGTCAACGTCAGAATCTTCACCCGTACCGTATTCAACGTTTCCGTCGCCAAAGAAATGTTTTGTACAAGCAACCATTCCGCCGTCAATAAGTCCTTTTGTATATGATGTACTTAAACTTTTGATTGTTTCAAGATCTGAACCGTATGATTCATAAGTTCTGCCCCATCTTGGATCTTCAGACTGAGCAACGCATGGAGAGAAATTCCAAAGCATATAACAAAGTCTTGCTTCATCAGCAGTTGCAAGGCCCAACTGATAAGTCAGTTCAGGGTCATTTGCAGCACCGATACCAATGTTGTGCGGGAAAAGAACTGCACCAGCACAGTAGTTTACACCATGAACATCATCCTGACCATAAAGATAAGGAATACCTGATTCTGAACTTATTGCAGCTGTCTGAAATTCATTTACAATCTGCTGCCATTCATTGTATGTAACTGAGCTGTTCTTAGAAAGAATACTTCCATAGTCAAACTCCTTCATCTGTTCAACTGAAACATTATAAATAGCTGGCTGTACCATCTGAGCAGCTTTTTGCTCAAGTGTCAGAGATGCCACAATTTCTTCTGCACTCATTGAAGCATACTTCTGATATTTGTAATCGTATTCTTTTTCGGCCGACTGAGTCTCCTGATCTCCCTGATCAGCCAGTGTTTCTGATACTGAACTGCTTACAGTAGTTTCTTCAACTGTCTTTGGCTGACTGGTACATGCTGTTGCCGAAACAAGTATCCCCAGTGTAACCAGTAGGCATAATAGCTTTTTCATTCAAATCCTCCCGTTGTCAAACAATTATTTACATTCTTGCAATAAATAATAATTATCCTCTAAGTTGTGCATATTATTACTTATATTGCTAAAGTTATATTATCATTTATGGGTATGCAATTCAATGTAAATCTATGAATTTTATATAACGGAAAGTTGCTAATTTGCATAAAAAATTTAACAAAGAAAACCATATTCTGTGTCATTCGTTTATATAAGCCTTACATAAAGCTATCATATTCCCTTTTTAGTCGAGATACAGGCAACCCTACAACATTGAAAAAGTCACCGTGGATTTCCTTGACAAGCAAACTGCCATATCCCTGTATGCCATATGCACCAGCCTTATCCATAGGTTCACCTGTTGCAATGTATTCTTCAATTTCATCCTCACTCAGATTGTAAAACTCAACTTCTGTAACAGATGAAAAACTCTTCATTTCATTTTCTCTGCACAGGCAAACACCCGTAATAACCTTGTGAATTCTGCCTGAAAGCTTTTCAAGCATTATGCGTGCATCCGTCTTATCAGCTGGTTTGCCGAATACTTCCCCGTCAAGAATGACAACCGTATCACAGCCAATAACAATATCCTGCATGTGTTCATTCGAAACGGCCTTTGCCTTTTTTACTGCAAGATATTCAGCTGAATTTTCAGGATTTACAACTTCGGGAATGGTTTCATCAACATCAGATGGAATAATATCAAAGTCTTTAACAACATATCCAAGGAGTTCTCGTCTTCTCGGAGATGCCGAAGCAAGTATAGTTTTCATACCAATATTTATGCCTTCATGTGAAAGCCTATCTCCTCTCGCAATATATTTGCTGAAAAACCGCCGAAGCATAACTCCGGCGGTTTAATACCAAGTTTCAATTAAAGTATAGACAAATAACCATTGAATATTGGTATATTATTATTTTTCTCCAGCAAGCTCTTTGTAAAGTCCTAGGTAAAGCTCAGCAGATGTGCCCCAGCTATAATCATTTTTCATAGCAGCAACTACAAGACTCTTCCAATTCTTCTTGCTGTTATAATACTCTCTTGCTCTTGCGCAGGCATCAAGCATATCATGGGCATTATAAGTCTTGAATGTAAATCCGTTGCCGTTTTCTCCCCCTGCATCCCTTATGCTGTCACGCAGACCGCCTGTTTCTCTTACTATCGGAATAGTGCCGTATCTGAGAGAAATCATTTGTGCAAGTCCGCAAGGCTCGCTCTGTGACGGCATGAGGAACATATCAGCAGAAGCATAAATTCTTCTTGCAAGGTCAGGCATGAATCCTATTGTAACACTAACCTTGTCAGGATATCTCCAAGCCATTTCCTTGAAAAAGTCCTCATAAATCTTTTCACCAGAACCAACAATCGCAAATTTGTATCCGAGATTAAGCATATCCTCGAAAACATACTTGATAAGGTCAAGTCCCTTATGTGAAACAAATCTTGTAATAATGCCGATAAGAGGTTCTGTACCCTCCTGAAGATTCAGCTCGCTGAGAAGAGCAGCCTTGCATTCAGCCTTGCCCTTGAGGCTCTTTGTAGAGAAGTTCTTCACAATCAGCGGATCAGTTTCAGGATTGTAAAGGTCTGTGTCAATTCCGTTAAGGAATCCGCAAAGCTTGTACTGCTTACTTACAAGCGCTCTGTCAAGGCCATGTGAATACCATGGATCAAGAATTTCCCATGCATAGCTTGGTGAAACAGTTGTAATCTTGTCAGCAGTTTCAATAGCACCTTTTACAATGTTTACACATCCATCATACTCAAGCAGCTTGGTGTGATACATTGGTATGCCGAGAACCTCGTTGAGTACCTCCATTCCGTACTTGCCCTGATATTGGATGTTGTGTATTGTGAATACAGTTTTAATATCTTCATAACCGAACTGGTATCTGTAAAACACCTGATAATAAACAGGAACAAGCGCTGTCTGCCAGTCGTTACAGTTGATAACCTGCGGCTTCCATTCAATATACTTGATCATTTCAAGAATAGCTCTTGAGAGAAATACAAATCTTTCACAATCATCATAGAAACCGTATAATCCATCTCTGCCAAAATAATATTCATTATCAAGCAAATAATAGGTTACTCCGTTGTATTCGCCCTCGTACACACCGCAGTACTGTTTTCTCCAACCAACATCAACGGTAAAGTTTGTAAGGAATTTAAGCCCGTCCCTTAACTCCTGCTTTACACTTTTATATAACGGCAAAACAACTCTGCAGTCATCACCGGTTTTGCAGATAGCAGCAGGAAGAGAGCCGGCAACATCTGCAAGACCCCCTGAAGCAGCATATGGCAGAGCCTCTGATGCAGCGTACAAAATTCTCATAAAATCACATCCCTTTCAGCTTAATTAAATCAAATAACAACGTTTTTACCGATAAATAGCTGATGATTCTGAGAACCTGTAAGAATCTTAAACTCATTGATAACAACATTTTTGTCGGTAATAATGTAATTTACATCGCTCTTTTTGCCGATACTTGCGTTCTGCATAATAATTGAATTCCTGACACATGCACCCTTTCCGACCCTAACTCCTCTGAAAAGAATACTGTTCTCAACAGTTCCATCAATTATACAGCCGTCTGCAATAAGTGAATTCTTTACTGAAGCGCCGATGCCGAACTTAGCTGGCGGGTTGTCACGAACCTTTGTATAAATAGGCGTATCATTTACAAACAGCTTATTTCTGTTTTCAGTATTAAGCAAACTCATGTTAGCCTTGAAATATGTGTCCATAGAAGTAATCTTGGAATAATAGCCGTTATGCTTATAGCCCATGATTTTATATTCATTTCTGCGGGCCTGAATTATATCCTGCTCAAAGCTGAACAGACTTCTTGAAGCTGTTTCAAGAATAATATTTTTGAGAAACTCCCTGCCGATTACATACATATTCAAGGAAACGTTACATGCACCACTGAGCTGTGGTCTTAAAAGAACATCATAAACTCTTTCATCCTCGTCAACACCAAGAACAGTTGAATGCTGTGCCTGTTCAAGCTGAAGCACATCACGAGCATATACGATTGTTATATCAGCCTTGGTATCAATATGACGATTAATAATGTTTTCTATGTTCAAGTTGGTAACTACATCGCAGTCAGACATAACAACATAGTCAGCATCAGAGCCGTTAATGAAATCATAAATTCCGTAAAGAGCTTCAAGACGGCCTCTGTACATTCCGCTTGAGTTGTTGCTGAAAGGAGGAAGAAGATGAAGTCCACCCCTCTTTCTTGATAAATCCCACTCACGTCCTGATCCGAGATGATCAAGAAGCGACTGATAATTTGACTTTGTGATAACACCTACCTCATCAACACCGCTGTTGACCATATTTGAAATTGGGAAGTCAATAAGTCTGTAACGACCTCCGAAAAGAACAGAGCCCATAGTTCTGTTTTTAGTTAAATCAGTTATGCAGTTGTCGTGCATATTTGAAAATATTATACCGAGAAATTTTTTATTGGAACTCATTTTCAGGTCACCTCCTTATATACTTTCCGAAACAATCTGCTTAGGCAATACCTTAGCATTTTCGGATATTGTAATATTGTGACCTACCACTGCAATTCCCCAGTCATCCCTGTTCTGAACTGTTTCAGGGCGGACGCCTACCTGCGCACCCTTTTCAATCACACAATTTTCGCCTACAATAGCGTATTCAACAATTGCTCCGGACTTGATAACCGTTCCCGGCATTATTATACTGTCGCATACAGTTGCGCCCTCTTCAATCTTGACACCCTCGAATATAACCGAGAAGTCAACATTTCCGCCGATTTCACATCCGTCTGTAACCATTGAGTTTTCAACAACAGCAGAGGATGAAATATACTGCGGAGGCATAATAGGATTTCTTGAATATATTCTCCAGTCAGGATCATAAAGATCAATCGGAATATTTGGATTAAGTATATCCATGTTTGCTTCCCAAAGGGAATCAAGTGTTCCGACATCCTTCCAGTAACCCTCGAACGGATAAGCAACCATTACCTCACCATTGTCAAGCATATTAGGAATAATGTTTTTGCCGAAATCCTTAGATGACGTTTCATCATTTTCATTATCAATAAGATACTTTCTGAGCTTATCCCATGAGAATATATAAATACCCATTGAAGCAAGAGTTGATTTTGGTTCCTTAGGCTTTTCCTCAAATGCAGTAATAATTGAATTTTCATCAGCTGTCATAATACCGAAGCGTGAAGCCTCATCAATAGAAACATTAATAACAGCAATTGTGCAGTCAGCCTTCTTTTTCTTGTGGAATTCAAGCATTGCATCATAATCCATTTTGTAGATATGGTCACCTGAAAGAATAGCAACATATTCAGGATTGTATCTGTCAATAAAGGAGATGTTCTGATAGATAGCATTTGCAGTTCCCTTGTACCACTGCGCACCAAGAGCTGTCTGGAAAGGAGGGAGAAGATGAACTCCTCCGTGGAGCTTGTCAAGATCCCATGGCTGACCGTTTCCGATATAGTCATGGAGAACAAGCGGCTGATACTGTGTAAGAACGCCTACCGTATCAATACCTGAGTTTACGCAGTTTGAAAGCGGAAAATCAATAATTCTGTATTTTCCTCCGTAAGGAACAGCAGGTTTTGCCATATCCTGCGTCAATGCGTATAAGCGACTGCCCTGTCCCCCGGCAAGCAGCATCGCAACACATTCTTTTTTTGTATACATTGAATAATCCTCCTAATGTGGTAATTACTTTACTGATTTGCTAGATTTACTGGTTTTATTAACAGTTGAAACTGTTTTTTTATTTTTAATTGCAGCAGAGGATTTTTCAGCCTTACCTGTTGCTTTTTTTGACTTATCCGTAGTTTTAGCTTTGGAAATTGTCTTTTTTGTTTCAGCTTTCTTTTTTTCAGGCGTCTTCTTTGGCTTTTCAGGAGTACACTTGAAATATACAACAGACATTGCAGGTATCTTGATGGAAATTGACTGGTCATATCCATGCATACTGTAATTTTGTGCTTTAAGCTTTTTATTGTCCAGTCCTGTTCCGCCGTACTTTTCACTGTCTGAAGAAAAAATCTGTTCATATGTGCCCATATAAGGAACACCTATTTTATAGTTTTCCCTCTCAACAGGAACAAAGTTGCAGACAACAATGATTTCATTGCCTGAATCATCAATTCTCCTGAATGAAATAATACTCTGCATATAGTCATCATTGCTTATCCATGAGAAGCCGTTCCAGGAATCATCATTCTGCCACAGCGGTGAATTGTCAAGATAAAATTTATTCAAGTCCTTGCTGAACTGCAGCATCTTCTTGTGAGTATCAAAATCAAGCAGCAGCCAATCCAGTTCCTTTTTATAATTCCACTCCATAACCTGTGCAAATTCATTTCCCATAAAGCTCAGCTTTTTACCAGGATGAGCCATCATATATGCAAGAAAAGCTCTCATTGAAGTGAACTTATCCTCCATAGACGGTGCACTCATTTTCCCGAAAAGTGAAGCCTTTCCATGAACAACCTCATCGTGGGAAACAGGAAGAACATAGTTCTCACTGAAGCTGTAGAAAAATGAAAATGTAAGCTTTTTATGGTTATTTGCCCTGTATATAGGATCCATCCTCATATAGTCGAGCATATCATTCATCCAGCCCATATTCCACTTAAAGTTGAATCCAAGTCCACCAATATCAGCAGGTTTTGTAACAAGCGGCCACGAAGTTGATTCTTCAGCTATCATAAGAACATCAGGATTTCGTCCGAATACGGCTGTATTAAGCTTTCTAAGAAACTCAACAACCTCATAATTCTGGTTTCCGCCATCCTTGTTAGGTCTCCATTCACCCGGACGTCTGTCATAGTCAAGATAAAGCATAGATGCTACTGCATCAACTCTTAACCCGTCAACATGCATTTTTTCAATCCAGTAAAGTGCATTTGAAATAAGGAATGACTGAACTTCGTTCTTTCCGAAATCAAATACCCTTGTCCCCCATGAAGCATGCTCTCTTTTCAACGGATCTGTATACTCATAACAGCAATCACCGTCAAACTCAAACAATCCTGAAGCATCCTTAGGGAAATGTGCAGGAACCCAATCAAGAATAACTCCAATTCCTGCCTTATGGAACATATCAATCATTGTCATAAAATCAAATGGAGTTCCATATCTTGAAGTCGGCGCATAATATCCAATTACCTGATACCCCCATGAGCCGTCAAACGGATATTCTGAAAGTGGCATAAGCTCGATATGCGTATAACTGAGCTCCTTAAGATAAGGAATTATCTCCTCAGCAAATTTTACATAGTTGTATGTGCTGCCGTCAGGAAAAGTACGCCATGAACTGAGGTGAACCTCATAAATATTCATTGCACTCTTATAAACATTTTTCTTTGATTTTTCAAGATACCACTTATCATCAGTCCACTTAAAACCTGAAATATCAAAGAATTTAGTAGCAGTATCCGGCCTTGTTTCCATATGAAATCCATATGGATCAGATTTCATTACAATACTTTTGTGAGCCGTTTCAATGCTGTATTTATATGTAAAATACTGCTCAACATTCTCAACAAATACTTCCCATACGGAATTATCTTCCAATATGTACATAGGTGTCTTATTTCTATCCCATTCATTAAAATCGCCTACAAGCGAAACGGATTTTGCATGAGGCGCCCAAAGTCTGAAGAAAGCTCCCTTTCTCCCGTTAACTTCGCCCCTATGAGATCCGAAAAAATCAGAAGCATCAAAATTAGTTCCCTCGTGAAAAATATGCAGTGGAAATTCAAATCCTGTAATGTTATTACCTTTATTGTCCATATATTATTGCTCCTTTTGTACTATTATTATATATTTTAACAGATTGTGTACTAAACTGCAATAGGTTTTGTGTTAATTTTACAATCTACACTTAAATTTAATTAAGATTTAGTATAACTTTACTAAAATTTAATGAAAAATTAGAGTATTTAATATATTCTTGTTAATAAATTATACAAATAATTAAAAATAATACATATACAAGTTAATGTAATTTCCTTTACTATCTATATTTTGCATATTTTAATCATGAATATGCTTTTATCATCTTGTTTGTCAAGAGCATTTTTCTCGGTAAGCTCAATAATTTTTTCAGCCCCTTTCGCTGCACTCAGATCCTTCTGCATCATATTTTCCCTGATAACAGGAAAGCTTTCCTCTGCAATTCCATCAGAAATCATGACCGCACAATCTCCATCTGAAAGAAAAGTCGTCCTGTGTTCAAATTCAATTGAGCTGATAATTCCGACAGGCGTTGAAAAGCTTTCAATGCATTTTACAGAACCATTTGATTTTATAAACGTCTGCGCCGCTCCAAGTTTTAATATATCAGCTTGTCCTGTAAATGCATTTATGCACAAAAGATCAATTGTTGAGAAAATTTCTTCTGAAGATTTTGTCAGCAAAAGAAGATTGACAAGCCTGAACGCACAATCAAATCCGACACCCGCCTGAATTAGCTTTTTCAGCAGACTTACAGTCATACAGCTTTCAACGGCCGCCCTTGCCCCGCTTCCCATTCCGTCAGATATAATGAAATATGTACATCCTCTGCCGTCACTGAAATAAACCTGTGAATCTCCAGACGTCTTTTCTCGTCCATTTTTTTTGCATGATCCTATCTCAAGACAGTACACAGGAACTTCGTGATAGCTTATCCTTGTAACCTTGTCAATACAGTTTATAACCGGAGCAGAAAACTCTCTGTCAAATATAGCTGAAATTTTCTCTGTAACAAGTGAAATCTTTCCCTTGATCATTCCAGAAATATATGCCTCAATAAAAAATCGTCCTTCACTGTCCTGCATAACAGAAACAACAGGATACTTTGCGCCGAAACCGATAAGAATCTTCCTTACCTTTGCTGTTCTCGTATCGTCACAGCCTGCTAGTTCATTTAGTCCTGCGTTTATGCTTTTAAGCAAATCCTCTGTCGATATAAGCTGTTCAAGGGCAATATTCCTCATAAACGCATATGCGTCAACGTTTCTTCTTTCCATCTGAGCCTGTTTATAAAAAGAGTTAAAACAGTTTACGAGCTTATCCTTTTTTGTACAGTATTCAAGTCCCTTCGGCAGATCCTTTTCAACAATATAACCCTTAACAGCAAGTATCGCCTCCGCAGACGAAAAATAAGATACTGCTCTGTGAAGATCACTCTGGCAGCAAAACGCACTGTCCCTGCATACCGAACATACTTCACGGCATACCTTTGAAGAAATATCATCCGCACCTACCCTCCTGTCAAAGGCAGCACCTGCCTGTGCTGTACTTTGCCTGATATCCTTAATGGTTCTGACCGTGAAGTCAAGTCTTGATGAAATCATTTGAGTAACGGCAGGCTGACTTTTTGTAAGACCTGCAAACAGCTTTGTGTACCACTTTTCAGGAACAGCAAAAAATATAATTGCCGCAACAATAACGTCAGCAGCATATCTGTGAGAACCAGGAAGTACTCCCATAAGCACAATTCCTATCATGTTTGCTGCAACAAATACCGATGCCGTGCTGAGTCTTCCCCCGTTAATAAACAAACCTGCCGCAAGTCCTGCAAAGGACAACAGCATAGTATCACGTCCAAGAGTCGGCGACGCAAGCACTACTCCAAAAGAAGTGAGCACTCCGACAGCCGCCGCACCCTTGTAACCTGTTTTGTATGCCGCAACCATGAGTACAAAAATGCCTGCAATTCTTTCTGCATTGATTAGTCCTAATGACACGCTTGTCATGGCACATATCATCAGCACATATACAACAGCGGCGGCTACAGCATTGTCACCGCTTAGGAACATTCTCGGATGTCCATTTGCAGCATAGAGTACCTTGTCAGTAAAATAAGCCGCAAGACTGCACAGAATTGCCCTGCATATCATTGCAAGTACAAGAATAGCCGTCAGCTTCATTGACAAGCTGATTATAACCTCACACATAATGCAGGCAATACCTGTGATAACAGCTTTTGCGCATGAACCCGGTTTCTTTTTCAAAACATCATTTATTATCAGACTGCTGAAAATAAGTGCAAGCATGGACGTCATAGCACTGACAGAATCAGTGAGTGTACCGTTCACAAAAAACGAGAGCATTGCCCCTACAAATGCTGAAATGGCAGGGATAACAGAAAGTGTTCCCACAAAGGAAATGACAAGAGGAGACCTTGCCCCTCCGACCGATGAACCGGAAAGAACAAACCCCACAACAACACACAATATTATTTTTACCGGCAGAATGAGTATTATTCCGTCATCACTGCCGATTGCGGAACGATATTCTTCCTCATTGCTTTTTAATTTAGCCTGTGTCTTTAACATCCCGATCACCACGTCCTTTATGATATACACTCAGAATAGTCTATATTATTATAATTCAGATATGGTGCGAAACAGGTCATAATCAAAGTGGACAACAATGTCGTAAAGGCATTGTTGTCCACAGAGTTTGTCGTAAGAACTTGATTTCAAACGTAATAACTCACAAACTAAAGCATAAAAAAGTTTGCTCAAGCTTTTCAAAGCTTGTAGGTTTCAAAAGGGCAACGCCCTTTGCCGCCGTCGCAACGGCGGAATACTCCCGTAGCCCCGCAATGCACAAAAAATATAAAAATCACAAAACAATTGTTACAGATATTTTATCTAGTCAATAATTGCATTGCGGTTTTCTTTTGTGCTTAATCACACTTGCCCTCTTAAAACAAACACAACAGCGCAGCGTATTGTGTTTGTTTTAAGACACAGCAAAGTATGCTGTAATTATTTTTATAGGATTTGTCTGTTTCAAACAGTCCACTGGACTGTTTGAAAGGAAAGCCTACTGAAATCGACAGAAAGGGAGGCGGTCGTGTCCGCCCCCCTCGAAAAATTGTCATTTTTCTCACCCTTGCCCCGTTTTCTTTGACGCCTGCGGGCGAAGTTTAAGATTTCGCTGTCTGAGGACATCGACAAAGGGCTTTGCCCTTTTGAATCCTACAGCCTTGATAAGGCTAAAGCCTGTTCTCACTTCGTTCGAATTTTTCTCCAAAAAACAAGCAGGCTGGCGAACTTTTATATTTATCTATTTTTATACTTATTTCTTCTTAAACAATATATTAGAAACATCAATAAACTCCTGCATTTTCAGTTGTTCAGGTCGGATATTTTCAGAAAGTCCTGCCTCCCTTACCGCCTCTGCAACAACTGCCTTCTCCATTCCAAGTGAGGACGAAATTGAGTTCAGCAAATTCTTTCTGCGCTGTGAAAATGCTCCCCTTACCATCTTAAAGAAAAACTTCTCATCATCAACTCCAAACGACGGATTATCCTTTATATCCAATCTTATAACACATGAATCAACATTCGGCGAAGGCATAAAGCTTCCCCTTGAAACATTGAACAACATATGTGGTTCGGAAAAATACCTTACTGCAATGCTTACTGCACCAACATCACGTGTCCCAGGCTCTGCGCAAATCCTCACCCCTGCCTCTTTCTGAACCATAACTGTAACAGATTTTATCGGTAATCTGCTCTCCAGCAGCATCATTATTATTGGTGAGGTAATGTAATAAGGAAGATTTGCACATACAGCAACATCAAGTCCGTCCATATGCTCTTTTATAACTTCTGCAAGGTCAATTTTCATAACATCATCATTTATAACTGTAACATTGTCATACTCAGTAAGAGTTTCCTCAAGCACAGGAATAAGCCTGCTGTCAATTTCAACAGCAACAACCTTGTCCGCACGCTTTGCAAGCTCATTTGTAAGAACGCCTACACCTGTTCCTATCTCAATTACACCAAAGCCTGATTTAGCATTGCCCATCTCCGCAATTTTCGGGCATACAGATGGATTGACAATAAAATTCTGTCCGAGCGACTTTGAAAAAGAAAAACCATGCCTCTGAAATATATCTTTAATTACACTTATATTTGTAAGATTATCCACAAAAACCTCCAAAAATTTTTATAACCCAATTATTGTAAACAGTAGGATTTATTCTACGCAGCCTGTAGAAAAAGCCATTTTTAAAAAACTCATTACAAATGAAATCGCTTATTTACAGGGGCTTTGCGGTCGCCCCCGTACCCCTTCGCATCGAAAAACTATAGTTTTTCGACACTTTGAGGAGGATTTATCCTCCGTATTTTATTTTATAAGTAGCGAAACAATAATAACTGCTGCCATAATTAACGGCTGATGAACTATGTATATGACAAGCGTGTTCCTGCCAAGAAATTCAACACTCCTGAACTTTGCGCTGTAAAACCATTTCGGAAAGCTCCCGTTACGCACAGGAACAGACAGCGCAGTCCCCACAAGAAACAGAAAAAAATTCGGTATCAGCGGGAAGTAGTCAGCAGAGAAAAAGTCCTTTGTAGTTATCCCAAGTGGATACAGATATGGATTGTCCTGTGAAAACAGCGACGGCAAACCAAAAGTCTTTGAAGTAATTAACCCAGTGTCATCAAGCATAACCGCAAGCACATACAATGCAATTGATACCCCGAAAACAACCTCCCACCGTATCTTCCTAAGATACTCCTGTATAAGTGCATATAAAAGCATTGCCATCCCGAAAAACGAAATTGCACCAAAAATAATAACCTCGTCAGGTATTACAACTGATGTTACTAATGTAATAGCTTGTCCTATAACAATAAGCACCCCTGCTCTCTTATAAAGGTTATGCGAAAAAGATGTGCATATTCCCGAAACAATAAAAAGATCAGCAAGGAACATCCCATGAACAGCATCCAATGCACCTGTGTATAGAAAATCCCATTTCAGATGAAAAACGTACTCAATGTCATACAACGTATGATAAACTATAACAAAGATTATTGCAAGCCCCCTGAGTATATCAAGAATATGCAATCTGCTATCCTTATCATAAGTCGATTGATTTCCCGCCATATTTCACCTGCTTTCATGATAATATAATATATTGGCATAATTATTATACCATGTCAGCATATTTATTACAATTACAATTTTATTATTGCAAAAACAACATAAATATCTTATAATATGTTTGTATAGAAATGAAATTAAGAGAGGATGGATATATATGTCCGCAGATACAAGACGTGATAAAATCAACTACTATCTCGATATAGCTGAAACTGTACTTGAAAGAGGAACCTGCCTCAGAAGAAATTTCGGAGCAATTATCGTAAAGAATGATGAAATTGTTTCAACAGGTTATGTAGGCGCACCAAGAGGCCGTGCAAACTGTGTTGATCTCGGATACTGCACAAGAGAAAAGCTTAACGTTCCAAAGGGACAGCGCTATGAACTTTGCAGAAGCGTTCATGCAGAAGCAAATGCTATTATATCCGCATCAAGAGCAGACATGCTGGGCGCAACACTTTACCTTGCATGTCATGACGCAAAGACTGGAGAGCTTTACGGAGAAGTTGAATCATGTTCAATGTGCAAGAGATTGATAATAAATGCAGGTATAGATACAGTAATTGTCAGAAACACAAAAGATACATACACAACCATAAACGTTGATTCATGGGTAGAAAACGACGACAGTATTGAAGGCACAGATGGATATTAAAAGAACAACAGATTGGTCCAGCGTGGGATTCCGCTGAATCAATCTGTTTTTTGTTTTGAAATACAAAATCGGCAGAAAAAACCCTCTGCCGATAATTTATATATAATTAATTATACACCGTACTTGTTTGTTGAAACAGGAATTCCAACACCCATTGTAGAAGCAACTACGCAGGACTTGATGTAAGTACCCTTTGCAGCAGCAGGCTTTGCCTTAACAACAGCCTTAAGAAGTGTATCAAGGTTCTGTTCGAGCTTATCAGCACCGAATGAAGCCTTACCGATTGGGCAGTGAATGATGTTTGTCTTGTCAAGACGGTATTCAATCTTACCAGCCTTAGCTTCAGCTACAGCCTTAGCTACGTCAGGAGCAACAGTTCCTGCCTTAGGGTTTGGCATGAGTCCACGAGGACCGAGAACCTTACCAAGACGACCAACAAGACCCATCATGTCAGGTGAAGCAATAACAACGTCGAAATCCATCCAGTTTTCCTTTGTGATCTTTTCAACGAGATCTTCAGCACCAACGTATTCAGCACCTGCAGCCTTTGCAGCTTCTTCCTTTTCAGGCTTACAGAATACACATACTCTTACCTTCTTACCAGTACCGTTAGGGAGAACAACAGCTCCTCTTACCTGCTGGTCAGCATGACGTGAGTCAACGCCGAGACGGATATGAACCTCTATAGTTTCATCAAACTTAGCCTTTGCGGTCTTGCAAGCAAGATCCAAAGCTTCAGTTGTTTCATAAAGTTTTGTTTTATCAACAAGTTTAACACTGTCGGTATATTTTTTACCGTTTTTCATTTTATAATTTCCTCCTTTAAGTGGTAAATCCCGAATGACCGGGTCCCGTAGCATATACGGGTTTATAGCGGATATTTCCTCCCACCATAGGTTGACGGAAACGTTACGTCCGCCTGTGCAGATAACTGTGCGGGATAAAGCAATTGCAACTGATTAGTCAATTACTTCTACACCCATTGAACGAGCAGTACCTGCGATCATGCTCATAGCAGTTTCAATTGTAGCAGCATTAAGGTCAGGCATCTTAGTTTCAGCAATCTTTCTGATCTGATCCTTTGTGATCTTTCCAACCTTAGTCTTGTTAGGAACGCCTGAACCTGATTCAATACCGATAGCCTTCTTGATAAGAACTGCTGCAGGCGGAGTCTTAGTTATAAATGTGAATGAACGGTCAGCATAAACTGTAATTACTACAGGGATAATAAGACCGATATCGTTCTTAGTTCTTTCGTTAAATTCCTTTGTAAAAGACATGATATTAACACCGTGCTGACCAAGAGCAGGACCAACCGGTGGTGCAGGTGTAGCCTTACCTGCTGCAATCTGAAGCTTGATTAAGCCAACTACTTTCTGTGCCATGCTTTTGCACCTCCATAAATTAGAATTGGTCGTCATCTGACAATCTATTCTTTTTGTTTAGTTATAATTTTAATCAGTAAATCAATACTCGTCTGTAACGGCAACCTGTGAAAGGCCAAGTGTCGCAAGAGTTTCTCTTCCGAACATTGAAACGGATACGTCAACAGTCATTGCATCTGTGTCAATAGCCTTGACATCCCCGATAAATCCTTCCATTGCGCCGGCAAATATTTTAACCTTATCTCCGACCTTGAAGTTAACCTCAACAGTTTTCTGTCTCTCAACGCCGAGAGCAGCAACTTCTTTATCGCTCAGCGGAACAGGCTTGGAAGCAGGACCAACAAATCCGGTAACTCCTCTTGTATTTCTGACAACATACCATGAATCATCTGTCAGAACCATCTTAACGAGAACATATCCCGGAAAAACTTTGCGTTCAACTTCCTTCTGCTTGTTGCTGTCAGTAATTTCAGTAACCATTTCAGTCGGAACTCTGATTTCAGGAATTAGTTCCTGAAACTTACGGTTATCAACAACCTTCTGAATTGTCTGCGCTACCTTATTTTCGTAACCCGAGTAAGTATGGATTACATACCACTTTGCCGATTCTGACATCCGACTATCATTCCTTTCGAAAATTAGGAAAACAGCTTTAGCCTTTCTGGCTTCCAAGAGCCAAAGAAAGAAGCTTAACCAGACCTGAGTCGATTCCCCAGATTACCAGTCCGCATACTGTCATTGCAACAACAACAACTGTTGTATTGTTGACAACTTTATTAAACGAAGGCCATACTACCTTCTTGACTTCGCCCTTGAGATCCTTGAAATACTTAACAATCTTGTTAGGCTTTTTCTTTACTTGCTTGCTGCTTTTTGCTGCCGCAGTTTTTTCCTTTGGCTTTGCAGTTTCAGCAACTACATCGGTCTTTTTAGTTTCCTTGAGCTCAACCGGTTGCTTACCAGCCTGATTTGCGGGTTTCTTTGATGGGGCTTTCTTTTTGTTGTTAGACATTTTTAAACCCCCTCAATTACTTAGTTTCTTTGTGAAGAGTATGTTTCTTACAGAACTTGCAGTACTTGTTCATCTCAAGTCTGTCAGGATCATTCTTCTTGTTTTTCTTCGTGTTGTAATTGCGCTGCTTACATTCTGTGCAAGCTAATGTTACCTTTACTCTCATATCGGCACCTCCTATTAAATGTTCCATGAAAGAACGTTTCGATTTCGCAGGAACTCCTGTTCCTGTGCCTCCCTCCGAGCTGCAGAAAAACTGCATGAGGTCTTGTGTCCCATTATAAGGGCACAAAAAATAGACCTCTTAAAGAGGTATATTCATCATAACATATAACCGCATTGCTTGTCAAGCATTATTTATCACAGTTTTTTCAAAATCCAGCAATAATACATACTTTTTTCGCAACATTATGAAATCTATGCAGATATCATTTGCCGTTATAGATGAAATATGCAGTATAACATATCAGAAAGGGACAACTGAACCGCTGAAGCCCGTTGCCCCAAAATCTTATATGTACCTAAGGAAATACCACACAATACGTTTCTGTCGATTTTCAAAACAGGCTCAGTACCGTATTTTCGCTGTTTCTCAAATCGTCGAAACGTAGCCTGAGGCTTTGTGCGGTATTGCCCTAAAATCAGTCAATTTTATTAAGCTCGTCAAGAAGATTTTTCTTGGCATTGAGATTTTTCATGCCGATTTCAAAGAGTTTATCCATTCTGAATCTGATATACTGCTCATAAATATCAGTCTTAAATACATTATCAACAAGCATTTTCTTGTATTCAGCTTCGTCAAGGCTTGCAGATGCAATAACAAGAGCGATTTCAAGCTTGCTCATCTTCTTTTCAGTATCAGACAATGATTTTGACTTGTCTATCTTGTTCATGCTTGCAAGAAGCTGTGCCTTGTCAATTCTAACAGAATATCCCGGAACAGCAAGCCCACCGATATTTCTGATAATATTTGTTTTAAGTGCATTCATTACAAACGGGAATTCACTCATCGGCAGATCAGTAAGCTCACAAGGTTTGTAGATGTTGCTGTCAAGCACAGGATAAATAAAGCTGCTGTAAACTGATGAACACCAAAACTTTTCCTTGTCCTTGAAAACAAGGGGATACTTGTAGCCCTTGTTGCCGGAACCAAGATTAACTTCAATAACAGCATCTCTTTCCGTTGTGTAGAAAGCGTCATAGTCGGATTCGCACTTATCATTGGCAATTTCAACGAACTTCTCTGAATCAAAGCCATTGAAATCTTCCTTGTCGCCGTCAAGGAATGTTCTTACACCGCTGAAACTCTTCTGCCAGATACCTGCTGCAAATGCAGGAACATCAATATATTCAGCATTGAGAGCCGACATGATTGAAGCAGAAACCTCTGAAGAGATAAACTGCTGATCATCATTTTCGTTGAATTCATATTTGCTGACCATATAATCAGTAACAGTTTTTGCAACTCTGCCCATTTCTATCTGGGAAATACCGCCGACCTCATATCTGTTGCATACTATATTAATCATAACGGGCAAAGGAATATATCCGCCTATGTACTTAAACCTGTCGTCATTGAGAAGCTTTGCCATCTTAGGAAGGATCTTCTGCTTTTCGCTTTCGGAAGCATTTATCTTTCCTGACATAATTGCAAGGCAGACAACAAATTCAGCATACTGCTTCATAATCTTCTGTTCAGAAAGATAGTTGAAGAAGTAGCCATAAACATATCCGCTAAAAAACTCCTTAATACTATTATAAAGATCAGGAGTTGAGCTTATAACTCTGATAAACTTTGTTCTAAGACCTGCAACATCCTTTGCTGCAATGGTTTTCTTACCCTCGTTAAGGAATGTGAGCTGGCTTTCCTGTGACTTGAAGAAAAGCTTGACAAAAGCCTCATAGGTTGACTCGTCAGGAACTTCCTTCTCTCTTTCCTCCTTTATTGTCCAAAGGAGAAATGCCTTCTGCATATTTTTGAGTGCATCAGAGGAATTTTCAACAAGTGCCTTGACATCAACAGAAGACGCTTCCCAATACTTTCCCGTCTTATTGAAGTCGGCAAGTATCTTTTCAATTTCCTCCTTAAAGGCAGCATAAGCAGGAGATTTGTCCATAACAACAACCGCATCGAAAAGTTCGTTTGCAGCAATTGTCAAATCAAATATAACGCTCATTTTATGACCATTCCTTTCTGAGTTTTGTGTTTTGCACAGCAAACCGAGACAACATCCAAAGATACAGAACTCCCCTACTGAAAATGAAGTCCCTGCTCATCTTAAAGGTTAAAAGTTCCAAAAAATATTATTCTATGCCGTAAACGTTTCTGTATTCAATCATCTTGTCAAGATATTCAGCGCCATCAACAGCACCATCCCTTATTGCATTTATAATATCAACAACAGTAACAATAGGGAACACCTTAATTCCGAATTCATCATATACTTCCTGAACAGCTGACTTGTCGCCCCGTCCCTTTTCCATACGGTCAACGGAAATAACCATGCCAGTAATATCGACATCAGCAGCAGCCTTTAATACAGGAATAACCTGTCTGATTGCAGTTCCTGCTGTGATAACGTCCTCAATGATAACAACCTTTTCACCGTCAGTAAGTTTCTTGCCGACGATAACTCCGCCCTCACCGTGATCCTTTGCTTCTTTTCTGTCGAAGCAGTAATTTACTTCAATGCCATACTTGTTGGACAAAGCAATAGCGCATCCTGTTGCAAGCGGAATGCCCTTGTAAGCAGGTCCGAAGAGAGTATCAGCAGGAATGTTGTTTTCCTTTATGCATTGTGCATAGAACTCTCCAAGCTTAGCAATCTGTGCGCCTGTTTTATAATTGCCCGTATTAACAAAATACGGTGCTTTTCTTCCACTCTTAAGTGTGAAGTCACCGAATGTAAGAACACCGCACTCCATCATAAATTTAATAAATTCATTTTTATAGCTCATTGCAGACTCCTTTGCGGCAAAAACATATTCCTTTATTTTTAGCATACAGATTTAACAAATTAAACCTGATAAATTTATCAATAATTGAGGAAAAACATTGCCTTAATATAAATTTCATAGATACATATAAATAATATCACAATTAGAAAACAAAATCAACCGAATAATCATATTTACATGTAAAAATATTTGCAAAAAAATTGACACTATGCTACAATAATTCAGTTGCTATAAAATAATATTGTTTATATAGAAACCGCTCTCTCATAACTCAGAAAGGATTGAAATAATAATGAGAATACGAAGAAAGAAATGGGCAAGACCCGAACTTGCTGCCTGCCCTTATTATATAGAGCATGCAGATGAATATAAAAACAAGTGGAACACTGTTTTTGACAATGCCCATCCATTATATGCGGAGCTTGGCTGCGGAAAGGGCGGCTTTGCAGCACAGGCAGCATTAAAATACCCTGATGTAAATTTCCTTGCTATTGATATAAAGAGTGATATGCTTGCAGTTGCAAGGAGAACAATTGAAAGCTTCTTTAAGGTTGCACAAAAGCAGGTTACAAATATAAAGCTTGTTTCACTTAATATAGAGCGTATTCTGCTGGCTTTCGGTGAAAGCGATAAAATTGACAGAATCTATATAAATTTCTGCAACCCATGGCCGAGAGCAAAGCATAGCAAGCGCCGCCTTACACATACACGTCAACTTGAACAATACAGATTATTCCTCAAAGACGGCGGAGAAATACATTTCAAGACAGATGATGACCAGCTTTTTGAGGAATCGGTTCCGTATTTTGAAGAAACAGGCTTTGAAATAAAGTATATCACAAGGGATCTTCACGCAAGTGATTATCAGAACAATATCATGACCGAACATGAAAAAGTTTTTTCAGAAGAGGGCAAGAAAATCAAGTTCCTTATTGCAGAAAAGAAAGATTGGGTAAAGCCTGAAATTCCTGAAAAAGAGGAAGAAACTACTGCTATTGACAATTAATACGGAAATGGTATAATTATGTGGGGTATGCTTACATAATTTCAATGCAGGTTCAGAGGATAATTCCTGCAAATGATGAGTGTTATGCATCTCCGGAATGTCTGCAATTTTTTTCTGAAGCAAGGAGCTGAAAAGATGATTTTTACTATTGACGGCGGCAACACAAACATAGTGTTGGGTGGATTTGAAAACGACAAGCTTGTTTTTCTTTCAAGAATAGCAACTCAACCCGGACTAACTTCGGATGAGTATGCCATCAAGTTTATTGATATTCTTAAATTGAACAACCGCCGCGCCGAAGATATCGAAGGTTCGATTATCTCTAATGTCTACACACCTCTTACCCCTGTGTTCAAGATGGCAGTAAAAACAATTACTGCAAAAAAGGTGCTGACAGTAGGCCCCGGAATAAAAACCGGAGTCAATATAAAAATTGATGACCCGTCTGTACTTGGAGCGGATCTTGTCTGCGGAGCTGTCAGCGCAATGGAAAAATATAATCCACCATGCATTATATTTGACCTGGGCACAGCAACCACCATATCTGCAATAGACAGAAACAGGTATTTTCTTGGAGGCTCAATAGTTCCGGGCGTAAAGGTGTCCTTAAATGCACTTTCCTCAACAGCAGCCGCACTTCCTGATGTAAGTGCAGAGCTTACAAGCAACGTTGTCATAGGAACAAATACACCTGAGGCAATGCAGTCGGGAATTATTCTCGGCAACGCAAGCATGATTGACGGAATGGTGCTTAGGTATAAGGAAATTATCGGTGAAGACGCAGTAGTCATTGCAACGGGAGGACTTGCTGAAAGCATAATATCCCATTGCCGTGAAAATGTAATCCTCGACAACACCCTTGTCATTGACGGACTTTACTCGCTTTACAAAAAGAACGCATAGACATTTCATCAAACTTTAGCGCTGTATTCATACATATTGAAACAGCAGCAAGGAGGAAATTTTATGTCAACAGTAAAAAACAGCAAAACCCTTAAACTCGTTCAGATGAGTATTCTCACTGCAATTATCATTATCATGGCGTTTACACCTCTCGGGTATCTTAAAATCGGAGTTGTGGAGATTTCTTTTCTAGCCATACCTGTGGTAATCGGCGCAATTTTATGTGGTCCTCTATGCGGGGGCATACTCGGAGGAATATTTGGAATAACAAGCTTTATCCAATGCTTTGGTATATCAGCATTCGGAACTGCACTTTGTGAAATCAATCCAATTTATACATTTATAATTTGCCTTGTTCCAAGAATTTTAATAGGCATTTTTGCAGGACTGTTGTTCAAAGCATTGTATAAGATTGATAAAACAAAGTTGCTTTCATTCGGTGTCGCAAGCCTTACAGGAGCTTTAACCAATACCGTTTTTTTTGTATTGCTTCTGTTGCTTTTATTCTCAAAATCCGATTATATTTCGGGAATGATTGGCGGAATGAATATTCTTGCATTTGCTGTTGCATTTGTCGGAATAAACGGACTTATAGAAGCGGGGGTTTGTCTTGTAATAGGTTCTGCTGTAACGAAGGCTCTTTCACGTTTCATAACAGCTGATAATAAATAAAATTCTGTCCGGCAGTATCAGGTATATGCCTGCTGCCGGACATTCTATTTCATAGATTAATAAAGGGGTGTTCTCTCAATGTCGTCAAAGACCTCGGCTCTGACCTTTAAGCAGGGCTTTGCAGACGGTATCCCGATTGGGCTGGGGTACTTCTCAGTATCATTCGGATTCGGTGTCATGGCAGTGTCAAAAGGTATTACAGCCTTAGCCGCAATGATAATGTCGCTGACAAACCTTACGTCAGCAGGACAAGTTGCAGGCATAACAATCATAGCCGCAGGAGGAACACTTGCAGAAATGGCTCTGGCACAGCTTATAATAAATATGCGTTATGCGCTTATGAGCCTTTCCTTGTCACAAAAGCTTGACAGCACATTTACACTTCCACACAGAATAATAACCTCTTTTGCAATAACGGACGAAATTTTCGCAGTTGCGTCAAGTCATAAGGACATCAGCAAGAACTATATGTACGGCATAATGATGCCACCTATTCTTTGCTGGACATCGGGAACGATTCTCGGCGGCATAGCAGGAGAAATTCTCCCTGAAAGAATAAAGGGCGCACTTGGAATAGCCATTTTCGGAATGTTCATAGCAATCTTCATTCCGCCTGCAAGGAAGTCTGTAGGCGTGCTTTGCGTTGTTATTTTATCAGCAGTACTAAGCTGCTGCCTTGAATATATACCACTGTTCTCGGTTGTATCTGACGGCTTTGCAATTATCATCTGCACACTTGTTGCCGCACTTGCAGGAGCAATATTCTTTCCTGTCAAGGATTCAGACTCGGAGGTGCAGTCCGAATGAGCATTAAGATAGTTTTGTACATTGCAGTAATGGCAGGGGTAACATATCTTATCAGAATGCTGCCACTTGTGCTGTTCAGAAAGAAGATAAAATCACAGCTTGTAAAGAGTTTTCTGTATTATGTGCCATATGCAGTGCTTGGGGCAATGACAATACCTGCGATATTCTATTCAACCGGGAGCATATGGACAGCCGCCGCAGGATTAATTGTAGCGGTAATACTTGCATTGAAGAATAAATCATTGTTGGTTGTAGCCGCAGCAGCATGTCTTACTGCATATGTAGCAAGCTGGGTAGAATTTTTCATCAGAGCAACAATTTAGCTGGTCAAGCTGAGCACAGCTTGCAGTATCCAAAGGCGGAGCCTTGGTGGCTGTAGCAACAGCGAAACACCCTCGTAACCCCGCAAATGAACAAAAAAATATAAAGACCGCAAGCAAAAAATTACGGACAAACAAATCTAGTCCGAAATTTCATTTGCGGTCTTCTTTCGTATAAAACCAAAGTACCCTCTGAAAACAAATACAACAGCGCAGCGCCTTGTGTTTGTTTTCAGACAGACTAACTATATATCATATTTCAAGGCAGAATTTAGTTTTTACAATAACGTATAATATATAAAAAGATACTTTTTAGCACACGCAGGTTTTGCTTTGTCTTCAAGTGGTTACAAATCGTTTCACTCTTGTAATCACTTGAAGAGGGAAATTTCGTTTTGGTATAAAAATAACCGCAAATGCAATTTCGGACTATTTCAGTTGTCCGTATGATTACATTTGCGGTTTCTATTTTTCTTTGTGCATTTGCGGGGTTACGGGGGGGTGTTTCACCGTTGCGACGGCGACCAAGGCTCCGCCTTTGGATACCGCAAGCTGTACTCAGCTTGACCAGCCTATTTTTTTCCTTACATCCCGTACGCCACTTAGAATTACTTTCTTTGCTTTATCTGCTACCTCTTTAGTTGCGTCCTCTATTCCTTCAAGCGGATAATCTATCCCAAGGCCCTCATACTTGACCTTCCCCATCGTATGATACGGCAATACGTCCAGCACCTCCACATTGTGAAGTGCCCCGATAAACTGTCCCAGTTCAAAAAGATAATTCTCATTGTCCGTTATCGTCGGCACAACAACATGCCTTATCCAAACAGGGACATTATTCCTGTCAAGATATTTTGCAAACTCAATTATATTCTCATTGTTATGTGCCGTCAGTTTCTTATGTTCTGTACTGTTGATATGTTTTATATCAAGCATAATCAGATTTGTGGACTTAATAAGCCTGTCAAATGCCGCAGTATCTTTCCCATCAAAAGTAACCCCCGACGTATCCAGGCAGGTGTGGATGTTCTTTGCCCTTGCCGCCTCAAAAAGCTCCGTCACAAACTCCATCTGCAAAAGAGGCTCTCCCCCTGTAACCGTAATTCCTCCGTTTGTATAGAACATTTTGCATTTTTGATATTCATTAAGAATTTCATCAACTGTGGTTTCCTTGCCTGCTCCTATTTCCCATGTGTCAGGATTATGACAATACTGACATCTCATAGGACATCCCTGCAAAAAAACAACAAGTCTTATACCTGGCCCGTCAACTGTACCAAAGGATTCAATTGAATGAATTCTGCCATTCATATTTTTATGTTACCCTTTCTTGGCATCTATCTCCATATGCACAATAGGGACTGTCTTTCGGCAGCCCCATGATATGCATTTCTAAAATTATATCTGTTTATGGAATGTTCTTGAAATAATATCATCCTGCTGTTCTTTGCTAAGCTTGATAAAGTTTACTGCATATCCGGAAACTCTTACAGTGAGCTGTGGATACTTTTCAGGATGCTGCTGTGCGTCAAGAAGTGTTTCTCTTGAAAATACATTTACATTCAAGTGATGTCCGCCCATCTGAGCATAACCATCAAGAAGTGCTACAAGGTTGTCAACCTGCTGTTTGCTTGCCATAATAATCTCCCTTCCTTTTTGCTATTTACAGAAACCACTAGTTATCATCTATACCTTTGTGGAGCGTAGGAATACTGCATGCCATGTTTCCCTTACAGCAGTCAGTGCTTTTTGCTGTATCAGCTTTGATTTTGCCTGACTCATCACATTTCACATTAACATGACCTGAACCCGAAGCCATAAGCTTATCAATCATGTCAGCCAGTTCCTTTGCGTCCTTATCATTATTATCAGTATGCTTTTGCATCTGCTTTCTGCTCCTCCGTAAGCTCAATATCAAGGTCGCCCAAAACTACAATGTCATACTTTCCGAGAGCACTCGGAATAATTGAAAATGTGTTTGAAATTCCATCCTGTGCATGCTTGAACGGAAGCTTAGCAACGGAAGCAAGTGATGCAACAGCACCGTTTGTATCTCTGCCGTGCATTGGGTTTGCTCCCGGAGCAAGAGGAACGCCCTGCTTTCTTCCGTCAGGTGTGTTGCCTGTTTTCTTTCCGTAAACAACATTTGAAGTAATTGTGAGGATAGACATTGTAGGAACACTGTCACGGTAAGTGTGGTGTTTGTTAATCTTATCCATAAATGTCTTTACAATTTCAACTGCAATATCATCAACACGGTCATCGTTGTTTCCGTACTTAGGGAAATCTCCCTCAATTTCATAGTCAGTCACAATACCGTTATCATCTCTTATGCACTTTACCTTTGCATACTTAATTGCGCTGAGTGAGTCAGCAACAACGGAAAGTCCTGCAATACCTGTCGCAAAATATCTCTTTACTTCTCTGTCATGAAGAGCCATCTGAAGCTTTTCATAGCTGTATTTATCATGCATATAGTGAATTACGTTAAGTGTGTTTACATAAAGACCAGCGAGCCATTCCATCATCTGATCGTACTTTTCCATAACGTCATCATAATCGAGGTATTCGCCTGTTACAGGGCGGTACTTAGGCGCAACCTGAATCTTGAGCCTTTCGTCTACTCCACCGTTTATTGCATAGAGAAGACATTTTGCAAGGTTTGCTCTTGCTCCGAAGAACTGCATTTCCTTGCCTATTCTCATTGATGATACACAGCAGGCGATTGCATAATCGTCACCGTGAGTAACACGCATAAGATCATCGTTTTCATACTGGATTGAAGATGACTTTATTGACATCTTAGCACAGTATTCCTTGAATCTTCTTGGAAGATTCACTGACCAGAGAACTGTAAGATTTGGCTCTGGAGCAGTTCCGAGATTATCAAGTGTGTGAAGATATCTGTAAGAGCTCTTTGTTACAAGATGCTTACCATCAACAGTTGTCCCGCCGATTGATTCAGTAACCCATGTCGGGTCGCCTGAGAACAGTTCATTATATTCAGGTGTTCTTGCAAACTTGACAAGACGAAGCTTCATAATGAAGTGGTCAATATATTCCTGTGCCTGCTTTTCATCGATTAAACCATTTTGTAGGTCACGCTGAATATAGATATCAAGGAATGTTGAAGTACGTCCAAGGCTCATTGCCGCACCGTTCTGCTCCTTGACAGCAGCAAGATATCCGAAGTATAACCACTGGATTGCTTCCTTTGCATTAGCAGCAGGCTTTGTAATATCGAAGCCGTATATTCTGCCAAGCTCTGCAAGCTCACCAAGCGCACGTATCTGCTCTGCAAGTTCTTCACGGAGGCGTATATTATCTGAAGTCATTCTAACAAGTGCGGTGTCAAGCTGGTGCTTCTTGTCTTCAACAAGCTTGTCAACACCATAAAGAGCAACTCTTCTGTAGTCACCAATGATTCGTCCTCTGCCATAAGCATCAGGAAGTCCTGTGATAATAGCAGACTTTCTAGCAAGTCGCATTTCAGGTGTATAAGCATCGAAAACTCCTTGATTGTGGGTTTTTCTATATTTCGTAAAAATTTCAACTACTTCAGGATCAACCTCATAACCGTTCTCAAGGCAGGCATGCTGGGCCATTCTGATCCCACCGAAAGGCTGTAAGGAACGCTTGAAAGGCTTATCTGTCTGAAAACCTACAATCTGCTCAATATCCTTATCAAGGTACCCCGGGCCATGTGAAGTAATTGTTGAAATAATTTTTGTATCCATATCAAGAACTCCGCCGGCATCTCGTTCCTTTTTGCTGAGTTCCATAACCTGTGCCCAGAGTTTTGTAGTAGCTTCTGTCGGGCCTTCAAGGAAAGAATCGTCTCCATCGTAAGGAAGGTAATTACGAAGTATGAAGTCACGTACATTTATAGAACCACTGCTCCATTTTCCTTCTACAAAACCTTTCCACTCTGCCGGAAGATTTCCACTCATAATTATTATTCCCCTTTTCTTTTTCAAAAGTTCTGATTGGTATACGCATGGTTATATCCTAAGGAAGAAATACTAACCATATGCTATCGTCATGCCCTTTTCTTCTGCGTTTCTGCAGCACTACAGTGCAGGACAAGTTTAAGAATCCATGTGAAATTAATACCCACCTGAACAAGATCATTACTGCAAATACACTGTATATTGTTATCAACAAACAAAATGTATAATATATATTGTATTTTACCTTATACTTATTTTATCACGATACATTAATTCTTGTCAATGACTAAAGAATAATAATTATTATTTTCATTATATACAACTATATTTACACATAAACATATAAAATAATTGTATTAAAAATAGAATGTGTCATTCCATTTATGTAGTACAGTTCTTCAATATAGGAATAACACTTTATCTCACCCCTGAAACTTATGATTTCATCAGCCATTTCATCGCTTATTATACCAAGTGATTTCAGATCCTCCGCCGTACATGTGTTAAGATTAAGCTTGCCATCATTTTCATTTGTAGTTTCGGAAGTAGTGTCAGCTGTCGTGACTGCCGAAACAGTTGTCTGTGCAGGAAGCCCTGATGCATCGACGATAAAATAGCCTTTTATTGCATTGAATTTTGACTGTCCTATTCCATTTACTTTGAGAAGATCATCAACCTTGTAAAACCCATTCTGCGTACCATATGCAATTATTCTTATAGCAAGCGTCTGACCTATGCCGTCTAGCCACATAAGATCCTCAATAGATGCATTGTTAAGTTCAATCGGAAGCTTTGGAACATATTTCGTTGTAGCAGTAGTCGTTGCGGAAGTTGTTACAGATGTCTGCTCCTTATACGGCAATTTTGATGCATCTGCAAAAACATAAGTCTTTATCTGCTCATAAGCAGATTTTCCGATTCCTTCAACCTCCATCAAATCTTCAACCGAATAAAACCCATAAGCCTGAGCATAAAGAACAATTCTTGCGGCGGTTTTCTCACCTATGCCTTTTATTGTCATAAGCTGTTCTGCTGTGGCGCTGTTGAGGTCAAGAGGATATCTTATCTTAATATTGTCGTTCTCTTTTTCCTGCTCACCGTCACCCTCGTCAGAAAACTCATCATCTTCCCAGCAAGCAATTATTTCAGCCTCCTCAGGCTCGTCCCATAAAGTTTCAACCGTTTCTGTCTGTTCTTCTTCCATTTCAGGCGGCAATGTTTCTATAGATTTTCTCTCATTTTGATCTTCATTTTTCTGTATATCTTCGGAATCTATATACGCATAAAGCCTTATTTTTTCAAGCTTGGAGTCACCGATTCCTTTAACATTCAGCAAGTCGCCCATAGATGAAAAATCGCCATATTCATCCCTGTAATTCACTATATTTTCTGCTACAACAGGGCCAATTCCGTCAATAAGCTGTAATTCTTCACAGGTAGCTTTATTAATATCTATCTTTATATTTCCCGCAAAATGCGCCGCTGACTCTCCATAAACTTTTTCTGTAGCATTATTAACGTCATCCAGATTTTCAACTTTCCAGGATACATTTTCTACAGTTAAAGCTTCATTATAACCAATCGTTGCAACAGCCGGAACATATTCCTCTCCCTCATTCTGAATCAAGCCTGACAATGCAAGAAATACTCCTGACAAGAGAACTGCACATACGCCAAAACCTATAATAGTTGCCTTTTGTCCCTTTCTCATAACTGTCCCGCTTTCTGTAATATTATGTCTAATTACGTCTTTTTTTAAATCATATCAAATATTATTTTCGATGTCAATAAATCTGCATTATTACTATAATTATTGCAATATTCAGAATTTTTTTGTTATATTTGTTGAATATATTGTTATCAGTCATTATTTCCCATCTATGTCATATTCAATATGAAGTAATACAAAAAGCTATTTATAAAGATTTATGTGCATAATAAACATAACACATATAATTTCTGACGGCTCCTACGATTTTGTATTTTGCATAAATGAGATTTATAATATAGAAAAGCATAAAGGAATGGGGATTAATATGAACATGACCAAATCAAGAAAGAATATTTATCAGCTTGTAATTGTCGGACTTATGGCGGCACTTGTCTTTGCAGGCAATTACCTTCAGATAAAGATTCCGAACGGCGTACTTATTACAAGAATACACTTTGGCAACTCAATGTGTCTGCTTGCAGGACTTCTTTTCGGCAGTATGAAAGGCGGGCTTGCGTCAGGATTCGGTGCGGCGCTTTTTGATCTTTTTGATCCTGTATATATAGTTTCATCACCATATACTTTTATTTCAAAATTTGCAATGGGTTTTACAGCAGGAAAAATCAGAACATCATCAAAGTCCGAAAAAGAAATGCCTGCTGTTCTCGGCGGAGCGATTGTCGGCCAACTGGTATATATAGTCCTTTACCTTATAAAATCATATTTCACAATAATTATTATCGGCGGGACAACAGAGGCAGCATGGACAGCTGTCGGAACCAATGCCATAACATCGAGCGTCAATGCATTCATTGCGGTTGCAGTTTCAGTCCCATTATATTTTGCCCTGAGAAAAGCTCTTTCACGAACAGAAATATTTTCATTTATCAAAAATGCTGATATAAAAGAGGAAAAATTCGAAAGAACATCACCTGCAATTTATGCCCTTACAGCCTTTGCAATTGTAGTTACAATTATTTTCTCAATTAACCTTTCAGCAAGCAAAAAGCTTGAAGCTGCGCAGGCAGAAAAAGAAGCTGCATATCAGCAGCAGATTGATGACCTCAATACACAGGTTGAAGCTAATACAAAAGCGATTGAAGAGCTTGAAGCAAAGCTTGCAGGGTAAAGCGTACAAAAAAGGAGAGCAAATGCATTGCTCTCCTCTTTTTGTAGCTAAACTTGCTTTACTTGATTTCACTTCCGCCCCATTCAACTACTGTAAATCCATTCCGCTCAAATGTTTCAAGCTTTTGCTCGGGAATATCAACAGGCTGTTCCATTGCCTTAAATGTCATGAATACACGAAATAAGCTGTCTGGCTGAGGATTGATTTTTAACTCTGCTGCTTTTGTATATTCATCTGTCTGGAATGTTATCAGATTATAAGGATTGTTTTGCATGAGCGGCAACCAGTACACAATAAAATCATTATATTCCTTTGAAGTAAGTCCCATATAAGCAAGTTTTTCACGAAGAAAATCTTTTGTATCAGAGCCTTTTACAACAAACCCTTCAGAACAATCCCAGTTGGTGTTGAGGTTTCCCTCCCAGAAAAGATAGCTGTATTCATTTCCGTCGTTTAAATCGTAAAGTGTTCCGTCAGTTTTGGCAAGAACATTCCACCCATTATCATATTTAGGGTATGTGCAGGTTAATTGTCCGTCAATCTTGAGTTCAACAGTAACATTTTTATTTTCCTCCGGATAAAGATAAATCACAGGCTTGAATGCATTTACCTCTCCATATCTAATATTACTTTTCAGATATTCACAATCCTCATTAAGATATGCATTGACAAGTTTTTTTATATCAGAAGCAATGTCGGTATCTGAGTTCCATACTTCATTCGGACATAAATAATAATCATTATTGCTTAGATGCTGACCCTCCCAGTTAGCTTTATCAGTATACCATGAATAATAAGTTAAAGCTGGTGCTCCATCAAGCTTACTATAATTCTCTATATAGTCACTGCCATAGAGTTCCCCGTCAACATACATTTCCCCTGAATATATATCTGTTGTTTTATCATATTTTTCAGTATTATTAAATGCTGTTTTTACAAAAACAAAGCCCGTATCTGTCAGCGAATAAATACTATATTTTGTTTCACTTTCCCAACTTTCGTCATCATATTTAATGTATTTATAATCACTTACCCAACAGCATATTTCTCCATTTTCTACAAACATTGTAAGGTCATCTTTAAAAATATCGGATGAATACATATATGTAAGCTTTTCTGTTCCGAAACTATAAAAATCAGTTGAAGTCTTCTCATCTGTTCCTTTATTGTATACTACAAATTCAGGCTGGTTATCGCCGTTAACGTCTATAATAGTAGCACCCTTAGTTATTTCTTTTCGCCAAGATGTGTCTTTCATGATAATGTCATAAAGCTTAACTGCCTCAGGATTTTCAGTAACTGTTGTAGCTTCTGTTGTTGTTTCATCTGGTATCGTTGTTTCTTCCGTCGTTGTTTCATGGGCAGTTGTAATCTCCGCTGTTGTTTGCTTCTCAGTAGTGCTTACCGTAGTCTGTTCAGACGTCTCCGTAATTATGTTATTTCCTGAATTGCCACAGCTGCACAATACTATTGTCAGGATAGTCGCCCCTATAATCATCTGTCTTTTCATATAAATGTTTCCCTTCATTTTCCGTATATGATTATTATACCGTATATTACGAAATTTTCAATTACAGCATGATTACATATTATTACAATCTATAGATATAATAGCGCAAAAAAGCGGTATGGCAAAAGCCATACCGCCTAAAAACACTATCTGAAAATCAGATTACATTTCAGCAAAGTACTTGATTGTTCTTACCATCTGTGATGTGTAAGAATTTTCATTGTCGTACCATGAAACTACCTGTACTTCAAAGAGATCGTCTGTGATCTTAGAAACCATTGTCTGTGTAGCATCAAAAAGTGAACCGTACTTCATGCCAATAACGTCAGAAGAAACGATTGGATCTTCATTGTAACCGAATGAAGCAGAAGCAGCAGCCTTCATAGCAGCGTTGATTCCGTCCTTAGTTACATCCTTGCCCTTAACAACAGCTGTAAGAATTGTTGTTGAACCTGTTGGAACAGGAACTCTCTGTGCAGAGCCAATGAGCTTGCCATTAAGTTCAGGGATTACAAGGCCAATAGCCTTTGCAGCACCTGTTGAGTTAGGAACGATATTAGCAGCGCCAGCTCTAGCTCTTCTGAGGTCGCCATTTCTGTGAGGACCATCGAGGATCATCTGGTCGCCTGTATAAGCGTGAATTGTGCTCATGATACCGCTCTGGATTTCTGCATACTTGTTAAGAGTATCAGCCATAGGAGCGAGACAGTTTGTTGTACATGAAGCAGCAGAAATGATTGTATCATCCTTAGTAAGTGTCTTTTCATTTACGCTGAATACGACTGTCTTAAGATCGTTACCAGCTGGAGCTGAAATAACAACCTTCTTAGCACCTGCATCAATATGAGCCTGTGACTTATCCTTTGAGCAGTAGAAGCCTGTGCATTCGAGAACAACGTCTACACCGAGCTGACCCCATGGAAGATCCTTAGCATCTCTCATAGCGTAAATTGTGATCTTCTTGCCGTCAACTGTGATTGAATCTTCGCCAGCTTCAACTGTGTGAAGGCCTTCTCCAATTCTTCCGCAGTAACCGCCCTGAGCTGTATCATACTTGAGAAGGTGAGCAAGCATCTTAGGATCTGTAAGATCGTTGATAGCTACTACCTCGTATCCATCAGCACCAAACATCTGTCTGAATGCGAGACGTCCGATACGTCCGAAACCATTAATTGCAACTTTAACTGCCATAATAATTTTTCCTCCTAAAATGTAATTGTTTTACATAGTACATCAGCATTTGAGCTTCGCACTTTCACAATATATTTTACCCCATTTTTTCAATTTTGGCAATACCTTTTGATAAATTTTGATAAAAAAATAACATACATAAGCATTTTTCTCTTATTATAACAAATTCATTTGGGATTATACATAAAAATCATTGCATAACGTTAAATTTATATGTTATGCAATGATAATTAAATATTTATTTGATTAAACAGCTACATAAACCTTTACATCAGGACGTATTTTATAAACTTGATTATGCTATAGATTAAGCAATAGCTTATTTCTGCTCGTTATTATCAATATTATTTTCTGCATTTGCAGGGCAATCTATATTTTTCACTGAATTTTTCTTATTGCGTTTATGCTTTTTTGAAAAAACAATTATGAAAACAACAACTCCGGCAAGAATTACAAGTGGAAGAATGGAAATTAAAAAGATAATAATCCACTGAAAAACAGAAACAATTGCGTTTGATACTTTGGTAAATCCATTATAAATTAAATTTCCCATATCTTTAAAGCTCAAGGCATTCCATTCAACATCTCTTTCTATTTCTATCGGGTCATTTTCCTGCTGAATATAAAGAGTTATAGTGGATTCTGAAACCTGTGTATTCCAATAATTGAGCTGTCCTTCATAGCTTTCAATTTCAGCAGTAATCTGATCTATTTTATCCTGAAGAATTAAAGCTTCCTCCATGTTTTCGGCCTTATCATAATAATCATAATATTTATCAAGATTTTTCTTCTTGTTTTCAAGACGAATCTGTGTATCAATATACTGTGTTGTAATATCATCACTTGATGTATTTGAATTAATTACATCCCCGCATTCATCTATGTACGCTAAAACATCATCAAGATCATTTGGATTTACTTTCAGTTCCGCATTTATAGTAACATAATCACCTGATGTAGACATATTTTTATTGTACTCATAACCGTTTTTATCTGATATGTATGCTATAATCTTATCATAACATTCATTGACATCTTTAGCAGTCATATCAACATTTGCATTTTTGATTATTTTTTTATTTACCGCTTTTCCCTCAGCAGTATTTGATGTTGGACTTGCTTCATAATCTGATCCCTTTTCAGCATATGAATCTGACCGATCAACAGCGGCTGCCGTTTCTGCATATTCTACAGCATTATCTTCATATGCAGCACCATAAGAATCATAGCTGGTTTTTGTGGAATCGCTTTTTGAGGCGCAGGACGCAAGCATAATCGACATAATTAATATAGGTAGTATTTTTTTCATTTCATCAGCTCCTTGTACTACATTATACTTGATAATATTATAAATTCAAGAAATTTTTGTTAACAGCTTAATTACAGATTAATTACAGCCGTATATAGAACAAATACAGCAAGGAAAAGTTATTACACATGTTAAGCGTCAATATGCACATAATATCATCACAATATTATTAAAAAATCATAACGTAAAATCAAAAATTTTTTATTAAACTATCGCAAAACAAACACATTTATGCTATAATATCATGTATGTAGTTTACTGCGCTGATTATTATACTCATAGACTGCATAACGTCATAATATTAATCACAATAATTAATTTATACAGGAGCTCTGGGTATGACAAATGAACATTTAACTAATTTATGCAGCATTTTTGAAACCAGTAAAATCCCCGTTGTAATCTGCAACAAGTGCTTTTCTGTTTTATGGAATAACATTGAATTTGATCTTGATACCTGTCTTAGCGAGACCAAGAGCAACTTTGCAGAGTATTTTAAGAAGGTGCCCCCTGCATCTTCATTTTTTGATATTACCATTAACAACTGCTTTTATTATGTAAACGCCACGGAACACGATGATGTGCTTATTATGGAATTGCATAACATTCACGGTTCAATCACAAACAAGACAATAGCACCTGTTGATATGATCATGAAAAACTTATTGATAAGAATAAGGACTTCAATATCAACCATAGCCGTTGCAACTGATGAGATATATAAAACAACGGTTGAGACCGCTGGCTGCAGCAGCTATATTGCAAACCAGCTTAACCTTATTGAAGGGAATCTGACTCTTTTGCTCAAGGACATGCTTGTTCCGGAGCAACTGTTAAACATTTATCTTAACAGCGAAACAGAAAAACTTTTAAATATATCAGAGTTAATGTCGATTATGGAAAAAGATTTTTTGGATCTGTTTGACGACGGCAGTATTGAATTTGTACATTCCTGTGAGCCGGGGATTTTTACCTGGGCATCACATAATGCTTTTCAGCTTATGATTTGCGGCATTCTCAGCGAAATAATGTCATTTCACCTCAAAATCGAAAAAATAACATCACAAGTATATGTTGACCATAAAGATATGATAAACATTGTTTTTTGCGGGCAGAATATGTCAGGTGCCAAAAACAGTTTTGATCCCGATTATGTGGATATGTATTTTTACACAGAAGAACTAAAACCTGATGACTTTATAAGAACTTGCTTTCTAACCCGTTACAAAGCTTTAATGTCCAGATCTGAAACAGAAAACTCCAGTAAGATAATTTTAAAGATACCGGTTGATTATGGGGATGAACCTCAGATATCGACAACAACTGCGCATTTTTCATCAAACAGAAGATTCAACCCGCTTATTGCGAGTCTTTCACATATAAAGAAAAAAAGAAGATATCTTGTTAAAGAAAAAGGAGAACTTTAAAATGAACAAAAGAAAACTTATTGCAGCAGCACTTGCAGCTTGTATGGCACTTGTAATGCTTGCAGGATGCTCAGAAACAGAAAAAGGCACTGAAACATCATCCTCAGCATCAGAAACAACTGTTGCACCAGGTAATGAAACAACAGAAGAAACTGTCTCTATTGGAACAGGAAGAGTTCCTGAAAATGTTGAGGACTATGCTATCTTTAAGTACAGCTCAACACCTCCTGAGGGGTATGATACTGTTGAAGAAAGCGAAGTCGGCAATCTTTATCTTAATGGCAAGGCAAAGATCACTGTTCAAGCACAGAACTACAAGGAAGATTATCAGGAACTTTCAGTTTTTGCGGAAACAGCATGTGCTACATTCAGAGTTCATAACATGCTTTATCAGCAGGATACAACCTTTGGTGAACCTGTAAAAACAAAGGTTGCAGGATTTGACGCTATTGTATATGATTATGAAATAATTGCATACGAGTTTGTTCATGATGAAGATGAAACTACTGCCGCAACTACTGCTGCTGAAACATCTGCGGATGGTGCAGAAACAACTGCTCAAACAACTGTTACAGGTGTCAAAACTGAAGTTGCACGATTCAAGGGTAAGCTTTGTTACTTCTATTCAGACGAAGATGTTTTCTATGTACAGTTTGAAAGTGCTGCTGAAGACTTTGAAAAAGAATCAGCTGTATTTGACGACTACCTTGCAACTGTTAAGATTTCAAAGAAATAATATGCTTGATTTTTGAAAACTGCTGTGTTATAATTCTGTTTAATGAATATACTAATAGTGAATATATTAAAGGCGTATCGGTTAGAGTAGCTTTATTATTCCCCTTTCAGAGAGCATTGGACTGGTGTGACAATGCAGGGGCAGTTAAGTGAAGTGCAGCCGCCAGCCTGAACGGTGAACCTGTTTGCAGAATTATCCGTTCACGTTTTCCCGCGTTACAGGGATGGGCAATTATTCTGTTGTCCGTTAAGACAGGACGTTTGCGTCCTAATTGAAGTGGAACCGTGGCTTATTGCCGCCTTCAGATTTTCTGAGGGCGGCTTTTTTGTATATTTAAACTCTGTATAATTTTATCACAAATGAATTAATATAAGGAGATGACAATAATGTTTGATCATATTAAATCGGATATTGAGTCGGTTAAAAAACGTGACCCTGCCGCAAGAAGCACCTTTGAAATTATTCTTACGTATTCAGGTCTGCATGCGGTTCTTATGTACAGGGTTTCACATTGGTTCTATCAGATGAAGCTGTTTACTGCTGCAAGAATGATTTCTCAGTTTTCCCGCTTTATGACGGGAATAGAAATTCATCCCGGTGCTAAAATAGGTAAGGGGTTTTTCATTGATCACGGCATGGGCGTTGTTATCGGTGAAACAACGGAAATCGGCGACAATTGTCTTATTTATCAGGGCGTTACTCTCGGAGGAACAGGAAAAGACAAGGGCAAGCGTCATCCTACTCTCGGAAACAATGTCATGGTTGGTGCAGGTGCAAGAGTTTTAGGACCTTTCAAGGTCGGGGACAATGCAAAGATTGCCGCAAATGCTGTTGTTCTTGAAGAAGTTCCTGCAAACTGTACTGCTGTCGGCGTTCCTGCAAGAATTGTTAAGCAGAATGGCAAGAAGATAAACAAATGCGACCTCGATCAGGTTCACATTCCGGATCCAGTTGCACAGGAACTCTGTAAACAGCTTTTACGCATTGAAAAGCTTGAAAAGCAGATACTAAATATAACAAACAAGAATGATATCGTTGAACTTGCAAAGAAATACAACAAGAACTTTGCTAACAAGTAAGAAAAGTTTTGTTTTGCATGTATCTCGCAAAACATTGAAAGGAGTGCATATTCCATAACAGGAATATGATAAAAATTATGAAAGTATATAACACCCTCACCAGACAAAAGGAAGATCTGAAGCCTATCAGAGAAGGTCAGGTTTCTATATATGCCTGCGGCCCTACTGTTTACAACTTCATTCATATCGGAAACGCAAGACCTATCTGCGTATTTGACGTGCTTAGAAGATTCCTTGAATATACAGGCTACAAGGTTAAGTATGTCCAGAACTTCACTGACGTTGATGACAAGATTATCAAGCGTTCAAACGAGGAAGGCATTCCTTCTATCGAAGTTTCTGAAAAGTATATCCGTGAATTTAAAAAGGATGCACAAGGTCTGAACGTCAGAGAAGCTGACGTTCATCCTAAGGTTACAGAAAACATGGATATTATCATTGATATTATAAGAACTCTTGTTGACAAGGGTTATGCTTATGAAGTGCAGGGTGATGTATATTTCCGCACAAAGAAGTTCAATGAGTACGGAAAGCTTTCACACATGCCGCTTGAAGATCTTCAGGCAGGCGCAAGAATTGAAGTAAACAGTATCAAGGAAGATGCTATGGACTTTGCTGTATGGAAATCTGCAAAGCCGGGTGAACCTTTTTGGGAATCACCTTGGGGCAACGGCAGACCGGGTTGGCACATTGAGTGTTCGGCTATGTCAAGGCATTATATCGGCGACACAATTGATATTCACGGCGGCGGGCAGGATCTTATCTTCCCTCACCATGAAAATGAAATTGCACAATCTGAAGCTGCAACAGGAAAGCCTCTTGCAAACTACTGGATGCATAACGGCTATATCAACATAGACAACAAGAAAATGTCCAAATCCGCAGGCAACTTCTTTACTACCAGAGATGTTGCAGAAAAATATGGCTATGAACCAATCAGATACCTTATGATTCAGGCTCATTACAGAACTCCTATCAACTACAGCCTTGAACTTCTTGAGGCTTGCAAGGCTTCACTTGAAAGACTTTACAACTGCCGTGACAGCCTTGACAGGGCTATTGAATCCGCTCCGTCAGGTTCAGTAACAGCAGACGCTCAGCAGATTTTCGACAGCCGTAAGCAGCAGTTTATTGACGCTCTTAACGACGACCTCAACACAGCGGACGGTATCACAGCGCTGTTTGAGCTTACAAGAGAGCTTAACACAATGATGCTTGACAAGACAGCAAGCAAAGAACAGCTATCTGCAGGTGCAAAGGTATTCGACGAGCTTACAGGCGTTCTTGGTATTCTTTACAACAGAAACAAGGAAGAGACTCTTCCACAGGAAATTCTCGACCTTGCTGAGCAGAGAAAACAGGCAAGAAAAGATAAGAACTTTGCCCTTGCCGATGAAATTAGAGATAAAATTGCAGATCTTGGCTATGCAATTGAGGAAACACGTCAGGGTACAAAAATTTATAAGAAATAAGTTTAAAATCAGCTGCAAAACCTAGATACTTTGATTTTGCGGCTGTTGTTTACATATCGTACAGACAAGACGTAAAAGCTGAAAGGAATGATTAACAAGTTGAAAGTCCCAACAAAAACCATCAGGATTCCGAAAATAGCTATGTTTCTAGTTTTCGGTGTTCTTATAATAGCTATAATATCATTTGGGTTAGATGCCCTTTCACCTGAACAGCCTAAGAAAGCTGTCCTTGAGGACATTCAGATAATCCAGTTTGACAAACCTGCACAAGGACAGGACATACTAATTATAGACACAACCGCAGGAACAATGAAAGCTGTTCTTTATTCTGAACAATGCCCTAACACTGCCGCACTTATAAAGCAGGCTGTTGCTGACGGGGCATACAAAGATCTCCCTGTTTCACAGATTGAAAAGGACATACTTTTTATATGCAATTCCAGAAACAAGGAAGGCACAACCATTGTAAATGAATATCACAAGGATTTATGGCCTTTCAGGGGTTCAATCTGCACCATTTCCGGTCAGGACGGATATTCAAGTGAGAGCCTCGTTTTCCTTGACACAATTGAGTATACTGACGAAATGAAAGCAACTTTCGAGGATTCAGCAAACCTTCAGGTTGTTGGGGATGCATTCCTTGAACATGGCGGGGTACCAAATTTTTCACAGCAGTACACAGTTATTGCGCAGATATATGACGGACTTGATGTACTTGATGCAATTACCGCCGCACAGTATGATGAAGCAACGGGCGTTCCGACAGAAGAAATTCTGATAAAGGATATTACAGTTTCAACATACAGTAGTGAGGATAACTGATTATAATACCGCAGTTGATTCTGCGGTATTATTTATTATATCACAAAAAGCATATCCCGAAGGTGTAGGGCGACCGGAAAGCCCTGTAGGTCTCTGCAAAGACAAAACTTTAAAAGGCAAGTGATTTTATGAGGGGGGGCTTTTTCTTTGTTTCAAACAGTCCACTGGACTGTTTGAAAGGGTAGATTGCTGTACCCGAAAGAAAGGGAGACGGTCGTATTCGCCTCCCTCAAAATGCTGTCGCATTTTTCACCCTTGCTCCGTTTTTTTGCGCCTGCGGGCGAAGTTGGTATTTCGCTCTCTGTGGAGAGCGACAAAGGGCTTTGCCCTTTTGAAACCTACAACCTTGAAAGGTTGACGAACTTTTTAGTAAAAAAATCGCCGCAGAACTTTTTCTGCGGCGATTCGTTTAGTTATTACTTTTTAAGCTTCCAGATGTCCCTTGCATAATCCTCAACTGCTCGGTCTGCGGAGAAGAATCCTGAACCTGCAATGTTTGCAAGTGACTTCCTGTTCCACTTTTCTGCATCCTTATAACACTCGGATACATACTGCTGTGCTGACTGATATGCATCAAAATCTGCTAAAACCATATATGGATCCTTGAACTTGAGTGAGTTTGCAACCTCGTCAAATGTACAGCCGTTAATACCATGGTACATTCTGTTGATTGCCCTTTCAATAACATCATTATTGCGGACATAATCCTCAGGGCGATAACCCTGTGCTTTCTTTGCAAGCACCTCTTCTGCGTTCATACCAAAGAGGAATATGTTGTCAAGTCCAACCTGATCCTTGATTTCAACGTTAGCTCCGTCAAGTGTTCCAAGTGTAAGCGCACCGTTAAGCATAAGCTTCATGTTGCCTGTTCCTGATGCTTCTGTTCCCGCAAGTGAAATCTGTTCTGAAACTTCAGCAGCAGGCATGAGGAGTTCAGAAAGTGTTACCTTGTAATCTTCAAGGAAGAATACCTGCATCTTCTTGTTAATTTCATGATTTTTTCTGATTTCTTCACCGATAGCCCAGATCATCTTGATAACCTGCTTTGCAAGATAATATCCCGGAGCAGCTTTTGCAGCAAAGATATATGTCTTAGGAACATAATCCGCATTAGGATTTTCGAGAAGTCTGTTATATTCAGCTATGATATTAAGAGCATTAAGGTGCTGACGCTTGTATTCATGCAGGCGCTTTACCTGAACATCAAATATACCGTCAATGTTAAGATCTGTACCAAAATTGGCCTTTACATACTTAGCAATACGTTCCTTGTTTTCACGCTTTATTTCTGGAAGACGTGCAAGAACCTGACTGTCATTTTCAAAGCTTCTGAGCTTTGTAAGCTGTGAAGCGTTCTTCTTGTAACCGTCACCGATTGTTTCATCAAGTAGGTTTGTAAGCCCCGGATTTGACTGGAGAAGCCATCTTCTGAAAGCAATACCGTTTGTTACATTCTTGAATTTATATGGGTTATCTGTATATTCATTTTTAAATACATCGCTCTTGATAATTTCAGAGTGAAGCTTTGAAACACCGTTTACGCTGTGTGAAGCACATACGCAGAGAAGAGCCATATGGATCTGGTTGTTCTGAACGATTGACATTCTTGTAACCTTGTTTTCGTCACCGACTCTTTCCATAAGATCCTTGCAGTAACGATTGTTTATTTCAACAATTATAGAGAATACACGAGGAATAATCTGATGAACAAGGCTACAGTCCCACTTTTCAAGGGCTTCTGCCATAACCGTATGATTTGTATATGCAAATGTGTGGGTAACAATATTCCATGCCTTTGCCCATGAATATCCGCAGTCATCAAGAAGTATTCTCATAAGTTCAGGGATAGCAAGTGTAGGATGTGTATCATTTATGTGTATAGCAACTTTTTCATGGAGATTGTCAAGAGTTCCGTAAACAGCCATATGTCTGTTTACAATATCCCCAATTGAAGCGGCACACATGAAGTACTGCTGACGGAGACGAAGTGATTTGCCTTCAAGGTGGTTATCGTTCGGATAAAGAACCTTAGAGATAGCCTGTGCGATTGTATTTTGGCTGAGAGCCTTTGCATAGTTTCCCTCATTGAACATAGCCATATCAAATGAAGGTGCCTTTGCTGTCCAAAGTCTTAATACTGAAACACCCTGACTGTTATAACCAGGAACATACATATCTGAAGGAACAGCATTAACGACGCTGTAGTTCTTATGCTCAACATGGTGATACCCTTCATCCCAATGTTCCTCAAGTTCACCCTCAAAGCGGACCTCTATAGACTTATCAGTTTTCTGAACAAGCCAGTTTTCACCGCCTGGAAGCCAGTTATCCGGAAGCTCTGTCTGCCAGCCGTCTTCAATCTTCTGTCTGAAAATACCAAATTCATAGCATATTGAGTAACCCATAGCAGGATAGCCGTCTGTTGCAAGAGCGTCAAGGTAGCAGGCTGCAAGACGACCAAGTCCGCCGTTGCCAAGACCTGCATCAGGCTCATAGTCGTAAATTCTCTCCATATTTACGTCCCAATCATTAAGAATTTCCTCAATAATTGTATTTATTTCAAGATTATAGAGACTTGATTTCAATGACCGCCCCATAAGAAATTCCATTGAAAGGTAATATACTTCTTTATTTCCGATAGAATGATTTTTTGCTCTGAATTTTCTTCTCTTTTCTCTGAGAAGGTCAACAACAACTGCTGACAGTGCCTTATATATCTGATTATCAGAGGCATCTATAGGTGTGACATTAAATTCTACCTGTAATTCCTGACGAAGTTTTTCTTCAAAGTCATCTTTATTTATTATAGGAATCATAATACTTGTCTCCAATTCATATTAATCTTAAACGTTTAAGTTTATTATTGTACTTACCTATAAAAATTATACTTTATTTAATACACTTTTTCAATAGGGATATTACACAAACAAACTATAATATATCTTTAATATGTATAAAAACACTACTACATTTATACAGTTTACTTAATTTATGCAAATATAGCAAGTATATATTATGATTTAAGATGCTGAATCATAATAATTTAAAAATATTTTTCTTAGTTGCACAGTGATGTGCAACTTTTTTAATTTTTCCCTGTGTATGTGAAAGGAGGTGCATATGAAATGTCACAGAAACAGGACTTTACTGAAAGGCAGAAAACTTTCCTCTATCATTTCATAAGGCTCAGAAACGTTCATCAGGCGGCTGTTATAGCAGGTTATCCTGACGAAAAAGCGTACCGTTACGGTATGCAGATTCTCCGTCATCCGAAAGCGGCGAAATTTATCAGCAACACTCTCGGTACGCTTACTGAAATGTCCGGAAATATTGTCAGATCACAGCTTGACAGAATTGTCACGGGCAGGGTAAATGACGCTGTTGCTCTTGCATTCGCTGATGAACCGCTTACTGCCGAACAGATTGCAAGGCTCGATCTTGACTGCATTTCGGAGATTAAACATCCCAAAGGCGGCGGATGTGAAATCAAGTTTACCGACAAGCTGAAGGCCATTGAAAGTCTTCATCAGATCAGCAACAGTGTCAACACTAATGAGACTGCGCAGAGCTTTCTTGACGCTATCAGAAGTGCAGGAAATTCAGAAAAGGAGGAATAGAACTGAATGACGGGATTTACAGCATTTTCAGGAAAGCAGAAAGCTGTTCTTACATGGTGGACAAAGCCTGAATATGCAGAATATCAGGCAGTAATCTGTGATGGGGCAGTAAGAAGCGGCAAAACGCTTTGCATGTCTGTTTCCTTTGCGGCATGGGCTGTAAGCAGCTTTGACAACGGCTGTTTTGCTCTCTGCGGAAAGACAATAACCTCCCTGAAAAGGAACGTTATTGTGCCATTACTTAATGTTCTGCGTCAGATGGGTTTCTGCTGTGCGGAAAAGGCAAGCAAGAACTACATTGACATTTCTGCACTTGGTCACAGTTGTCGGTTTTATCTTTTCGGCGGCAAGGATGAAGGCTCTGCGTCGCTTATTCAGGGAATGACTCTCTGCGGAATTATGTTTGACGAGGTTGCTCTCATGCCGAGATCCTTTGTTGAACAGGCGTTGGCAAGATGCTCTGTTACAGGCTCAAAAATGTGGTTTAACTGCAATCCTGAATATCCGCAGCACTGGTTTTACCGTGAATGGATTTTAAAGGCTGCTGAGAAAAAAGCCTTGTATCTGCACTTCACAATGACGGACAACCCCTCCCTCTCGTCTGACATTGTGGACAGATACAAGAGCTTATACTCCGGGGCATTTTATGATCGCTTTGTTCTCGGAAAATGGACTGCTGTGTATGGTGCTGTTTATCCCATGTTCAATGTGTCAGAGCATGTATTTACTGGATCAATTTCTGCGTGTGAAAGATATGTCGTTTCATGCGACTATGGTACTGTCAATCCGTCATCATTCGGTTTATGGGGGCTCTCGGGCGGTGTGTGGTACAGGCTTTCTGAGTATTACTATGCCTCCCGTGAGCATGGCCAGTCAAGGACGGATGAAGAGCATTACAACGGACTTGAAACACTTATCGGTGACAGAAAAATCGACTTTATAACTGTTGACCCTTCTGCCGCTTCTTTCATTGAGTGCATACGCCGACACGGCAGATACAGTGTTTTTCCTGCTGAAAATGATGTTGTTGCAGGAATACGCAGGACAGCTGACTGTCTGAAAAACGGGCAGATTAAGATTCACGAAAGCTGTTACGACATTATCCGTGAATTTTCATTATACCGTTGGGATGAACGTGGCGGATGTGACGCACCTGTCAAGGAAAACGATCATGCTATGGATGACATGAGGTATTTTGTTACTGCTGTTTTCGGGAAGAAAAGCCTTTGTGATGATTTCTTTGTGATGAGCATGGCAAGGTGAGATACGCTTTACATTTATATGGGTGTTGGGTTTGTTTTAGGTTTTGTTGTATTTCAGACAGTCCACTGGACTGTCTGAAAGGAAAGACTATTGAGAATTGCCACAAAGGAGAGCGGTCGTGTTCGCTCTCCTCAAAATGCTGTCGCATTTTTCACCTTTTCTCCGTTTTTCTTGTCTGGAATATTTCGCTCTCTGCTGAGAGCGATTCAAGGGCTACTCGCCCTTTAAAATCCTTGCCAGCGCGAGATTGCGCTGGACCAATCTGTTATTGTTTGATTTTATCAAACTTATGAGGTGTGAACTTTTTTTTAGGAGGTGAAAAAATGTTTGAAAAACTAAAGCTTTTTAACAAAAATAAAAGCTTTGACGGGTCTGCTGTTATCATGCCTGCACGAAACGGTGAGAATATTTTCTCCGAGGGTTACTCCTCTGCTGAAAACTCACTTTACGATAATCTGCGTTACTCTGTTCCCGTTATTGATGCCGCTATCTCAAAAATAATCCGTCTTACTGGTGGATTCAGCGTTATCTGCGAGGATGAGCGTTTTCAGCAAGAACTTGATGAATTTGTTGAAAATGTACCTTGCGGGATTTCGGGCATATCTCTCCATAGCTTTATCGACGGCTATTTGGATAGTCTTTTAACCTATGGAAATGCTGTCGGAGAAATTCTGACAGACAATGAGAATATGCAGGTTTACGGCGTTGTAAACGAAAACGCAAACAGATTTGAAGTATGCGAGGGACAAAACCCATGCAGCCGTATTTATTTTTACACCAAAGACAATGGTGAAAAAATCAGGGTTAGCAGACCTGAAGCTATTGTCTACACGGCGCTGAATCCGCCTGCCGGCTCGGCAAAAGGAGTTTCTGTTTTAAGGGGGCTTCCCTGCATTTCCTTAGTACTGATGAGAATATATCAATGCATTGGGCAGAACTTTGACAGGGTCGGAAATGTTCGGTATGCGGTTACATACAAGCCATCGGACAGTGCTGACAGGGCATTTGCAAAGGAACGTGCCGAGTTAATTGCAAAGGAATGGGCGGACGGAATGAACGCCTCCAGGTGTGGTCAGATACGTGACTTTGTTGCTGTCGGGGACGTTGGCATAAAGGTAATCGGTGCTGACAATCAAGTTCTTGACACAGAAATCCCTGTAAGGCAACTACTTGAACAGATTATTGCTAAGCTTTCTGTTCCGCCGTTTTTACTAGGTCTGAACTGGTCTTCAACGGAGAGGATGTCCTCACAGCAGGCTGATATTCTGACAAGTGAGCTGGAATTTTACCGTCGTCTGCTTACTCCTGTCATAAAACAGATATGCACGACATTTTTAAGGCTTGCTGGCTGTTGCACAGGTGTTACTATCAAGTGGGACAATATCAATTTGCAGGACGAAGTAGAGCTTGCAAGGGCAAGACTTTACAATGCGCAAGCTGCCGTTATTGAGGCTAAGCTTGATTTGAATAAACAATAATAACTTATTTTGAAAGGAAAAAATGATATGTATAACAATGTAAAACTTGAAAAGGGACTTTATAATCTTGCTGGAAAGACATTTTCACAGTCACTTACCGAAATGGATCCCGACTGCAACTATGCTGACGGAGAAATGAAAGGTCTTGACGCTTATGAAAGACAGTTAAAGCGCTTTGACATCAAGGTGAATGGGGTAAATTCGGACATGGTTGAAAAGTTTTTCAGGACTACTGAAAGTTCTGTACTTTTTCCTGAATTTGTCCGCAGGGCTGTTGCACAGGGCATTAACTCAACCATTTTAAGCAGAATTGTTGCCGCAAAGACAACCACAGATGCCTGCGACTGCCGTGGAATTATTCTTTCTGACGGTGACACAGCATACACAACTGCAATTGACGCAGAGGGCGAAATTCCTGCAAGCTCTGTAAAGCTTGCTTCTTCAATTGTTACACTTAAAAAGTACGGCAGGGTTATAAATGCTCCTTATGAAGCTGTCAGACAGCAGCGACTTGATGTTTTTGCTGTTGCATTAAAGGCTGTCGGAATTCAGATTGGTAAGGCTGCGGCAAAGCTTGCTGTTGATACAATCACAGCAGGAGTTACAGCCGACACCATGACAGGTGCAGATTTTTCATACTCTGAGCTTGCAACATTCTGGGGCAAATTTACTGACTTTGACATGACAACAGTTATCTGCTCACCTGCAACTGCGGCAAAGATTCTTGCTTTCACAGAGATGAACAAGAGTGTTGTCTCGGGAGAGCCTACCTCGGTAAAGACACCTTTCGGCGCTAAAATTGTAGTTTCATCTGCTGTTGCTGACACAAAGCTTATTGGCATTGACAGAGGTTTTGCGCTTGAAATGATAAGCGGTTCTGACATTGTTGTTGACACAGACAAGCTTATTTCAAGCCAGATTGACAAAACTGCAGTTACGGTTACTGTGGGATTCTCAAAGATTGTTTCGGGCGCAGTAAGAGTGCTTACTGTGGGGTAACCAAAAAATACGGAAATCCAAAAACACGGTGTTTTTGGCGGAATTTAAAGGGTGGAGCCCTTTCGCAACCCCGCAAATGCAAGCGAAAAATATATAAACCGCAAATAAAATAACCAAAGAACGTTGTTAAAACAAAATAGCATTTGCGGTTTTGTATTTTTAAAAGCTATACTCTCATCAGAAAGAGGTCAAAACAGCGAAGCGATTTGTGACCTCTTTCTGACAAAGCCAAAGCGTCAGCATATTAATAAACAGCTACCTACATTAATTGTGATATTTTCTTTATTTGCTTTATTTGCTTTATTTGCTTTATTTGTTTTGTATCAAACAGTCCACTGGACTGTTTGATAGGTAAAGTTTGCTGAACCCGCCAGAAAGGGAGGCGGTCGTGTTCGCCTCCCTCAAAATGCTGTCGCATTTTTTCACCCTTGCTCCGTTTTTTTGTTTTGGGGAGTTTCGTGCTCTGCGGATCACGACAAAGGGACTTTGTCCCTTTGATCCCTACAAGCTTTGAAAAGCTTGAGCAAACTTTTTTGTGCTTTGAACTTCTATGTTTTATGAAAGGATGGATTTGATGAATGATGATATTTTACTCGAAAAGCTGAACCGATTTACCCGCAGAAATTTATCTGCTGATGAGGTTTACATCTTCCCTGTCACTCTTTGTGACAACGAAATAGACAGGGATTGTGAGAAATTCTCCGACAAGGCTCTTTCTGACATGGCTTCACTTTTTATCGGCGTTACGGGAATATTCGACCACAACGCCAAAGGCGCAAACCAGACAGCGCGCATTTTTGAAACGGAGCTTATCAATGATGAAACACGTTCAAATTCGCTCGGTGAAAAATACAAATACCTCAAAGCATATGCTTACATGGTACGGACTGACGCTAACAAAAATCTCATAAGCGAGATTGAAGGCGGTATCAAAAAAGAGGTTTCTGTTTCATGTGCTGCCGGAAGTCAGCTTTGCTCTGTCTGTGGCTCTGATATAAGAAAAAAGCCTTGCTGTCACAGCAAGGGCAAAATGTATGGCGACAAGCTTTGCTATATCATTCTTGACGGTGTTACAGACGCTTATGAATGGTCATTTGTGGCTGTTCCTGCACAAAAAAGTGCTGGAGTTACAAAGCGTTTCAGCGGTTGTACGGAAACATCTTCCGAGCGTGACAAGGTTATTTCAGAGTGCCGTGCAGACGTTTGCAATGAGGTTACAAGGCTTGCTTTCAATGTAAGCCCTATGCTTGACGGGATTATTAAAAATATTGCTGACAAAATGTCACTTACTGAGCTGATTAATCTAAAAAAATCTCTCAGAAAGCAATTATCTGCCGAAAGCAAGCGTATAATTATTACAACAAATAATTTACAGAATAATATGTCCTGCTATAGCATTAGGGAGGTGTGAAAGTGAATACCGATACTGTAAACAAAATATTCAAGGTCTTTTCCGGAACGGATGACATCTCCTGCTATGCAGAGATTATCTCGTTAGCAGTTTCAAAAGTTACTGCTATGGCAAAAGACGAAAATGCCCTTACAGATAGCAGACTTTGCTGTCTTGCGGCGGCTCTTGCGGCTATATATGCAGCAGATATTTCGGATTCACAATCTAAATGCACCTTTTCTTCGACAGGAACATCTGAGACGTCACGTTCTTTTCCTATGAGAAGTGAGGGGACTTTGAGACTTTATAATCAGATGAAAGCTGCTTGCTCTGACCTCATTAATCCTGTTGATGACTTTGTTTTTATACATACAGATGTTAAACAGGGGGATTCTACATGATTTACACTGATATGGCGGACGGAATTTCCTCCTGTCTGACATCGGCAGGGATGAATTGTTACCCCGAATTTCACAGCGGTAAGATACCGACAAAAATGCAGTTCTGCACTGTTGGAATAAAATCTGCAAAGCTATCCTCAAAGGGAATTGACAGCTCAGGGGAAATCTTTGCAAACTGCGAATGTGCTGTAAGGGTTACTTTCTTCCGCAGGGGAATTTCAGAGATGGCATTCCATAAGGCTGTTGAAAGCAGTATTGTCACTCCGCTGTTACTGTGGAGTGGCGACATCCTTTCGACGGAAGTGGGAACAGCTTCGTATGACAAAAATCTTGATATGCTGAAATGTGAAGTTATTGTGGTATTCAAGGGGATTGCAGGGGTTGTTCAAAGCTGAAATCTCGGAAAGGATGGATAAAATAATGAATCAAATATGCGGTAAAAGTATTCAGCTTTGTAATGGTCTAAAAATAAATGCTGACAGCTTTTCTTCCGAAAGGAATGCAGATATTTCTGCTGAAATGACGGTAAACGGTGAATGTATTCTAAACAGCAACGGCAATGGCGCTGTTGCTGTCACTGTCAAGGGTATGGTCTGTGGGGCTGATGTCATGCTTATGCTTGAAAACATACTTGCAAGCGGACAGGCTCTGGGCTTTCAGTTTTGCGGAATGAGTTTTTCGGCAATGCAGTTAAAGAAATACAAGTGTAATATTATCTCTGGAAGAGAGGCGTTTTGTGAACTTGTTATGATTGGAACAAGTGAGGTGATTGCGTTTGAGCAGTAATGTCATTCTAAGCATAAAACGGCTTGGAGAGACGTCTTTTACGAATTACAGTAGCATTTTCACTTTCTCTTTCTTAAAGGAGAGATACACGCCATTTACGCTTGTTCGCATCAGAGCGGCTTATGACTGCGACAATGCTGACATCACCGATGTTAAGCTTACTGTCAACGGCAAACTTATTCATCACGGCATTCTCGATTACTGCACGGTTGAAAAAAACTTCGGCGGACGGTTTATCTCAATTGTTTCACGTGGGTTTACTTCTCTTCTTGGACAGAATGAACTGGCACCTGGAGTAAAAACGCAGCTGTCGCTCGCAGGGCTGATGACCTCACTCCCAGCTATAAGCAACGTTACATGGGAACAGAACAACAATACTGCGCGTATTGTTTATGTGAAGGAGCATTCGTCGCAATGGGATGCTGTTGTAAATACATGCCTTGCAGTTTATCACACGCACCCATACATCGCAGGCACTAACGAGCTTCGGTTTACTGCTCCTGCCATTTCGTCTGTCAATCACAGTGGAAAAATACTTTGCGTCGGAAACGGTGCGGATTACACAAAACTTATCAGCGCGGTTCACATGAAGGATTCTAACGGCACTTACAATTCCTACAATTATACTGACGGATTTGCAGCAGCGAGAGGGATTGTCCGTGAAAAATACATTGAGTTTGACAATCAATGGCTAGGCGAAAGTACGTTTGGGCTGAATTACAAGCTAAACTTCGCTGAAAGGGGAAGCAGGTACGAATACCTCCGCTACAAAGGCTATGACGGCGAGGATATATGCGTAAATATCGAATTTTCGCCAACACGTACATTAATTCTCTCAAAGCTTGAAATTTCGGGAGACAGCAAAGGTATTACTACCACAAACACATTTTATCATGACAAATACTGCAACTAATCAATTCTCTTTTACAGCTGTTAAGGATATAAAATAACCCTGCATGAAACCATGCAGGGTTTTGTATTATTTAAGGAATCAGTTAATAACTGTCTTTTCAGTTTCCTTATCAAAGATATGCATCTTGTTAGCGTCGATAGCAATCTTAATAGTATCCTGTGGACGAGCTGTTGATCTAGGATCAACTCTAGCAGTAAGATTGATTCCTTCGCAAACGAGGTAAAGATATGTTTCAGCACCCATCATTTCTGTGATTTCAACTTCACAATCAATGATACCTGTCTTTGCAGCTGAAATGAACATTTCTTCATCATGGAGATTTTCTGGACGAATACCCATTACAACTTCCTTGTCAACGAGTTCAGAAAGTGCAACTTCATCAATCTTTGCTTCAGGAATTTCTACATAGTACTTCTTGCCTCTTGATGTCTTTGTATCTTCAGAACCGAATTCAACTGCATACTTGCCTTCAATCTTTCTGAGTACTGCATCAATGAAGTTCATCTGAGGTGAACCCATGAATCCAGCAACGAACTGGTTAACTGGTGATGCGTAGAGGTTCTGTGGTGAGTCAACCTGCTGTACGAAACCATCCTTCATAACTACGATTCTGTCACCCATTGTCATAGCTTCTGTCTGGTCATGTGTTACGTATACAAATGTTGTTCCGAGCTTCTGGTGAAGCTTTGAAATCTCTGTTCTCATCTGTGCTCTTAACTTAGCGTCAAGGTTTGAAAGTGGTTCGTCGAGAAGGAATACCTGTGGCTCACGGACAATAGCACGACCGAGGGCAACACGCTGTCTCTGACCGCCGGAGAGAGCCTTTGGCTTTCTGTCGAGGAGATGAGAGATGTCAAGTATTCTAGCTGCTTCTTCAACCTTACGGCTGATTTCTTCCTTAGGAACCTTACGGAGCTTAAGGCCGAATGCCATATTTTCAAATACTGTCATATGTGGATAAAGAGCATAGTTCTGGAAAACCATTGCTATATCTCTGTCTTTTGGTGCAACATCGTTTACAAGACGATTACCGATGTAAAGTTCACCTTCGGAAATTTCTTCAAGACCTGCAATCATTCTCAGAGTTGTGGACTTACCACATCCTGAAGGACCAACAAGAATAACAAATTCCTTGTCTCTGATTTCAAGGTTAACATCTGAAACGGCTACAACGCCGCCAGGATATTTTTTGTAAATTGATCTAAGTGATAAACTAGCCATCTAGTGAGGACCTCCTATGTTTTTAAATTGGTGCCGCGACATCACATTGTACTCCCGGCTATGTTATTATAATACCAAATTACATATAGTAATTTCAAGTTGCTTATTACCCAAACTTGTAAAAAATTATTTATTTATTTTAACGAAAAAAAACGCACTATTTTAAAAAACTGATTTTAACATGTTTATTTTGTAGAAAGCATAGTTACTTCTTTGTGCAACATTTCACGGCACTCACCAAGGGCAAGATTTTCGTCAAGTTGCAGCCCGCCTATCTTAAGTCTTTTTAGATATACTACTTTGTTGCCAAGACGTTCTATCATTCGCTTGATCTGATGATACATTCCTTCAGAGATTGTTATAAAAACTTCACTTTTATTCTCGCAAATCCTTATTTCAGCAGGCTTGCAGACATCTCCGCCGTCAATTTCCATGCCTTCTTTGAATCTGTCGACATAATAATCCTCAGCCTCTTTTTCAAGCTTTGCAAAGTATACTTTGTCCACATGCTTCTTTGGCGAAAGAAGATTATGTGAAAGAACTCCGTCATCGGTTATGAACACGAACCCTTCCGTATCCTTGTCAAGCCGTCCGGCAGGGAAAAGTCCCTTTCTTCTCAGATGCTCAGGAACAAGTTCAAGGACAGTCTGTGACTCCCCGTCACGGGTAGAACACACTACTCCCTGCGGCTTATTCATCATTATATAAATATACTTTCTGTATACTATTTCTGTATCTTGCACAAAAACCTTATCTGTTTCGGGCTGTATTTTTGTATCAAACAGCTTAGAAATCTGATTATTTACTTTTACAACTCTTCGCTTTATAAGTTCCTTAGCATCGTTTCTTGATATCATCATCTGGGTTGACAGGTATTTATCAAGACGCTCGGACGGTTGTTTTTTTTCTGCCATAGTGTTAGTTCCTTTTTATTCGTATATTTGTCAGCGGACTCCTGCCGATTGAATCCTCCAATCGGAATCCTTAGTTTCTTTAACTAAAAAATAACCGAAACAGTTATCACCTTTACTCCAACAACCTTCCGCAATATCACCGATAATCATGTTAATATTAAAACGCACAAAAATATAAGTGTAGTCATAATAATTTCCGCTTTCTATCAAGTTACTATATGACTCTTCGGTTTCTTCCTTTGACCATTCGTCACAACTAACCAGTTCAACATGATAACCATACTCAAAGTCATAATAGTGCTCTTTAGAATTAACCCATAGTTCACTGCATGCAGTTGAATTTTTATCATCCCATAATTTGAAGTACAGTTCAACTGTTTCCTCTGCACTCATGCCTGTGGGAATCAAAACAACTTCGGTTGATTTTCTTAGTTGATTAAGCTCATACTTAGTTGATATATAGAGTAATAATGTTATCACAAAAAGAATTATTGATATTTTCTGAATGAGTATTACTTTTTTCATGGTTAACCCCCGATGTATTGTAAAACGTCAAAATTCAGTGTATAATAATTCTATCTTATTTCCAGAACTTCATTAAGAGGTTTCATTGTTTTTTCTTTAGGGGCATATGCAGGCTTGCCGACAGGGATAACGCTCATAAGGCGGTAGTTCTCCGGCGTATTCAGCACTTTGCATATATTCTTCTCAGCGGCAACGGGATCGTTCATCCAGCATGCGCCAAGGCCTTTATCGTGTATTGTCAGAAGCATGTTCTGTATTGCTGCTCCAACGGAAAGGACGTCAGGATAACCAAGTGATTCGGTCATCTGTCTTTTCGTAAAGCCTTTCTTTGCGTAATATTCAGTTACCCTTGGGTCATGATACTCCATATCGGTCAGAAAAGCAAAGATTACAAGCGGAGCGTTTTTAAAGAAAGTTATCTGCTTAATTCTGCCTGATATAACATTGTCGGAATAATCAGCGTCTGCATAAAAATCTTTAATGAAATCCTCGCAAGCTTCAGAAAGCTTTTCTTTGAGGGCGGTATCCTGCACAGCAATGAAATGCCAGCACTGACTATTGCAGGCACTTGGAGCGTTCACTGCAGATTCAATTATTTCTTTTATATCAGCTTCGGAAATTCTGTCGGGCATAAACTTTCTTATGCTCCGTCTTGATTTTATAAGGCTTTTTAACTCGTTCATATATGACTATCCTTTCACAATGCTTTTCCTATTTTTAATATCATATCATTATTATGAAAAATTATCAAGCAAAAAAAGGAATGATGAAACTATGCCGAGATTTTTTACTAACTCCGTAAGCGGAGATTTTATAACGGTTACCGGCGACGATGCAAGGCACATCGGACGTTCGCTTAGAATGAAAATCGGAGATGATATCACGTTCTGTTGCTGCGGTACGGATTACAACTGTAAGATTGTATCGATAACGGACAGTGATGTTATTTGCAGGATTGATAATTCTATCCCGTCAAAAAGCGAGCCGACGGTATTTCTGACACTTTATCAGGCTGTTCCGAAACAGGACAAGCTTGAACTTATTGTACAGAAAACTGCCGAACTGGGCGTTTCAAGGATTGTACCGTTTTTGTCAAAAAGATGTGTTTCAAGACCTGATAAGCGTGACTTTGAGAAAAAGCGTGACAGGCTTCAGAAGATTTCACTTGAGGCGGCAAAGCAGGCGGGCAGGGGTATTATCCCCGAGGTTGGGCCGCTTATGAACTTTGAGGAAGCTGTTGCGGATATGCAGAAAAGTGATATTAAGATAATCTGTTATGAAAACGAGGGCACAAAGCTTTCAGAAACGGGTATAGATTTGCAGAAATCTGTTGCTGTGATGATTGGCTCGGAGGGCGGATTTGAGTATGGCGAGGTTGAGAAAGCTGTTGCAGGCGGAGCAAGTGCAGTTTGGCTGGGTGAACGTATTCTAAGATGTGAAACCTGCCCTATTGCTGTAACGGCAGTGGTAATGAGTTTGTCGGGGAATATGTAAAACATAACTGGTCAAGCTGAGTACAGCTTGCGGATTCCAAAGGCGGAGCCTTGGTCGGAAAGTCAGTCACTCACTTCGTTCATGATTTTGCTTTGCAAAACAAGCTGACTGTCGCAACGCCGAAACACTCTCGTAACCCCGCAAATGAAATAAATAATAGAAAACGCAAATGAATTAACAAACAAACTTTGTCTGTTAATTCATTTGCGTTTTTTCTAATAAAACAACATTATCTGCTGAAAGTAATTGCAACAGCGAAGCGTCTTGCAATTACTTTCAGACATAATTTGTCGGATATCTGTCCCTAAAAGAGTTTTATACTTTTATAATATTTTACTATAAAATTACCACTTACACTATTTATTAAAATTGATACAAAATAAAACTCTTATTAATTATCTGGATAGATATCTCGTCTGCTTAATTGTTTGCTTTGTCTGCAATCAGACACAAGTCACTTTGCTGTTGTGTCTGATTGCAGAAGAAAATATAGTATTTAACAAAAGAAAGACCGCAAATGCAATTTCAGATCAGGTTTGTTTGCCTGTAAATTACATTTGCGGTATTTATATTTCTTTTTTGCATTTGCGGGGTAACGAGAGAGTTCCGTTGTCTGCGGACAACGGCAAAGGGCTTTGCCCTTTTGATTCCCACAACCTTGATTAGGTTAAAGCCTGTTCTCGCTTTGCTCGAATTTTTCTATGAAAAACAAGCAGGCTGACGAACTTTTTTCTTACTTAGCTTAATGATGTATCCTGTTCAAGCCTACATTCTACTTCAAACTCGGTTGCTTCACCTGCTATATTTACTCTGTACACCTTAATCTTTATTGTGTCCCCAGGTTTCTTTCCGCTTAAAGCCTTTAAAATTGAATCGCCGTCATATACTTCTATGCCGTTGATTTCTGTGATAATATCATCAACCTGAAGTTCTGTATTTGCTACATCACACTTTGGATCTATCTCCCTGACAAGAAGTCCCGGTACTGCACCAAGTTCTTTTGCTGTATTGGCATCTAATGCTACATACAGAATTCCTATTTTCACTCTGTCGGAGATATACCCCTTTGAAATAATATCCTTAACAATCGGAAGGGCTTGGTTTATTGAAATTGCAAAGCCTATGCCCTCATAGTCGGTTGCTACATATTTTGCTGAAACAATTCCGATTACCTGACCGTACATATTTACAAGAGGTCCGCCGGAATTTCCCGGATTTACTGCGGCATCTGTCTGTATACACTTCATCTTATAGCCGTTTTCAATTGCAGTAACTTCACGGTTAAGTCCTGAAACATATCCAAACGAAACCGTATTCGAGAAATCACCAGGGTTTCCTATTACTGCAACCTGCTCACCGATACTGATCTGATCGGAATTTCCAAAATCTGCAGCAGTCAAGTTTTTAGCGTCTATTTTAAGCACTGCAAGGTCAGTTTTATAATCCTTGCCGATAAGTTTTGCAACGTATTCCTTGCCGTCATTGAGAATGGCTTTATATGATTTTGTTCCCTCAATAACATGAGCATTTGTGATTATATATCCATCAGCAGAAAGAATTATTCCCGAGCCTGAGGAAACAGGATAAAGCTTTGTATCTCCATAAGCCTGAATTCCTACTACACATGGAGCAACGTACTGAGAAACGCCTACGGTTGTAAACAGACCTGATTCCTTATTGACATAAAGTTCATCTTCAAGCGTTGGTCTATCCTGAACAGGAATATTTACAATAAGATCTCCGTCTGTTTTACTGTCACCGCCCTTATTTGTATTATTTTCCTCAATATCAGAATAAGACTGATTATTATTGTTTCCGCTTGTTATCTCTCTTGAAGCACCAACAATCAGAAATATAATTATAACGGCAAGCATTACGCAGATAAAGCTTACTATTGCGATAAGCCATCCCCTTGAAAGCTTCTTTTTCTTCTGTTCCGCTTCGGGATTTATCGGTGGTGCAAAAGGAATATAAGCTGGCTGACCAAATGGCGGCATTGGCTGGCTAAACTGCTGTGGCTGTTGTCCATATGGCGGCATCGGCTGGCTAAACTGCTGTGGCTGTTGTCCATATGGCGGCATTGGCTGACTATACTGCCGTGCCTGCTGTCCATACGGCGGCATTGGCTGGCTGAACTGCTGTGGCTGCTGTCCATATGGTGGATTTGGCTGACTATACTGCTGTGGCTGCTGTCCATATGGCGGCATTGGTTGTGATTTATTCATATTCTTTTCTGAAAAAGCAGACGATTCCTGCTGATTCTGCGGTGCATTTGACATAGGCGATGTATACTGCTGAACAGATTGAACAGGGGGAATTTGCTGTATCGGCTGTGAATTCTGAAAAGGCTGTACTGGTTCATACTTCTGGAACGGCTGTGCTGGTACAGGATCAGGTCTGTTTTCTATCGGTCTTGATGCATTTTCAGGGGTTTTCACATTTATCGGGATTTTTACAAATTCCTTGACAGGCTCCTGTGCAGGTTCAGCATTTGCCTGTTCTGACGGCTGTTCAACTATTTCCTCAATTTTTTCTTCTGTAATTTCAGGCATAGAAGCAAGTAAAGGATCCTCTTCGTTTTCATTTTGAGCTTTCTCCGTTTCGGAATTAACCCTAAAAGTTATTTTTGCAGCCTCTTCAGAAAAGCTTGAGTGTTCTTCATTTTCATTTTTCTCCTCATCGGGAGGTGCCGTTTGTGTCAGTTTATTTTCATCCATATTTAAAACCGTTCCTTTCTGTGCCTTATCTGTTTAAAAATATAGTTGCGGGCAAAAATGAATATAAGCCTTGCTTTTATTCTTAATTCCCGTAAAAACATAACAAAGTCAGGATACAAGAGAAATACTGATAAAACCAATTCTGCCCTAAAGGCTGTGAACTGATGTGTCCAGCGTTTTCCTGCCCCTGACCCCGATCATTTTTTCATTGCAATATGTCCTCTTTCAAGCGTAAACTCGAACTCAACGTACTCATTCCACTCACTTCGCACAAGTATTTTACCCTTATGAAGTCTGATAATAGAACTTACAATTGAAAGTCCCAGACCTACGCCTGTTTTATCGATACCCCTTGATTCGTCTGCCTTATAAAATCTGTCAAAAACCCTTGAAATCTCATTTTCCTTTAGTCCCTGTCCGCTGTTTCTGATTTTGATGCAGACGTTTTCCTCGGTCTGTGAGAAGTCAAAAGTGATATATCCGCTGTTATTTACGAACTTAACAGCATTTTCGATGAGATTATACAAAACCTGCTGAATAAGGTCCTTGTCAGCATTAACAATAAATCTGTCGGCGTCAAGTCCTTTTATTTCAACATCCTTTACGCTGATCCGCTGTTCAAACAAAAATACTGTCTTTGCGGCAAGCGGAACTATATCAAAGCTTTCGGTTGTCATATCGACTTCACCGGACTCATACTTTGATATATTCAGCATTGAACGCACGAGCCTTGAAAGTCTGTCGACCTCACCCGAAACTATCTGAAGATAATGTCTGTGCATATCCTTAGGGATTGTTCCGTCCAGTATCCCGTCAACAAATCCTCCTATTGATGTCATAGGTGTTTTCAGCTCGTGTGATACATTTGAAACAAAGCTTTTTCTGTTTTCTTCAAGGACAGCCAGAGAGTTTGCCATTTCATTAAGGCTGTTTGCAAGAAAGCCAAGCTCGTTCTGCTCAGTTATGCAAAGTTTTCTTGAAAAGTCGCCTTCTCCGAACCGCTTTGCTGCAAGCGTCATTTCCTTAACTGGTCTGAGAAGTCTTCTCATTGCAAAATAAATCACAGGGAAAACAAACAGCAGTATCAAAACTGTTGCAGCCAAAAAGTAAATCATCACAAGTCTTGTGATGTATTTTGTATACGGAGAGCTGTCAGCAGAAGCAATAAGGTAACATTGAGTTTCCCCAAGCTGTATTCTATTGCAGTATGCAAATCTTGTTTCATAAAAATAATTCTCAAGCGTACTGATATCAAAATACCCGTTGTCACTGGTTTGTTCCAAAATACTATCGTCAAGCTTCTTGCCGACATAATGGTTCGGAGGTGATTCTGAAAAAGCCAGCGTTGTTCCGTCTGAATACAGCAGAAATTCCATGTCATATACATCAGACAGACCCCTGTAAATGTTGTCAAGCTCCGGACTGTTGACTCCGTCGTTGTCGCTGTAATTAATTTTTGTCTGAACCTCAACAGCTCCTGTTGCTGACACCATTCTATTTTTCTGGTCTATCTTGTAGTTTTCAGACGATACGACTATAAGTATTGCACCCATGCAGATAATTGCACCTGCAACTATGGCTGCACAAAGATAAAAGTACTCAGTGAATATGCTTTTACGCATTTTCCTCTTCAGCCTCGAACTTGTAGCCTACTCCCCATACAGTTTTCAGCGCCCATCTTTCAGAAACATTTTCAAGCTTTTCTCTGAGTCTCTTGATATGAACGTCGATTGTTCTGGAGTCACCATAATATTCAAATCCCCATACTTCGTCAAGAAGCTGGTCTCTTGTATAAACTCTGTTTGGATTTGAAGCTAAGTAGAACAGAAGCTCAAGCTCCTTAGGAGGAGTATCCTGAACCTTGCCGTCAACTCTGAGTTCATATCTTGTCATGTTTACAACAAGCTTGTCATAGCGGACTTCCTTGACCTCTGTTTCGGAACTAACCTGTCCGATACGTCTGGATACTGCCTTGATTCTTGCAATAACTTCCTTGGTATCAAACGGCTTTACGATATAATCATCTGCACCGAGTTCAAGACCGAGAACCTTATCAAAGGTTTCGCTCTTTGCGGTAATCATGATTATCGGCAGATTCGATTTCTTTCTGATTTCACGGCATACCTGCCAGCCGTCAAGCTCAGGAAGCATTATGTCAAGCAGAATAATGTCTGGTTTAAGGGCATTAAACTTAACAATCGCCTCATCACCGTCATGTGCAACTAATACACCATAACCTTCTTTTTCAAGATATAACTTAAGGAGCTCACAAATATTATTATCATCATCTACAACCAAAACTTTTCCAAGTGACATGTATTTCCCTCCTGAATTATATATTAAAGCAACACTAAACTGTCTATATTTGATATACTTATAATTATATACGAATAAACCATTACGTTTATTGCCTATTAATTGATTATTTATGAACATTGTGTAAATTTAACAATTTTGTTGCTGTATCTAAATAAAATCGAAAAAAAATGTTCATTTTTTTGGGTGCATACATAAACCACATTATACCTATAATGTATTTATTAGATTATTATAATTTTATAAAAATGTACAGTTCAGTTGTAATTTAGATTAATTGTTTTGTTGATTTATACAAAAATTAATAATACATTCAATAGGGTCTTGATTTTTTCGCTTAAGTTGGTACAATATATTTAGCACTCAAAGTTAATGAGTGCTAGCGAAAAAGATTACGCTTTGCGAAAAAGATTACGCTTTGCTAAATAATACTGAATCAGCATATACTATGTTGAATCAGCAAATATAGGAAGGAGCTTATTACTATGAAAATTAAACCATTAGCTGACAGAGTTGTCATTAAAATGACAGAGGCAGAAGAAACCACCAAGAGCGGTATCATCCTCGCAGGTTCTGCAAAGGAAAAGCCACAGGTTGCCGAAATTGTTGAAGTAGGTCCGGGCGGTATTGTTGACGGAAATGAAGTCAAGATGACTGTCAAGGTTGGTCAGAAAGTTCTTATTTCCAAGTACAGCGGAACTGAAGTTAAGATTGACGGTGTTGAATACACTATCATCCGTCAGAGCGATATTCTCGCAACAGTTGAATAATTTTGTTCATTAGTTATTAAGGCTTTTTATACTATTATTATGGAGGAATGTTATTATGGCTAAAAATATAATTTACGGCGAAGAAGCTCGCAAGTCACTACAGGCTGGTATCGACAAGCTTGCTGACACAGTCAAGATCACACTTGGTCCTAAGGGAAGAAACGTTGTTCTCGACAAGAAGTTCGGCGCTCCGCTTATCACAAACGACGGTGTTACTATTGCTAAGGAAATCGAACTTGAAGACGCTTTTGAAAACATGGGTGCACAGCTTGTCAAGGAAGTTGCTACAAAGACAAATGATGCAGCAGGTGACGGTACTACTACTGCTACACTTCTTGCACAGGCTCTTATCCGTGAGGGTATGAAGAACATTGCTGCTGGTGCTAACCCAATGGTTGTCAAGAAGGGTATGGCTAAGGCTGTTGATGCGGCTGTAAAGGCTATCATTGACAACTCAAAGGTTATTGAAGGTTCTGCTGACATTGAAAGAGTTGCTACAGTTTCTTCTGCTGATGAAACAGTCGGCAAACTGATTGCTGATGCTATGGAAAAGGTTTCTGCTGACGGTGTAATCACTATCGAGGAATCAAAGACAGCTGAAACATATTCAGAAGTTGTTGAAGGTATGCAGTTCGACAGGGGCTACATTACTCCTTACATGGTAACTGATACAGACAAGATGGAAGCTGTTATAGATGACGCTTTCCTCCTTATCACAGACAAGAAGATTTCTTCAATTCAGGAAATTCTCCCACTCCTTGAACAGATTGTTCAGTCAGGCAAAAAGCTTGTTATTGTTGCTGAAGACGTTGAGGGTGAAGCACTTTCAACTCTTATCGTAAATAAGCTCAGAGGAACATTCACATGCGTAGCTGTCAAGGCTCCTGGCTTTGGTGACAGACGTAAGGAAATGCTTCAGGACATTGCAATCCTCACAGGCGGTCAGGTTATCTCTGAAGAAATCGGACTTGAGCTCAAGGATGCTCAGATTGCTCAGCTTGGCCGTGCTAAGCAGGTTAAGATTTCAAAGGAAAACACAATTATCGTTGATGGTGCAGGCGACAAGAAGGCTATCAAGGAAAGAGTTGCTCAGATTAAGTCTCAGATTGAAACAACAACATCTGACTTTGACAGAGAAAAGCTTCAGGAAAGACTTGCTAAGCTTTCAGGCGGTGTTGCAGTAATCAAGGTTGGTGCTGCTACTGAAGTTGAAATGAAAGAAAAGAAGCTCCGTATTGAAGATGCTCTTGCTGCTACAAAGGCTGCTGTTGAAGAGGGTATCGTTGCGGGCGGCGGAACAGCGCTTATCAACGCTATGCCTGCTGTTACAAAGCTCCTTGCTACACTTACAGGTGATGAAAAGACAGGTGCTTCTATCGTTCTCAAGGCTCTTGAAGAGCCATTACGTCAGATTGCACTCAATGCCGGTCTTGAAGGCAGTGTAATCATTGACAAGATTGTTCGTTCACGCAAGGTTGGCTACGGCTTTGATGCTTACAACGAAGTTTATGTTGATATGATTCCAACCGGTATCGTTGACCCTACAAAGGTTACACGTTCAGCTCTCCAGAACGCTGCTTCCGTTGCTGCAATGGTTCTCACAACAGAAAGCCTTGTTGCTGACATCAAGGAAGAAAACCCTGCTCCTGCAATGCCAGGCGGCGGTATGGGCGGAATGTATTAATTCACTAAAATATAAGATATACGAAAAAGCACCTGTCAAAAGACAGGTGCTTTTTTCAGCTGGTCCAGCGTAGCCACGCTGGTCAGTCCAGGTTAAACATGGTCGTGCTCCGCAGAGCACGAAACTCCCCAAGAAAAAGAAAACGGCCAAGAGGTGAGAAAAGCGACAGCTTTTCGTAGGAGAAAAGTATGTTTTAACATACTTGCGGACACGACCGCTCTCCTTTTTTCAATTCTAAGCAAAATAATCCTCACAAACAGTCCAGTGGACTGTTTGTGACAAAGAGAATAAAAAACAAGTGATTGACTAAAATTTTCTTATATGATATTATTAGTTCAAAAATAATAAGACAATTATGAAAGGACAACGGGAAATGATTGATATTCAAGATAATAATTATAAGCCAAACATACAGGAGATAAGCGAATTTATTGGCAACCCGCTGTTTGATGAACTGTATGACTTTCTGGACACGCAGTTCAAGTCGCTTGTCAGCACTGAGTTCAGCAAGGACAGCAACCTTTTTGGATGGAATGTAAAGTTCCATAAAGCAGGCAGGACTTTATGCAGGCTTTATCCGCGTTCAGGCTACTTCACCATGCTCCTTGTTGTCGGAGGTAAAGAAAAGGAACGTGTTGAATCGGTGCTGCCGCAAATGTCTGACACTATGCGTGAAATATATGAAAACACAAGGGAAGGAATGGGACAGCGCTGGCTTTTAATTGATCTGAATGAAGCTGATGAGTTATACAGTGATGTTCAGAAGCTTATCCGAATACGCAGGGAGAGTAGATAGTATTCCGCCTTATATTAAAGAACAAAGCCACGGGACATTGAATTCCTGTGGCTATAAATTTATACTACTATGTTTTGTGTGTCTTGGACATTATACTGATGCGCTGCCAAGAGCCTTTCCCGTGTCATAAACCTGTGATACGCTGTCAAGAGTTATTGTTCCGTCACTGTTTTTATTGAAAACAAATGATGATTCCTTTACAGGAACAAGGTAACCACTATCACCGTAATACTCAATGTTTACTGTGATTGTTGAATCTGTTTCGCTGCTTGATTTGAAGTTATAGAAATACCATCTGGATCCATGACCGCAAGCACCAAGCATTACTCCGTTTTCTATAAGTCCGTCAAACCATGATACTTTGCTGAAATCTTCTTCTGATACAGTAACATTATAAACTTGCTTCATCTGTGCTACTATATCTGAAACAGGAACATTTTCTTTTGTTGCTAAATCCAATGTATGATAAAGTTTGTGAATAGTCTCTGAATCACACTTGTAATTCTTCAGGTCATCATTGCTTATTTCAAAACTATTAGTTGAAAATGAGAACCCATAGCCATAGTCATATGCCTGTTTCAGCAATGTTCCGTCGTATTTACCCTCATATTTGTTTATCTCATTTTTTTCATGCATTTCCTGCACTTTATCAAGCGGGAAGAACTCGTCTATGCTTGTCACTCCATCGCCATTCGTAATACGCCATGAGGACTGCCCATTTGGAAACACATCACAGCTACTTCCTGATATGTTGAACACAACGTCAAAGGATTTCTGCCATACAAAAGACTGGTCGCTTGAAAGCTTTATTGTATAGCTGTCAAGTGTGAAATCGTCAAAGAAATCATATTTCTCTCCTGTCATGAGCCAGCTTGAAACAGCTTCGTTGTCGCCAGCTTTTATGTAACCTATGAATGTTTCAACCATCTCTTTTGCTGCCTGAACGTCAGGGTCGTTTTCGTCAATTGAAGCTGATGTCTCTGAAGCAGTTTCCTGCTGAGTAGTTTCTGCTGCTTGCTCAGCGGCTGTTGTTTCTACTTCGGTTTCTGTCTGAGAATCTGCAACTGTTATTGTTGCTGTATCTGCAGTAGTTTCATCTGTTACTTTTTTTAAAGAGTCGCATCCTGTCAGCATTGCACTTGCTGATAGAAGTGCCAATGCACAACAAATTATTTTTTTAGTCATTATACTTTTTCCTTCCAAGATGTAAAATACAAAAATATTTAGCGGAAATATTGCCCGAAAACGATAATACCACAGTATGTATTAAAACTCAATATTTAACGTTAAATTGTAATGTTATTGTAATGGGATTGATACATTTCTGTATCACGTGTCAATAAATATTATTATAATCTAAACAAAGAATTTTTCAATAAGGCATAGTACCATTATTCCCGGTGCTCCGAATACAAGCGCAGTTATGCAGGTAAAAAGATTCAGTGTAAGATATATACCTATGTAACCCCCGAAAAAGTACACAGCGGCAAGACTTATTACCCCTGAAAGCATTCCCTTAAACGCATTGACGGCAGGCTTATCCGATTTTAGGTAATGAATTGTCATAACTATCCACCCGATTACTATTACCGCCCAAAACAAAAAGTCTCCTGTAATCATTATCTTATCACCGTCCCGCATTTAATGTCATTTTTCTTTGCAATGCCTGTCAGATATTTATGCCGCATTTTAAGGCCGTATTCCTCATAGATAAGAGCCTCAATAAGATCCTCGTCATCTGTCATATTGTAAACAATGTTCACATTTTCAAGCTTTTTCTCTACAAGGGAAAGCTGACCGAGAAGCTCTTTTTCAAAGCGCCTTTTTTCTGATTTTAACCTGTGCTCTGCAAGATATTTTTCAAATAGCATATAACACCTCCGCTTTCTTAACTGCCTACATGATTATGTATCCAAGTGCTAGCAAAAGTTTAATATCTGCTCCCTGACGGGCAAGCAGGATAATAAGCATTATTATAATTATTTTATCCTGATCAACTTTTTTACCGTCTCCAAGAAAGCCGTCAAGCAATCCGCCGATCGGATTGCTGTTATTGTTTTTATGCTCATTCTCATAATGATGTTGATGCATTTGATCATGCCTATATTCAGGCTGGGCAAAATGTTCAGCTCTGTTCCTGTGGTTATATTCCTTAGCCTGTGCAGGGGTTACAGGTTCAAACCTTGTTTGGGTTTTTATATTCGGAGGCGGACAGCGCTCTGCTTCCTTAAACTGTGCAGATGTACGGCGTGATTCAATATTCATGTTTGTTCGGTTTATCAGATTTTCACTCATACGCCTCATCTCCTCGACACGCCTTTCGGCTCTGAATGTATCCATTTTCGCAATCACTTGCCTTCCATGTTTATTATAGCAGGGAATCCAGATTTTTTAGCGCACCTGACTCCTTAAGCGCTGTATATATTGCATAAAGCTTTAATAATTTTATTGCTTTGTCAATTTTCTGCTGTTTGTCCTCTTTCATAAGAGGGCGAAGCGCTGCAAGAAACTGTGTGTTTTTATCGGACTTGTTTGCCGCTCCTATTGCCTGCGCTATGTTCATCATTGCGCCCATATCAATATCCAGACCTGGCTCCGAATTCTGCGGCTCACCGCCTGTGCTTGCCCCCATGCCTGAAAACATTGACGCAAGTGAAGAAAGATCGGGCATTCCTGTGTTGTTTTTCCCGTCAGCAGCCTGACTGCTTGTGAACATTTCGGCAAGCTCTTTTATCTGCTTCATGCTTTCCTCGTCATTGAGAATATTTTGAATCTTGTCAGAAATATCGTCCACAGTCTCACCGCCTCTATATGTATTCTGGGCAGGGGAATATCCCCTGCCGATACGTTATTTCTCTCCCGAAAGCTTTTTGTATAATGACTGCGCCTGAGGTGTACTCATAAACTTATCAAGCATCTGCGGATTGCTGATAAACTGGTTGAACATTGCGGCTTCCTGCGGCTTCATGTTTTTCAGAGCTGAATCAAATTTTCCTGACTCAAGTTCCTTTTTAAGCTGATCCGGCGGTACCCCAATCTTTTTGCTTACCACATTAAGCATTGCCTGCATAGCCTGAGAATTTGTGTTGTTTAAGCCCATACTGCCCTCCATGTCTTAAAGAAAACAAAGAAATGCACCATATGAAAACATTTCTTTATTTACTCTTAATTTTATGTTATAATGTACTCAAATAGACTTACTTGTAACAGTTTATGCGAAAGGATGTATTTTGTGCGTATTATAGTCATGTCAGATTCCCACGGGGATATTGTTGCTGCTGACAATGGTATTAAGATATTCTACGCTCATGGACACAGACATTTTGTAAAGGGCGGAACGGAAACTATACGCTCAGTTGCTAAGGATAACGGCTGTACGGTTGTACTGTTTGGACATACGCATTGCAGATACAGCAGTTATGAGGATGGGATGTATATCATGAATCCAGGCAGCTGCAGCAGACCTAGGGACGGCAAAGCTCCGTCATTCGGGGTTATTGAGGTAACAGACAAGGGTATTCTTACTAATATTGCTGATTTAACATAAAAATAAAGCTGTGAGTATTTTTATTTGCTCACAGCTTTATTTCTCTTATAGGATAGGTTATTTACTCTTAACCCAAAGGAGACAACCTTTAGAGGAAGGGGGATGGGCAGGGGCAAGAAGGATGCTGGTCGCCCCTCCCCCTTCCTCCTGGCGGTTTTCTCCTCTGGACTCCTTTTTCCCTTACCTCTAACCCCTACCTGACACGCTATACTGTTAACGAAAGACTATTCTATTTAGTAGTCTTTCTTTTGTCCGATTTGTTTTTGTATATAAAAAATCATATAATTTGTTCGCACTTGTTAAAATGTAAATATGCTTTAATTCTTTTAAATTTTATTCAGATTTATCCTATTTTTGTTGACAAATGATGTAATATGACATATAATATTATCAAATACGTAAGCAATAGGTTTGTATAACATTAATGGAAAAAGGGGCAGACGCATGTCATTTTTCATCTATCAAGATAAAAATATATATTATGAGGAAATCGGCGACGGAATTCCGTTACTTTTTTTACACGGAAATGCTGCTTCCTCCAGAATGTTTGAAAATGTTATAAAATATTATAAGGATCAAAACAAGGTTATACTGTTTGATTTTCTGGGTCACGGACAATCGGACAGATTAAACAAGTTTCCTGCTGATCTCTGGTATGACGAGGCTTTGCAGGTTATAGCTTTTCTCAAAGCCAAAGAATATAAAAAGATTAACATAATAGGCTGTGGCGGAGGTGCTCTTGCGGCAATAAATGTAGCACTTGAGGCTCCTGAGCTTGTCAACGCCGTCATTGCTGACAGCTTTAACGGTAAAGTGGCTTGTGACAAACCTTGCGCAGCTATTGCCAATGAAAGAATTCGTTCAAAGGACAAGTTGCATTTTAAGGCTTACTATGAACATATGCATGGTGATGACTGGGAGCATGTCCTAAACTGTGACACTGAAGCTGTTCAGGAACATTCCAAAAACATCGGCTCGTATTTTCATAAGCCACTCAAGGAGTACAAGCCTAAGCTTCTTATGACGGGCAGCAAAAAGGATGAAATGTCGCATGCTTGCGGTATGAACTTTTACAGGAATACTTACATTGAAATGATCAGAAACATTGGTCACGGACAGATGCATATTTTCTGGTATGGGAATTATCCTTCGGCTATTTCAAATGACAAGAGGTTTGCAAAACTCAGCAGGGCTTTTTTCAATAAGCTAACAGTTGGTCAGCCTTGCGAAAAGAAAGTTGACCCATCAAAATAAATATAAGCACCTCATGGGATATGATTTCACATTCCATGAGGTGCTTATTAATTAAGGAAATACCAAACAATACGTTTCTATCGATTTTCAAAACAGGCTCAGTAAAGTATTTTCGCTGTTTCTCAAATCGATGAAACGTTGCCTGAGGCTTTGTTCGATATTTCCTTAATATGAGAATACAAACAGAATAATTCTGTCCATTGAATAATAATCCGTCATCGTAATTTTTATCTGGTTCTGTGCTGAATAATAATCAATTACACATTTTCCATTTTCGTCAGGTTTGGTAAGAAGACCATACACGCGGAAATACATATCATTTGAATCAAATTTCAGCATCATATAACGCTTGTTTTTCCCCTTTACATTAGGAAGTATTTTATTCAGAATCTGCAAAGTATCATCATAATCTTCTGGAGCAAAATTCTCCTTGTTGAAATATGTCATGCTTTGATCATCTGCTTTTGGAGGAGTAAACAAGTTAGCATATATCTCCCTGTAGTTTTCAACAACGTCATCCGTCGTAAGAAAATACTGATACAGGATAAGGTCAGGAAAATACTCTGAAATTCTTGAGTCAGGGTTATCCCATGTTACATCAACATGATACCATTTGCCGTCAAGCTGAACCATATTCCACATATGTGCAACACCTGTATATCCCGTTACAATCATGTTAGGAATTCCTGCACGGTTGCAAAGATATGAAAATGTTTTTGCATATCCCTCACAAAGCGCTTTTTTTCTGATAAGTGTTCCGTACATGGTATCTGCATATTCATCATCTGTACTGCTTTCACAGTTTGTAATGAGATAATCATGAAAATATTTAAGCATTTGATAATCGGTCATATCATCTTTTATGCCCTGCATTATCTCATCAGCTTTTTTTTGAACCTCAAAATTCATCTGCTCAATCTGAACGGATGTAAAACGGTACTGCATATCTACATTGTACTTCTGCGCATCAGAATCAAAATCTCCTATTGAGCGGTCAACAACCTGAGAAAATGAAAGCTGTTCAATTCTAATAAGCTCAAGTATTTTTTCAAATGTCTTGGCATCACAGTCAAGTGGGATTTTCGGCTCAAAATTACTGAGACTTTCTACTATTTTGTTATATATTTCTTTTTCCGAATCTGAAAGCTGGTAGTAGCCGTACTGAGTTGTCATATTGTCAAAGGTAAAGCTTGGAGTGTTGTAATCAGGGGAACTTTCTTCAGTTACCGTTACTGATGTTCCACCTGAAACCACATTGTAAGTACCTTCTTCAGGCGGCTTCGTGTTGTCACATGAGCATAACAGTATTACAGAAGACACCAGAGAAAGCAGGACTGCAAAACATTTATTTTTAATCAACAATACTGCCTCCTTAAAAGTCAAATTCTGTACATGTACTTATCATTAATCAGCATTCAGATTTTCTGCCGTAAGTCATTGTACATGGCAAATCGGGAGATCAGTCAAGATACTGAAGAAACAACTTAATTGTATAGGTGTCGTCATTTGTGTTATAAGTCAATGTGTCACGGTTTATCTTGTTTGTGCAGAGCTCATTTGCAGAATCCAGTATATTCAGCGCTGTTCCAGTATCCTTGTCAAACAGCTTTTTCTTGATTTCCTCATACGATTCCTTTGAAGTACAGATAAACTGAACATAACTGTTCTTTGTCTTTGATGATTTCACTATCAAATTTGTCAGAAGTGATTCAGCCTCTTTATATGATGAAGCTGTATATCCGTTGACAACAAAGTAATTCGCCTTTAGTGATGAGGCTTTCGGGTATGAATAGTCCTGGCTGTATGTTGTACGGGAACGGTTTATAACGCTGTCAGGAACATTCAGATAATCATACCTGATGAATTCAGCATCCTGCGCTCTGTTTGCATCATCCCATGTAAGGTCAATATGATACCATGAGCCGTCAATTTTAACCATATTCCACATATGCGGTTCAGTATCAGCCTCACCCGTAACAAGCAGGGATTGAATACCTACCTTGTTGCAGAGATATGTGAAGGTCTTGGCATAACCCTGACAAAGTGCAGATTTGCCTACGAGCGTTCCGTAAATATTGCTGCCGTCAGTTGATGTAAGACTATAATCCGTTGCAATTATAACCTTATCATGAAAAAGCTTGACGATGTCATACTCTGACATGCTGTCATTGATTTCAGCAATAATGCTGTTGGCTGCCGCATCAGCTGCTTTAAGCTTTTTCTCGGCTTCCTGCTTTGTGATTGTATATTCAATAAGAACCTTTACAACGTTCTTGGTACTTGTGTTTGCATAATACTGTATAGTATTATTGATATAGAACAAGTCTGTCTGGTCATTCAGCATAGTCTGATAGACATAATACAGGTCATTTACCGAAACCTTTGAATCAGATGAAAATGTAATTTCCTCATCAAACGCAATTATACCCTTATAAAGTGTATCATAAGCATACTTCTGTGCTTCAGACATGGAATAGTAGCTGTACGGACGTGTTATTGCAGTCCTAACAGGGGAAACCTTTGGGGCTGTTGTTTCAGTAAAAGTATAATCCGTTTCGCTAGGTTTTGTAACTGTAAGACCAGGAACAACAATTTTTGATGCTTCTGTTTCTGCAGATGTATCAGGTACACTAGTTTTTGTCTGTGTTTGTTTCTGAGTCTTTATGCTTGTATGCGAGCTAAGCTCTTCCGGAGTAATTGGCGCTGTGTTTTCCGGTGAAGTTGTTCCGGTTGTGGTAGCAAGCTCCGGAGCATTTGTCGATATTGCTGTCCTCTTTGTTGTTTCAGAGGTTTCCTCTGTAGGAATAGTTGTTGTTTCAGTATCCTCTTCAAGGAGATCTTCTTCTGTTTCCTGCGGTATTGATGCTGTAGGGAGAGTGTTATCCCCTTCAAGCCGCTCGGGTTCATTGGAGCAGGCTGACAGAAACAGTGAAAATATTAATGTTAATACTAAGACTAGGGTTTTGGCTTTTTTCAAATTATCACCTGCGTTACAAGCGGCGAACCGCGGATTTATATAGGATTATGCATAAATCAAAGAAACGTGGAGAATCCATAGGTCATCATTTCGGTAAGTATATGCATTGGAAATTTCGGTGCCTTTTTCAGCGTTTACGCTTTCATATATGGTCTTGATTTCCTTGTTGTCAAACAGACTTGTCGCTGCAAGAATATATTCCGATTCATCCGTAAAACGTATTTCTACTTCTGTACTCTTTTTCACAGCTGCTTTAGCAACAAGCTTTTTCATCATTTCTGTTGCCTCTTCGGAGGTATTCACAGTAAGCCCATTACGGATATAGTAGTTTTCTGACGCATCTGTACAATTCGGATGTGCAAAAAGAGATTCATCCGGAAAATGTGTTATATTCTCAATTTCCGGATCTGACACAAAAAAGTAATCGTGTCTAACAAAATTGTCTGCATCCCTCTTCATATATGGATCATCCCAAGTCAGATCCACGTTGTACCATTCACCGTCAATACGAACCTTGTTCCATACATGGGAATCGCCTTTGGCATTTGCTCCCCTTACTGTTATGTTTTCTATTCCCGCTATATCGCAGAGATATGAAAACGCATTTGCATATCCCTCGCACTGTGCTGTTCCTTCGACAAGCGCTCCATAAACGGTAATACCGTAATATGTATCCTTTTCAAAGTCACAGTTCTTTATAATTTCGTCATGGAAAATAGCCATCTTTTCATATGGCGTTGCGTCAGGTGACACTTTTTTCATAACATCTGCTACTGCAAGATTTATTTTCTGCTGCATTTCTGCACTTTCCTCTTGAGTATAACGGTATTTAACAGTTATTCTATCCGAGTCCATGGGAATAGGTGCATACACACCACTAAGCCAATATATATCGGTTTCCTCAGTATATGCAGTAATATACAGATTCCGCATTTCTTCAGGTGTCAGCGTTTCGGGTAGGGTTATTTCATTCTGAAACGCCCTTACCCCGTTGACAAAAGCATCATAGCAAAGCGCTTCCTTTTCAGGAATATTCTCCATGACATATGGAAGCACTGCGCTTTCTACTGTTGTTCCATCCTGTTGTATCTGCTGGATTTCTGTATATGTTTCAATGCTGGTGTCAATATCTTTACATCCTGTAAGAATAACTGCAGAGCAAACAACGGCTGTAAGCAGTTTCCCGATTTTCATATTAGTTATAGATTACGTCAAATTCAATTAATAGCATTGAATCATTGCTATCATTAGCAATACCCTTTACGCTGTTCTTCTTTGAGTTGTCCTTGACCCATGTATTGTAGTCCTTATCCTTGCCGACAATCTGATCATAGACATCCTTTGATGAAACCATAATCTGTGCTGTTCTGAGCTTGCCGTCAGCAGCCTGCTGGAGAGCATCCTTGATAGCCTTATCTGCGGATGTGAAATCAGAATATACCTTGTTGTTTTTTACAAAGTAGTTCTGTGCTGTTTCAGTACAAGCAGGTGGTGTGAAGTATGTGATTGAGCCGAATGAGAGCTTATGCTTGTTGACATTAAAATGTGTCTTGTTGTGAATCCATGAATCAGGAACAAGGAAGTAGTTGTATCTGATGTTTGTGATGTCAGGAGTTTTGAGTATAGGGTCATCCCATGTAGCGTCAATGTTGTACCATGCTCCGTCAACCTTTACAACGTTCCATGCATGTGAGAATTCATCCTTGTTTGTACCTGTGACAATCATACTTTCAATGCCTGATTTATCGCATAGATACTGCATAGCCTTTGCATAGCCTGAACACTGGATATTGCCCTGTGTTGAAGAATCATGTGCAAGAGCATTATAGATTGAACCGTTGTATTCTACAGTTTCTTCCTTCTTTTCAAAGGTACTGTTGAGAACGAGATAATCGTGGAAAACCTTGAGTTTTTCGTATGTTGTTGACTTTCCGTTTGCTTCTGCTACAAGCTTATCAGCAACAGCGTCAATTTCCTTCTGCATTTGTGCAATTTTTGCAGCATCGTTTTCTGTATAATAAACCTTTCCTACCTTGACTTTTGAATTCATGTAGAAAAGCTGTGGTTCCTGGTTGTAAACCATACCGTAAACCTTAGCCCATACTTCTGTAGTAACCGCATCACTTACACGAACCTTAAATGTACATGTCTTTGCCGCTTCAAGAATAGCTACATAAAGAGCCTTTTCATCTTCATTGAGGGTGTTGTAGGCATATCTGCTATTGTAATCAACTGTCTGAATTGAAACATCCTGCTTAACAGTAGTTTCTGTAAGCTGTTCCCATACTTCTGCAGCATTTTCGCTTTCAGGAGCTGTTCCTGTTGTATCTCCATCCTCTGATGACGGTGATGAACCTGCTTCTCCGTCTGTTTGTCCGCCTTCTTCGCCCTCCTGAGTAATTACATTCGCAGAAACATCTGTTTCAGAGGGCTTCTTGTCAGTGCATCCTGCCATAAGCATAGTTGCTGACATAATTACAGCCATAACAGCTGCAAGCTTCTTCTTCATCTATAAAATCCTCTCTTATTTGCATTTAGCAATAGGCGGGGCTTACCCCGCCTATTTATTTTAATTAATTTCTATTATTTGTAAACTACGTTGTAATGAACAACAAGTACCCCGAATGAAATTTTTGCCTGCTTTGAAATACCCTTTACATTTCCTGAGCAACCCTTTGCATATGTATTATATTTCTTTGCCGCTGTGTCGGTCATCATCTGATCATAAACTGACTTATCAGTTACTCTGATTGAAACCATGTTTCCACCTGAAGCAATTACGCTGTCTAATTCAGCATAGAGAGCCTTTTCTGCTGAATCATATGATGAATAAGTCTTGTTGTAAGCCTTATAATAGTTGCAAGCTTCCTTTGTACATGAAGGAGGTGTGAAGAACTGAATTCGTGTTCCATCAACCTTTACATTTACATTAAAGTGAGTCTTATTATGAATCCATGAGTCAGGAACGAGGAAGAATTCATACTGAATATAGCTTGAATCGAATGAGTTTACCGGATCACCCCATGTTGAATCGAGGTTGTAGTAGCCGTTATCACAGTAAACAACGTTCCATGCATGTGATGCACCGTCTGCATTTGAACCTACGATTACCATACATTCGATACCTGCAAGGTCACAGAGATATTTCACTGACTTAGCATAGCCTGCGCACTGGAGTGCGTTACCGCCGCCAAGTCCATGATATATTGTACTGTTGTAGCCGCCTGCTTCCTTACTGAACTCAGCGTGCTTGATAATCCAGTCATAGAATACCTTAAGCTTGCTTACTGTGCTTGAGTATCCGTTTGCTGTCTTAAGGATTGATGATACGTTGACATCAATTTCCTTCTGCATTTTTGCAATTTCCTTCTTATCATCAACCTTGTAATCAAGGAAGAGGTAGTTAGAACCAGAAGGAACCTGTGAACTCATCCAGAAAAGCTGTGGTTCCTGGTTGAATACGAGGCAGTAAACTTCAATGATATCTTCTCTTGAACATCCTGATGGTACTTCAACCTGTGTTTCAAGTCTTTCGATTGCTTCAACGAGGCTACCATAAAGTGCCTGACTGCTAGCAGAAAGCTGCTTGTAAGCATACCTTGTTTTATAATCAATATTATATGAAGCTCCGCCGATTATTTCACCAGTTGGCTTAGTGTTGCCACTTGGCTTTGATGTTGTTGCTGTTGTAGATGAAGGCTTCTTTGTTGTAGCTGCTGGAGCAGTTGAAACAGCTTCATCAGAAAGATAATCGGAGTGAATGAATGAACCGTCTTCAATTTTGTAATAGCCTGTGCTTGTGATAGCTGTAACCTTAACCTGCTTACCCTTTGTATACTGATTAACAGACTTTGATCCAACTACAGCCTTAACTCTTGAATAGCAGCTCTGTGTAACATACATTGTCTTGTCAGCAGCTGTTTCTGTCCATTCTTTTTCTGTGTTTTCTGCTGTTGTTTCGGAAGTTTCAGCAGATGTTTCACTTCCTGATACAGTTGTTGCTTCTGTTGTGGTTTCAGAAGATTCCTCTGTTGTTGTAGCTTCAGTTGTTTCTTCTGTAGTTTCTTCTGTTTCTGTTGTTGTAGCAGTATCAGCCTGAGTAATTGTTTCAACAGTCGGAAGTGTTTCACTGGTATTCTTGACATCAGAACATGCAGAAAGCATTGTTACAGACATGATAAATGCCAGCAGAAGACTAATCTTTTTCTTCATTTGCATTTTGCTCCTTTTCATCTTCATCTTTTTTTAGTATTTCAGCCTTGATTTTTGCAATATGCATATCCTCCGTTACAAGAACGGTAAAACGCACGTTGCCGTATTCAACAGACGGATTTTCGTTTTCCTCCGGTATTCTTCCGATAAGGTCGACAATAAATCCGCTCATAGTGTCAAAATTATTGTCTTCCGGAAGTGTTATGCCCAGCTGCTCCAGTATTTCCTCCGGTTCCGCAGTTCCGTCTATAGTAAAAGTATTCTCTGATACCTTTACAATCTCTTCATGCTCGTCGTCATATTCGTCCTGAATATTTCCGACTATGGACTCTACTACATCCTCCATAGTAACAAGCCCAGCAGTTCCGCCGTATTCATCAATGACGACAGCCATCTGCATTTTCTTCGCGGTAAGCATTTTGAAAAGTTTTCCGCAAGGCATTGTTTCAGGGACAAATGTAGTTCCCCTTACAAATGTCTTTGCCTCAGTATCCATTGAATAGTCAGAACCTATAAGACAGAGAAGATCCTTCACGCATATAATTCCTGTTATATGGTCGATACTGTTATCATATACCGGAATTCTAGAAAAGCCGCTGCTTATTGATGCGTTTACGACTTCCTGAATAGGAGAGGTTTTTTCAACCCCTATTATGCTTGTTCTGTGTGTCATGATATCTGACACCGGCATGTCATCAAACTCAAAGACATTATTGATCATGTCACGCTGGCTTTCTTCAATAACACCAGTTTCATTTCCTGCGTCAACCATCATCAGTATTTCTTCTTCAGTTACAACGTCCCTGTCATCAGACGGCATTACCCCAAAAAGCCTTGAAATTAGGGAAGTGAGCATTCCGCAGAGTGAAGTCAGCGGCAAAAGCAGTATTACAAGATATTTGACAATCGGTGCTGCGAATATCGCAAACGCATCAGCGTCCTTACGACAGACAATCCTTTTCGGAACTCCGTCGCACACCACTGTCATAACCAGAACAACCGCCGCAAAAATAATTACAATTGAAAGCACCTGAGATAATGTCGCATTGTCAGTATTTTTTTCGAGGTAAGCAGAAAGGCTGTTGTGATAAACGAACATTGACATATATGCTATAAGAACAGCAGATAATATCCTGTGAACCGCAAAAGCTGTGATCAGCTTTGATGGTTTCTGCATTAGGCTGAAGAGAGTTTTCTTTGCCCCGTTTTTTTCTTTAAAGCTCTTAACCTTTGCATCGTTAATTTCAGTAACCGCAAATTCTGCAGCTGTAAAAAAGCTTTTTACCAATACAAACAATAAAATAATCAAGCTGCCTAGTAACAATTGACTCCCGTCAGAATCCATAATCGACTTCCTTTCAATTCTGTTAAACACCGTTAAACACTGTTAAACGATCGTGCCATGAGAAGAAACACATTCAATTCATAATGACATACTAAAAATTATACATTATTCATTAAAAAAAGTCAATAAAAAGTAAACAATGGCATGCCCATTTTTTAATACATTATTACAGCATTTTTATTGATTTTACCCTATTCAGAGCGTGGTTTGCGCAATATCCCAAAAATCATGTTACTTAATTGGAATTGAATTGTAAACATACTGTAATATATTATAATAGTATATCTGTTTCATTCTTGACAAAGAGTTTGTTTTGCTCTATATTTAGTAGGATATGATATAAAATTATCCGAAGGTGCAGGGTGATCGGAAAGCCTTGTTCATCTCCGCAGAGGTTTTTACTACCAAAATTACTGCACTGTATGCTAAATTTACTGGACATGGTGTTTTTAGAAAAATTTACTTTTGAAATTTTTTGTAATTTGCTTTGTCACAAACAGTCCACTGGACTGTTTAAGAGGAAAGTATGTTTAGAATTATAAAAAAGGAGAGCGGTGGTGTTCGCTCTCCTCGAAAAGCTGTCGCTTTTCTCACCTCTTCTCCGTTTTTTCTGTCGCCTGAGGGCGAGGGTAAGTATTTCGTCGTCTGTGGACGACGCCAAAGGGCTTTGCCCTTTTGAAACCCACCGCCTTGAAATGCGGGCGAACTTTTATTTGTTTAACTTTTAATTATAACTTGCACTTTTATTGGAGGGCAGAACTTATGAATGAAAACCTACAGAAATCTACAAAAGCCATTCTCGTTTCCGTTGACACGGGTGAGTTTGATACAGAACGTTCCCTTGACGAACTCGAAGAACTTGCAAAAACCGCAGGTGTTGAAGTCATGGCAAAGGCTACACAGAAAAGACCTGCTTATGATTCTGCAACCTGCATGGGTTCGGGCAAGCTTGAAGAACTTGTTCAGCCTACACAGGACATGGACATTGATCTTGTTATATTTGACCATGAACTTACTGCTAATCAGACCAGAAACATTGAAAAAATCCTTGATGTAAGAGTTATTGATAGGACAACGCTTATCCTTGACATCTTTGCGCAGAGGGCGTTATCAAAAGAGGGACGCATTCAGGTTGAACTTGCACAGCAGAAATACCGTTTGCCTCGTCTTGCAGGAAAGGGCGTTGAACTTTCAAGACTCGGCGGCGGTATCGGAACAAGAGGTCCTGGTGAATCAAAGCTTGAAACAGACAAACGACACATCCGAAGAAGAATTGAGGCTCTCGAGGCTGAACTAAAGGAGCTTGAAAGACGTCGTGAACTTCACCGTGCAAGACGTAAGAAGGACAATGTTATTGTCGGCGCAATTGTTGGATATACAAATGTAGGAAAATCCACTCTGCTAAACGCTCTTACGGACGCAGGAGTTCTTGCAGAGGACAAGCTTTTTGCTACACTTGACATTACCTCACGCGCACTTGAACTTCCTGACGGAAGAAGTGTTCTGCTCGTTGATACAGTAGGACTTATCAGACGTTTGCCGCATAATCTTGTCGAGGCTTTCAAAAGCACTCTTGAAGAGGCCGCTAATGCTGATATTATCATAAACATTATTGATATAAGCGCTGATGACGCTTTTGAACAGGCAGAGGTTACAAAAAAACTGCTTGCTGAACTTGGCTGTGAAGGTATTCCGCAGATTAACGTGCTTAACAAGTGCGACAAGTTACCTGAATCTGCCGATATAAGGAATGATGAAACTACTGTAAAAATTTCTGCAAAGAAATGCATTGGGTTTGATGATTTGCTTAACTGCATTGCAAATAATCTCCCTGAAACTTCAAAGAGAGTTAAACTGCTTATTCCTTATGACAAGACAGCTGTAATTACAAATATCAGGGATGACGGCAAGATATTTTCAGAGGAATATGTGGCTGACGGAACATTGCTTGATGCGCTTGTTGACAACAAGATGTTTTACATGGTTGAGAAATATGTTGTCAAGGAATAGTTTCTTGATTCATCAGCCTAAGGCATATTTATCCGAAGGTGCAGGGCGATCGGAAAGCCCTGTATACTATAATTCTGAACTGGAGAGATTGACATGACAGAAAGAGAAAAAGCTGCAGCCGGATATTTATATGATGCAAACTATGACGAAAGCCTTACAAAAGAACGGGCAGTCTGCAAGGACTTGTGTTTTGAATTTAACATGTGCAAGCCGTCTGACTTTGAAAGTCAGAAAGAAATTATGCTGAAAATTCTCGGCAGGACGAATGGCAGATTCTTTATAACTGCGCCGTTCTGGTGTGATTATGGATATAACATTGAAATAGGTGAAAATTTCTACAGCAATCACAATCTTGTTATTCTTGATTGTGCAAAGATAACTTTCGGAGACAATGTATTTATTGCCCCGAACTGCTGTTTTTCTGCGGCAGCCCATCCTCTTGATGTTGAACAGCGGAACAAAGGGCTTGAAATTGCTCGTCCTATTACTGTTGGTAACAATGTCTGGATAGGCGCAGGCGTGATAGTTGTTCCCGGCGTTACGATAGGAAGTAACACTGTTATCGGCGCAGGAAGTGTTGTTACAAGGGATATTCCTGACGGAGTGGTGGCTTTCGGCAATCCATGCAAGGCTGTGAGAAAGATAACAGAACAGGATATAATGAGTGAAGATTGCCCGGAATAATAAACAGACATAAAAATCTGACGAGGTGGACATTATGGCTGAACTTAAAAAGATACCGACAGAGCAGGAAATGAAACAGCTTATCGGTGATGACAGGTTTTCTGAATGGAAAAAGGCTTGTGCGTTGATTGACTCCCTGTATGAAATGGATACGCTATGGAATGACGGCGGCAAGAAGTGGGGAATTGAATACAAATACCGTCGTGGCGGAAAGACGCTCTGTGCGCTTTATGCAAGACCTGACTGTTACGGATTGATGATTATTTTTGGGAAAGACGAGAGAGAAAAGGTTGAGTCTATCCGTGACGATTTGTCAGCACATACGCTTGAAATCTATGATAACGCAGAAACTTTCCATGACGGGAAGTGGGTTATGTTTGACGAAAATCTTTCTGAAAATGATTTAAAATTACTGCTAGGTATCAAGAGAAAGCCTAACAGAAAATAAATCTTGAATATTAACCTTGATATATTTACAAGAGGGACTTTGGTATGATTGAAATTAGAAAAATATCTGATAATGACCTTGTGTCTGCTGTAGAAATCTGGAATGACGTTGTTAAAGACGGTGTGGCATTCCCACAGCTTGAATTGCTTGACGTTAAATCAGGAAGAGAGTTTTTTTCTTCACAATCCTATACGGGTGTGGCTGTCGATAACGAAAATAATGACGTTGTCGGATTGTATATTCTACATCCAAACAACGTCGGCAGGTGCGGACATATCTGCAACGCAAGCTATGCTGTCAAATATGGAAGACGTGGACAGCATATCGGCGAACTGCTTGTAACTGATTGTATTAAAAAGGGAAAGGAACTCGGATTCCGTATTCTTCAGTTTAACGCTGTGGTTAAAAGCAACGGTTTCGCGCTTGCTCTGTACAAAAAGCTAGGATTTACACAGCTTGGCACAATACCTGGCGGCTTTTTGCTGAAAAGCGGGGAGTATGAGGACATTATCCCTCACTACATAGAGTTATAGGGTTATAGTTCATAATGCAGATGCATAAACTTAATGTAATCTGCTTCTGCCTTTGTATTATTATGATTTTACTTGCTTTCATGCTCCTTTATTGCCTTTAAAAAACCGTCGCCGTAACGCTCCATTTTAAGATTTCCTACGCCGCTTACTGCAAGCATATCCTTTGCAGTAAGCGGTTTTCTTGCGCTCATTTCATGCAGGACAGCGTCGGGAAAAATAATATACGCTGGGACACTCTGCACCTTTGCAATGCTTTTTCGCAGTTCCGACAGCTTTTTGAAAAGCTCCTTGTCCTCTTCGCCACGCTCTTGCTTTGATCTGACAATATCTTTTTCGTCCTCGGGAGAAAGCCTTGCGGTTACCTTTACTCCCTTAAACAGAACATCGGATGACTTTGTGTTAAGTTTAAGTATAGGAAATTCATCATCTGTGCGGTCAAGATACCCCTGTGAAACAAGTCTGTCAATCTCCTCACGGATACGCTTTTCAGAAGTGCCTTTCATTATCCCGTAGGTTGAAAGCTCCTCCATTTTCAGAGAAGTAACACGCTCCGATTTACTGCCTTTCAGCACAGCACAGACAAGAGTTGCCCCATAGCGTTCGTCCATTCTTTTTATACAAGAAAGAATTTTCTGCGCATCAACGGTGATGTCTGAAATCTCCGTTTCCCCACAGCATACAGAACAGTTTCCGCAGTTGTCCGTCGGTGCTTTTTCACCAAAATATCGGAGAATATACCCTCGCAGACAACGGTCGCTCTTGCAATATCCAGCCATTGCGTTAAGACGTTTCATATCAAGCCTGCGGAGTTTCTCGGCGGTGATTACGTCAATCTCCTCGTTTTCATTATCGCCTTGCTCAATAAGATATTTTGCAGTCATGTAGTCCTGTCCGTTATAGAAAAGCGTACATTCAGCAGGAGAACCGTCACGTCCTGCTCGACCTGCCTCCTGATAGTAGCTTTCGATATTTTTCGGCATATTGTAATGAACAACATAGCTGATATTAGATTTATCAATACCCATCCCGAAAGCATTTGTTGCAATCATAACCTGCCTGTTGTCATAGAGGAAAAGCTCCTGACTTTCAGCACGGTCGGTATCTGTCATACCAGCATGATATTTTGCGGCGCTGTATCCGTCGGCATTAAGCTTTTCACAGAGAGAATCTACAGTTTTCCTTGTTGAACAATATACTATACCGCTTTTTTCGGCATTAAGGGCAAGGATTTTCTTCAGTGCTTCGTACTTATTCTGCGGCTTTGTAACGTTGAAAGTAAGATTTGCTCTGTCAAAGCCTGTTATAACTTCGGTTGGATTTTTCAGCTTAAGAATGTTTATGATGTCTTTTCTAACATCGTCGGTTGCAGTTGCTGTGAATGCCGCCATAATTGGCTGATACGGCAAAGTATCTGCAAACTCCCTTATTTTAAGGTATGAGGGGCGAAAATTCTGTCCCCATTGCGACACACAATGCGCTTCATCAACAGCAATTGCATATATGTTTACGCTTTTGGAGAACGTCAGAAACTCGTCTGTCATAAGCCTTTCGGGAGCAACATATATAATTTTATACCTGCCCTGAGAAGCATATTCCAAAGCAAGCCTTGTCTGACGGTATGTAAGGGAAGTGTTAATATATGCTGCAGGAACACCTGACTGGGTAAGGGCATTGACCTGGTCTTTCATAAGTGAAATCAGCGGTGAGATTACTATAGTTATTCCGTCCGCAAGGATTGCAGGAACCTGAAAGCAGATTGACTTTCCTGCCCCCGTCGGCATGATGCCTAGAGTATCTTTCCCGCTGATAATAGACTCAACAAGCTTCTCCTGCCCGCCCCTAAAGCTGTCATAACCAAAATATTGTTTTAGCACTGAGTATTTATCCATTTTATTTCCTTCTGAAATTTATTTTTGCAAAAGTAGTTTTCCCCCGAAGGTGCAGGGCGACCGGAAAACCCTGTCCGTCTCCGCAGAGGCGGAACTCTTACTGTATTTTTATTGATAGCTAATTTTAGGGAAAGTCCTCTATCGCAGGACTTTGCCCCTTTGAACCCTACAACCTTGATAAGGTTAAAACCTGTTCTCACAGTCGTTCGAATTTTTCTTCGAAAAACAAGCAGGTTGACGAACTTTTTATGTTTGATCATCAATAGTCATATCATATGACGGGAGGAATTTGTCAAGAAAATAATCTGCCTCCGCAAGTTCCATCTTTTTTATTGATTTAAGTGTTGCATTTTCAGCTTTCCTGAAGTCAGAATTGCCTGTTGAGCGTTCTTCTATACATTTTATCAGGGCAGAAATCTTGTCCGCTGCCTTTACAAGCACCCAAAGTTCTGCATCCTTATCACTGTATCCCAGCAAAGGATTATATATATCACGCATTTCATTGGGAATCATTCCAAGAAGTCTATTCTTTGCGTTTTCTTCAACAAGGCCATAAGCCTCCCTAAGCTGTGAATTGTAATATTTTATGGGAGTCGGCATATCGCCCGTTATTATTTCAGTTGTATCGTGGAAAATTCCAAGAAGAGCCGCTCTTTCAGCGTTTGCATTTCCGCCAAAGTATGTGTTTCTTATAACTGCAAGAGCATGAGCAATGACCGCAACATCAAGGCTGTGTTCAGAAATATTTTCGCTTGCGGTATTGCGCATAAGTCCCCATCTGTTTATAAGCTTCATTCTTGAAATCATAGAGAAAAATTGATTTTCCATAAGTCTGACCATCCTATCTATATTTTGCAGTATGCAAAGCATGTTTTATATTCAAAAATCTTTTTCTTTGAAATTATAGCATATAAAATCAGAAAAGTCATTATTTCGCTCTGCAATTACTTGAAAGAGAATAAAAAATATGCTATAATTATGAAAATTGTGTATATAATTCTGGAGGCTGTTATGAACGATAGAACAAAATCTGTACTTCGTATTCTGATTTCTGCTGTGCTTATCGGTGCTTTTGTTGTAAGTTTATGCGGATTTCTTACTGAATTTATCCCTTATATTAACCTTAAGAATAACGGCATAGAAACTTCTGCATTTATATCCGGATATGAAAGCGGCAGGCGTGGCATGAGCGATGTTTTATATAGATATCAGTACGGTTTTTATGATCAGAACGGCAACGAGATTTATGTAACCTGTGATTATAAATTAAAGAAAGAGCCTGATGTTTCTAAAAATGTCGCACTATACTATGACCCTAACAACACACAAAATTTTTGCGTTGACGGGGTGCATTGGGGTGAGGACAGCCTGCCATTTGTCATTGTAACATTTATTGCGGCGGTTGGATTTATTGCTTGTGCAATAGGACCTAAGGGGTTACGTAAGAAAGATGATAAGGAAGAAAAGAAAGCCATTATTAATTCTACAGTAAAATAGACATGCAACTTAAACTTCACGGGAGTTTTCAGTGGAAAGGACATATATGAAAAAGTATCAGTATAAAAAAGTAAATGCATTCACGCTTGGAATATCTAAGGGTAATCCTGCGGCATATCTTATGGTTGAGGACGGAATTACAGCAGAAGAAATGCTTAGTATCGGGAAAGAGCATAAAGGTTTTGTTTCGGAAGTGGTATTCTGCGAAAAATCCGAAAAAGCTGATTATAAGCTTACATACTATTCTTCAGAATGTGAAGTAGATTTCTGCGGGCATGGAACCGTTGCGGCTATGTATGATATTATCAGCGGAAACAGCGAACTGATGAAAAAGCCTGAAGTGCTTATTGAAACCAATAAAAAAGGTGTTCTGACTGTATATAACAACATATTAGATGATGGTGCTGTATATATCACCGCACCTAAAGCTGTCCATCTTGAACAGAAATTATCAAAAGGCGAGATAGCCACTGCGTTGGGAATATTAACGGAGGATATCAGCGAAAATTTCCCTGTTGATTTTATTGATGCAGGGCTTAGAACGCTTTTGGTTCCTATAGAAAGTTTTTCAAAGGAAATCAGCATTTACCCTGATGAAAGCAATCTTAAGGATTTTTGCCTTGCTAACGGAATAGACATCATTCTTATATTTTCAAAAGAAACAAGTTCTGACAAATATATGGCACATACCAGGATATTTGCGCCGAAATTTGGTTATCTGGAGGATCCTGCAACGGGTTCCGGAAACAGTGCTTTTGCAAACTATATGCTGAAAAACAACCTCTGGAACGGTGAGCCGATTGCCGTTGAACAGGGCGGCAATAATATTGTTTTTAATCAGGTAAATCTGAAAGTTAAGGATAACTGTGTCTTATTTGGCGGAAAGGCAACCACTGTGATTGCCGGTGAATATTATATAAATTAATTTTAAAAGCCGCTCGTTTTAAATGAGCGGCTTTTAAAATTATACTAAGCTTTCTTCCGAAACAACCCCTGCACCTGCGGCAACTTCGTCAACATCTGCCTGTGTTACCTTAATTGTATAATCAGCTGATGAGGATATTGTTCCGTTTCCAACCATTATAGTAAATGTAAATGTGCCTACCTTTGTAGGTATTCCGCTGATAAGGCCACTTTTGCTTAATGTAAGCCCGTCAGGGAGATTACCGCTTTCAATAGTATATGTTACTTTGCTTTCTGAGCCTTGAAGCTGAAGGCTGTATGACTCTCCTGCTACTCCACTTATAAAATCACTCTGCGGTGTTGTGATACTAATTAAAGGAGGGGCTTGCTTTTCTATTATAATTGTTGTATATCCTGCTGCGTCAAAAGCTGTTCTCCATGTATTTATGTCAGCATTACTTGGGATATTTATTTTAATTTTTGCTTGGTCAACTCCCCCAAAAACATACATTCAAATGGATGGAGGAGTTAATTTTCCGAAAGTTATTGATTGCAGACACTTACAGTCCACAAACACTGATCCATCAATGCTTGCAGCTTTTGGTAGATCTAATGCGGTAATTAATCCGCACCTGCCAAATGCAGTACTACCAATGTTTGTAGCACTGGGCAAAGAAACTGTTGTAAGCTTGCCACAATCAAGAAATGCTAAGCCACCAATATTTGTAACCTTTGGCAAAGTAACTGTATTGAGCTCTTTACACCTACGAAATGCAAAAGCACCAATGTTTGTAGCATTTGGCAAAGTAACTGTTTTAAGGTTCTCACATTTATAAAACGCATCAGAACCAATGTCTGAAGCATTGGGCAAATCAACTGTATTGAGATTTTTACATTCATAAAAAGCACTAGAACCAACGCTTGTAACATTTGGCAAATCGGCTATTGTGATCGTATTGCAGTGAGAAAAAGCCCCGTAACCAATGATTTTAGCAGCAGGCAAAGTAACTGTTGTGAGTTTAATACAATATGAAAATGCCCCCCGACCTATATTTGCAGCCTTTGGCAAATTAATTGTTGTTAAATCATAGCAATCATGAAATGCCTCCTCCCCAATGTTTGTGACTTCCGGCAAATTAATTGTTTTGAGAGCAATACAATAATTAAATGCTTTAAAATCAATGTTTGTAACTTCCGGCAAATTGATTGTTGTTAGTCTAGTACAACTATCAAATGTATTCTCACCAATGCTTGTGACTTTGGGGAAATTAATAGTTGTAAGATTATCACATTCATAAAATGCGTTCTTACCAATACTTGTAATAGCTGACTCTCCTGTATCAATTATTTTTACGTCTGCAAACTGAAATTCCGGCCCCCATATATTCCCGTCAAGACCGTCAATTATACCTTTGGTTAATTCTTTTCCCATATAACCCCTGTTGAATGAAAGCTTTCCGTCTGCTGCTGTAAAACTCCAGCCAGTTCCACTTGCATCTGTTGCCGCACTTACCCTTGCAGGAACAAGAGATAAAAGTGAAATTGCCATTGCTGTCGATATCAAAGCTGATATAATTCTTTTAATTTTCATGATGTCTGTCCTTTCAGTCATTTGCTAATATGAAAATAATAGCATTAAAGTTATTAATTTCCAATAAAAAACCACCCATCTTAACTGAGCGGCTTAATTATTCATGTTATAGTACTTATTTATCTTTATCTTTTTCCTTTTGAGCCTTTAATAAATCACGGATTTCTGTTAGTAAAACAACATCCTCAGCAGGCTTTGGGGCTTCTTTTATTTCTTCTTTTTTTCGTGAAATTTTATTTATTGCTTTTACAAGAAGAAATACAGTCAGCGCTATTAGCAAAAAGTTAATTATTGCCTGAACGAATGCGCCATAGCCTATGCTTGCGCCCTTATACGTTATAGATAAAGCCGAGAAGTTGACACCACCCAAAATCGTACCTATAAACGGCATCAAAATATCATTAACCAAGGATGTAACTATTGCAGTAAAAGCACCGCCGACAATGATACCAACTGCCAGATCAAGAACGTTTCCCCGAGTAATAAATGTTTTAAATTCTTCAACAAGACCTTTGCCTTTTTTAGAAATATCCTCTTTTTTGTTTTCAGTCATAATAATCTCCCTCATAATTTTATATTATTATATCATAACTATAAAAAAATAAAAATAAAAATAAAATATTTTTATAATATTACTAAAACTTATTTAGGTTTCTATATCGCTTTAATTCTATTGTTCCTTTATTTCAATATGCTGTATTTCTATTATATAAATATATTAAATCAGCCTAATGGAAAATAATTTCTATAATTTAGTGCATAATGCCTGTATTTTTAAAAAAATTTTTAAAGTGCTTGTAAATAGGTTATAATCGTGGTATACTATTTTATATAATTTTCAAACAGGATGTTTCATATAAAAAGGAGTTGATTATTGTGAAAGCTTTTGGTACAGCTTTACTCGCTATTCTTTCAGCCGCTGCCGGTGCTGCCGCTGCAACTTATGCAATAAAGAAACGTGAAGAACTCGAACAGTATGATTACGATTTCGATGACGATGACGAAATCTATTTTGAAGACTGTGACGATGATTGTGACTGTGGCGATTGCAAGTGTAGCTGCGATGATAAGGATAAAGATGATAAGAAAGCAGAAGCTGACGACAAGTCAGGCGAAGATTTCTAATTAGAAATAATTAAATTAATGGTGCAGATTAATGAACTAATCTGCACCATTTTTTGCTTATTCCCAACATTCAAGAGTGATTTTATGCTGGACGGCTTTAAGGTCATTGCGTCTTTTCAGGTAATCGGGAAATACTTTTTTAACCTCCGCCCAGAATTTCGGGCTGTGATTCATCTGTTTCATATGGCAAAGCTCATGCACAACTACATAATCCAGAACGCTTTCATCTGCAAGCATAAGCTTCCATGAAAAATTGAGCGAACCTTTTCCTGAACAGCTTCCCCAGCGTGTCTTTGCTGAGTTTATTTTTACGGCTGTCGGGGTAACTCCAACAATCGGAGCATAATACTCCACCCGCTCGGATATATGCTTTTTTGCCGCTTTTTTATAAAATCCTATTATGCTTGGTCTTAACTGTTCAAAAGTATAGTCAGGGAAAGTAAAATGTTTTGTGTCAAAGCCATATGGCTCATTATAGTCAACAGGATATTCCTTGCCAAGATATGTAAGCGTTGTGATATGCGATTTAAGAAACTGCTCACGTTTTTCTGCGTTTTCACGCTGGATTACAACATGCTTTGCAATCCAGTCCTGCTTTTCACGCAAAAAGTAATCGACGTCGTTCTTGCTTGCTTTAAGCGGCGCCTTTACAACGATATTTCCGTTTATATCAACAGTTATGGATATTGTTTTTCTTTTGCTTTTTATAAGTTTATACTTTATCATATATCTTAATTATGACCATGCTTCCACAGGAAGCATCTCTCCTATGTTTGATGTTTTGTGTGATTTTGCGCAGCAAAATTTCGAACGACAGTTCGGAAAGCACAAAACTCAGAGTTTGAAAGATTTATCTTTCAAACTTATTCCTTTAATACTGAACTACATCCGTAATCTTTCCGTTATTGATAATAACTCTAGGGATACGCTTTGCAACTCCGCAAATTATTTCATATCCTATAGTATGACATTTTACTGCAATATCATCAGCGGTAATGGTTTCATTGCCGTCTGTTCCGATAAGGGTAACAACTGTTCCCGATTTTACTCCGTCAACTCCTGTTATATCAATCATAAGCTGATCCATGCAAACTCTTCCGATAATAAGCACACGCTTACCGTTTACAATGGCTTCACCTGTTCCTGAAAGCAATCTCGGATAGCCGTCTGCATAGCCAATCGGAACTGTTGCAACGGTCATATCCTTATCAGCTGTAAAAATTCTGCCGTAACTTACGCACTGCCCTTTTTTGATTGGTTTAATATATGAAACTGCGGCTTTAAGATCCATAACAGGTTTGAGTTTTACAGGAAGTGTAAGGGATGTATCAGGAGTAAGACCATAAAGCATGATACCAAACCTTACAAGAGTGCTTCTATTTGCGTCGTATTCCCTGTAATACGTTCCGCCTGCGCTGTTAAAACAATGTGAATGTTTAAGATTAACTCCATTGTTTTCAAGACTATCCCTTACGGCATAAAAAAGATCAATCTGTTTCTTTGTATAGGAAATATCCTCTTCCCTAAGGCTGTCGGCAACGGAAAAATGAGTGAATATTCCCTCACAGTTTATATTTTTAAGCGATATTATGTTCATTGCTTCAGCTGTGCATTTTTCTGTGTCAAAGGCTTCAAGTCCAATTCTGCCCATACCTGTATCAAGCTTGATATGTATTCTTACAGGGGAATGGGCTGACTCTGAAATTTCCCTTGCATGTTCAACTGAAACGATACCCTGAATGATATTCAGCCTGCAAAGGTCATCTGCATATTCAGGAGGGGTATATCCTAAAATAAGAATATCTCCTTTTACTCCATAGCTGCGAAGTTTTTCAGCTTCGTAAATGCTTGAAACCGCAAAGAATTTTATCCCATTCTTTTCAAAGCAGGATACTACCGCTTTGTCGTCATGTCCATATGCGTTAGCCTTTACAACACAGGCAATCTCGGTTGAATCTGTGTCAGTGATTTCCTTCAGCTGTGAGAGGTTATATTCAAGCCTGTCAAGATGAACTTCTGCCCATGCTCTTCTCAGAAACTTATCCATTGTAATAATCATGCTCTCCTTTGGAAAGCATTCTCCTTTCGGAATTTTGGGGGTTAATTTTTTATTGCGTAAAAACCGCTGGTTCAGCATTTTATATGCTATACTTTCAACATTTCAGGAAAAATATATCAATAAATCTGCATTATTGTTGCACTTGCAGAATAAACGTGCTATAATATATCATGCTGTTTCATATCAGCGTCAATGCCGGTTATGACATAAAGGTGGTCGATATAATGATTTCTGACAGTTTAAGAAACCGTACCCTCTGCTTTTCCGGTCACCGTCCTGAAAAGCTCCCTTGCAAAGGCGACAGCTTTGCGGAATCAACAAGAATGCTTAAAAGCTTTCTTTACAGCAATATTCTCGAAAGCATTGACGATGGCTACACCCGTTTTATTACGGGTCTTGCTAAAGGCGTTGATCTGTGGGCAGGTGAAATTCTTGTTGAACTCAAGAAAACCGGACATAATATAAGTATAGTATCTGCGGCACCTTATGAACATCACGGAGAGTCTTTCAGAGGTCAGGACAGAACAGTTCTGAATTCAATACTTGAAAATTCAGATGATGTTGTATATATCAGCAGTCAATACACAAAAGACTGCATGAGAAAGCGCAACTACTATATGATTGATCAGTCTTCAAGGCTTATTGCTGTTGTTGCAGACTATAAAAGCGGGACAGGTCAAACTATCAGTTATGCTAAAAAGCAAGGTCTTGACATAAAAATATTTGAAATGAAAAATATTTTTGATTTTGACCCTGATCAGACCACTTTACTATTATAACCCCGTTTTCACTCGATTTCAACACTTTGTATTATCTTTTAGCTTATGTTATTTTTTATAATTATGTGAATATATTATTTTTGAATTGAATGACAACAACGAGGAGGAGTTTTATTGGCAAAGAATTCTACTAAAATTGTTCTTACTTATGTTATAACCATGATTTCTGCCTTTGTTATAATAGGCGGTGCGGTTATTTATCTTATTACACAGCTTGAAAACAAACCGGATAACCCTGTGCCTTCTGAAACAGAAGCTGTTATAGGTTCACCGTCACAATACGGATATATTCCGGAAGCGGCTGATAACCAGACATTGTTTTTTATCGTTGATACTGAAAAAAGGCAGACTGCAAGCTGTTTTCTGCTTGTAAGATTCCTTGCAACAGATGGAAAGGTTATTATTGTTCCTGTTCAGAGTGATCTTTTATGTACTGTTGACGGAACGCAGAACTCACTTTATGAATTTTACCGTACAGGCGGATCAAAAAAAGCGGTTTCGGCAATTGAATCTGCTGCAGGCATAACTGTTGACAAATATATGAAATTTGACAGGGAAAGCTTTGAAGTTTTTGCGGATCATCTTGGCGGCATTGATTATGATGTTCCTTATAATCTTGTCTATGAAGATAAGGCTTACGGTGATGATACTATTATAAAAGCAGGTATGACTTATCTTGAATCAGATACACTTCGGAAAATTCTGACATACCCTAATTACAAGAGCGGAGAAACTGAGCGTGCAAAGGCTCTCGGAACAACTATGAACAGTATTCTGAGCGGATGCAACTCTGTAAGTACTGAAACAACACTTGATGAAACATTTAATCTTATAATTAACTCATCTGTTGAAACCGACATAACCGCTTATGATTACAGCGACAAAAAAGAAGCTATCAAGTATGTTATTGACCCCGATAACACTAAGGTTGTACAGCTTGTTCTTCCGTCGGGAGGCTACAATGAAACAGGACTTTACTCTTTTGACAGTGAATTTCTGAAAGCGCTTTATGTATGGTTCGGAATTTCAGAAAATTCAAAAACTTCTGAATAAAATTAAAATCAATGCACATAATAACCTCGAGAACTTAATGTTCTCGGGGTTTGCTATTACTGATTCTCAATGATGCGAGTCAGTAATGCGGACGTATTGTCCTACTCTCTTTGCTGGCAAAGGAAATTTATTTGCATCTGCACGCAACTACAGTTTTGCTTTGCAAAGACTACGGGAGTGAACTTCGATGTTTTATCGGAACATCACTTCCTGCAAAAAATCGCATTATTGCTTTGCGAAAACTACAGGAGGAAAATCCGATGTTCCATCGGAACATTGCTCGTTGCACTCAGTCGCATTTTTGCTTTGCGAAAACTAAAGGAGGAAAATCCTCTGCTCGTTGCACGCAGTCGCATTTTTGCTTCGCAAAAACTAAAGGAGGATTACAGTGTTGGATAAAATAGCACTTGTTCTGCTCGTTATCGGCGGGCTAAACTGGGGACTTGTTGGTATTTTCCAGTTTGACCTCGTTGCATGGCTTTTCGGCGGAACAGGATCATTACTAAGCCGTATTGTTTATGTGCTTGTTGCGCTTTCTGCTATCTGGTGTATTTCCCTTCTTTTCAAATCAGAAAGGGTTGCACATTCAAGAAGCTAAATGATCAGCAAATCACATGCCAGACAGCAGGATTGTTTTCCTGCTGTCTGTTTTTCTGCAATAATATATACTTGATATGTGAAACGGACAACAGGATATTCCTGCTGTCCGCATTTATATATATGTATGTAAATGCCTGCTTTGTTCTGTGCAGTTAAAGTATATGTCAGCTTTGTTTATATGCACCATAAGTGAACAGAACAGCAACTATTGTATTTGTAAAATCAAAAATATTAGCATTTTTGCAGATAAGAGCAATTACCAGAGATATTAGGAAAAGTATAGATATTGCACATCCAAGCAGGAATGGTGTAGTGCTTCGCTTGTTCTGAACTGCATATCTCATGCCCTGAACTCCAGCTGTTCCTGCAAGTGCAGCCATAACTAATGAAATAAGGCCTCCAAACGCTGTTTTAAGTCCCCATGAACTGAAGAAAAATGATGCAAGACCACCGCTGAAAAAGCTAAATATTCCGCCTAATCCCATAAACAATGCTGAAATCATTATAATTACGCTTGTTACTATCATTAGATTATTATTTTTTGTTGTCATATTGATAACCATTCCTTTCTAACACTTTTTATAATATTGTTTTATATATAATATCATATAACAATTTATTTGTCAATACCTTTGCTACAAAATTTGACATATTTATTACTATGCAATATAATATAAATAAATACTCATAAAGGAGACTAAAATAATGGTTATAGATTTCCATACCCACGCTTTCCCTGATGCCATAGCCGATTATGCCATAACAAAACTTGAAAATACAATAATGACATCCGGATACCCTGAAGCCGAAAAAGCTGTCACAAGAGGAACAATAGGTGAACTCCGAAATGTTATGAAAAAATACAGCATTGATAAATGCGTGCTGTTGCCTATAGCTACAAAGCCATCGCAGCAGACAAGCGTCAATAATTGGGCTGCCGAACAGATGGATGATACTATTATAAGTTTCGGTTCAGTTCATCCCGATGCTGAAGATTGGGAACAAGAACTTGAAAGAATAAAATCATTAGGTCTTAAAGGTGTCAAGCTTCACCCTGACTATCAGGATTTTCTTGCAAATGAAGACAAGGTTATTCCTATTTACAGAAAATGTGCGGAGCTTGGGCTTCCGGTAATCCTGCATGCCGGACTTGATGCATATTCTCTTAATCTTATCCACTGTACCCCTCAAATGTCTGCTGACATTCTTGAAAAGGTACCTGGACTCACTCTTATTCTTGCTCATATGGGTGGAAATCGTTGTTGGGATGATGTAGAAAAATATCTTGTAGGCAAGAATGTTTATTTTGACACAGCATTTATTTCACGCGGACTTACCCATGAACAGGCAAAACGTATTATTCATAATCATGGTGTTGACAAGATTCTCTTTGCGTCAGACTGTCCTTGGCACTTGCCTTCTATAGAACTTGAGTTTATAGACAAGCTGGAACTATCCTGTGAACAGATTGATATAATTTGTTATAAAAACGCTGAAAGATTAATATATAATACATAATGCTGTTAATAACTTGTATTTGCTTAGTGATTTTAGCTTGGCTTTTTTGTATAAGATGCGGATTTTATGGCATTCTATTGTTTAATTTATGAATGTTTTAAAAAAAATACTATTCAAACATTAATTTTGCATAAATTATATATCGGCATTATTATCAAAATAAGACAGATTTGTGAATATTACTGCTTTGAATATATGGTATTTGTTTAAATTAACATATTGCTAATTATTGTAGTAAATGATATAATGTTATTAGTATTGTAGGCAAATTATGCCTACATATAAATTTCCACTTTGGAGGTGTCAATAATTAATGAAGACTTTTATCTATACAGCTACAGACGTTCAGGGTAATACTGTAAAAAACGCCAAAATGGCAGCCGAAGATGTTAATGAATTTTTGAATAAAGTAAATGAAAAAGGCATGTTCTGCTCCCAGTACAGAGAAACAAGCTCCAAGCAGTCAAACTCTATACATAAGTTTAAAACCTCTGAATTATCCTATAACTGTCGTCAGCTGAGTGCAATGCTGTCATCAGGTCTTACATTGGTAAAATCTCTTGACATTCTTTACAAGGAACAGGTAAAGGACGGTCCTAAGCAGATTTTCAGAGAAATCTATGAAGAAGTTCAGAAAGGCCAGGCTTTCTCTGATGCCCTTAAAATGCAGCAGGGTGCATTTCCGAACTTCTTTGTTTCTATGGTTCAGGCAGGTGAATCTTCAGGTTCTCTTGACGTTGTAATGAAGAGAATGGAAGATCACTACGCAAAGGAAAATAAGTTGAATAACAAGATTAGGGGTGCTATGATGTATCCTATTATTCTTTCAATTCTTTGTATTGCAGTTATTCTTCTAATGTTTACATTTATCATGCCTACATTCAAGGAACTCATGACTCCAGAAACCACGCCTGCTATTACAAAGGTGCTTTTTGCTTTCTCTGACAGTCTAAGAGAAAGATGGTATATTTACATAGCAGTCATCTTGGGTATTGTTTTTGGAATCAACTATGCACTTAAGGTTCCGGAAGTGCGTTTTAAGTTTGATAAATTCAAGTGCAAGGGACCTATTATTGGAAAACTTATTGTTAAAGTATATACCGGACGTTTTGCAAGAACGCTCTCTTCACTTTATTCGTCAGGTATTCCAATGGTTGAAAGTCTTGAAAGATCCGCTGCAATACTTAACAACACATTTATTGAAAAGGGATTTGAAACAGTTGTATCTGAGGTCAAATCCGGCGAACAGCTTTCTGTTTCAATTCAGAGAACAGGAATATTTGAATCAATGTTCTGCTCTATTATATATGTCGGTGAAGAATCTGGTGCTCTTGATACAATCCTTGCAAAATCATCTGACTTTTACGAAGAGGAATCAGACTCTGCAATCCAGCGTCTTGTTGGTATTATGGAACCTGCACTTATCATCATAATGGGTGTTGCTATCGGTTTCGTTATTGCTGGTATTCTCCCTGCTCTTTACTCATCGTTCGAGAACATCAAGTAAAATGGTTTTCCAAAGCAATTATATTTTAAATTAGATTAATATAAATTTATGAAATTTGTGAGGTGACGAGTATGCTTTCATTTGATATTACAGACAGACACGTCCGTATCATCCGCGGTACTGAAAATCACGGGAAAATCAAGGTTTCTGTAGCTTCGACCATTGATGTTAAGGAAGGTCTGATTGTTAATGGTCACATAAAAGATATTCCAAAAATGGCAACCATCATTAATGATGAACTTAAAACAAAGAAAATGTCCGACAAGGAAGCTGTTATCAGCATTTCTTCAAACCTTATCGTATTCAAGGAACTCCACGTTCCGAAATCCAAGGGCGCTCAACTGCTTACCATGGTTCAGAATCAGATGCAGCACACAATGGGCATAGCAGAAGACTATTCCATTTCATATACTATAGCAGGAGAAATTGAAGAAGACGGCGTTCAGGCACTTAAAGTTCTTGCAACAGCTTGCCCTTTTGAAGTTGTTGACTGCTTCAGAAAAGTATTCTCAATGCTTGGTATCTCTCTTAAATCTGTTGTTGTTTCCTGCAACAGTATAACAAGAATTATACTCAGCGATCTCAAGTCAAGAGCTAAGATGCCAATGCTTCTTGTTCAGATTGACCCTAACTTTGTAAGCTTGAACCTTTATGAGGATAACCAGCTTACATTCTCAAGATTTGCTTCAATTGATCCTGTTGACTATGATAACTCACCTGACTACATTTTTGAAGCTGTCAACGAAAATATCTTCAGAATGTTCCAGTTCCAGAAATCAAGAAATAGTAATAACCCAATCCAGAACGTTGTTTTCTATGGTGATACTACTGATTACATAAGGCTTACCAATGCGCTTGAACAGATGGACATCACTACAAGTCAGCTTACAAATCCAAATACTGTAGGCGGTTATGAAAACTTTGAATTCCAGGAATATGCTAATGCAATTGGTGCAATGTTCAAGAGCAATAAAGATTATGAACGTATCAACCTGCTTGAAGTTGATGCTGCTGCTGGACGTACAAATGCAGGTGCTTCCTATGTTGTCACACTTCTCCTTGCTGCCGGATTATCTGCTGCTGCTGTTGCTGCAGTATGGTTTGGATTCAAATGGACTTTAAACGAGTATAACTCGGATATTAAGGAAATTCAGCAATGGCTTGATAGTCCTGAGGTTGCTGCTGAGCTTAAGGCTGTTGATGATACACAGGGTAAAATTGATAAGGTTAACCTTTACTACAATGACCTTAACTATGTATATACATCATTTGAATCTAAGCCTCTTGCTACTTCGGAACTTTATGAAAAAATTACTTCCTGCACCAAAGGAACACGAGTTTCTGTTGACACATTTTCCTTCACTGACGGAAGTATAGTTATTAACTGTACAACAACAAATAAAAATGATTCTTCAGACTATGTACAGAAGCTTTTTGAACTTGAATATTTTGAGAACATTGTCTATACTGCTTATAATGTTGATGAGTCATCAAATAAATGGAGTTTCACCGTAAATATGCAAATGCCTCAGACATATGCGGTAGCAACCGATAATACTGCACCGACAGATACTGCTGAGGGTGCAGAAAATACTGAGGGAGGTGCTGCAGAATGAAACTGACAAACAGAGATAAATTTATACTTACAGCTGTAATAGTTGTTGTTATTCTTATCCTTGGAGCTGTAATTGTAATTAAGCCAACGATTGCTCAAGTAAGCAGCGCAAAGGCAAACTTGGCAGAAATGGAACAAAAAAAGGTTGATACCGAAGCTAAGCTTGACACTCTTGAAGGACTTAAAGACCAGCTTAAGGAACTTGCAAAAAATGTTGAAGAACTGCAGGCAAACTTCTTTGATGAAATGCAGCCCTATGAAACAGATCAGCATGTTCGTGAGATACTTGACAAGACCCCTGTAAAAATAATGTCAGTCAGCATGTCAATGCCTGCTCCCGAAGGAATTGCACCTTATCTGGTATATCCTGCAAACGTTGTTGCATACGACCTTAAAATGAACTCCTATTTTGACGGCAACGTTCCTCAGGAAGTTATGGATGCATACAACGGTATACAACGTGAAGAACCTGCAGCAAAGAATGTCTCACTTACAACTTATACTGTTACATACCGCGGCGATATTAACAAGCTCCTTAAAGCTCTTGACCAGATTGAAACAGATGAAAAAACCATATTTGTTACTTCTTGTTCAGGTGGAGTCCTACAGGAAGGTCAGGAAGGCGAAGGCACAATAAACATTTATGTAATATCTGTTCAGCATATGGATGTTGAAGCAATTGACACAGAGGAATAACTTTACATATGATTTAGAAAGGATGGTACTCAATGGCTGAATCAAAACGGCCTAATTGCAGGACAAAAGGTGCAGTACTGATAATGGTGCTTACTATTATGTTTGTACTTATTATCATGCTTATTGCCACTTTATCCGTTGTTGCCACTGCAAAGCAGCGGACATATACTAGCTTTGAAGAAACACAGGCCAGCTTGACTTCCAGGTCGGCTATAGAGTTCTTTGTAAAGGATCTTAGCAATAACAATTCTACTAAAATTACTGGCTCTGTTGATCCATATTACACAGCGTCGACTGAAATGACATATGCACGTCAGATAGAGATGGATATAAGAACACTTAAAGCTATAGATACCGACAAATCTGTAACAGGAACAGGCGCAACAGATAAATGGTATACTACGTGGTTAGGTGATAACTCCAAACCTGTGCCTACAGATTGCGATCCAGATAATTTCAGCTATGATGATAATGATCCTGATGCGCTATATCAATACTTTGACAATACTGCGCCAGCCGAACCTGCTCAAATGAAGGTAGGCGCTACTGCTATTACATATAACAACGGATCTGGATCTTCATCTGATCCACCAATGCTAAAGTATGAGGTTACATTGCCTAAGGCTGAAAATGGCACTAATAAGTATGGTAAGTTTGCGGACAGCGATCAGAAAGTAATTGTAACTGTTGAAGTTCTTGACAGATATTACAATAAGGGAACATTTAACGGAGTTACATCTGCAAAGTACGGAGACAGGACAAAGGATTATGTAAAACTCCGTGTTACTGCTACAGCTGTATTTGATGATTATGAATCAACTACGGTTATTATTGTTGAACCTACAACCCCTCCAACTGTACTCAGAAATGACTTTACAAAGGGTGTCGTTGCAACTGGTTCAGCTACTGCAACCCCTAAGATTTATGCTTTAGGTGGTATGGCTGCAAATTCAAACTATACAATGACAGACAATAATATTTTTGACAGCTTATATGTAAATGGGGATTTAACTTTTGGTAGCTCAGGTACCCTTAACCTTGGACCTGATTGCTACATAGTAGCAACTGGTGATATATATTATAATTCTTCAGCTGAGTTATTATCTAGAACAAATAAGTCCTATATTTATGCAGGCGGAACATTTAACATGACTGTTAACGGTAAAATTGGAGATTCTTCACATCCACTTGATATCATATGCAACGGCGGAAAAATTACGCAAGGTGGTCCAATTTATGGGGACATTTATTGCGAGGGAGATTTAATAATTGGCGAAGCTAATATAATTGGAGACATATATTGTAGTGGAACGGTATATCTGCAAAACAATAAATACCTAAAAGCATCAAACTTTAATGATCCAAGCACATGGATTCTTGATTCTGGCTCAGGTCAAAAAGTAGAAGGGAAAATACATTCTGGGGATATTAGACCATGGGCACCAGCAGATCCATATGCTTGGCCTGTTCCTACTCTGCTTACATATGGAAGTACGAATGGAATTTCTACTTTATTAGGTACATATTCGTCAGTTGTAGATAACACTGCATTATCAGAAGACCTTAGCTATTTTGAGACAGGGACATCTGAACCTGACCTTAATGCAGCCACACCAAGACCTATATCTCAATATAAAACGACAGAAACCAATAAAACAGTTAATGATGCAAAATTAAGAACCATAACCCTTTCTCTTCCGGGAAATATGTATGGAACAGGCATTGGCGGCATTCCAGCTGAACCTAAGAAGTATGAAATACCGTCATTCGAGTATGAATATCCTGTTTATCTTTCAGTTTCCGAAAATCCTGCAACAGGAACTACAACAGGGTATAAACTAGATGGCTATGTTAGTGCACTTGATAAATATATGAAAGATACTGGACAAACGAAGGATGAGGATGGGAATAATCTAGTGGATTTGAATAAATTTACATCCACTAATGCGACTGTATCAGGTGGAAAGATTTCGTCTGATGGAATATTACCTGCCACAACTTATTCCGGCACTACTATAATTAAACCTGGAGTAACTCTTCAATTAGAAGCCGGTACTTATTATGGTACCTTTATTGCAGACGATGATACGGATGATATAAATATCATTATTCCTGATAATACAAGCGTAACATTAAAGTGTCAAATTTATTCTAAGGATTTGGCACAGATATTAAAGGCTGGTCCTTACTCTGCTTCTCCAACACATAAGAATGGAACAATCTATGCCGGATTCCAGTCCACTCCAGGAATTAAATGTGATGCTCCAAGAATTAATATGTATGTAGGAACAGGTGCAACAGTAACCTTTGATGATGAAGGTCCAACACCAACACTAATAAACGCATATATTTATGGACCGAACGCTACTCTTAATCTTGGTAAATCAAGATCTAACACCAGTATGAGTTATAATGACTGTACACCATTTAGTCACCGCTGTGCAGCTGTTGGGGCAATGGTGTTCGGAAATGTAAATGCAACTGATGATAGTGCCGTAGTATTTATTCCACAAGGCACTTCTTCAACTCCACCACATCCACCTGGAGAATCACTTATTGCATGGGGAGTAAACCACTACACAAACGACAAAGAATATGGAAACACATAACTGAAAGGAGTAAAGTATATGAAAACTAAAATTAAAGGCTTTACCCTTGTAGAATGTATCGTGGCAATTGCTGTTCTGTCAATCGGCACTCTCGTTATGGCAAGCATTTATGCATGCGTTGCTCAGATTAACGAGAAAACATTCAGGGCAAATGAAAGCCTTAGTCAGACTATCCAGCGTGTTGAAACGCAGTCGGATAAAACAACTGTTACAACCAATGAGGTCGCAAAAATAAATTCCGGTTCTGGAATTGAGGTTACTTATACTAAACTTGATTCTTCAGGTGCAGCGACTTCAACTGAATATAAGATGAATTCAACTGTTTATGTAAGTTTTTCTCAAGATTCCGATTCCCACAGTAATGAATATTACAGCAATACAAGTACAGACCCAATTGAGTTGAGATACAAATACTTCTCGTCTCCGACACCTTAAGGAGGAGTTTACATGAAAAATAAAAAACTCCGCGGATTCACCCTTGTTGAGATGATTATTGTTATTGCAATTATCGGTATAATTATGGCTGGGCTTGCAAACTTCTTTGTTCCAATAAGAAGGGTGTTTGTTGAATCCACAAGCTATGAGTCATACCGTACTGTTCAGCAGGGTATGTCAAAATACATTGCCGAAAACACAAGGTATGCAACGGCTGTTGCTATTTACCCTAAGGGCGGTACTATTAATTCTGCTGAAGATGCAAAAAATACTTTTTTGGCTGCAATAAGTTCATCACCATCTACTGAACTAACCGAATCAGTTCATGTTATCACAATTGATAACACAACTGCTTACCCGGTTGGTAACCATGACTATTATGGACGGCTAAAGATGTATAGGTATAACAGTTCCACAAGTTCCTGGCCGACAGACGACGGCTATGTTGCAATGGGAAAATCGTATTATGACAAGATGTCATATAGTGTTGCGCTGACACCTATTACAGGAACTTCTGCAGGACTTAACATTCAGGTTACAAGCAGCATGCTAGATGATACTTCAGGTGACCTTAAAGTAGCTTCTGATTCAAAGGTTATTTCAACTACTGATGCTGTAGCTTATGCTAATCTAAGCGCACCGATAAGTGGTAAGTATTTGCTTGATGACTTTGAAGATCCTTCTTCGCCAACTGGTTACAAGACAACAACAACAAAGGACCAAGATACTTATATCGTTTATACAACAATGGAATACAAATAACATAAAAAATTCAGGGCGTGTAATCATACGCGCCCTGAATAAAATGTGTTATAATTTAATCACACAACTGGAATCTGTGGAACAGTCAGAAAGCTTACATATGCATCAAAAATAACATTTCCGAAGAATGCCGCAAATGCAAGTCCTATTGTTAAGAATGGTCCGAATGCAAATGCATTATCCTTGTCATTATCTTTCTTCATCCTGCGGATAATAGCATAAAGTGCTCCCACCAGAACCGCAACGAACAATGCAACTATTGAGGCTTTCCAGCCAAGCAGTAAACCACCAGCACCCATCAGAATTATATCTCCCATCCCGAAACCGTAAACAGGACCTTTTTCATCAATGTTATTCTGATGTTTCTCAATAATTGATTTTACTTTATCTATTTCCTTGTCGCTTTCCTTTTCTGCGATCATCCTTTTAAGACGGGATTTCAGCTTTCTTAGCGATTTATGATCCTCACTTATGAATAGTGAATATACTGCCGGAGTTATTACAAAGCCAATAAGAAGAAGCGGAATGCTGATTGACACCATTCCAAACAAACCATCAGTAAGACTTACTTCATTGTATCTTATAAATAGCGGGAATATCTCTCTTAGCAGTCTTTCAACAGCTGCTAAAATGAACAGGTAAATAAGTACACAAACTGACATTTCCTGAGTATCGAAATCTTCAAAGCCAATTACTATAAGGCCAGCAAAGAATAATGCCAATACTGCAAAGTAAAATCCACAATAAATGATATCGTATCTAAGGAAACTAAGTACAAACATTACACCCGTAAGACCTTCGACAAGCATATACCTCGGCGAGATTTTTTCTCCGCAGGCACGGCATCTTCCTTTAAGTATTAACCAGCTGAAAAGAGGAATAAGGTCATACCTTTTGATTTCAGTTCCGCAGGTCATACAATGTGAATTCTGCTTAATAAGCGATTCACCTTTCGGCAGCCTGTATATACAGACATTCAAAAAGCTTCCGATTGTAATACCAAACAGGAAAACCATAATATACATTATAATGTAACCGATAAGCTCCAGTGTTTCAATAGACATAGGCGTCAACTCCTTAGTAATGAAAATAAGATATTAATTTTTAGATAATAATATTTTAACATATATATTTATTTTTTTCAATAGTTTAATTATACACAAATCGATTACGGCGGTTATTTCTGCCGAAAGATCATTAATACCGCATTTTTGATCTTCTGTATATATTTCTGCGGAGAAAAGGGGTCTTTATTATGAAGAATATTCCTGTCGGACAATACATGGTAAACGAAGGAATAATCACCGAACAGCAGCTCCAGACTGTTCTCGACGCAAAAAAGAAGGACAACGTTCCGGGCAAATACTTTGGTGACTATGTTGTTGAGCTTGGATTTGTAACAGATGTTCAATTTGCACAGGTTCTTGCAAGAAAACTTAGTGTTCCTTACGTTGATCTTAATAATCCTGATACACCTATCAGTATAGAAGCTGTAAAGAAAATTCCTGAGGCTCTTGCAAAAAAGCATAACATCATTGCTATCAAGGTTACAGGAAAGCGTCTTACAGTTGCTACTAATGACCCTGTAAACTTCTACATATTTGAGGATATCAAGGTTACAACAGGTATGGATGTTGTTCCTGTTCTCTCAACAAAAGCTGCAATTACAAAAGCTATCGGAAAAAACTACTCCATGCAGAATGTTTCCAACGTTCTCGACAGCGTTGAAAATCAGTTCCTTTCAGAAGATGATCTCGGACTTGACGAAGAATCAGCTGAAAGAATAGACAATGCTCCTATTGTAAAGCTTGCCACTACTATTGTTGAAAACTCATTCCGTGCTGACGCAACGGATATTCATATTGAGCCGTTCAAAACATTTACAAGAATTCGTATCCGTGTAAACGGCGACCTTATTGAACTTATGAACATTTCCAACGTTGTTCATAACTCACTTGTAACACGTCTTAAAATCATAAGCGGCATGAACATTGCCGAAAAACGTATACCTCAGGATGGACGTTTCACTCAGATAGTTGATGGTTCAACACTTGACGTCCGTGTATCTAATCTTCCTACCGTAAACGGTGAAAAAGTCGTTATCCGTATTCTTTCTACAGGCGACGTTTCACTCAGAAAAATCACCGATCTTGGTATGAGCGACTATAACTATGAGCGATTCTCTTCAATGATCAAGGTTCCTCAGGGAGTTCTCCTTGTAACAGGTCCTACAGGTTCCGGTAAAACAACTACCCTTTACGCTGCACTCGGAGAGCTTGCAAAGCCGAATGTTAACGTAATCACTGTTGAAGACCCAGTCGAAAAGAATGTTGAAGGTATTAACCAGTGTCAGATCAACGAAAAAGCCGGCATGACCTTCGCAGCGGCACTCCGTTCTATTCTCCGTCAGGACCCTGACATTATAATGATCGGAGAAATGCGTGACCAGGAAACAGCAGAAATTGCTATCAGAGCCGCTATCACAGGACATATGGTTCTTTCTACACTTCATACTAACGATGCAGCTTCCACTATCGTTCGTTTGGTGGATATGGGAGTTCAGGCTTACATGGTTGCAACTTCACTTATCGGCGTTGTTGCTCAGCGTCTTGTAAAGAAAATCTGCCCTGAATGCAGAACACCTAGATATTCAACAGAAGAAGAAAACAGACTTATGGGCCTTAATGAATCTATCACAATTTATGACGCATGCGGATGCCCTAAGTGCAACAACACAGGATATGTCGGACGTAGAGCGATTCACGAAATTGTTTTATGTACTCCGGAAATGTCTGCACTTATTGCAAGCGGCGGAACAGTTGATGAAATTTCAAAGCTTGCAAAACAACAGGGTACTAAGCTTCTCCGTGACAATGTTTCTGATCTTGTTCAAGAGGGAAAAACAACTATAGATGAACTTGTCAGAGTAACATACGCAGTTTAATTCTAAATATATAAACATAATAAGAGTTATGCTGATTAAATCCTGTGAAAATTTCCACTGCCGTGAATACATATTGCTTTCAGGCAACAGAAGTTATTACCAGCATTTCCTGAATTACATAAAAGCACAGCTCCCTGCATTCTGATACTTTAAAGTTCAGCCGGTATAGGTCTTTGCCGGTATAAGAAAGGATTATAGCTTATGGATATGGATAAAAGAGTCATGGATAAGGTAGTTATCAACATAGATAAAATTCTTGATGAAGCAAGAGTTCTGGGCTGTTCTGACGTGCATTTCACAACCAAGATTGCTCCTGTAGTACGACTTAACGGTTCATTGAGAAAATTAAGCTCCTACCCTGAAATGACTGAAATGGGCATTATGAAAATCGCAGAACAGATGACAAACGGAAGAAACATTGAAAATATCAAGAACAAAATTGATACTGACTTCTCGTATGTTACAAGAAGAGGTTATCGTCACAGAGTCAACGTTTTTCATCAGAGAGGAAATACAGCTATTGCTATCCGTCTGCTGAGAAATGATATTCCGACACTTGAAGACCTTGATCTCCCTCCAATTCTCGGTGATTTCTCAATGCGTCCAAGAGGACTTGTTCTCGTAACAGGACCTACCGGTTCCGGTAAGTCAACAACCCTTGCGGCTATGATCGATTATGTAAATATCAATAAATCCTCGCATATAATTACTATTGAAGACCCTATTGAATATATTCATGAACACAAGCGCTGTATGGTTAATCAGAGAGAAGTCGGCGATGACGTTGAAAGCTTTGCAATGTCACTTCGTGCCGCACTCCGTGAAGACCCGGACGTTATCCTTGTAGGAGAAATGCGTGACTACGAAACAATCAACGCTGCTGTAACTGCTGCTGAAACAGGTCACCTTGTTATGTCAACACTCCATACAACATCTGCTTCAGATACAATCAACCGTATTATTGACGTTTTCCCTGCACATCAGCAGGCACAGATCAGAACACAGCTTGCTACTGTTCTTGTCGGAATCATTGCACAGACACTTATTCCAAAGGCTGACGGAACAGGACGTATTGCCGCTCTTGAAATTCTTAACGCAACCGATGCTGTAAAGGCAATGATACGTGATAATAAGGTTCACCTTATCCAGACTGCTATCCAGACAGGTAGAAACCAGGGAATGGTTTGCCTCGACCAGGAGCTTGCACGTCTTGTAAGAGAGGGCACAATAACAGAATCAAGTGCGCGTGAAAAGGCACTTGATATCACAGAATTTGAGAGATATATCAAAGGTAATGGCTAATAATTATAGTAATTAAAGTTTAAATATTTAATTATTATAGTTTTTAAAATATAATAAAATGTACTGTTGTTGCGCAATTATGTACGTATAATTAATTTTGTGCATTTTGTCTATTAAACCCACTTCTAAAACGTTTTAAAAGTCTGAAATGTAAAACTCACAAAATTAGAGGAATTTTTGTCATTTTTCTATTGACAAAATGTTAACTGAGGTATATACTGTAAACACAGTAAGAAATAAATATCCGATTACGGATAAATCTTACAAAGGAGGGAGTCCAATGGAAATGAAAAGCTCCGGCAAACGGTGTAGCTCATTAAAAGGATTCACCTTGATTGAATTGATAATTGTGCTAGCTATTATCAGTATTCTGATTGCAATGCTTTCTCTCGCAATTACAGGTTTCACCAACGACGCAAAGCGAGAAACAGCTGACGAACAGGCAAGAATGGTTTCACAATCATTTCAGTCACTTTTAACTGAATATGAAATTAGGGGTATAACACTTGACAAGGTTAAATATACGGCTTCTACTGGTGAGGAACCACTTTTTTGCAGCACAATTAAAGATACTTTAACACTCGAAGGTGATTCCAGTAATAAAGAAATTATTGCTGATGATGTTACTCTGGAAAGTAAAGCATACGATATTATCACAAAGAATTTTGAGCCTGGATTTCAGGGCGCATTTTTCATTGATTATGATACATTTTCATATTCTGTGAATTATGTTCTTTATACTGAAATAACATATGCTAAAACAGGATCAACCAGCAATGGTATTGATACAGTTGGAGAATCTCAGCTTGCAAACCATGAGGCACAAAAAAACAATTTGAAAACACATGGTATCGTAATTGGTTGTTATCCCTATAGTGATGACTTATCATAAGCAGTTATTCAATTGGAAAAGCGCGTACATAGGTTCGCTTTTTATAAAAACAAAACAAAATATTTTAAGGAGGAATTTCACATGAGAAATTCAAAGGTTAAGGGCTTTACCCTTATCGAACTCATCGTTGTTATCGCTATCATCGGTGTTCTCGCAGCTATCCTCGTCCCATCAATGCTTGGTTTCGTAAGAAACGCAAGAATCTCTTCAGCTAATGCTAACGCTAAGCTTGTTAACACAGCTTCAGCTGCTGCACTTACTCAGGCTTCAATTGAAAACCTAAGCGTTGCTGGTACTCCTCCTACTACTACTCCTCCTACTACTACTCCTCCAACTTTTGTTCAGTCAGGCAATATTACAAAGACTTCTATGAATAGTGTAGCATTTGGTTCTACTGAGACACTTGATCTCTCTGATTATCTTGGTGATTCATTTGATGGTACAGGTGTTTGTTTCTACACAGCAGCAACATACTCTGTAGGATATACACTTTGGGTTAAGGGTGATGACCTTCCAACTGATACTGCTCAGAAGACTGCTGATGAACAGGTTGATCTTGCTAAGGCTGGCACAATCGTTGGTTATTATCCACTTGCAACTGAAGCAGCTCCAGCAACCCCACCAACCCCAGTAAATCCATAAAACTAATTGTAATTTTATATTAGTTTGAAAACAAACGGTGACAATTGTCGCCGTTTTTTTCTATTCATATGTGTATGTTACTTGTTTATTTATGCATAATTACATCAAATAACTGAAAGGGATAAGATTTTTATGGCTCATAAAAAATTAAATAAAACTGAAAAAAATATGATGATAATCTTTGTTGTTCTGTCATTTATTGCGATAATAGCAGCTGTGCTGATAAAGATATATGCTCCTAAACCTGTTGATCCATCAACAATTCCCAAGCCAATTCCTGATTCCGTAAAAACGGCGCTTGAAGAAATGGCACCTTCAGATGAGAGAATTCAGTACATATATGATAATATTGAACAGTATTCCGCAGAGATACTTACCTATTTTGTAACAAGAAATGAATATAAACCAGTCATAGACTTCGTATACGATTATCCAATAAAACATGAACTTAACAAAAAAGCCATTCTGACTGAGGAAGAGTTGTCATCTGACCTTCCTCTTTTCATGCAATATGATGAACGATGGGGATATAAATATCTTGGTGGAGGCGATGGAGGAGAACTTATTGCACAAACAGGATGTTTATGCTGCTGTCTAAGTATGGTGTATACCGGAATAGAACATAATGATCAACTTACCCCTGATGCTGTAAGTGTAGTTTTAATGGGAAATGATATGCTTGGCATTTCTGGAACAAAGAAAAAAGCTGTAAAATGGTTCTGTGATAACTACGGTTATAATTGTGTTGAATATTCATATGATGAAAATGTTCACACTGATAAACAACTTGTAATTGATTCATTGAATGCAGGAAAATATGTTATTGTAACACTCAAGCCGGGTGAATATACTAAAGTTGGTCATGCAATTGTAATCCGTGAGTATAAGGATGGGAAGTTCTACTTAAACGACCCTGATAATGAAACTAGAAACAACCAGCCATCCTCATTTGAGGATTTTGCCAATGATGTTGATTCTCTTTGGGTTATTTCTGACAATAATTAATTGCAAAATTGTACCTTTATACTATTGACAATTGCTCACAAATATAATAATATTATCATATAATAATTAGTGATTAAAAAGTGTAATATTTTTATATTTGAGGTGATGTTATGAGAAATAAGCTTAGAGGTTTTACATTAATTGAATTAATCGTCGTTATTGCGATTATTGGAATTCTTGCGGCAATCCTTGTCCCTACACTACTCGGATTTGCTGTGAAGGCAAAAGTCAGCAAATGTAATGCTAATGCAAAACAGATTTACACTGGAGCACAGGCAGGAGTAGTTACACTCTCTGATTCTGGAGTGGATCCTGTTGCAGGGGCAATTTATCTCAAGTCACCCGGCAGCAACGAGGCTGTCAATGCCGCTGCTTCAAATATAAGAGTTGACCTTTATCTTGGTGAAGATTTCAAAGGGTATTACGGATTCCAGATTGACGCATCAGGAACAGGAATAGAATATGCCATCTGGAGTGATCAGCAACTTACTGCCGCTGATATTGTTCCAATGAATGAAACCCAGGTTGAACAATCAATTACGAGCGGAACGCCTAAAGGCTACTACCCTATGTCATAATAACATAAGATTAGATTCATCCGTCCATCTATGTCAATGCATTAACATAGGGGACGGATGTTTAAGTTTGTGGTTTTAGCTTATAAGCCTTTGTATAATTTGTTCAATTTGACCTTTGCAATTTTATGAAAATTGTGGTATACTATATATATATAAAAATAACCGTAATAATATTGCTCTATCGATATGCAGGCAGAGCACTTTAAATCTAGTCAGGTTACAATTTTAATCTTACTATAATAATGGCTCAATTATTATATCGATAAAAAGCAATATAATATTTACGACACCAGAGATTACCTTGAATGATAATTATATCAAGGGTCTTATTTTTTTTATGTACAAGGAGGTACCATACATGCATCAGAATAATATTCAGACAGTAAGCGGTTTTAGAGTTCAGGATTTTGTAGTTTATGGCTCTGCAGGTGTATGCAGGTTTACTGGAATTGTAAAAAAGTGCTTTGACGGTGTAAACAAGATTGATTACTTGGCGCTTGAACCGATTAATTCAACAAATTCGACATATTATGTGCCAATTGACGCTGCATCCTCACGTCTTAGAAAACTACTTTCTAAGGATAAAATTTATGAGCTAATTGATAACATGAAGAATGACTGCACAGAATGGTGTAGTGACAACAAGGAGCGTAGGGAGTTGTTTTCGTCAACTCTCCGAAGCCATGATGTCAGTAAAATTCTAAGCATGCTTAAAATACTGCATATTCAAAAAGAGGAAAAAGCAAAAAACGGAAAACATCTTGTAACAAGTGATGAGCTTGCAAAGTCAGAAGGAGAAAATCTTATTTATTCGGAATTTTCCCTTGTTCTTGGGATAGAGTATGATGACGTTGAAGAGTTTATCTGTAATCATATCGGTGTTACTCAATAAAGTAAAACAAACCTGCGGCGGTATTACTGCTGCAGGTTTGTTTATGCATTTATTTAATAAGTTACTGTTGTTCCGTCATCATATTCTATTTCAGAGACTATAAACTCACACTTTATATCTTTATAGGGCGTATATTTTAATGCCATTTGATCCTCATTGCTCTCAACAAGTTCAAGTGCCAGAGTATCATCAATGAATTTACTTTCTGCGGCTACATTATCGAAAAACTCACAGTCAACTTTTAGAATTTCATTCCCCGACAGATCATAAAAAACTGCAAGCCCTGTAATGCCCTTTATATTCTTATCTGAATAATTTAATATCTCAAAGTAAAACAAAGCATAGTCGGATAATATATCATTCTCTGGGTCCTTTTCAATAATGGGCATATCAGTTAGCTCTACAACTACAGGGCATAATGATGTGATTTCAGATGTTTCGTCCGGCAGCAGCGGAAAAAAGCTGAATTGTGTATGACCGGTGTACTTTAAAATAAAAATATTTAATCCTTTGTCAGGCATATCCCAGCTGCAGCTGCTTGAAATTGAATACCCCGCATCAGTATTGTTATATGTCGGCTCACCATATTCTTCTGTTAATTCACCCATCAAAACCTTGTAGTAATCCTCATCAGGTATATGATAATTGACGCCATTTAAGCCAATTCCATCAACAAAGCACAAAATCATCTGCGTCTTATATCCCCTGAACTCCACATCATCATATCTGAGTAAAGTCTGCATCTGATCGCTATAACCCTTTTCCACTTTGCGTCCTGATAATTCTTCAGGCTCATGGGCTATAACTTCTTCAACCGTCATACCCCATTTCAGATTCCTTATATCAGGATCCTCAAGCTGCTTTACATTTTGGGATAACTCTGGGGAATCGTTTATTTCATCTGCCTGTTCAGTTAAGCTATTCGGACAGAAATAGCTTAACTGTGTATGACCGGTGTATTTTAAAATAAAAATATAAAGACCCTTGTCAGGCATAACCCAACTGCAGCTGCTTGAAATTGAATACTCCTTATCAGTATCGTTATATGTCGGCTCACCATATTCTTTTGTTAATTCACCCATCAATACTTTGTAATAATCATCATCAGCTATATGATAATTGACGCCATCTAAGCCGATTTCATCAACAACGCACAAAATCATTTGCGTCTTATATCCCCTGAACTCCACATCATCATATGTCAATAAAGTCTGCATCTGATCACTATAACTCTTTTCTACTTTGCGTCCTGACAATTCTTCAGGCTCATGGGCTATAACCTCTTCAACCGTCATACCCCATTTCAGATTCCTTATATCAGGATCATCCAACATATAACAAGATTTCTCATCCTCAACAGCTGACTCAGAGACGGAAGAAGTATCTTCAGTTTCTTTAGTCGTGGAAATACTTTCTATAATTTCTTCTGTATCTCTTGTTCTTTCTCTTCCTGTAATGTTACATCCGCATAAACTTACTGCAAGTAAAAAAGCTACGGCAAATCTTGTTATTTTCATAAGTATGATCCCTCTGTCAAAATAATATTATCAAAGACTATATGTCCTTAATGCTGTAATAAATAATTCACATAACGTATTATTTGTAAAACATATTGTAATTAAATGTTACTATGTTTACAAACAATTGTCAATTACACGTTAATTACATATTTATTACAAGTTTGTTGTTTCGATGAATTATCATTACTATTGACTTGTTTTGTAAAATGGTATAATATATATTATATATTATGTTTTTTCAGGAGGATTTAATGGATATTTTAAATACAAACATTCTTCCTTCCGGTCAGGTAACTGAAAAGCCGGATAAGTCCGAACGTTCAGACATCAGAAAAAAGTATAACCTCACTGCTTTTGTCATAATAATGAACTTTGTGATTTTCAATTATATAAGCAGAGCTGTTATTTATGGCATTGTATCATTTTCATCCATGAGCGTCGATATTAATGAAATACACAATACTGTCGTTAGTATGATGGATAATTATCTTATCAGCACAATCTGCTCCGTTGGAATTCCTATCTTCTCGGAAACGTTTGCAATTATTCTTGGAACAAGGATTCTAAAAATCAATATCAAGGATTTGTTTACTTTCACAGGCTTCAACGGTAAAAGTGTTTGCAAACTTGCAACAGTATCCCTTGGACTTCAGACTGCAAGCATACTTATTGTAACAATTATAATGCTTATCCTCTCCATTTTTAACCTTGAAATTATTACTCCTGAATTTACCCCGCAGGATACTGCTTTCCTTCCGAATTTCATTTTATATATGTATATATGTGTAATCGGACCTGTTCTTGAAGAGCTTCTTTACAGAGGGGTTTTGCTGCAATCGCTAAAAAAATACAATCACACCTTTGCAATTGTTGTTTCAGCACTGATTTTCGGTATGATGCACCAGAACATTTCCCAGTGCATTCTTGGTATCTCAATAGGTATACCGCTTGCAATGTTGACACTTAAATCAAACTCTATTGTCCCTGCAATAATCACGCATATCATTGTAAATACATCTGCCTCTGTTATATCGCTTTTACTTCTTTCGGACGGCGGTACAGCATATCAGAAAATGCTAGAAAACAATGTTCTCCCGACAAGCGGTATGCCTTTTGTGGGATTAATTATTGCTTTTATTTGGAGATATGGTTTTCTTATTGCAGGGGGAATTGTGGGCATAGTCGGTCTTGCAACAGGGCTTGGTTTAAAAAAGCCTACACCTGCGGGCAAATCCCGTTCATGGCCTGTTTTCTTCACATGTGTTCTATGGTATATTGTTTTTGCTTTCTATATTTATCAGAACACTTTCGGATGTATTGGTAAAATTGATTAATATAAATTATCTGTAATATTAGTTTGTACCCATTCTATTGCATTTGGTTTTATATTCACATCTTTTGATTTAAGTAAAATAATAACATTGGTTTAAAAATACTTTAGGCAGCAATTTCTGCTGCCTAAAGTATTTTTAAACCAATGTTATTATAATCATAATAGTTATAGACATATTATTGATTTTTTTATAAACTGACCAGAATAAAATAAATTAACAATATTCCTTTTTCTTCAGGTTTGTGATATAATAAAAATATATACGCAATAAAACTTGAGGTGGTTATGAATACAGTAAAAATCGGACCCGTCACTATAGATAAAACAGCGGCTCTTGCTCCGATGGCATCTGTTGCTGACAGGGCATACCGTGAAATATGCAAGGAATTCGGCGCTTGCTATCTTGTTTCCGAAATGATTTCGGCAAAGGGACTTTTCTATTCTGACAGAAAAACTGAGGAGCTTTGCACAGTGACAGACTTTCAGCGGCCGTATGCTCTACAATTATTCGGGGACGAGCCTCTTTATATAGCCAAAGCCGCTGCAAAACTTATGGCGTACAAGCCTGATATAATTGACATAAACATGGGTTGTCCTGTTCCTAAGGTTGCAGGAAATGGTGCAGGCTCTGCACTTATGAAAAATCCTGAACTTGCTGCTGAAATAGTCCGCTCGGCTGTTTCTGCCTGTGATGTTCCTGTTACTGTCAAATTTCGAAAAGGCTGGGACGAAAACAGCGTCAATGCTGTTGAGTTTGCATGCATGATGGAAGAGGCAGGCGCATCCGCTGTTGCTGTCCACGCAAGGACGAAAACACAGATGTATCATGGCAAGGCTGACTGGGACATAATAAGGCAAGTCAAACAGGCAGTATCCATCCCTGTTTTCGGAAACGGTGATGTCAATTCGGCAGAATCTGCTGTGAAAATGTATGAAGATACAGGCTGTGACCTTGTTATGATCGGCAGAGGAACTTACGGAAGACCATGGGTTTTCAGCCAAATTGCAGATTATATTGAAACAGGAATAGTATCACCTGAACCAAGCCTTGAAGAAAAGCTTGATATAATGCGCAGGCAGGTTGAAAATACTGTTGAATACAAGGGTGAACGGATTGGAATGAGTGAGGCAAGGCGACAATGCTCTTTCTATCTAAAGGGTATGTCTGGTGCGGCACAATTCAGAAATGAATGTGGAAGGCTATCAAGCATTGAAGATCTCAACAACCTTTGTGGGAGAGTTTTAAATGGCAGTCAAATTTGAAATATGTGAAATGACCGCAGGAGATATTCCTGCCGCCGCTGAAATTGAAAAAGAGTGCATACCTGACCCATGGAGTGAAAAGGTTTTTTATGACGAGCTTGCAAACGACAAGTCAATCATGCTCTGTGCAAAGGCGGATGGTGAGCTTGCAGGGTTTATAACAGCGTCTTATGTTCTTGATGAAGTAAGCATTTATAACGTTGCAGTAACGGAAAAATACCGCAGAAACGGCATTGCAGGTGCTTTGCTGAACGCTTTGCATGAAAGGGTAAAGGACTTTGCTTCGTTTATAACGCTTGAAGTCCGTGAAAGCAACCTCCCTGCTATAGAACTTTATAAAAGCAAGGGTTATACAGAAGTCGGACTTCGAAAGAATTTTTATTCTTCACCAAGAGAAAATGCAATACTTATGACATATTTTATAAAATAGCCGAAAGGAATGGTCGTTATTATGAATTCAAAACCATTTGTATATATTCCGTCAGTAATCAAGATACCGTATACTCTTATATCAGTTGCCTTTTTTATTATGCTGGCCTTTACTGTTTATGTTTATGTCGTAACCTCAAATGTTTCAATAAATCCAGATGATTATAATGATCTCGGAGTTCATACGTTCAATTCCGTTCAATTCTATACCAAAGAGCATCGCACAAAGAATACCAACGGCAAAGGTTATAACAAAAGCACTGATTACTATCGAGTTATTGAATCTGATGATGGTCTTTATAGTGAAACACAGAAAATAGACTTTTCTGAATACAACGTTGATTATACTGCTGACCTTCGTGTGCTTGAAGATACAACGACAGGCGAACAATATTGTGTTGACAAGCAAATAACAGCAAAAACATTTGTTGATAACATGGTAAAAAGCCACAACCAACGAATAATGATGTGTGTTATTCTTGGTGCTGTATGGGTAATCTCTACAGCAGCATATGTAATTTACAAAAAGAAATTATCAGCTAAATCATAATTGTTTTCATATGCACAGCTGGTTATAATAGATTAATTACATAAGACGGAAAGGAAAGAACAAGCATTGAAAATACTTGCAATTGAATCGTCATGTGACGAGACAGCCGCCTCGGTTGTTGAGGACGGCCGTAAAATTCTTTCAAATATAGTCGCCTCTCAGATTGAAGAACACAAGCTTTACGGAGGGGTTGTCCCTGAAATTGCATCCCGTCGTCACAGTGAAAACATTCTTGACGTTGTAAAGCGTTCACTTTCTGAGGCCAATTGCACTCTTGAAGATATTGACGCTATAGCTGTCACATATGCTCCGGGACTTATCGGCGCACTTCTTGTCGGGGTAAGCTTTGCAAAGGGACTTGCAATGGCGGCAAAAAAGCCGCTTATACCTGTTCATCATATTGCCGGACATATTGCGGCAAACTATCTTGGAAGCGCTGATTCGGACGAGCCTCTTAAACCGCCTTATCTATGCCTTGTTGCAAGCGGCGGACATTCGCATATCATTGAAGTTGATGATTATGCTAAATTCCACGTTATCGGAAGAACAAGGGACGATGCCGCAGGAGAGGCTTTTGACAAGGCCGCAAGAGTTCTCGGATTCCCTTACCCTGGCGGAGTTCATATCGATAAAGCCGCACAGAGCGGAAATTCATCAACATATCCCCTGCCACATCCTAAGGTTACAGGAAATGAATTTGATTTCTCATTTTCGGGACTTAAAACCGCAGTTATAAACACCGCTCATAATGCCGAACAGAAAGGCATTGAAATAAACAAGAATGACCTTGCAGCGTCATTCCAGAAAACTGTTGCAGAAATTCTGACAAGCAAGACCGTTGCCGCCGCAAAGGCTTACAACCACAAGCTTGTTGCACTTGCAGGAGGAGTTTCGGCAAACTCCGCTGTGCGTTCACTTTTGCTGAAGGAATGTGACAAGGCAGGACTAAAGCTTTATATGCCGCCGATGTTCTTATGCGGAGATAATGCCGCAATGATAGGCTGTCAGGCATATTATGACTATCTTGCAGGGAAACGTGCAGACCAGTCACTTAATGCTGTTGCAACATTAAGCATGGAGGATATTTGAGTAAAGTTCGCCAGCCTTTCAAGGCTGTAGGGTTTAAAGGGACAACGTCCCTTGTCGATGTCCGCAGACAGCGAAATTCTCTACAAAGGAAACGGGGAAAAGGTGAGAAAAACGACAGTTTTTCGAGGAGAGCGGACAAGACCGCTCTCCTATGTTACAGCTTTCATCATACTATCCTATAAAATAAACGTACTTTCATATCAAGGAGAATAAACATGAGCGAAATAACCACATATGAGAAAAGGACTTACAAAAGCTTTTTCTTGCTGTTTTTGGCTACTGCTCTTATATCCACAGGTGTAATATTGCTTAGCACATTTGAAATTATTCCGATTACAAAAGCTTGTGATGTGGTGTTTGCACTTGTAGGATTGTTCCTTATTGTTGTTGGAAAGATCATAAAAAAGTATAACAGGGTTTACTGGATTTCGGGGATTTCTTATAATGACGCATGCAATATGTCTGCTGAAGAAAGAAAAAAGCGTGCTGAAAAGCTTTGTGACGCTTTTACAAAGACATTTACAATATTGATTATATATCTTTTAGTGGCAATAATATGTGGAACACCTTTTACGCTTGATGCTATGGTATTTCTGATTTCTATTATATATGGGTGTATTAGGGCGTAATAAATATAAAAGTTCGTCCACCTTTTAAGGTGGCAAGGTTCAAAGGGACAGCGTCCCTTGTCGTTCTCCGCAGAGAACGAAACGCCTTATGCCTTATAGGAGCATTTGGGTAGCGACCGAAGGGAGCGTAGGGTTTTTGCGATAGAAAAACCCTGAACCGACGCAGTCGGTTGTATAGGATATAGCAACATAAGACTTGAAAGGACTAAAAACATGAAATTTCTAGCCATTGACGGAAACAGCATTATGAACAGGGCTTTTTACGGCATAAAAATGCTCTCTAACAAGCAAGGAGTTTTTACTAATGCCTTAACAGGTTTTATGAACATTTACCTCAAAGTTACTGCCGACATTAAGCCCGATGCTGTTGCAGTTGCTTTCGACCTGCGCTCCCCTACTTTCCGACACAAAGCAAATGCTGCCTACAAAGCTACCCGAAAAGGTATGCCTGATGAACTTGCACAGCAAATGCCACTGATTAAGGAAATCCTCAATGATATCGGCGTTTCTGTTGTCGAATGTGAGGGCTACGAGGCTGATGATATTCTCGGAACTTTTTCAAAGCTCTGTACTGACAATGGAGATGAATGTTATATCCTTACCGGTGACCGTGACAGCTTACAGCTTATCAACAACAACGTAACTGTACTTCTTCACTCAACAAAAGAGCTTATCCGCTACACTCCTAATAAATTTACAGAGGACTACGGGCTTAAGCCTTTACAGTTAATTGACCTCAAGGCTCTTATGGGCGATTCTTCCGACAATATCAGCGGTGTCAGGGGTATAGGCGAAAAGACTGCTACAACTTTGATAAAAGATTTTTACAGCGTTGAGGGCCTTTACGAAGCGCTTGACAACGGAAAGGTTGAAGCTACAAAATCTGTTCTTGCAAAGCTTGATGCAGGCAGACAGGATGCAAAAGACAGCAAATGGCTTGCAACTATTGTCAAGGACGCACCTGTTGACACAAACCTTGATTTCTATATTCTTAAACCCGTCAAGAGCAATGAGCTTTCTTCCTTGCTTACTGGACTTGAAATGTACAAGCTTCTTGAAAAATTCAGCATCGCACCGTCAAGTGCTCCTGCTGTTAGCAATACCGAGACTAAAGCTGAACTTATTGAATATACACCAGCGGAATTTTCAGATAATATTTTGAAGCAAATATGCGATACAGACAGTATTGTATCTTTCATATACAAAGATAGTATTTTACAATTAGTATATAATAGTAGTTTATATACCTTAGATGATATGGATTCTGTTCTGAAAATCCTATCTAGTGAATGTAAAAAGTATACTTTTGGGGCAAAGCCTGCATACCGACTTTGTTTTGAAAACAAGTGCGAGCTTAACAATATACTTCTTGATGCTGACATACTGGGATATTTGCTCAACGCTTTATCCTCTGAGTATACAATTGAAAAGCTTTGTGCTGAATACGGTGCTCATTACTACATTGAGTATAATGAATATGCAGACTGCGCAAGCTTGCCACAGCTTTGTGAAGTGCTTTCTAATAAGATAGATGAAACCGGCATGACAAATCTGCTTACAGAAATTGAACAGCCACTTACGGAAGTTCTTGCTTCAATGGAGTATTACGGAGTTCGTGCTGATATTAATGGAATTAAGGATTTCGGAGTTAAGCTTTCAGAAGAAATCAAGGCAATTGAGCAGCAGATATATTTCATGGCGGGGAAAGAATTTAACATCGGTTCGCCGAAACAGCTTGGCGTTATTCTCTTTGAGGAGATGGGCTTGCCGTCGGGAAAGAAAACAAAGACAGGCTATTCCACAAATGCTGATGTTCTCGAAAACCTGCGTGACAAGCACCCTGTTGTTGAACTAATTATGCAGTACCGACAACTTACAAAGCTGAATTCAACTTATGTTGAGGGATTGATCAAGGTTATCGGCGAGGACGGACGTATTCACTCTGTTTTCAAGCAGACAGAAACCCGTACAGGCAGAATTTCTTCAACAGAGCCTAACATGCAGAACATTCCTATCCGCACAGAACTTGGCAGAAATATGCGTAAGTTCTTTGTATCTGAGGACGGAAACACACTTCTTGATGCTGACTACAGCCAGATTGAACTGCGTATTCTTTCACACATGAGCGGGGATAAAAATATGCAGAAAGCTTTTATTGACAATATGGATATCCATACTGCAACTGCGGCACAGGTATTTAACATGCCTCCTGAAATGGTAACATCTGAAATGCGACGTGCGGCAAAGGCTGTAAACTTCGGAATTGTTTACGGTATAGGTGCTTTCTCACTTTCAAAGGATATAGACGTTTCTGTTGCTGAAGCTGACAGGTATATCAGGAACTATTTTGCGACATATCCTGAAATCAAGAAGTTTATGGATAAGGTTGTTGAGGATGCTACTGCAAACGGATATGTTACAACAATGTTCGGCAGAAGAAGATATATCCCTGAGCTTATGGCTTCAAACAAGAACATTCAGTCTTTCGGAAAAAGAGCCGCAATGAACGCTCCTATACAGGGAACTGCGGCAGATATTATCAAAATTGCCATGGTTAAGGTATACAAACGACTTAGAGCTGAAAAACTTGACGCTCATCTTATTTTGCAGGTTCACGACGAACTTATCATTGAAGTGTCAGAAAAGGACGCACAGAAAGCGGCTGTTGTTCTCGGGGAAGAAATGAAAAGTTCCGCTGAGCTTGCTGTTCCGCTTACTGCCGACGTTGAGAGCGGCAAGAGCTGGTATCAGGCAAAAGGTTAAGATTTGTTAAAGTTGCTTTACTTTTCAAAAATGGTATTGTATAATTATGATGTAGAAAAGAAAATGTGACATCATGAAAGGATGGACATAGCGCGAAAATGTTTTTCGCGCAGCTACTTATTCCTTTCTGCAAATACAATAGCAGAAATTTTGCTTCGCAAAACCGGAATAAATAGCAAAAAGGAATGGGGATTAATATGATAAAGAAATTTTTGAAAACATTTGCTATAATTATGTGTACTGTAGTGTTTTTGTCGGCTTCGTCAATCCCTGTTTCAGCAGAAAGCTACAGTGTAAATACAGCTTCACAAAGTACAGGAGCGCAAGTTCAAAACAGTAGCGGAAAAGGTGGAATGAACAGTAATCCTTTCAGCAGAGGAGGCTCCGGCGCCTCTGAAAAGGAGGAACGTGGCGGAATGGTTATGTCCTCCAGTAATTTAGGCACAAAGGCATCATTTGCTGTTACCAAAGCGAAAATAAATTTTATTTATATTATGAGCCTGACGTTTCCAACCGTATTACAGATAGTAATGTAATCTCCTATACTATAATAAATAAAGATTAAAATCCTGCCCTTAATTATAAGGACAGGATTTTTAAGTTTTATGCTTTACTTTATTTACAGTATATGTTATAATAATTTCTATTAATAAGAATACTATTTTACTTATACAGGAGGAAAACAACAATGAAAAACATTAGCAGATCCATAGCATGCGTAATTGCTGCTGTTACTTTACTTTCAACAACTTCAATTACTGCTTCCGCTCTTGAACCTGAAAATATTACACTAACAAAAGATGTCAACCTGACGTATGTTTCGGATTGTGCAGAAATTTCTTTAGGCAATAACAACCTTTACAATCTCGCATTTGATAAAAAAATTGAAGGATCCAATTCCTGCACTATAAATGCTGAGGGACTTAACATTGATGGCTCTAAACCTGCCGCAGATAACGCATTGACTGTTGCTGTCACAGATGCTACGGAAGTTAAACAGAAATTCACTTACAATGTTAAATTGAGCAAAGACGAAACAAAAACAATTGAAGGAATTATTTCCTACGATAAAGACGGTCTTCCGTCAACTATTCTTTTCAAGGAAAACTTTTCATTCTCATATAGCGGCACAAAGCATGACGGTGTTTTAAATGCTACTTATGACATGAATACAGGAAAGCTTGAAAAGACTGATCTAAGTGATTTAGGCGGCTCTGACTCCTATTATGTTTACGATACAAATACTACTTATACAACAATCTTTTCAAAGGACAAGACAAAGAGATTTGTAGTAACTAATGACAAAACCCCTGTTTTTGTAAACAATTCCAATGCATTAATGGCAATTGCTTTAAACGATAAAAAAAGCAATACTGCATTTGATAAGTTAATAACTGCAATAAAAACAAATAATGCTCAAAATGGATCTACTGAACCATATTTCATTTCTGACAAGTTAATTGTTTCAAATTCAGAATATGAGATGGATATATCAGTAATTACTCATTTAAACAATGCACTTACTTTTACAAAGGGAACTAGAACAAGCACTCCTAATGTAATTTCTTATGCTGAAAATAAAGACGGCAAAGTTGAAGTCAGCAGATTCAGATTCTAATAGCTAAACATAGCTAAACATAGCTAAACAAAAATTCTGCCCTTGATTATAAGGGCAGAATTTTTTATTAGAGGTTAATTTATTATATGTAATAACCCACAGATTAGAAATCAACTTCTGTACCGTAATAACAGCATTTAAGAAGCTTTTCCATTTCTTCCTGTGATGGCTGACGTGGGTTCGAACCTGTGCAAGCATCAGAAATTGCATTCTTTGCAATCTCTGAAAGTCTTTCAAGGAATATGTTTTCAGGAACAAAACCCTGTTCAACCGGATAGCTGTCAGCGCCGTAATTCTTAATACAGTGCGGAATATTAAGCTTATCATTCATCTTTCCAATAAGTTCAACGAGAAGGTCAACCTTTTCATCAGCTGTATTTCCGCCAAGATGCATATAATCAGCAATTACAGCATAACGTTTCTTGGCTGTTTCATCCTTGGAGTTGAACTTGACAACCTTTGGAAGATACATTGCGTTTGCTGCACCATGGATAATATGTGCGCCACAATCGCCAAAAGCTGCACCTGTCTTATGAGCCATTGAGTGAACAATTCCAAGAAGTGCATTAGAGAAAGCCATGCCAGCAAGACACTGTGCATCATGCATTCTTTGACGGGCATCAGTATTTTCATTGTATGAATCAGCAAGATTTTCTTGAATCATTTCAATTGAATGGATTGCAAGAGCATCTGAATATGGGCTGTTTGCTGTTGAAACATATGCTTCAACTGAATGTGTGAAAGCGTCCATACCGGTATGAGCAACAAGCTTCTTAGGCATTGTTTCAGCAAGGTCAGGGTCAACTATAGCAATATCAGGTGTGATTTCAAAGTCAGCAATCGGATACTTGATACCCTTGTTGTAATCTGTAATAATTGAGAAAGCTGTTACTTCTGTTGCTGTTCCAGATGTTGACGGAATTGCACAGAAATGAGCCTTTCTTCTGAGTTCAGGGATACCGAATACCTTACACATATCTTCAAATGTGCATTCAGGATATTCATACTTGATCCACATAGCCTTTGCAGCGTCGATTGGTGAGCCTCCGCCCATTGCAATAATCCAGTCAGGCTCGAAATCGAGCATAGCCTTTGCACCATTCATTACTGTTTCAACAGATGGATCAGGCTCAACATTTTCATAAAGCTTCACTTCAAAGCCAGCTTCCTTGAGGTAATCCTCCGCTCTCTGAAGAAAACCGTTGCGCTTCATTGAACCGCCGCCTACAACGATTATAGCCTTTTTACCCTTAAGATTTTTAAGGTTTTCAAGAGAACCCTTTCCATGAAAAAGATCTCTTGGCAGTGTAAATCTAGACATAAAAATCTCCATTCCTTTTAATATTTATCTCGGTTAGCAACTTAATTATGTATTGGTTTATGTTATTATTTTAACATACTCTTGTTTATTGTGGTAATACTAATTTAGAATAGTCTATGCATTTTTGTATATAATACATAATTAACTAATATTATTGTTGAAGTTTGGTAAAGATATTTGTATAATATAGAAGTAATACTATGTTATACTTTGTAAACTCAAGCAAATAGCAGAAAGGAATAGAGATTTTTATGAAACCAGAGGTTACTCCTTTTGAAAGAAAGGCAAATTATTATGAAACTGATCAGATGGGAGTTATCCATCATTCAAACTATATAAGATGGTTTGAAGAAACAAGAGTTGATTTCCTTGAAAAAGTTGGCTATTCCTATGACAGAATGGAACAGAATGGAGTTATGATCCCTGTTCTCGGCGCTGCCTGTGAATATAAAAACTCTGTTAGATTTGGCGATATTGTACTTATAATACCAAAAATTCAAGAGTTTAACGGATTCAAACTTACCGTTACCTACAAAGTTATCAGAAAATCTGACAATATGCTTATGGCAACAGGAGAAACAAAGCACTGTTTTACAAATATGCAGATGAAGCCTGTCCGCACAAAAAAAGAGTACCCTGAAATTTTCAAAACTTTCAATGATTTCCTCGGAATAGATTTATACTAAGGCAATATAGCACAATACGTTCTGTCAATTTTCAAAACAGGCTCAGTAACATATTTTCGCTGTTTCTCAAATCGTCGAAACTTAGCCTGTGGCTTTGTGCGATATTGACTTAATTAAAAGGACTGTGCTATATGATCAGAAAAGAATGGATTACTGAGCGTGGAAAAGTTGTTTACTGGATTTCAGATAATCTGAGTGCAAACAAGAAAACTCTTGCATTCCTGCCCGGACTTTCGGCAGAACATCACCTTTTTGATGAACAATTCAAGCATTATGAAGATACCTACAACATTTTTACATGGGATGCACCTGCACATGCGGAATCACGCCTCTATGCTATGGATTTTACATTAATGGAAGATGCAGAAGTTTTGCACGATATTTTTGAACATGAAAACATCGAAAAGCCTGTTCTGATTGGACAATCTTTCGGAGCATACATATCACAGATGTATATGGAGCTGTATCATGATACTGTATCGGGTTTTGTTTCAATAGATTCTGCACCACTTCAGTTAAAGTACTATACCAATTTTTATTTTTATTTTTTGGAGCGAATAGAACCTATGTCCCTTGTTTATCCTAATCTTGTAAGATCTATTGTAAAGGTCTGCTCTGTAACTGAACGTGGACAAAAGAATATGTATTATGCATTGTCTTTCTACGATAAAAAGGAGCTTTGTAAATTAAACGGTCGGGGATATCTTGCACTTTGTGAAGCTATAAAACAAAATAAGCCTTATAAAATAGATTGCCCTGCTCTGCTAATATGCGGCAAAAAGGACAACATTGGCGTTGTAAAAAGTTATAATAAGCGATGGAGTAAAGATACAGGCATAAAACTTATTTGGGTTGAAAATGCCGCTCATAACTCCAACATTGACCAGCCCGAATTTGTAAACAAGCAGATTGATGAGTTTTTAAAGACAATATAATATACATAAAGACATACCCATAATTTTCATGGGTATGTCTTTTTTTATTGCTAAGGTATCAATATGCTTGAATCCTTTACTATTCAATTTTATCCGTTCTTTTCCTATGCGCAGTTTATCTTATAAATTCAGCACCCATCTTCTCTAATTTCTTAAATAATGAATCCCTTCTCTTTTCAAACATGGTACCTATTGCCTTAGTGTTTACTATAACCTTATAACCGTTTTGTATTGCTCCCATAGCGGTTAAGGAGACACAGCCACCGCCGTCAACCCCAATAACCTCGATTTCATCAATTTCACTTGCCTTTAAAAATTTAGCTAACTCTTCATTTGAAAACGCATTGCCTTTGAATTTGTCAAAAACATTGTCAGAAACAATATTCAAATCTTCTGCCAGTTTTACCTCCTTGCTTCCCTCAAATACTTTTACAGGCGCAAGCTTGCTGATCAGATTATTTTTCATTACATTTCTGATATAAATAACAGTATTATCTATATTTTCACTGATTACCTGATTGACAGAATCAAGAATTGTATCATCATACTTAAAGAAATCAGCGTGATTTTTACCTACACAGACCTCTTGCATATCTAAAAAAACAATGCTTTCCCCATTTTGAACTCTCTCCTTATGCTTTAATTTATGATAAGTTATTATACCATCATTGTCATATTACGTCAATGTCTACCGCGCTAAATACGGAAATTCTGACTTACTTTTAAACATTTGTTTATTATACTATTGACAGAACATATGTTTTAGTGTTATAATATTTATAGGGAATTTCGAAAAAACTTATTATTTTTTTGACAACGGAGGAATAACAAATGGATAACACTTCAATGCTTATCAGCTACTTGAAATCGGAAAAAATACTGTGTGAAAGGATTTTCATGCTGACTAAGGAACTTCATGCGCAGGATGACCCTGACGCAGAAAAAAATCTTGCCCAAAGAATAGGGCTTCTTCGTGAAGAACTTTATGACATCAGGGAGGTTATATCCATTCTTAATGAAGACGGAGGTAACTGCAATTGCAAAGACGCTTGAATTCAGAATGGCTCGGTGATGCTGAAATATGCGCCGACAGAAATCTTATGCGTATTATCCATGGCAGCGAGGAACTTGATCATTCCAACAACGTAAGCATTGCCAAAGCAAAAGCGGCTGTCAGAGATGTTCTTGCAAATGAAATTTCTGCAAGACAAAAAGAATTTATTGTGCTATACTATTACAAACAGATGAATATCTGCGAAATTGCCGAAATGCTTGGAGTAAACAAATCCACTGTTTCAAGAACACTTTCAAGGGCAAGACGCAACATTCTGTCAAAACTTAAATATATACTTTAGGGGACGCTGTAATCTATGAATACTCCTGTTTATAACTTTGTAAAAGAATATAACGATAAGCATACAGTACGGGCGCATATGCCAGGTCATAAGGGCAAGTCGCCTATCATTACTGAACTTTCTTCTGCATATGCTTATGATATAACCGAAATCAGCGGTGCTGATGCTTTGTTTGAGGCTGATGGAATTATTGCCGAAAGCGAGAAGAGGACGGCTGAACTTTATGGAATAAACAGGACATTATATTCCGCAGGAGGCTCTACTCTCTGCATTCAGGCTATGCTTGCAATTACCTGCAAATGCGGCGATACAGTTGTTGCGGCAAGAAACTCTCACCGCTCTTTTATAAACACCTGCGCTCTGCTCGGACTTGACCCTGTATGGGTTTATCCCGAATATGAAAATGGCTCTGCCGTTTCGGGAAATATTTCTCCGCTAAGCATTGAGGAGGGTATTAAAAGAGGGTTAAAAGAAAGCGGACACGTTTCCGCTATCTACATTACTTCCCCTGATTATCTTGGAAAAATTGCCGATGTAAAAGGCATTTCTGAGATTTGCAGAAAATATGATATACCTTTGATTGTAGACAATGCACACGGCGCACACCTTGCTTTTTTAAAAGAAAACCTGCACCCGTCAGTTATAGGTGCAGACCTTTGCTGTGATTCTGCCCACAAAAGTCTTCCTGTGCTTACAGGGGGTGCTTATCTCCACATTATAAACCCGAAATTTGCAGATAAAGCAAAAGATTGCATGGCTATGTTCGGTTCTTCAAGTCCGTCATATCTGATTATGCAGTCCCTTGACCTTTGTGCTGAATATCTTGCAACAGACTTCCGCAAAGAGCTTGACGAAACTGTCAAGAGGATTGATACCTTGAAAAATCATATTTCTTCTGTATATACTATTTGTGATTCAGAGCCGCTCAGAATTACGATTTACACACTTCCGAATGGACTTTACGGGTATCAGCTTGCAGATATACTTAGTGAAAGCAATATAGAATGTGAGTATGCTGATTCAACGCATATAGTAATGATGTTTTCAACCTGTACAACAGCGGAAGATTTTGAACATGTGGAAAAAGCACTTATGGCTGAGAAAATGCCGAAAATAAGATTGCTTCCGCCTGATATTAGCTTTCCTGCTCTTACAAAAGCCCGCTCTGTGAGGGAGGCGGCTTTCGGAGAAAGTGAAAGTATCCCTGTTGAAAAAAGCGTCGGACGGATATGTGCCAAAACAGCAACAGTCTGCCCGCCTTGTATACCCGTCGTCGTTTGTGGCGAAATTATTTCGAAAGATTGCATAAATATTTTAAAAAATTATAGCATTTCCTATATAAATGTGTTAAAATAAGAATGAATATATTGCAGGGAGGTTTGCTTATGAAACTTATTTATGCTATTGTTAATACCGATGACAGCCATTCTGTCAACAATGCTCTTACTAAGGCAGGACATTCGGTTACAAAACTTGCTTCAACAGGCGGTTTCTTAATGAACGGAAATACTACTTTTCTGATTTGTGCTGAAGATGACAAGGTTGACAGCATAATCAGTATCATTTCCGAAAAATCCCGCAAGAGAAAATCTCTTGTTCCTGCAGGAGCTATCGGAGGAATTGAGTTCCATGCATCCGCACTTCCTATCGAAGTTTCTGTCGGAGGGGCAACTATATTCGTAACAGACATCGAAAGATTTGTTAAGGTATGAAAATATATTCAAAGCAGAATGTTCTTGATACGATAAACGCCATGATAAGCGGCGGAAGGCTTGCTCATTCGTTCCTGCTTTTCGGTGAAAAGGGTACGGGCAAGAAAACGCTTGCAGAGTATATTGCTATGCTTATGCTGTGCGAAAACCATAATGCCTGCGGTGAATGCCGTCACTGCAAGCGTATTGCGGCAAACACTCACCCCGATGTTATCCGTCCTGAACGAAGCGGCAAAACCCTTATCTATAAGCGTGACACTGTAAGACAAATCTGCTCGGATGCATTCATCATGCCGAATGACTGTGACAAGAAAATCTATATTTTTGCAGACTGCGAGAATATGGAGGAATCCACACAGAATCTTATGTTAAAGCTTATCGAGGAACCGCCCGATTATGCGTACTTTATTTTTACAGCTACTGCAAAAAGTGCATTTCTCCCGACCATTCTGTCAAGAGTAATTTCAATCGGCGTTTCGGAATGTTCTGAACAGGAATGCAGGGCGGCACTTACTGACATGGATAATTATTCTGAGTATCAGATTGATGAAGCTGTTTCCTGCTTTCCGGGCAACATTGGGAACTGCATTGACTATCTTAATGGCAGGGATATTGTAGAATATACCGAATCAGCAAGAAAAATTATCAATGGTATCATAAGCGGAAATGAGTATGACATACTCAAGGCTCTCACCGATATTGGCGACAACAGGAATAATTTGAAACAAATACTTCTTATGACAGACAAAATTATCCGTGACGGATGTGCATTGCGCCTTAACCGTGAAGGAGCGGATATAAGAAGAACAGGCTGCTATGAATATGGAGCTGAACAGCTTTCACAGCGTATGTCATTCAGACGTGCAGATGCTTTGCATGAGGCTCTGACGGAAACAATTGGTTTCTGCTCGTCAAATGTAAATACTGCGGCGGCAACTGCGGCATTATGCGGAAAGCTTGTCAAATAGAAATATAAATTTTACAGCGGAAAAGTATCCGCTTATCGGAGGATTGCAATGACCGAAATTATAGGAGTCAGATTTAAAAGCGTGGGTAAAGTCTATTACTTTGCGCCGGGTGATATCAAGGCTACACTTGGCATGAATGTAATAGTCGAAACCGCACGGGGAATAGAATGCGGTGAGGTTGTTATCGAGAACCGCATGATTGAGGACACCGAGGTAAACGCTCCGCTCAAAACTGTTATCCGTGCTGTTACACCGCAGGATATCAAACAGATTGAGCTTAACCGTCAGAAAGAAAAGAATGCTCTTAAAGTATGTCAGGAGAAAATTGAACACCACAAGCTTGACATGAAGCTTGTTGACGTTGAATGTACATTTGACAACAACAAACTGCTCTTTTACTTCACTGCTGACAACAGAGTGGATTTCAGGGACCTTGTAAAGGATCTTGCTTCTGTTTTCAGAACAAGAATCGAACTCCGCCAGATTGGTGTAAGAGATGAAGCTAAAATGCTTGGCGGACTTGGAATATGCGGCAGACCTTTCTGCTGTAACGGCTTTTTAAGCGCATTCCAGCCTGTTTCTATTAAAATGGCAAAGGAACAGGGGCTTTCACTTAATCCTACAAAAATTTCAGGAACCTGCGGCAGACTTATGTGCTGTCTGAAATATGAGCAAAGCACATATGAGGAACTGCTCAAGACTATTCCTAAGCAGGGTGCTTATGTAAAGACACCTACTTTCAAGGGATATGTTGAGGAAGCCAACCCTCTTACAGGCAAAGTTAAGGTAAAGCCTGAAAAATCAGATGATCCGCCAGTTGTCTTTGACAAGAGTGAAATCGAAATAATCCGTGACGGAAAGATTAAGCTTGACAGAGAAGAAATCAAGGCGCTGAAAGCGCTTGAAGATAATTAAAGAAAAAGGAGATCCACAGAAATGAGTAAATCTACAATTCGCACAATAACAATGATTATATCAGCTTTTGCAGCTATTACCGCAATTACTGCCCTCGTTCTAAGCCTTGTTGCACTTGCAGGAAGAAAATCAGACAGAAAGCATATGATGGCTATGTCATATGGTCTTGACAACTCCGATTTCCTTGTTGATAACGATGATTATTATGAGGATGATTATACACTTGGTGAGGAAGAACTTTCATTCTGATTTGCGCAATGACAGCATTTTTCAACCTATGAATTACAATGCTGTCATTGATTTTGTATAAGTGTCAGAAAACAACTGATATTTTGTTTTCAAATAACCAAGTTTAACTGGGAAAGGATGACTAATTTCATGATAGGAAATAGCCCAAATATAGTAAAGGTAAATCCATCCGGTGCAAAAGTTACTAGAATAGTAGTTACTATTCTTATTGTTATAGCTGCACTTATCGTAATCGGCTCTTCATTTACAATCGTAAGCGCAGGTCACACTGGTGTTGTTACAACCTTTGGAAAGGTTTCAGACACCGTTCTTGCTGAAGGACTTCACTTCAAGATTCCTTTTGTTCAGGAAATCATTCTCGTTGATAACAGAGTCCAGAAGGCAGAAGTTGCTTGCTCCTCTGCTTCAAAGGATTTGCAGACTGTTTCAAGCACAATTGCAATTAACTACAAGGTTCTTAACTCAAATTCTGCACAGATATATAAAAATGTCGGCATGGATTATGAATCTATTATAATTTCACCTGCTATTCAGGAATGTGTAAAGGCCGTTACTGCTAAGTTTACCGCAGAAGAGCTTATCACGAACCGTCAGAGTGTCGGCGATCAGATGAGCACCCTTTTGAAAGATAAGATTGCAAGCTATGGTCTTGAAATTCAGATTTTCAACATTATTTCATTTGATTTTACCGCTGAATACAATGCCGCTATTGAAGCTAAGCAGACAGCACAGCAAAATGCACTCAAGGCTGAACAGGATCTCCAGAGAATTAAGGTTGAAGCTGAACAGACTATTGCACAAGCTGAGGCTGAAGCAGCGGCTTATAAGCTAAAATCCGAACAGCTTACACCTCAGATGATCCTTATGGAATACATAGATAAGTGGGACGGCAAGCTTCCTACCGTTGCTTCAGGTGAAAGCGGATCAATGATGCTTGATATTTCATCAATGCTTGATGAAATGCAAAACGGCACAAATACATATATACCATCATCCAGCTCAAATACTGCAAGCGCAGAAAACACAGCAGAAATAGAAAATACTGATACAAACGAATAAAATATAAATTAACAGGGAACTATCTTATTGAAAGTTCCCTGTTTTTTATTTTTGACTTCAAAAAATCAGTTGCAATAAATTACGATGTTTGTTATTTTGTTGACAAGGGTATTGCAATTTTCGGCATATTAATATATAATTATAGTATTAAATAATAAATCTTTGGAGGTAAAAATATGTCAAAACTCGTTTCTGCAAAGGACATGCTCAATAAGGCTCGTGACGGCAAATATGCTGTTGGTCAGTTCAATATCAACAACCTTGAATGGACAAAGGCTGTTCTTCTTACAGCTCAGGAGCTTAATTCACCTGTTATCCTCGGCGTTTCCGAAGGTGCAGGCAAGTATATGTGTGGTTATAACACAGTTGTAGGTATGGTAAACGGAATGATGGATTCTCTCAATATCACTGTTCCTGTTGCCCTTCACCTTGACCACGGTTCATTTGAAGGCGCTAAGGCTTGTATCAAAGCAGGTTTCTCTTCAATTATGTTCGACGGCTCACATTATGCTATTGAAGAAAACATTGCAAAGACTACAACTCTTGTAAATGCTTGTGATGTTCTCGGCATTTCACTTGAAGCTGAAGTTGGTTCAATCGGCGGCGAAGAAGACGGCGTTGTTGGCGCTGGCGAATGTGCTGATCCTGACGAATGCAAGGCTATTGCTGATCTCGGCGTTACAATGCTTGCTGCTGGTATCGGTAATATCCACGGTAAGTATCCTGATAACTGGGCTGGTCTTTCATTTGATACACTTGCTGCTGTTAAGGCTAAGGTTGGCGATATGCCTCTCGTTCTCCACGGCGGTACTGGTATTCCTGAAGACATGATCAAGAAGGCTATTTCCCTCGGCGTTGCTAAGATCAATGTTAATACTGAATGTCAGCTTACATTCCAGGCTGCTACAAGAAAGTATATTGAAGACGGCAAGGATCTTCAGGGCAAGGGCTTTGACCCAAGAAAGCTTCTTGCACCAGGCTTTGAAGCAATTAAGGCTACAGTCAAGGAAAAGATGGAACTTTTCGGTTCTGTAAATAAGGCATAATTTATCCCAAAATAGATGGAGCAGGTGTAAAAGCCTGCTCTTTTTTGTTATATTGTCTTATTATTTTATTTATCAGATAAATGAATTTGTTAATATCGGAAAAAAGCAATAAACTGTGTACATTTAATATTTTATGGTGTATAATATTTTATATAAAAAAATATTTTTGAAATGAAAAGAGTTGTGCTTTTTAGTATGGATACTTCTATTAGTCAAAAATTTATTATATGTAATAACTGTGGTGCAATTAATAAGAAAGAAAATACTATTTGTATAAAATGCGGCGCTTATATTGATTTGTATACTCCAAGTTCTGATTATGAAAATCCGAATTTTGAGGATATGAATTATAACATTCCAGGAAACTATTTAACTGACGCAGGCAAAGAAACTCCTGACACTACTGATTTTATTGATGAGCCTGAACAAGATGACGATGATGAGATATTTGTTCCAGAGCCTGATGAATTTGGACTAAACGGAGTAATACCTAAAAGAACCGTCAGCTCAGTTAATCTTCAGAACAGTGCTTTTTCACCTGCAGATAATAAAATCACATTAAAAAATCCTCTTGTAATTGTAGGATTGGCAGTTCTTATTATGGTATTAAGTATTGTGACAATTAAAGATGACAAAAATAGTGAAACAGTAGATGTTGTTATTAATGAAACAAGACCTGTGGAGGATTCTGTTGCTTCAACTGACAATCCTTTTGATAAGTTCTACCAAGCTTATTGTGCTCTTAATAATGGAAAAGAAATCAGCTTAAAAAAATCCAAGACATATGCTTTAGTTCAGGAAATTAAGAAGAAAGATGCATTTTACATAAGTTTGACCGATATTGATAAATATGATAAATCTGAATCCACTGTACAAATTGCCGTAAAGGACAAAGATATTGCTATTATTAACGAAAGTGAAGAATATTCCAGTTATTTATATATAGATGACATGAAGTACACCTTGTATTACCCTTCCACCAAAGCAGCTCAATCAATGACTCTTGATCAGAACTCATATGCCGCTATGGGGCTTAGAAACTACATTTTCACAAAATTAATTTATGATATCTCAGATGATCCAGATGAAGATTTTTACACAGTTAGAAGTTATACCACTGAAATTGATGGTAAGACCTATACATATGAGACTATAAAAGACGATAAGTATTTCAGTAGCCTCCATTATTATGTATATGACAATAGCGGCAAGCTTTGTATGAGCGGTGATGAATATGGGAGTTTAACTATCATAGACAAATTTACTGACAATGTTCCTCCCAGCGTTTTTAACCAGCCTTTAGGTTATAACATTACTGATCTGGATGATGAAAATGAATAAGCCTCATACGTGGGTTTGTTCATAAATATTTACTTAGTTAGTGTGTACAAAAATTTATCCAATTCTTATGTGATTTTAAATATAATATTTCACGGAATTAACTGTATTTTGTTGCTTTAGTAGAATAATTACTTAAACTCTGTACATTTTGAAGCTGTTAGTGTATACTAAAATATCGTTGGTCAAAACAAACATATTTAAGGAGATATTTACTTATGAAAAAGACTTTAGGAATTATTCTTTCATTAGCTCTTTGCGTTTCAATGCTTGCAGGATGTAGTAAGTCAGGTAATGCAGAAGAAACTACAACCGCTACTGAAACTACGACCGCTGCTGAAACTACATCTGCTGAAGAGACAACAGAAGAAACAGTTGCTGATACCGAAGCTGCTGGAGGTGAAGCTGCTGCAAGTGGTGCTGCATCAAGTTTTGCAGATGCTTACGCTAACCTTGGCGAAGGCAAGGAAATAAACATCAAGGACTCAAATACATATAAATTTGTACAGGAACTTAAAGATGCAAAATCACTTTATGCTTCATTTACAATGATGGCTCCTGAAGGCGAAACAACACTGGAAATGGCTATTGACGGAGAAAATGTTTATATGAAGACTGAAGCACCTGGAGCTTCTGGTATGATATACATTGTTGACATGGCTTACACAATGTATGATCCATCAACAATGACTGCAATGACAATGAAGCTTGACCAGGAAACATACGATTCTATGGATCTTAAGAATGCAATGTCAAGCTTTGAATTAGATGATATTGATGATGTTGACGGAAAGATCATGTCTTATAATGTTGAAGTAAACGGCAAAAAGTATACATATGAAGTTGACGCTGAAAAGACATGCTACTATGTATATGATGAAAGCGGAAAGATTGTAACATTTGCCGCTACAGTTTCTGAAACTGCAATGGATGTTATCGTTAATGCATTTACAACAGAAGTTCCTGCTGACGTTTGGACACAGCCTACAGGCTACACAGTTCAGGATCTCAGTGCAGCAATGGCTGCAGCTGAATAATTAATTTTAGCTGAATATTTAATGATTTATATAGACTGTACAATAAACAATATTATTGTACAGTCTAGTTTGCGTTTTCAGACAAATTTATGATACTGTTGCACTTATGCAGGTGAAAATTTAACAAATGAATTATATATCTTGTACTTCATAGTTGTCTCATACGGCATTTACCCTGTTTTTTTATTTTTTATAAAATTATGGTTTTTGCAGATATACAAGCCTATTTCGACATGCAAACATGATATAATTGTAGAAAATAGCCAAATGAAAAATAAGTATTTATTAATAATCCTAAAATATTATTAAATGTATTGCAATTATTCAGCAATCATAATATAATATTGATTATACCAAAGGTGCGTTTTGTCAATTATGCACAAACCGCTAATATGTTTGAATGGGAGAGTTTACCTATGAAAAAGTATATCACCGAAAATATACGTAATATTGCAATTGCAGGCCATGCAGGCTCAGGCAAGACTTCTCTTGCCGAAGCTTTGATTTATAAAGCCGGTGCGTCAGACAGACTTGGAAAGACTGCCGACGGAAATACCGTCTGCGATTATGACCCCGAGGAAATTAAGCGTAAAGCCACTCTGAATACAGCTCTTGCTGCCTTTGAATATAACGACATAAAGGTTAATCTTCTTGATACACCAGGCTTGTTTGATTTTGCAGGAGGTATGTATGAGGGCATTTCCGCATCAGGAACTGTTGCAATCACAGTATCAGCTAAATCAGGTATCAAGGTAGGAACAGAAAAAGCATATGAGCTTGCTTCTGACTTGCGTAAGCCTAAGATGTTTGTTGTAACAAAGGTTGATGATCAGGATGCAAACTTCTACAATACACTTACTGACCTGAAAACAGTATTTGGACCTACTGTCTGCCCTGTTGTTGTTCCTGTTATCAAGGACCATCAGGTAGTTTCATTTGTGAACCTTATTGAAATGAAGGCATATACATATGATGCCAAAGGTAATGCAGTTGAAACAGATATGCCGACTGCCGAAGTGTCAGAAAAAATGGAATATCGTATTGACGGACTTGTTGCAGCATTCTCAGAAGCGGTTGCTGAAACTGACGAAGAACTGATGGAAAAGTTCTTTGAGGGCACTCCTTTCACTCAAAAAGAACTTGTTCATGGTATTCATAAGGGCATGAACGAAGGTATTATCACCCCTGTAGTATGCTGTTCATCTACAACTCTTGCAGGTATTGATATGCTTCTCAAGGAGTTTGAACTCCTGCTTCCTTCGCCTGATGACAATCAGCCTGTTGTAGCTACAGACAAGAATGACAAGCTTGTCGAGATTGCTTATGACAGCACCGCCCCTATGTCTGCATTCGTATTCAAGACAATTGCTGACCCGTTTGTTGGCAAGATGTCATTCATAAAAGTTATAAGTGGTGTTATGAACGCTAACACTGACTATACAAACGTCAGCTCCGGTTCTGTTGAAAAGATCGGAAAGCTTTATACGCTTTGCGGTAAAAAGCAGATTGAAATTAACTCTGCATGCGCAGGTGATATTGTTGTTGCTGTCAAAATTGCTGCTAACACTTCAGATTCTATCTGCTCAGCAGACAAACTTGTTAAATTCAGTGAAATAGAATTTCCTGCTCCTTGCTACGGCATGGCTGTAAGGGCTAAATCACAGGGAGATGAAAGCAAGATCGGTGCAGGTATTCAGCGACTTCTTGAAGAAGATAAGACTCTTTCATATTCTATGGATCCGCTCACTAAGGAGCAGATTCTCAAGGGACTTGGCGAACAACACCTTGATGTTGCTGTTTCAAAGCTTAAGTCAAAATTCGGTGCTGAGGTTCTTCTTTCAGACCCTAAGATTGCTTACCGTGAAACTATCCGTAAAAAGGTTAAGGTTGAAGGCAAGCACAAGAAACAGACAGGCGGTCACGGTCAGTATGGTCATGTATGGATTGAATTCGAGCCATGTATATCTGACGAGCTTGTATTCGAAGAAAAAGTTTTCGGCGGTGCTGTTCCTAAAAACTATTTCCCTGCTGTTGAAAAGGGACTTCAGGAATGTATGAGAGCAGGAGTGCTTGCAGGCTGCCCTGTAACAGGACTTAAAGCTATTCTTGTTGATGGTTCTTATCACCCTGTTGACAGCTCAGAAATGGCATTCAAGCTGGCTGCTTCTATTGCTTATAAGGAAGGCCTGAAACAGGCTGATCCTGCAATACTTGAACCAATAGGAAAGCTTGTTGCAGATGTTCCTGATGATAATACTGGTGATATTATGGGCGACCTTAACAAACGCCGCGGCAGAGTTATAGGTATGCACCCGATAAAGAAGGGCATGACAAGAATTGAAGCAGAAGTTCCAATGCGTGAAACACAAAGCTTTACAATGGTTTTGCGTCAGATAACACGAGGCAAAGGCAGTTTTTCTCTTGACTTCCTCCGTTATGAACAGCTCCCTGGCATGCTTGTCGGTGATGTTATTTTAAGCATTGACAAAAACGCTGAATAATAGATTTTAAAATAATCCTACTAAAATAAATATTGTTTTTGGACACTGGCTTGCCTGAAAATTCAGGCAAGCTCTTTGTCACTTGTTTATACTGATTTCCAATTATAATAAAGCATTTTCATTGGATATTAGTATTTGAAGTCAAATACGGTGTTATAATTAACCGTTATGCAAAAATATGTTGACAAACTGACCATTTTATACTAAAATTAATATGTATCATAATAATTTCGGAGGTTCTGACATGAAAAAACTCTTATGCAGTCTTCTTGCTGTAGTAACATTTGCCGCTACTGCTGTTATTCCTGCTTTTGCAGAAAACAATGAAGCGGGAGATGTCCATCCTACCATGTGCTTTGACAAAGAAATGCCTGAGCCATATTTTTTGTATATTAATGATGATGATAAAAATATTTTCTCTGATTCTATTTCTGACAGCCTTGCTCAAAAGGGCTATTCTCTTGAAGTCAAGGGCAATATTCCCGCAAGCGAGGACGAGGCTACAAGAGGACTTGCTTTTCCGTCATCTCTTTTTGAACTTAACAACTATGAAAACTGCACTGTGACATTTTCTTACTATGTTCCAAAGGAATATCTTGAATATTCGGATTCTTTCACTGTTTATTCTGACGGCGTAATTTGGATTGAATACAACGTTCCTGTTACTGAAACTGACAGTTGGCAAACATATTCAATAACTATTCCTAAGACAGCAACAAACAACCGCATTGGTGTTGCTTTTACAGGAACAAAGGCTTATAACGGTACATTAATTTACCTTGATAATCTTACAGTTACCGACGCAGACGGAAATGCAGTTGCAAATATCGGTGACTATTCCGATGTTGAAGTTGCAAACAGGTTTGCAAACATCAAAACTGACGGAATTGTAGTTACTATAATTCAGATTGTTATTATCGTCGGATTGCTTATCATCTTTGTTGTACTTCTTATAAAAGTGCTAAAGAAAAAAAATGAACGTTTCAGATAATATACAGCGCTCTCATATGAGGGCGCTTGTTTTAGGAATAAGCTTGTTTTGCTTTTTTCAATATGAAATAATACTGATTTAAGCCATTTTATCTGTAATGTAAACAAATCGACATAGTCCTGTTATTGAATTTTGCGTAAAGATAGTTTATTATAGTATGTGTCAGAGTAGTGACGATTAAATAGCAAAGTGAGGTTATCTCTTCATGGATAAAGTCAAGGAAATTCTTAATAACAAGTGGTTTAAATGCTTTCTGGGCATTCTGACCTGTAGTTACACAATTCTGCTTTTATATATTGTATATGCTGTAACTTTTTATGATATTGAGTATACAAACAAGGTTTTATTTGCAGTCATTTATACTCTTATTTCGGCAGTTGTCTGTGTATTGGTATTCTATACAAGAAAATCCCCTTTTACCTGTGCATTTTCAATGATAAACATAATTCTGTTCCTGCCGATACTTCTGATAGATTTCGGCAACTGGCCTTTACTTATTCCGGGATTAATTGTGACACTTTTCTCGTTCTTTTGCAGCAAAATGAATGTAACTGCAAAAACTGTTATCGGAACGATATTCCTTCTCATGTATATTATCGGCGGAATAGGATTTTATGTCGGCATGAATCTATTCCGAGTAAAGACTGTTGATACACTTCTTGCGTCAGGTACTTCTCCGTCAAACAACTTTCGTTACTATGTTCTGGATGTCCAGAACAAGGCGTCAGGAAAAACTGTTGTATATATCGAGCCTAACAACCTTGACATTGAGATGGATTTCATTACACTTCGCTGTACAATTAAGCGCCGTATCATGCAGGGCAATAACCCTATTGATGTAACATGTAAATGGGAAAACAACAAGCTTTATATCAATGATAAAATGTACTTCGACGAAAGCGACTACATTCACGATGACAACAACAAGGTTTACACCTTTGAAGAGGGCGACTGGACGTATTCTTACTTTAACATTGATTACCCTCTATTTGAAACTATCCATTCACTTACTCAGAAAATCAAAGGTAAATCCTCTTCCAATGACGAAACTTCTGTAACAACGTCAGAAGAAAGTACTGCTGCAGAAACAACAAAGGAAACAACTGCAGTTTCCGATACCGAATAATTCCCCCATAATTTACTATTTACGGGTATCTGCATAAGTTGATTGCCGAATGGCATGATATGCAGATACCCCATTTTGTGTTCTGATTACCAAAATTTACTTGAGTATATAAAGAAATTTTATGTTTCCGATATTTTTTTTAAAAAACTAAAGACAAATACTGTTCAATATGATATAATAAATTTAATATAGATTATTAGAAGCTTTGCTGCTGCGAGGCTACGGAAAGGAATAAGGTACATATGACTTATGAAAAGTCCTGTGGTGCTATTGTTTACCGCAAGCATCACGGAAATATTGAGATTCTTCTCATAAAGCATGTCAACAGCGGACATTGGTCTTTTCCTAAGGGTCATGTTGAAGAGGGCGAAACTGAAATTGAAACCGCTCAGAGGGAAATATATGAGGAAACCGGAATTGACGTTATAATTGATCCGACTTTCAGAGAAACTGTTTCCTATTACCCAAGGAAAGATACGCAGAAAGTTGTCGTTTACTTCATTGCAAAAGCAAAAACATTTGATTATTTTCCTCAGGAGGAAGAAATTGCAGATATCAAGTGGGTTGATGTCGGCCACGCAAATGCAGTTCTCACCTATGAAAACGACAAGACAATTGTCAACAAGGCAAAGAAAGCTATAAAGGATTGAATAAGCGGAGCTGATTATTCAGTTCCGCTCGTTTTTTAGGATATAATCTTGTCTGAACTGCCCATAAAATGTTCAGCTGTAACGTTTAAAAAGATTAAAATGTTAACGTGAGTAAGTCACAGAAATGTATATCAAAAGCTGTTACAATAATAACAACAAAGGAGAGTGATGACAATGAGCGTTCGATTTAACGAAGACACAGAAATAGTTAAAGCTATTAAGGAAGGCTTAAAGCAAAAGGGTGGTTATTGCCCTTGCCGTATGGAAAAGACAGAGGACAACAAGTGCATGTGCAAGGAATTCAGGAATCAGATTAATGACCCCGATTTTGAAGGCTACTGCCACTGTATGCTTTATTACAAATCAAAGGATTAATGGAAAGGAATGAGCGATATGGCTGTTATTCATTTAACTAAGGAAAATTTTGAAGATGAGGTTTTAAGCTCAGAAAAGCCTGTGCTTATTGACTTCTTTGCAACATGGTGCGGACCATGCAGAATGGTTTCACCTATCATAGATGAAATTGCTGACGAAAATAATCAATACAAAATCTGCAAGATAAATGTTGACGAAGAGCCTGAACTTTCACAGGCATTCAAAGTCGCAAGTATCCCTACAATTGCCGTTGTTAAGAGCGGCAAGATTATTGCAACTTCAGTGGGTGCAAAAGGGAAACAAGACATTCTCGCAATGCTTGAAGACTGAGTTACGACTTTGTTAATCAAATAAATTCTGCCCCCATCACTGTTGTGTGTGGGGGCAGTTCTATTTTTTACTATATTTTAAGTTCAACAGGAATCTGAATTTCTGTAAGCCATTCCTCTTCGTTTTCCTTGTTCCATATTCCGTCAATATAGCTTTCTCTCGGACAGTCAATGATTGTATATCTGTTTTCCTCAATCCACTTCATTGCAAATGCGTATGCTTTTCCTATTGTGCTGTATGGGCCTTTATGCATAACCGAAACAGCAGATACGGGCTTAATTGTTCTGAATTTTACGTCGTCAAAGTCCTCTTTAAGCTTGTCAACAGCTTCGCAGATTTCAATTCGGATATCCTTTTCCTTGTATTCGCCGTCAAGATAGCGAACATAGCAGTAATCAGGGGTACTGCATTTTAGATCGGGATACTTTTCTGATACCTTTTTACCTATAGCTGGAATATAATCAAAGTATGCATTGTAATCTGGGATTACCGTCTCAACGGAATAAATAATACGCTCCGGTAATTCCTTGATAATTGCTTGATAAGACATATATGCTTCCTCCTCATGACCTGAAAGTATGAATTCAATTCTTGAGAGCTGGTCCTGTGTGTACGAGAGTTCAGCAAGAATTTCTGCCTTTCGCTTTTTTAAGACGGCGCTGACGTCAACGCTTCCGCTCAGAATCTGCTTTACTTCGTTTACAGACAATCCAAGCTGACGCATCGACTGAATACGATGAATCTGCAGAAGCTGATTTGTTGTATACAAACGGTAGCCAGTGAACTTGTCCGTTGCCTCGGGCTTCAGCAATCCCTCCTCATCATAGTAACGAAGTGTTTTGATTGTTGTCTTTGACATCTTTGAAAACTCGCCGATACGGTACATATGACCATCTCCTTTCCTTGTGATTTCAGTATATATCCTCCCCTAAGAGGAGAGTCAAGAGGCATTTTAATATTTTAAGATAAAATCTTTCAGATAAATTATATCATCAAGACATCTATATGTAAATTGTTTGCAAAAGTTATTAGTTATTAATATCTATTTTTATGTTGATAATTGTTGATAATTGCTATAAAATAAGGATTTAGTTGACATATACTTTTAAAACATGATATACTATTTAATATAATATAATGTGTTTGAGATGGTGAATTATGGTCTTATTAATTGTACGTGCCGAAATAACATGTATTTTCATTCTTTTTTTTCTGATACGCTGCAGCTGTAAATTTGACACCAGAATTGGTAATAAGAAATTTGTCTCTGTAGCAATGATTGCATTACTGCACGTTGTTTTAGACCTCACTACAGTAATCACAGTCAATAACATTGATATCGTACCAGGCTTTATAAACAGAATTCTGCACATATTATTCTATATCAGCGGAATTGTATTTGCTATCGAGTTTTATGATTATGTCCTGCATTTCTCTAGTTCAAATAAGTTTGTACGCACTATGAGATATATAAAATTTATTCCGCTTGTTTGTTATGGAATTCTGACTTTTATTCTTCCTGTTGAGTATGTAGCCGGAAATGTAACATATTACAGTTATGGGCCCCTTGTATTTGTAGGCTATTTTGTATTTGCATTTTACTGCATAATGAGCCTTTTTGTAATTATTAAATTCAAAAAAGCTATTGAACGTCGTGTCAGGGCGGTTCTTCTTCCGACAATCATAACTATGGTTTCGATTATGTTAATTCAAGCCTTTATCCCTGAAATACTTATGACAGGTGCTGCGTGTACAATTGTTGTGCTTGGTTTGTTTATTGCGCTTGACAACCCTGCAAGGCATTACAGGGAAGAGGCTTACTGGGATTCGCTGACCGGTATCAAGAACAAGAACTGCTATGACAAGGATTTTGAGAAGATTATTACCCGTTATCTTAACAAGAACATTCAAATTGGAGTTGTTGTTGCTGATATTAACGGTCTTAAAATGGTTAACGACAATTATGGGCATTCTGAGGGAGACAACCTTATTATTGAGTCTGCAAGGGCTTTGTCACAGAATCTCAAGTCCGCATACAATGCCTATAGGGTAGGCGGTGACGAGTTTGTTATACTGTACATATCCACTGATGATCAGATTGTTTTGTCAGAAATTGAGCAAGTAAGAATTGCCTGCGAAAAGGTTACCTCTTTGCCTGTCCCGCTTAGCATAGCAATCGGTTATTCATCCGGTACAGAAACAATCAAGATAAAGGATGTTTTTGACAAGGCTGATGATCTTATGTATGAAAATAAAAAGCAAATAAAAGAGGAACATCCTGAATTTAATTATCGCAGTTAATATTATAATTTTGAACCTGCAACTCATTCTATGGGCTGCAGGTTTTTATATAATTCCTATTTTTGTTGTTTTTGGCGCTATAATGATGCAATTACATTATTCAATCGCTTGACATCATTTGGATTAATCTTTAACGTTGTTAATTCATCACCCGAGCCACCATAAATATAATCAAATTTAAGCAGTTTATCATCAAGAATACATGGAATTTTAAGTCCTATCAATGGAATTGTTCCGACTTTAAAACCTGTCTGTGCCTCTATTTTATTTGAATCTGCCATTTTTAGCTTTGTAAATCCAAGCTTTTCTTTCGTTTTTTCAAAATCAAGCCTTCCATGATTTTCGGACACTATGCACAATATTAAGCCCTTTTCGCTTTGCAGGATAAGTGATGGTGCCACTTTATTTATATCATAGTATTTTTCTCCGTCAGCAACTGTATAAATAGGAGCGTCCTGCTTTATCAATTCAAAGTCTGCTGCTGCTTCATTCAGGAATATTTCCAGTTCTGTTATTGTCATATCTGTCTCCATAAATCTTGTTTATAATTTTATTCTGCTATTTTTAATAAATATGAAAAAACGGACCGCAAAAGCGATCCGTTTAATTATGGCATGAATTATACTAATTCGATAATAGCCATTTCTGCAGCATCTCCGCGACGAGGACCTGTCTTGATGATTCTTGTGTATCCGCCATTTCTGTCAGCATACTTTGGTGCGATATCATCAAACAATTTCTTAACTACGTCTTCCTTTGTAACGTAAGCAAGAACCTGACGCTTGGAGTGGAGATCGCTTGTCTTGGCTGTTGTAATCATCTTTTCAGCCATTGCACGAACCTCTTTAGCTCTTGTTACTGTAGTTTCAATTCTGCCGTTTTCGAGCAGAAATGTTACCATAGCTCTGAGCATTGCTTTTCTCTGGTCGCTTGTACGACCTAATTTTCTGGTTCCTGGCATTTATATTCACTCCTTACTAGTTCATAATAGCAAGGCATGCAAATTGTGCATCCCTTTTATTCCTCTTCTGTAGAAAGGTCAAATCCAAGTGACTGGAGTTTTTCCTTAACCTCATCAAAGGATTTTTTACCAAGGTTTCTAACCTTCATCATTTCTTCCTCAGACTTGTTAATCAAGTCGTCAACGGTATTAATTCCCGCACGCTTCAGACAATTGAATGAACGCACTGACAAGTCAAGTTCCTCAATGGTCATCTCAAGGATTTTTTCCTTACCCTTGTCGTCCTTTTCTACCATGATCTCTGTAATTGAAGATTCATCAGATAAATCTATGAACAATTTCAGATGCTCGTTGAGGAGATTGGCTGCCTGTGATATAGCTTCCTTAGCGGATACTACACCATCAGTCCATACCTCAAGTGTAAGCTTATCAAAGTCTGTTACCTGACCGAGTCGAGTATCCTCAACCTTGTAGTTTACCTTCAGTACAGGTGTATAAATAGAGTCAACAGCAATAACATCAATTCCAAGATTCAGATGCTGCTTGTTCTTATCGGAAGAAACATAGCCGCGTCCTCTGTCAATTGTAATTTCCATATAAAGCTTTGCGTCCTTGCCCAAAGTTGCAATGTGCATGTCTGGAACAAGAATATCAACCTCTGAGTCAGTCTTAATATCGCCGGCTGTAACTTCACATTCATCCTCAGCCTCGATATATATTGTCTTTGGTCCTTCTCCGTAAAGCTTTGCTGTCAAACCTTTTAAATTAAGAATAATTTCAGTAACGTCTTCCTTAACGCCGGGTATTGTGGATAATTCATGGTGAACGCCGTCAATCTTTACTGAAGTAACAGCAACACCAGGAAGCGAGGAGAGCAGTACACGTCTCAGGCTATTGCCGAGAGTAATACCATAGCCGCGCTCCAGTGGAGCGATAACAAACTTACCGTAAGTTCCATCACTTTTGAGCTCGACGGTTTCTATTTCCGGCTTTTCGATTTTTTCAAGCATTAATAAAACCCTCCTATATTCGCATGGTGAACACAGAATTTCGTATCTCTACGCTATCCTATTACTTAGAGTACAATTCGACGATGAGTGTTTCTTCAACCTCATAATCAATGTCGCCCTTAACAGGTGTACGAACTACCTTTGCTGTTGATGTTTCCTTGTTCATTTCCATCCAAAGTGGAACTACTCTTCCGTTTGTTCCTTCGATGATTTCCTTGAACTTAGGGCTCTGCTTGCTGCTATCCTTTATTGTGATAACGTCACCTGGCTTGATTCTGTATGACGGAATATCAATTCTGCTTCCGTTTACAAGAAAATGACCATGTGTTACGAGCTGTCTAGCTTCTCTTCTTGTGAAAGCAAGACCCATTCTGAATACTACATTATCAAGTCTTGATTCAAGTAAAGTTATTAAATTTTCACCGGTCTGGCCTTCCATTTTACCAGCAATTTCAAACATATGATAAAACTGCTTTTCCAAAACGCCATAAATGAACTTAAGCTTCTGCTTTTCTTTTAACTGAATACCATATTCAGATACTTTTTTTCTCTGGTTTGACTGAGCATTTCTCTTAGTTTCCTTGGAAATTCCCATTACAGCTGGGCTTATTCCGAGGCTCTTGCACCTTTTGAGTACAGGTTCTCTACTAACTGCCATTTAACTTTACACCTCCATTGGTATTTCATAAATACGGACAAAGTAATCTGCCCGACGATAATATCTTGTTCAGGAACTACACACGACGTCTCTTTGGAGGACGACATCCGTTATGTGGGATTGGTGTAACATCCTTGATGAGCTTAACTTCAAGACCAACTGTCTGAAGAGCTCTGATTGCAGCTTCACGTCCGGATCCAGGACCCTTAACATAAACTTCAACGTTCTTGAGGCCGTGTTCCATAGCTGCCTTTGCTGCTGTTTCTGCAGCTGTCTGTGCAGCAAATGGTGTAGACTTCTTTGAACCTCTGAAGCCAAGTCCGCCTGCAGATGCCCATGAAAGTGCGTTACCCTGTGTATCAGTGATTGTTACAATTGTATTGTTGAAAGTGGACTGGATATGAACAGCGCCATTTTCAATGTTTTTACGTTCACGACGTCTTCTGACTGCCGTCTTTTTGCCTTTAACCTGTGCCATTGTTCATTCCCTCCTTACTTCTTCTTATTTGCGATTGTCTTTACAGGACCCTTACGAGTTCTTGCATTAGTCTTTGTTCTCTGACCTCTTACAGGGAGTCCCTTACGGTGACGAACCCCTCTGAAGCAGCCGATTTCTACTAGTCTCTTAATATTGAGAGCAACAGTTCTTCTTAAGTCGCCTTCAACCATAAAATGACGATCAATATACTCACGAAGCTTTGCTACATCATCCTCTGACAGATCCTTGACTCTTACGTCAGGATTTACTCCTGTTTCCTTGAGAATGGTTTCAGCAGATTTACGACCAATACCATATACATAAGTAAGTCCGATTTCTACTCTCTTATTTTTAGGCAGGTCAACACCAGCAATACGTGCCATTTTTAACACACCTCCATATTGGATTTTGGGATACTTCTATCTCGGTTATCTTATTAACCCTGACGCTGTTTGTGCTTTGGGTTTTCGCAAATAACCATTATTTTGCCTTTTCTCTTAATAACCTTGCACTTTTCGCATATAGGTTTTACTGAAGGTCTTACTTTCATTATAAATACCTCCTTTAATTGGTAATAGCGGTTTCGCTTATTTGGCTCTCCAAGTTATTCTGCCCTTTGAGAGATCATATGGTGACATCTCAACCGTTACTTTGTCGCCCGGAACTATACGGATATAGTTCATTCTGAGCTTTCCTGAAACATGGGCAAGTATCTGATGTCCGTTCGCAAGTTCAACCTGGAACGTCGCATTAGGCAGTGCCTCTATAACCGTACCTTCAATCTCAATTACATCTTCCTTAGACAAGCAAAAGCCTCCTTTTGGACATTTCGATTCAAAGTTCGGGGAATTTACCTTCGGCATACTCCCTCAAAATAGTTCTTAGCTTTTTGTCGGTGAGATTGTCTGTATCTATCACAGTATTGGTAACACGGAGGTGTTTTAATCGCTTTTTCTTCGGTCTTTCAAGCTTACGCTCGTGGCCGTCGCATATCATGGCGAAATCTCCTCCAATATTGGTAATAACAAGGAATCTGCCCTTGTCATGTCCTGCAACAGATCTGACAACCATACCAATTTTTGCTTCCACAGTGCATCCTCCTTACGGTCAGATCGTCGGCTTTGTAAGCAGCACCGGACCATCGGGTGTAACTGCAACTGTATGCTCAAAATGAGCTGATAATGAACCTGATTTAGTTAACACAGTCCAGCCGTCGGGAAGATCTTTAACATCATCACCTACTGCATTAATCATTGGTTCAATAGCAATTGTCATGCCTGACACAAGTCTTGGACCGTGACCCGGCTTACCGTAATTCGGGACTTCAGGGGATTCGTGCAATTCACGTCCCACTCCGTGACCGATATACTTTCTGACAATGCCATACCCAAAGGATGTGCAATACTCCTCAATTGCATGACCTATGTCACCAATTCGGTTCCCGATAATTACTTGTTCAATTCCCTTGTACAAGCTCTGTTCAGTTACCTCAAGAAGTTTTTTTGCATCCTCTGATATTTTTCCTACGGCAAAGGTATAAGCTGTGTCGCCGACATATCCGTCGAATGTTGCTCCGACATCGATGCTGACGATGTCACCTTCGTTAATTCTTTTCTTTTTTGAAGGAAGTCCGTGGATAACCTCGTTGTTTATTGACAGACAAGCTGATCCGGGAAAACCGCCGTATCCAAGAAAAGAAGGAATTGCACCTTGCTTGACAATATAATCATGAATTAACTTATCAAGCTCGAAGGTAGTCATACCAGGTCTTATTGACCTGCCGCCAAAGTGAAGAGCGTTGCCGGCGATAATTCCGGCCTTACGCATTTTCTCCAGCTCTGATTTAGATTTAACATTAATCATTTATATCGCCTTACTATTAAGCGTTTACTGCATCAAGAACCAGCGCTGTAGTTGCCTGAACAGTTTCCTGTCCTTTGACAACTGTAAGCTTGCCTTTCCTGCTGTAGAAATCTGCAAGCGGTGCTGTCTGTTCATGATAGGTTTTTAATCTTTCGATTACTGTTTCAGGAGCGTCATCCTTACGCTGTACAGCATTTCCGCCGCACTTGTCACAGATTCCGTCAACCTTTGTAGGCTTGAATTCTGTGTGGTAGGATGCTCCGCAGCTTTCGCATACGCGTCTGCCTGCGAGTCTGCCCTGAATTGTTGCGTCCGGAACATCAATTTCAAGAACCTTGTCAATGATGATTCCCATGTTTTCCAAAGCTTCTGCCTGAGGAACGGTTCTTGGGAAACCGTCAAGAATATATCCATTCTTGCAGTCATCTTCGCCTATTCTATCCTTCAGAATGCCTATTACAACTTCATCCGGAACAAGCGCACCGCTTTCCATATAACCCTTTGCTTTAAGTCCGCACTCTGTTCCGTTCTTTACAGCTTCTCTGAGGATATTTCCTGTTGAGATCTGTGGAATACCAAGCTTTGCGCTGATAGCCTCTGCCTGTGTACCCTTTCCGGCACCCGGAGCTCCAAGTAATATCAAGTTCATATTCATGACCATACTGCCATATCAGCAGTATGCCTCCTTCCGCGATGTTTTTAAGTTTTTACGTCTGAAAAACATATAACTCGCAGTAGAAAAAAGTAATTTCTCAGTCTTTTCCTACTGACAGTGTTTTGGATTTACTCTAAAAATCCTTTATGGTGACGCATCATCAACTGAGATTCGAGTGTTCTTGTTGTTTCAAGCACAACGCTGACGATAATCAGAATTGATGTACCGCCCATTGAAATCTGCATCGATGGTATAGCCATATTTGTCAGTATCGGGAATATTGCAATGATACCGAGGAAGATAGCTCCGATAAGTGTGATCTTTGAGAGAACTCTCTGGATAAAATCACTTGTCGGTTTACCAGGTCTGATGCCCGGAATGCCTCCGTTATTCTGACGAAGATTATTTGCAATTTCAATCGGATTGTACTGCATTGATACATAGAAGTAGTTAAAAGCAATGATAAGCAGGAAGTATACTACTGCATACCATATTGTGTTGTAGTTAAAAATACTGAGAAATCCGGCATAGAATTTCTGCAAAGTAGTCTCAGGAACTGCTTTCGGCTCGATGAACATTGACAATGTCTGAGGAATTGCAAGTATTGACATTGCAAATATGATTGGCATAACGCCGCTCATTGCTACCTTAACAGGAATATGTGTGTTCTGTCCGCCGTACTGCTTACGTCCTACAACTCTTTTTGCGTACTGTATCGGAATACGTCTCTCGGAATCATTCATAAATACAATGAAGCCGATCATTACAACGAATACTAAAAGAATAACAGGTACTATGAGCCACATCTTTGGATCATTTTTAGCAACTGTGAACATCTTAAGAATTGCAGACGGACCTCTTGCTACGATACCTGCAAAAAGTATGATAGAAATACCATTTCCGATACCTTTTTCGTTTACCTGATTGCCAAGCCATACGATAAGGGATGAACCTGCAACAAATGCCACGATAATTACTATCGCAGTAAATATTCCAGGGAATCCATCTGTGTACTGAACAGCTCCACGATTTCTCTGAAGCATGTAGTATGCATATGACATGACAATTGCGATTACCATTGATACAACGCTTGTTATCTTCTGAAGCTTTTTCCTTCCCTCTTCGCCTTCCTTCTGAAGACGTTCAAGAGGAGGGAGAGCATATGTCAGAAGCTGAACAATGATTGATGCGTTGATATATGGCTGAATTGACAATGCAAATAATGTTCCTTTTGAAAGAGCGCCGCCGGAGAGAATATCAAGATAGTTCAAGAAATTTCCTCCTGTACTGCCGCTTAGTTCGGCAGCAAGCACTGATGCATCCAGAAACGGAACTGTAATAGCACATCCAATACGGAATATGAGAATAATTAGTAATGTGTAGAGAATCTTTTTACGAACTTCTACTACCTTCCAAGCATTTCTGAAGGTCTGGAACACATTACATCACCTCTGCCTTCCCGCCTGCCTTTTCAATTTTATCCTTTGCTGCCTGTGAGAAAGCTGCTGCCTTAACTGTAAGGTTCTTTGTAAGCTCACCGTTTCCAAGGATCTTAACTCCGTCAAGTTCCTTCTTGATGATACCTGCTGCTAAAAGCAAATCTGTATCAACAACGGTTCCTTCCTTGAATACTTCAAGTGCAGAAACGTTAACTTCTGCATACTTTGTTGCAAATAATATATTGTTGAAACCTCTCTTTGGAATTCTTCTTGCGAGAGGCATCTGACCGCCTTCAAATCCTGGTCTTACTCCGCCGCCTGAACGTGCATTCTGACCTTTGTGACCCTTGCCGGCTGTCTTTCCCTGTCCTGAACCCTGTCCACGGCCAATTCTCTTGACATCTCTGGTTGAGCCCTCAGCAGGTGATAATTCATGAATCTTCATAATTTTTCGCACCTCCTTGCAATTATGCTTCAGTAACCTCTACGAGGTGGGATATCTTTCTGACTTTGCCCTTTGTAGCTTCGTTATCAGGCTGCACTGTTGCATCGCTGATTTTACGAAGGCCAAGAGAATGAGCAGTAGCAATCTGATCTTTCTTACAGCTGTTAAGACTCTTTACGAGCTTTACTTTAAGTGCCATGCGAGCATCCTCCTTATCCTAAAATTTCTTTTACTGACTTGCCTCTGATTGCAGCAACTTCCTTAGCGCTGCGGCAGTTAGCAAGACCGTTGATTGTTGCTCTTACTACATTACAAACATTGTTTGAACGAAGTGACTTTGTTCTGATGTCCTTGATTCCAGCCATTTCGATTACGGAACGAACTGGACCGCCTGCGATAACACCTGTACCAGGTGCAGCTGGCTTCATGAGAACACGGCCTGCGCCGAACTCACCTACTATTTCGTGAGGAATTGTTGATCCTCTGAGAGAAACCTTAATTAAATTCTTCTTTGCATCTTCGATACCCTTACGGATAGCATCAGGAACTTCTCCTGACTTTCCGAGACCGAAACCAACGATTCCGTTGCCGTCGCCTACTACTACGAGAGCAGCAAACTTGAAGATACGTCCACCTTTAACAGTCTTTGATACTCTGTTAATTGTAACTACCTTTTCAGTCAGTTCGAGATTTGAAGCATCTATCTTAGCATTTGCCAAAAGTATTACCTCCTTGTTAATTGATAGAGTGGATTAGAAGTTTAATCCGCCTTTTCTAGCTCCGTCAGCAAGACTTGCTACTCTTCCGTGATACAGGAAACCTGCACGGTCAAATACAACGTCTGTGATACCCTTTTCTGCAGCCTTCTTAGCGATCATTTCGCCAACCTTGAAAGCGCCGTCCTTGTTGCCGCCGTTAGCATCGAAGTCTTTTTCCATTGATGATGCTGCTGCGAGTGTAACACCTGCAACGTCATCTATAAGCTGAGCATAAATGTGATTTGCGCTGCGAAAAACGTTAAGTCTTGGGCATGCTGCTGTTCCGCTTACCTTTGCACGAACTCTCTTTTGTCTCTTAAGTCTTGCAGCACTTCTGTTAAACTGCTTTACCATATTATTTTTCACTCCTTTTTTAACTGGAGAATAGTAGCTTTTTCAGCTGTCCCATTCTCTTACGTATCAGGATATCTACCGAACCGGTACTTTATGCACACAGCCCTGTGATGTAATAATGGACCTTTTCAGATTCACTCTTACTTCTTGCCCTTACCTGCTTTACCTTCCTTACGGATGATACGTTCGCCAACATAATGAATTCCCTTGCCCTTATATGGCTCCGGAACTCTCTTTTCACGGATTTCTGCTGCAAACTGGCCTACAACCTGCTTGTCGATACCGTTAACAATTATGCTAGTAGCACTTGGAACTTCGATTGTTATTTCATCTGTTTCAGGAATGATTACCTGATGTGAATAACCGAGGTTCATAACAAGATTCTTGCCCTGCTTAGTAGCACGGTAGCCGACACCTTCAATTTCAAGTGCCTTCTTAAATCCTGTTGTAACGCCTTCAACCATGTTCTGGATAAGTGTTCTTGTAAGACCGTGAAGTGACTTGTGGATCTTTTCCTCTGAAGGACGATCAACAATAATTTCATTGCCCTCAAGCTTGATTATCATATCCTGGTTGAATGACTTTGTTAATGAGCCCTTTGGTCCCTTTACTGTAATAGTATTGCCGTCGAGTTTTACTTCAACGCCAGCAGGAACACTAATCGGCTTTCTACCTATTCTTGACATTTATGTGTTCCTCCTTACCATACGAATGCAAGGATTTCGCCGCCGACATTTAATTCTCTAGCCTTCTTATCTGTCATGACTCCCTTTGATGTGGAGACAATGGCAATTCCGAGACCCTTCATTACCTTTGGCATATCCTCACAGCTCTTATAAATTCTAAGACCTGGCTTTGATACTCTGCGAAGTCCTGTGATAACCTGTGATTTATTATCACCGTACTTCAGTGTTATTCTGATTATACCCTGCTTTCCATCTTCAATAAACTGATAGCTCTTAACATAACCCTCATCAACAAGGATCTGTGTAATAGCCTTTTTAATGTTTGAAGCAGGAACGTCAACTGTTGCGTGCTTAGCAGTATTCGCATTACGAATTCTTGTAAGAATATCAGCAATTGTATCAGTAATTTGCATACCTTTGTTAACCTCCTTATATATGATTGAGAACCGGGTGTTCTCGCCGGCTGTTTACCAGCTTGCCTTTTTAACTCCAGGAATTTTGCCCTGATGTGCAAGCTCTCTGAAACAGATACGGCATATACCGAACTTTCTTAAATATGCGTGCGGTCTGCCGCAGATTTTACATCTGTTGTATGATCTAGTGGAAAACTTAGGAGTTCTCTGCTGTTTAAGCTTCATTGACAATTTTGCCATGTTTAGTTATCCCTCCCGAAAATTTACTTTGCGAAAGGAGCGCCCATTAGCTCGAGCAGTTCCTTTGCTTCCTCATCTGTGTTTGCAGTTGTGATAATGTTTATATCCATACCACGAATCTTATCGATCTTATCAAATTCGACTTCTGGGAATATAAGCTGCTCCTTGATACCTGTTGAGTAGTTTCCTCTTCCATCGAATGAGTTACCGTTGATGCCTCTAAAGTCACGTACACGTGGAAAAGCAACGTTGAAAAGTCTGTCGAGGAATTCGTACATCTTATCACTTCTAAGTGTTACCTTAACACCGATTGCCTGACCTTCACGGACTTTAAAGTTTGCAATTGACTTCTTTGCACGACATACTACAGGCTTCTGACCTGTGATAAGTGCAAGATCGCTCATGATTGCGTCAATTACCTTTGAATTTTCTTTTGCTTCTCCAGCGCCGACATTGATTACTACCTTGTCGAGCTTTGGAATCTGCATTACACTCTTGTAGCCAAACTTCTTCATTAAAGCAGGAGCTACTGTGCTGACATAGAGTTCTTTCATATTAGTTGCCATATCATATAACTCCTTTCTTTAAAATGTCTTGCCGCATTCAGCATTTTTACATACTCTTACCTTGCTGCCGTCTGCATTAATCTTGTGACCTACTCTTGTAGGCTTTCCGCAGTGTGGGCATACAACCTGAACCTTTGAAACGTACAGTGGAGCTTCGCACTTTACAATGCCGCCCTGCTGTCCCATCTGGCGAGGTTTAACATGCTTAGTAACATAGTTGATGCCTTCAACTATTACTTTGCCTTCCTTTGGTGAAACCTCAAGAACCTTACCCTGCTTGCCCTTATCCTTACCTGAAAGGATACTAACGGTGTCGCCTGTTTTTACATGTAGTTTTATATTCATTTGCGGCACCTCCTTTTAAAGTACTTCAGGAGCAAGAGAAAGAATCTTTAAATAATCCTTATCTCTGAGCTCTCTAGCCACTGGTCCAAAAATACGTGTTCCTCTTGGGTTCTTATCTTCCTTGACAATAACTGCTGCGTTTTCATCAAATCTGATATATGTTCCGTCCTCACGGCGAACACCCTTAGCTGAACGTACTATTACTGCCTTTACTACGTCACCCTTTTTAACAACGCCGCCTGGTGTTGCTTTTTTAACGGAAGCAACAACTACGTCTCCGATATTTGCATATCTTCTGCGTGTTCCACCAAGTACTCTGATACACATAAGCTCCTTGGCACCTGTATTGTCAGCGACTTTTAAATAAGTCTGCATCTGTATCACAGCGCATTACTCCTTCCCGACTGAAGTCACAGGTCAGAGGTCACAGCGACCTCCAACTTTATGCTTCTTAAACTTTATTATTGCCGCTATGCCTTAACAACGCACCCGTGCGTCTCATGCATTTGCGCGGTTACTTTTTGCTGAATTACTTAGCCTTCTCGATAACCTCAACAAGACGCCATCTCTTATCCTTTGAAAGCGGACGTGTCTCCATGATTTCAACGCGGTCACCGATGTTGCATGTGTTGTTTTCATCATGAGCCTTAAGCTTGATAGTTCTCTTGATAATCTTCTTGTAAAGCGGATGTCTTACGTTGTCTTCGATTGCAACAACGATAGTCTTATCCATTTTATTAGAAACTACCTTGCCGATTCTTGATTTTCTAAGATTTCTTTCAGCCATTTTTATGACCTCCCTTCACTTACTGCTGAGCTTCGGAACGCTCACGCATAACAGTCTTGATGCGGGCAATATCCTTTTTAACCGCCTTTAAACGTGTAGGGTTATCAAGCTGATTCACAGCGAGCTGAAAACGAAGAGCAAACAACTCTTTCTTTAAATCAGTAAGCTTTGTGTTCAGCTCAAGGCTGGTCATATCTCTTACTTCTGGAGCCTTCATTATTTGCTCGCCTCCTCTTCTTCACGTTTTACGAACTTACACTGGATTGGAAGCTTGTGCATAGCAAGACGCATAGCTTCTCTTGCGATTTCCTCTGAAACACCGGCAATTTCAAACATTACTCTGCCTGGCTTTACTACAGCTACCCAGAACTCAGGAGCACCCTTACCGGAACCCATTCGAACTTCGGCAGGCTTCTTTGTTACTGGCTTATCTGGGAATATCTTTATCCATACCTGACCGCCACGCTTGATGTAACGAGTCATTGCGATACGAGCTGATTCTATCTGGTTGGAAGTAATCCATGCTGGCTCAAGTGCCTGAAGGCCAAACTCACCATTGGAAACCTTGTTACCTCTGAGTGCCTTACCAGTCATTCTTCCTCTATGGACTCTTCTGTATTTAACTCTTTTTGGAAGCAGCATTAGTTGTTACCTCCTTCTCTTCTATCAGTGCGAGGTCTGAAACCGCCTTCACGACGCTGGCCGTAATTATTATTGTTTCTTCTGTCATCACGAGCCTTTGGCTGACGTGGCTTTCTTTCAGGCTTTTCCATTGCTCTTGCCTTAGCTGCAGCTACATCACCCTTGAGGATTTCTCCCTTATAGATCCATACCTTAACGCCGATGCGTCCGTATGTTGTTGCTGCTTCTGCTGTTCCGTAATCAATATCTGCACGGATTGTCTGAAGTGGAATAGTACCTTCATGATAGCTTTCAGCTCTTGCAATTTCAGCTCCGCCGAGACGTCCTGAAACTCTTGTCTTGATACCTCTTGCGCCAAGCTTCATTGCTCTGCCGATTGACTGCTTCATTGCTCTTCTGAAAGAAACTCTGTTTTCGAGCTGTGAAGCAATGCTTTCAGCTACAAGCTGTGCATCGAGATCAGGTGCCTTAACTTCAACTATATTGATGTTTACTGACTTTTTGATCATCTTTTCAACAGCTAAACGAATCTTTTCTATATTTTCTCCGCCTCTGCCTATTACAATACCAGGCTTTGCGCAGTGAACGTGAATTCTTACTTTGTCTGCAAATCTTTCGATTTCGATACGAGGAACTCCTGCTGCATTTAAGTTCTTCTTAATGTAGTTACGAACGTTGTAGTCCTCAACCAAAGTATCGCCGAAAGCTGCTTTGTTTGCAAACCAGCGGGAATCCCAATCTTTGATTACACCGACACGAAGTCCGTGTGGATTTACTTTCTGTCCCATAGTTTACCTCCTCTTTCGACTTATTCTTTTTCCTTAACTGCGAGAGTAACATGTGATGTTCTCTTGAGTATACGGAATGCTCTGCCCTGTGCTCTAGGCATAATTCTCTTCATTATTGGACCCGGGCAAACAAAACACTCTGATACAAAAAGGTTGTCCTTATCCATACCAAAATTGTGTTCAGCGTTTGCAATCGCGGACTTCAGAAGCTTCTCCAGGTATTCACAGGCAGATTTAGGTGTATGCTTTAAAATCGCCATAGCAGTCTCAACGTCTTTTCCTCTAATGAGGTCGAGAACGATCTGAACCTTTCTTGGTGCTATGCGAGCATTTTTAAGATATGCTCTTGCTTCCATCTTAAATTCTCCTCTCTACCTTATTTCTTACCGTTATTGGATACTTTTGAACCTGCGTGGCCCTTAAATGTTCTTGTCGGCGCAAATTCACCGAGCTTGTGTCCTACCATATCCTCTGTTACATATACAGGGACATGCTTTCTGCCGTCATGAACAGCAAATGTATGACCTACGAAATCAGGAAATATTGTTGAAGATCTGCTCCATGTCTTGAGGACCTTCTTTTCGCCTGCTTCGTTCATAGCTTCTACTCTCTTTAAAAGGACTTCCTGTATATAAGGGCCCTTCTTAATGCTTCTGCTCATTGGTTTTCCTCCCCTCCTGATCAGTCAGAGGCAAGATGGAAGGGAACTGATCCCTTTCATTCCTCTTTACGATTCCTATGAGTAAATTCAAATAAATTTGAATTGTAAGTTTTGCTTTTCAGACTGCCGTCTGAAATTCTGCTAACCTCAAAATCTTGAAAAGATTATTTACCGTTTCTTCTCTTAACAATGAACTTGTCAGTACGGTTATGCTGCTTTCTTGTCTTGTAACCGAGTGCTGGCTTGCCCCAAGGTGTAACAGGTCCCGGACGTCCGACTGGTGATTTACCTTCACCGCCTCCGTGTGGGTGATCGCAAGGGTTCATTACAGAACCACGAACTGTTGGTCTGATACCAAGGTGACGTGTCTTACCAGCCTTACCGAGGCTTACGTTTTCATGGTCAATGTTTGAAACCTGACCGATTGAAGCCTTACAGTTGATTGCGATTTTTCTCATTTCACCTGAAGGAAGTCTTACGAGTGCGTAAGTTTCTTCTTTACCCATGAGCTGAGCCATGTTTCCTGCTGAACGAACGAGCTGTGCGCCCTTGCCAGGATAAAGCTCAATGTTGTGGATAAATGTACCTACTGGGATGTTTGCAAGCTCAAGTGAGTTACCTGGCTTGATATCAGCATCTGCACCGGCACGAACTACGTCGCCTACTGCAAGACCGTTTGGAGCGATGATGTATCTCTTCTCGCCGTCTTCATACTGAACGAGAGCGATAAATGCGCTTCTGTTTGGATCATATTCAAGAGTGAGAACTGTTGCATTCATGCCAACCTTATCTCTCTTAAAATCAATGATTCTATATTTTCTTCTGTTTCCGCCGCCTCTGTGGCGAACAGTGATTCTACCGTAGCTGTTTCTGCCGGCATTTTTCTTAATAGGTGCAAGCAGGCTCTTTTCAGGAGCTACCTTTGACAGTCCGCTGTAGTCAGTAACAGTCATCTGACGTCTTGAAGCTGTCGTAGGCTTATAAGCCTTTATAGCCATGTGATTCATCTCCTTTTAACTTTGTGCCCGTCTGGGCTTTGATGTTTTGCGGAAATCTCTTTCCATACTTACTCCCGTAATACAATGGCATATCATGCGACTGTATATCGGTAAAGGAGTAAATGCCCTAAGGCATTACATCATGCCATCGAAGAATTCGATAGTCTTTGAACCTTCTGAAAGGGTGATTATTGCCTTCTTCCAGTCAGGTTTGTATCCGCTGGTTGCTCCCATTCTCTTTGAACGGCCGCGAACGTGCATTGTGTTTACCTTTGCAACCTTAACTCCGAAAAGTTCTTCAGCTGCCTTAGCAATTTCGATCTTGTTAGCGCATTTAGCTACCTTAAAGGTGTACTTACTGCCCTGGAGACCTTCCATGCTCTTTTCAGTAATGATAGGCTTTAAAATGATATCCTGTGCCAGCATTATGCGTACACCTCCTCGATTTTAGCTACTGCATCCTTAACAACGATGAACTTGTCATAGTTGAGAATATCGTATACATTAATTGTGTTAACAAGTGCAGTCTTTATGCCAGGGATGTTTGCTGCGCTCTTGATAACCATGCTGTTAGCTTCAGGCATTACGATGAGAGCCTTCTTGCCCTCTATGGATACAGCCTTGAGCATATTTACGATTGTCTTTGTCTTAAATTCATCGAGCTTGATTGTATCAAGTACAATCATGTTGTTGTCGAGAACCTTTGTGGACAAAGCAGATTTCATAGCAAGTCTTTTAAGCTTCTTATTTACTGTGAAACGGTAGCTTCTTGGCTTAGGACCGAGAGCGATACCGCCGTGTCTCCACTGTGGGGAACGGATTGAGCCCTGTCTTGCGTGACCTGTGCCCTTCTGTCTCCAAGGCTTTCTGCCTCCGCCTCTTACCTCTGTACGGGTAAGTGTGGACTGTGTTCCCTGTCTCTGATTAGCGAGATAGTTCACAACCATTGTGTGCATTGCAGCCTCATTTGGAGTAATACCGAAAATAGCATCTGACAGCTCAATGTTGGAAACCTCTTTACCTGTCATATCCAGAACTTTAATACTAGGCATTTCTGCTTCCTCCTTCCATTAAGCCTTCTTAACGCAGTCAACGATTGTTACTATTCCGTTCTTTGGTCCCGGAACAGCACCCCTGATTGCGATAAGATTGTTTTCTGCATCTATCTTGACGATTTCAAGATTCTGAACAGTCGTCTTTTCAGCACCCATGTGTCCTGGAAGAGCCTTGCCCTTGAAGATACGTGAAGGTGATGAACATGCACCCATTGAACCGGCATGTCTGTGAACAGGTCCGGTACCGTGAGTTTCCTTAAGTCTTGAGTTGTTGTTTCTCTTGATTGTACCCTGGAATCCCTTACCCTTTGAAGTTCCGCTTACATCAATGATGTCGCCAACTTCAAATGTATCAGCCTTTACGATGTCGCCAACGTTTACTGCGTCTGCATTTTCAAGTCTGAATTCCTTGAGTGTTCTCTTGAGTGCAACTTCAGCTTTTGCAAAATGGCCCTTTGCAGGCTTGTTTGCAAGCTTTTCACGAAGATCGCCGAATCCGAACTGTACTGCGCTGTAGCCGTCATTTTCAACAGTTTTCTTCTGAACTACAACACATGGGCCAGCTTCAACGACTGTTACAGGAATTACTTTTCCTGCTTCATCGAAAATCTGTGTCATACCGACTTTCTTACCGATGATTGCCTTTGTCATATTTTTTCCTCCTTTGGTTATTGGTTGCGTTTCCGCAACATGACCTGCAGTCGACTAATCTTTCGGAAATCTTACTTAATTTCCATTACGATGTCAACGCCTGCAGGAAGTTCAAGACCCTGCAATGCTTCAGTAGTCTTTGCAGTTGGTCTGATAACGTCGATAAGTCTCTTATGAGTTCTCATTTCAAACTGCTCACGGCTATCCTTGTACTTATGAACAGCACGGAGAATTGTAACAATTTCCTTATCTGTCGGAAGTGGGATAGGTCCTGATACTCTGGCACCGCTGCGCTTTGCTGCTTCAACAATCTTTACAGCTGCTGAATCAACTACAGCATGGTCGAAACCTTTGATTTTGATTCTGATTTTTTCATTGACTGCCACTTAAAATCGCCTCCTATTGTGTTTTTTGTTTTGGGGACGAGTTTGCAAAAGTTATTACACGCTGCCGTGTGTATCGCATGCCATTTATAAGAAAAGCCTTAAAAACACTAAGTTTTCAAGGCTGGCTAATTATAACACACAAAACTTACCTGCCGGCATATGTATTCCATTGCCAACGGTTTAAGCACAAACAGTGTTCACTATTACAGCCGCCCGGTTTTAAAATCGGACATACTCCACGAAAATTACCGGACATACCGTCCGCAACCTTTCGCTTCAACGCATATCAATTGCAGTCACGCAAGATATATTTTAACACACATAATGCCTGTTTTCAAGGTTTTTTTAAAATTTTATCATTTTCAGGCATAGAATTATTTGTAATTTCAAACCCAATTTTTATGCATTTTGTACAAACGGCAAAATAACACTTTATTTAATAGTATATTGAGCCTTTTTCATCACATAATAATATGTTTTATTGATTTTCAAACGGATTCTCAATTGAAGTAATTTGGTTAACATCCCTGAATTCAAGGCGGGTACATGTTCTTACTTCTTCTCCGTTTTCTAAAGACACATTGTCCTGAACCATGTTACTAAAATTCCCAAACCAATCATAATTAAACGTTGTCTTGATAGATTGAATATCAGCGCCTGTGCTTTTATTTACTTTCTTTGCATTGTAGCTATAAATATACGTTTCCATTCCGTTAGCATATGGAATAGAATTGCTTTCCGCAATAAACCCGTTCATGTAGAAAACGACGTTTCCTGTAGCAAACATATGCCTTGAAGTTTTAGTATAAGCAGGGAAATTGACCGAATCGTTCATTTTCTGCGCTGTATCCTCGCCGTAATCCTTAACCCATGTATCCGTTCCGTTGCTGTAGGTGATTTTCTCCTGACCATCGGCGTTAAACTGATGATAAAGATAAACCATCTTATCTCCGTCAAAGGTATATCTGAAACTCTGGACAGGAGAGTCTGTCTCCTCGTTTGTAAAAACAACCTCTGCACTGTCATATGCTCCGACTTCGGCAATGGTTTTCTCAACCTTATCCACACCTGCAAGGTTCTGCTTTTTAAGCGAACAGCCTGTCAGAACAACAAGCGCTGATACTATTATAAATGTAACTAGAATTGCTTTCTTCATTTTAATGACCATGCCTTTCTGAGTTTTTACTAAGCTAGAGTTATAATAAAGGTCTGCTTGAGTGTATTACCACTGGCAGACCTTAGAAAATGTGTCTTAGAATTATCTTTCTTGCTTAACTGCATTTTTCTTTTGTTTATTATATTCAATCCAGAAAGTAAGCATTGGAACAAGCAAAACTATTGAACCCATACCAAATGCATAAGAAACCATAAACAATGATGATCCGCCTTTAACGGCATTTGCGTCCACATACAGTTTACCATCAGCCATACAAGCCGTAAGCTGTTGACCAACTGAATACGTGTATAACTCTGTAACCCCGTTAAGTTTATACTGCTTGCCTTTATAGTCTACTATTAATTCGGTGTGTGATATCTTTCCATATGTCTGCTCCCCGGAAATAACTCTTACCTGAACCTCCTGGTATGCATAATGAGTTTTCTCCAATATAATTCTCGTGCCAACGCAGATTAAAACTGCAAATGCAAACAAAAAAGTAAAAATAATTGCAAATTTCTTCTTGTTCATAACGTTACTTCCTGAAAAGCAATTGTATTTAATGAGAACTATTAATATGCTTTGCCCCAATATACCATGTACTTGGCAGGCTTACCACAGCATACACACTTGTCGGAAAAATGTTCCTGTTCAAGAGGAATACAGCGTGAACCTACACCCGTCTTTTCCTTAACCTCATCTTCACAAGCTTCATCGCCGCACCACATAGCCTTTACAAAGCCGTCGCCCTTTTCTTCAAGAGCCTTTGTTATTTCATCCATAGTAAGACATGAATATGTGCGGTTTTCTCTGTTTTCAAGAGCCTTTTTATAAAGTCCGTCATGAACTTCGCCAAGTTTCTGTTCAACAGCCTTTGTGAGATCTTCAATCTTGACGATTGTCTTTTCTCTGTTATGGCGTGTAACAATAACGCACTGGCCTGCTTCAATGTCCTTAGGGCCGATTTCAACTCTTACAGGAACGCCCTTCATTTCATATTCAGCAAACTTCCAGCCTGCACTGTTTTCGCTGTCATCAAGCTTTACTCTGAAATTCTTTTCAAGTTCAGCCTTGAGTTCTGCACACTTTTCAAGAACTCCTTCCTTATGCTGTGCAATAGGGAGGATAACAACCTGAACTGGTGCAACAGCAGGCGGGAGGACAAGCCCGTTGTCATCGCCGTGTGTCATAATGATGGCACCGATAAGACGGGTTGTAACACCCCATGAAGTCTGGTGAGGATAAACCTTTTTGTTTTCCTTGTCTGTATACATAATATCAAAAGCCTTTGCAAAGCCATCACCAAAGTAATGTGATGTTCCTGCCTGAAGAGCCTTTCCGTCATGCATAAGTGCTTCAATAGCATAAGTTGAAACTGCACCTGCGAACTTGTCGCTTTCTGTTTTTCTGCCTTTGATTACAGGCATAGCAAGATAATCTTCGCAGAAATGTGCATAAACACTGAGCATACGCTCTGTTTCTGTAACAGCCTCTTCAGCGGTAGCATGGATAGTGTGACCTTCCTGCCATAAAAATTCTCTTGAGCGGAGGAAAGGACGTGTTGTCTTTTCCCATCTTACAACAGAAACCCACTGGTTATAAAGCTTTGGCAGGTCACGGTATGAATGTACTATATTAGCATAGTGTTCGCAGAAAAGTGTTTCGGATGTCGGACGGACACAAAGTCTGTCTTCGAGCTTTTCACTTCCGCCATGAGTAACCCATGCAACTTCAGGAGCAAAGCCCTCAACGTGATCCTTTTCCTTCTGAAGCAGACTTTCCGGGATGAACATAGGCATACAGACATTTTCATGTCCTGTTGCCTTGAAAAGTCCGTCAAGAATATGCTGGATATTCTCCCAGATTGCATATCCATAAGGACGTATTACCATACAGCCCTTTACGGAAGTATATTCAATAAGCTCTGCTTTCTTAACAATATCGGTATACCACTGCGCAAAATCCTCATCCATTGATGTGATGGCATCAACCATCTTTTTATTATCCTTAGCCATAATAACCATTCCTTTCTTATGTTTGTTTTGATTTTACAAAGCAAACATCTGCGTAAAAAGTTTTTCACGCAAGTACTATTCCTTTAAATCTGTATTTGTATTATCATCAGCCTCTTGCAGTTCCTCCTCATCGGATGGTTTACTGCCAAAGCCCTCATATATATCGTGAACTATATATTCGTTCCCGTCCTTATCCTTTACCCTTGCGGGGCTGGTATTCTTATTGGGGTCAGCCTTTCCGAGAAGCTTGTCCACAATCTTTGCGGCTTTTGGTGTGAGAACAGCAAGAACAAAAATCAGCAGGAGTATTCCTACCATTGCAAAGCAAAACTTGGTCATCAGCGAAACCGTATCCCAGTTAGTTTGAAAAGCAAAATTCAACAAAGCCGCTCCTCTCGGTTTATTCATATGCCATATTTAAATTATTACGGCAAACATAGTATCATTATATCACAGAGATATTTTATTTTCAATAATTTTTTATAATAAGAAACATCAAGTAAGAATTATTTTAAGAATAGTGTTGACTTATACCATAATAATAACGTAAAATTATATTATTATACTTTTTTAGAAAAAGAGGACTTACATGGTAAACTCAGCTGCTAAAAATATTATTCTTTCAGTAATAATGTTATTTTGCACTTTTTTGACAGGTGTGGCTAATTTTTTCTTTACCCTAATCGGTTATCTTGATTCAATACCTGCATTATTATTTACACTTCTTTTTATTCTTGTTTCAGTATTATTCTTTATAAAGGCTGATCTTATCTTTTCAATTCCGCTTGTAATTTACTGGATGCTTGTGATTGCATCCGGATTTTACAATGTATTATGTGACTTTTCCGTAATTAAATATGGGGGTGGCATTGGAGATCTTTTAATATCTGTTCCTGTCGGGGGCTTAAATATATTCCCGAGTTTTGGCATAGCTCAGATTGTATTATCCTCACTTATGATAGCTATTCCGGTTGTAAAGCTTGCTATGTTTTTGAAAGAAAAATGTCACAGGCAAAGGCAGTTTGAGTATACTATATAAAATAAACTCACACTTCATTAAGAAATGTGAGCTTATTTTTTAGTTCCCCCAGAGTGACGCTCCTGCTTTGCCCATTATTTTTAAGCAGACTTTTCTTGAAAAGATATGTGACATAACATTCTGCAGCTTGCAAAGCGTTCCGTCTGTACATATGACTTTTTTCTTTTTCATTGCCTTGAATGTTGAATTTACAACATCCTCAGGCTCACGCATTTTTCCGCTCATTTTATTGAAAGTATCAAAGAAGTGAGTGTTTGTTGACTGCGGACATACCACAAGGGCATAGACGCCTTTTTCCCCGTATTCATAGTTAATGCTCTGTGTAAATGACAGTACATAAGCTTTTGAAGCGGAATATACAGCATTGTAGGGACTAGGGTTGAAGCCTGATACTGAACCAACGTTTATAACTATGCCGTTTCCTCTGTCAGCCATCTTTTCGATAAGCAGATAAGTAAGTTCCGTTAATGCCATGATATTCACATTAATCTCTTTGTGCTGTTTGTCAAAATCAGTATCAGCAAGAGCGCCCTTTGTTGCAAAACCAGCGTTGTTGATAAGTATATCTACTGTGATGTTTCTTTCCTCAATCTCTGAAACAAGCCTGTTTGCTGAAAAATCCTCACTTAAATCAAGGGGAATTGCTGTACATTCTACATTGTACTTTTCTGAAAGTTCCTTTGAAATCTCATCAAGCACTTCTCCTCGTCTTGCTGTTATAATAAGATTATAGCCTCTCTTTGCAAACTCATAGGCATACGCTTTTCCTATACCCGAAGATGCTCCTGTTATCAAAACTGTTTCCATATGAAAACTCCTCTGTATAAAATCTTTATCTTAATTCTATACGGAGGGATAATATTTTTCATTAACATAGATTTATTTTTCGAAAGTTTGTCCTGATTTTTTCAGCCTGCTAAGTGACACAGGGCTTATTCCAAGATATGATGCAATGTACTTTTGCTTTAAGCGCCCTGCAAGTTCTGCATTTTCATTAACAAAGTTTCTGTATCTTTCGGCAGCATTTTCCATAAGTATATGCTTTGTTCTTGTTTCTGATGAAAGATAAATCTTTAAAACAATATTGTATATCTTCTTGCTGATTTCGGGGTTGTTGTCCTTGATATATTCAAGCGACTTATACGGAATTTGAATGCACCTTACATTTTCAAGGCACTCTATATTAAAAGAAGCTCCTTCTGTTGACATAAGTCCCTCGGCAGAAAAATACTGTTTTTCTGCACTGAAGCACTTTGTTACTTCGTTCCCGTCCTCATCAATATAAAAGCCTCTTACAAGCCCCTTTGTGATAATATAAATATTTGTAAGCTTATCCCCTTGATGGACTGGAATATCTCCTTTTTTAAAATCCACTACATTAAAGGAACTGTTGATTACTTCAAGCTCTTTATTTGACAATTTAACATCAAATAGTTGTTCAAGAAATTTAATATATGAACCGTCCATAATAATCACCCTCTTAACGTAGTATACCTATCTAATTTTAACATTTTGTGTCTATATGGTCAAGACATATCAATGCATATCACATTATAACATACTATTTACATTAACTTGTTTTTATGGTATGATTTTTAAAAACAGAAGGGGACAGACAATATAATGATTTTCAAAGGTTTTAAATTTGGTATGCTTTTGCAGCTTGCCGTTGGGCCTATGTGCCTGCTCGTTTTCAACACATCAGCATCTGAAGGTATTTTGCATGGACTTACACTTGTTGCTGCCATTTCTTTGGTGGATTTTATTTACATAACCTTGTCGGGACTTGGTGCTGCCGCTGTTATCAACAGAAAAAAAGTAAAGACAGCTGTAAAAATTTTCGGGGCAGCTGTTCTTGTGCTGTTTGGCGCAGACATGATTGCTGGCGCTTTGGGACATCCTCTTCTTCCACAGATTGCGCTTTTTTCTGATGTCAGTCCGCAGAGTATTTTCCTCAAGGGATTCCTGCTTACAGCTTCAAATCCGCTTACAATAATATTCTGGAGCGGTGTCTTTTCAACGCAGGTTGCAGAAAACAACTACAACAAAAACCAACTGTGCGGTTTTGGTGCAGGCTGTGTACTGTCAACACTAGTCTTCCTGTCATGTATTGCAGTTCTCGGTACAGCAATAAGCGGATTTATTCCACAGCTTATAATGAATATTTTGAACGGCGCTGTTGGAGCAGTTATCATTTTCTTTGGAATAAGACTTCTTCTCAAACGAGAAAAAACTAACTCTGAAAAACAATAGATTATATAATAGTATACCCTGAGATTTCTCTCAGGGTATTTTTTATTGCATACTAATTTCAAAAGGAACTGTCGGAATTCCCATTTCATTTGGAATATCATTTTCAAAAGCCCAGCCTGACAGTCTGACTGGTTTCAACAGAATAAAGTCGGCATTTCTTCCGCCAAATTCCATACCCTCGTCAAAGGCTCCAGCAAATTTCTCACTATATGCTGCACGCAGTTTTTCGTTTTCTGAAAGCATTGTTGCCCCACAGAATTCTGCTGTTGCTTCTGCAAAAAAGCTTCCTGCGGAAATACAGCAATTAGGATTAGCCTTCATCTGCTTATATTTCGTAGAGCTTGGTGCTGTAAAAATCAATATTTTCCCCTCATAGTATACAGGGCTGACAACACGCATGGTCAGGCTGTTGCTGTCACCGGTTGCAAGGATTACTGTCATTTCCTTTTTTATTACCTCGTAAAATTGCTCAATCTTGTCCATTATAATCTGTCCTCTCAATTTTAATTTATAACAACATAATTCCTTATGTACTGTTACCCCAGCTTTTTAATTCGCTCCCTGTAAAAATCCATCTTATCATCTAAGTTGCGGGCATATCTGTTCCAGCGGGCGCATTGCTCATCAACGTATTTCTTATGTTCTTTAAGCATTTCAAGGCGCTCGGACATTGTGCTGTCGCCCTCATAGCGCAGGTCGGAATATCTTTGGATATCCTTTAACATCATTCCAGTATCCTTTAACTTCTGAATAAACTGAACCCATGAAATATCCGCTTCGGAGTAATCCCTGTGGTTATTTTTATCCCTTGCTATACGGATAAGTCCTTTTTTTTCATAGTATCTGAGTGTGCTTTCCACTATTCCTGTTGCTGATGAAAATTGTCCGATAGTCAAAATCTCTCCTCCTAAAAATATTTTTTATAAACCTCTTGACTTAAACCTTGGTTTAAGTATTACACTTAATTATGACAAGTAAATTGCTATATTTTTCTGCATTATAACACAAAATCAGCAGAAAAACAATCACTTTGGCTGTAATATGCCATAAATCAGAAAGGATATTATTACATGAAAAGAAAAGCTTTATACAAATTATTAGCTGCCGCATTTTTAAGCGGTACTATTCTTCTTTCAGGCTGTTCTGCAGGGACTTCAAAATCATCTGAAACTACTGATGAAACTTCCCCAACAACCGAGCCGACTACTTCTGAAACTGTTTCTGAAACAACTGCTGAACCTGCTCAGATAAAAGAGGGGACAACCGAAACTGTGGAAATTGATTCGGCCTGCATTGCAAAAAATAAAATTGGCGACAGCTCGAAACGATCCATATATATTTATCTTCCGCCTACATATAACGAGGGAGATAAAAACTATCCTGTTGTTTACTTCCTTCATGGCTACGGCGATTCTTCAAGCACATTCATCAAGACAATTAAAAAAGGTCTTGATCAGAGTTTCAATGAGGGCAGCAAGGAATTTATCTTTGTTGTTCTTGACGGAAATATTATGTCGGGCGGCTCTTTCTATGTAAATTCTCCATCCACAGGGGACTGGGAGGATTTTGTTTCTGAAGAAGTTGTCGGCTATATGGATTCAAACTACAGAACCATTGCCGACAGGGAATCGAGATGTATTTCCGGCTTTTCTATGGGTGGGTACGGTGCAGTCAATGCGGCACTTAACCGCTCGGATGTATTCAGTTCACTGCTTGTTTTCTGCCCGGGAATATATGCAGATGGAAATATAAAGGCAATGTGGGATTCATGGGACGGCGCAAATGATGTCAAATTATCATATGGACAGTCTTTTTCACCTAACGACGACAGCGAAAAGAAATTCGGAAACATTCCTGAATTTTCAGGCACAGAGGAAGACAATGCCATCGTTGCTCAATGGGACAGCGGTTATGGAAACTGGGAAAATAAAATAAAGGAATTTGCCGAAAACGGAACTCCGTTAAAGGGCGTTCAGATAAATTACGGCTCACTTGATCCATATTCATGGATTCCGGGCGGATGTGAGTTCTTTTCACAAAAGCTTACTGAAAACGGCATTGAAAACCAGCTTTCAAAAATAAACATGGGACATGTAGTGCCAAATGACTGCGTTTCAGCATACTATGTTCCTTTCTGCGAAGAAAATTTCAAATTTGAAGACTGATTTCTCCTATTTTACCCCTTGATATACTGAAACCACCGCTCACTCCGTTTGGGGTGGGCGGTGGTTTTGTTTATTCTAAATTTTATATTCTTCAGGCATTATATCAGGAGCATGACGGTTTACTATATCAGAACCAATATCAAATCTAATATCATTTATACAATATACAAATGAACCATTAAATTCTGTTTTTTTATTATCAAAAAGAACGATGTTTTCACCCTGTATGTGAAGGGAGCTCATATAACTTATTCCATCGAACCCCAAGTGCTTAATAAATTCTGCAATAAATTGCGTAACAATATATTCGTTGCAGTTGCCTTTAACTGGACGTGAGAACTCATAATTAAGGTGATTTATTAATTTTTCATCATATTCTAACTCACTAAGTGATTTATTAACAAATTTATTTAAATCCATAATTTTTGCGGGCTTAGTAAGCAGAAATTTTGCCACACTTACCCTATCAAATTGATACGGTTTACACTCTACTACAGACGTATACGGATGTATTGCAAGGTATAAATATGGGATTAGTTTTGGATTTGCTCTCCCATCTACTGTTTTTTCAACTGGTGGCATACCAGAATTTTGTTCATTAAAACCATAAGTTTCTAAATCTTTATATAATTTACATCTTATTCTAACATCACTATTGTTTATTTCTTTTCCAAGAATTTTCCGAGCATCTTTGCAAATTTGATCCCTTTCAATTACACGAGATCTATATAATAAAGTATTGACAGCAAGAGTTTTAAAATGTGTTTCTGAAAGTTTCTTAATATGCTCCATAATATTATGATTACAAAAAAATCTATTTTTATATAGCACTTCCTCTTCAAAATCAATCCATTCACGCATGAATTCTCCCAATCTTATTACCCCTTTCTAACTTTAAAATTGCAATTTATCTTTTTGCTGTTTTTTTATGCTTTTTAAGTTTAATTAAACTAATAATACACCACAATCTAACAAAAATCAACATTTATGTAAAAATTCCTCAAATAAAATCTGCCCACCCCAAACGGAGTGAGCAGTTATTTTTTACCTGTAATTTGGCAGGAAACTGAACAGATTATCCAATGAAATATTTGCAACTATGCTTACTATTATTAAAATAAAAGCAATTGCCAGCACGCAGAAATATGATCTTGCAAAGTTTCGCCTGTTGATGTTGCTATTGCTGACTGAACAAAATATCAGGCATATTATCCCCAATATCGGTATCGAAAACAAAATCGTATACCCGAAATATGCCCAAGGGCTAAGCGGTCTGTACTGCTCCGGCAGTGATCTTTCCTGATCTGTCATAATAATCCCCACTCCTGTAAAATAAATTAATTAGTATATTAATTGTACTGCAAAATTTTGCTTTTGTAAACTATTATATGGTAAATATTTATGTAAACTTGTCTAATAATCTGCAAAAATAAATTGAGAACATTGCCATACTATGTTATAATCATTTTAACATATTGGTAAATATATAAATTTAAAGGAGAATGAAAATGAAAGTATTGCTTTTCTGTGCAAAAGGCTTTGAAACAATGGAGTTCAGCGTTTTTGTCGATGTGATGGGATGGGCGAGGAATGACTATAATTATCCTGTCGAGGTTATAACCTGTGGTTTTACAAAAACAGTTGTAAGTACGTTCAATGTCCCTGTAACTGTTGACAAAACCATGGACGAGATTTGTGCTGAAGATTATGACGCTCTTGCAATACCGGGCGGTTTTGAGGAATTTGGATTCTATGAGGAAGCATATAACACAAAGTTTCTTGAACTGATAAAGGCTTTTAACGAAAGCAAAAAGCCGATAGCATCCATATGTGTCGCCGCACTTGCGTTAGGCAAAAGTGGTATAATCACAGGCAGGAGGGCAACTACATATCATCTTCGTGACGCTTACCGTCAGAAACAGCTTGCAGAATTCGGCGTAAATGTTTTAAACGAGCGCATTGTTGTTGATGACAATGTTATTACGTCATATTGCCCTGAAACAGCGGCGGATGTTGCATTTGAACTGCTGAAAAAGCTTTGCGGAGAAGAAAAAATGCTTGTTGTCAGAAAGGCAATGGGGTATTGAGGTTTTCTACAATTAAAACTTCTGATTAGCAGAAATAAAACTTTGCAGAATCGCAACAATTTGTCAGATTTATACTCTAAAGCTTGTTTTACAAAGATCAAAACTGAAACGTTTATAAAAACAACAGCTCTTTAAAGTAAAATTACTATGTGACAAACTTAACAAAAACCATAATTATTTTTGACATGTACGTACATTTTTTAAAAATCAAGCAAGTTGTATTTACAAATATAACTTGCAGTGCTATAATTTATTTAAATCAATTTGAACATAGTATTACTTGGAGATAATTAAATTGTAATGCCTGAAATGAGGATTTTACTATGGATGAATACAAATACTTGGCAATTGTTGAGTGGTCGAAAAAGTTTATTGCAGAGCATAAACTCTCGGCTGATGACCGCTTTCTGTCCGAAAATGAGCTTTGCTCAATACATAGCGTCAGCAGGCAGACAGTGCGTCAGGCTCTTATGTTGCTTGAAAGCCAGAATGTAATCAGCCGTGTTCGTGGAAGCGGAACTTTTGTTAAGTCGGCAGAAGTAATAAAACCTGTCCAGCATGCAAATATCGGACTTATATCTACATATTTCAGTGATTATATTTTCCCAAGCATTGTCACAGGCATTGAAAGTGTCCTGAAAAAGAACAACATCGGAATGCAGCTTGCTATCACACACAATCAGGTTTATGAAGAATCCCAGGCGTTAAAGGATATGATGGCTCACGGCGTTCAGGCTCTTATTGTTGAGCCTTCAAAGAGTGCTTTGCCAAACCCGAACACGAAGCTTTATGAAGAGATCAAGAGCAAGAACATACCCCTTGTTTTCTTTAACGCAAAGTATCCTTGGGCAGATTTCCCTTGCGTTGCAATGAACGACGTTGCAGCCGGAAAGATAGTCACAGACTATCTTTTCAAGTCAGGTCACAGAAAAGTTTGCGGCATTTTTGCTCTTGATGATATGCAGGGACATAAGCGTTATGAGGGCTTTGTGGAAAGCTGTATTGAAAACAATGTAACTACTGCGGAGCAGAATGTTCTTTGGTATTCAACAAGTGAATTATCAACACTTTTTACTCTTTCCGAGAACAGAATTGTTTCGCTACTAGGCTCTGCAACTGCTGTTGTATGCTATAATGACAGGCTTGCAGTTGATCTTATGAACTTTTGCAAACTTCATGGAATAACGGTACCTGATGACATTTCCGTTGCTGGTATTGACGACTCAAAATTAGCTACAATCTGCGATGTAAAGCTTACTACGGTCAGACACCCGCATCAGCTTCTTGGCGAAAGAGCTGCTGAAAAGGCACTTAAAATGATTCGCCAGCCTAAGTCAAAATATGATGATAAACTTTTCATGCCGGAACTGGTGGTAAGGGATTCGGTTCTTGATATAAACAAAAAAACATGATGATATTATTTGGAGGGGATATTTATGCCTATGGTTTCTGCTTCGAATGACAGACGTATCATGGATCATAGAAATGACGTTCAACGCATAAACACAGATTATATAGAACAGATTTTACAAAGCAGCTCAATCGAAACGTGCCGTGACAAACTCAGCAGTTACTTCGATGAAATAGGCTTTTGCGGGCTTGAATCGCTTATGCTTCGCCTTTATATAGCTATGGATATATATTTGCTGACACGTTCTTTCTGTAAAAGTATCGGAATACCAGATGAAAAGTTTGTTAGAACCTTCGGAAGCATTGACGATATAGAAAGTCTTTCTTCGGCAGATGCAACAGTTGAATTTTTTACTGAAATGATTGTGCAATGCCTGAAATGGCGCATTGAACTTGCTCATGAGAACAGCGGAGATGCTATAAAGAGAGCCAAGGAATACATAGATAAGAAGTACACAGCAGAGGACATATCGCTGAAAAGTGTTGCAACAGCAATGAATTTCAGCCCTGCTTATTTCAGCTCACTGTTTAAAAAAGAGATGGGGATGAATTTCATAAACTATCTTACACAGGTGAGAATTCACAAGGCAAAAGCATTGCTTTGCTGTACCTCAAAAATGGTGTATGAGGTAGCTGAGGAAGTGGGGTTCCGTGATTACCGCTATTTCAGTCAGATTTTTAAGAAATACACCGGACAAACTCCTCATGAGTTTCAAAGCAGCAGCAATAAATCGGTTTCTGCCATTGCTGAATCCAAAGCCTGAACATACAACTTTTATAATCGTAAATTTTTAAACATATTGCGTAAAAAAATTGGTATAAATGTATGAACAAGTAAGATATAATGTAAATACAAGTTAGCTTTATGTAGCAATAAATGATACGGAGGTAATTAATTATGTTTAAATTCAAAAAGCTTATCGCAATTTTAGCAGCGGCTTCCTTATGTCTTTCAATCACGGCATGTAGCAAGACCGGCGGCAGCGGTGATACAAAGAAAGATGACGGTGGACTTATCAAAGTCGGAATTATTAACAACGACCCTAACGAATCTGGATATCGTACAGCAAATGACAAGGATCTGAAGGCTACATTTACAAAGGAAAATGGATTTGATGCTTCATTTTCATACAGCCTCAAGAACGATGAACAGATTGGCTTTGCTCAGAAGTTTATTCAGGACGATGTAGATTATCTTCTTCTTTCCGCAGCAGATACAGCAGGCTGGGACACAGTTCTTAAGGATGCTCAGGCTGCAGGCGTAAAGGTTATTCTTTTCGACCGTACAATTGATGCAGACAAGAGCTTATATGAAGCTTCAATAGTTTCAGATATGGCTAAGGAAGGCAAGCAGGCAGTTGACTGGCTCGTAGGTCAGAATCTTGATTCCTATAATATAATCCATCTTCAGGGTGTTATCGGAAACGCCGCTCAGAAGGGCCGTTCACAGGCACTTACAGATACAGCAGCAGCTAAGGGCTGGACTTTAGTAACACAGCAGACAGCTGAATGGAACGCAGAAAAGGCACAGCAAATCGTTCAGTCAGTTATCGACTCAGGCAAACCTTTCAACGTAATCTATGCAGAAAATGATGATATGGCTAAGGGTGCAGTTGCTGCTCTTGACAAGGCAAATATCTCTCACGGCGTTGGCAAAGATGTAATTATAATGGGCTTTGACTGCAACAAGTTTGCTCTTGAAGAATTACTTGCACAGAGATGGAACTATGATGGTCAGTGCAACCCTCGTCAGTCTTCATACATAAAGGATATCATTACTAAGCTTGAAAACGGTGAAAAGCTTGATCAGAAAGTTATCGTAATGGATGAAAAGGGCTTTGATGCAACCACAATCACACAGGAAGACGTTGATAAGTACGGCATCTAATTTTTAGTAATTTAAAAAACAGCGCGGTGCGGCATTAGGGTCAACTCATATGTCCACCGCGCTATTTTTAACCAAAAATCCTTAAATTCTGGAGGTGAATCGCAGATGGAAGAAAACGCAGTTCTTAAAATGAGAAATATTTATAAAACATTCCCAGGAGTAAAAGCGCTGCAAAACGTTGACTTTACATTATGCGAAGGTGAAATACATGCATTGATGGGTGAAAACGGAGCGGGTAAATCAACCCTGATCAAAGTCCTAACCGGTGTACATCCTAAAGATTCGGGCAGTATTTATTTAAGCGATAAGCCTGTTCTTATAAAATCCCCTCAGGATGCTCAAAAGCTTGGAATAAGTACAGTTTATCAGGAAATATCCCTTTGTCCTAATCTTTCAGTTGTTGAAAATATCTATATTGGTCGCCATAAGGGCGGATTACTTAATTGGAAAAAAATGAACGCAGAGGCACAAAAAATCCTTGATTCACTTGGAATCAAAGTTAAGTCTACACAGCAGCTTGCAAGCTGTTCACTTGCTGTACAGCAGATGGTTGCAATTGCCCGTGCGGTTGATATGAACTGCAAGGTTCTTATTCTTGACGAACCTACTTCATCACTTGATGAAAATGAAGTTGCAAAGCTGTTTGACCTTATGAGAAAGCTCAAGGCAAGAGGCGTTGGCATTATTTTTGTAACGCATTTCCTTGATCAGGTTTATGAGGTGTGCGACAAGATTACAGTTCTTCGTGACGGTACTCTTGTTGGACAATATGAAATCAGTGAACTGCCAAGAGTAAAGCTTGTTTCCAAAATGCTCGGTAAGGAGCTTGATGACCTCAGCGATATAAAGGGTGACGCAACTAATACAGCGGTAAACAAGAATAATCCGCCTGTATTTGAGGCAGAAGGCCTTTACAGCGACGCAGGCATAAGCCCGCTTGACTTCCGCATTGCAAAAGGTGAAGTCAATGGATTCACAGGACTTCTTGGTTCAGGAAGAAGTGAATGTGTCCGTGCTATTTTCGGAGCAGACAAGATTATGGGCGGCAAGGTTAAGATGAACGGCAAGCCAGTAAAAATCACAAAGCCTATTGACGCTATGAAGAATGGCATAGGCTATCTTTCCGAAGACAGAAAACGCGACGGAATCGTCGGTGATCTTTCCGTCCGTGATAATATAATTCTTGCATTGCAGGTAAAGACAGGGTTTTTCAAGCCATTTTCTAAAGCTCAGGCTACAGCCTTTGCAAACGAATATATAAAACTGCTTGATATTAAGACAGCGTCGGTTAATACGCCGATCAAGTCACTTTCAGGAGGAAATCAGCAAAAGGTTATCCTCGGAAGATGGCTGCTTACTCATCCTGAGTACCTTATTCTTGATGAACCAACAAGAGGTATTGATGTCGGAACAAAAGTTGATATTCAGAAACTTGTTTTAAAGCTTGCTTCAGAGGGAATGAGTATTACATTTATTTCATCGGAAACAGATGAGATGCTGCGTACATGCTCACGTCTGATGGTTATGCGTGACAGAAATGTCGTAGGCGAGCTTTCGGGCGAAAACCTTACACAGAATATGATTATGAACACTATTGCAGGAGGTGATACTTGTCATGCCAAATAAACGATTACCGGATAGAAAAGTATCATCTTTTCTTGGCGGTCTGCTAAAAAATCAGATTTTTATACCTATTGCGGCACTTTTACTTCTTGCATTATTTAATTTTATAGCTGACCCGTCATTCTTTAAGATATCATTTGGCTATTCAAGTGACGGTTCGCCTGTATTGTCAGGTTATCTTATGACAATTCTCGACTGTGGTTCAGAACTTGCTATTCTTGCAATAGGCATGACGCTTGTAACTGCTGCTTCAGGCGGACAGGATATCAGTGTCGGCGCTGCTATTGCAATCAGCGGAAGTGTTGTTCTGAGAGTTTTATGCGGAACAAATTCCCGTCCTGAAACACTTCAGGCTCCTATTATAGTTGCTTTCCTTGTAAGCTGTGTGGTTGCAATGCTCTTTGGCGCATTCAACGGAACTCTTGTTGCTTACTTCAAGATTCAGCCGATGGTTGCAACGCTTATCCTTTTCACCGCAGGACGTTCAATTGCGGCATGGATAAACAATAATGAGCTTCCGATTGTAAAGGATAAGGTTTTCAGTTACTTCGGAGGATTTCTTCCGGGAATTCCGATTCCGACTTCACTTTTCATTGCTATTGCCTGCATGATAGTGACTGCACTTGCTTTTAAATTTACAAACCTTGGACTGTATATTCAGTCAGTAGGTATAAATGAAAAATCATCAAGGCTCAACGGTCTTAATCCTGCTATGATAAAGTTCATTACATATGTAATTCTTGGCTTATGTGTAGCAGTTGCAGGATTTATCAAGGTTAGCCGTCTTTCATCAATCAATTACTCAGTAATTGCAAAGGACATCGAAATGGATGCAATCCTTGCAGTTGCTTTAGGCGGAAATGCCCTCAGCGGAGGAAAATTCAATATCGGTGCTTCTGTTATCGGCGCTTATGTTATTCAGTTCCTGACAACGACTTTATACAAATTTGATGTTCAGTCAGATGCATTGTCAGCATACAAGGCTGTTGTTGTAATATTGCTGGTTATAATCAGCTCACCTGTTGTAAGAGAAAAAGCTTCTATGCTGTGGAAAAAGCTCACTGTTGGAAAAACAGCAAGAGGAGTTTCGTAAAGGTTATCTGAAAATGACCTGATAATCTGATATTACAACAAAGAATGGAGGAGAAATAATATGTCGTTTGATAACAAAGAAAAAGCCCCAATCGGGACTTTGCGTGGCAAAATGGGACATATTACAGATACAAATCTGCTTACATCAATAACAATAGTTGTATTTATTATAATGTATGCAGGTGCAATGCTTTTTCTCGGAAAGGGATTTCTGAAACCACAGACATTATTCAATATGCTTAATGCAAATGCAGCACTTATTATTCTTTCCTGTGGAATGACTTTGGTTATGATTACTGGAGGAATTGATATTTCGGTTGGCGGTGTTACTGCACTTGTAAGTATGTCCTGTGCTGTATATCTCGACTTTAACGGAGGAAATGTTTTAGGCGCAATTCTTATTTCAGTAGGAATCGGCCTTGCTTTCGGAATTGTTCAGGGATATCTTATTGCGTATCTTAATATCCAGCCGTTTATAGTAACACTGGCAGGAATGTTTTTTGCCCGTGGTATGACTACAATAGTAAACAACAACCCGTTTAATGTTCAGAACGAGGAATTTGTAACACTCAAGGATACCCGAATCAATGTTCCTGGAATGGGTTCAATAAATAAAGCAGGAAATTATGTTGACGCATACATAGAAATTGGTGTTGTTGTTGCTCTGCTTATAGTTGCCGCATTGTTCTGCATCTTCAAATGGACAAAGTTCGGACGTAACTTTTATGCTGTCGGCGGAAACAGACAAAGCGCACTTATGCTTGGTGTAAACGTCAGAAGAGTAACATTCATGTCATATCTTGTCTGCGGACTTCTCGCAGGAATAGGCGGTTTTGTTTACTTCATGCACGTTGGTTCAGGTTCTGCTTCACATGCAATGGGTGCAGAAATGAATGCCATTGCTTCAACCATTATCGGCGGAACAATGCTTACAGGCGGTGTAGGCAACATTATCGGAACATTGTTTGGTGTTCTTTCCCTAAGTCTTATTCAGAATATTGTATCCTCTGTCGGCCTTGATCAGGCTTGGTGGACGGGTATTACAATAGCAGCAATGCTTTGCCTGTTCCTTGTTGTACAGAGTGTTGTTATGTCACGAAAGGGCAAAACAAATGAACTTATGGCAATCAGCAAAAAGGCAAAGGCTACTCAGCATACCTGATGATTGTTCAGAAATAACAAACCAGCTATTATCTTTTTCTTCATTTTCTTTTTCCCCAATTACCCCCTAACCCCTAATTTTCTCCCTTGCCGCTGCTGTTTTTGCGGCGGCAAACACAGGGAGCGTGTTGGGTTTAATATTTTAAAATGAAGAATAACAGGATATAAATTAGTATTTTAGTAATTGTTACGGAGGATACGGTGATGGCAAAGTATACGATAGGAATTGATTACGGCAGCCTTTCTGGGCGTGCAGTTATTGTAGACGTTGAAAACGGCAAAGAGCTTGCATCAAGTACATATGAATATCCTCATGCCGTTATGGACACCGAATTACCGACAGGAGAAAAACTTGGTCCTGACTGGGCATTACAGGATCCTATGGATTATGTTGAGGTTCTTACACATACAATTCCGGCAGTAATAAAGGAAAGTAAAGTTAATCCAGATGATATTATCGGAGTAGGTACAGACTTCACAGCATGTACTGTACTTCCAGTGCTTGAAGACGGAACACCTCTTTGTTTCCTTGATGAATTCAAGCATAATCCACATGCTTATGTAAAACTGTGGAAACATCATGCCGCTCAGGATAAGGCTAATAAGCTTAACGAAATAGCTGAACAGAGGAATGAAAAGTGGCTTGCAGATTACGGCGGAAAAATCAGCAGTGAATGGGCTATCCCAAAGCTCATGGAAGTTGCTGATGAAGCACCTGAAGTATATCATAAAATGGCAAGATTTATAGAAGCTGCAGACTGGATAGTGTGGGTTCTTACAGGCGTTGAAACACATAACAGCTGTACAGCAGGGTATAAGGCAATTTACAGCAAGAGCGAAGGGTTCCCATCCAATGACTTTTTCAAGGCTCTCAGTCCTGAACTTGACGGTGTCATAGGAACAAAGATAAGTGATAAAATTAATCCTATTGGTCAGCGTGCAGGCGGAATAAGTGCGGATATGGCTGAAAAAACAGGGCTTCGTGAAGGAACTTCTGTATCTATCGGCAATGTTGACGCACATGTCTGCGTTCCTGCTGTCGGCATTGATGATGTTGGAAAAATGCTTGCAATAATCGGAACATCTACCTGTGATATCCTGCTTGGAGATGAAAAGCATACTGTTCCTGGAATGTGCGGCGTTGCAGAAGACGGCGTTTATCCTGGATATTTCGGATATGAAGCAGGACAGTCCTGTGTTGGAGATCATTTTGCATGGTTCATTGACAATTGCCTTACATCAGAGTATGTTCAGGACGCAATGAACAAGGGCATAAACATACATAAATATCTTCGTGAAAAGGCTGCTGAGCTTAGTCCGGGTGAAAGTGGACTTATAGCTCTTGACTGGTGGAACGGAAACAGAAGTGTTCTTGTTGACGTTGACCTGACCGGTGTTATGCTTGGCATGACATTGCAGACAAAGCCTGAAGAAATGTACCGCGCGCTTATAGAAGCAACAGCATACGGAACTCGTGAAATCATTGAAAACTTCCGTAAAAACGGAGTTGCAGTAAATGAATTCTATGCATCGGGCGGAATCAGCCAGAAGGATCCAATGATGATGCAGATTTATGCCGATGTCCTTAATATGCCTGTTAAAATTGCAGGAAGCCTGCAGGGACCTGCGCTCGGAAGTGCTATTTTTGCAGCTGTTGCAGCAGGCGGCAACGCAGGTGGATATGATGATATTTTCACTGCCGCAAGAAGAATGGGCAAGGTAAAGGATACTGTATATTATCCGACAAAACAAAATGTGGAGATTTATGATAAACTGTTTGATGAGTATGTTATTCTCCACGATTATTTTGGAAGAGGAACAAACGACGTAATGAAACGTCTTAAAAAGATAAAAGCAGAACAGAAAAATAATAAAGAACTTACAGAGGTAACAGTGTAATGAAATTATTTATTGATACAGCAAATGTAAATGACATTCGTGAGGCAAATGATCTTGGAGTAATTTGCGGAGTTACAACAAATCCTTCACTTATTGCAAAAGAGGGCAGGGTTTTTGAAGAAGTAATTAAAGAAATCACAAGCATAGTTGACGGTCCTATTTCAGCAGAGGTTATTTCACTTGAAGCAGAAAAAATGGTTGTGGAGGCTATTCCTCTTTCAAAGATAAACAAGAATATTGTTATCAAGCTTCCAATGTGTGCAGAAGGTCTTAAAGCATGCAAAATACTTACTGCAATGAACATAAAAACTAATGTAACATTAGTTTTCTCTGCTGCACAGGCAATTCTTGCGGCAAATGCAGGAGCAACTTATGTATCACCTTTTATCGGCAGACTTGACGACATTGGCAACGAGGGAATGAACCTTATTGAAGAAATAGCTAACATATTCGGAGTTCAGAATATCAGCACTGAAATTATTGCAGCTTCAATAAGAAATCCTATTCATGTAGTTGCTGCGGCAAAACTTGGCTGTGATATTGCAACTGTTCCGATAAGTGTAATCAGACAGATGATAAATCATCCGCTTACTGATATCGGTATACAGCGTTTCATTAAAGACTGGGAAGGCGTACCTACAAAATAAGAAGGGGGAGATTATAATGTCTTCGATTAAAGAATATGAGTTTTGGTTTATTACAGGTTCACAGCACCTTTATGGTGAGGAAACTCTCCGCCAGGTAGCTGAACACTCAAAGACAATTGCAGAAACACTTGATAAAGCTGATGTAATTCCATGCAGAGTTGTTTTCAAGCCTGTAGTTAAAACTGCTGATGAAATTACTGCTATTATAAAAGAGGCAAACTATAACGATAAGTGTGCAGGTATAATCACATTCATGCATACATTCAGCCCAAGTAAAATGTGGCTAAACGGCTTTACACTTCTCCAAAAGCCATACTGTCATTTCCATACTCAGTTCAACCGTCAGATTCCTGACAAGGAAATTGATATGGACTTTATGAATCTCAACCAGTCCGCTCATGGTGACAGAGAGCATGGCTTTATCGGTGCAAGATTGAGAATGGGCAGAAAAATCATTGCAGGTTACTGGCAGGATACTGATGTTCAGGAAAAGCTTGCAGGCTGGATGAGAGCATGTGTAGGTGCGGCTGAAAGCAAAAAGCTTAGAGTTATGCGTTTTGGCGACAACATGAGAAATGTTGCTGTTACAGAGGGCGATAAGATTGAAGTTCAGAAACAGCTCGGATGGCAGGTAAATACATGGCCTGTCGGTCAGCTCGCTGATTATATTTCAAAGGTTACAGACGCTCAGGTAGATGAGCTGATGGATGAATACAGAAAAGAATATACCTTCAACTTTGATGAAAAGGATATTGAAACTTTAAAATATCAGGCAAAAGAAGAAATTGCTATCAAGAAAATGCTTGATGAAGAGGGCTGCCTTGCTTACTCAAACACATTTGAAGACCTCTGGGGAATGAAACAGCTTCCTGGTATTGCAAGCCAGCACCTTATGTCAAAGGGTTATGGCTACGGCGGTGAGGGCGACTGGAAGATTGCGGCACTTACTTATATACTCAAGAAGATGGCCGAAGGAAAAACTGGCGGAACATCATTCATGGAGGACTATACATATGACCTTACAAAAGGCAATGAATTAAGCCTTGGCGCACATATGCTTGAAGTTTGCCCTAGCCTTGCAGCAGATAAGCCAAGAATAGAAATTCATGCTCTCGGAATAGGTGGAAAAGAACCACCTGCAAGAATTGTTTTTGAGGGACATGAGGGCAAGGGAGTTGTTACCTGCCTTATTGATATGGGCGGAAGACTCCGTCTTATCTGTCAGGACATTGAAGCTGTAAAGCCAATATATGAAATGCCTAATCTTCCAGTTGCAAGAGTAATGTGGAAGGCTATGCCTGATTTGCTTACCGGTGCAGAAGCATGGATCCTTGCAGGCGGCGCTCATCATACGGTACTTAGCTATGATGTAACTGCTGAACAGCTTAGAGACTATGCAAGAATCATGGACATTGAGTTTGTACATATAACTAAGGACACTGTACTTGAAGAACTTGAAAACCAACTCTTTATGCTTGATGTAGCATGGAAACTCAGATAGGAGTGGTTGAATGCTTGAGGAGTTGAAAAGGGAAGTATATGAAGCCAATATGCTGCTCCCAAAGTATAACCTTGTGACATTCACATGGGGAAATGTCAGCGGAATTGACCGTGAAAAAGGAATCATGATTATCAAGCCAAGCGGAGTAGATTATGATAAGCTTACTCCTGATGACATGGTTGCTGTTGATATTATCACAGGAGAAAAAGTTGAAGGCAAGTATAACCCGTCATCTGATACAGATACACACGTACATCTTTACAGAGCATTTGAAAATATCGGAGGAATAGTCCATACCCACAGCCGTTGGGCAACAACAATGTCACAGCTTGGAATGGGAGTTATGCCGCTCGGAACAACTCATGCTGACTATTTCTATGGCGAAATACCATGTACAAGGAAGATGACACCTGCTGAAATCGGCGGTAAATACGAGCTTGAAACAGGCAAGGTAATTGAAGAAACATTCAAGAACTTGTCTCCTGACGATATTCCTGCGGTACTTGTTCACAGTCATGGTCCGTTTGCATGGGGAACATCTCCGATAAACGCCGTCCATAACGCAGTTGTACTTGAAGAAATCAGCTTTATGGCATGGCATGATCAGACACTTAATAATAATATCAAGCCAATGCAGCAGGAACTCCTTGATAAGCATTACCTTCGTAAGCATGGAGAGAATGCATATTATGGTCAGATAAAGAAAAAGGAATGTCTGACAGCTGAATAGAGTTATAAAAATTATGATTTGATTTATGTAATACAGTGTTGACATTTAAAAATCCCATGATATAATAATAGCAATGGGAATGAAGTTCTCCCAAGGGAAACCTAAACCGCTTATTAAGCTGATGACTTCTGCGATTTTACGCAGAAGCTGTCAGCTTTTTCTGTGTTTATTGTTTATGGGAGATATATTTCACGTACTGTATATAATTGCTTTTCAGAAAGAAATGGAGGATTTTATGCTAACAAGTATCGCGCTTATCTTTATTGTTGGAATGTTTCTTGGATGGGTTTTCAAGAAAGTTCGACTTCCTGCACTTCTTGGAATGATACTGACAGGAGTTGTTTTAGGCCCTTATGTCCTTAACTTTATCAGCGGCTCAATTCTTGACATTTCATCGGAACTTCGGCAGGTAGCACTCGTAATTATCCTTACCCGTGCAGGGCTTTCTCTTGATATAAAAGAACTGAAAAAAGCAGGGCGTTCTGCACTTCTGATGTGCTTTGTCCCTGCAAGCCTTGAAATCATCGGAACAGTGATTTTTGCCCCTCTCCTTTTTGATATATCCTATATGGAGGCAGCACTTATCGGCTCGGTTATTGCGGCGGTATCTCCGGCTGTTGTTGTCCCGAGAATGCTTAAAGTCATGAATGACGGTTACGGAACAGACAAACAAATCCCACAGATTATTCTTGCCGGCGCTTCTGCTGACGATGTGTATGTAATAGTGCTGTTTACATCGTTTTCAGCGATAGTTTCGGGTGGAGATGCATCAGTAACAGACTTTATTCAGATACCAACATCAATCCTGCTTGGTATTGTGCTTGGAATAGCAGTTGGATTGCTTCTCAATATATTCTTCAGGAAGGTTCATATACGTGACAGCGCAAAGCTTGTTATTATAATGAGTTTGTCGTTCCTTATGCTTGCATTTCAGGACATTACGGCAGAATATGTACGTGTATCGGGACTTATAGCGATTATGGTGCTTGGTATGACGTTGTTTTCAAAATATCATGTTCTTGCAAAACGGCTTTCTGATAAATACAACAAGCTCTGGGTTGCAGCAGAAATAGTGCTGTTTGTTCTTGTGGGTGCAGCAGTCAACATTGACAGCATAACCGAATACGGATTTTCAGGTGTTGTACTGCTTATTGCCGCTATTGTGTTCAGAATGCTTGGAGTTTTTGTATCACTTCTGAAAACAAAGCTGAATATGAAAGAAAGGCTGTTTAGTATGCTTGCATATACGCCAAAAGCAACAGTTCAGGCGGCTATCGGAGCAATTCCGCTTGCAATGGGTCTAAAATGTGGAAGTCTTGTGCTGTCGGTTGCAGTTCTGTCCATTATAATAACAGCACCATTTGGGGCATTCATGATTGATCTGACATACAAAAAGCTGCTTAATAGTTCAGAAAAAGTGTGAATATAATAAAACCACGGCTGAATCGGAGTTATCCTTTCAGCCGTGGTTTGGTTTTAATTATAATAGTATAATATTATTTATCCTGCAAGCTTGCTGATAGAAACAAATATGTTTGATATACTATACCATGTTGGGAAATTTACTTCTCCTGTTACAGGAAGATCGAAAACTCGTTGGAATACACGTACTGCTTCTGCTGTTTTCTCTCCGTATCTTCCATCAACGGCTATTTTTTGAATCAGCGGATAGTTATTGGAGATAGCATTTAATTGCTGTTGAATAGTACGAACGTCATCTCCGCTTGACCCAATTCTCAAAACTCTTGTAAATGATAATGGTATACCCTCTACCTTTTTTGCCTGTTTTAAAATTATCTCGGATCCATAATAATTTTTTAGTATCTGAAGTGCACTAAGTCCTTGATCAGCCAATGTCTTTGAACCCCATTGACTAAGCCAGCCATCTCGTTTAATTCTCTTTCCATCACTATATTGAGTGAATAATGGCTGAACTATATCTGATTTGGAAATATATGTTGTAAAGATTTCGTCAACTACATTTGAAATCTCCTTATATATATTTCTGCCATAGGTAAAAGACTGATCAAACGCCGTACTATTTGTAATGGTAAAGTCATATCCTTTTCCTCTGTACCACTCAGTATAAACACGATTAAGCGTAAAAGATAATATTGCAAGAACATTTGCTTTAATTGCCTCACGAGGCCAGGTTGTATAGATTTCACTACTTGCTACATTTTTAATATAATCTGTAAAACCTACTGTGTAGTTATTAGCTGACGTATCCTCTGGTCTTCCGGCATGAACAGTAATAAGACTTGGAACAACCGGTTCCGGCAAAACTACCTGACCTGTTGGAAGCGGCACATCTTTCACTGCATCTTCCGGAATTTTAGGTGGAAAATTTCCCCACAAAGTAGGATAAGGGATTAAGATTTCCGGAGTTCTTGTTGTTAATGCAACGTCCTGAAGTGAAGTGCTGTCAGGAAACAACTGAACGTTAAAGATATTAACTTGCTCAAATTGCGGATAGATTACCTGAACATTATACTGGTTAAATGGTCTTGGTTGATTACTCTGTAATGAGTACTCCAACGGAGGCGTTGCAAGGGTAATATCCCTTACTTGCCCCTCTGCATTAGTTCTTGTTTCTTCTAATATCTGATTTGTATCCGGATCAATGACACGGACAAGCGCTCCGGCCACAGGTCTGCCTATGTTAAAAAAAAATGTGTTTACCTGCAGAGTACCAAAACCGCCTTGTGTATTTAATACTGGAGCTGTGTTATTTCCATTCATTATAAATTATTACCCCCTAGACATTAATTTCAAAATTCGAAAGATATTATTTTTACATCAAAGGTTTTATAATGATTTACTTTTCAAAGCCCCATTTATAAATCTAAATAGCACCAACTATTACTAGATTTTCAACAACATAATTATTCTTATCCTCTATGTTTGCAGCCACTTATTACTCTCTCCCCATTTATAGCGTTTTATATACCCCATAGTTCTGCTAAGGCAAAGTGTTCCATATCCATAGGATATATTAGGATATGTGATTGTTGGTCTACGGTTTGCACCAATACGCAGATATGCCTTTAAACGCTCGCCATATAAAACCGGAGCGTTCCGTTGTACAATCCCCCATTGCAAAATAAGCGCAGCTGAACCGGTAACAAAAGGAGCTGCCATACTGGTTCCTGAAAAGGAATCATAACCTCCTCCAGCTTTTACAGTAAGAATATTGACAGCAGGAGCTGCAATATCCGGTTTTGGCGGTTCTTCAGTAATGCTTCCTGTTCCAGAGAATTCTGCAATATTTCCTAGCAGGTCATTATATCCTGCTACTTTAATAACTTTTTCTGCTGTTGAAGGAATAGTCATTGTCATCCATGAAGTAGGATTAGCAAACTGTGTATTATCTGTAACTTCTTCAGTCGTTGGCAGCCACATCTCAATGTATCCATCTACAATAATGCTTGAAATAATACGCAGTTTCCATACTCCCGCAGTTATAACACCTGTTGTTGCCTTGAAATTAAAAAAAATTTCTTGCCGCACTGAATAATGACTTGGTTGGCCGTAAATTACTGTAAGCAATACATTTCTTATTTGAACGTTTTTAACCTGATTTTCAACTCCTATTATACCTGAAGTCGAGCCGTCGGGAAAAACAATCTCGACTGAAAATGCATCAACAAAGTCTTTCCACAAAGAAATAAAAAACTGGCTTATACCGCTTGCCGTGAAAAAATTAACTTCATGTGTACTATTAGATATAAGTTTTGTAGCATAGTGATGACCTGCAAAGCCTTCGTTTCCGGTAGGAATAACAATTACACTTTTCCATTCTGAACTTATGTCGGACAAATAAGTTTCAAATAAGGAATCGCCTCTATGAGATCCATTGTTCATACCAAAACTCATATTTATTGCAAGCGGCTGATTCAACATCCTTGCTTTTTGAATAACATATTTTACTGCTCTCATAAGTTCTGTGGTTCTTGCAAATGATTCAAAACCTCTTGTGCCTACTTTAACAACAATAAGGTCTGCATCTGAGGCTACTCCGGCGTTTTCTCCGTTACTTTCTCGGCCGTTTCCGGCTGCAATTCCTGCAACCGCTGTCCCATGACCACTTGTATCTCTGCTTGGAACCACTGAAAATGGATCTTCCGAATTCAACGCCTCATTAATCTGCTGCTGTGAATATTCTGCACCAGCCGCAAAACCTGCCGGCGGGGTACCGCTTTCTGTCTGATCCCATAAGAAAAGTATCCGACTTGTTCCATCCTCATTACGAAAATCCAGGTGTGTATAATCAATGCCATAGTCAATGATTGCTACAATTACGCCGGTTCCTGTAAGGCCGTCGTTGTTTTTGTCTTTTACCGATTGAATACAGGAAGAAATTAGATTAAATCTTGACCCTATGTATAATCTATTGGGAAGCTCCAGGCTTTCAACTTCGGTATACAAATATAACTGATTAATCTTTTGAGGGTTTAAAGTAACAATGGCATAACCCTGATATAAAATTTCCACCTCAACATCGAGTTCCCGTGCAACTGATTCAATGTCACCGTTAAATTTTATAATTACTTCTACAAGTTCATTGTTATCAAATAATCCAATTAATTCATTTTCATCGCCGTTTGACATAGCAGCAAGAGTGTGAAAAGTTTTTTGCATTTTAGTATATTGATTTCCCATACTCTCTCCTTTATTAGATAGATTTGTGTAAGAAATTATTTGATAAGGCAGTTTAAGCCATTAGTAGTAAGTCTAGTAATATTTTATGCATATTTAAAACAGGGTATGATTGAATAAGCAGTTTTCTGCTTTCTATACATATTTAGGACAATATTCTTAAGCTTTTTCATGCTTATATAAGCAAATTTATAGTAGTCCATTAAAAGGCACCGTATTCTATCATATGTAATGATATACCAGTTAGTTCGTTAAAAGAATACAACGCTTTTGAAATTTATTGTTCATCTATTTTATTTTTACTCCTCCATTAATTCACGAAATCATTAATAATTGTTATTTCACACTCTGGTAGTTCCGTTTGTAACTGATTATACATTTCTTTGCTCATAGGAGTACTGTTGATAAATAACCTTGTCAGATCGTTAAGTTCAAGTAAACTTGAATAATCGGTAAACCCTCATTCCATTATTCTTAAACCTTTAAGCCCTTCAATATTTTTTAGTGGAGATAGATCTGTGCTATCATTATATTCTAAGCCTAGCCCTTTTAATGATGTAAGGTGCTCTAATCTTGATAAATCAAATGTACCGACTAAATACAAATCCTCTATTGCAGGAAGATTTAGGTTCCAATCAGGATATGATTCTATCCCATAAAGGCACAGTGTCTTAAGATTTGGCATGCTTTCTAAAATACTAATATCCTCATTATTATTAAATGATGCTTGAATACTGATGCTTTCGATAGTTTCACACCCATAAAGGAAATCAAAACCACTGATTTCTATTGATGTACCACCATCAGATACATTATTCAATTGTAATGACTTAATTTTTCTTAGTCTTGAAAGTGCACTTATGTCAACTGATTCGTTAAGATACAGAATAATTTCATCCGCTTCAACAGAAAACTCCTGACCTGCTATAGTTATAGTTTCAACAACATTATCAGAAGAAGTTTGAGGTGCTTCAGTTGTACTTTTTGTCTCAGTTATATTTTTTGTTTCGCTTGTCTCTTCCGTCACCACCGAAGCAGTTGTAGCTTGAATAGTTTCCGTAACCTCACAATTATCCGTCTGACACCCGACAAAACTGCACATAACGGATGCCGCCAAAATCAGGGATAATAACTTTTAATTTCTCATTAATTGTCCTCGTATAATATAAAAGTAGTAGTTTTTAACGTTCCTCTCCAAGAACGGCAGAAATCTGCTATACTGTATAGGATGCTGTGGGTTGGTCATTTGTCCTACCGCTTGACGGTTTCAAGGAGGCTCCGACCACAGCCCTTTACGAGTTTGTTAATTAGTTAGATACCGCAGGCAAGTGGAGATGCAAGACGGTTAATTTAGAACGAGGTTACAAGACGTAAAGTGTTCTGTGGAATTCCATACAGCATTAAAAATCACTTGGGGGTATCTATTATGATTTATGTTGGAATTGACGTTGCAAAGGACAAGCATGATTGCTTTTTCTGTAAGCCTGTTATTTTATTTGAATTTTCAGTATACAAATTCTAAATTTTTTCTTGCATGGTATACTGTTCCTTATTCATTAATAATTCATAACCGTATATTGTCTGGTAGTCTAAATCGGATTGACTCTGAAACCCATCGCCACCCATCATATTTGTAATTGCAAGCTGCGTATCAAGCTGCTGCTTTTTTTATTGTTAGAATCTATCTTTAAATCGATTTCATCAAGGTTTTTCTTAAGCTTATAGTCATCTGATTTTTGCTTTTTGTAATTAAGGTTAATGCTGGTCAGCGCACTACTGTTATCAGAATATTTAGTCATTAAATTTTGCATATTAGTTATGGTTATTACTCCTTCAGCTGCCAACTTAACAGTAGGAAATAAACAAACCATAATCAAAGTTGCCGCAATTATCTTTTTCTTTTTCAAATTAAATCATTTCCATTCATAGCAAATAATGAATTAATATTAACGCATAATATATCATTTGTAAATAATTTTGGCTAAATTTATATAAATTTAGCCAAAACTTAATTGAAATAATGAAAATGAAAATAGAAATAAATCTAGTTTAATCAAAGAATCAAAAGATCAATATGAATTTCAGCATAGTAATATGTCTACTATTTGTCTACTACTGAAAGAAAACAATATTAAATGATATTTTATGACATTGTATATAGATCACGTATTATAGGCATTTATGCTGTGAAAAAAGACAATAGTAAACAATGTAAAACGGCAAATCCCCTATTCGGGACGCAGAGACCGCAAGTTCGAATCTTGTCACCTCGACCAATGAAACAACGTAACCAAAGGGTTTGCAGGTTCATTATAGAATCTGCAAACCCTTTGGTTACGTTGTTTGTCTACTAAAAGAAAATTATTCTTTTTCCTCCCATTCTATATTAGTATTATCTATGAATTTACCTATTTTATAGTTCTCATCAGAAGTATTTTCAAAATATTTTGGACAAGCTTTATCGTCTGAAGATAAATGCAAAAGTATAAAGTCAAACGTCTCCATATATTTTTGATCAAATCTATTTTTTAATAGCAACGATATATGTAATGTTTTGGAAATTAGGGTGAATATAAAATCTTCGCTGGCGCATATCACTATTTCTCCTGATTTATTTGGTAATAACCGAACAGTAGGACTTTTTTGATTCATCATTGAATAATGTGAAAACTCTGTGCCATCATCAGATTTAATTCCACCATATTCTAATGATAAAATTGAATCCGTTACATTTGTGAAGCGAAACTCAATACATAGTAAATCAGTTTCATTGTGCTCAACAATGATGTATTTTTTATCCGGGTTAGTTGCTATTTCACATACTGTCTTTTCATAAACTGATGTATCACTTAGGATTACAAATGGACGATTCCTGCTTTTTTCTTCATATTTTAGCATCTGTTCAGAGATAGCATTTGCTTTTTCTGTTGCTTGCTTTGCATTATCGTTCTGCCAAATTGAAACTAAACCAAGAAAAACCGTTCCGAAGAAGGCTAAAAAACTTCCCCAGAATGACAACCAATTTGCCTTTCCAATATTACCAGCAGGAATAAAACCATTTGTTGCAAACCAAAAATAAGAAATTAATATTCCCCCAACAAAAACAATTGCAAGAGGCACCCCATACTTTTTAAAAAACTCTTTCAAAAAATTCTCCCCTTTAATCAAATAATTTTTTGAGTAATAACTACAAAAATATACAATTCAACTATATCACACAATTTGACAAAATTCAACAATTAAAACAGTAAATTATCCCCCTATATGCATAAAAATAAATTATAGCATATAGGGGGATATGTAAATAAAAAAATCTTATTTATATTTATGTGTATTTGTTATCTGGTAGAAATGAAGTTGATCCTGAGGAAGGTCTTCTTTTGATATTTCAAAAATATTTTCAACCTTAGTCAGACCACCATAATTATCATCAATTTCTTTAAAACCTGCATCAGCACAATGAGTCGGAATAACAATAGTTGGATTAACTTGTTTAAGAATATTAAATCCCTTTTGATTCTGAACGGACATGTCAGAATAGCTGTTTTCAAACTGCATAAATGCAATATCAATACTGCCGATTTTTTCAAGCTGTTCATCAGTCAGAGCAGTTTGTCCACAGTCTCCGAAATGTGCAATCCTTAAGCCGTCTACTTCAAATACTACAATTATATTTCCCGAATTATCATCAAAAGTATCACCGGAATGGGATGAGGCAATTGTGTAAATATGAAAATCATTAGTGTTCATATCTGTTACTGTGTACATTATATTCGGGCAATCATTTGCATTGGTAAAAATCTTATCTGTATGGTCCATATGATCATGAGTGCTTATAATTGCAGCAGGTTTTAAGTCAATTACTTTTTTCGATGGCATAAAAGTTGGATCGACAACTACCATCTCACCGTTTGTTGAAGTTATAAGATACGAATTAAATGGATAACCAGGACTTGCAGATACAGTTTGTATCTGAACTTTACCGGAAGTGTTTTCTGTAACAGGTAAAACTAAATCAGCACTTTCAATTTCTGCTGCAGTAGTTTCACTTTCAGTTGCAGAAGTGATTGTGCTTTCAGATGCTACTTGACTTGTTTCAGAGCTTGCAGTAGTTTCTTTGATTTCGTTTCCATTTGCAGAGCTACAGCCTGCTAAAAAAACAAAAGCTACAAGAATTATCGATAGTAATCGCTTTTTCATAAATTAATCCTCCAAAATAGAATAATATATATTTATAATAAAGAGTTTAAAAATAAAATACAATGTAAAAAATATTAATTAATTTAGGCAAAAATAAGAAATTAGTTATAATATGAAATGGCTTAATTTTTGTTTTACAATATAGGCACAACCCTCCATTACAAAAATATTACAGATTATGAATATTATTGCAAACGGTATGTCTTTGATATATAATCTAAATGTAATGAAGATACATCAAGGAGACTAACTATTAAATGTCAAGACCTAAAATGAAAATTTTGCAAAAAGATACGCCGCCCTTGACAAACAGCATTCAGATGCTGAAAAAAGTTAGCGAGGGCGATGGAGAGAGTAACACGAAAAAGCCCAGCATCGCCCTCGCAAAAAAATCGTAGCATCTGAATGCTTCGGTTTGTCAAGGGTACGCTGCGCCGGCTGGCATTGTATGAAGTTTTTTAGCTTAGGCTCAAGAGAGAATCAAACAGAGACGGGCTTGAACTTCTCTCCGGTGGTTTCAAGGTGATAAAGCAAACGAACAAGCTTCTTTGCTGCATGAGACAAAGCAACATAATAGTGCTTTCCCTCAGAACGCTTTTTCGCAAGATATGCAGCAAAGGAAGGCTCCCAGTTGCAGACGTATCTTGCTGCATTGATGAGCGCCCATCGCAAGTATTTAGAGCCACGCTTTTCCATTGCAGCATGAGATGAATAAAGCTGACCGGATTGATATGTAGTGGGTGAACATCCTGCAAATGCAAGTATCTTGTCTGGGCTGTCAAAACGTGAAAAGTCTCCGATTTCCGACACGATCATCGAGCCGATACCGTAACCGATACCCGGAACAGAGAGAACAGGAGAATCAATGGCATCCATAATCTTCTTGATTTCCGTTTCAATTTCGTCAATTTCCGAGGTAATTTCACGAATCATGTTGATTGTATGTTTGAGTTCCAAAGACTTTGCTGGAAGGTAAGAACTGATTGATCGTCTCGCGGCTTCTCGGATTTCATTTGCTTTATCCCGACTGAAATGACCTTTTGAAGCGGTTTCAATCAGTGATGTCAGGTGCTTGAGATTAGCTGATGCAATCTGATACGCGCCCGGAAACTCTGTAAGAAGCGCATATACGGCGTTTCCGTGCAGTGTTGAAACAAGTTTTTCAAGTTCGGGAAACAGGATGTTGACAAGGCGTGAAACAGACTGCTTCAGTTTTGCCCGGTCAGAAACTTTGTCAAATCTGTATCTGGATAGAGACTTTAGATCTTCATTGTGGTATAATATGTCCGAGTAGGGCTTTACGCTCACGTCAGACATGATCATACTCGCAATGGCACGCGCGTCTACCTTGTCCGTCTTGGTTTTACGAAGGCTGAGACTTTTACGGTAAGCGTTTGTGTGTAATGGATTGATAACAATGGTTGGCATACCCTTGCTTTTCAAAAATCCGAGAAGATTGCAGTTGTAGTGTCCCGTGGCTTCAAGCCCTACTTTCACTTTATTCGGATCTTTTGAAACGGTCTTGATTTTGAATAGCAAATCTTCAAAGCCATCCATGTTGTTCTGTATGGTAAACACATCATACAGAATCTCACCGTCGGAGTTTGCGATAAAGCAATCATGCTTGTCCTTTGCAACGTCAATTCCAACATAAATCATAATAGATACCCCCAAGTGATTTTTAATGTTCAAAGATCAGCATTCAAAATTCCGGAACATGATATAGAATTAAAATGTACAAAAGGAAAGGTTTCAAGGCCTGTTTCAGTTAATCCTTACTGCTTTGATTTATTAGATCTATTAAAAGCTGAAAAAGAAAAAGAAGCAGAACTTCTGGGAGACAAGTGGGTTGGTGACGAATGGCTATTTACTCAATGGAACGGAAAAATCATGAATCCACATACACCAACTAAACAGTTTAAATTATTCCTTGAAAAAAATAATATTCCACATCGCAAGTTTCATTGTTTACGTCATACCTCAGCTACCTTACTCTTGTACGGAGGTATGAATATTGTACACGTTCAACATCGTCTCGGACATGCTGAATTGGAAACAACTCAGATTTATACTCACTACATTGATGAGGTAGACAAAATTGCAGCCAACATAATTGACAGTATTATTCATCCAGAGATAAAGACTATTGACGTGTCAAATATGTCAAAAGATATTGAACAGAAAAAAGCATAATTTCTTTATAATCCTAATAAAAAAACAAGGGATATAACTTATCAAAAGTTATATCGCTTGTTTTTCACTTTCTTCCATTTCCCTGTAATACTGTTCAATACAATCAAAAACATATTTTTTCAATTCAGCCCCAGGGGTTGAATTCTTGCTTTCACAGTATTTCCTGAAGTCTTCAGCTTCCTCTGTTCTCATCCGACAAGACACTGTTCTCATGTTTT
>JAEWWT010000008.1 GCA_023396225.1 Bacillota bacterium
ATATGAAATATTAATAAAACTAGCACGCACATTTAATGTGTCAACAGATTATCTTCTCGGAGTTGATACTGGTAAAAGCATAGATATTAAAGGACTTACTGATAAACAAACAGAGATTATTTCTGAATTTAAGATAAAAGAGCATAAGCTGTAATTGATATGATTACAACTTATGCTCTTTTATCTTGATATAGGTATTCTGCTGCAATAACCCTTTTAGTCAACTATAACAAAAGTTGAGGCTAGACTTTATAAAAGAATTGTTTTATTTTAATATTTTATTTATTAAAATGTGAATAAATGTTGACATATGGAAAATGTTATGGTAAATTATTAAATGGATATTTTTAATAAAAGAGGTGAACAAAGGAGTTTATGGTTATAAATTATGCTCCGTCATTTAACTTGCCTGTATATTCTGTTAAATTGATATTTGATGATAATAAAGAGTTTCAAATGATAAAATATGATGATACCTGGATAGTTGAATTAGACTTTACAGAAGGCAGTTACAATTATAGGTTTTTGATTAATAATCAAATATCCATAAATGATCCATTAGCTGATACATATGTCATAGATTCGTCAGATATAGTTTGGTCAAGTTTTTCTATTGATGAAAGTGGTAATCGTTATACATCTGATAGCCAGTATACTGTTAATATTGAGAACTATGATTTCATAAGTGAAGTTTCTGAAATTGCAACGTGTAAAAATAGTTTTAATACGCATTCAGATAAATTAACCGCTTTAAAATTTGAATTCACTGATGTAATAGGCTTACATACTGCAACTTTATTATGGATAGATCCAAATGGAATATTGTTTGATATTACAGAAAATAACCTATCAAATCAAAATCCGGATGAAAAAACAACGATTTACTTCTGCTTAAATTATGAGCATCAGACAACACGTTTTAAACCAGGTATATGGAGTGTTGTATTGTTAATTGACGGTCAATATATTCTGGAAGATAAATTTGATTTGGAAAATGATTATTTTTGCACGACAAGTGTATATTTTGAAGCCAAAATTTAATTACATTTAAATACGACATTAGGAAGGACAAATAAAATGAGAGTTTCAAGTAGCAGTTATTCATCAAGTAGCAGTTCATCTTCTTCATCATCGTCATCAAGATCAAGCAGTTCATCTTCGTCTTCCTCAAGTAGAAGCACATCTTCTACTTCATCGTCATCCAGACCAAGCAGTTCATATTCATCTTCTTCAAGTAGAAGTACACCTTCTACTTCATCGTTATCCAGACCAAGTAGTTCATATTCATCTTCCTCAAGCAGAAGCACATCATCAACAAGCAAAACTACTACACCATCCAAAAGTAGTACTACAACATATAAGTCAACTTCAAGTACTGCAAGTAAGACCACATCACCTAGTAATAGTTTGGGCTCTGCAATAAGTAACTTTGTTAAAACAGCTACATCAGTAGGTACTTCTGTAACTAATCGCTCAACTTCAAGCTCTCAGAATAAAACTTCTACGACTGCAACAAGCAAAACTTCCACACCATCCAAAAGCAGTACTACACCATCTAAGTCAACATCAAGTTCTACAAGTAAGACCACATCACCTAGTAAGAGTGTCGGTTCTGCATTAAGTAATTTAGTTAAAACAGCTACCTCAGTAAGTACTTCTGTAACTAAGGGCTCAACTTCAAGTTCTAAAAATAAATCTTCTACGACTACAACAAGCAAAACTACTACTCCATTCAAAAGTAGTACTACCCCTTCTAAATCAACATCAAGTACTGCAAGTAAAACTGTGCCTACCAAACCTGCATCATCTTCACCAGCTAAAAGCATAGCTAATACGGTGAGCAACCTTGCAAAAACAGTTGTAACACTAAGTAATACTGTCTCAAATAAAACATCTTCTTCTACATACAAATCTAATTCAAGTACAACAGGTAAGTCATCAACTTCTTCAAGCAGTTCCCACACTACTGCAAAGAATGTTGCTGATACTGTAAATAATGTTGTTAAGGCAATTACATCTGTAACGGGCACTGGCTCAAGTAAGCCATCAACCAGTAGTAAGCAAAGTCCAACAACATCATCAGCAAAAGTGTCACCTACACCAACTAAAGCCGCTACTTCAACAGGTGGTAACACAGCAAGGACAGCTGTAACACTAGGTAATACTGTCTCAAATAAGGCTACAACGACTCCAAAATACAAGGCAAATTCAAATAATACTACTGATAGCCATAAATCCGGATCGACTTTTGACAATCTAGGAAACGCTGTCAAAAACCTTGTCTCTGGTGCAGCATCTGCAACAGGACAAAAGCCAAGCAATTCAACAACAAATCGTTCTACACCATCAGCATCTGCAAATAACAGAAATGGTTCATTACCTTCAAATAAAAATAACTCAACTACAATAAACAGAGGTATTGTATCTACAGCTGGAAACATGGGTAAAGCTGCTGCGGCGTTAATTAATTATGGATATTCAAACTCTTCTATAAATCCTAAGACTAATAGTAGAATAAATATAACATCACCATCAAGTGCTACAGCTTCTGTAGGTAATCTTGCAAATAAAATTTCATCAGCAATCAGAATTGGTTCAAATAAAACCCCGACATTAAAGGCAATGAAGTCACCTATAAGGTTACCGGGTTTAAGCAATCTGAGTACTCCAAGAGCGACTAAAACATTCAAACCAGTTGGAGATTCATTAAAGGGAGTTTCTTCACTTAATCAAAAGAATAAGTCATCTTGGCCAACAAAACCTGATGGATTTCCTATCATAAATAGCCCAGAGGATGCAAAGTTATATTATCAGTCTTTATGGCCTAAAAGAGCAGATGGATCTCCAATTATAAATAGTGAAGAAGATGCTAAGTTATATAATGATCCTATTGGTACGAGAAGTGGGAAAAATAACAATAGCAAACCATCTATTAAAGCTAATACTGGTGGAACAACAAATAAGAAGAATAGTTTAGATTCATATGGCATTAATTTAAATGAAATTAAAATGAATAATAACTCTACAGTTAAAAACCCAGTTGTTACTGATGCGCAAGTCTACACAAAAGTTCCAAATGATTCATTAAATGCAGGAAAACCAGGATATATTACAGAATATGAGTATAATTTATTGATTGCTCAAGTTGCGCATGAAGCAGGAAGTGTATCTCAAACTAATTGTTATGGTGTTGCAAGTGCTCTTGTTAATCTTTCAGAAAACCAATATAATGGTGATTTTACAAAATGTATAAATGATTCTTGTGTTAGGTTTGAAAATGAAAGGGATGCCTTATATTCTAATTATATTTCAAAAGAAGACGGCACACTTTTAAAAGACACCAGAGGTAGCCAAATTAGTACGGCTAAAGGTGCTGTTGATGTTGTTTTGTCGGGAACACGTGCATTTCCATCAGAAGTGCAGTTTTGGGTTGGAAACGGTAAATATAATAAATTTTCAACTACATATAAAGAATCTGCAGATTATTAAAAATGAGGACGAAAAAGAATGAATAGAGTAAAGTTAGTATTAGTAAGTACATTATTATTGATAATTTTATTTGGTGGTTGTTCTTCAAATTTTACAGAAACTACTAAAACAAATACTGAAAAAATAATAACTTCAGTTACGGCAGAAAAAACTGATAGTATAAGTCATATTGAATCTGAAGTAACTACATCAGATACTAACGAAAACTATACGTTACAATATGTTTATCCCGAAAATACAAGTAAAGAACAGACAATGATGGCAAGTCAGCTTTATTCACAGATTGATAACAGCAAACTTCACTCAGCTTTAGAAAAGAATATTTCAGAGTTTGTTTCCAAACAAAAGCTTGATGATGTTGAAGAAGACAAAGTTATTTATGAAGTGAAATACTCGGAATATTACAATGATTTTGATGGAAATGGCAAAAATGAAATCTTTCTTTATCGTTCTGTGTATTTACCAGGGGCAACACCCGACAATTATTACAGAGACCTATGGTATACTGACGGAGAAAATGTGAGGTTTGTAATGGAATCAGAAGGACGAAATGATTTCAGCGGAGTTATAGCGTTAAATAACGGGCCTGATTTGTTTTATTGCGTGCCTGAGATAGTTATGGGTGCTCCGTTACAGGTTGCGAATTGCTATACTGTATCCGATGGGAAACCGTGTGAATATGTATTACCTGATAATAACCAGTATTTTGCGTTTGATAAGGGAGATGAGGTTTCTAATATTTATATATGTTTTTGGAATGATGAAGATAGTGCGTGGGAAATTGCTGAAAATGTTAAAACATCCGATGGACCTTTACAGACATTTGATTGGGTTAATGGAGAAATCAAAATTGTTTCAGGTTATGGCGCTGAGTAACATATAGTATTTACCCCAACGCATACCCCAACGTTATAATAATTAATGCATAAAACATAACAAGCAATAAAAAAATACGTGCTAAAAAGCACGTATAAGAGGCATTAATATAAGCAATAACATTTAAAACAATATCCACGACTTTCTCATAACCCGAAGGTCGTAGGTTCAAATCCTGCCTCCGCAACCAAAACAAAAAGTCAAGCCATTCAAAACACGATAAAATATCTCTCACACAGATATTTCAGCTTTGAACAGCTTGACAAATGTATTTCAACCCTGTATAATTTAATACAAGATATAAGTAGCATTCACTAAGTCATTCAGATACCTAATATATCTGTGTGATGAAGATTTCATTCGGCTCTTGCAAAGCTGAGTGAAATCGTGGGTGCTTTTTATTATCTATAATTATAAGTTATAAAGCAGGACTTGTCAAGATAAATTTTGGCAAGTCCTGCTTTTTTGTACAAAAATGTTTAAATATCTGCGCAATTATGTTAATATCTTTTATTTTTTATATGATTAATTAATAGTCAGATAATAAAATATCCATTGTTCTTCTCTTTTGATCGTCAAGTACATGAGCATACCGATTTAGTGTTGTGCTTATATCGGCATGACCAAGAAGTACGCTTAATGTTTTCACATCAACACCTTTTTCTATTGCCCTGGTGGCAAATGTATGACGTAACGCATGAAAGTTCGTTTCATTAATGTTGGCTTCAGATACTATTCGCTTAAAAGCCGTTTGCATTGTTTTTGGCTCTACCGGATGTCCGTATCGGAGTGAAAGAACATAGTCATCTGACTTTAAAATTTTTTTCCCTAATATTTTTAATGACTTATTATAATATTCTTCAATGTCTTTTTGAATAGTAAAATTAAAAGGTATATCTCTGACAGAACTATCACTTTTCGGAGTACCGACAACTATTTCTGTTTTCGTATCTCCGTCTATGGTACATAACCTATTAACTGTACGCCTTATATGCAGCATACTGTTATTGTAATCTATATCAGACCATTTAAGCCCCAGAACCTCACCCAGGCGCAATCCTGTAGCTAGACTAATCATTGCACCTATATACAGCTTCTCGTTTGTATGCCTGAGCGTGGTTATGAGCTGACGCTGCTCATTTACATTAAGCACACGCATGTTGGGCTTGCTTTGTCTTGGAAGTTCTACAAATTCAGCATAATTTCTTTGCAGCAGCTCAAGCTCAACAGCCTTTTTCAAAGACTTATGCAGCATAAGCTTCATATTATGTAAAGTTTTCGGTGACAGAGGACCGCACTTTCTGCCGCCAAAATCCATCCGGTTATTAAAAAATTCCTGAAGTAAATTAGTATTTATTTCAGACAGACTATACTCACCTATTTGAGGAACGAAGTGATTGTTAATATATCCAATATAGCTAATAGCAGTTGACTGCTTTATATTTCTTTTAGCATATACCTCAAACCAATATTCCAACCATTCTTTTATTGTCATAGTACTGTCTGCATGTCTTAAATATTCCATAATAATTATCTCCTCTTTGCTAATTTGCGCAGACGAATAATATTATAGCATATTTAGATTTATTAACCAAAACTGTATTTTTAAGGCTCGGAATAGCCACAATCGGGAAACCTGATTGTGGATTTTCTGAATTCGGAAAAACCAGATATGGAAAACCTAAATGTGGTTTTTCTAAATTTGGATTTTCCAGATATGGAAAAACTAATTGTGGTGAAAAGTACGCATTATAGGGGTTTATCTGTAAAGAAAAATTTATTAAAACCACTTGACAAAATCAATTAAATAATTATAATATAGTTATGCAATTAAATCTAGTTGCATAACTATATTATAAGGGGTGAATTTAATATGCTCACAAAAAGAAACACTGTTCAAAAAAGTTACAGAATTGAAGGAAGATTAAGTGGAGATTTGGAGTTGCTTTCTCAGAAACTCGGTCGTCCTCAAAATGATTTGATTAACATTGCACTTAACCAACTTATGTTAGATAATATAGGATGGTTTGTAGAAGATTACTTGAATGACATGCTTGAAGACTTCTTGTCTGGTAAAGTAATGGAAAAAGAAATTGTAACAGACAATTTACGTTTTCATGTAATAAACAAAGGCGACAGCATAAGAATTGATTATGACATTAAAACTCCAAGTTTTACTGAGAGCTGCAACAACGGTTTTTATGTAGGCGGTAAGGTTGGAATGGAAATGATACAACATGACCTTGCTCAGATTGCCTTGGCTATCGGTACTTCTTCCGAACAAATTCAGGGATACCTGAAAGAACGATTTGATTACATTTTTTCAGAACAAGCAAAATGCCAAAAATTTGACGTAGAAAAATACATGGATCAACGTTATGGACTGGAACCAAAAGATGAAATATATGAAAGTCTTTCACAATACACCATTTCCCAAGAAGCTCGACTAGAGGCTCAAGAAGAAAGAAGAAAAAACACTAAGGAGAGTGATTGTAATGCTGATTAAAGTATTCCCTATTGATATTGAACATCCTGTGCATCTTTGGACTTATCGCAGTTTTCAAGAAAGAGTAAACGGAGTATGTAAAGAACACGAGATAAGTGGCAACTTAATACTGAGTAAAGTTTATGATATTCCGCAGCCGTTTGATCCCAAAATACTCAAAGAGTATGGTTTAGATTATGCAAAGGTATAATTGATTTGTCTTCCTTGACACACCTATTTAATTGAGTATAATTAAATTTAGAAACAAATACTATTGTATTCCCCACTGGGGAATAATCTTTAATGAA
>JAEWWT010000009.1 GCA_023396225.1 Bacillota bacterium
ATATGAAATATTAATAAAACTAGCACGCACATTTAATGTGTCAACAGATTATCTTCTCGGAGTTGATACTGGTAAAAGCATAGATATTAAAGGACTTACTGATAAACAAACAGAGATTATTTCTGAACTTATTTCTGAATTTAAGATAAAAGAGCATAAGCTGTAGTTGATATGATTACAACTTATGCTCTTTTATCTTGATATAGGTATTCTGCAGTACGTTGAAAATAATTAATAATGATTGCTTTACAATATAAGTGCAACACATAAAAAGATAGCGAAACATCTCGCAATCCTGTAAAATGGTAGTTGAAGGACAACCAAAAGAACAGGAGAAGGCAAAATGAATCGCTATACCCATTTTACCATTGAAGAACGAGAAAAAGCAAGATGTTTATTGGAATCATAACCACCCGTAAAACGGGTGGTTTGCTCTAGCCCTGTAAGGGCATAGTACTGGCGTGTGTCTTAAGACACATTGAAAAGTCTGCCAACCGCATAATTTTACAAGCTGACCCTAAAGGGTCGGCTTATTTTTTGCTTCCGTTTACCTGCTCACCCGTGAACGGGTCAATATATTCTTTTAGAGTCATTTGGTCTAAAGCTACATCTTCTTGTAATTGATTTCTTATGTACTGTGCAATTTTTTCTTTGTTTCTTCCGACCGTATCTACGTAATATCCTTTGCACCAAAATTGTCTATTACCATATTTATATTTTAAGTTTGCGTGTCTATCGAATATCATCAATGAACTTTTACCTTTAAGATACCCCATAAACGATGATACACTAATTTTAGGTGGTATGCTTACCAACATATGTATGTGGTCTATGCATGCATTTGCTTCGATAATTTCTACTCCTTTATATTCGCATAATTTCCGTAGTATTACTCCTACATCCGCCTTGATTTGTCCGTATATTACCTGTCTTCTATATTTTGGTGCAAAAACTATGTAATATTTGCAATTCTATGTACTGTGTGCTAAACTGTTGTTATCCATTTGGATATTCCTCCTTGTTATTTTTGTAGCGGTCGGCAAACCTACTACTATTTTAACAATGGAGGTCTTATTTTTCTACTCATAGCTATAAGCTTTTTGGAACCACCGGCACAGCCGGTGGTTTTCAATTAACAACAAAAAGGTTTAAGTATTCGGGCTATAGCCCGAATACTTAAACCTTCGCCGTCCAGCGTGAGCCGAGAATTCAAGCGCAACCAATATAAAAACGGTGATTATGCAGCATATCACGCACAAAAGCTCTATGATAAGCGAAAGAAGCATTGTGGCAGAAAGCCAAAGCTTCTTGATAAAACGATAAAAAATTATGTTATGGAGCGTATCAATTTGCGTTGGACGCCTGAACAGATTTGTGCAAGAGCAAAATTTGAAAATCAGCCGTTTTCCTTGTCTTTCATTACAATTTATAGAGCTATTGACAACGGAGTACTTCCAAAACAATTGAAGAAGATAATGCGTTTTAAGTGGAAATACAAAAAACATAAAGCTTCTGAGAAGAGAGGCAAGATTCAGAACACCGTATCCATTCATGACCGTCCTCAGGCGGTAAATGACAGAAGCGAAGCCGGTCATTGGGAAAGCGACACTGTTCTTGGAAAGCGAAAAACTGGTTGTTTTGGGACTCATGTTGAACGGGTATCAGGCTATTTGGTTGCATTTTATTTATCTGACAGAAAAGATAGAATCTTTAACAGAGCCACTGTTGATGCTTTCAAAAGAATTCCGGCTAATATCAAGAAAAGCTTTACTGTGGATAACGGCAAGGAATTTTCTCATCATGAGGAGCTAGCTTTAGAAACAAATATGCGTGTATATTTCTGTGACCCACATGCACCATGGCAGCGTGGAACAAACGAAAATACCAACGGCTTACTCAGACAATTTTTCCCTAAAGGCTCTTCTTTAGCGAATGTCTCACAATCCGAGTTAAACTATGTTATCAACCTTATTAATAACCGTCCAAGGAAAAGACTTGGTTGGAAAACTCCAGCTGAGGTTTTCAACTCTTTTTTACAGAAGTGTTGCACTTAACTTGACAAGCTATCATTATTATGTCTAACAATTAAATTGTATTTTTTTATAAAAAACTATTGATTATTTTTTCACAATGTGTTAATATAAACTTTGTTGGAAATAAAGTCTAAAAATGGCGCAAAGACACTATATTTGAAAGGAATTTGAAGACAATGAAGTTAAAGCGTTTTATCTCAAGCATATTGGCAGCAGCAATGTCGCTGACAATACTTCCATCCATTCCTGCAAAAGCAGAAACAGGAAGCAAAATTTATACTTATGATGGGTATCAGGTAGAGTATACTGTTCAAAATGAGTGAACAAACAATCAGACTGTTCAGGTTACATTAACAAATACTGATGATGAACCCATACTAAACTGGGCATTGAAATACGATGCAAAGGGCGAAATTAGTGGTTTGTGGAATTCTTCTGTATATAAAGAGGAAAATACTGATTACATAATAAAAAATGCGGGATATAATTATGAAATACAACCAAATCAGTCTGTTAATTTTGGCTATACATTAACTGGAACTGGAGAAAATTTTACAGCTCCAGACAAATTTGAAATGTGTACAAAAAGAGTTGATAAGACTGACGGCTATAATGTATCCTTTAATATAACACAGGAATGGGATACAGGTTTTGATGGAACGATTACTGTTAATAATACATCGCCTGCAGCAATAGAAGGCTGGAAGCTTTCATTTGATAGCAATTTTACTATTGTAGATCTATGGAATGGAAAGATTTTAAGCAATAACGGAACAAGCTATGTAGTTGCTAATCAGCAGTGGACAAGTCCTATTCAGCCAAATTCTTCTGTAACCATTGGCTTGACTGCAACAAAAACAGCTGGAACAGCAGCCAATGCACAGAATTTCAAGCTTTCAGAGGTTGTAATCGATGATACGCCAGTTGTTATTAATCCTGAAACAAATGTGATTAAGGCAGCAGCAGTATATGACAGTGAAAATAAGGTTATAAAAATTGGCTGGACACCAACAAATCAAAATGGAATATTTGACGTTCTTGTTTCAAATGACGGTATTAATTTTACTTCTGTAGGAAGTGTTGTAGATAAATATTCTTACGTTTATACTCCTGATGAAACAATTAAAACAGTATATATCAAGGTTAAACAGACAATTGATAATGTAACATCTGAAAGTAATGTTGTTACTGTTACATGTTCGACCGAAGTTATAAATTGGGAAGATCAAACTGATACTGACAATGACGGACTGCCTGATGTTTATGAAACATATCAGTTTAATACAGACCCTAATAAAGCAGATACAGACGGTGACAGTCTTCCTGACGGTTATGAGTTAAGTACTCTTAATACAGACCCTACATTAACTGATACTAATGAAAATGGAATCAGTGATGCTGATGAAGATTTTGATGATGATAAACTTAATAACCTTAAAGAATATGAGCTTGGA
>JAEWWT010000023.1 GCA_023396225.1 Bacillota bacterium
ATTCTTTTTTACTTGTATTTGCCTTTGCAAGCTCGTCGCTTATCAGCGAAAATGTTAGTTGTTTATTCATGTTTCAATTATACCACTTTTTGTCCTTTTGGCAATGCTTTGTGCGGTTTTGCCTTAACTTTTACAAGCTGTTCTTCAAATTGGGCTTTTTGGTTTGAGTTGGTGATATAAGTCTGAAGTACGGATAATACTGAAGCAATCAGAACTGCGCCGATAATGAATATAAGTATAATGGACTTGCTGATTTTTTTTAGCATTTTATAATCCCACCCATTTTGTATTTTTATTTTGTATTTTTATAGTATAATTTTATCTTATTTAAATTAAAATGTCAATAAACTTAAAATAATTTTTCTATTTATAACCAAATTTAACGCAAATTTTTATAAATTTTAGCACTATAAGAATTTAAAATTATATTATCATTTCTGTCTCCTGTTTACTGTGAAAATTCCTGTGCAAACAAGTACAAGAGAAATGATTCCCATTAACCCAAATGCATCTTTGCCTTCATTAAGAAGAAACGCTGACAGCATTACGCCGAACACAGGGTTCATGAATCCGAATACAGCTACTTTAGAAATAGGGTTGTATTTCACAAGAATTGACCAGATGGAATAAGCGACAGCAGATACAAGGGCAAGATAAACAAGTATAGCAACAGAACCTGTTGTAAATCCTGTTACCTTTCCGCCAAAAGCAAGTCCACCTATACTCATTATAATTCCGCCGAAAAGAAACTGATAACCGCTCAGCATTACTGTATTGTCTTGCTGTGAATATTTTTTCAGCGTTACACTTGACATTGTATATGCAAGGGTTGAAAGGAATATCATGCCGTCGCCTTTAAGGTTAAGACTAAGGCTTCCGTTGAAGTCTGCAAGGTTCATTACAATAATCCCAGAAAAGCCAATTATACAGCCAATTGCTTTTGCAGCAGTCATTTTCTCAAGTCTAAAAACAAATGCAGAGATTAAAATAGCAGTAAATACGTTTGTTCCCACAATGACTGAAGCTTTAACACCTGTTGTATTTGCAAGCCCAATATAATAGAAAAAATACTGAAAAATTGTTTGGAATGAGCTTAATACCATAATTCTTTTCCATGATGACTTTGACGGAATCAATGGCTTCTTGTTTATTACACTTCCGATAATAATTGCAATAATTCCTGCAAGGGTAAATCTCATTCCTGCAAATAATATCTGTGAGGCTGAGTCGTCTGCCTGAATATTCAGCATTTTATAACCGATTTTGACGCATGGGAATGCACTTCCCCATAAAATACAGCACACCATTGCAAGTAGACATACTACACTTGTTTTAGTTAATGTGTTTTGTTTCATATTTATAAGTTTTTATGCTTCCATATTGAAAGCAAATCCTTTCAATTGATTATAATAAAAAACTATAACATAATTCGACATTATAAACAATGACATTTAAATAAAAGTTTCTGTTATGTGTATTAATTTATTTATCCAAAACATAAAATAATTATAGTGCAGACAGAAAGGTGTGAGTTTGATGCAGTCAAATAAGTATAGATTTCTGACAGAAAAACTGAGGGGCCGTCCGAACGCAATAGCTATAATCACAGGCAATCCAGAGTATCCTAATATCCTCGGTGAGGCATTGTTTTACGATACCCCGTTTGGAGTCCTTGTAGGCTGTGATGTAAGTGGACTTCCATACAGCAGTGAGAACTGCGGAGCAGGAGTTTTTGGAATACATATACATGAAGGCAGGGGCTGTACAGGCCGCAGAGCAGATTATTTTTATGATACACTGGGTCATTATAATCCGTACAGATGTGAACATCCTCATCATGCCGGAGACATGCCGCCCCTGTTTGAAAATGCGGGATATGCATTTTCATGCTTTCTTACAACAAGATTTGTACTCGAGGATGTAATTTCTAAAACCATTGTAATACACAGAGATCCAGATGATTTTACAACGCAGCCAGGCGGAAATGCCGGAAATAGAATTGCTTGTGGTGATATTAAAAAAGTATAAAATAAAAATGAGCCGTAAAGGCTCATTTTTTATGTATATTACTGTATCATTGCCTGTGATTGACGGATAAGCCCGCTGACCTGTTCGGAAACTGCACTTACATTTTTCATGGCTTCTGTAATTGCAATTCCTCTTTCAGAAGTTGAACTTATATTTGCGTCAAGATGTTCAACAGCTTCAAGAAGTGTTGCTACCATACTGCTGAGTGTTTCTGCAATGCTTGTTACATTTGCAATATCTGCGTTAATAAACTCATTGTTGTTTACCGCTTTGCTTACAGAGTCCTGAGAATGCTGTGCAAGACGTCTTACTTCGTCAGCAACAACTGCAAAGCTCTTTCCAGCGAGTCCTGCACGGGCAGCTTCAACGCTTGCGTTAATGGCAAGAATATGTGTCTGCTGGGAAATATCTGTGATATCATCAGTCATTTTATTATAACCTGCAACGCTAGCGTTAATTGACTTCATTGCTGAGTTTATATCAACACTAAGTTCACGGAGGTTGTTGATGTGTTCAGAAAGCTCATTCATTTCATTACAGCTTGTATCACTTAATTCACCGATATTTCTTACATGTCCTTCAACATCTGAAATATTTTTCATAAGGACATTTGTAACTGATTCAAGTTGTCTGTTTATTTCAACTATACTGTTATTAATCTCTTTGATATGCTGATGCTGTTCACTAAGCTTGAATTTTGCGTACTGAGCACAGTTTTCAGGCATATTAAGACCATTGCAGATAGCAATTGCCATCTCTTCACAGGTTTTGTGTCCGCAGGCATGGCAGTCAAAGTGCTTTTCAGTATCTGTGACCTTGTGAAGCTTCGCATAGGCGCGCTCAATTTCTGCCTTAGATGGAAGCTGCATATTTACACTCTTATTCTGATATGTACGAAGGAAATCCTCAATCTTAAGCTTTTTGTCAAAGTCGGCAAATTGTTTGCTTTTCCCCAAAACACCTTTTTTATATCTAGTGCCTTTAGAATACTTTTCAACGTCATTCATAACTGTATCCATTGCAAATACGCTGTATTCCTGACCTGTTCCAGGACCGGAATTGCATCCGAACACACATGAAAGAACATCAAATACCTGAGGTCTGTTTTTATTGTTTTCGTCCGCATACTGATCAAGGTCTTCATATACACGGGATACACCCTCAGAGTTAATTATCTTAAGATTAGGATTATGCATAAGCAGATTATCCTTTAATCCACCCGGACGAGGGTAAATTGAGCCAACTATGCCCTGACATTCGTCAAACTCAAATTCACAGAAGGTCTTGCAGTTAGAGCTGAACATTTTGTCCTTGATGTTAATACCTTCTTCAATCATTTTCTTCTGAAGATGATCAAAGGTAACATTATAGTCAACAAGTCCTGTTTCGTCAAACTCGTCCTTTTTAGCTATACAAGGGGATAATGCCGCAATTTTGCCGGGAATTTTATTGTATTGTTTCATATAAACAGCAGTACAGAGCATTGGGCTTTGTACAGGGGAGAGACTAGGGATAAGCTGTGAATTATATTTTTCAATATAATTCACAATTGCAGCACAAGGTTGGGAGATGATTTTTGCATCAGGATTTTTTTCAACATATCTGAGATGAGCCCATGTACATATATCTGCGCCAAGGCTGACATCATAGATTTTTCCGGCACCGTTCATTCTGAAGTAATTCAAAACATGCCGCCAGTAACCATCAAAAGCTATCTTTATTGCAGGAGCTGCAATCAGATTGATTTTTTCGCCTGCCCTAAGATCGTTCCAGAATTTATCAGTATCATCTGTATAAGTTCTTGCATTATGGCTGCAGGCTTTAATGCATTGCCCGCACTTTATACAGCTTTTGTCGTCAATATTTATGATGAGTCTTCCGTCAGGGTAAAGTTCTGTTCTGTTTGCTTTTGGTGCAGGGCAAATTCTTATACAGGAATTACACCCTACACATTTTTGGGGGTCATAAAGTATCATACTGTTCCTCCTGTTAGAAATCAATATCTTATAGTATTAAATATATGTAAAATCACAATTAACGATATTTTAGCATATTAAATAAGCATTTACAAGTAAAACAAAGAGAAACACAAAAAACAAGTATATTTTTATTTATGTATCATAATTTTCTGGATTTTAATTGTTGAATGTGATATAATTATTTCACTTTGACTTGGGAGGTGTGCGGGCTTCCGCATGGATTATGAATAAAAAGGAACTTAATGAAATCAGAAAAAACTTTTGCGAGAACAGCGGCTTTTTCACAATAAACAATGTTCTTACTGCATATGCAGACGTTCAGAAAAACATCAACTGCAAAACTGTCAGACTTTTTAGCCTTATTCAGGAGGATGAGGGTGCTGTCATAATGGAAATGCTCAAAAAGGTACTTGCAGGAACTCTTGGCAAGGGGCTTGTTGAGTATCAGTTTCCGAGAGAAGCATATGAAGAGGATGGAACGCAGGTACTGTTCTATTCTGTTCTGAAAAGCAAATTCAAGGATGAGAAGTGTGCTGATAAATTCCTTGAGCATATTATTTCAAATATTGCCTGTGATACTGCTTTTGCTGTAATTTCTGCACAATGCTGTTATAGTATCAGGAAGAGAAACAAGAACGATGATTTTGACGGTGATGCTTCCGAAGAATACAATTTTATAATTACAGCAATATGTCCTGTAAACACAGGGGATGATGGATTATTTATAAATGAAGAGGACAATTCGATTCAGAAAAAGTCTAATACAGATATGATTATCAGCAGAGTTCCGACTGACGGATTTCTATATCCTGTTTTCAGCGACAGAAGTCCTGATGTAAATCATGTTATGTACTATACAAAAACTCCTAACAAGCCGAACACTTCAATTGTTGAAAATGTGCTTGGCTGTGAATACATAATGACACCGCTGAATGAAAAGCAGAAATTTCAGCAGGTGCTTGAAAATGTGCTTGGAGATGACCTTGACTATACTGTAATCACAAAGGTTAATGAGAAGATTATTGAAACTGTTGAACATGGCAAACATGAAACAGAGCTTACTGTTGTTGATGACAAAAAGCTTCATCATATTCTTACAGATGTAGGAGTAAGTGAGGAACAGCTCGAGGGATTGAGCGCTGTATATAAGGAAACGGTTGGAGAGGTCGGACTTACTGCTTCAAATCTTGTTGAAAACAAAACAGTAGTTCAGATTCCTGATATCACAATAAACATAAAGAAAGACGCAACTGACAAAATCAGAACAAGTGTGATGAACGGCAGAAGATGTCTGATTATTGATATTGATGATCCTAACATTGTTATCAACGGGTTGAATACAAGGCTTGAAACAGAACAGAGAGAGCTTTCAACGGCGGGGATATAAAGAGAGATAATAAAATCTGAAAATTTAAAAGAAGTTCGTCCACCTTTCAAGGTTGACGAACTTTTAATTTTTGATCAGCTTTTTATTCCGCTTACAACTCTGTCAAGACCTGCTAGATCCTTTGTTATTTTTATATCAGTGAATCCATTGTCAGAAAGAATTATGCTTACAGCTTGACCTTGTTCACAGCCTATTTCAAAGGCTATAAGCCCTCCGTCTGCAAGAACTTCTTTCCAAAGACATGATATGATTTTATAGAATTTCAAGCCGTCTGTTCCTCCTGCAAGAGCCATTTTCGGTTCAAAGGAAACCTCTTTCTGCAAGGCACTCATTTCATCGGCAGTAAGATACGGCGGATTTGATACTATGCAGTCAAGCTTCAGATAATCTCCTGTGCTTTTAGGGTCACAGAAGTTTTCAATCATTCTTCCGTCTGTAATATCACCTTTCAGCACTTTAACTGTGGCATTGTTTCGGCGGATATTTTCTGTAAGATATGGCATTGCGTCCGAGGATAACTCAACTGCATACATTTTACAGGATGGTATCTGCTTTTTAAGTGTAACAGCTATACAACCGCTTCCGCTGCAAAGGTCTGCAATTCTCGGGTTCTGTATGTTCGCTTTTTTGAAATGCTCAATAACTGTTTCAACAAGCGTTTCTGTATCAGGACGGGGGATAAGAACACCATTACCGACCTTGAACTTGTAGCCGTAAAATTCCCATTCGCCGAGAAGATACTGCAAAGGCTGTCCGCTTATCCGCTTTTCAAGCAATATACGGACGGCTTTTTCCTTTTCAGGAGGACATTCCTTATCACTGCACATGATTGCATGAACAGGGTCAAGACCGAGAATATCTTCAATAATGCACCTTGACTCGAATTCATATTCCTCTATTCCTGCATTTTTCAGAGAGGCTTTGATTTCCTCAGCAAACGCTGATATTACCATTTATCTTCACTCTTATCCTCTTTTGGAATACAAGGCTCAAGCGCCGCAATAGCAACTTCAATTTGCTTATCATCAGGTTCTTTTGTAGTGATATGCTGTAGCCATATACCTGGTGCGGAAATAATTTTTGTAAAGATGTTTGTATATCTTCCTGCAATTTTTATAATTTCGTATGCAACAGCAATTTCAACAGGGAGAAGAAGAAGCTGCATACCAAATCTTACCCATATATTTGTCCATGGCAGGAACATTCCAACGATAATTGCTATAAAAATTGTTATGATAATAAAGCTTGTTCCACAGCGTGGATGGAAGCGTTTCTGCTTTCTTATATTCTCAACAGTAAGCTCTTCACCAGCTTCATAGCAGGCAATGGATTTATGCTCTGCGCCGTGATACATAAACGTGGTTTTAATAGCCTTTGTAAAGGAAACTGCCCACATATATCCGACAATAATAAGTATCTTTATTACAGCTTCTGAAATGGTCTTGACAATATCATTTGCACCGAGATAGCCTAAGAAAGATGAAAGCCACATTGGAACAAATTTAAGAAGACAGATTGTCAAAATAAGTGTGATAACAACTGTGATACCTGTGAGAACAGGCATAAGCTTTTCCATTTTCTTTTCATCAAGCTTTTTATCAAGCCATTTTTCAAACTTTGATTCAGACTCTGTTTCATCATCAGGAGTAGTTTTGTCTGCTGATTTCATCATGCATTTATAGCCTTCTGCAAGAGAAACAACATAGTTGTAGCATCCTCTGATAAACGGTGTTTTAGCATACCAAGGCGCATCCTTGCCGTTCTTTATCGGCCATGTTTCAACATCTATTGAACCGTCCGGCATACGGCATGCCATTGAAGCAACATGAATACCTCTCATCATAATGCCTTCAATGAGAGCCTGTCCGCCAATTTTGGATTTAAAGCTGGTTTTTTCTTTGCTCATTTTATCTTTTATTCATCATTTGGGTGAATAAATCCTCCTTAATTAAGTATTACTTGGCATTGGTTTTCTTTTGCCTGTAAAATCTGTGGATTTTACTTTAAAAATGCAGACAGTTTTAGCCTGAATAGGGGTAAATTCAACATTTCTGTCTGCTTGATGCTGAAAAATCAACGTTAGCGCCCTGCATTTTTTTTCTATATCATCAACAAATACAGCCTCACCGTTTCCGATTATGCTTGAGAAAAAATATCCCGAATTACACGGAACATCTGCAATAAGCGGCTTACCTTCACAGCACAATTCAAAGCAGACTTTGTTGTTTGCTTTCAGTATATCGATTTTTCTGCCCTCATATGCACAATGAAAATACAGTGTAAGAACATTGTCATCACTAATCTCATAACCAATACTTAACGGAACAACATAAGGCATATCACCATCAATCATTCCAAGATGGCATGTCCTGCAAAGCTTTAAAATACTTTCAATTTCACCAATTTCTGTAACCTGTCTGTCTTTTCTTCTCATATTAATCGTCACTCCTTACTTTTTCTGCTGAATCGGTAGAATTATTGTTACTGTTGTTCCTACTCCTTGTTCGCTGAAAACATTCAGCATACCGTCATGCATGGTTATTATTTCATCTGCAACAGCAAGACCGATACCCGAACCTCGTCTGGTATGATTAGCCTTGTAGAATTTTGTTTTTATTTTAGGGAGATCCTCAGGGCTTATGCCACAGCCCTTGTCAGAAATATCAATCTGTATATTGGTATCATCACGCATTGATGCCTGAATTGAAACCAATCCGCCCTTATCGGAATATTTGATGGCATTATCAATAACGTTAATGAAAACCTGTCGCAGTCTGTTCTTATCTCCGTATACAAATGGGAGCATATCAGGCTCATCATATACAACTTTAATATTGTCACGTTTTGCTTTTTCCGTATATATAAGTACGGCATCACCAAGTTCTGCAAGGATGTCTATTGTGTCATTTTGCAGAGTAAAGCGGCCGCTTTGTATTCTTGAAAAGTCAAGAAGCTCCTCAACCATCTGTGAAAGACGGTCAGTTTCACTTCCGATTACACGCATTCCCTTTGCTATTGCAGCAGAATCCTCAGGCATAGCTGAAATAGTTTCACTCCAGCCTTTTATAGCGGTAAGAGGAGTTCTGAGTTCGTGGGAAACACTTGAAATAAACTCGTTTTTCATGTTTTCTGACTGTGACAGTTCTTCTGCCATTTTGTTGAAGATGTCGCAGAGTTCACCTATTTCATCATCATTTTTCTTTTTAAGTCTTGCTGAGAAATCTCCCTCGGAAAATTTCTTGGCTGTAGCTTCAAGCTCCCTGATAGGAAGGATAATTGAATTAACGAAGAATAATCCTGAAATACTTATCAGAAAAACAATGCTTGCACATGTTGCGGCAAGAGCAATAGTTACTGTTTGAATATGAGCATCTACTCCCTCAAGTGAAGTGATAATTCTAATTGCGGCATATTCAGATGTGCTTTCAGGAATCAGTACTGTTGCAGACATACACATTTCTCCGGAGGATAATTTTCCGATATAGATTCCCTCCGAGCCTGTTTCAAGGGCATCATAATAATCCTGCATATCCTCGCTGTATGATGGTGCAAAGCCTGAAGATGTAAGTACAATATTACCCTTATTGTTTATTGCCATAAGCTCCATGGAATCCTTGTATGCCCAGCCCTCGATTGCGCTGCGGACTTCCGCTGAAAAGGTTGACGGTGAATCCTCAAATGACTTTCCAAGTTGATGAGATACCATCTGAATATTTGAGGATATAGTCTGTTTGACGCTGTCGTAGTAAAACTGCTTAGTGAAAAAAGAGCAGGCAAGAAGAACGGCAACGAGCATGATTGTTATAACGCCAAGACAGTTTACAAGCCAGCGTTGAGTAATACCGTATTTTTTCATAGCAACAACGTTCCTCCTGCGGAGAAGCTCCTTTCTCAAATATAAATGAACATTCGAAATTATTTAACTGACCACTTATATCCGAATCCCCAGATAGTAGCGATATACTTCGGGTTTGATGGTTCATCTTCAATTTTCATTCTTATTCTTCTTATGTTTACGTCAACGATTTTATCGTCTCCGAAATAGTTTTCGCCCCAGATATGATTAAGTATGCTTGAACGGTCAAGAGCGGTGTTCTGGTTGTTGAGGAAGTATTCAAGAATCTGATATTCTACCTGTGTCAGGTCAATAAGCTCACCGTTTTTTGTTACAGTTCTGCTCTTGAGGTTAAGTACAAACGGGCCTGCTTCAATTGTAGATACTTCTTCCTCTGTTTCCTTTACATAGGACATATTGACACGTCTGTAGATAGCGTCAATTCTTGCTGTAAGCTCGGATGGAGAGAAAGGCTTTGTTATGTAGTCATCTGCACCAATCATAAGTCCGCTTACCTTATCCATTTCCTGCGATTTTGCAGAAAGCATAATTATGCCGAGTGTACTGCTCTTTTTACGGAGAGCCTTGCAGACCTGAAATCCGTCTATTCCGGGCATCATGATATCAAGCAGTGCTATATCAAAGTTGCCGTTTTCTTCTTCAAAAACCCTGAGAGCTTCTTCACCGCAGTTGACGTCAACAACGTCATAGCCTGCACGCTGAAGATTAATTACAACGAAATCCCTTATAACATCTTCATCTTCACAAACAAGTATTCTTTTCATACACACGCCTCCTGATTAAGTAATTATATAAAAGTTATTTAAAATTTCTGTTTCCGTAAGAATAAGCGACTCATCTTTGTCAGACGGAACCTTGTAATAATAATCTGCTGTACCTGTTGACCTAAGAAGTGAATATTCGGAGTAATCAACATCTGAGTTGCCACGCTGTCTTACTCTGATTCTGAGTAGTTCGTTCGTGCTGTTTGACAGTCTTGAATTGAACTCATAGAACACGGTTTCTCCTGTTTCAAGATCATATTTAGCCGTAACAAGCCCTGTCCATCTTGATGGGAGCATGAAACAATAATTTTGCTTATAATCAAAATAACTTGAATATTTCTTTACAATATTATAGTTCTCAAATATATTCCAGTTTGTTATATAAACCTTTTCATCGGAGTTACTGTATCCCGGAAACGCTTCAAGTGTAGGTATTTCAATAACTCCGTCATAATTTATATCAATAGAAGGATACTCCGAAGGTCTTGTAACATCCTGAATAGGAATGATAAAGTCAGTGTAAATAGGGTTTCTTAAAACATCTTTTACGGTGTAAATTATTTCAGTTGCCATTCCATTTGCTCTTATTCCGTCAATAAACAATGCAGGAGTTGATGTTCCGATATATCCTGCGGTAATGCTTTTATAATCCTTTGTCAGAGGATCAAGGAAAACAGTGCTTGTTTGCTGAAGTGTACCGTCTGCTGTATAGTCAATTAGATTAACCCGTCCCTGCGAACCGGGGGTATTTTTATTGATTGAAACAATTTCATCATAACCGTCTCCGTCCATATCCATTACATAATATGCGCTCAGGTTTGAAGTGTATGTTGTTGTAAGCTTCTTATTTTCATAAGAATAGGCATTGAATACATTGTCAGTTCCGTACAACGTGCCAAAGCTTACCAGAATACTTGTTTTTTCGCTGTCTCCGACAGTAGCAAAGGATACTCTTTCAACATCAGTTCCTCCGCCGGTATGGTCGTAAACAGACTGCCATTTACCATTTATTTTATCAAGTATATTAATACGGACATTTCCGCTTTCAACAGAGTCATTCTGTATTGTGTAGAAAACCATTGCCTCGGCAGTAGGCTCGGAATCAATATTGCTTAGGATAACAGCAGAACGGTTCTCGCCGCTTTTAGGATAAATAAGCTTTATTTTCTTGCTGTTCACTGAAGAGGTAAGGGCAGTGTATATTTCATTCTGTTCTGCTGAAAGGCTTGGAGCAGAAAGAAGGCTGTCAACGTTGGTTATAAATGAGCACCCTGCAAAAATCACTGCAGACACAATTACTGCGGCAGCTTTTTTTATATGTGATATAAACAACGCCCTTCACCTCCTTAATGAAATATGGACGCAACAAATCAAACTGCGTAAGCAGCGTATGTGCGTCCAGTTGCTACTGCGATTATGTTGTTCTCTGACTTGTCGGAACTGCTGACCAGCGGCGTTTGCCTGAAATATTAAGTTTAGGCATGATTCTGTAAACAAACTGTCCGAAGAAAAGTGAAATTACTGCCGGAGGAATGAGTATCCATCCAATGTCTGAAATATTAGGTGATGCCATTCCTTCACGCTGCAAGTAATCAATTAGGAAGTACATAATGTAACGTGGAATGACTGATACAGCTGAAAAAATTGATGCAGCGAATCCAAAGAAACACATCCAAAGCTTTGTGTACTTGTTTTCACAGTCGAAGAAATATCTTGCTGTATATGTGAAGAAAACAGCACTGCACATATAGCTAAGCATGATAAATGTCTTTTCAGAGAATAACGCAATAAGCTGTGTTTCCTTTATCAAGGCAAATATCTGTAAAATTCTCATAACGCTGTAAACGCCGAAGAAAAAGCAGTTGCCTTTTGTAAATCCGTCACCCTTCAGTATGTTGTAGCCTGAAGTGAGAAATGTAATGAGGGCTGTAATCTGAAATACATATATAAACCAATTGAGAACGCTTATTCCTGAAAGAAAAAATATCGGGTTATCTTCTGTAGACAGCTGCATATTTTTGCTTATTACATATGAGAGGTTCATAAACAGCTCTATAGCTATGAGCAGGGACATTACAAGGAAGAAAACTGCTGTTGAAGGTGACTGTTTCTTGTTAAGCCTGTCACATTTTAGTTTATAAGGGTTCATAAGAATTGCAGTTTTTACAGCTCTGTCATTTGAGCTTCCAAACCTTAGAATCAAAAGTATAATGAAAAGTCCTGCGGCAGTTGTAAAAACAGGATAGTAGGCAGTAATGTCATTTGAAATGTACTTGCCTGTAGAGAAATTCATATTTGTCATCAGCTGGTCAGTTCTGAGACATACCGCAGCAACAAGCGTGATAACATAGAAAACCCAGGTAATTTTACGATCAATAGTAAATTCTTTTTTTGACGATCCTGATGTTTTTGTTTTCATTGCCGGCACCTCTTAGTTTACTTTCGTTCATTTATAGGAATGTATTTTCTGCTCTTTCCGATTGCTTTATAAGCAGGTCTGATAATTCTTTTTCCATTGATAAGCTCTTCAATTCTGTGAGCAGCCCATCCGGCAATTCTTGAAACTGCAAACATAGGTGTGTAAAGCTCAACAGGAATATTAAGCATCTTATATACAAGTCCGGAATACAGATCCACGTTTGCACACATAATCTTACCATCAGTCTTTTTATCGGCATAAACTTCAGGAGTAAGTCTTTCGATTGCGTCAAGAAGCATAAATTCCTTTTCAAAATCAGTACCCTTTGCAAGAGCCATAGCATTTTTCTTAAGTATAATTGCTCTTGGGTCAGAAAGTGTATATACTGCATGCCCCATACCATAGATAAGGCCTGAATTGTCTCCTGCTTCTTTGTTGAATACCTTTGCAATATAATCCTTAATTTCGGAATCGTCTGTCCAGCTGCTGATATTTGACTTGAATTCTTCAAGCTGATTCATAACCTTGAAGTTTGCACCGCCATGACGGTGGCCCTTCAGTGAGCCGATTGCTGCTGAGTATGCAGAATAAGCATCTGTTCCTGAAGATGTAATAGTTCTGCAGGTAAATGTCGAGTTGTTTCCGCCACCGTGTTCTGCATGAAGTATAAGCATAAGGTCAAGAAGTCTTGCCTCATCAGCAGAATACTTTCTGTCACTTCTAAGGGTTGAGAGAATGCTCTCGGCTGTATATTCTTCAGGATTAAGCGGATGCATATATAAGCTTTCCTTATCATAAACCCTGCGCTTAATCTGATATGAGTCAACCATTGCGGAAGGAAGACGTGCAATAATCTGGACTGCTCTGAGCAGTTCAGCTTCAATTGACTGATCTTCCGGGGTATCATCATAGGAATACAAGGCAAGAACGGAACGAGCCATCTTGTTCATTATATTAGGAGACGGAGCCTTGAAAATCATATCCTCGGCAAAGCCTTCAGGAAGTTCACGGAAATTTGCAAGAAGTTCGTGAAAACTTATTAACTGACTTGCTGTAGGAAGTTGACCGAAAAGAAGCAGATAAACTGTTTCTTCATATCCAAAACGGTTATTTTCAGTAGTATTGGCAACGATATCATTTATAGAATAACCTCTGTAAATAAGTTCGCCTTCAATGGGCTGTCTTTCACCTTCATTTACTATATATCCATGAACATTGCAGATATTGGTTATTCCAGCCATAACACCTGTTCCGTCGCTGTTTCTGAGTCCTCGTTTTACCTGATATTTTTCATATAGGTCTGGTGAAATAGAGTTATGTTTGAGCAATTCATCGCATAAAATCTTTATAGTAGTTTCATTGCAGTTATTTGACAATGTGATTCCCTCCTAAAATAGTATGGTACGCTTCTTAATTTTACTCTATATCCCAATGGTTGTCAAGATTTTTTGTAACGGGATACTGAATACGACAGAAAGAAAAGATTTTTTGCCGTAAAAATGACCAAATCAGGAAAATCCTTATACTATGGTGCTTTATGGGTGGTTATGAAAAAAGTTAGTGGCTAATTTTTGCCGGAAAGGATAAAACAAAATGAAAGATTTATTCAAAATTATTGCAGTTTTTACAGTGCTGCTTGCAGCAATTCCTGCTATAGCGCTTATCTGCCCTCCCGATGTTGCTTCTGTAAAGATAAATGCAGAAACGGAATATACCGAAGGGGCTGAAACTTCCACAGCGGTTACTAATACTGTTGTGTTAGAGGATACGGAAGTTACGACTGCTTCTGTACAGTCTGAAACAACCATACCTGCTATATCCGAGGATGATGGTATGTACAGGATTCTTGACTGTAAAACGGGTGAGACAGTAACCGTTTCTATGGAGGAATATATTATAGGCTCTGTGCTTGCGGAAATGCCTGCGTCCTATCATGAGGAGGCACTCAAGGCACAGGCTGTTGCGGTTCATACCTATGCTGTAAGGCAGAGGGAAAAACAGTTAGCTTCACCTGATGAGGCGCTTAAAGGTGCATACATATCAAATGACAGCACAAAATATCAGGCTTACTTTACAGAACAGCAGGCAAAGGATTTTTATGGCGATGATTACGAAAAATACTACAACAAGGTTTCTTTCTGCGTAAGTCTTGTGTCCGATGAAATTCTCGTGTACAATAACGAGCCTATTGTTGCAGCCTTCCATTCTACTTCAAACGGAAAGACTGAAAGTGCAGAGGTAATATGGGGCGGGGAAGTGGACTATCTTGTTCCGGTTGACAGTTCCTATGACCTCAATGCTCCAGGATATACTGAAGAAAAGACTTTTACTCCTGACCAGATTAAAAACAAGTTCACAGCGGAGTACAGTGACATTCTTTTTGCTTATGACAAGGAAAGCTGGATCAGTATTGAGGACAGGAGTGAATCAGGTACAGTTACAAAGGTTCTTGTAGGAAACAAGCATATAGAGGGAACAGAGTTCAGAAATATTCTTGGACTTCGTTCGGCAACTTTCGAGGTTGTTTACAGTGCAAAGTCGGATGACTTTACAGTATCAACCAAGGGTTACGGACATGGAGTAGGGCTTAGTCAGTATGGCGCAGATGCTATGGCGCAAAGCGGAAGTACATACAAGGAAATATTGTTGCATTATTACACAGGTGCTGACATTGTAAGTGAAGAAAGCCTTTTGTCGGATTAGAATATATTGTGTCGAACTCCGAAAATATACAGAGAGTATTTATTCGACACAAACCTTTATTATGCGCTAAAAGCATTGGATTATACATTAAATTAAATAACTTGACAAATTTAATTCATTGTGATATTATAAAATTTAAAATTAATATCAAAAATTAAGTGAATGTTAATTAATTTGTTTTCGTTGCTAAATTAATGCCAGTTAAGAAAAACCAATTCATTGTTTATTAACAAATTAATTTGATAATATTGATTAACTTTAACTACAATTTTTGTGCAGGTATACAAATATGATAAAAATGCATTTACAGTGTTGACGTTGGCATATTTATACGCTATAATATAGTTGATGTTAGAATTCTTGTAAACCATTTAATATGTTTAACATCCGTTTTGTTGTCTCCTTTCTTTTGTTCTACACATATTTTAATTTTATTTTATCTGATTTTAGCAGGACCCGAAGTCCTGCTATTTTTTTGTCTTAAAAAAGATTGATTATTTTATAATATTATGGTAAAATACATTGTATATGCACTTAGTAGGATTGTATTTTTATAATCCATTTGACAATATTTTGCTGATGTGCAAAGAAAACACTGATTAAATCGTTTTTACATTTTCCAAACAACAGCTTAGCTGAAGTATGTTCGCAGTTGTTCATAAAGTGTAAAACGAGCGCTGCGCATTAATCGGTTTTTTCTAAGAAAGGAATGTGTATAAAATGTCTAAGAATCCCTATTACATTACTACCCCGATTTACTACCCGTCGGGTAACCCGCATATCGGTCATTGCTATACTACTGTAGCCTGCGACTCTATTGCCCGTTACAGACGAATGCAGGGATATGACGTTATGTTCCTTACCGGTACGGACGAGCATGGTCTTAAAATTGAACAGAAAGCTGCTGAAAAGGGCGTTACTCCTAAGCAGTATGTTGATGAAATAGTTGAGATTTTCAAAAAACTCTGGAGTTATATGAACATCAACTACGACAGATATATAAGAACTACTGACAATTATCACATTGAGTCAGTTCAGAATATATTCAAGGAGCTTTACGACAGAGGATATATCTACAAGGGTGAGTATAAGGGCAAATACTGTACACCTTGTGAAAGCTTCTGGACAGATTCACAGCTTGTTGACGGCAAATGCCCTGAATGCGGACGTGAAGTTGTCGACGCAAAGGAAGAGGCTTACTTCTTTAAGATGTCTTCATTTGCTGAAAGACTTGAAAAGCTTCTTACAGAAACTGATTTTCTTCAGCCAAAAACAAGAGCAGTTGAGCTTGTAAACAATTTTATCAAGCCGGGGCTTGAAGATCTCTGCGTTTCAAGAACCACATTCAAGTGGGGTATTCCTGTTACCTTTGATGATAAGCACGTTATATATGTTTGGATTGATGCTCTTTCAAACTATATTACTGCACTTGGCTTCATGAACGAAGCATACAATGACTATGAAAAGTACTGGCCTGCTGATGTTCAGATGGTTGCAAAGGATATAATGAGATTCCATGCAATTATCTGGCCTGCAATGCTTATGGCTCTTGAACAGCCAGTGGCAAAACATCTTGCTGTTCATGGGTGGATTACATTCAACGGTCAGAAGATGAGTAAATCTCTTGGCAACGTTGTTGACCCGTTTGTACTTGGTGAGAGATATGGTGCTGATGCTATCCGTTATCATATTTTAAGAGAAATGGCGCTTGGTTCTGACAGTTCATTCTCAAATGAAATAATGATAAACAGAATTAACTCTGACCTTGCAAATGACCTTGGAAACCTTGTTTCAAGAACTGTTGCAATGGTAATCAAATATTTTGACGGAACTATTCCTGCTGACAGAAAAGCAGATGATACTGACAATGAGCTTGTTGCTATGACAACAGCACTTAGAAATACTGTTGACGGATATATTGACCAGACACAGCTAAATAATGTTCTTGCTGAAATATTCAAGGTTATTTCAAGAGCAAACAAGTATATTGATGAAACTGCTCCTTGGGTGCTTGCAAAGGATGAAGCGCAGAAACCAAGACTTGCAGCAGTTCTTTACAATCTCCTTGAAACAATAAGAATTACAACAACTCTCCTCTCATGCTTTATGCCTACAACAATGCCTGAGATATGGAGACAAATCGGTGCTGACAAGTCTGTAATCACATACGAAAATGCAGGCAAGTTTGGTGTTCTTCCTGATGGAACTACAGTTCAGAAGGGTGAGATTATTTTCCCTAGAATTGACGCTGAAAAGGAAATTGAAGAGCTTAACAATATTATTAAACAGAATGCTCCTGCTTCTGATGACAAAGACAAGGCTGGACTTGCTCCGATTGCTGATACAATAAAGATTGATGATTTTGCAAAGGTTGACCTTAGAGTTGCTGAAGTAAAGAGCTGTGAAAAGGTTCCTAAGGCAAAGAAGCTTCTCTGTTTGCAGCTTGATGATGGTTTTGGTGGCAGACAGGTTGTTTCAGGAATTGCAAAGTGGTATGCTCCTGAGGACCTTATCGGAAAGAAGATAATCGTTGTTGCAAACCTTGCTCCTGCAAAGCTTTGCGGAGTTGAATCACAGGGCATGATCGTTGCGGCTGACGTTGGCGAAGATGCAAGGGTTATATTTGTTGACAAGGATATTCCAAACGGCTCAAAGCTTAGATAAATAAATATAATGATATGTGCTTTTCATGCCGATGCGTGGAAAGCATATTGTATAAGGAGACATATATATGATACATACGGAAAGGCTTACATTAGTGCCGTTACAGATTGAACATGCCGAGACGTTACTGGACTTATGGAGTGATCCGCAGGTTATAAGATTTACAAATATGAAATGCATTGAAACGCTCAATGAGTGCAGGAAAAAAGTCAGTTCACGCATAAAAACTCCTGTTCAGTTCTATGCCGTTTTAAAGGACGGTACTGTTGCAGGAATGGCGGCTTGCCCTATTATCAAGGACGAGGATACATTTGAATGTGGATTTGCATATCAGATTATCAGAAAATACTGGGGCAATGGAATTGGCTATGAGGCGGCAAAAGGATTGTTTGACTATATTGCAAATGAACATAAAAATGCTGTTGTATATGCTGATGTTGTTGCTGACAATACTGCAAGTGTGCGTATACTTGACAAGCTTGGATTTGAAAGATACGGAAATGAAACAGAGGGCTTTTGCAGAGATGGAATAAAGTATGATGTTATAAATTATAAAAGGATATTTAAAAATGAAGTATATTGATTCACACGCACATTATGATGATGAATGTTTTAATGAGGACAGGGATATTCTGCTTGAAGAGCTTTATTCAAAGGGTGTAGACAAGATTATAACTGTCGGCTGTCGAATTGAGCAATGCGAGGCGGCAATAAAGCTTTCTGAAAAGCATAGCCATGTTTATGCCGCTGTAGGTATTCATCCAGAAGATATTGCTTCTGCCCCTGATGATTATCTTGACAGGATAAAGGAATGGGTCAAGTTTGCGAAAGTTGTTGCTGTCGGTGAAATCGGACTTGATTATCACTATGATGGCTATGACAGGGGAAAGCAGATGGAAATCTTTGAAGCACAGGTCAGACTTGCAAAAGAACTTGATATGCCTGTTATAGTTCATTCAAGGGATGCAACGGCTGATACTATGGAAATAGTAAAAAAATATGCACCACTCAAGGGAGTAATGCATTGCTATTCCGGCTCTGCTGAAACTGCAAAGCAGGTTCTTTCTTATGGAATGTATATTAGCTTTACAGGCGTGCTTACATTCAAGAGCGCAAGAAAATCTGTTGACGCGCTTGCTGTTATTCCTATGGACAGGCTTCTGCTTGAAACTGATTGTCCGTATATGGCACCGGAGCCTTATAGGGGACAGAGGTGTGACAGCTCCATGATTGTAAAAGTTATAGACAGGATAGCAGAACTTAAAAACATCACTGCCGAACAGGTCGCAGAAATGACTTACAAGAATACCCTTGAATTGTTCCCAAAGCTCGCTGGAAAATGAACTGCAAAAAATATTTGTAATTCGCAACGTCAGGTTGCATTTGCTTTCAAAAAAGCACTATGAAATTGGTGGAGAAGGACTAAAACTGTTGATATAATATAGAAAAAAGGAGGAATACAATATGTTATTCAATTCTAATATTCAATATTTAAGGCAGGTCAACAGGATAACTCAGGAACAGTTAGCCGAGAAATTAGCAGTTTCAAGACAAACAATTTCAAAGTGGGAATCTGGGGAAGCACTTCCGGAAATTTCGAAGTTAATGGAGTTGTCGGATATTTTTCACTGTAAACTGGATGAATTGCTTAAAGAAAACATGAAGGACAAGCATAACGAGTATTCCGATGTGACTATCAAGCATATTGAAGCATTCCAGATGGCAAGATACGTTATGATATCACCGAATCCTGAGGATGATGTGAATGCTTACATGGATAATTGGGAGAGGCAGAGCGGACTAAGTAACATAACGGGTGAGAAACTTAAAAGAATTGGCTGGGATTTTCCATATGTATCTAATGAACAGCAGAATCGTTTTGGACTGAGAGGATATGTGTCTGCCTGTATTATTCCAGATGAGATAAAAGCAGATTTCAAGGGAGTTGAAATTGCAAGACAGGAAGGTGCAGATTATGCTTGTATTTCAATAAGAAATCCATTTTCAAGACCTTTTGAACTGATACCTTGTGGCTATCGTAAAATACTTGATTATTTAAAATGTGACGGTTTTAAGGAGGATATTAACGGGGATTTCCTTTCATGCTTTGAGTATGTTCATACTGAAGATGGAATTGAGTATATGGATATTTTTATTCATGTTCAGGCTGTCGGAAACAAAAACTTATACACAACATTAAGATAAATAAGTTCATAATATAAAAAAAGTATAGTGTCGCAAAAATACGCCCCGAAGATAAGTCTTTGGAGGCGTATTTTAAGATACGTTAACTTCATCGGTCTGCGATGAAACGGTTTTATTTTGACATATTTCCAAACTAATTTTTAAAGCATTACTGAATAAAAAACAAATTCTCAATTGACTGATCAGTGTAAATGGCAAGCTTCACATTCACCAATTTCTCCTACGATAGGTGTAGGATCAACGCCCTGACGTCTATAGTAATCTGATATAGCTGATTTCAATGCCTGTTCTGCAAGAACTGAACAGTGGAGTTTTGACGACGGAAGTCCTTCAAGAGCTTCAACAACAGATTTGTTTGTAAGATTGAGAGCATCATCAATGGTCTTACCTTTAATCATTTCTGTTGCGATTGAGGATGTAGCTACAGCAGCACCGCAGCCAAAGGTCTTGAACTTAACATCTATAATAGTGCTGTTTTCTACCTTCAGATACATTCTCATTATGTCACCGCATTTAGCGTTGCCGACTTCACCGATACCGTCAGCGTCAGCAATTTCACCGACATTTCTAGGATTTGTAAAGTGGTCCATTACTTTTTCACTGTATATCATTTTATTACCATCCCTTTATAAAATTAATTTTTAATTGGTGAAACATACTTCAATAATTTCTGAACTTTTTCTTTTCCTTTTGTAACATCATCCCAGAAACATGACATGCTTCTTATATATGTTATAACCTGTGGAACCTTTTCAATTATATAGTCGATATCCTCTTCGGTTGTTTCATCTGAAATTGACAATCTGAGAGAACCATGTGCAATTTCATGCGGAAGTCCGAGGGAGAGAAGAACGTGTGATGGGTCAAGGGAGCCTGATGTGCAGGCAGAACCGCTTGAAGCGCAGATGCCCTCCATATTAAGTCTTAAAAGAAGAAGTTCGCCCTCAACGCCAAGGAATGAAATGTTCACGTTTCCGCAGAGACGCTTGTCCCTGTCACCGTTAAGACGTGTACATTCAATTTTAAGTATCTCGTCAATAAGGCGGTTACGCATTTTTGTAACTTTTTCAACCTTTGCAGGCATATTTTCGCATGCCGCTGTAATAGCTTCACCAAGTCCTACAATTGCAGGAACGTTTTCTGTTCCTGCACGACGTCCTCTTTCCTGAGCACCACCGTGAATGAGGTTTTCAAGCATAATTCCCTTTCTTACATACAAAGCGCCGATACCCTTCTGGGCATGGATCTTGTGTCCTGAAAGCGAAAGCATATCTATGTTCTGCTCTTTGACATTGATAGGAACATTTCCGATAGCCTGAACAGCGTCTGTATGGAAGAGTACACCTTTCTCATGACAGACAGCACCGATTTCAGGGATAGGCTGGATTGTTCCGATTTCATTGTTTGCATACATAATGGTTACAAGAGCAGTCGTATCCTTGATTGCATCCTTTACCTGTTCAGCTGTAACAAGTCCTTTTTCATTGACAGGGAGATATGTTACTTCAAATCCTTCTTTTTCAAGGTATTCACAAGTGTGGAGAATAGCATGATGTTCAAAAACTGTTGTAATGATATGATTCTTGCCCTTTTTCTTCATCTGATGAGCAGCAGATTTCAGAGCCCAGTTATCAGATTCAGATCCACAGCCTGTAAAGAATATTTCAGACGGAGTACAGCCAAGAGCTGTTGCAACCTGTTCTCTTGCCTTGTCAAGGGCAAGGTTTGCATTCTGTCCGATCGAGTAGAAAATACTTGAGGGGTTTCCAAACTGATCCTTTAGATACGGAAGCATTGCATTGAGAACTCTTTCCGAAACGCCCGTTGTTGCGGCATTATCGGCATAAACAAATCTTTTTTCCATATATACAAATCCTTTTATAGTAAAATATTAGCATGGCAATAAATCTGATTTTTTTCTGCAAAATAACATATCAGTACAGATAAATATTTTATGCAGAAACTGCTTGATTATTTTTATTCCCAATATACTTATATTATATACCTGTTTAGTGTATTTTGCAATAGCATTTATTATAATAATTATACACCAAAAACCATAATTCGAGTATTTTTTTACAAAAAATTATTCTTTATAGTTATAAACATACTTGACTAGGAAACATACCTAAGTTAAAAGGTTTATCCTTTAAACTTATCTCTCTGAATAACTGCAAGTTCATCACAGCGTTCGTTTTCGGGATGACCTGCATGTCCTTTTACCCAGACAAACTTAACGTTATGAGTATCAAGGAGCTTTAAAAGCTGTTCCCACAAATCAGCGTTAAGAGCAGGCTTTTTATCTGCTTTTTTCCATCCATTCTTTTGCCATGACCTTGCCCAGCCTTTTGTTATGCTGTCGCAGACATATTTGCTGTCGGTCGTAAGGATTACATCACATGGCTTTTTAAGAGCAGAAAGTGCAGCAATAACACCTGAAAGCTCCATTCTGTTATTCGTTGTAATGCTTTCTCCCCCTGAGATTTCCTTGACATGAGAACCGCAGCGAAGGATTGCACCATATCCGCCCGGACCGGGATTTCCTGAACATGCACCGTCAGTAAATATTTCAACTGTCATAAAATACTCCAATTATTAATTTTGGGCAATACCATGCAAAGTCATAGGCTACGTTTCGAGGATTTGAGAAACAGCGAAAATACGTTACTGAGCCTGTTTTGAAAATCGTCAGAGACGTATTGTGCGGTATTGCCTTTGTTATTTTAAAATTTTTACTAAATTATTATACAATATAAAGAAAATAAATTCAAGTAAATACAGAATAATAAGACTTCCATCATTAAATTCCCTATTGTATTTAGGACATGTTTAGTGTACAATAATATAGAGGTGATATTATTTGGTTACGAAGTCGCCGTATAAATTCGGAGCGTCTATTGCAATAGGCGGCGCAATAGGATTTTTAAGCAACTTACTTATGCTGCCTGAAATTTCGCATTATGATATTAATTCAAAAAAATTGCCTGATTCCTTTGACGGCATAAAAATAATTCAGCTTACTGATCTTCACAACGAGGTTTTTGGTAAAAATAACAGGGGACTTGTCAGACGTGTTGACGATGAAAAGCCTGATGTAGTGGTTATTACTGGGGATATGGTCAGTCATACGAGTGCTAATGTCAGTGAATATATTGAGCTTTGCAGGGCTCTTGTAAAGAAGTACCCTGTTTATTATGTGAACGGAAACCATGAAAATTCCGATCTTGCTCCTGGTGTTTTTGATTTTCTCAACAATGAGCTTAAAAATGCTGGTCTTATTTGCCTTGACAACAGAAAGACAGAACTTGAAATCAACGGCGATGTTATATCAATGTGCGGACTTTGCTATTCCGCTGAATATTACAAGGGCGTCAGGGAATATGCAAAGGCACACAAGCCATTTACAGCCGGTGCAATGAGAAAATATATGGGCAGACTTCCTGAAAACAGGTTTGTAATTCTGCTTGCTCATAATCCTCTTGATTTTGATGTTTATGCTTACTGGGGGGCTGATGTTACTTTCAGCGGACATGTTCACGGTGGATTTATAAGACTTCCGTTTGTCAGAGGTATCCTTTCTCCTGAAAGAGGTCTGTTTCCTAAGTATAAAGAGGGTGTGTATACTGTAAAAGGCAGGAAGCTTGTTGTAAGCAGAGGGCTTGGTTCAATAAGAATATTTAACCGACCTGAAATTGTCACAGTAACATTGCATAGAAAAGATGATTAAGAAGAATATTAGTATTAATTCTAATATTTTGCAAATGATTTTTAATCTTTACACAAAATTTAAGCTGTTTGCATAAAATAATGCGGACAGCTTTTATTATATGTAAGCAAACTGTAATTGAAATGTAATTGTAATGGGCTTTGGGAAATGTTATAATAAAACAAAAAACGGAGAGGGGGAGTATTGTGAAAAAATACATATTTAATTTAATGATTTGTTTTGCGGCAACCCTCACTCTGATTTTATGCAGCTGTTCAGATACAAAAGCGGCTGAGCTTGCTGGTGGAGCAGAAAAGGCTTCAACGTCTGAGTATTCTTTGAATGGTGCAAATGGTTTGGAAAGCAACGTAATTTTGAGAAATGGATCAAATCAGATATATGCGGCTGAAGAATCTCCTGCTGAAAAGTATTCTGTATCAGCAAATGGCATAGTAGTTAAAATGAGCAACGGCAAGGATTATTATGTTGTTTCTGTTCAGTATGACCCTGAAAATGACGGAAACAGTGTGACATTTAATATTGAAGACAATGACTATAATCTTAACAGCATAACTATTGAAGCACCAGAAGATTACAGTGTCATCAACGAAAATGAAGCATCAATGACTAGCAGTTTCTGCAAGGTATTACGCAATCAGTTTGATGATAAAAGTGTTCCCGACGTTCTGCAGTTATATTTTTACTCAGATAATTATATAGACGAAGAGAAAACACCGTATATTATATCAAAGTTCTATGCAATACAAGACGGTACTCTGAATCAGATTTCCATAGAGGATGAAACAGAGGAAGAACCTTTATATTATGAATCTGTCAAGGGGATGGATTTATACTGCACAGAACCTCTGAAATATATGTCTCCGATTAAAATTGCAATTGAAAACAATGTTGAATATCCTGAAATATTCACATATACCTTTGACCCTGACAATTTTATAATGACAAAGAAAAGAGAAGAGTTTTCTCCTGAAAATTCTCTTTACTTCGGATATGGTTATTTTGCGCTTGCAAATGATTTATACAGATATTTCACTTGTGATGTTTTGCCTTTAAATGAGGATGTAGGATACTTTGAAGATCCTATTTTTGACGAAAATTCAGGTACTTATTATAACAGCAACTTTTATTTCATGGTTGATGATGAACGCTTTACAGATTTAGCTTCATTTAAGGCATATACAAACACAGTCTTTTCTGAAAGCCTTACTGATGAAATGTTTAAAAATGCGCCTCAGAAGTACAAGGATTTTGATGGAAAGCTTCATACGCTTACCTCCGCTATCGGTGATGATTATTTTGGCGGACTTATGCTCATAGACGGATATAGTGAAGAGGATGGAAAGCTTGTATATACTACAAAGCAGGAGCGGTTTGATGTCAACGGAAATGTTATAGGCTATGAAAACAGCGGCAGGCTGGTTCTTGAAAAACCTGAAAATCAACCTGGAGCAAGCGGATATTCTGCTTCGCCGTATGGGTATGTTTTTACCGAGTACAACAATGTACTTCAGTTCTATGTTTATTAGAAAATTATGAAGGCTCAGGATTTTTATCCTGAGTTTTTTTATGCATAAGAAAGGACACTCCTGAATATTATTTACGGACAAGTAACTTTTTTCGGTTACAAAATACTAATCTGTAAATAGTCAGGGAGGTCAATATGCTGGATATACTTGAAAAGAGTTATACCTCTGAAACTTATGAAAAAGGGCTGTCAACAGCACAGGCAAATGAAAAACTTATAGCACATGGTGAAAATGCCCTTGCCTGCGATAAAAAGTCAAAACCGATAAAAATCTTTTTAGGTCAGTTCAAGGATATTATGGTCCTTATCCTGCTTGCTGCAACGGTTATTTCATTCTTTCTGGGAGAGATGTATGATGCGATAACTATCATAATAATAGTTCTTGTAAACGCAATTCTTGGGTTTATACAGGAATATAAGACGGAAAAGACTTTGCTTGCGCTGAAAAGCATATCGGCTCCGTCTGCTAAGGTATACCGTGACGGCAATCTTGTTTCCATTCCAGCATCTGATGTTGTTCCTGATGATATAATAGCGCTTGAGGCTGGCGACAGAGTTCCTGCCGACGCTGTTTTGTTACAGGCAAAGGGACTTCTTGCGGATGAAAGCATTCTGACAGGTGAATCAACTCCTGCCGATAAGCTTGTCGGTGTGCGTGATGATACTGATAATGCTATTGGTAAGAAAAATATAGTTTACAGTGGAACAGTTATCACAAAGGGTACTGCAGAGGCAAAGGTAATTGCAACAGGCCTTAACGCTCAGATGGGGCAGATTTCGGGAATGCTCACAGACATAGATGATGAGCTGACACCGCTTCAGAAACGTCTTGGGGAGCTTGGAAAAACAGTTGCGATTATATGCCTTGTTGTCTGCGTTGTTGTTGCGGGAGCAGGTATTTTAAGGGGAGAGCCTGTTTTTGATATGCTTATGACAGGCATAACCATTGCAATTGCAGCTATTCCGGAGGGGCTTCCTGCAACGGTGACAATAGTTCTTGCCATAGCAGTAAACCGTATGCTTAAACAGAAGGCTCTTGTTCACAAGCTTCATTCCGTTGAAACACTTGGCTGTGCTTCAGTTATATGTACAGACAAAACCGGAACTGTTACTGAAAACAGAATGACGGTTACAAAGATATATGCAAACCGCAGGGAATATGATGTTTCAGGCACAGGCTACAGGGCAAACGGAGAGATTACATATGAGGGTTCAAGGGTGAATCCCGCTTCCGTTACAAGCCTGAAAGAGATAATGACTTGCGCTGTGCTTTGCAACAATGCCTCCATTACTCCACAGGGAAAAGTATTCAGTCGTGACAGAAGCAGGATTTCCTCCGATAAGCAATATGATGCTGTTGGTGATCCGACAGAACTTGCTCTCCTTGTTGCGTCTGCAAAGGGAAGTATTACTGCTGACAAACTAAAAAATGATTTCCTTAGAATAGATGAAATTCCTTTTGACAGTGAAAGCAGATGCATGACAGTAATATGCAGGGAGCCGTCAGGAACAAGAACAGCATATACTAAAGGTTCACTTGATATTATCCTGAAACAATGCAGTTTTGTTCTGACAGAAAACGGCGTTGTGCAAATGAGCAATTCTATGAAAAGGGAGATTACTGCAAGGCATGATGCTATGGCAGAAAAGGCTCTGAGAGTTCTTGGGTTCAGCAAAAAGATGATTACCGAATCTGAAGATATCGAGCATGGAATGATTTTTCTCGGACTTATGGGCATGATTGATCCTCCGAGAGCGGAGGCAAAGCAAGCTGTAAGGCTTTGTCGTGATGCACAGATAAGAACTGTAATGATTACAGGCGACCACAAGAATACAGCTGCTGCAATTGCACGTCAAGCAGGTATATTACATGGCGATGACCTTGTAGTGACAGGCTCCGAACTCAAGGTTATGTCAGACAATGAGCTTGAGGAGATTATATCAAAGGTTGCAGTTTTTGCAAGAGTAAATCCATCCGACAAGCTGAGGATTGTGAGGGCATTCAAGAAAAAGGGACGTATAGTTACCATGACGGGTGACGGAGTAAATGACGCACCTGCAGTCAAGGAGGCAAGTATAGGCGTTTCAATGGGCATAACGGGAACAGATGTTACAAAGCAGGCAGCCGATGTAGTTCTTCTTGATGACAACTTTGCAACGTTTGTAAAGGCTGTCGAGCAGGGACGATGTATTTATTCCAATATAAGAAAGTTTGTAAGATACTTGCTTTCCTGTAACATTGGAGAGGTTCTCACAATGTTTCTTGGAATAATCATGGGAATGCCAATGGTTCTTCTGCCAACACAAATTCTGCTTGTAAACCTTGTTACAGACGGACTTCCTGCTGTTGCTCTCGGGGTTGAGCCTGTTGATAAAGAGAACATGAGAAAGCCGCCTAGACAGGCAGATGAGAGCTTTTTCTCAGACGGACTTCTTGCAAAAATCGTATTCAGGGGCATATTGATAGGTTTATGTGCACTTGGAAGTTTCAGCGTTATAAACATGATGTATCACAACGTTGAGCTTGCAAGGACGGCGGCACTATTTACTCTTGTAATGTCACAGCTTATGCACGTTTTTGAATGCAAGTCAGAAAAGAAAAACATTTTTACAGTTCCATATTTTAATAACCTGAAACTGATCCTGGCTGTTCTTGTTTCACTTGCTGTAATATTTGCTTCAATATATCTTCCATTTTTACAGCTAATTTTCTCGACAGTTCCTATGACTTCACAACAGCTTCTTATAGCGCTTGGTTTTGCAATATTTGCACCTATTTTACAGTGTTTTCTTAAAACATGATATAAAACAAGGTCGCTCATTTAGAGCGACCTTGTTTTTGTCTCTGAAAGTTATATGCCATTACTCTCATTATGCTGTCAGGCACAATTTTGATTGCTTTCATTCCGACTGAAAGCCAGAATGTCGGAACATACACAACCCTTTTTTCGTATATCTGATCAACTGCGGCCTTTGCGGCAAAATCGCTTGAAATCGACTTTACGCTGAAAGAAACCTGTGCACGTTCATCAAATCTTGTATTTACAGGGCCGGGGCAGAATGCACCTATCCGAACATTGCTGTGACGTCTTCTCAGTTCTTCGTGAATTGCCTGTGTAAGACGGAGTACATAGTTTTTTGTGCTGTAATATGCGGCCATAAGTGGTCCTGCCATAAATGAAGCCGTCGATGCAATGTTAAGAATATAACCGCTGTCCTTTTTCACAAAATCACGCAGGAATAGCTTTGTCAGAATATGAACAGCAACAACATTTACGTTTATCATATCAATTTCCTTGTCAAGATCAGTTGACATGAACTCGCCAAAGGTTCCGAAACCTGCGTTGTTTACAAGTACGTCAATATCATATTTCTTTGCTTTTTCGTATAGTTTAAAGCATTCCTGTTTTTTACTTAGATCTCCGGGAATAATATCAAGCACCATATTGCTGCCAAGCTTATCCTTCAAGGCGTTAAGCCTTTCTATATTTTGTCCCGCAAGAATTACTTTGTTTCCACGTCTGCAAAGCTCAATGGCAATATCTCTGCCTATCCCAGAGCTTGCACCTGTGATTAGTGCTATCATTTTAATTTTCCTCTTCTTTTTTTAGTAGACTTGTAGTATGTTTTATAACATTCATATGCTGATTTTTTATCATTACTGTCTGGTTTTATCATGCCATAGCAGACATTGACAAACGGAATTACACATGGCTTTATATCTGCCAAAGCTTTTTCTGCGGCATATTCAGCAAGCTGATCAGGAGTGTAATTTTCAGCTTTGATTTTATATTGTGTATTTGTTCTGCTGATTATTCTGCTGTATATCATATAAATGGCTTTTGTATTATCTGCAAATTTAATTCTGATTCTGAAAATACGCTCACCGATTTGTCGGTGGAAAATAGCAGCAACAAGTATTAATACCAGTAAAACAGTCAGGATAAGACTGAATACAAACGTCATAGTGTAGTTTACAGTAATTCCAGTATCATCAGTATTATCCTCTTCAAAGTGTTCTGGTGTAGGGTCATAAACTACCCATCCGCAGTTCGGAATAAAACATTCACAGTAAGCATGTGAATTCTTCAGATAGACATTGTAAATTCCTTCTTCGTCTTCAGAAGGTTCCATTGTATATCCTTCTACATAACGTGTAGGAATTCCCAGTGAACGTGCCATTAATGTGAAGGCAGTTGCGTAATCTGAGCATGTACCTTTTTTGCTTGTAAAAATAAAATACTCTGCGGTGTTTTTGTCATCTGGCGGAAGATATTTAGTATCATACTTGAATCCGCCAGTCATTGACAGCCATTGTTCAAGGACAGCAGCTTTTTCGTAATCATAAGTGCAGTCCTTTGTCAGCTGTTCTGCAAGGCTCTGAATCTCGTCTGAAGTAGGAGCATAGCAGTTCTGCTCATATTCTTGGGCCAGATTATTTTCATTATAAATGCTTGTTATTATATCCTTATTTTTATCGAAAAATTCTTTTGAACTGTTAAGATACAAATTTATACAGAAGTCAGTGTAATCATCAGCAGTTATATCCGCAGCGTCATTGTTTAACCAGTCACTTGTAGCAGAATTCTGATAGGGAATATATTCAACGGAATATGTTATATTTGGAGGTAACATTCTTATCTCAGGGAACAAATTCGAATTGTTAACATAGAAGTTTTGAAAATTTAAACCGCCGCCGTAGTAAATTTCGACGGGAGTTCCGGTGGTAAGTACATATCTTGTTGAGAAGTCATGTGCAGTAATAACTATATAAGAATTATCCTGTTCCTGCATTTCAATATAAGGAATATTTACAGAATAATCTGAACCAGCAGGAAAGACATTTTGGCTTTCGCTCAAAACATCATAAAATGTGCTGCGCTCATAAAGATTGCTGAAACCTTTTGACACTTTTTCAAGGTCATATCCTTTATCATATTTTTCTAATGAAAGCCAGCCGTTTCTCTCAGGAACATATTCATCAAAAACCTGTCTTTTCAAATAAAGAGGGGACTCGCTTTTTACAGTGAATATCAGAGTTTGCATATCAGCTAAATCACTGTAATAAGCAGAACCGTTTGAAAAAGTATAATCACCTGCACTTGAATAATTTGTACCGGAACGATTAAACAAACCATTTTTGAGATTAAGATTTGCAAGAAAGTCTTTGTTTAAAGTTGAATAAGGTTTAGGTATTATTATACACAGAATTGCCGCCGCAACAATAAAATCAAAATAACCTGTCATTGAAGCTTTACTGTTGACAAAAGTTGCATCTTCAGACATTTCTTTTCTTTTGTTGAAGATGCAGATTGCAACAATAAGCACAATTATCGTAATAGTAAAAAATATGCTCATATCAACTTCTGACGTTACATACAAAGCACATGGTATAAGTGATGTAATGAATAAAAAAACTTTTCTGTGAAGAATCTTGCTGAAATAAAACACTACTGATGAAATAAAAAATGTAAGTGCAGTAATAATTATCATAGGCATAGTAGTGCTTGTATAGGTTCCTTTTGATAATTGCTGTATGTTACTTAATCCTATTGAAAAGGCAAGAAACAGCTCACCGATATATAATATAGTTCCGGCTATTTTATTATGAAGTATAAATGAGCAGATTGCAAATGTTACTGCTGATACTGCTGCAGCAATGAAGATATATACGTTTATAGCCTTAAGGGTAAACAGGTACAATGATGCTTCAATCAGCATGATTGAAAGCAAATACGGGAGTATAAGCTCTTTTGCAAAATTCTGCTTTGTAATTTTAACGGACAAAGTGCCTGTCCTCCTTTGTATAGGTAATATCAACTTGCGGAAATAGTGTTATAATCCCTTGTAATAATCCATGAGTTATAAGGCAGAGCATAAGGATATTCCTGCGGAACAAAAAGCTTATAGCCATTTCCATTTCCGCAGCTTGTTGATATCTCACTCATAAGGTTGTTGTCAGGGAAAGGTGTAAAAACAATAATTCCACATGAAACAGAGCCAATGCTATCAGCTGATGGAACTCTTTGCGGATGTGTCTGTGAATCATAATCTGCAAAGGAAAAGCCTGCAAGCTCTATCTTTAGGTTATAAACATCATCGGGGTTTTCTATGACTGTTTCAGTCCATTGCCCGTTGATAAAATATCTGAATGACACATCAAGACTCATTTTGGTAAGAGCCATGATAACGGATAATGCCCCCTCTACTGTACGTTCATCACAGGCAGGGGAATAAAAAGAATCTGCTTTTCCACGCATACTTTTTCCATGACAGCTGTCAAGGACAATAATCTGTTTTACTGACGGAATCTCATCATCAAGTCTTATCATTGTCTTGTCACGCTTTGTGCTTAGCTTCCAGTTAATTCGTCTGACAGGATCGCCGGGAACGTATTCCCTGTGGGTAAATCCAGGCACTCCTGTGAATACTGGAGAAATACTTTCCTTTGTTTCCTCACTGTCGTTGTCAAAAAGCAATGATGTGCTGATTATTTTAAGAGCAGGAGAATCATTCGGAGCATCCGGAACATCCGGAATAACCTTTACAATGGACTCTCCCGTCTGTGACTGTAAGGCATTAAGCCTGAATTTAAAAAAATGCATAAAATCATGCAGAACCGCTTCTTCTATTGCAAGAGGAGAACAGCCCCACATTTCTGCTGTTACAGGAATGTCATATGTGAAACTTGACCTTGGCGAAACGCTGAAGCCTATATACTTTTTTAGTTCGTCCGTTCTGTGAAAGTTGTCATTCATATACAGTGACATTGCTACAAGTGGGACAGGGAAGATACTGCGGTTTGAAACAGTTACTCTTAGTGCTGCTGACTCCCTCTTTTCAATCATACTGCCGAGAACTTGTGTTTCAAATTCTATCTTGTCTGTCTTATAAAGAAACAAAGCTTCAAGATATGAGAATAACGGGAAGAGCAAAAGAGCAGCGGTAAAAGCCCAGCCTTGCTGTCCGCTGATATTTATGCTATAAATTACGGATATGATTATAAGAGCAATATATCCAGCAATGTAGTAATTTTTACGGGGTGCGGATTTTTTCAATAAAATCACCGCCTTATCTTACAGGCACCTGAATCTGAGATGCTATATTTGCAATAGCATTTTCAGCAGAACCGAATGCTGATTTTCCTCTTGGTGAAAGCATAAGCCTGTGTGCTAGTACAGGAACTGCAAATCTTCTGACATCATCAGGTGTTATAAAGTCACGTCCTTCAATAAAGGCAAAAGCCTTCGCAACCTTGAACAGGGCAATGCTTCCTCTCGGACTTGCTCCAAGTGTGATGAATTCATTGTTTCTTGTTGCGGCAACTATGTTGATAATATATTGCTTTACAGACGCAACAGCATTGATCTGCTTTGCTTGTTCCTGCAATGCACATATTTCTTCAACCGTTGCGACAGGGGATAAGCTTGCAACGGGGTTTTCAAATTCATTTCTTGCAAGTATGTCAAATTCCTCCTGTGGCAAAGGATAACCAAGACTAATTTTCATTATAAATCTGTCCATCTGTGCTTCAGGGAGGTGGTATGTTCCATAGGTTTCAACAGGGTTTTGTGTTGCAAGAACCATAAAAGGCTGAGGAAGAGGATAAGTATGTCCATCTATGCTGACTTGAAATTCCTCCATGATTTCAAGAAGGCTTGACTGTGCTTTCGGTGATGCACGGTTGATTTCATCAGCAAGCAAAAAGTTGCAGAAAGCTGAGCCTTTGCAGAATTCAAACTTGTTTTCATCACGGTTGTACATAGAAAAACCGGTTATATCTGACGGCATGATATCAGGTGTCATCTGGACACGGTTGAATACTCCTTCAACAGAGCGTGACAAAGCTGAAACAAGCTGTGTCTTTCCTACTCCCGGAACGTCTTCAATAAGCACATGTCCCCCGCAAAGCATTGCTGTAAGAACTTCTAATACAACATAATGCTTTCCGACGATAACCTTTTCAATGTTTGAGGCTATTTTTTTAATCTGTGTATTCATATAAAGCTTTGTATTCCCATTTATGAGAATACTTTCCTCCTAGTTTTTATTCAAAAAAGCAGAACAATAATCCAATTGCTTACACAAAGTATTGGCAAAGTTCTGCTTATTTATTTTACATTATTTAGTTTCGGTATCTTCTACAGTGTCCTTATTGCTATCCTTGCTTTCAGGTTTTTTCTTGGTATTTACTTTTGTAATGATAAGCATGATTACTGCGCCTGCTGCAAGTGCAGCTACTACAAGAATAATCACAAGAACAATATTAACTCCGCTTGCTTCTGCTTCAACAGATACAGGAGCGGCTGTTTCAGTCTGCTCTGTTTCTGTAACGGATTCTTCTGTCTGAGCAGAAGTTTCTGTGCTTTCAGTCTCATCCTTATAAGCTTCGTCAGTTTTTGGTGGTTTAGGAGCAACATAAGCATCATTGAAACCATCTTCAACTGTGATGTTGTTTGCTTCAAGAGCATCATAACCCTCTGCGCCGTCAGGGTAATGTACAACCGCATCTACGTTTCTGAAAGTATCTGCGCTTACCTGAGGTGCTTTAGTTCCATAAAAATATATATCTGCAAGTTCGGAACAGTCTGCAAATGCATTTGCGCCGATAGCTGTAACATCAGGACCAATATAGATTTCCTTGATACCACACTTTGAGAATGTATCATTCTTGATTTCTGTTACCTTTTCAGGAACTGTAACGGAAGTAATTGATGTACATCCATAAAATGCACTTTCACCTAAAGTTGCAACAGATGCAGGAAATGCAATTGTTTCAAGTTTTGAGCAGTTGTAAAAAGCACTGCCCCCGATAGTTTCAACTGTATCAGGCATACTGATTTTTACAAGGCTCTGGCTTCCGGAAAATGCGCCTTCGCCAATTTCCTTTGTATTTGCAGGAAGACTTGCATATGTAAGTCTGTTTCTGTTTTCAAGAGAATGTTCTGGAATAATTCCGTTTTCAGTTTCACATTTTGCAAGTTCAAGATAAACTATATTAGGGATATTTTTAATTGCGTTGTAATCATCAGCGTTGAGTGTTCCGCCAGATATGGAAACATTTCCGACGTTATTAAAATCAATTCCGTCCATTGCCTCATTAAGAGCGTCGGACAGCTTTCCTGTTTCAAAGCTGTCCACTGTAACTGTTTCGCCTGTGTCAGCATCATAAGCCATGCTTGTCAGAGGAATAATAACAATTCCAAGAATTGTTGCTGCTGCAACGATGAGAACTATAATCCTTATAAAAAGCTTCTTGTCTGAACCTGACGGCTTATATTGCTTTGGCTGTTTTTTATTTGCCATAAAAAGGTCATTCCTTTCGTATGTTGTTTTTGCTATGAGAAGACAGCGGAGTGAAAAAGTTACACTGGTCTGTCATTTCATAAAATTGCAGATTAATTATGCATTTGTTTCAGAGCTGAGGGAGAATCTTCCGGCAACGTTTATACCATTGGGGTCAAAAAGAATAACATCTGTGGTAAGAGGATTCGTTGCCTTTTTGTATTCGGTAATAATAACCATTCCAAGTCCCTCAAGAATATTGTTTGTTACATTTTCAAGGATTAGTATGCTTTCATATGAAGGCGCAACAACAAGAAATTTCGGTCCGAATGTTTCGGATATTACACGTCTGAAATCATTGCACATCATAAGTGAAACGCAAAGCTCCTTGCTTGGAAGGCTTAGTTCAAGAACTCTTACTTCATCTTTCAGACTGGTTTCGTGAATCTGTGCTTTAGTCATGAGCCTGCACATATTTCTGTCTGCAACAGAAAAAAGAACTTCCTTTGGCACATCCCATTTTTTTAGATAGCTTTTGTCAAGCTTATGAATAATTATGTCATCAGGAGTATAAACTATTACCTTTTTCAAGCTGCTTACAAAATCAGTATATACAAGATTATCAGTGATATCCTCTTCACGCATTACTATAAAACGGAGTGATGACTGACTGTTTGTAAATGAAACAAGTCTTTGTTCTGTAATGCAGTCAGCCTCCATGGTTTTTATCAGATCAGTAAGCATACATTCAAGCTTATCATCGGAATCTGATTTTTGTGCAGCAGCAGTATCTATTTCAAAAGTTAAATTTCCGTTTGTGATTCTGTATTTGGCATCATCAAGTTTATCAGCAATCTGATATCCTTCCTGTTTAAGGATATTTTTCAGAGTCTTTACAAACTTATCAGATGAAAAAAATGTATCAAGTCTGCTGAAAATAGACATTCTTTTTATCGCCTCCTGCCTATTGGAATAAATCAGCGATTGGATGACAGCTATCAAACAATCAAATAAATTATAGCACAGTCTTTTATTTTTGTATAGATAATTTCAAAATTTTTAACAGAAGTTTTTGTAAAATTATTAATTAAAAAGGCTCACAGAAAAATCTGTGAGCCTTAATATTACTGAAATCTTTTTCTTCTGTTAGGGGTTTTGGAGCGACTTTCGGAATATTTCTTTGTATATCCTCTTCCGCCCTTATCCTGTCTGTCACCCTTGTATTCATGAAGCTTTATGTTAATTTTGCTGCCGTTGATTTTTGTTCCTGTCATGGATTCAAGGACATGTTCCTTTTCTTTTTCAGGTACTTCAACAGTAGTGTATTTGTCGTAAATATCAATCTTTCCAAAGTTCTTTCCGGTAAGTCCTGTTGCATCAACAAGCGCGCTCAGAATAAAGTTTGGTGCAATTCTGTTTGCTCGGCCGACAGAAATCTCAACTTTTACAGTATTTGTCTTTCCTCTAGGCGCACCGTTCTGACTGTTACGAACGTTCTGATTGCCATGACTGTTCTGACCTCCGTTGTCAAGAGGTACAGGCTTTATAAATTCAGGAATGTTTTTTGTGTCCTTTGAAAGACGCATGCCAAGAAGTGCAACAGCAATGTTCTCAACAGAATAACCCTGTTCAATAAGCTCGCTGAGCTGCTTTGTATACTGCTCATACTTGCCGTTTTCAACGTATGTCTTAATTTTTTCAAAAGTATGCCTGCTTTTGCTGCTGATAACATCTTCCCTTACAGGTAAAGGTCTGCGTGTGATTTCAGCCTTTGTAAATCTTGCAATATCCTTGAGTTCAAAAACCTGACGTCTGCCGCTTATAAGGCTGTATGCAGCACCGCTTTTGCCGGCTCTGCCTGTTCTTCCGATTCTGTGTATATAGTATTCGTTATCTTGTGGCAGGTCATAGTTGAATACAGCATCAATATTATCAACATCAATTCCTCTTGCAGCAACGTCTGTTGCAATAAGTATATTTATTCTGCCTGATTTAAAGGCATTAAGAACCTGAGTTCTGCTTGCCTGTTTCATATCGCCGTGAAGTCCTGCAGCCTTGAAGCCCTTTGAAACAAGAAGCTCTGTAAGCTCATCAACCATTTTCTTTGTGTTGCAGAAAATCATCGAAAGCTTTGGCTCGTATGCAAGGAGAAGCATTTGGAGAGCGTCATTCTTTCTTCCCATAGGAACTTCATAATAATACTGCTCAATGCTGTCAACAGTACGCGCCTTTGCGTCAACCTTGATAATTACAGGATCATTCTGATACTGCTTTGTTATAGCTAAGATTGCTGGAGGCATTGTTGCGGAGAAAAGAATAGTTTGTCTTTCTTCCGGAACAACTTTGAGAATTTTTTCGATATCTTCCCTGAAGCCCATGTTAAGCATTTCATCTGCTTCATCAAGAATAATCATTTTAAGATTTTCAAGCTTCAGAGTTTTTCTGTCCATATGATCCATAACTCGTCCAGGAGTGCCGACAACAATATTTGCGCCTCTTTTTAACTCAAATATCTGCTTGTCCATGTTTGCGCCGCCGAAAACAGCACATGGCTTTACCCAAGGAAGATATTTTGAGAATTTTCTTATTTCGTCGCATGCCTGCATTGCAAGCTCTCTTGTAGGACATAGGATAAGAACCTCGACGCCATTGTTTTCACCTTTGACTATGCTTTCAACAGCAGGTATTCCGAAAGCTGCTGTTTTTCCAGTTCCGGTATTTGAGCGGCCGATAATATCTTTGCCCTCTTTAATTACCGGGATAGCCGATGACTGAATTTCTGTAGCGTCCGTAAAGCCCATTTCTTCTATTGCCCTGAGAACGCCTGCTGACAAGTTTAATTCACTAAACTGCATTAATTAACCGTACCTTTCTTTTTTCCTGCCGCTGTGACAAGCAGCAGGCACGCTGACGAAATAATATTTTATATTTAAAATATTATATGCATTTATCTTATTAATTATAAAAATAAGCCTATATAGTATATCATAGCATGTATATTAAAGTCAAATAAAAATATTATTTTTATTAATTTTGTCAAATTAGGAATAATTATTGAAAATCAATTGGAAATATAGTATAATAGTATATGTAAGACTATATCTGCCATACAATAACTATTTTTAAAATAATCTTTAATCCTTTTTCTGTTTATTTCGGCTTTGCAAAACAACATTTCTGTTCTTGAAATTGCAGAAAGGAATAAATAGCTGCTTGATAAGTATTTTTCACACCAGTACATCTACTAATCTATTGACTAAATAATTACTTTTATGCAATCTGCTAAATAGAAAATTCAATAGTTTACGTAATTTTTTGCCAGTAAATAAGAAGGTGATTTGATGATAAATAATAAATTTGATCCTTTGACTTATAATTGCGTTGAAGAATCAACACAGAATAACTATAAAATAGCATATTCATTACTTATAGATGCTTGCCTTGTAGTTCATGGTTTTATGATACTTATGTTTTATTATCTTGAAATTCCATTTATGTGCAGACTTAATATTATCAGTGTTATTTTATATGTTTGTGTGAGAATAGATATTTACTTCAGAAAATCCTATGATATTGCATTAATTATAGCTTTTGCTGAACTATCTTTTCATTCTATTTTTGCTACTGCCTACCTCGGATGGGATTCGGGTTTTTATCTCTATGTCATAGGTCTTGTTCCGATGGCATATCTCAGCCCGATAAAAAAGAGATATATCTCTCATTTACTTGCATTATTTGCAACAGCTGCTTTTTATGTAACAAAAGTATTTGTTTTACCTTTTAATATTATAACGACGATCAGTGACACTGATATTTGTAATTCGTTTTTTTATTTTAATAGTATGGCAAGCTTTGCAATTATATTTGCGTTGACACTGACATTTCTTAATAATCTTGAGATTACCAAGAATGCACTTAATAAGAGAAATAATGTGCTCAGAGAAATAGCCTGTATAGATCCTCTCACAGGCTTGATAAATCGACGGGTTATGTATGAATATATAAACGCTATAAAGGAAAATGACTGCGAATACAGCGTTGCAATTGGCGATATAGATGATTTCAAAAATATCAATGACACATATGGTCACGATTGCGGAGATTATGTTCTTACGGAAATATCTCGTATTTTCAGCAACTTGTCAAATGATAATGTAAAAATAGCAAGATGGGGAGGAGAAGAATTCCTGTTCCTTTTCCTTGAAAGTGAAAAGGACAATGCATCGTGCATAATAAACAGCATTCTTGACGAAATGCGGCACAAGATTTTTACTTATGGTGACAAAGCTTTTGGTATTACAATGACATTCGGCGTTTCGGAAAAATCCATATCCCAAGACATCAGTAACGCTATAGTAGAGGCAGATAAAAACTTATATCACGGTAAATCTCATGGCAAGAATCAGATAGTTTCAGATTACAAAGCCGTTGTATAATTAAAATAATATATTTATTACTGCCTGCATCTTTGCAGGTGTTTCAGAGCTAAGTTTGAAAAATAAATCTTTCAAACTCTGAGTTTTGTGCTTTCGAACTGCTGTTCGAGTTTTCTGGCTGAACTTTGTTCAGGTTCAAGAACACACAAAACATCAAAGAGGGGAGGCATGCTTCCGCAGGAAGCATGGTCGTAAATATGGATATATCAAGAATAACTAAAAAAATCAATATTTCCTTTATCATAAAGTTCTTAGCTGTGGTAGCTATTATGATTTGCATTATACCGTTAGTTATTGCTTTTTTTGACAATGTATATATAAGAGTGATTTTATGTGTGGCATTCTTTTTTGCACTTGTTCATACAATAATTTCGGTAGTAAGTTATTATTATATAAAATCAATGCTGAAATTTGCTTTATTTATTCAGGATAATGTTATTGAAGGTGCGTATGTGTATTTCAACTTCAAGACAAAGAAGGGCTTTGTTTCCAAGAATATGCACGAGGTAACAGGACTTAATTTTAATCCTGTAATTGATAGCAAATATGATTTTTATAATATTCTCAGTCAGCTTAAATCAAGACCTTATTCTGAAGAAGATTCTATTTATAAGCAGGATAAGAGGGACAAATGGGTAAAAATAATTGAATATGCCGATAAGTATTCTTTAAGAGTTATTCTTCAGGATGTATCGGATTTCGTATGCAGCAGCAACTTGATAAGAAATCTTGAATATTATGATTCCAAAACAAGTTTACTCAGGCAGGATGCTATTGTCAAGCATATTGAAAGATGTCTTTCAGAAGAGCAGAAATCAGTTTGTATCTGCCAGTTTGAAATGTGGACAAAGGAAAAAAAGTTATCATTAAGTCAATCACAAACTTTGGATAAGGCAGTTTTTGAAACATCAAGAGTGCTCAGAAGATATGAAACCAAAAACATCATTCCGGGAATTAGGTCTCAGAATGAGCTAGTAATTGTTTTTGAGGATTGTGAACGTGAAGAATGCATCTATATAATTACTAGAATATTCAATGAAATTCAGGAGCTGCTTTCTTCCTATGCTGTTGAAGTATACTGCGGATATTGTTTCAGGTGTGATGAATGCAGTGACGTTCAGAAAATGATACAATATACTGATTTTGCTGTCAGTGATGCCGGTCATAAACGTATTGCTGAGCCTGTGGAATTCAGCGATAAATCTTTTGATGCATATAAGGAACAGTACATAAAGGTTGAAGCTTTCAGAGAAATAATTAAAAATAATATGATTGATTATCACCTTCAGCCTATTGTCAATGCTGCAACAGGCGGAATATATGCCTATGAAGCACTTATGCGTCCAAGAGAGGTAAACGGGATAAAGCTTAATCCTTTTGAAATGCTTACAATAGCTCAGGATGAGGAAATGCTCTACTCAATTGAACTTGCGACAATGTTTAATACATTCGAATATGTATTTCAGAATCAGGATAAATTTGAAAATAAAAAGCTGTTTGTCAATGCAATACCGACCTGTCTTCTTACAGATGCTGACTATGATTTATTACTGGAAAAGTACCAGCCTCTTTTTGAAAAAATGGTTATTGAAGTTATTGAGAGCGATGATATTCTCAGAAGTGCTGTTGATCTGCTTAATCAAAGGTACAGAAAATATAATGCCAATATTGCACTTGATGATTACGGAACAGGATATGCAAATGAATCCAACCTCATTAAGATACAGCCTAACTATATAAAAATAGACAGATCTCTTATCAGCGGAATTAATACTGATAATCAGAAAAACCATCTTGTAAGAAATATCATAAACTTTGCTTCACAGCATGACATTAAGACACTTGCAGAGGGTGTCGAAACGGTTGAAGAACTTAGAACGGTAATTTCTCTCGGCGTTGATCTTATTCAGGGATATTATACTTGCAAACCAATGCCTGGTATTCTTCTTGAGATTTCGAAGGAAATTCAGAAACAAATCAAGGATTTCAACATTCTTTACAGAGGATATGTTATTAAAAGCTATGAGGCAAAGAATGCAGAGTGCATTGACGTTGTAAGCCTCAGTTTTGAGGGGTATACTGAAATTTCAGTAAATGCAGCTGATGTTACAATCTGCGGAGATATTGAAACTACGGTAAACATGAGGGTGGCAGTTGCTGACGGATGCGACACATGTCTGACATTCAAAAATATAAACATAAAGGGCTGTGACGGGCCTGCGGTTGTTATCGGAAAAAAAAGCAATGCTGTGATCTACCTTGAAGGAAGCAACAATATTTCATACGAGGGAATTAGGGTTCCGGAAGATTCGTCAGTTAGATTTGATGGCAATGGAAGTCTCAGTGTTTCTTGTCTGCATAATGACGGCGTCTGCATCGGAGGAAATTATCATCAGAGTTTCGGACGGATTACTTTTGAAGCATCGGGAAGTATCTATGCGTTTGCAAGCGGTGAGAATGTTATTGGTATCGGAGGTGGTGCTGCTAAGCAGAATTCTGCAATCAATATAGCATCTGGTTCTATTGTTTCAAAGGTCAAGGGTTCTAATATAATCAGTATCGGATCTGTTTCCGGCAGCACACAAATTGAATTCTCAAATTCTGATATATCGGCATTTGCTGATGGGCAGAAGGTTGTCGGGGTAGGCGCCCTCAGCGGCCATGTTGTTATTCACAATTCGGCAGATATTAAAATACAGTGTTCGGGCGATGACTGCTGTGCTGTCGGCGTGCTTAACGGAGGTAACCTAAAAGCGGTTCTTGACAATGGAAAGATTAATGCAACCATTAATGCAAAGCGTGTTACAGGCATTGGAACGTCAGAAGGAAATGTTGACATTTCTATTCATGGTGGCAATATCAACGTAACAGGCTCCGGCTCAAAGGTTACCTGTATAGGTGACAGCAACGGCCGTGGCCAGGTTAAGCTCTATAATGGCATAATCAAGGCAATTGCAGATTCAGGTGAGCCTGATACTATTGCAGTGAAAAAGGGTGCTGTTATTATCAGCGGAGGAAATATCATCACAAATGATATTGGACCTATCAGCGCCATATCTCCTAATGGAACAAATCTTTGCAGATATATGCTCAAAGGATATTCTGAATTCCATGAGGTTATATGTGATGCAGAAAAGAATTATTTATATAGCGCAACTGCTCCGGAAAATGATGACACTATTTATATGTATATGCCTGAGGATTTCACCAGCGAAAGCTTCAATAAAGAGATTTTGATTTCAGGAAATCAGACAAGATTTGCATAAATTTTTATAAAGTGTTTATATTTGTTACAAAATATAAACACTTTATCTATCTTATTTATTATTTGTTAACAAAAATAGCTTATTATATTGACATATTATTTTTAATATAATATAATGTAAATATTGCTAATTATAAAATATTATTTGTTGATGGGGGAAAATAAGTGGATAATTTTGACTCAAATAATAATCTGCCAGATCAGAAATCTGATAACGGCGATTCAGCTTTCGGTGAAACTAACAATTCAATGCAACAGGGTAACAATGCTTTTCAGGATATGAACTCACAGACGTACAATCCTGTACAGCAGAATGGGTTTTCCGAAAGCTTTGCAAGCAATCCATATGCACAAAGTCCTATGGGAGTTGAGCTTACAAAGAAAAAGAAACCTGTATGGCTTTTCATTGTTATAGGAGTGCTTGCAATTGCTGCAATCCTTGGAATATGCTATACAGTTGTTCCAAGCTTTAGGAATTCAGTAAAAATGCTTGTGCTTTCTGATGATAAGTATTATGCAAGCGTTGAACGTGAACAGGCGGATCTTTTATCTGATGCTATAGGCAAACTTTTACCAACTGACAAAAATTCAGAAACTGCAATAATTAAAGACATAAGCTATGAAGCAGAGGTTTCAGTTACAGTCGGTGAGTATCTTACTGAAATGCTTGAACTTCCAAAGGAATATACTGTAACAGGATTTTCTGATGTTAGCATGACTGACGATGTACAGAACGGATATTTCAAACTGCTTGTCGGAGATTCAAAATTTGTTGATGCAAATGTTTGGTACGATAAAGAAACAGATGATGCATACTTTAACATGCCAATGTACAGTGATGAGGTTCTCCAAATTAAGGACTGTTTTAAATACTTGTGCGAAAATATGGACATTGACGCAAGTGAACTTGATAACATGAAGACAGGTCCAGTTGAGATAACAGAAGAACAAGTACATAACATTATTTCAAGATATAGTGATATTTATCTTAAGTATTGTACAGATGCAAAGATTGCTAAGAATGTCAAGAAGGAAGCTGGCGGACTTTCTGCAGAATACAATATGGCTGTTGTAAATCTTACAGAAGAACAAGGAAAAGCAATGATCCTTGAAATTCTTGAAACAGCCAAGGATGATGAAGACCTGATTGATTTGTACGGACGCACTTCAAAGTCTGAATATCAAGATAAAGTTCAAGATATGATTGACACGATGAATGATACTATTACAACTGGCGGTACTTGTGAAATCCGTACATATATTGATAAAAACGGAATTATTGTTGGCAGGGATTTTGTTCTGATTGATGAAGAAGGCAAGGAAGTCAGTTTCTCATTTATTGCGATTACAGAAGGCTATAAATTTGTATTTTCATGGGTATTTACAAATGAGTCTACTAACGATGTTGTAACAGCAGACTTTATCGGAACACTTGACAAAGATGGAGCATTTACAGGAGAAGCTACATTTGCTGAAGATCAGGATGGTGAAAAAAAGGATTTTACAATTGGCATTGAAAACTTAAAGATTAGTAAAAATGAATTAAAGGGAAAAATCACTTTTGAATTTGAAAATGATAATTATGACGGTACAACCGAAACAATAAAGGTCATTGCAGAGCTTGGCAAGGACGGGGACTACAGTACATGTAAAATTCAAGCGTTCTGTGATGATGTCAATGCTTTGACTATTTCAACAAAGGTTAAGGAGAAAGATGTTGCAGATGTCACCCTTCCCTCAGAGTATCTCCTTGACATAAGTGAAGAAGATGTTGATATTTCTGAGTACCTTAAAACTGTTGATATTACTGAACTTAAAGAATCAATCAAGAAAGAATTCGGTGACTTAGTATCAGAGGATGAAATGAATTCTCTGCTTGATGAACTTGATACTATGCTTGAAAGCGCTGCTTCAGGATCATTAGGAGGGTTTGACGAGCCTGATCCAATTGACCCGTTGCCACCTGCTGAACCTTCAACTATACCTCCAAATGCAGGTCCGTCAGTAGGAATTGATAATATCAAGCTTACTGTTAATGGTGATGTAATTGTACCTGACAAGGCATTTAGCGCTTATAAGGATTTGGCAGCATGTGAAGACTTTAATCAGGAAGACTTAAATATATCAGTTGAAGCTGATGATACAGGATATATCTTAAGTGATAGTTTTGGTATCAGTGTTTCAGTTGAAAATAATGATTCTGCAGCAAAGCCTGCAAAAGACTGCACATTATACTCAATTGCGGTTTCTGAGGATGCTTTGGAATATGGCATAAGTGCTGATATGAACGGAATTAAGATCGGTAATTATGAATCAAAGGTTCTTGAAGTTCTCGGAACACCTGATGATTATTACGATGGTGAATTTTCTGATATGTATACTTACGGAACATATTCAGATGCTTTAAATTATCAGATTACAATATATGATGGAAAAGTTTACGAACTCAGAATTTACATGTATGAATAAGTTTTATGCCCCTGCCTTAACGGCGGGGGCTTTTTTTATTTAGAGCACTGTTTTGTCTTGAATTATTTTCAGGTATATATTATAATAAAAATATATTGCATATTACTGATTACCATTTTATTATAAAATCTCTTATTTATCGAATAGCTACTCTATTTATATGTGTATCAGTATAAAACGGAAAGGAAAAAGTTAATATGAATAAAGTAAAGGTAACTGTCTGTGGAAAGGATTTTTCACTTCAGACAGATGAAGCACCGAGTTATTATCTTGCTCTTGCAAAAAAGCTTGACAGGGAAATCATGAAAATGGTTGATCTTGGTGATAATATATCTGTTCAGTCAGCTGCTATACTCGTCGGATTAACTGCATTTGATGAACTTCAGAAATCTAATGACAGCATTGATAATATAAGAACTCAGGTTAAGGAATATGTTGATGATGCCTGCAGAGCAAGGTCCGAACGTGATGATGCTCAGAAGGTTATTGAAGTGCTTGAAGGCAAAATTGCCGTTCTTGAAAATGAACTTAATCTCCTTAAGCTTAAAGATACAGTAAAAGAACACTCTTCAAAGAAATAATGATTCAGGACTTTTGAAAGGAAACCACATTTATGATAGAATTGCTTGCGCCAGCAGGCGGACCTGACAGTATTGAGGCAGCAGTAAGATGCGGAGCGGATGCTGTTTATCTTGGCGGAGAAAGTTTTTCCGCAAGAGCAAACGCTAAGAATTTCTCTTATGATGAGCTTTGTAAGGCCGTTGAATATTGTCATCTCCATAATGTAAAGGTTCATCAGGCGATAAATACAGTCATGTTTGACAGTGAAGCAGAACAACTTGTAAAGACCGCAATTATGTCTGCAAAGGCTGGAGTTGACGCATTTATCGTTCAGGATATTGGTGCGGCAATGCTGATAAAAAAAGCTGTCCCTGATATGCCTCTTCATGCCTCAACACAGATGTCCGTTCACACAAAGGAAGGCGCTTTGTTTGCAAAGAGGCTTGGTTTTTCTCGTGTTGTCACAGCAAGAGAACTTTCGCTTGAACAGATAAGGGATATATGTACTGCTGACATTGAGGCTGAAGCTTTTGTTCACGGCGCCTTGTGCATGTGTGTTTCGGGACAGTGTTACATGAGCGCAATGATAGGCTCAAGAAGTGCTAACAGAGGTTTATGCGCGCAGGCTTGCAGACTTCCTTTTTCGGCAATTGACGGGCAGGACAGATATGATCTCTCACTAAAGGATATGTCGCTTGTAAATCATATTTCTGATATGCTTTCAGCAGGGGTATGTTCACTTAAAATAGAGGGAAGAATGAAGCGTGCTGAATATGTTGCGGCGGCTGTAACTGCTTGCAGACAGGCTATCGACGGACTTTCTCCTGATATGGAATCACTTCGTGCTGTGTTCTCAAGAAGTGGTTTTTCAGATGGATATATTACAGGTAAAATTGGAGCGGATATGTTCGGAACAAGACAGAAAGAGGACGTTGTTTCTGCGGAAAAAGTTTTTCCAAAGTTAAGGGAGCTTTATCGTAAAGAGGGTAAGTGTTCGGAAGTAAGCTTTGAAGTGACTCTCAAAAAGGATATTCCTGTAAAGGTAAAGGCAGTATGCGGAGATGTTTCGGCAGAAGTGATTGGTGATGTACCTGAAACAGCAAATAATCGTCCTACTGACTTAGCTGCACTTGAAAAGCAGCTTTCAAAACTCGGTGATACGGTTTACACTTTTGCTGGAGTAAGCGCAGATATTGATGACGGACTTATTCTTTCAGCGTCACAGCTTAACGGTATGAGACGTGATGTAATAGAACAGCTTGACAGGAGTAGAGTAAAGCTCAATACTCCTGATTATAAAATAAATGAATTTGTCCCCGAAAAGCCATATGCTGAAAGCCATGAGAAATTCTCGGTAAGGGCACAGGTTAGAACGGTAGAACAGGCTTGTGAGTGCCTTGATTCTGGATATACTGATATGGTTATTCTTCCGCTTTCGGAGTGCCTTAAAGTAGCATATGAAGATGGACTTGTTGCCGCTCTTCCGAGATTTACAGCGGATGAGAAAAATCTTGAATCCCAGCTTGTTGAGTTAAAGAAAAAAGGTTATAAGAGTATTTATTGTCAGAATGTTTCACATATAATGCTTGGGGAAAAATACGGCTTTAAAATGCACGGAGGATTTGGTCTTAATGTTGTCAACTCTTTTACATTGGAAGAGTTAAAAGAACTGGGACTTTCTGATACTGTTGTTTCGTTTGAAATGAAACTTATGCAGATTGAAAAGCTGGGCGGACTTCCTTTTGGGGTTATAGCTTACGGCAGACTTCCTCTTATGCTGACAAGAAACTGTCCTGTCAAACAGGCAGTCGGAGAATGTTTAAAATGTACTGGAGAACTTATAGACAGAACAGGCAGACATTTTCCTGTTGTTTGTGACGGACAGGCATCAGAAATCCTCAACTGTGACGTGCTTTCAATGTCGGAAAGACTTGATGAAATTCATGGTGCGTCATTTATACAGCTTAATTTTACGGATGAAAGCGCTGACAAAATTGCAGAAATACTGAACCAGTACAAAAATGGTACAAAGATAACTGATGAAAGTTTTACAAGGGGACTTTATTACAGAGGAATTATCTAGCTTAGAGATTGTTTTCTATGTAAAAGGCCAGTACAATCAGAAGGGATGGTCATCATTATGGGCAGCGGAGTTAAAAAGACAATAGCGTTTCTGTTTTTTCTTCTTGCAGGCATAGTTCTTGGTACGATAATTGCAAGGCTTTGTGACGGGATTTCGTTTCTTTCCTGGCTGTCATATACAATGTCGGTTGGACTTGATACAGATCATCCTGTAGTACTTGACCTAATTGTTATGAAAATAGCATTCGGGATTACTCTGTCCGTAAATACTGCGCAGGTAATCTGCGTAATAATCTCGCTTATTGCATATAATAAAACTTGTAAAGGTTTATGATAATTATTTTGTAAAATGATAGTTATCCGTCAAAATAGCCAAAAAGTTTTTTTAAAATAATCACTGTGTTGCACAATAAAAAGAATTTTAAAAAAATTGTATTTTTATTAAAAAAATTGTTGTAGATAGACTTATGTGGTGCTATAATAATATAGGTATGTACTTTTACAATTATTAATAAATAATATAAATTGTAATTAAATTATAGAAATTGGTAACTTATAATTGAAAATTTGAATCATACTATTTGTTGTTTATATAGATTAAAAGGAGTAGGATGTAAATGTTTACAAAAGATATCGGGATAGATCTTGGTACAGCTAACACCCTTGTATATATGAGAGGCAAAGGCATCATTATACGTGAACCGTCCGTTGTTGCCGTTGATACAAGAACAGACGTTGCAAAGTATGTCGGACAGGAAGCTAAGGATGTAATCGGCAGAACACCTGGCTCAATTGTTGCTGTAAGACCGCTTAAGGACGGCGTTATTGCTGACTTTGAAATTACAACAACTATGCTTGAGGAATTCATCAAGAAGGCTCTTAAGGGCATGATGTTCACAAAGGCAAGAGTTATTATCTGTATTCCTTCGGGTGTAACAGCTGTTGAAAGACGTGCTGTAAAGGAAGCTGCTGAAAATGCAGGCGCTAAGAGAGTAAACATTATCGAAGAGCCAATGGCTGCTGCAATCGGCGCAGGACTTCCTGTTAGAGAAGCAACAGGTTCAATGATTGTTGATATCGGCGGAGGTACATCCGAAGTTGCTGTTATTTCTCTTGGAGGAATCGTTACTTCACGCTCGGTAAGAGTTGCAGGTGACGCATTTGACACAGCTATTATCAACTACATTAAAAAGAAATATAATCTTCTTATCGGTGAAAGAACTGCTGAAAATGTAAAGATTGCAATAGGATCTGCTTTCCCTATGGAAAATGAAGATACTATGGATATCAAGGGAAGAAACCTTCTTAACGGACTTCCTGAAAATATAAATGTTACATCAGCTGAAATAAGAGAAGCTCTTGCTGAACCTCTTTCACACGTTGTTGAAGCTATAAAGGTTACACTGGAAAAGACTCCTCCGGAGCTTGCTGCTGATATCATCGACCAGGGTATAACTCTTGCAGGCGGCGGTGCTCTTATAAGAGGTCTTGACAGACTTATCAACAAGGAAACCGGAATGCCTGTTTACATTGCTGAAACTCCTCTTGATTGTGTTGCTGACGGTACAGGTAAGGTTCTTGAAGAACTTGATAAGCTTCATGAAGTTCTTAACGACGATTCCAAGTATTATTGATTTTCAGGCGTTTTAAAATCATAAAGTACAGGCGGGCGGATAGAGAAATTTATCCGCCTGTTTTTAACATGAAGTGTTCAAAAAAGTATTCAGAAGCTGAATCGGACGGGAGGGCGGCAATTTGAGAGAATTTCTTAAAACGAAAAAGTTCAAGGTGCTTTTGGCGCTGACGGCAATTGTAATTGGTGTAATGATATATACACTCAGCAGGGGCGGGTATACATCTTCCAGCGCATCGTTTTTTGATAAAATTTTTGAGCCAATAAATAAGCTATCCGCAAATATCTCCGGGAAGGTATCAACATCTCTCGATACGCTTGTGAATGCTCAGCAGTATTATGATGAAAATCAGAAATTAAAGGAACAGCTTAACGAACTATATGGCTCCATTGTTGATTATGATAATCTCAAAAGAGAAAACGAGGAACTCCGTGTAATGCTTGAATTAAAGGAGCAGTACGAGGATTTTACATTTTCTCCTCCGTGTTCAATCGTTGCAAGGCAGACAAACGACCCTTACGGAACTTTTACAATAGATAAGGGTTCAAATGACGGCATAAAACCTTATGACCCTGTCATTACTTCACAAGGACTTGTCGGAGTGTGCTTTGATGTATCAACAAGCACTTCAAAAGTAAGAACTTTGTACTCACCTAAAACGGCAGTTGGAGTATATACCGTCAGAACAAAGACAACAGGAATTATTGAGGGAGATTATTCAACTGCGGATGACGGGTATTGCAGAATGAGTTATATAGATAAGGAATCTGATATAAAGGCTGGTGATATTGTTATCACAAGCGGAAGTCAGAACTTTCCTGCTGAACAGCTTGTCGGCGTTGTAAAGGAAACAGGCATAGAGGACAGCGGACTTTCTATGTATGCAATAATTGAGCCAGCTGTAAATCCAGGACAGATTACAGATGTTTTTGTTATCACAAAATTCAAGGGACAGAATGAGATTTTGGATGACGAAACAGAATAAGCTTTTTTGCGGAAATCAGTTTTGTATTTATCATATGTTTTGTTATAAAAACCTTTCAGATATTCATGAAAGCAGGTTTATGGATGAATAACCAGGTTAAGAGAAAGCGTGAAAAATGGAATAAGATAATAAGATGGTGCCTGTATTTTCTGGTTATCAGTATTGCTTATGTGTTTATGTCGGTGACAAATTCACGTATTCCTGACCCGATACTGCTTATACCTATTGCGTTGTGCATTTCGATGAGGGAAACACCATTTTTGTCAGCACTGACAGGATGTGTGTGCGGACTTATGACTGACTCAGCGATGGGTACTATAGTAGGATTTCATGGGATACTTCTAATGTGGTTTTGTGTTCTTACTTCGCTTCTTTTTATTTTTATCATGAGACAGCATATTCTCAATATAATATTGATTACAACGGCATCAACAGTTATTCTTGCTTTGCTGAACTATCTTTTTTCATATGCAATATGGGGATATGACAGCAACGGAAAGATATTTCTTGAAATATTCCTTCCGTCAATATTGTTTACTGTTATTTCAACTGCAGTTATATATTATATCATAAAGTTTATTGCTGCTAAATTCGGAGCAATAAATGAGAATTTCATAGAAGAAAAATCTGATAGTATTGTAAGAGAATAAATAAAATATGCATATATTAATTTTGTATTCCTGAGGAGGTGTGCCTTATCAAAAAAACTGCCGATATAATCAGAACATTGTTTTTTGTTGTGCTTATTCTTACCGCAGCAGCATACTGCATGGTTGAGCTTATGAAGATACAGATTGTAGACGGGGAAAAATATGCAAGGCTTGCTCAGGAAACAACCATGGGTACGCAGGTTGTTAATTCACCGAGAGGCGAGATAGTCGATTCCAATGGCAACCCGATTGTAAGCAACAAGGTTGGATTCAATGTAGTTGTTGAAAAGGCATTTTTCCCGTCTGACAATGACGAAATGAATAAGATAATTATAACTGTTGCGGAAATGCTTGAGGATGACGGTGTTGAATGGATTGATACTCTTCCGATAAGCATGGATGAGCCTTATGAATTTTTTGAAGCAGAGGAAAAGGATATTTCAAAGCTTAGGGAAAATATAAATGTTCAGGTTTATGCAACTGCAGAAGAATGCATACACGCCATGGCTGAAAAATATAAAATATCAGATAAATATACCGACAAGGAAATCAGAATTATTGCCGGTATTCGTTATGAAATGAGCATAAGGGATTTTTCAGTTGCAAACAGATACACTTTTGCAGAAGATATTCCTATGGATACTGTTGTAAAGCTTAAAGAGCAATCGTTCGGACTTGAGGGAATTGACGTTGTTGAAGATGCTATCAGAATATATAATGAGGGTGATATTATCCCTCACCTTATAGGTACAGTAGGACCTATAAATGCAGAAGAATATGAACAACTGAAGTCAAAGGGATATGCTCTTAATGATACACTCGGAAAAAGTGGTATTGAAAAGGCTATGGAGGATGAACTCCGAGGTGAAGACGGAGAAAGAACAATTAGCTTTCTAAATGGCACTGTAGTTTCAGATACTATTACAACTGAAGCCATACCTGGCAATACCGTAAAGCTGACAGTTGACATTGATTATCAGAGAAACGTTCAGAAAATTCTTGAAAATCATATTTACTGGCTGCAGAACCAAACCAGCGCAAGTGCAAAAGGTATGACAGCCAATGCCGGCGCAATTGTTGTCAGTGATGTAAAAAGCGGAGCTATTCTTGCTGCAGCAACAAGCCCAACTTATGACCTTAATGACTATATAAAAAATTATTCTGATGTTCTTAACGGTAAAAATGCACCGCTTACAAACAGGGCAACAAGCGGTCTTTACCGTCCGGGATCAACATTCAAAACTGTTACTGCAACGGCTGCACTCAATGAAGGATTCATTGACCCGAGTACGACAGTGACCTGTAATGGTGTGTATACCTACTGGGAGGACTATCAGCCAAAATGCACCGGATATCACGGAAGTATTAATGTTGTTACTGCACTTGAAAAGTCATGCAATATATTCTTCTATGAAATCGGAAGAAGAATGGGTATTGACAACATTGCAAATTATGCAAATATGTATGGGCTTGGAACAGATTTAGGCTTTGAAACAGGCGGAGCAACAGGCTGGATTGCAACCCCTGAAAGTTTTGAACAGAGAAGACTTGAATGGCAGGCAGGAAACGTTGTTCAGGCTTCAATTGGTCAGTCGGAAACATATATAACTCCTCTCCAGCTTGCAGTTCAGGGACAGACAATTGCAAACAGGGGAGTAAGATACAAACCATATATTGTTGACAGTGTTTACACATATAACATGGAGGAGCTTATCAGTCATAAAGAACCTGAGGTTGTGTATACTATTGAAGACAAGACAGGTTATACCTATGACACGATTATTCAAGGTATGATTCAGGCAGGAAACTTTGCAGCTTATTACTATCCGTCAGAAATGGATTACTATACTGATTATGTGCTTACTGATCTTCCCGGCGGAGTTGCCATCAAGACGGGTACTCCACAGATGACTTCTTCTGAAGATACAGGTTCTGCATTTGTAGGTTTTTATCCTGCAGATAATCCAGAAATTGCTTTTTCAGGCTTTATTGAACATGGAGAATATTCAAAGTTAATGATAAAGCAGATAATAGAAGCATATTATAATAAGGATTATGCTGTTTCGGAACCTATCCCACAAAGACAGAATTCGGCAGTTCAGGATGCAATCAACGGAGTTCAGCAGGCAGGAGTTCCGGTAAGTGCTCAGCAGCATATTGATCAGAATACTGCTGCGACAGCTACACAGACTTCTGCTCAGACTGAAATCAATGAAAACGTTACAAATGAAGCTATACCACAGCAGAGTAGTGAAGCTTCTGTTGTTACTGAAGTTGCTGCTCCTCCTGAAAATGATGATGAGTAAAGATTGCAGTTTATACACTCAAAAGCAAGTTATAAACATGTAAACTTATTACAATATATTATGTACAAAATTAACAAATATAAAAAAGCAAAAACATCATAATACCAAAGTTAATATTTATAATGAAAATATCTTTGACAAATACTTTTTTTGTGGTAAAATAATAATTGAGCATATATATTGTAGTCACTTTTAGTGATTATTACAGTTGCAGTTATAAGTAAATGGGTATTATGTTTTATTAAGGATATTTTTCTGTAAAATTTGACAAAAAGGGATTATGACCCTATTGGATATATTTCTGGAAAGGGGCTTAACGTGAAAATGCTTTTCACGTCGCTATTTGTTCCTTTTCTGCAAATAATACAGCAGAAATTTTGCTTAGCTGAACTTAGTTCAGTATCAAGATCGAAACAAATAGCAGAAAGGAAAGGGGCTTTTTATGTCAAAAATCATAGCAATAACATCAGGTAAGGGTGGCACAGGTAAGTCCTCAATTTGTGCTGAAATGGGATTTGCTCTTGCAAGACAGGGACACAGAACATTGATAATTGAGCTTGACTTCGGTCTTAGATGCCTGGATATTATGCTTGGTGTCAAGGATAATATAAAATATGACTTAGGAACAGTATTAAGAGGGGAATGTGATATTTATAAAGCTACTACTCAGGTAAGTATTGCTTCTAATCTCAGTCTTGTATGCGCTCCTGAGGATCCTTTTGCAAAGGTTGATGCAAAGACAATTTCAAGCATATGCCATGAAATGAGAAAGTATTATGAGTACATAATCGTTGATACTTCCGCAGGAACAAATGAAAGCGTTTTTGATGTTGTTGAGCAATCAGATCTTATACTAATAAATACAACTCCTGACCCTGTCTGCGTAAGAGATGCAAGAACAATGTCAGATGAGTTTTATAAGAGGGGAAACAAAAAACAGCGCCTTATTATTAACAAGGTAAATCCTGAAATACTTAAGGCAGAGCTTATTCCTGACCTTGACTCAATTATTGATACAGTTGGTGTTCAGCTTATTGGAGTAATTCCGGATGATGATGCTGTAGTGATTTCAACGGGAAAGGGAGTTCCGCTTCCTTCTGCTTCACCATCATTCAAGGCATTCGATGCTATTTCAAAAAGACTTAAAGGCGAAGATATTCCGCTGAGCATAAAATCACTTCTCGTTTAACTAAGAAATGATATAAATGGAAAGGAATGAAATTAAATGAATATTGCTCTGATTGCTCACGACTCGAAAAAAGAATTATTAGTTCAATTCTGCATAGCATATTGCGGTATTTTATCAAGACATAACTTATGTGCTACCGGAACAACCGGGAAACAAGTGGCACAAGCAACGGGGCTTAACATTCAAAGGTACCTGAGTGGCTCTCAGGGGGGAGATCAGCAGATCAGCGCAAGAATTTCATGTAATGAAATTGACCTCCTTCTTTTCTTCAGAGATCCATTGTCTCCGAAGCCGCATGAGCCAAACGAAATGAATCTTCTCAGGTTATGTGATGTTCATAATATTCCTGTTGCAACAAATATTGCAACTGCTGAAGCTTTGATACATGCTCTTGAAAGAGGAGATCTCGATTGGCGTCAGATTGTCAATCCTGTCAGATAAAATCGTATTGACAAACGTTGATGAGTGTTGTATTATATTCATAAAGTTGCATATATTTTTAAAGGCTGGGACGGGAATTAGTAGTAATGACTCTGTTTGCAGAGAGAGCGGAATATGCTGTGAACCGCTTATCGGAGCAATATGAATGACATCCCCGAGCTGCTGTCTGAATAAGGACAGACGTATTTCTGCGTTAAGGAAACGAGTGCGCACATTCATGTGCGAATCTGGGTGGTATCGCGGTTTAAAGTCGTCCCTTGTATATTCAAGGACGGCTTTTATTTTTTATTTTGGGGGACAGAATCAATGACAATTGAAAAACTTAAACAAGAAGATATTGCAGAGCTACTTGAGCTATATAAAGGACTTGGTGAATTTGAAATGTCACTTGAAGCTAGTAAAAATACTTATATGGGTATGATTAATGACGAAAGTTACTTGCTTCTTATTGCTAAAGAGGATAACAAAATTATAGGCTCAGTTCTGGGCATAATCTGCAAATCATTACTTGTAAGAGGCAAACCTTTTATGGTAGTTGAAGATGTTATTGTTGATGAGCAGTACAGAAGAAAAGGAGTAGGCAAAAAGCTTTTTGAAAAGCTTGATGAGTTTGCGAAAGAAAAATTGTGTGATTACTCAATTTTGGTTTCTTCCGGTTTTCGACATAATGCGCATATATTTTATGAGAATATAGGATACACTGAGGACGTAAGAGGTTTTAGAAAAATTTATTAATTTTATTGTAAGTATAGCGTGAAAATGCCTTTCACGCGGCTATTTGTTCCTTTTCTGCAAAAAAGTCAGCAGATATTTTGCTTTGCAAAATTAGAACATATAGCGGAAAGGAATGGTTATTAACATGGCACTGATTACACAAAGACCAAAGGGGACGCAGGATGTTCTGCCGACAGAAGCTTATAAGTGGCACACAGTTGAAAAACTTGCCTCAGAAACTGCTGAAGCATATGGCTTCAAGGAAATACGTTTCCCTGTTTTTGAACATACGGAACTGTTTACAAGAAGCGTTGGAGATACTACTGACGTCGTTCAGAAGGAAATGTATACATTCATTGACAAGGGAAGCAGAAGTGTTACTCTTCGTCCTGAGGGAACAGCAGGTGCTGCAAGAGCTGCCCTTGAAAACGGTATGCTAAATGATGCACTTCCACAGAAGGTTTATTATTTAATTCCATGTTTCAGATATGAAAAGCCGGAAGCAGGCAGATTAAGAGAATTTCATCAGTTTGGCGCTGAAATGTACGGAAGCCAGTCACCATGCGCTGATGCTGATATTATTGCATTGGCTAAGAGCGTTATTGAAAGACTTGGGCTAAAGGATATTGAGTTGTATATTAACTCAATCGGATGTCCTGAATGCAGAAAGAAATATCAGGATGCTTTGAGAGAGCATTTCTCTGCAAGCAAGGATCAGCTTTGTGAGACCTGTCTTGGACGTCTTGAAAAGAACCCTATGCGTCTGCTTGATTGTAAGAGCTCAATCTGTTCTGAAATTGCAAAGGACGCTCCGATTATTCTTGATTACCTTTGTGATGATTGTAAAAATCACTTTGAGACACTTAAAAAGAATCTTACTTCAATGGGGATTGATTTCAAAATTAACCCTAAGATTGTAAGAGGTCTTGATTACTATACAAAGACAGTTTTTGAGTTTGTTACAACAGCTATCGGCTCGCAGGGAACAGTATGCGGTGGTGGACGTTATGACGGACTTATTGAGGAAATGGGCGGAAAGCCTGTTCCTGCGCTGGGCTTTGCAATGGGTATTGAACGACTTATCCTTACTATGCAGAGCCAGGAATGTGATTTTATTGCCGCAAAGAAATGTGATCTTTATATTGCTTCAATGGGTGAAAAGGCTCTTGATAAATCAATTATACTTGCAAAGGAACTTCGTGATGACGGCTATTATGTTGAATATGACATAATGGGCAGAGGTCTGAAGGCTCAGATGAAGTATGCCGATAAAATCAACGCTACATTCACGATGGTTCTTGGTGATAATGAACTTGAAACAAAGATGGCAAAGCTTAAGAATATGGCTACAGGAGAACAGACAGATATAAGTCTTGACGGAGAAAAGTTCATTAATGCTTTTTCAAACAGCGTTGTTGAAGAAATGTTTGATAATCTGAGCTTTGGAGAGGGCATGTTACAAAAATAACAGAGAGTGTTTTATCTACACATAAGTTTATTGTAAACTCTTAAAATTTATAAAGATAGCAATATATACTTGAAAGGAAATGAAAACAATGGCTGATAATATGAAAGGTTTGAAGCGTACTCACTATTGTGGAGAAGTGCTTAAAGCAGGAGAAACAGTTACAGTAGGGGGATATGTTGACAATGTCAGAGATAAGGGCGCTCTGATTTTCATAGTTCTTAGAGACCGCACAGGCGTTGTTCAGCTTACATTTGACGAAACAACAAGCAGAGAGGTTTTTGAAAAGGCTTCAACCTGCCATTCTGAATATGTTCTCATGGTAAAGGGTGTAGTCAAGGAACGTGAAAGCAAGAATGACAAGATTGCAACCGGTAACATTGAGATCTTCGTAGACGACCTCCGTATTCTTGCAAAGGCTCAGACACCTCCTTTTGAAATTGTAGATAATACAAATACAAACGAAGAGTTAAGACTAAAGTATCGTTATCTTGATCTCAGAAGAAAAACTTTGCAGGATAATATCATTATGAGAAGTAAGATTGCAAAGTCTGCAAGAGATTACTTCCATGAAAACGGATTTATTGAAATTGAAACTCCAATGATGATTAAGTCAACTCCTGAGGGCGCAAGAGATTACCTTGTTCCGTCAAGAGTACATCAGGGCAAGTTCTATGCTCTTCCACAGTCACCGCAGATTTACAAGCAGCTTCTTATGATTGCAGGCTTTGACAGATATATTCAGCTTGCAAGATGTTTCAGAGATGAAGATTTGCGTGCTGACAGACAGCCTGAATTTACTCAGATTGACCTTGAAATGTCATTTGTTGATATAGATGATATTCTTGAAATGGGTGAGGGGTTTGTAAGCCGTCTGTTCAAGGATGTTCTTAACGTTGATATTCCAACTCCGCTTCCAAGAATGAAGTACGAGGATGCAATGGCAAGATACGGCTCTGATAAGCCTGATACACGTTTTGACATGGAAATTGTGGATTTGTCTGATACAGTTAAGAGTTGCGGCTTTGGTGTGTTCACATCTGCTATTGAAGCAGGCGGTTCAGTAAGAGCAGTCACAGCAAAGAATGCAGCACACACACTTACTCGTAAGGAAATTGACAAGCTTACAGAATATGTTCGTGGAATAGGCGCAAAGGGACTTGCATACATCCGTTGGATTGACGATGAACCGAACTGCTCATTCTCAAAATTCCTTGCTGAGGGCGAACTTGAAACAATTCTTAAGGCTGCAGGCGCAGAAAAGGGCGATGTTGTTCTTATCGTTGCAGACAAAAACAGCATCACACTTCCAACACTCGGTTCGCTCCGTCTTAAGGTTGCAAAGCAGCTTAATATTATTCCTGAGGGCTTTAACTTCCTCTGGATTACAGAATTCCCATTCTTTGAATATGATGAGGAAAACGGTCAGTGGCTTGCAATGCATCATCCTTTCACAATGCCAATGGATGAGTGCTTACAGTATCTTGACAGTGATCCTGCAAAGGTTTATGCAAAGGCATATGACCTCGTTCTCAATGGAACAGAGCTTTCAAGCGGCTCAATAAGAATTACTGATTATGAACTCCAGCAGAGAATGTTTAAGGCTCTCGGACTTACAGATGAAGAAATTGAAGCTAAATTTGGATTTCTTGTTGAAGCATACAAGTACGGTGCTGCTCCTCACGGAGGAATGGGTATTGGACTTGACAGAATTGCAATGATCATGTGCGGAGCTGATAATCTTCGTGATGTAACTGCATTTCCTAAGGTACAGAACGCATCTGAACTTATGTCATCTTGTCCGTCAGTTGTTGATCTGGAATCACTTAATGTTCTCGGCATAGAAATCAAGAAAGCAGAAAAGTAATTTCAAGAGCAGAATTGCAATAGCAGTTCTGCTCTTTTTCGACAAATATCTGATTTTTATACTGTAATAATAACAAAACGAAGTAGTAAACTTTGAGCATTATTTTACTTGTTTTTTTGCTGGTTTACAATATTTTTCAACAGCTAAAGTTGAAAACTTTTACCTTTTTATGTTGAAAACCTGTTGAAAAAGTGGAAAAGTCCCGCAATCAACGTAGATAAGGGGCATAAAATGTCGAATTATTCAACAGTTTTTCCTTGTTTCCACATTTTCAACCAAGTTTTCAACATGATGTATAATTATACATATGGTTTACCATAAATAATTAAATTTGTATTAATTCGCTTTATTTTCAGCTTACTTTCACATAATTTACACAGAAATCAATTATTATAACATTGTACTCAAATGGTACACCTTTTATTGAAGATAGTGATTACCCCATCACAGTCTGATGCGAAAGCATTATAAAAGGAACAGTCTCTATAATATTTACCCCATATTATGGAGTCTCCCCAATAATCCTATATCATATTTGCCCTTGTTTGCTACCCCCAAACAAGGGTCCCTTTTTGCTCAAAAAAGCGGTAAGATTTTTCTTACCGCTTTTATTATTATTTATTTTTCTTCCATCTTAACTTCATATACAGTATCGCATTTGCGAATTGCCTTTGTCGGGCATGCATCTGCGCATTTTCCACAGGATGTGCATTTGTCGTAATCAATCTTTGCAAGATTATTTTCAACATGTATTGCGTCAAATTCACATTTCTTTTCGCAAATTTTACATCCTATACAGCCACTCTTGCAAACTGATTTTACTATCTTTCCGATTTCTGTGGATGAACAGCAGACATCAATATGATTAGTAATATCATGTACAATTATGAGATTGTTCGGGCAAGCTTTTGTACAAATCCCGCAGCCGATACACTTTGACTTATCAACACGAGCAAGTCCGTCCCTAATGATTATTGCATTATTAGGACAAACCACTGCACAGTCGCCAAAACCGAGGCACCCATGAGTACATTCCTCTGACCCATTGTAGAATTTATTTGCAGCAAGACATGTCTGGATTCCGCTGTATTTGTATTTAGATGCTGTTGCATTGCAGTCACCGTTACAACGTACAACTGCAACCTGAGGAACGGCAGCACCTGCGTCTGCAATCCCCATAATAGCGGCAATTTTTGAAGAAGAATCAGCACCCCCAGGACGGCAAAGATTTGTCGCAACGCCGTTTTTTACAACTGCTGTTGCATAGTCAGCACAGCCTGAAAATCCGCATGCACCGCAGTTTACCTGTGGGAGAGCTTCATTTACAGCTTCAATTCTCTCATCAACTTTTACTTCAAAAGCTTTGGAGGCAACTGTAAGAAGCAAGCCTGATAATCCTCCCATTACAGCGAAGATTATTATAGGCAATATATAAGTTTCAACCATCTTGCCACCCCCTTACGAAAACATACCCGAAAAGCCCATAAAGCTTACGGATACAATTGAAGCGGCAATAAGTGTTGCAGGAATACCCTTGAAAGTGTCTGGAATATCAGACTTTTCAACTCTTGAACGCACTCCGCTGAAAAGTACAAGTGCAAGTGTAAATCCAAGGCCTGCACCAAGAGAGTTTACAAGGGACTGAACAAATGTATAACTGTTGTCTATGTTGAGGATTGTTACCCCGAGGACAGCACAGTTTGTTGTGATAAGCGGAAGAAATACGCCGAGAGCTTTATAAAGTGACGGAACTTTCTTCTTGAGGATAATTTCAACAAGCTGAACGAACAACGCAATTATAAGGATAAATGCAATTGTCTTAAGGTAGTCAAGTCCCATAGGAACAAGAATCAAAGAGTAAATAGGGAATGTGCAAAGTGTAGCACAAATCATTACAAAGGTTACTGCAACACCCATTCCGATTGCACTGTCAAGCTTTTTTGAAACACCGAGAAATGGGCAGATACCCATGAATTTTGAAAGTACAAAGTTGTCAACAAGCATTGCACTCAGTAAAATAACAATAAGCTCTTTCATAATCAGTTACAGCCTCCCTCTTTGTTGAAAGTAGGACAATTTGCGGCATTAGGACAGGCATGACATCCGATTTCCTGCGGTGGCTTTTTCTTTGCAAGCTTGTTTACAAGTGCAATTACACAGCCGAGTACAAAGAATCCGCCTGCCGGCATAATGAAAAGGGTCATTGTAGAAGGAAGATGAAGGGACATTCCCATCCACTTGCCTGTTCCCATGATTTCTCTTATTGACCCCATGGTAAAGAGTGATAATGTAAAACCAAGCCCCATTCCTACTGCGTCAAGGAAAGATTTGAAAACATTGTTCTTTGAAGCAAATGCTTCTGCACGTCCAAGAATGATACAGTTTACAGTGATAAGCGAAAGGAAAAGTCCCAGTCTGTCATAAAGATCAGGGAGATATCCTTTCATAAGAAATTCAATCAGCGTTACAAAGCTTGCTATTACAACTATAAAAGATGGTAGACGAACAGCTTTTGGAATGATATTTTTCAGCAGGGAAATTACAATATTTGAACAGATAAGTACAAAAGTAGTTGCAAGTCCCATGCCAATGCCGTTTTCAGCCATAGTTGTTACTGCAAGTGTAGGACACATTCCAAGAAGGGTAACAAGCGTCGGGTTTTCTTTTATAATGCCTTTTGTAAGTTCATAAAGATTACTCTTTTTATTTTCACTCATCGATTATCTCCCCTTTCTTTTCAGTATAGGTTACTGCAGCATATGTTACAGCATTATTCATTCCTTTAGAGGAGAAGGTTGCTCCGGTTATTGCATCAAATTCAAATCCGTCATCTGAAGATGTTGCACCAGTTTGCATATCATAAAGCTTCCTGCGTTCTTCATCAGTACCCCAAATGGCCTTCTTTTTTGGATCGTTATCAGTTTTAACAGTAGGAAATTCAAAAAGATCAGCAGATACTCCTGAAAACTGATTAAGAAATGCAGGATCCTGAACCTTTGTTCCAAGACCAGGAGTTTCTTTAATATCAATGATTGAAACGCCCTTGATTGTTCCGTCAGGAGAAATTCCGACAAGAACATGAAGTCCGCCTTTTGAGTATCCGTCTGCAAAAACTTCAAAGGCAACATTGTTGTCGGCGTCTTTCATTATAGAAGTAATTCCATCATAAGTCTTTACAGTACCATCATCATTTTTAAGCATTTCAAAGCCGTTGTCTGAGCCATATATTTCTGTAAGTCCGCCTTTAAGCTTATCAGTTATTACGCCTGTATTATCCTTGTATGTAGCTTTATATGCAAATACAAGAAGTCCGCAGGTTATAAGGCAGATAAGCATAAGAACTAGAGGCGGCATAATAAATTCCTTTTTCAACTCAGGTTCCCTCCTTTGCAATTTTTGCTCCGAGAGGAACAGTTCTGGTAAGTCTGTCTATATAAGGGGTAAGGAGATTCATAAGCAGTATTGAGAAAGAAACACCCTCAGGATAATTACTAAACTGTCTTATAATAAATGTAATAATACCACATCCAAGACCGAAAATAATCTTGCCCTTTGTTGTGAGAGGGGTTGTTGAATAGTCTGTTGCCATGAAAATAGCGCCGATCATAAGTCCGCCTGCAAAAATCTGATAAACAGTTTCAACTCCGCTGCCTGTGTAAATGAAGGTGAGCAGGGCAAGTGAGCCGATAAATGCAAGAGGTGTTGCAGGAGAGATTACTCTTAAAGAAGCAAGATACACACCGCCGATAATAAGTGCAATTGCACATGTTTCGCCAAGACAGCCTCCTGTTGTTCCGAGAAGAAGATCCTTGAAAGCGAAAGGTGCAATTCTGTTTGTTCCATTGTCAAGCCACTGTACAGCAAGAGGTGTTGCTCCTGTTACAATATCAGTTGAATTGATCTTATAGAAGAATGGAACTGCCCATGTTGACATCTGTGAAGTGAATGACAGCATCAGAACAATTCGTGCGACGATAGCAGGGTTTGCAAAGTTCTGCCCAATGCCGCCGAAAAGCTGTTTAACTATTACTATTGCAATAAAACTGCCGATTACAGCAATGTAAAGAGGAATTGTTGCAGGAAGGTTCATTGCAAGGAGTATGCCTGTTACAACTGCTGATAGATCGGAAATTGTCTGTTCACGTTTCATAATAATACGTGAAAATCCTTCAAAAACCACACAGGAAGTAACACAGATAAATATTACTATTAATGCTCTCAATCCAAAAATAATTCCACTTGCTACAATTGCAGGGAAAAGTGCAATTATTACTTGGAGCATGATAAACTTCGTTGACAGAAAAGATGATCTGTGCGGCGAAGGTGAAACTATCAATCCTTTCAAAATATCAGTTCCTTTCGTATTCAATAAATTTATTTAATCAGATATATTATTTTTTCCTTGGGAGAATCCCTTTTGCAAGCTGATTTACTTCTGCAAGCGGACGGTTAGCAGGACATACATATGAGCAGCAGCCGCAGTTCATGCAGAGTATAAGCCTCAGATCCTGAAGTACCTTTACATCCTTACTTTTGTAAGCTGATTCAAGCAACATAGGCATCAGGTTCATCGGGCAGGCATTTGCGCACATTCCGCATCTGATACAGGAGGTTGTTTTAGGAATTTTTACATCCTTGAATGCAAGGACAGCATTATTCTGCTTGATGACAGGCTGATCTGTATCATACAGGCACATACCCATCATAGGTCCGCCGTAAAGAACCTTTTCAGGCTTTTCAGCACCGCAGTATTCAAGTATTTCTGATACTCTTGTTCCTATAAGAACAGTGTAGTTACCGGAGTTCTTAGTAATTGCATTTCCGTCAACAGTAAGACGTCTTGATATGAGAGGTATACCTGTACGTGAGTATTTGTTAATAAATGAAACAGTAGATACGTTCATAACAATAATGCCTTGATTAGACGGCAGTTCACCTTCTGCAATGATACGTCCAGTTGCTGCGTATGAAATAACTTTTTCAGCACCCTGCGGGTAACTTGACGGGAGAGTAACTACATCAATGGAGTTGATATTTTCGGTTTTGCTTGTCATAAGTTTAATTGCTTCAGGCTTATTAGATTCTATACAGATTTTACAGTGAGGTATTCCGAGATATTTCTGGACAAGAAGAATACCCTCAATAATATCAGTAGGACTTTCGAGCATTTCCCTGTAGTCGGAGGTGATGTACGGTTCACATTCAGCAGCGTTGATAACAAGTGTATCAATAGGAGTTTTGACTGCGTCAAAGTTCAGTTTTATGTGGGTAGGGAAACCTGCACCGCCAAGACCTGTAAGTCCGCTTTCCCTTATTGCAGAAATAAGAGACTGTGAATCAGTGATTTCCGGAACTGAAATGTCAGGGCACATTGTCTGGAGTCCGTCTGTTTCAATCACAACAGCTTTACAGACAGCACCGCTTGAAAGAAGAAAGTCTGTAATGGTAGTTACCTTGCCAGATACTGAAGAGTGGATTGGTGCAGACATAAATGCGTCTGTGTCACCAATTTTTTGTCCTACGGTAACTTCATCACCAGGCTTGACAAGACAATTACACGATGCGCCCATTGACTGGGACATAGGAATCAGTACCGATGACGGCAACGGGAAATCCATAGTTTCGCAGTCCTGAGTGTTCTTGTCATGACTGAGATGTATGCCGTTAAGTTTTTTCATTTATATACCTCGCTTTACTAAAAATTATTTACATTCAGATTTTCTGACATTAATATGCGGCAGTATTATATTAAGCACTATACCTGTACAAATTCCGGCAGCAGTACTTGAAATAATCAACATAGGGGCATAAAACAATACGTTTATACTCGACGTAATTATACATGAAAGAACAAGTTGTCCCATAGAGTGCGCAACTGATGATAGTACACTGATTAATATATATGAGCTTTTTGTCTTTTCAAGAAGAATCATCAGAACAAAAAATGCAAGTATTCCCCCGCAGAAAGACATTCCTCCCGCAGTTACTCCTCTTGTAAGAAACACAAAAAACGATTTCAGCAAGACAAGAAAAAATGCTGATTTTTTATCAGCTGAAATGAAAACCATCATTATAACTATATTTGAAAGTCCGACTCGCATTCCCATCGGCAGGAAGGAAGAAAATATGCTTTCAATTGTTGTTAGTGCAACGGCTATAGCTAAAAATATTCCCATAAAAGCGGCATAATAAGCTTTGCTTTTATATATATCAATTTTTATCTTCATAAAAATCTCCATTACTTTCTGCTATTTGTTTAGCCTATAAGGTTCAAAAATTATGCTGTATTTTTGAAGAAAATGAACAAATAGCATGTTATCTGTCAGACTACAATGTCTATACTTTGTGTATTTTCTTCTACAATTTTTACTAAAATGCGATTAGGCAAGCATACAATCGACTGATATCCACTGTCTATAAAGCCTGTTTTTTCGCAAATTTTATCTTTGCAGTCAGAATGAAGTATTCTTATCTGATGGTTCTTTATTTGAAATGTAACCTGAGGAATTTCATCAAGCTGAAATTCTCCGTCATCAGCAACGGATAGGTTTGTTCGGTATATTTCTTCTCCGTCATGATAAATTACGACGGTTTTATCGGTTGAGTTGTCAGGAATAAGTCGTGGGATAAGAAAGAAAGCCAGCCCAACGGTAAGTATGCATATAATAATAAAAACGTCTTTTTTACCAGAATGACGGCGTTCACTGTTGTACAAGCTTATACCCACTTTCCTCATTAAGTGTAAAGTTAATTCCCTTGCTTATATAAACATTCTTGTTTTTATCCGATGCAACGACATAAAAGTTGTCCTTGGCGAGATATTTATCAAGGTTTGCAGTTCCTTCCATAAAAATAAGTGTCGATAAAAAGTCGGAGCTGATCCCGCTTGTATTGTTATTGTTGAATGGACAGATTACCGTTACAGAGGAAAGATCAGTTTCAACAGGATAGCCTGTTTTAATATCAAGGATATGGCTGTATATTTTGCCGTTATCCTCAAAATTGCGTTCATATGCTCCGCTTGTTGAGATAAAGCATTGCTTTGTCGTTATGAACCCAAGGTAAGCACCGCCGTCAGGATTTGTAATTGCGGCATTAAACAAAGTTCCGTCAGGCTTTTTGCCGTAAATAAGGCTTGACGAGCCCATATTGACAAGTGCATAGCCGTCATAGTTGTTTTGATCAAGCATAGTTTTGACTATATCACAGCTATATCCCTTAGCAACAGATCCGAAATCGGGATATACTCCCTGAGGAAACATATTGACATCATTGTCACAATAATCAGTATCTGTAATATTTTTCATTGCAACAGAGAGAGTATCAGCATCAGGAACATGTGGAGTTTCTGTTGAAATACCCCAAGCATTGTTCAAAGCACCACAGCTTACATTTATTCTGTTCCCGTAAGTATCATTCAAAGATGAAGTCTTTTCAAGAACGTCATTAATTACAAGTCTGCTGTTTTCATCATAATTTTCGTTTTCGCCGTTTTTAGATGAATTCTTATACAGATTTGAAAAAATGCTGTCAAGCTCTTTAAGCTTATTCATATATTCATAGCAATCCGAATTGTTCCCTTCCATTTTCATTGTTACAGAGGTGTCCATAAGGAACATTGATGATTCCGAAACTTTATTTGCATCAGCTGTGCATGAGCACAAGGAAAAAATCAGTACAACAAGTCCAACTGTCATTTTGGATTTCATAAACATATTATTCAAAGAAAATCTTTACCTCACATTAAAAAATACAATGTATATTTTACAATAATTTAAAAAACCAGTCAAGAATAATAAATACAAATTATGACGGTGTTTTTCTATTAATGTTACAAAACGTCTTAAACTCAATGTATATATACATATCTACACAAAACAAAACCGCTCTGTTATGGGTAAGAGCGGAAAATTTGTTGTTATGGCATTGAAAACTGTGGTATAAAATGATATACTATTTATCGTTGGATGGGTCCATCATAAGGATACGTGCTTCGCTGTTCTTGATAATATTAAGCAAGGATGAAGCATATGTAGCATATTCCAATGAAAGCGAATTTGTTGTGATGATGTTTTTATCAGAACTTTGTGCGGGATCTGAACCCTTAACGGAAACCCCGTTTGCCGCTGCAGTTGCGTTTGCTTCACACATTGACATTGCTGCTGATGATACTCCAGGGTAAAGTGATTGGTGTACAGTAAAGAAATGTTGGTCGTTCTTAGGATTAACAGAGTAAATTATTCTGAACATTTTATATATTGCAAGCATCAGATATGTTGAAACTTCTCTTATCATAGAGTTGCTTTCTGTTTTCTGAAGAAGCGAAAATAGTACATTAGTTGAATTAATAATAAGCTTTCTGTTGAATGATGCCATAACACCGCCTGCAAGAACATGTTCCTTCTTTGATGGGTCATGTTCGGGAATATCATCAAACGAAATTTTCTTTCCTGCCGGCTCAGGTGATCTTCCGAGAAGGTAATCGCATGATACATTATAGTAATCTGCAGTTTTAACGAGAAACTCAAGTCCGCATTCTCTTATACCTTTTTCGTAATGCGACAAAAGTGCTTGTGACACGCCAAGATCGGCAGCTGCTTTCTTTTGGCTGATATTGCGTTCTTTCCTTAAAAGAGTGATTATTCTTGGAAAGTCCGGATTCATCATGCCACCCCCTAAATTTGAATTCTACGTAAAGAAAATTATAATACACAAAGTATAAAAAGTAAAGCCCTTTAGTCAAAAAAAGTCGATTGGTGCAATAAAACATTCTGTTATTTGGTGAAATTGTTGCATAAATTGTAAATTTACAGTTTATTTAAGAAATAAAATTATGGTTATGATATAGTAAATATAAATATTTGCCGTTTTCAAGACGATTTTATCTGAAAAAATAATAATGATATATACAAGATTATTTCTTTTGCCGAGGCAATGCAGTCGCCTCGATTTAAGTAATTGAATTTATTTAATTTGGAGACACATAAAACTCAGAAAGGTATGGTCATTAAAATGAATAATAAAAACCTTAACAGTATATTGATGATTACGTCTATGTTAATTGCAGTTGCATGGACTATTCTTTCCATAGTTTTTTGGAGAAATGACAATACTCACATGGTTGTTAAGGTGTTGAGTATCTTTATTGCTGTGCTGAATTATTTTGTATTTGTTGTAAGGCTGCTTGTTATGCTTAAAGCAAATAAAGAGAAGAAGGAATAGCTTTGTTATTATTCAAAAACGTGTAGTAAGCTCGAACAGTCTTTAACGTAAAAATACTGTTCAAGTTGCTATTTGTTTCTTAATAAATAGCAAAAAAGAAATGGAGATAAATATGAAGGGTTACAGAATAAGTATAATCAGGCATGGTAAAACCGATGCGAACGAAAATGGAATGTATATAGGAAAGACGGATCTTCCTTTGTCCGATGCCGGAAGAAAAGAACTTGAGGAAATGTATGATTTGCATGAGTATCCAAAGGTTCAGAAGGTATACACAAGCCCTCTTTTAAGGGCAGTTCAATCGGCAGAAATTCTGTTTCCTGACAGGGAAACTGTTATTGTCGATGACCTTAAAGAAATGGATTTTGGTGCATTTGAAGGACTTGGAATAGATCAGCTTATTAACCTTGAAAGCTATAAAAAATGGCTCAAAGGTGGACTGGACAATCCTCCTCCGAATGGTGAAAGTTTAAGGGACATGATGGTAAGATGCTATACTGCACTTAATCAGATTATTCTTGATATGATGGATCAGGGGATAACTCATGCAGGTGTTGTTACTCATGCGGGGATTCTTATGAATATGATGTCATGCTTCGGACTTCCTAAAATGAAGCCGATGGAATTTGCCTGCGGAGTAGGAGAGGGTTATGAAATACTTGTTTCTGCTATGATGTGGCAGAACGGATATACATTTGAAATACTCGGCAAAATTCCAGGATACGGCGGAGTGGGAATAAACGACGCAGGAGAAGAAGTTTAATAGATAAATCTTTCAACCTCTGAGTTTTGTACAGGTTACATTGAATTTAAATAATCAGAAAGCAGGACTGTTCATATGAAATTCTCCGAATTGAAGCAGGAGGCAATAAAAATACTTTCAAATTGCTGGGCTGAGGCATGTATTGTAAGTATAATATTAATGTCATTTGCGGCAATTTTCCTTTCTGCAGGGTATATTATTTATGCTGTCCTGATACAGTTAGGCATGGCAACGGGAAGTTATAGAGAAGTAATATTTTCAGGTAATATTTATTATATTGCAGGACTTATTTTCAGACTTATTGTGTGTTATATATTTATGTCTCCTGTTTTGAACGGAAAATGCTATTGTTTTTTACAAGCTGTCAGGGGGCAGATTGTACCTATCAACTGTGTTTTCAGCTGTTATGCGTCAAGGGGAATTTTCTTTAAATCACTCAAAATAAGATTTCAAACGGATTTAAGAAGAGCAGCAGTATTTATTCCTGTTCTTTTAGTTGTTGCTTTTGAGTCTGATATGCTTTTGCATATTTTCAAAAATAACATATGGGGAAAGTCAGAAATTTTATCTGCTGTTGGCTGTATTGTAATAATTGTTTCACTTATAATTCTGTATACTTTGTTTTCGGGAAGATATACTGCTGTTCCATACATATTTGTAAGTAATCCTGATGTTAATTCGGGTGAAATAATTAAACAAAGCCTTGAATGTGTAAAGGAAAACAATTTAAGGCTTCTGAAACTTAAATTATCATTTGTCGGATGGTTTGCCCTTTGCATTTTAATTTTTCCGCTCATATTGGTTCTGCCTTATTATTGCATGACACTTGCAGTGGCAATAAACAATGTCATAACAGCACCACAGAAAAAAGAAAATGATTATGATACGGAGGAAATGACTGTTGTTCAGGAGTGAAAATTCAAGAAAAATAGAATTTATCGTTTCTGACAGCGATGCAGGACAGGATGCCGGTACTTTTCTTAAAAGAAAAGGTGTTTCACGAAGATTAATAACAAAGCTTAAAAGAGTTCCTGACGGTATATGCTGCGACGGAAAACATATAAGAGTTATTGATATAGTAAACACAGGCAGTGTTATCTCCATAAGACTTGAAGATGATAAAAAGCTGGAGTCAAACGGAAACCTGTTTGTGCCTGTTGTTTTTGAAGATGAAGATGTAATTGTATTTAACAAGCCTGTAAGCATGCCTGTACACCCGTCTATAAAGCATCAAGGGGATACACTTGGGAACTATTTTTCTTATCTTTATCCTGATCTCACCTTCAGACCGGTAAACAGGTTGGACAGGGACACATCCGGGCTTTGTGTTGTTGCGAAAAATGCTCATAGTGCCAACAGATTGCAGTCATCTGTAAACAAAGTATACTATGCTGTTGTATGCGGGATTCCGCCTCATGAGGGCAGGATTGACGCTCCTATTGCAAGAACTGCTGAATCAATCATTCTGCGTGAAGTCAGGGATGACGGTCAGAGGGCTGTTACCGATTATACTATTATAAAAAATAATGAGAAGTATTCTCTTGTAAGGGTTATTCTGCAGACAGGACGAACCCATCAGATAAGAGTTCATTTTGCATATATCGGATACCCGCTTGCAGGAGATGATATGTACGGCGGAGATATAACTGACGCAATAGTACAGGCTCTTCACTGCGGCGAGGTTACGTTTACTCATCCTGTTACAGACGAAAAAATACATCTTACCTGTGATATAAGAGCTGACATGAAACGACTTACAGATTAAAATGTTACGGTTTTGTAATCATATGTTACAGCTAATCCTAGTAGGATTTCTTTATCATCTTTGTACCCATTACGAAAAGGTAATAATATCTAATACAAGTCTATGGCAAATAGCAATACAAAACATTTTATGATAAAATATTATAGAATTTAAGGGTTATTAGCCCAATTTTATTGAGCAGGTTGTATAATAATGTTTTTTTGTTTTGTGCAGACAACCAAAATAAATTAACAAAATGTGACGTTGTGCTTTAAAAGCTTGATTTTTGGCGTCGCCGCTGTATAATAATACATGATGTTACTATTTTGTAACTCTTTTATCTGATAATTTACACATTGAAATATTACAATGAAATTTGAGGAAGGAGATGTTTTAATGAGCGGACAGCGTCACAGTAATGACGTTATTCCGAATAATACTGATTTTGATGCGATTTCCGGTTTATCTAAAAAAGTATTCGGACGTTTCGAAAAAAACATGACTAATCTTGGGTCACGTATTTCAGAAATTACGGTTGATACCTTAAATAAGATCAGTTCAAATATTGTTAGATTATATAGAAAATCAAGAAAAACCAATGTTTTAAATTCAGCTGAGGTTTTATCATCTATAAAGGCAGCTGTAGTAAGGGCTGCAGAAAATGCTGTTGAGTTTGCAGAAAGAGTAATCAACTTTATCGGAAGATACTCAGGAAGAGTTAAAAAATATGGTTTTGCTGAAGCAACTAGGCTTCAAGCTAGCGATATTGCGTCTTATCTTAGAAGAACAAAGCGTATTTACAGTACAATAGTAAATTATTCTGTTCCTGTTGTTGCTATTATTTTACTTGTAAATGTTATATCATATACCAAGTCAATAGATTACGGAGTTTCAGTTGAATGTAATGGTCATGAAATCGGAGTTATTTCAACAGAGGATACTCTTAATGAAGCTCAGAAGGTTATTGCTGACAGAGTTACATATTATGATACAGGTAGCGAAGTATATGTCTCAGCAAAGCTTTCTATAAAGCCTCTCAGTTCAAATGATGAGGTTCTTGATGAAATTATGCTTGCTGATGCTATTGAGAATCAGATTCCTGAAATAACTGAAGTGCAGAGTGGGGAAGATGCTCTGAATGCTGTTGAAGCAGGTGTTACTGAGGATTTGGCAACTGATAAAGTAAGAGCTTATCCTGTTATTGTTGACGGAGAAATGATTGGTGCTGTGTCTGATTATGGCAAGATTGAAAATACAATTAATGATATAAAGAAACAGTATGAAGATGATTCTGTTGTTGAAGTAGATTTTGATAAGCAGCTCGAATATGGATATGAGCAGTATGTTGATCCTGATGAAATTGTAGATCAGGATGAAATTATTGATAAAATTACTGGTGTTGAAGCTGAGCCTGTATATTATGAGGTTCAGTTGGATGACACACCTTGGGATATTGCTATGAGCAATGATATGTCTGTTGATGAGCTCAAGGATTGTACAGCAACATTCAACGGAGATATCGTTGATGATATAACTGAGGATTTTCAGGTAGGAACAATGATTCAGCTCAGCTCTGAAGTTCCTTATCTTGAACCTGTTGTAAAGAAAGAATTAACTTACAGTCAGGTTATAGATTATGAGATAATCAAGAATGAAGATGATTCACTTTACAAGGGCGATTCAGTTGTTGATGTAAAGGGTGTTGAAGGCGAAAAGCAGATTCATGCATTTATAACTTACAAGAACGGAAGCGTTATTGATGTTGATGTAATTGATGAAAAGGTTATTTCTGAGCCTGTTACAAAGGTTATGAGAGTTGGAACAAAGCAGCCAACAACTCCAGTAAGCACAGGATCAGGCGGATCAGGTGATTACTTCTGGCCAGTTGCTGGCGGATATATTTCTGCTTACTTTGGTGATGGAAGAGGTCATAAGGGTATTGATATTGCAGCTCCTTACGGAACTCCTATTTATGCAGCTGAAAGTGGAACTGTTACAAAGTCATCAACAGGATGGAACGGTGGATACGGTAATATGGTTACAATTAGTCACAATGATGGAAACGTTACTGTTTATGCTCATCAGAGCAGTCTTGCAGTAAGCTATGGTGATTATGTTGTTGAAGGTCAGCTTATCGGATATATTGGAAGTACAGGAGATTCATCAGGTAACCACCTTCACTTTGAAGTTAGATGCAATGGACAATATAATAACCCTATAGATTATGTATCCCAGTATTAATAAATATTCAGGACCGGAAGAAAACTTTCGGTCCTTTATTTTTGTATATATAAATAAAAGGCATACGTTCATGCAATTGAATGTATGCCTTTTAGCTTAATTTTTATGATCTGATTTCTGCTCCGAGTTTAGCGAGTTCCTTAAGTGAACGTTTCATTGCGGCATCGGCCTGTTCATCAGTTAGTGTGCCGTCATGTGAACGCATAGAAATTGAAAATGCTACTGACTTCTTGCCATCAGCAATTTGCTTGCCCTTGTATACGTCAAACAGTGTGATTTCTTCAAGGATAGCGCCAACGCCTATTTTGATTGCCTTTTCAAGTGTAGCAACAGGTGTTGTATCATCACATACGAGTGCAAGGTCACGTGTTGTTGCAGGAAACTTAGGAAGCGGCTTGTAAGCCTTTTCAATTGTTGAAACACTCATCATTTCAGGAATATTTACCTTTGCGCAGTAAGTTTTTACATCAATGTCATAGTTTTCAGTAACATTAGGGTGGAGCTCACCAAGAATTGCAAGCTTTACTCCATCCTTTGTAATCATTGCGCAACGTCCCTTGTGGAAAGCGTCTGCTTCTGCAAAATCATCTGTGCTTGTGCAGGCTGTAATGTCATAGTCCTTTACACCCATTATGTCAAGCAGTTCTGTGATAATTCCCTTAATATCATAGAAATCAACATCGTCACCGTACATACCAACAGAAAGACGTGCTGGTTCATTTGGAAGAACTTCTCCGTCTAAAGGGAGATATTCGTTGCCAAGCTCAAAAAGACAAGCAGACATATTTCTGTTGTTGTAATTTCTTGAAAGAACTTCACACATTGAAGGAAGTACAGTAGTTCTCATTACAGAAGTATCTTCACCGAGTGGGTTTGTGATTGTAACTGTCTTTCTTAGCGGCGAATTTACAGGGAGCTTGATTTTGTCGAAATACTTTGGAGAAATGAATGAATATGTTGTGATTTCATTAGCGCCGAGAGCTGTCATTGTGTTCATGATCTTTCTTTCGTAAATCTGTTCAGGTGAAAGACTTGCCTGTGCAATGCCCTTGATAATGGTCTTTGGAATGTTGTTGTAGCCGTAAATTCTTGCAACTTCTTCAGCTATATCTGACTTACATTCAATATCAATACGGTTATGAGGAGCATATGCCATACCGTTTTCAACTTTGAAGCCAAGCTTTTTAAGGATTGTTACCATAGTATCTTCAGAAATAGCTGTGCCGAGGAACTTGTTTATCCAGTCAGGATTGAATTCAACTCCATGAGGAGTTTTAGCGGAGTGGTCTGCATCGATGATACTGCCGACAACTTCGCCGCAGCCAAGAAGTTCAACAAGTTCAAATGCTCTCTTCAATGCTGGAAGAGTGTTGTATGGATCAAGTCCCTTTTCAAAACGTGCAGAAGCATCGGTTCTCATTCCAAGAGCCTTTGCGGTTGTTCTTACAGAAGCACCGTTAAAGCATGCTGATTCAAATACAACATCAACAGTATCGTCCATGATTCCACTGTATTCGCCGCCCATAACACCGGCAACAGCAACAGGCTTGTCTGCATCGGCAATAACGAGCATCTTTTCGGAAAGTTCTCTCTCAATTCCGTCGAGAGTAGTAATCTTTTCGCCCTGCTTTGCATTTCTAACGTTAATCTCAGCTTTGTTGATGTAGCGGATATCAAATGCATGCATTGGCTGGCCGTATTCAAGCATTACAAAGTTTGTGATATCAACAAAGTTGTTTATTGGACGAACGCCGCTTGCTCTGAGTCTTTCTCTCATCCAGCGAGGAGAAGGGCCAACCTTGACGTTCTTAACAACACCTGCGATGTATCTTGAGCAAAGTTCTGTGTTCTGAACTTTAACCTTGAGCATTGTGTTTATATCTTCGCCGTTGCCCCTGAATGATGGTTCCTTGATGCTAACAGGCTTGTCAAATGTAGCATGTGCTTCCTGTGCAAGACCTATAACAGAAAGACAGTCAGGGCGGTTTGAAGTAATTTCAAATTCAACTGATGTATCATTGAAACCAATAGCCTCCATGATATTCTGGCCTATCTTGATAGGTTCACAACTCTCTTCATCCTTAAGAATGAAGATACCGTCTGCAATTGCATATGGGAAATCATGAAGTGAAAGTCCAAGTTCATCAAGTGAACAAAGCATACCGTTTGATTCAACTCCACGAAGCTTACCCTTTTTAATTTTCACTAATTTCTTTTCTTTGCGGTCGATAACTGTTGCGCCATCCATAGCAACAGGAACAAGGTCACCGCAGTTTACATTAGGAGCTCCTGTAACAATCTGCAATGGTTCACCATTGCCTGCAGGGCCAACGTCAATCTTACAGATTACAAGGTGTGTTCCCTCGATAGAAACGGGTTGTTCGAGAACCTTTCCGACAACAACGTTCTTGATGTCCTCGCCCTCAGTATCATAGCGTTCAACTTTTGAACCGCTTAAAGTCATTTCGGCACAGAACTTTTTAATATCTGCACCAGTATCTATATAGTCACTTAACCATCTTAATGAAAGATTCATTAATCTGCCTCCATTTCATAAATTTAACATGATTTAAAATACTCTTTTACGTTTTTATTAAAACAAATTAATATAATACTTGCAATTAAAAAAACAGAGTAATAGAGATAATATATCTGAGCCTCTATACATAAATAAGGCAACAACTATATTGAAAACAAGTGCTAAATATATATGAGTTACAGCAGTAAGCCATATATTTAATAGAACATATACTATACAATTATACCAATAGTTATTTTGCCTTTTCGGGTCATATTTTCCATAATGTCACCCCTTATAAGTTTAAAATCAAAACTGATTTAAGAATCTGAGATCATTCTCGTAAAGGAGACGCATATCACTTATGCCGTATCTTCTCATAACAATTCTTTCAAGTCCCATTCCGAACGCAAAACCGCTGTAAACTTCAGGGTCAATTCCACAGCCCTCAAGTACCTTAGGGTGAACCATACCAGCACCGAGAAGTTCAATATAACCCTCACCCTTACAAAGAGGACAGCCGACACCGTTACAGTTGAAGCACATAACGTCAACTTCAGCAGATGGTTCTGTATATGCGAAGTGATGAGGTCTTAATCTAATCTTGCAGTCATCACCGTAAAGACGCTTCATAAGAAGGTCAAGTGTTCCGCTTAGGTCGCTCATTGTGATACCCTTGTCAACAACAAGTCCCTCAATCTGATGGAAAAGAGGTGAGTGTGTTGCATCAACCGTATCAGAACGGTAAACGCGACCAGGAGAAATGATTCTTATAGGTGGCTTTGTTTTTTCCATTGTTCTTATCTGAACGCTTGAAGTCTGTGTTCTGAGTAAAACATTATCGTTGATGTAGAATGTATCCTGTGTATCACGTGCGGGATGGTGTTTAGGCATATTGAGTGCCTCGAAGCAGTAGTGATCTGTTTCAACTTCAGGACCGTCAACAACAGTAAAGCCCATGCCGAGGAATATTTCCTTGACTTCATTCAATACTGTGGTAAGTGGATGGAGGTTACCGAGATTACGTGTCTTGCCAGGAAGAGTAACGTCAATAGTTTCCTCTGCCATACGCTTTGCAGCAAGCTCTGATTTAAGCTCCTTCACTGTTTCGGATATTTTATTTTCAATATCCTCTCTTACCTTGTTTGCAAGTTGTCCGATAATTGGACGTTCCTCTGCTGAAAGCTTTCCCATCTGCTTTAAAATAGCAGTAAGTTCGCCCTTTTTGCCAAGAAACTTTACACGCAGGTTTTCAAGATTAACCATGTCTTTGCATGAAGCCAATTCCTTTTCTGCCAGCTTTTCAATCTGTAACAGCTGTTCTTTCATTTGAATAACCATTCCTTTCAAATTCTTTTATTATATTTAATGTTGATAATTTTCAACAATCATAGGCATTTATTTTATTTTGTCTTTCTCATTGTCTTATTGTTCAAGTTGACTTCCTATTAAATACCGCTTTGGATACTCATAGTATCTGTTAAAAGTAATCTTGCCCTACTTGAAAGTAATATTACCTTACAGGCGAATTTTTTTAAGATAAACAAACAGGCTTGTAATATGCTTTGCATTAAAAAAGCCTTGTCCTGCAAAATAACAGGACAAGGCATAGCCTTGCTCAACCACCCATTAAAAGGACTAACATCCCCCTAACCTTAACGCAGTCATACGTTTCTGCCTACTAAAAAATATTCAGCAGAACCACTCGTGAGTGAAATTCGTTGCAGCTAAGCATAGGAAAGCTTTCAGCATATGCTTTCTTCTCTGGATATGCAGACTAGTTGCACTTACTGTACTCAGTCAAAATGTTTTATTGTGATAATTTATTATAATCATATTATATATGGGATAAAATAATTTTGCAAGTGTTTTTTAGTGGTTGTAATAAAAAAAAATATATGTTATACTTAATACAAAGCAAATATTACAAAGTTCAGCCATAAATAATAAGTGTCTTTAGGATAAATGTATATTTTGATAATGAAATGGCTGTAATAAGGAGTATGTTATGGATATATATGCAGAACAATTGGTTGCGAAAAATTCTGGCAGTGATGTTACAATGAAAAAAGCAGGTATCATTATAGCTATGGTAGTTTTAGTTGTTGCATTGATAGTCTTTTTTTCTTGGCTTTTTCCTATAAATGTTGCACTTGGAGTATTTGTATGCTATGGTGGATTTTATATTATGTCAGGATTTGGTGTTGAATATGAGTACCTGGTTACTAACAAGGATCTTGACATTGATAAAATAATGGGCAAAAGAAAACGTAAGAGACTTGTAAGCGTTGACATATCAACAATAGAGAGGTTCGGGAAGTTTGAGAATGTAGAGAATGTTCCTGACGGAACAACACTTGTTCTTGCCGGCTCAAATGCAGGTGAGGGGGATTACTATGCAGATTTTAAGCACTCAACACTAGGTAATGTACGATTAATTTTTACTCCGAATGAAAAAATACTGAATTCAATTAACGCTTCACTTCCAAGACTTATTAAGCTGCAGAAATAATATTTTTGCAGACGATTCAGCAATGGTTTAAGAAAGGAAATTTAGTTATGATTACAGGAGTACATCTTATAGAAATTAAAAGAATAAAACACAGTATGGAAAATCCCAAATTCCTTTCCAGATTATTTTCGCCTCAGGAGCTAAAATTCCTGATGGGACGTCATTTCACACCTGCGGCTGTAGCAGAGTCATACTGTGTAAAATGTGCTTTTATTAAGGCCATGGGTGCCGGTTTCAGAAACTGTAAGATGAATGAAATATCAGTTTTGTCTGACTATATGGGATCCCCTTATATAAGCGTTTCAGGCAATACAAAAATGAGTTTTGCAGCAAAGAAATGTCACATGACTGTCAGCATATCACATACAAGAATGATTGCAACCGCTTCTGTAACGTTTTTCTAGAATACATAATCTTTATTTTTATATTTGTAGTGTTTCTTTGGTAACATTGCTTCTTTAGAAATTGTGAAAGGAGATATGCTTTCTGCAAGTCTGGAAATCCCAGAATGTCCAGAAATCATACTATAGAAATGTATTTTCCTACTCCCAGACAGATGAAATCCATTGAGAAAGCCTCCGACGAGGCAGGAGCATCATACCTTGAACTGATGGAAAACGCGGGCGCAAAAGTTGCTGCTGTTATTGTCGATATCTTGAAGACGTTAGGTCCTAGTAAAGAGGTTCTTATTCTTGCAGGAGCGGGGAATAACGGCGGAGATGGTTTTGTTATTGCCCGTAATCTTTCTGACGCAGGATATAATGTTCTTGTTGTCATTGCGGACAAGGAGCCGTCAACAGAGTTATCTTTATATGAATACTGCAAGCTTGCCGGACAAAACGGAGTTGACGTTCTGAACCTTAATGACAATATTGAGATTGTGTTTCAGAAATTTCTTTCTGCTTCCGTTATAGTTGATGCTGTTTTTGGTACAGGCTTTCATGGGGAACTTCCCCCAGCATTGAAGGCTTGTTTTTCGTTTGCTTCAAGATGTCAGGGAATAAAAATTGCAATTGATGTGCCGTCAGGAGGAAATTGTCTGACAGGCGAAGTCGCTGAAGATATATTGAAAGCTGATATTACCGTTACTTTTGGATTTATAAAGTTTGGCATGAATCTTTATCCTCTTAAAGAAATATGCGGGAAAATTATCTGTGCAGATATAGGAATTCCTGAACAATGTGCTGGAGCATGTGAAAATATTGCAGAAAGCCTTGATTTTGACAGGGTAGGCGAAATAATTCCACCTAGGGAAGCTGATTCTCACAAGGGAACATTCGGGAAGCTGCTTAACATTGCAGGAAGTGCAGATATGAGCGGTGCGGCTGTGCTGTCCACACTCGGAGCTTTGCGTTCCGGTGCAGGACTGGTAAAGCTTTGCTCAACTGAAAAGGTCATTGACAGAACGGCAACAGCTGTTTATGAGTGTACATTCCTTACTTGTAAGGAAAATGCATGCGGTGCTGTAAGTTCAGCTGAAAGTGACAGGATTATAGAAGAATGTCTTAAAAATACTGCTGTTACCATCGGCTGTGGATTGACTAATTGCGGTGACACGAAAAATATAGTTGAAGCTGTTATCAATTCGGCAGAATGTCCTATCATTTTGGACGCTGACGGAATAAACTGTATAGCTGATAACATAGATATAATAAAGAACACAAAGAACAAGCTTATTATTACACCTCATCCGGGAGAGCTTAGACGTCTTCTCGGCAAGTCTGCCAGTGAAGCCGCAAAGGACAGATATTCCGCCGCAGTAGAATTAAGTTCGGTTTATAAGATAATTGTTGTTGCAAAGGGCGTGCCTACAATTGTTGCAGGCGACGGGAAAGTATATGTTTGCAGAACAGGAAATCCAGGACTGAGCAGAGGCGGAAGCGGTGATGTGCTGACAGGGATAATCGGAGCTCTTGTGGCTCAGGGAATAAATCCACTTGAAGCCGCAGCTGCCGGAGTGTTGATTCACGGAAGATGTGCCGAAAGAGTTGCCGAGAGGACATCCATGCTCGGAATGCTCCCGACAGATGTAATTAATGAGCTGCCTTATGTGTTCGGAGAACTGAACTGTGAGAACAGGTATTTCTGATTTATATGTTCCATTCTATTGCTATTGAGCATTGTTCTGATTTGGATTTTCTCTCACTGACGGTTATTCTGTTTATTAGAAAGGTAAGCGATCTTCGGTTCAGAACTAAATTGTTGTTGTTAATATATTCATTGAAAGCATCGGAATCGATGCTTTTTTCTTTTTCTTTGGAACAATTGTCAGAGAGCTTTTGCCTTTTTTCAAGTAGTATATCATATTCATGTGAATAGTTTTCGGACATTTCGTTGAGCAAAGTACTGCTGACGGATTGTGCTAGAATGTTGTCAAGCTTTGTTCTGATTTCGGATATTCTTTTATTTATGCTGTTTATTTCAGCATCAGTATGAGAGTAATCTTTTTTTGAAGTACAGCTATGTATTATTTTTTTTAGAAGGCTTTCATCGGGGTTAAACTCATTCATAAATTCAGTTATTGCAGATATGATTGTATCATCAAGATCCTGTTCATAAATCTTATGCTGTGAGCAGCCTTTACCTCTCTGATGAGATGAACATCGGTATGCCCATCTGCTGTTTGTTATATATGGATGCGCAAGCTTTCCGCCACATTCTTTACAGTAAAGTAAGCCTGTATATCTGTGCTCTGATTTACCGTTTTGTGAGCATAGTGCAGAATTTTCGTATCTGTTTTTTCGGAGAATCTGAACACGTTCCCACTCTTCCTCTGACACATATGCATAAACAGCGTTTTTATGCTCAAATACATCCTCACCGTTATTTTTGGGGGTAGTTCGTCTGACGTGCATCCTAAGTCTGCTCCATCTTCTGCAAAGCAGAGTTCCTTTGTATGTAGGGTTTACAAGTATATTTCTTACACTATTGTAGTCAAATGGCTTTCCGCTTCGCTTTAAAAAGCTGTGTGTATTTAACTCAACAGCAATGGCCTGTGCGCCCCAGCCTTTCAGAGCAAGCTCCCAAATAAGAGAAACAGCGTCTTTTTCTTCAACGCATATATCAAGCTTTCCGTCACCAATCATTCTGTACCCATATGGTGCTTTTGAACCCATATACTTTCCTTGTTCAGCTTTTAAGATACAGCTTTTGCGAATTTTTTCACTTGTTAGGCGAGGGAACATTCCATCAATAAGCTGTTTTGCTGATGATTGGAGATATGCAGGCAGGGTGGAATCATCACTGCAATAACTGTCATCAAGTCCTATGATTGTAACGCTGTTTTTCCTGCACAATTCAACAAAATTAAGAAAAATCAAGCTGTCCCTTGCAAGTCTGCTTGTGTCTGTGGCAGCAATAATATCACAAAGCTTTTCTATGGCATAATGCTGCATATTTCTAAAACCAGGACGGTTGGCTGTTGTGCCGGTAATACCATCATCAAAAATGGTATCAACTATATCATATCCATTTTTTTTTGCCCAAATAGTAAGCCTGTCAATCTGATTTTTTATGGAAAGGCTGTTATCACAGCTGTCTTTGTCATCATCCATACTTGACAGTCTGGCATACAGCAGTACTTTCACGCTACCCCATCCTTTTCATATGTTTTTTCATAAGCATTTTTTTCTTTAAGCTGTTCAAAAAGCAAAATAAGAATTTTTTTGTTTATTTCAAGCATATTATCGTAAGAAAGTTCTGTTCCGTCTGGACGGACATTTTTGTAAGTAATTATCATGTCAAGCCACCCTTTTTGATTTACTTGATAAAGTTTACTCACAGTATGTCCGTATTAGAACAGTGAATTTGCAGTAACATTAACATGTATCAGCAAAACATTTTTTATTTAATAATATTTTATTATAAAATATTATTTTTTGACAGTTGTTTTAGTTAGCAATATACATATTACTTGAAAAACTGTGTATATTATTAAGCAGTTTAAAGAATAAATAATTCAAGCTATTAGTTTTTTGTTTATCAGACATTGTATATATTTTGCTGACGCAAAGCTGCCTAAAACATCATGAAAGGAGAAATGCTTTCTTTCAGAAAGCATAAAAATTAATGAGTAATCAAAAATTCAAGCCGTTTGTCCCAGCTGAAAAAGTAATGCCCGAGTTTACGGTTGTTTCAATTGTAGTTGGATGTCTGCTATCAGTTTTATTTGGCGGAGCAAATGCTTATCTCGGACTTAAAGTTGGAATGACAGTATCCGCATCAATTCCTGCCGCAGTTATTTCAATGGGAATTATCCGAATTATTTTAAAACGTAATTCCATATTGGAAAACAATATGGTTCAGACAATAGGATCTGCCGGCGAATCCGTTGCCGCAGGTGCAATTTTTACAATTCCGGCACTTTTCATGTGGGCGTCAGAGGGCGTTTCAAGTGCGCCTTCATTAATTGAAATTGGTCTTATTGCTCTTTGCGGCGGTATTCTTGGTGTAGTATTTATGGTACCTCTCCGTAAAGCTCTCATTGTTGAGGAACATGGAAATCTTCCTTATCCGGAAGGCTCTGCTTGTGCAGACGTACTTATTGCCGGAGAAGAGGGAGGTACAAGCGCGAAGATCGTTTTTTCAGGACTTGGAATTGCGGCTTTGTATAAGTTCATAGCTGACGGAGTGAAGCTTTTCCCTAGTGAAGTTGAATATTCAGTTCCGTCATATAGGGGTAGTGCAATTGGTATTGATGTTCTCCCTGCATTGTCAGGAGTAGGATTTATATGCGGTGCTAAAATTTCATCTTACCTTTTTGCAGGCGGAGTTCTTGGCTGGTTTGTTCTAATGCCACTGATTGCGTTGTTTGGAAGTGACCTTGTAATTTATCCTGCAACAATTTCTATCGGAGAGCTTGTTGCTGAAAAAGGTGCTTGGGGACTTTGGTCGAACTATATCAGATATGTCGGCGCAGGAGCTGTTGCCGCAGGCGGTATTTTAAGCCTGATTAAATCTCTTCCTACAATAATCCGTACTTTCAGAGACGCAATAAAAGGCCTTCGAAAAGGTTCTAATATTGACAAAAGCATACGTACAAACAGCGACCTCAGTATAAAGATAATTCTTTCAATTATTGCGGTTGTTGCACTTATTATGTGGCTTGTTCCTGTAATTCCTGTTAATCTGATCGGAGCATTAATTATTATTCTTTTCGGATTCTTTTTCTCAACTGTTTCTGCAAGAATGGTTGGACTTATCGGTTCATCAAACAACCCTGTTTCGGGAATGACAATTGCAACAATGCTTATTGCAACGCTCATCCTCAAGGCAACAGGAAATACAGGGGCAGCGGGGATGATTGGTGCTATCACAATTGGTTCAATTATCTGTATCATTGCGGCTATATCAGGTGATACATCACAGGACCTTAAAACAGGTTATCTTCTTGGAGCAACTCCTAAAAAGCAGCAGATAGGTGAAATTATCGGAGCAGTTGTTGCGGCAGTGTCAATCGGCGGAATTATGTACCTTATGAATGCTGCATGGGGCTTTGGTTCAGCAGAAATTCCTGCGCCTCAGGCAACGCTTATGAAGATGGTTGTTGAAGGTGTTATGGATGGAAATCTTCCATGGAATCTTGTTTTAGTAGGAGTATTCATAGCACTTGTTGTTGAAGTGCTTGGTATACCTGTACTTCCGTTTGCAATTGGTCTTTATCTGCCTATACACCTTTCAACACCGATCATTTTGGGTGGACTTGTACGGTATATTATTCAGAAGAAGAAAATGCTGTCTGAAGATAACAAGAAAAAGGCAGTTGAAACTGGGATTTTGTATGCATCAGGACTTATTGCTGGCGAAGGGCTTGTCGGAATATTACTTGCAGTGCTTGCGGTTATCACTATTAAGGGGACAACAGTTGCTGAGTATGTAAACATTTCTTCAAAGGTTTCACTTGGCAACATCGGCGGGCTGGTATTTTTCGCATTAATTCTTGCTTCAATACTTTTCTACTCCCTTAAATATAATAAGAAAAAAGACTAATGAAAAACAGACACATCATACCACACAGGAATGATGTGTCTGTTTTATACTAATAATAAGACAAGGCTTAGAAAGAAATCAAAGAGGGGAGGCATGCTTCCTACAGAAGCATGGTTATAAAAATGAGAAAAAGCGAGAATTTTCTTGACTATATACCTGTATACAGCGGCTCTTGTTCATCTCATACTGATGAAAGCGGAAACATAGTCATTGATATGCCTCATAAGGGCATTTACAATAGAATCGCGCAGAAAGTTTTTAAAAAGCCTGCCGTATCACATATATCGCTTGATAAATTTGGCGGATTTATATACAATTCTATTGACGGAAAACGCAGTATATTTGATATAAGTTCTCTTGTCAATATTGAATTTGGGGAGGAAGCTGAACCTCTTATTGAAAGACTGGTCAAGTATATGACAATGCTAAAAAACAGCGGCATTATTAATCTCAAAAAGAGACCAAAGCCATATAAATAAGTTATAAACCTGATAAGTATTTTTACAATAGGGGGAATTTCAATGCAATTATGGATGACCATTATAGGAATTCTGCTTTTTGCAGCTGCAACAGCAGTGCTGTATGTGTGGGGAATGAAAAAGTCGCTTGATCAGCGACAGAAGCTTGCTGATATTTTGTACAATAAATGTGCAAATAAGGTACTTGCAGCATTCAAAGAGAATGATAGTCTTTCTTGCGGTGATATTGAGAAAATTATCACTACGGTAAAGGCATCTGAGTTTTACAGCAGGCAAAAGGCTGTAATTGAAAACCCTAAAGCATATTTAAAAATGCTTATTGAAAAAATGCATAAAGATAATCTCATTTCAAAAGATGTTAATGGCAGTTCAGTAAAATATATTCCTGTCAGGAAATAAGAATGCTCATTTCAAAATACCTCTTTTCACAAGTCGGAGAACTGAACATATAAGGCAGAGGGACAAAAGCCCTCTGCAGATTGCTTAGTTAAAACTGATTGTGAAACGGAGGATTTTATTTTGAAAAAGTTTTTTTGCGGTGTACTGGTTGCTTTGCTTATGTTTAGTCTGTGTGCGTGTAACCTTTTGAATAAGGTTACAAAGACAAAGGTGCCGGATATGAATGTGCTGTTTGAAAGTGATGCTGATATTACAGCAGGGGATATGAAAATAGTAACACATATCAAGAGATTTGGCAACGGATATTGGGAAATGGTTGTTTCAGAACCTAAGACGCTTGCAGGCATGAAGATTACCTACAGTGATGATAAGGTAGATGTATCTCTTGGAGAATTGTCATTTACTCTTGAAAAAGAAAATATCAATGATGAAGCTCTTTTCAAACTGCTGTTTGATGCATTTGACCATGCGGCTGTTCAGGAGGAAATGAACCTTACCGAATTGGAAGACGGACTTATGCTTGCAAGTCAGAATGACGATGGAGCTTATAGTCTTACATTTGACAAGGATACTGGAATTATTAAGAAAATTGAAATTCCAACATATAAAATTACTGCTGAACTCAGCAATTTTAAGCTGTTGACTGAAACTCCTGCTGAAACAACTGTTGCACCATACACAAGTGAAACTGGTTCAGAAAGCACACTGAATGCCATGGAAATCATGGATCTTCCTGCACAGGAAGTAATTGCAGAGCAGGAAACTATTGCAGAGAAAGAGGAACAGCAGCAGAATACAGAATTTAAAATGTGGGAAACAGAATAAGTTAGTGAAATACTGCGCAAAGCCACAGGCTACATTTCGTCGATTTGAGAAATAGCGAAAATACGTTACTGAGCCTGGTTTGAAAATCGACAGAAACGTATTGTGCGGTATTTCCTTAGTATATAAAAAACTGATACCGTAATTCAGCGGTATCAGTTTTTTTATTGTCTATAAAGGTTTTATATGGAAGATGTAGCTATTATTGCGTAAATTATCCACATTATGATTGACAGCACTATTCCTAAAACAGAGAATACCATTCCCACATTTGCCATTGAGTGCTTTGTTGAATGTGTTGCCTTTTTTGAATAAACGAATCCGAATCCTGAAAGAAGAAGTCCTATTAGAGGAAGCAGAAATGCAGCAACAGTACCGAATATACCAAGCAATAACCCAGGAAGAGCCTTTTTGCTTGTGTCAAAAGTATATACAGTAACAGGCATATTGTAGCCGCCGTTTGGATTGACTTGAGGCAGTGGCTGGCAAAGCAGATTGATTATTTCATTAAGCTCGTCCTTGTAAGCTTTCTTAATAGCAAATCCATATGTACCTTCAAGATTCATTTCTCCGCCAAATCCGGAGTTAAGCCATGCTTCAATATGTAAAACCCCGTTAAAATAGCTGTACTTTAAAAATCTTGGTGCAGTAAGGAAGCCGGATCCGTCCTGTAATATCTGTTCTCCTTTCTTTGTTTTTGGCTTGAATCCACATTTTGTGATGTAGTCGTTCATAATATAATGAACAAAGTCATCCGGTTTGTTAAGTACAATTTCATTTACGTATCTTGCCATATAAAATTCTCCTGTTTAATAAAAATATTTTTACCATATATTCAAGAAAGGAATAGTCCCTTCCGGAAGGTTAAACCATGTCAGATATAAACCAAATAAAATAACCGACATAAAAATACCGATTGTTGAGATAATCATTCCAATGTTTGCAACGACTTTATTAGGAGCTGCTGATCCATTTTTTGAACAGATCAGCCCCAAAGCATTGATGAATATACCCAACAAAGGCACATATATACCCATGATAATACCAATCAAACCCAACACAACAGATAAAATGCTCATCAGCATTGGGCCCACCTTTTTTTTACTATCAGGAATATCAAAGCTTTCATCAGGCTCACGCTGAGCTTTGGTGTTTTTCAATACATCCGAAAGGCGATCAAGTTCTTGCTTATAAGCTTTGCATAGTCCTGAAAATGACTTGCCATCCAAATTAAACTCTTTTGCTCCGTTTTTTAGCCATGCTTCAATATGTAGTATACCATTCTGATATTCATATCTTAGAAATTTTAATACAAAAGGATTTGCCGTTTTTGTTCTCCATACTTTTTCTTCTCCACGGGATATTATCTCATATTTTTTTGTCCTGATATGCTCATTGATCAGCTTATAGACAAAATCATCAGGTTTGTTAAGAGTAATATCATTTATATATCTTGACACAGCATCACTTCCTCTTAAAATTTAATTATATTAAATAAATCTTGATATGTAAATAAGCTTAAATAAATTTGTATACTATAATAAAATTGTGCAGAAGAAACAATCATTCTGCACAATTATTTTACTCTTGGAAATCTTCATCCTCATAATCATACGTCTCTAGAACATTTTTGATTTCACTGAATGAGTAGCCTTGTCTTACTAAGGCAGACTTGACTTTTCTTATGCCTTTTTCATCAGTAAGATATCGGGCATATTTTTTATCTACAAGCTCTTTCAGCAGGTCAGATGAGCAATCTTCATACTTTTCAATTGCATCTTCAATCAACTCATCTGATAAGCCCTTCATCCGCATTTCCTGACGGACTTTATATTTTCCTGCTTTTTTCACTTCAAAGAGCTGACGGGCAAGTCTTTCTGCATAACGTATGTCATCAATGATTTTCTTTGACGCAAGGGAATTGCAGACATCAAGGCAAATACTTTCATCATAATTCCGTTCAAGCTTTTTGTAAAGCTCTGTGAAGCTGTGATCACGGACAGAAAGAAGGTATAAAGCACGTTCCCTCGCTCTCCGCTTATCGTTAGCGTAAACAATTTCATCAACAGCATTTTGCGGGAGACTCATTCCTTGCTTAAGATTATATTCAGACATGACCTCTGCATTAATGTAAATTCTGCTTTCATCATCAAATATGACGCACCATGTACTGCCCTTGAATTTTTCTATAGTTTCAATTTTCATTTATGTGATGGCCTTTTACTTTACAGGTGTAAACTCTTCAAAATCATCATCAGCATCAATAATTACATCTGCCTTTGACGGAATGATTTTATCATCGCTGTCGCTGACGTCATTATCACTTGAAGCGGCATCAGCGGCAGCCTTTACAGCAGCTGTCTTTTTTGTCTTCTTTGAAGAAACGGTAATACTATCAGCATTCTGCTTAATTTTTTCTTCAACTTCCTTCATTATTTCAGGATTGTTCTTGAGATATTCCTTGGAGTTGTCACGACCCTGACCAATCTTTATGTCATTATAGGAGAACCACGAACCTCCCTTTTGAATAATGTTAAGATCAACAGCAAGGTCAAGGACTTCACCAGTTCTTGAAATACCCTCACCGAACATAATATCAAATTCACACTCCTTAAAAGGAGGGGAAACCTTATTTTTTACAACCTTACACTTGGTTCTGTTGCCAATAACTTCAGAGCCGTTTTTAAGGGCTTCCACTCTACGAACTTCAATTCTTACAGAGCTGTAGAATTTAAGTGCACGTCCGCCAGGTGTAGTCTCAGGATTTCCGTACATTACGCCAATCTTTTCACGAACCTGATTTATGAAAATAGCAACACAGTTGGATTTTGAAATAACTGAGGTAAGCTTTCTCATAGCCTGCGACATTAGTCTTGCAAGAAGACCGACGTGAGTATCTCCCATATCACCCTCAATTTCAGACTTTGTAACCATAGCTGCAACTGAGTCAAGAACTATACATTCAATTGCTCCAGAACGCACAAGCGCCTCAGCAATTTCAAGAGCCTGTTCGCCGCTGTCAGGCTGTGAAACAAGGAGGTTATCAATATCAACGCCAAGAGCCTTTGCATAAATAGGGTCAAGAGCATGTTCAACGTCGATAAAAGCAGCTTCACCGCCGAGTTTCTGAGCCTCGGCAACAATCTGAAGTGCAACAGTGGTTTTTCCTGAACTTTCAGGACCATATATTTCAGTAATTCTTCCTCTTGGAACACCGCCTATACCGAGAGCTAGGTCAAGAGTCATTGAGCCTGTGGGAATATATTCAACATTATAATCCTTTGCCTGTCCCAGACGCATTACAGCGCCGGCTCCGTAAGTCTTTTCAATGTTGGCAATAGCAGACTCAAGTGCCTTTTTCTTTTCCTCGGAGGTAACTTTTTTATAATTTAATATTTCTTTCTTTTTGGATTCAACCTTTGCCATAGTGACAACTCCATTCCCGCAGAACAACAATAATATCCTTGAACCTCTGCGATGATACAAGGAGGAATATATTTATATACACATAAAGAACAAAAGTGCTTTATATATTTTATCATTATATTCAAATTCTGTCAAGAGCAGACATGTAAATTATACTAACTGACATATCAATAATTATTGTCTTTTTTTGTGAAACATGATATAATACTTTTGTATGATTATTTAGAATTGTTATGAGGTAATTATAAGTGAAAAATAAATTTAAATATATTTCTTTGATATTTTCAGTATTGATTTCAGCTTGCCTGTTCACATCCTGCACTGAAGTCAATGGTTCTGATTCATGGGAAACTGAACTGACACGCCCACCTGTAACAGATTACCCTGCTATAGTTGGTTCACTTACATTTAATGAATCGCCAAAGCAGGTTGCCTGTCTTTCACCAGCCATGACAGAAATAATATGTGAGCTTGGATTTTCAGACAGAATTACAGGAATAAGTATATACTGCGATTATCCGCTTGAAATCAGCGGTATGCCTGCAATAGGTTCATCTGCAAACCCTGATATCAGTAAAATTGTAAGTTCTGCACCTAATCTGCTTATCTCGCAAAGCCCTATTGCAAAAAAGGATATCACTTCCATTGAGGCCGCAGGGACAAGGGTTCTTATCATGCAGTCCCCGAATTCCGTAAAAGAACTTTATCAAATGTACTATGACATGGCTTTGGTTTTCTGCGGAAACATAACTGCGGAAGAAAAGGCTTCTCAAGCTTACAGCGGCCTTGAAACCGCACTTGCAGGGGCAGGCGGCACTTTTGAAAGCTTTGCTTACATAATGACACCTGACGGAGCAACTGCAACAGGGGACACCTTTGCAGGTGATTTCCTTTCATATTTTGGTGAGAATGCTGCAGAAAGTGGAAAAGAATTTGTTTTCCCTGTTGAAGAGCTTGCTGAAAAGAATCCTCAATATATCATCATAAATTCAGTAATGGAGGTTTCGGATCTTCCTGAAGCTTATCAGGAGCTTGATGCTGTAAAAGAGGGCAGAGTAATATATGTCGACAATACTTTGCTTGAAAGACCGACTTCAAGGCTTGAAAGTATAGTTGATGATATAAAAAATCAGGTTAGCAAAAACGGTAGTACAGCTGACAATAATAGCAATAGCGAAGATAATCAGCAGGAAGAAACTGATTCTCAGGAATAGGATATCAAACGAAACAGTTACAAAGGTACAATAATATTGAAAAGGCTCTCATAAAAATATATGAGAGCCTTTTTTATTGGAAATTTTAAACGTTTATTATCATTTTAAATCTCTGCTGTTTCTTAATTTTACTACTAAAAGCAACGCCATAACTGAAACAAGAACAATAACAGCAACAGAATTACGACTACTGTTTTCAGTAACAGAACCAGCCAAAGCTTCATCTGATTCTGCGCCAGCACCAGCAGCAACGTCCTCCGATGCAAGGCTTACTTTGTCAATGATTATAGCATAGTTAGAAAAATGAGTGAAATCCATATCTGTTGCTCCGTCATTACCGATTAAGCTTGAACCCATAAACTCAAGTGCCTTTGTTTTTTCGTTGTAATAAAACAGATTCGCATAAAGTCCCTTGTTTTTCTTGTCAAGATTTATGGTCATGGTCATGGTAAAGCCAAGTTCTCCGTCATGTTCAAAACTGATTTGCATTACATTTTCTTCAGTCGTAATATTTTTAATAGCACTAACAGGAATATTGTCTGAATTTGTTACAACAGAAAGGTCAATATTTGAATAATCTGTACCGGTAATACTTGTTCCGTTTATTGTCATCGTAATGCCATTGCCCATGTCAAGAACCATGTCAACATCTTTGCCTGCAATTGTTTCAAGCCATTCAGATTTTACAGTTGAGGAACCGTTCATATCAATTTCTACAGGCTTATCGTCTTTTGCAGCTTCAAGCTTATCCGTTATTGTTTTGCCTGTTCCACCGTTTTCTTCAAGGAAAGGTTCTTCTTTGGTTGTATTAACCGGAGTGGTTGCACTGTTTAAGCTACTTGAGCTGCTTGAGTTGCCTGAAGAAGAACTGGGACTCCATACAGCATAGAAAGTAGCATTTTCTGACCCCATTGTATGGGTTGAAATTGCAGAACCTGTCGGAGATGTTGCCCAACCACCAAATGTATATCCTGTTTTTGTGAGATTGCCTGTGTTACCTGTAAGAGTAACTGCGGAACCGCTTGTGTAGGTATTGATGTCAGTCGGAACTGTTCCGCCGTCATTTCCGTTGCCGTTGTAGGTTACTGTGTAAGTTTTAGGCGCCGCCTTCCATACAGCATAGAAAACAACATTTTCTGACATCATTGTATGGCTTGAAATTGCTGAACCTGTGGGAGATGTTGCCCAACCACCAAAGGTATAGCCTGTTTTTGTAAGTCCTCCGGTATTGCCGGCAAGAGTTACAGAATCATTCTGTGCATATTTTTTGCTGTCAGTTGGAGTTGTTCCGCTTGTCGCACCGTTGCTGTCATATGCAACAGTATATGGAGTTGAAATCCAGTGAGCCGTAAGTGGAATATTATCGGTTACCTTATCTGTTGTAAAAATCCACTTTGTACTGTCATTGTACCAGCCGTCAAAGCGGCAGTCAATTTTTGTTGGGTCGGCAGGCTTTGTTACATAGTCGTTGTAATTTATTGTCTGCGTATCAGGATTTGTTGAACCGCCGTCGGTATCAAAGGTTACGTTATACTGGTTTATATTCCATTTTGCAAAAACTGTTGTGTTAGCAGTTACTAGTGAAGAAGATGTAAATTCCTCTCCAGTTCCGTTAGTTGTGGTATTCCAGCTGTCAAAAGTATATCCTGTTTTTGTAGGATTTGTTGCAGGAAGAGTTACTGTTCCGCTTGAATTTGCAGCTGCTGTTGAATAAGTATCTATACCATTGCTGCTGAATGTAACGGTGTAGGTTGTTCCTGTTCCTTTAATTGCAAAAGTATATGTTGCCTCATCTAAATCATCACTCTCAATAATTATTGTTGCTGTTTTTTCTCCAGTTGATGACGGGTCAAATTTTACTGTAAATGTTTCTGAGCTACCTGCTGAAATTGTATTGCTTGCAGGATGTATAATTGAAAAGTTTGTAGTATCTGATACTGTTATATTTGTAATGTCAAGTGTTGCTGTTCCTGTATTTCTTATTGTAAAAGTACGTGTTACAGCTGAACCTGATACAATATTTACTGATTCTAAATCGGTATAGTCTGTTGTGCTTGGAGTTGTATTACCACTTGCAATTGAATTGCCATTGCCCTGAATATCAATTTCAGGAGCAGTAATCCATACGGCATAAAGAATGACATTTGCTGACATCATATTATGGCTTGAAATTGCTGAACCTGTGGGAGATGTTGCCCAACCACCGAATGTGCAGCCTGCTTTTGTAAGGTTGCCTGTATTTCCGAGAACAGTTACTGTTTCGCCGCTAATATATGTATTAGCGTCAGTTGGCACAGAACCGCTGTCGCTGCCGTTACCGTTGTAGGTTACTGAGTAAAGTTTTGACCAGTGTGCGTATAAAATTATATTTTCCGTTACTGCTGTTGTGGATGTGAACTCAGTTCCTCCTGTTGCCGATGTATACCAGCCCATAAATCTATATCCTGGAAATGTCGGAGTTGCGAGGAGGTTTATTGTTGTATTACTTGGTACGTCTGTTATATCAGCAACAGGTGAACCACCATTGCTGTCAAAGGATACGGTATATGTAGGAATGACTTCCCATACTGCATAAAGAGTGACATTTGCTGTTCCCATTGGAAAAGTACCGCCCGCCTGATAATCAGCGGTTGCAGCTGAAGCAGAAGTTGCCCAGCCACCGAATGTGCAGCCTGTTTTTGTAAGATTTCCTGTATTGCCCTTAACTGTAACAGAGTCGCCGTCTGCATATTTTTGGCTGTCAGCTGGTGCTGTTCCGCCTGTATTTCCGTTGCCGTTATATGTAACAGTATAAGGAGTAGAAATCCAATGTGCTGTAAGAGTAATATTATCTGTAACCTTGCTTGTTATGAAATTCCATTTTGATGCACCATTATACCATCCGTCAAATCGGCAGTCAGTTTTAGACGGATCAGCAGGCTGTATTACAGTATTGTCATGGTAAACTGATTGTGGTGTGGGAGCGGTTGAACCGCCGTCTGTTTCAAAGGTTACAGTATAGCTCTTAAGATTCCAGCGAGCATAAACAGTAATGTTAGAAGATACAACCGTATCAGCTGTAAGTTCATCTCCTTCAGATGTATTCCAGCCATCAAATTCCCAGCCATCTTTTGTTGGTGTTGTCGGAAGAGTTACTTTACCGTTTGAACCGGCTTCTGCTTCTGCTATTTTCGTTCCATCTGCATAGAACTTTACAGTATAAGTAGTTCCTGTTCCCTTGATTGCAAAGACGTATGGATTTTCATTCAAATCGTTGTTTGTGATACTGATTACTGCTGTTCTCTCATCTTTTGCTGATGGGTTAAACTCTACTGTAAATGTTGTTGAATTGCCTGCTGCAACTGCGCTGATTACAGGTTGTGAAACTGTAAAATCAGAGGCATTTGCTCCGCCTACCGATACTATAGGTGTTCCGGAAAGTGCGAGGTCAGCATTGCCTGTGTTTTTTATTGTAAAAGTATGGGACACTTTTCCGCTTGCTTCAAAATAGTTCACTGAACCAAAATCGGTATCATCTGCCGTATTCGGTGTTATATCTATGTTTGCGATTGATATTCCTTTGCCCTGAATGTCAATTTCGGGGGCAGAATCCGCTTCCCACTTGGCGTAAACTGTTATATTATCTGTTACAGGTGTTGTATTATCAAAAGGAGTTCCGTTTCCGTCTGCTTGGGTATTCCAGCCGTCAAATGTGTAGCCAGTTTTTGTCGGAGGTGTTGTCGGAAGAGTTACATTTCCGCTTGAATTCGTTTTTGCTGTAGCAGGGCTTGCTTCTGTTGTTCCTCCGTTTTTATCAAAGGTTACAGTGTAGGATGTATCAACAAGAACCCCTGAGGTTGAAGGTGGTAAGAATGAAAGCGTTGCATCAACATTTGAAGCGTTTCTAATAGTACCGCTGTTTAATTCAATTGGCGAACATATAGCAATTCCGTCAGTATCTGTATCGCCGTTTGCAACAGTATATCTGAATTTAAGTGCTGTAGAAGTTGATTCCGTACTGACATATTCAGCATAAACTTTTGGACTCCCTATTGTCAGAGGAAGTCGAGGTGTTCCTGTTACTGTAACAGCTTCATTGAAGGTTACCGTAAAGTCGAGAGTGTTACCGGTTTTATATGTGCCGTTTGACGGTGGGGTTATACTTGAAATTTGTGGTGCTTGCGGTGTGGAAGAATTGACAGTTATTGTAATTGTACATTGACTGTATTTGTCCATATTTCCTGTGCTACCATTTTCCATTCGACATTCCGCATAAATTGTGAATGTTCCAGAACTGGATGACTTAAAAGTCATATAATCAGATACATTATATAATACATATCCTTCATAATCCCCATAAGTAATCTTAGTAATACCCTCATAAATCGCAGTGGTTGAGTCATTACATAAACCACCACTTGCATATTCAGGTTGCATAAATCCATAAGAAATTGTCCATCCAAAGTCAGCATTGGTTTCAGTCAGCTTGAATATCTGATCAGGATACAATTTAACCTCATCGGTATCATTGCAGGTTACCGTTGCGGTATATTCATAAGGATTAGCAGTATCTAATACAGTAACAACAGGCTCTGCATGAACATTCAAATCAATGTCCGGAATAATCATAAAAATCATAGATAGTGAAACGATTGTACATAGAATTTGTTTTAGTCTTTTCATAAACATTTCTCCTTTGTGTAGTTAATATTTAATTAATCATAATCATTATATCAAATTAGTTATTGTATTTCAATCTATATATTTACTATATTTTTCTGCAAAAATTACAATAATTACTTTTTATTCTAAACATCTGTAACATCTGTACTTTTGATACAGTTATTATTAAAATTTTAACTTGTCCATCCTCATATCGAAAATAAGCCATCATATAATTATTTATGGATAAGTTTTGTGTTTTTAAAACTGCTGTTAAAAAATTACTATTCAAAAACACACAAAATATCAGAAAGAGGAGACATACTTTCTGCAAAGCATTGTCATAATCATGTGTATGGAGAGGACGGCGGGATTATGGGACTTACGGCGAAGTCAACAGGGACAGCCGCAATCGACAGCGGAATAAATATTGAAAGGACAGGAAACGAGTTTATTGTTGCGCTTGCTGGCAATCCTAATGTGGGAAAATCAACTGTATTCAATGCACTTACGGGAATGAATCAGCACACAGGTAACTGGCCCGGCAAAACAGTTTCCATTGCGAGCGGTGAATATACATACAATGATATAAAGTATATTCTAGTTGATATTCCGGGAACATACTCACTTATGGCAAATTCAGCGGAAGAGGAGGTTGCAAGGGATTTTATCTGTTTTGGAGAGCCTGATGCAGTTGTTGTTGTCTGCGATGCAACCTGTCTTGAAAGAAACCTTAATCTTGTTTTGCAGACAATTGAAATAACCACATCTGTTGTAGTCTGTGTCAATCTGCTTGATGAAGCAGACAAGAAAAAAATCAGAATTGATTTTGAAAAGCTTGAGAAAATTCTTGGGGTTTCTGTTGTTGGCTGTACTGCAAGAAGTGGAAAAGGACTTGATTCGCTTACTGAAAAGATTGAAAATGTATGCATAAACAAACCTGAAAAAATTTTGAAGATAACCAGTGATGAAGTAATTGAGCAGGCAACAGATATAATAGAAAGTGCGGTTTCAGAGTTCACAGGTAAAAAGGCAGATAGCAGGTGGACGGCAAAAAAACTTATCAATCCTGATGATAAGCTTTGCAGTTCAATATGTGATTTTATCGGGCATGATATTTCTAAAGATGAAAAAATTCAGGAGAAAATTTTAGAGGCAGTAATGCTCCTTGATAAAAATGGCATAACCCCTGAAGATGCAGAAGGCAGAATTGTTTCTTCTATTATCAGAAAGGGAGAAGAAACAGCCAAGGAATGTGTAAGCTTTGATAACGATAGCTATCTTGAGCGGGACAAAAAAGTAGATAGGATACTGACAAACAGGGTATTCGGAATTCCGATTATGGTTCTTGCTCTCGGTGTTATTCTCTGGATAACTATTACAGGGGCAAATATTCCATCAGGCTTACTTTCAACAGGACTTTTCTGGCTTGGTGACAAAATGACTGATGGACTTAATGCATTGGGTGCACCCGAATGGGTTAACGGTGTTATGGTGCTTGGCATATATAGGGTGCTTGCATGGGTTGTATCTGTTATGCTTCCGCCTATGGCTATTTTTTTTCCACTATTCACGCTGCTTGAAGATCTAGGATATCTTCCTAGGATAGCATTTAATCTTGACAGACATTTTAAAAGAGCGTGCGCCTGCGGCAAGCAAAGTCTTACAATGTGCATGGGACTTGGGTGCAATGCCGCAGGAGTTGTCGGCTGCAGAATTATTGACAGCCCAAGAGAAAGACTTATAGCAATTATTACAAATAATTTTGTTCCGTGCAATGGACGTTTTGCACCACCAATCCCATGGCAACAAAGTTGGTGCTTTACTTTTTACGGATGAATAACTTGCTGACAGTTCATTAAATTTATTTATTATATTATTCATCCCACATAAAAATATGTAAGTCAGTTCCGTCCCATTCGATTTTAGAAACAAGTATTCTTATATACTCTCGCTTTTGCGTAATGTCAAGCTCATTAAATACTGACATGAAGTTCTCAGATACTTGTTTTAAGAAATGCTTTTGCTTTTCAAGCAATTCATTATTCTTAAATTGATGATCAAGCATTTCTTTTTTTTCTTTAAGAGCATATAGTTCTGATTCATTTTGGTTAATCTTTTGATCCAGCTTTTCTAATGTACTACTGCTTAGATTTCCACTTGCTATGGTATTAATCATATTTTCTATCTGTGCACTTAGTTCAGTTATCTTACTATCAATATTTCTGATTGAATCAAACTCATTAGAAGTAGCGCTTGTACTAATAAGGTCGGGTATTTCTGAATAATTGTTGTAAAACTCTTGCAACTGTGTATAAACAGCCTCATCAGCATATGAACCGGAGAGATTTGGACAGTCACATGCTTTTACCCCAAACTTTGTTTTTGTTTCGCATATGTAGTCAAAAGTATTAGTTGTGCCTTTATCACGGCTACGCATTTTGACAAACATACGCTTTCCACACTTACTGCATCTTATCAGTCCAGAAAGCAAGGCAATATTATTCTGTATAATGAAATTATTATCAAGAATATTGTTGTTTAAAATAGACTGCACATTGACCCAGTCGCTACCCTTAATTAACCCTTTATGCTGTCCTTCTGCAATGATCCAGTTTTCTTTTGATAAACGAGGATTGCCTTTTTTTGAAGAACATCTCTTGTTGTACGCAATGAGTCCATGTGGATTATCATCTGAACTAATTTCAAAACATATTACAGAATTATTTGAAGAAAAATAATCATAGGCATCTTTATCAGATTTACAATAAACAGGATTGGATAGGATGTCCTTTATAGAAAGAATAGAATATGGTTTACCCGAACGGGAGGTAATACCCTTACTATTAAGATGTTTTGATACATTATTTAAAGATCTGGTTTCTAAAAATCTTTTATAAATACTCTTTACTACATCAATTTCTCTAGGTTCTTCCTTTAAAATATACTGACTTCTATTTTTACCACTCAAATCTATTATTTCAAGCTTTTCTGAAGAATAACCAGTTGGCGTAGTTCCACCTAGCCATCTTCCTGTTCTAGCAAGCATCATTAGATTATCTCTTACACGTTCGGCAATTGTTTCTCTTTCTAGCTGCGCAAATACAGAAGCAATATACATCATGCTTTTACCCATTGGAGTTGACGTATCAAACTGTTCCTTAATACATATAAACTTTGTACCGTCATTTTCAAATTTTTGTACAAGAGCAGAAAAATCCGAAACACTTCGGCTAATTCGGTCAAGTCTGTATACTATTATATAGTCAAATTTATTTGTTTTATGATCCTGCATCATTGTCTTAAATTGTGGTCGGTCAAGATTCTTTGCAGAAAACCCTTCATCTTCATAAACAGAAATACAAGCAGTATTCTGAGAGTCAATGTACTTGGAAATGTGTTCCTTGCACATTTCAACCTGATTGCCGATGCTGTCACCTTTGCCTGTGAATTTTGATTTACGTGAATATATTGCAATATTCAAATTTTGCACCTCCTGATATTTTTTAAAAGTTTAAAAGTACATAATTTTAAGTACTTGCTTAAAAACACATTGATTTTTATAAAAACAGATGTGTAACAAAATAAGTCGTTAGTGATATTTAATATATCTGGGATATTTCACTTGATATCATGTATATGAGCAAAAATATATGAGGTGATTGTTATGGCTAAGCCAAAAAATATTATTGTTCATGGACGCATAAATAATCGGGAAAAGTTAAAAATGACAATGTTTTATGCAAATATTGCTAATATGCAAATGGATGCATTACAGCTAACGGAAGAGCAAAGAATGCAATTTAAAAAAATACTGTATGAGTCAATTCAATTAAAGCCAAGGGTAGATAAATAAAGTACATATTAAATAAAAAACTATTTTAATTTAAAGGGGCCTATACTTGCTTAATTACAGATAATAATTTATCATTAAATATTATATCATACTTAGGGAATAGTGCTCAAGACTATTTAGAACATAATAAAAATATTTTATCCGTAAGCAATCAGAAAGCCTAATACTTACGGATAAAATAATTAAAAACATAGCATATAAATGTTATGCATGGATTAATATGTTATGTTTTGCTTATAGTACATTACTATTCAAACAAAAAGTGTGTCTATTATAGTACCTCTAGCAATTCGAATACTTCGTACAAAGTAAATACCCTCTCCGGAGTAATTTGTACTGTAATACCCAAATCATCATTAATCTGCAGTATTGTACCTACTTCTCCAGCAGATATATCTTGATAATTTGCTAAAAATTCAACCTTACAACCTTCTGGGTATTCCTGCATTAATCTTTCTTTTGTAGCCGTATTAAACCCTAATCCTATCATATTTTTTCTCCTTTACATTTTTAAGTCTTTATAAAGTCAGAAGATAATATCTATCTTTGATGTCAATATAGATCATTATTTTCTCGATGTCAATAGCTTCCAGATAACCTTGTATACGTGCACAAAGAAAGCAGAAATCAAGTTATTTTGTCAGGTAAAAGCTGCCAAATAAATAGTTGCTGACAAAGCATCATTTTATGGTTACGGGTTTTAATAGTCAAGGGTAACTAAGTAAAATGATAAGTACCAATATATACACTTTAAAAATAGTTATATGAAAAATATTAGATAGATTAAAATATGTAAGAAGATTCAAACATTATAACAGGTATTTTACGAAAAAGGAGTTTAATTAATATGTATACATTTATTGACTTATTTTCAGGCGCAGGCGGATTCTTACGTGGGTTTCTGGATGCAGGCTTTAAACCTGTACTTGCCGTAGAGAATTGGAAACCGGCTGTGGAAACACATAAGGTAAATTATCCCAAAGTTCCTATAATTGATAAAGACATCAGGGGTATATCAGACATTGACTTGATAGAATATAGAGGTAAGGTTGATGCAATTATCGGAGGATCCCCTTGCCAAGGGTTCTCGACCATGGGTAAGATGGATAAAAATGATCCGAGAAATACACTAATATTTGAATTCATAAGGTTTGTTAAAATAATACAGCCTAAGGTTTTTATAATGGAAAATGTTAAGGGTATAGTTGAGACAGGTAAAGGTAAAATAAAAGATACTATAATAAAAGAATTTGATTCAATAGGATATAACGTAGAATATCAGATACTTTGTGCTGCAGACTACGGAGTACCTCAGCTCAGGCAAAGGATATTTTTCATTGGAACACGCAAGGATCTAAATATAAGACCATCATTTCCTGTGCCAACTTATACACCAGATAATTATATCACTGTAGGAAGTGCGATTATGGATTTGGTGGGAAAGGAAGGCTTAATATCAAACCATAAACCAATAAAGCATAAGAAGATAGTAATTGAGCGAATGTCATATATCAAGGAGGGTGAGGGTATACCAAAAGAAGGCTTGCCAGAGCATGTAGCACACAGTGTAAGATCTGACTTTGCAAACAATAAGATTAAAAATTTCAGCCACGTGTACAAACGTCTAAGCAGGTACAAGCCATCAAATACTGTAGTTCCAGGTCATTCGGCGTTTCCAATTCACTCGACTGAAAATAGACTTCTAACAGTACGTGAGGCAGCAAGACTGCAAACATTTACTGATGATGTTGTGTTTATTGGCAGAAAACAAGATCAATGTACTATGGTGGGTAATGCAGTGCCAGTAAAACTAGCCTATGAATTGGCAAGGCATGCAAAGGACATGCTTGATCTTACTTCTAAGTAATCCCTCTGGGGTATAGGCATAAAAATACATAATAATATAACGCTAAGTGTTGTTTTTGATTAGTATAAAACAACACTTAGCGTTATATCTTTTGATAAAGTATAATTAAAATGTAATATTTTATTGAAAAAATAGGAATTGTGTGATAAAATGAATTAATTGAATACGTATATACAACCTGTTTATTGTTAGTAGTATACATAAAGTGTATAAATACAGTGCCAATAAGAAATGGAAGAAAAAGCAAGGCTTTTGATTTTATTAACCTTGCAAGTAACATAGACTACAACTTCACATTATGATGGATTATTTATAATAACAAGCTAAATAGGTAAGGAGTTTATCACTATGAACAAACAGCAACTTGCAAATAAAATATGGGAATCTGCAAACAAAATGCGTTCCAAAATTGAAGCCAATGAATACAAAGACTATATTCTTGGCTTTATCTTCTATAAGTTTCTGTCTGATAAGGAAGAAGAATACCTTAAAAAAAATGACTGGAAAGATTCAGATATGCATGAACTTACAGAGGATGATACTGATACGGTAAACCAGTGTAGTAAGAACCTTGGTTACTTTATTTCATACAACAACCTCTTCTCTACATGGCTCAAAATGGGTAAAAGCTTTGATGTATCAAATGTAACAGATGCGCTTTCAGCTTTTGAAAGAATGATAAATGATACCCACAAGAAAGTATTTGACAAGATTTTTGACACTTTACAGACAGGTCTTTCAAAGCTTGGTGACACAAGTGCATCAAGAACAAAGGCTATTTCAGACTTGATTCAGCTTATTAAGGATATTCCTATGGATGAAAAGCAGGGTTATGACGTTCTCGGTTTTATCTATGAATATCTGATTTCAAACTTCGCTGCAAATGCAGGTAAAAAAGCTGGCGAATTCTATACTCCTCATGAAGTATCTCTGTTAATGTCTGAGATTGTAGCAAACCACCTTAAGGATAAAGCAAAAATCGCAATTTATGACTCGACAAGTGGTTCAGGTTCTTTGCTTATCAATATTGGTAACAGCGTAGCAAAGTACATGGATAAGGGTGGCATACAATATTACGCACAGGAATTAAAAGAAAATACATATAACCTTACAAGAATGAATCTTGTTATGCGTGGTATCAACCCATCCAATCTTTTTACAAGAAATGCTGACACACTGGAAGAAGACTGGCCGATTGATCTTGATCAGTATCCGCCTGTACTTCGTGTAGATGCAGTTGTTAGTAATCCGCCTTATTCACAACAGTGGAACCCAGATGGAAAAGAATCCGATCCGAGATACTGCGATTATGGGTTAGCACCTAAGGGAAAAGCTGACTATGCTTTTCTGCTCCACGACCTCTATCATATCAATAGTGATGGTATTATGACAATTGTTCTCCCTCATGGGGTACTGTTCAGAGGAGGAGAAGAAGAGAAAATCCGTAAGAACCTGATTGAAAAGAATCATATTGATGCTATTATAGGACTTCCTGCAAACATATTCTTTGGTACAGGTATACCTACTATTATTATGGTTCTCAAACAGAAACGAGAAAATAGTGATGTTCTTATTATAGACGCATCAAAGGGATTTGTTAAGGTGGGTAAAAACAATAAGCTACAGGCAAGTGATATTAAGAAGATAGCTGATGTAGTTCGTGAAAGAAAGAGTGTAGACAAATTTTCAAAGGTTGTTACCCGTGATGAAATCCGTGCAAATGATTATAACTTGAATATTCCTCGTTATGTAGATAGTTCCGAAGAATCAGAAACGTGGGACATTTACTCAAGCATGAACGGCGGTATTCCAAACGCTGAAATAGACAGGCTTTCAGGCTACTGGGGTGCTTTCCCGAATCTCCGAAAAGCACTTTTCACAGACAACGGCACACCTTATTCAAGCCTTGCTGTATCAGATGTAAAGGGTACAATAGAAAACAACAGTGATGTTACTGCGTTCAGAGCACACTTTAGCAAAGCTTTTGCAGGTTTTGAAAGCTATCTTACTACACAGCTTATTGATAATATTAATACCGTCGATGTAGCAAAGGAAGAAACGATTATCGGTGATGATATATTTAACCGTTTGAAAGATATTCCACTTATTAATAAGTATAATGCTTATCAGATACTTGATGACTGCTGGACAGGTATAGCAGTTGACTTTGATATTATTACAACTGAAGGCTATAAAGCTGTAAAAGTCGTAGATCCTAATATGGTTTTAAAAAAAGATAAAGAGGTTCAGGATGGATGGAAGGGTAGAATTCTGCCGTTTGAACTGGTACAGAGTGCACTCCTCTCCTCAAGTCTTAATGCTATCAAGGCAAAGGAAAACAGAATAAGCGAAATTGCCAGCGAATATGAAACACTTATTGAATCTCTCACAGAGGAAGATAAAGAAAGTGATATTCTAAATGAGTCACAGGATGCATTCAATGCAAAGGGTGTAACTGCAAAGATTAAAGAACTGAATAAACCTGCTTCAGATGAAGAAAAGCAGTTAAAGGGTATTCTTGCAAGTTTTGAACTTCTTTCGAAGGAAGAAAAGGAAATCAAGAAAGATGTCAAGGATATGAGTGCGGAGCTGCACATTAAGACAAAGGAAATAATTGAGGCTCTTACAGATGATGAGGCAAACAAGCTTCTGAAATTAAAGTGGGTTATGCCGCTTGTAAAGAGTATAAACGAGCTTCCTGGAATGGTTATTTCTGAACTTGTTAAGGGTGTTAAAGCATTAAGTGAAAAGTACAGCACCACACTTATTGAACTTGAAGACGAGATTGAGGATGCCGAAAAGTCACTTTGCAGCATGATTGGTGACCTTATAGGCGGCGAATTTGATTTAAAGGGGCTTGCACAGTTAAAGGCTCTTTTAGGTGGTGAATAATATGGCTGATAAATTATATAAGCCGCAAATACGGTTCAAGGGGTATAGTGACACTTGGGAACAGCGTGAGTTCAAAAATGTATTTGATTTTCTTCAAAACAATGCCCTTTCAAGAGCTGATTTGTCCAATGAAGAAGGTACTGTATTAAACGTTCACTATGGCGATATTCTTGTTAAGTTTGGCGAAGTAATTGACATTGAAAAAGATAAACTTCCATCTATCATTGATGAAAGCATTGTAAAAAAATACACATCATCACTTTTGCAGAATGGTGATGTAATTATAGCAGATGCAGCAGAAGATGAAACAGTCGGGAAATGCAGTGAAATCAACGGTTTAAGTGATAAAATGGTTCTTGCTGGACTTCATACAATACCTGTCAGACCAAGAGAAAAATATGCTTGTTGTTATTTAGGATATTATATGAATTCAGGTTCATATCATAATCAGTTACTACCATTGATGCAGGGTACAAAAGTATCTTCCATTTCAAAATCAGCAATACAAGATACAGATATTTTATACCCAAAATCAGAGGCAGAACAACAAAAAATCGGCTCATATTTTCACAACCTCGACACCCTTATCACCCTTCATCAGAGTAAGTACGAAAAGCTATTGCAAGTAAAAAAATCCATGCTTGAAAAAATGTTTCCTAAAAACGGTGAAGCAGTTCCGGAAATTCGTTTCAAAGGGTATACTGACGCTTGGGAACAGCGGAAGTTATCAGATATATATGCAACAATAGGAAATGCATTTGTTGGAACAGCTACTCCATATTATGTTGACAGTGGACATTTCTATCTTGAATCAAACAATGTCAAAGACGGACAGATAAATAGAAATTCAGAAATTTTTATTAATGAGGAATTTTATCAAAAGCAAAAAGAAAAGTGGTTACATGCTGGTGATATGGTTATGGTTCAGTCTGGTCATGTGGGTCATTCAGCTGTAATCCCCGAAGAATTGGACAATTCAGCAGCTCATGCACTTATTATGTTTAAAAATCCAAAGATGAGTACTGAACCTTATTTTTTAAATTATCAATATCAGACAGTAAAGTCCAAAAAGAAAATTGAAAACATAACAACAGGTAATACAATTAAGCATATCCTTGCATCTGATATGCAAGAGTTTTTCGTTGATATTACTTGTTATGAGGAACAAGTTCAAATTGCAAAATTTTTCATAAACCTCGACACCCTTATAACCCTTCATCAGCGTAAGTTAGAAAAACTCCGAAACATCAAAAAAGCTATGCTTGAAAAGATGTTTTTATGACGAAAGGACGTGACAATACAAATGGGATTTAATAGTGAGGGTGAATTTGAAGAAGCAATAATAAAGTGTCTTACGGAAGAAAAGGGTTGGAAAGACGGTATTATCAAGTATCCAACTGAAAAAGACCTGATACAGAACTGGGCAAACATAATCTATAAAAACAACAGAGATATCGACCGACTAGGTGACTGCCCTGTTACTACTGGCGAAATGCAGCAAATCATAGAGCAAGTCAATAAGCTGCGTACACCACTTGCACTGAATGGCTTTATTAATGGCAGCTATGTTCAGATCACCCGTGATAATGAAGATGATAAACACAATTTCGGTAAAATGGTAAGCCTTAAAATATTCGACCGTAATGAAATTGCAGCAGGCAGAACTATTTATCAGATTGCACAGCAGCCAAAGTATAATGCTAAAAATAATATTCTGCCGAACAGACGTGGTGACTTTTGTCTGCTGATTAATGGTATGCCTGTTATTCATGTAGAGTTAAAGAAAAGTGGTGTTGCTGTGAGTGAAGCACAGTATCAGATACAGAAATACTTGCATGAGGGTGTATTCACAGGTATTTTTTCACTTGTACAGATATTTGTCGCAATGAATCCTGAAGAGTGTACATACTTCGCAAATCCAGGCAGTGATGACAAATTCAAAAAGAACTTCTGCTTTCACTGGGCAGATAAGTATAATAATCCGATAAATGACTGGGACAAGATTGCCGATAAACTTCTTTCTATACCAATGGCACACGAAATGATAGGGTTCTACACCGTAGCAGACCAGTCAGACGGTAATCTGAAGGTTATGCGCAGTTATCAATATTACGCAGCAAGCAAGATTTCTGACCGTGTTACTAAAATGAAATGGGACGATAAAAGTATTTATGGTGGGTACATATGGCATACAACAGGTTCGGGCAAAACAATGACTTCCTTTAAGTCTGCGCAGCTTATTGCAAACAGCGGTGATGCGGATAAGGTTGTCTTCTTGATGGACAGAATTGAACTTGGTATGCAGTCTTTACGTGAATACAAGGGATTTGCAGAAGAAACTGACGATGTTCAGGCAACTGAAAACACGCAGGTGTTGATTGCAAAGCTTAAAAGTGATAATTCAGCCGAAACACTGATAGTTACCTCTATTCAGAAAATGAGCCGTATCAAAGCAGATGAAAGCACAAATATGCACGATATTGAGCTTATCAATAAGAAGCGTATTGTTTTTATAGTAGATGAGTGTCATAGAAGTGTATTCGGTGAAATGCTTTCCAATATTAAATATACATTCCCAAGAGCTATATTTATCGGTTTTTCAGGAACCCCGATTCTTGATATCAACAAGAAAAAGAATACCACAACGGCAGATGTTTTCGGTGATGAACTTGAGGGTACACGTTATACAGTTGCTGATGGTATGCGTGATCATAACGTCTTAGGCTTTGATAGTGTTCCTCAGCCAACTTACAAAGATAAAGACCTCAGAAAAGCTGTTGCATTGGATAAAGCAAACGCTCAAGATGAAGTAGAAGTATTCGCAGATGAAAAGAAAACGAAAATCTATCAGTATTGGATGGATGAAGTACCAATGGGTGAAGAACTAGATGACAGTGGTGACAGGCTTGAAAGCATAGAGGGTGAACTTAAAGAAGCGCAATATGACAACGACAAACACAGAAGTGCAGTTGTTCAGGATATTATTGAAAACTGGGTAAGCCAGAGTCATAATGGAAAATTTCATGCTATACTTGCAACAAGTAGTATTCCTGAAGCTATCAAGTATTATAAAGTCTTCAAAGAGCAAGGTAGTACGCTAAAAATTACAGCAGTATTTGACCCACATGACGGAAATAATGAAGGTGCTATTGAAAAAATTGACGGTATAGCAGAAATACTGGCAGACTACAATAAAGCTTTCAGTACAGGCTTTAATATCTCGGGTTACGCAGGATTTAAGCGAGATGTGTGTGCACGACTTGCTCATAAGGACACATATAAAGGGATTGAAAATGAGCCTTCCAAGTGTCTTGACATTCTGATTGTAGTAGATCAGATGCTGACCGGTTTCGATTCTAAGTGGCTGAATACACTCTATATGGATAAATACTATAAGTGGTCGAATATTGAAATGATTATTCAGGCATTTTCAAGAACAAACAGAGTATTTACAGAAGATAAGCCACATGGAATTATTCGCTACTACCGCAGACCTTATTCAATGAAGAATATCATTGAGTATGCTTTTGAGCAGTATTCAGGCAATAAAACTTATGGTGTATTTGTTTTAAAGTTACAAGCAAACCTTGAGTCAATTAATAACATTTTCCGTGAAATTAAAGGTTTATTCAGCCTTGCTGGAATAAAAGATTTCTTGAAGTTACCTGATGATGTAACTGAACGACGTAAATTCTCAAAATTGTTTGGTCAACTGAATAAATTTCTTGAACCTGCAAAGGTACAGGGGTTTGTATGGGAACAGCTAACTTACGAATTTGAGGGTAACAATGGTAATAAAAATGTTGTTACACTAGATTTTGATGAAAATATTTATAATATTCTGTTGCAGCGTTACAAGGAACTTCGCAGATGTAGTACAGTGGGTACAGAGGAAGAAGCTTATGACATAGATCCGTATCTCATGGCTCTTTCTTCAGAAAAGATAGATTCCGACTATATGGATTCCCGCTTTAAGAAGTATGTAAAAATGCTTCGTGATAGCTTGGACGAAGAACAACGTACAGCAATGCTTAACGAACTACATAGGTCTTTTGCTAGTCTTAATCAGGATGAACAGAAGTATGCAAACATACTTCTCAGAGATATTCAGAATACAGAGCTAGTTTTAGATGAAAACAAAAGCATTCGTGATTACATCGTCGAATATCAGACAAGAGCAAAATTAGATATGATTCGCATTTTTTCTATAAGATTGGGTATAAATGAATTTTCACTTCGTGAATTCATGTCATTGCACGTTACAGAAAGTAATATTAATGCTTTTGGACGATATGATGAACTTATATCTCAGGTGGATATTGATGTTGCTAAAGCATATTTTGAATTAAAAGAAGGGGTAGAGATTCCAAAAAGAAAGGTACGTTCAAAGCTCGATGCATTACTCAGGCAATTCATACTTGAGGACGGATTCGAACTATAAAATTATGACCACTATCATAAGAAAAATGGTCATTTATTGTACTGAAAAAACCTCCGCCACAACGAGCTGTAGCGGAGGTATATTATTTTTTATGTTTTGACTTCATGGTATATGGTAATTATAATAAGTGTCGTGATATTCCCGCATGATTTTTATAAACGCGAGTAATGTTTTTATAAAATACGGATGTTTGATAAAGCTTACTCAAGATCTAAATGAATGTGCGGATGTTTTAACGGATATCTGTTATATAAAATATAGCAGATAATATAAACTATGAATTTTAAAGACTTTATAAAATTTAAGAGAATAGTTGATTGCTGGGACCTTGAGAGGAATGCTGCTAATATATAATGTATAACAGGTAAATATAACAGGTAAATCTGAAGAGAAAACAATATAAATTGTTAATATAGTGGACCTTATGATAATAAAGAGGTTGTTGTGCAGCATTAATGTTTATGATTAAAGGGATTGCCATTTGTTTTAGCTAATATTCTTCGTATATTCTCCATAACAACAGGATCGGTCTTTTGATTAAGTAACCGTTTCGCATTTTTCTTAGAAACTATAAAGGCAAGATTATTTGGCTTAACGGTGCTATGTTCAACCTTGTTGGTCTTTACCTTAACCTTCATGATAATATGTACCCTCTTCATCAGTAAATGTTATCCGTTTTTTATATCATAATCATCATAAATAGGGTCGTTCCATTCGTCATCTTTAGGAATAGTAGGATTGAGTGGAGTTATAGAATTAATTAACTCTTTGTTATCTTTAATAAACTTATCGAAAGCTTTCATTTTTGCTTGACAACAGGCACTGTTTTCTGACTTTGTATTTAAAACATAAATACACCCTTTCTGGAGTACACTTCATTAATTAAATATTTTTAAAAAATAATTCTTAAAAAATTATTTTAGGGACATTTTTAAGGAGATGGTATATATAGAAGGTGTAACAGGTAAACATAACAGATAATCTTAAGAAAAATAAACACTGCAGACCTAAAATAATCTTAAAAATATATAATAGGTATTTACTTATGATACTCCTTAATAATATCAAGAAGTTTGGATTTATGATTAGAGGTACAATACTTAACGAGGTACTTAATATCATCTTGATTAAAGGTATTACTCTTTAATAACAGGTTAATGACAGGTAAATCGTTACGACTAATTAATTCCTTTATAGCTTGGTTATCCTTAACAGGACCTACAATACGAAGTGTAGCTATTTTAGATAGCTTTTTTAAATTATTAAGCTTAAGGTGAGTACATGGATTCAGATCGTTTATATCTACATACAGCCTTATGTTATATTGTTTAGCCAGTAAAGCTAAGGATTTATAGAAATCATCAAATAAACAATTAAAATGTGTTGAAGCTTCTAAATCCATAACACAGGTATCAGGTACAATCAGGCTTAAAAGCTCTGATATGTATTCTGAACTACACGAATCCCCAAGAACATTATAAATCCAGTAGAATGCAGACATAATGTTTCCGCTAGATATCTTTGTTCCAAGTCGTTTTAAAAATGACAGGTAATTACTAAGCTGTTCAGAAGCATTATCTTCTAAAACTATAAATGGAGACATAGCCATATTTTCAGTTATAGAGTCAGCAAGTTTGTCAATTTCTAAATTGGATTTAATAAAATCTGTTATGGCTTGATCTTTATCTGAATAATCAATATATGTTGGCATATACCGGCTGCACAGGATAGTAAGTCGTTTGCAGATAACATCGGCAGTTTTGTCTTTAATTATAATATCTGTTATTACATCTGAAAGAAAGGTTTCACAGTTTTCTACAAGTAAGTCAAGCCATTCGTACCTTGCAGGGTCAATTAATTCTTTAATAATTCGACTGTAACATAATTCAAAATATGGAGCATATGAAATAATGGCTGTAAATACAGGTATGTTATTAGCTTCAACAGCTGCAAACAGGTATCTGGAAGAAATAACATTAATGCAGGATAATTTTTTTATAAGAATACATACAATATCTGTTTTTGTATTATTAAATATACAATTTAATATATATTCACTTATCCTGTTTCCGTGGCATATCAGTAGTTTATCAGTGTTTTCATGCTCCAATATTTTGCCTAAAAGCTCAATATTAACATTCTCAAAAATCTGCAGAAACATCTGCGTAAATGGATTATCAACCATAAATTGGTTTTCGAATGTAAAACCTGAATACATACACCAGTCCTTTTTTTCTATGTATTTATCAATACATGAGATAATACCTTTGAAGTCATTGTTATTGGCAAATTCGATCAATTGGTATGCTTGTGACTCATAACTTTTTTCTTCATGTTCAACATTATTCATTTTTTTACCTCCAGTGTAAGACACACAAAATTTTAAATATTATTTTAATGATTTCCGGGACATCCCCTGAAATCATTTTTATTTCATTGACTTGGGTACAATAGCCTGTTATTATTGACTCTGCTAGAGTATTAACAAAATACAATCAAGGAGTGATTAACATGGGCAGGCAAAGTGAGGATAATACCCCGACTATTACACTATGTACCCTTATTAATTACATGCTTCGATATTCCTGTGAAGAAAGAAGGGTATCAGTTAATGAAATTGCGGTAGGTCTTACAGCAATAACAGAGTATTGCTGCACGTTTAATATAAATATATCAGATTTAACAGACAATGATTATGATAGAATTGATGTATCACTATCAGGAGTAGTCAAATATGACCCTTACCAGTTTAATAAAAGCATTAAAAAGCAGGTCATAAGACTGCTTGCCAGGTTTTCAAATCAAAATACTATCCTTGGAGTAAGGCTAGTAAAAGATAATACAAGTAAATCAGGCTCAAACGCACAGGTGTACTATGCGAAGCTTCCGCTTGATACAATACATATAAACCTTATAGAAGATTTTCTATCAGGGTACCCTTTTGCAGAGGTTAAAGAAACAAAAAGTGTACTTAAAGTGCTTAATAGTTTTAAGAGTATATATTATCGTAGAAATAGTGTTTCAGAGATAGAAGCTGAAAGATATATGGGTACTTTTTATGATAATTTGAAAGAAATCACAAAAGCTCTTTCAAGAGTTAACCCAATGAAAGAGAACTCTTATCTTACTAAAGGTCAGCAGGGTATGAAATTTTGTGAATATGAAAAGATTTATACTAAAAATGTTAATAAGATTCAATTTGAATATTGTTATGATGAAGTCAAGAGTACAGGCAATATCAAAAGTGGTTTAATAATAACAAGTCCTATTCAACTCAAATGGGTACAGGGATCATATTATCTGGAAACATATGACGATGTTCATAATAAATTTGAGTTATATAGAATAGACCGGATGACTGATGTAAAGTGTTTAAGTGAGTATGCAATATTGCCGAATTAATCAAAATTAACGAAATCATGTGTATCAAAATCGCTTCTGCTTCTGCATTTCCGACCCATGCCGTATACAACCTGAATTGCTTCAAACGGCTTTACAGTAACTTGCTTACCCCACGAAAATATAACTTTTAGTGGGGCTATATTCTGATTTGAGATATAGCCCAGGAATGTTCCTTGTGGGTCTGATAGTTTCTCTTTTTGAATTAGTGAATATGCAGAATTGAAGAAGTATAATATATTTGAAAAGCTATCGTAGAAGTACCTTACATCAATTTCTGAGTCATTGCTTTTTAATGAGTAGTAAGGGGTAGCATACATTACTTCGCATATTAATTCAGGCTCAATTTTGGTAATATCAGAATTACTGTTTTTAAATAGTGCAAAATCATCATATTCAGGGTTTATTTCAAAGTAAAGACAATTAGGTTCAAGGGTACCTGCAATGTTGTTAATGTGGGTACTCTTTAGTTTTTCTCTATTTTTTATAATTAGTTCAAGTGCCTGCTTTGCTTTATCAAGCGCGAATGAATCTAGGAATTCAGAAATGTTATTTACATAGAAGCTGTCTTTTGCCATATCAGCATACGCAAGGTGATATGTTGTATTTCTTGTTTTAACAGTAATTTCTTCATCTTTTGCAACGGCAGTACAAACATGGGTAGTATGTATGCTTGTGCCGTTACTGCAGCGGATTTTATCACGATGGCCGTAAACAATACCGTGCAGATAGTATTTATCATTATACTCTTGCGTTATAGTCCAATTCTTTAATTTAGCCATATACATCACCTCTGATACTATTATACATGTTTCAAAATAGCAGTCGAGACAAAATTGTCCTGTGGTATATTGTAATCACACATTTTGAAACAGTAATTAACAGATTTAGCTCAAGCTTTTAAAGGATTTTATTGACAATTAATATATTAAACTGTATAATTTTCACTGTAATATTATAGCTATTAAATTGTTTAAAAAGCAGGTGTAGATACATCATCATACATAGGTGCAGATAATGGTGAGATAGGTATGTCCTTTTGACAATGCTGTTGCTGAAGCAACACAAGACAGAATTTGCATTTGATAGACTCATTAATAGTCTGGATAAGCTTATAACAGAACTTACAGATTATATCATCTTGTTTAATCACAATCGTACTCACAGGTCTTGGGGTATCTGTCACCTGTGGATAACCGTAATAATATTTTGTC
>JAEWWT010000024.1 GCA_023396225.1 Bacillota bacterium
TGACAGAAAATCTCTGACGGCTTGATTTGGTATGCCGTAAGCAATCAAAATAGGGATAGTTTTCACATTTATGCTCTGATTGTGTGGAAAGCTGGATTAGCTTTGGCATTGTACGGCATTGCCTTAAATAATTACAAATGCTTTTTAGAAACAGAATATAATTTTACTGAACACTACTCTTATTTATTAATGTCCAAGAGCAGCTATCTATGAGTACAACTCTGAAAACAAGCTTATCAAAGCAACAGTTCAGAGTGGAAGCAACGTTATTGTTGAAGAATACACATACGATTATGCAGGCAACAGAACAAGCAAATCAACATCATGCAACGGTCAGGTTGAGTATGTAAAGTACCTCAATGACAATTCAAGCCTGACTAATGTTCTTGTTGAGATAAATGCAGATGGAGATGAAGTTTGTTACTACACAATCGGTGCTGACCTTATCTCACAGGAAGTAGATGGCAAGGTATCCACATACCTCTATGACGGTCATGGTACTGTTCGTGCACTTGCAGACGAGGATGGAAATGTAACTGATACTTACAGCTATGATGCTTTCGGTAACTTGCTTTCTTCCACAGGCAATACAGCAAACAACTATCGCTACTGTGGTGAGCAGTATGATTCTACAACAGGTCTTTACTATCTCCGTGCAAGATACATGGATACTTCTACAGGCAGATTCATTTCGCAGGATAGCTATGCAGGTTCAACTGCTGACCCTGTAAGTTTGCACAAGTATTTATATGCTAACAGCAATCCTGTGATGTATTCGGATCCTAGTGGGTATACGTCTTTGGCAGAACAGCAAACTGCAATGATTGGATTGGGGATCTTAGCAGTAGGTTTTTTGGCATATGATCAGGCAATGTTGAATATTGGTATGTCAATTTTAAACGATTTGAAATCTAGCATTAATACAGGTATAAATAACATTTCAAATCAACTAAGAGATCTCGCAAACAATATTTCAGCATCGGATGCAGTACAGGAAATTAGAAGATTAATTGATAGAATAATGTCAACACCTTTAGGTGAGCCGGATGGTATAAATATAGAGACATTCCCAAGTTCAAATCCAACTGGTATTAATGTAGAAACTTTTCCTTCATCTGCTCCATCAGGTATAGGAGTGGAAACATTTCCATCTCCAAATCCTGAAAAGCCTTTTGTAGAAACATTCCCTTTACCTATTCCGTTATTGCCATATGTTATTATGGAAAATAACAATAGAATGACCACTAAACAGGCTACTCTTGCTGCTGCGGAACTTGGATATGTTAAAGTTCAAGGATGTTTTGTTAATGGACAAGCCGTATTCTACAATAAGAAGAACAAAACTTTTATTTCTCCGGATGTAGATAGTCATAATGGTGGAGTTTGGAAAATGGCAGATAGCATTGCAGAATTAGGGCGTAAAAATACCCGTAGCGGAACATATGATAAAGACTTAAATAGGATAGGTGATTAAATGATTAAATACAGGATAACAAAATATGATCCTGCAAAAAGAGAAGAAGATGGATATTATCAACTCGATGATTGGATATCTGTAAGTGATATAGATAAACATATTGTTACAAAAGAGGAGTATTTATTTGTAGAAAATAACTATGTAGCTATAATAATAAATATTATGGAACATCTCAAAATTGAAGGGCTTAAGGTTAATGGATTGGAAAAAGGATTTAATTTACAAAGAAATATTTTTATTTTATCTAAATATAATATTTTTCTTGATAAAAATCAGCAATACATATTTAAGACTATAAAAAATAATAATTATTACCATATAAAAGAGATTAAATCAGTTGTTAAGTTAATACTAAGAGAATGTATGTGGTGCAGGTTAGTATCCCCGTCAGTTAAGTTTACATTTGGGTACGACTACTATATGTATTTTCATTCAGTTACGGATTTTAATTTCAGTTTAATACAAATTCCTAATGGAATTTACATAGAACAATATGATGAAGAATCACAGAAATATATTTATTTGAAGTAATATACAAAGGACCATTCTGATTACAGTACATTTTAACTACCAATCCTTACTACCTTTGTGTTAGGTATATGGATACTTCTACAGGCAGATTCATTTCACAGGATAGCTATACAGGTTCAACAGCAATCCTGTGATAAAGTTGATGTACACCAAAATATATAAAATAATGAAGGCTGTGTTCTGTAAAGTATAGAACGCAGCCTTTTAGTTTGCCAGAAATTCAAGAGTATATGGAATGAGACATTCCAATAAGCAAAGAATGCATAAATAAATCTTCAGAGACACTGTAATAGAAAAAGCAATATGAATTTTCTACTAAGAGAAAAGTAAACTATAAGTCTATTAGTTACCTTTTCAGAAAGTCTTGATAATTTCTATATTACAAAGTCAAAAAGACAACTATATGACTTATAGTTGCCTTAAGAAAATCATTTTACTTATGCAAGGTGGGTACATAATGAAAATTTCTGAGAGAAAGTTGAACAAGCCACTTATAGAAATGAATGATCAATCAAAAGAGTATATTGTTACAGCAAGAAGAATAGCTCAAATGATAAGGGGAGGAGTGCGGTATGAGGATTATATTCCACTATTAATTGATGTAAGGCTTAAATCTATTGAAGACAAGATACTCTTAAAGGGTGATATCTGCGTAAATCTTTTCTTACAGTTCATTTCAGATAATGAACATAAATGCAGCATACCCATAGAGAAACGAGGGAAACGTTCCAGAATAAGCAGAAATCAATTGATAAAAGCTAAGAATATGATTAAAAGCATTGGGTGGAAAAAGGTTGCTGAAATAATGGGTATAACTCCGCAAGGCTTAAGAAAGGCTATAAAACGTGAAAAAATCATTAATTAAAAAGTATATTCATAATTAGACATATAACATCAGATTAAGTGTAAAGTTAAAACCTGTTCAGCAAGTGTTTAAGTTGCTTTATAATCACAATATAAAAGGTATTTTTCCAATGCCCATTGAGGCAGAGTGTGTTTGCATTGCTCCCATCCCTGTAGGGTACTAATACTAACTGAAAGTTTATCTGCCATATCAGTTTGAAGAATATTTGCATGTTTACGCATTTGTTTAAGTCTTGTTCCATAATTAGGATTAGAAATAAAGTCGGTATATGAATTAAACTGATCTTTTGAAATAATAATAGGCTTTGGGGTAATGTCAGCTAAATTTGAAAATCCGTTTGTTGCTATAAGTGTGGTGGTGCATTTCCGACGCTTATAGCAATAATATCAATGTTCTTTTTGGGCTCTGCAATGGGATTAGGTAAATCTGTTTTGTCTGCTGTTTTGCTTACTGCGGTAATAGTTCTGGGGGTGCTTATGACTTTTGCTGTATCAAGAATTTTGTCAAAGACATTGTTAAAAGGTCAGCCTTCTTCATTCACTCTTGAACTTCCACCGTACAGAAAACCGCAGATTGGTAAAGTTATAATACGTTCAATTTTTGACAGGACATTATTTGTGCTGGGAAGAGCATGTTCAGTTGCCGCACCTGCCGGACTTGTTATTTGGCTGCTAGCAAATATAACTGTAGGTGACGCAACCTTGCTTGCACATTGTGCAGAATTTCTTAATCCGGTTGCAAGCTTTATTGGTCTTGACGGGGTAATTCTTTTGGCATTTATACTCGGGCTTCCTGCAAATGAAATAGTTATTCCTATTATAATAATGGCATATATGGCAGAAGGTAAAATACTTGAGCTTGATGACCTTTCTCAGCTTAAAACTTTGCTTGTTGACAACGGCTGGACTTGGGTAACAGCACTTTGTACAATGCTTTTCTCTCTGATGCACTGGCCTTGTTCAACTACGCTTATGACTATAAAAAAAGAAACACACAATCTGAAATGGACTGTGGTATCATTTTTAGTGCCGACAGTATGTGGCATATTAATTTGTGCAGTTGTCGCAAATGTATGTAGGATTTTTACTTAATGGAGTTTTAAGAACCAACAGTGGCTATGCATGCTGTTGGTTCTATTTATATTGATATACTAATTCAAAACATGATACCTTGTTATAATTTATTGTAGTAGAATATACATCCATGTAACTATTCTCCCATCAGTTTATTACAATTGAATTACCCTTTATATTTTTGCTCTTTTTCTTTGCTACGGCAATAGCAGCGGAAAGCTCATTTACGTCTGTATTATTACCGTTTCGGTTTGTTACGGAGGCTATTGAAAGCGTTGCAATTGGAAAATTTTCAACAAATCCACTTCTGTTGCAGGAAACAATATAACCGCGTTCCCAGTCTTCTCTACTGTAAAGATGCTGTATAGAATTGGTGAAATTATCACATATTTTTTTGCACATGTCCTCAATATTATGTGTTTCAGTAATTATAACAAAATCATCGCCACCAACATGACCGATAAAATCATTGCCGTCCGTACAATCAGATAATGTATCAGCAACCGCTTTTATCATCATATCGCCGTTTGCAAAGCCGTATGCATCATTGTATGCCTTGAAATTGTCCAGATCAATATAGATTATTGACCAAGGCGTTGATTTTGAAATAGTCTCAAGGATTTTTTCATGTATAGTATTGTTTCCTGGAAGACCGGTAAGCGGGTTTGCTTCGGTTGCACGACTTACTTGAATTTTTACAGAGACAAGCAACAGATCTTTTATGCTTACAGAACCGATAAATTTATTATTTGTTCCTACCGCAATTGCATCGTAAATATTTGAAATATCTCTTTGCATTGCAAGCTCTGCAACAGCATCCACGGACATATCGCCGTCAACAAAAAGCATGTGTGAATTTACAATCTGGTCAACTTTAAGCCGCCTTCCGAGGTTATAACCGTACAAGCCGCTGTAAGCTTCGAGAACATGACTACGGGTAAGAATTCCATAAACGGATTTGTCATCATTCAAAACAAAAGCCTCGGTAAGATTGGTGTTGTTCAGCATTTTATTGTAAATTTCTATTGATGACGTACCTTTTTTCACTGTCAGAGCATCTGTACAGATTTCAGATATTTTTCCAAACATTGTAGGTGAGTATTTTGGCACAAGCTGATTACGCAGGGATTTTATCTGGAGTACATGTGCATAGTCAATCTCTTCAAAGTCTTTTTTCGGCTTTGCAAGATAAAAGCCCTGTCCAAAATCAACGCCTAGACTCATTACCATACGCAGCTCACTTTCGGTTTCAATGCCCTCTGCAATTGTACTTATACGCGATTCCCTGCAAAAAGATACAATAGATTTGACGGCAGATTTTTTCATGCTGTCTGTATCAATATTGCGTATCAGGTCCATATCTATTTTAAGATATTCGGGGCGGAATGAACAAACACGATTCAGTCCCGAATATTTTGCACCGTAATCATCTACCGCAATTTTAAAATTTTGACTTCGGTAATGTTCAATTGACTCCAAAAATATTTCCATTGACTCAATATCGCTGCTTTCAGTTATCTCAAAAATAATCTCCTCAGGCAAAAGTTTCTGCTTGTTTAGTATATTTTCTGTAAAACCCTTTCTGAATGTTGTGTCGTGGATAATATTCGGATTGACATTTACAAACAAGAATGTTTTTTCAGGCTTTCGTACTGCTTGCTTCAATGCTTTTTTTCTGCATATCTTTTCAAGCTCCCATGTAATTCCATAGTTTGCGGCGGTTTCAAAAAGCTGCTGAATATTCATTTCGCAATCTGTGCTATCAATTCTGCTAAGTGCTTCATATCCTATTATTCTTCCATTCTCAAGCGAAACAATTGGCTGATATACGGGATAAATCTTTTTTTGCTCAATAATATCGTTTAACTGCTTATATGAATTATTTATACTCTGCATTATATCCTCCCAGATTTATATCTGTATCTATTTTAATGTATAATAGAAAAAGGTACAATCACACTTAGATAAAGTTCTTGTAAAGTTTAGGCGTATTTGTATTATTTAATTCTGCCAAATTATTTTGTTGAAAAGTTATTAAAGAATGAAGATGGGCAGCAAGAAGAATAAAGTAAATGACAGATGAAATTATGAAGGCAAAAAATAAGCATTCTTATGCCTTGATTTCAGATTACAGTATTGTCATTCAAGACATTTTGCATTTGCACCACGGTATTTTTTCTTCCAGAAGTTAAAGTTCCATGTTTCAAGGAATTTTTCTGCGGCTGTTTCACCATTATGAAACAGTTGGATACTTTCATCCTTGCTTATTGAAAAATATGTGGAGTTGATATATTTCTGTGCTCCGTCAGTTGTGACTGTCACAGGGATTTTAATTGTCCTTTCAAGGTCCCCTCCTGATTTTGAGATATATGCGTTATCATGACCATCGAGAGCAGTTGTTGTTACTAATCTGATATAGTTGAGAATATCAGGGGTTAAGAACTTTACACTGTCATACTGTATATTTACCGGCTTTTCAACAAACTTAAATCCAAAAGTAGGATATGGCGGATTTGGACATCCGTCATCAAGAAGATACAGTGGATAGTTACTTAGAAGTCCACCATCAACTATTAAGTGTTCAACACCGTTCCTTGTTTTCAGGACATAAGGGCGGTAAAAGAAAGGGATGCTCATACTCATCCTTACAGCATCAACAATAGGAAAGCTGTCAGGATCTATGCCGAAATGTTCAAGATCTCTGGGCAAAACCAAGGCGACTTTAGCTGTAATATCTGATGCAACAACCTGCAGTTTATACTTGCATTTACCTCCAAGGCAGTCGTCACTTTTTATATCACCGAAAACGGTTTTCCCTTTCTTCTTCAGAAGTTCAGAAAGCCACTTTTCAAAGTAATCAGTTTTATAAAGGCCGAGTGAACTATAAAAATTAATTGCTTTTCCTACAGGTCCCAGATAATCAAGGAGATTTTTTTCCTTGAATTTAAGATAATCAACGTTTTCCATTATCAGCTTTATTTCACATGTAGAGTAACCGACAGCTATAAGTGATGCAACTATTGCACCGGCTGAACATCCCGCTACATTTTGAAAAGTATATCCTGACTTTTCCATGACGTTTGCAGCACCAATATGACCGATTCCTCTTACTCCTCCGCCTTCAAAAACTGCATTACACTTCATATAGATTCCCCCTTTCGACATATTATGAAGAGGGAGCGTTATTTGTTAATTGATTATATTGTATAAACAGAATACTTCATACTATTAAGATGTTAATTATGCAGCGCAAAAATATATAAGAAAATTTTGTCATATATGTCAATTGCTTTCTGTCTTTAGTCATTGTATAGTATAAAATGTAATGTAATTGTTAAGTTCAAAGACAAATTATGTTAGTTCAGGATTTATGCTATTATTAATCATAATCTGCATAAATCAGAAAGGGATGGGATTAAAATGTTAAAAAAGGTTAGGAGTCTGCTAATTAACACTTTTGTTGTTATGTTAGCGTTGACAACTATGGCAATCAGCGCTTCAGCAGAATGGAGCAAAGACGGTACAAAGTATACCGATGAAAATGGTAAGGCAGTTACAGGCTGGCAGACTATTGAAGATTCAAAATATTACTTTAATAGTAAGGGAGTTAAGAGTGTAGGCTGGCTTACTATGAAAAATGGCAGTAAGTATTATTTTGACAAAGATGGAAAGATGCTTACTGGCTGGCAGAATATTGACAAAGTTAAATATTACTTTAGCAAAAGCGGCAAAATGAGCACTGGAAATGTATTAATCAGTAAAAAAATATACCTTTTCTCTGATATAGGCGCATATGAAAAAATGTATAAGTCAGAACCTTGTGCTATAGGTGATAAGCTTTACTATTGTAAAAAGGACGGAACACTTGCTAAGGGTGCAACAAAATTCAAATTTGATGGTAAAGAATATTATTTTTACTTTGGCAAGAATGGTTATCCGATAAGCACTACTGCAAAGGTTGGAAAAGAAATGTGTACATTTGATGCTGAAAATGGACTTATTTCAAAAACTCCTGTTATTCAGTATCAGGCTTCTTTTACAGAAACAAATAAGCACCTTACACTTACAAATTTTAAAATTAACTTAAAAGAAGTGGGTAGTCTTTATCATGAATATGAATGTTCTGGTCGTATTGAAAACTTTTCAGGCAAAGATTACTCCACAGTATATGTAATGGTAAATCTTTATAACACAGATGGTAAATGTATTGAATCTAAAATGTATTTAACAAAAGTAAGTAATTTGTTAGATGAAGAAAATATAGACTTTAATGAAACTTTTCATACTGATGAACCAATTGCAAAGTGTGAATTTGCAAGTATAACTACATATTAATTTGTAATGCGGGTGTTAAAAAGCATCCGCATTTTTTGTATCTTTTTGCACAAAGAAAACGCAGGTACCTTTTTGGCACCTGCGTTTTGATATACTGTGTTATGAAATTATGAAACAATTGACGGACACTTGATATTTCCTGAATTAATTGAAATAGATTTAATTTGTGATTCAAGTGTCAGAATAACTGTAGATGAATTGATTGCCAGTGTATCCAAGGAAGTAGTTTTGCCTGCGGTAATCTGTGCTTTGTTTTCAAGAGTAATATCAAAGTTGTTTCCTGAAATAGTTTTTCCTGTTGCAGTAAGTTTTACGTTGTTGATTGTAATGTCAGCAGCAAGCTTAATATCAAGTGTAGTTGTAAGGGTTACAGGAGAAGAACCAGTACAGATTATTGTACTAAGGTTTGCAGGCAGGTCAGTCATTATTGCACCAGTACCATTACTTTCGAGTTCTATTGTCCATGTTCCTGTCTTGCCGACAATGTATTCCTTAGCCTCGTTGAAGCTTGCAAACTGGTGTGCGACATCTGTCTGTCTGTTGCCTGTTTCATAAGCATATGCAGATATTCCTGCAGTTCTTATTGTAGTGCCAACCTTTGTAATTAGCCACTTAACATCACTGTCTTTCATTGTGTTGTCAGTTTTGAATTGTGATCCTGTTCCGTTTGCAGCAGTGAGAAGAATTGTTCCTGCTGTAAGCGGAGAGAGTGTAGTGCCATCAGCATTGACAACATTAAATATAATTGGGTTATCCTGTGTTATCTGAACTGTTCCTGTAGCTGTAAATGATTTTCCGTTCAGTTTTCTGATTACAGATTTTTCTGATGCTCCAGAACTGTTAATAAGATTCTTTATTGAAGTTGTGTTCTTGAAGAAAGTATCTGTTTTCTTAAGTGAAAGGGTAAGCGTTCCAGATATAGCACCGTTTACAGTGTAGTTTGCATTGTTCAAATTAACTGTTCCAGCACCGCTCATTGTGTTTATTACAACATCACAGTTATCAAAAGTAACTTCAGCGCCAACCTTTGTAACAATAACTGGAATTCCTAACGCAACGGAATTATTCAGCTTTACTCCAGAGAACTTAACCTTTGAGTTTGCAGAAGAAAGTGTAATTCCACCAGTAAAGTTAAGTGTTCTAGTACCTGCATCGGATACTATGGTTACATTCTTATTGTCATTTGGCATTATGATTGCGCCTGCACTAGGAACATCAGCCTTGAGAGTTACTGTGAATGTATTTCCAGAGTCGCTGTTAATATAATCAATTGCGTCATTGAAACGTGCGAATAAGTATGAATTAGTTCCGTTTGATACTGATATTACTGGGTCTCCCATTTTAATTGCGGAACCATTCTTATAGAATACAAGGCTGGTAGTCTGGTTCATTTTTATAGCAGCTGTTGAAATCTTTGGAGCAGAGTCAATAACAGTAAGTGCTGAATATCCGCTTTCAGGGATTTCCGAGTAAGAACCATTCTCAAGCACCATTGGGCAAAGTGTAAGAGGACTGCTTGCGGTAACTGCATTTGTAATTGTAAACTGCTTTGAATCCAGATACTTAAGCGTATATTTGTTTGTACCTTCTGTTATGATGTTTAATACGCTTATATTTCCATATACAGTCAGTGTTGAATCGTTATTATCAGCATAGGTGAGTTTTGTAATACCGGAAATATTGCCATTTACTATTACATTGCTGTTACTAAGAACAAGTTGTGAATTTGTTGAACCTGTAATATTTGTAAGGCTATTAATGGTTGTGGTATTTAATAAGGTAAGGGTATAAGCAGATGTATTAATGTTTATTGGAAGAGCGTCTGTAATTGTCTGACTTCTTACCTTTGTTAAATTAATGCCGTCAAAACTAATATTGCCCGTAAGAACTAAATCAGCAGTACAACGGATTTGTAATTCTGCAGAAGCAGGCTTGTAGGTAATTTCTGAATACTTACCTGCAAGAGGGAATGGCATTGCGCCAGTAACAAATATGTCAGAATTGAATGAGACATTATACTTGGCATTCTTGTTGTTAAGTCTGTTGATTTCTGTGTTCATGTCTGCTAATGTCATAAACTTACCAAGATTAGCTCCATCTGGGTTTGTCAATGTAATAACAGGCTGAGATGAAATAGTTTTAATGGTGTTGCTTGAACGATAAGTATTAATAGTATTTGAATCAGCACCAATAAGCTTAATTTGTTCAGAAGTAACGTTTGTTGTTGAAAGTATTATTGTATTATCATTAGGAGTAATGATATTTCCGTTTATGTCACAGACATTAACATTGAGTGTACCATTTTCAATTGATGATACAGCTGCAGTTTTACCTTGAGTTACAGACAAAGTTGAGTCAGTTCCACATGTAATCTTGCCGATTGTTGCTGTATTGCCTAAGGTCAACTTGTTAGTATTACTGGACATATCAATGTTTGTGCAAGCAAATGTTGGTATACACTTTAATGTAGTACTTATCATTACTAAATTATCAGCCTTGAAAGCACTTTTTACAGTAACAGTTGAGTTTTCAAGGTTCACAGAAACAAGTGAAGTACCTATTTTTGAAATGCTTGCAATGTGTTCTTCAGTCATGTTCTTGAAAGAAAGATTTCCGTTTATGGCAATGTTTATTGCCAAAGGAATTTCTACTCCGGTAGAACTTACACCAATAAGGTCAATATTGTCAAACATAACTGTTGTATTAAGTGTAATGCCTGTTAATTTAAGAGATTTCTTTTCGCCACTACTCTTGAAAGTCAGGCTCTGACACTTAGTTTTAGCAGGTGAAGCAAGGGGTCCGCTTAGGTTGTAGTCATCAAGTAAAACAACTTCATACTGGGATGTACTTGTGCCGTTAGTATTAATATAGCTTATTATGTCTGTCCATAATGAATATGTAGCAATCTTTTCGCTGCCTGACTGAGTAACTTGATAAAGCTCAAGTGCTTCAATACCTGCATATACATTTGTACTGATCTTGTAAGTTACTGCACGGTCACCAGTAATCTTAAAGCGGTCTGATGTTGTTTTTGTATTTGAAGCGGTAAGAAGTTTTGTTGAGGCTTCAAATCTTGTATTACTTGAATCGAGTATGTTTAGAGGATTTGTGCCGTTAACTGTGCCGGAAATAGTTACATTCGGAACTGCTGCTCCGGCAGGAATGATATAAACAATATTACACAGAGCATTTACAGTTGTAACATTTACTATATTAATTGTTTTTCCTGAATGAATTTTTAAAGCGTGTGTGTCTGCAATATTTTCGTCAAAGATAAGGTTTGTAATTCCTGTTACACTTCCGTTAGCATCAAGTGTCGTTTTAATGTTAATATCCTTGAATGTTGCAATGTTACCATTAACAGTTGCATTGGAAGCATTAAGAATACCAGCAGTTGTTCCCGTTAAGTTAGCATTAAAAGTAGAATCACTGATTGTCAATGTCTTTCCGTTAGTCCTCCATGTTGGAACTGAAGTAGAAACTGTACCACTTACAATAAGATCATTTAATTTATAATTAACTGTCTGGGAAAATGCGGTAGGGATGCGTAAAGTATGGTTATTGCCCTCTAAAGAAATTTCTGCACACTTAGTGACTGCAGGGGAGGTGTATGTTGTTTCCATTGTATAGTCATTTATAAAGTTGAGTATGTAACTTGATGTTGCTGTACCATTTGTATTAATGTAACTTATTGCTTCATTCCATAACGCATATGTTCCGAGTTTTGTCGGGGTTCCAGTACTGTTATCATAAAGTTCAATTGTTTCAACACCAGCATAAACTGTTGTGCCAATTTTATAAGTAACAGCACCAATGCCTTCAATTGCAAATTTATTGGCAGGTGTATTTGCATTTGAAGCAATAAGAAGTTTTGTTCCGGAATCAAATGTTGATGTTACATTGTTGTTTATCTTTTTAATACTTACAGGATTTGTTCCTGTTATTGTACCAGAGACAGTAACATTAGGAAGGGTTGAAGCTTTTGTTGTGTTATATAATAGATTACAATTATAGCTGCTGGTTGTGATGTTTACGATGCCTACAGTTTTTCCACCTGAAATATCTAAATTACTGCTATTTTCAAAAATCAAATTAGTAATTCCTGTAATGTTACCAGCGGAAATAAGACTATTTTTAATTTTTAATTCTTTAAATGTTGTAATGTTTCCATTAATATTTGAGTCCTCAACACTAAGTGTTCCTGCTACTGTGCCACTTAAATGTGAATTAAAGTTAACATTTTTAAGTGTAAGTGTTTGTCCGTTGGTTTTCCATGTTGATACAGCGGTTGGAACTAAACTATTAACAGAAATGTTTTCAAATGTAACTGGGATAGTCTGAGTAAATGATGATGGAATTGCAATAGCTGTTCCGCTGCTGGAAACCTTTATACCAGAACATTTTGCAGGCAGTGTTGTTATAGTTACATTGTCATTGATAATAATGTTGTATACTATGGTTGGTTTATTAGCTGTATTAATTGCTGTAACCATATCTGCCCATGTAAGGTAATTTCCAAGAGTAGCATTGCTTCCGTTTTCGGAATATGTAACGTTAATAGTAGGAGTAGTTGCCTTGATGTATGCTCCGTCCTTAATAAGTCCGAGTTCACTATTGTCAGTAAGTTTTTCACTGAATGTAAAGCAGGTTGGCAATACAGTTGATCCTGTATTTTTAATAATAACCGCATGGTCATCAAGGGTTGGTACTACGTCAAGGATTATTGGTTTGTTATCACTTCTTGTAATACCTGTTATGCTGAGATCAGGCGTTTTTGTACTTATTGAAATAGTGTTTCCATTTACAGAGTTGTTTGAAACAAGTGTACCTATTACTGTTGATACACCATCAGAAATTTTCAAAATAGAATCTGTTCTGAGTGTAAGTGAAGTAAATGTATTTGTTCCGCTTGAGGAGGAAACAAAACCATCTATTAACGTAAGGTTACTTAGTTTTGTATTATTAGAAATTAGATTTGCTTTGTTTAATATAACTGGGTATGTAATATTAGCGCCTGTTACTGTAATATCAAGTGCGCATGATTCAGATTGATTAACAACTGAAAAACTTTTAGCTTTTGTTGGAAGAGAAATTGCCGGAATGGATGCAGCGGATACTGTGGAAGGAACAGTAATTACATAAGTATTATAAATACTGTTAAGTTTGTTTATATATTCAACTGCATTTGTCCAGTCAGAGAAATACTTTGTTGCTGAGCCGTATGTAAGTTTAAAGCATTCAGTCTGCAGAACAGGTGCATACATAAATATATTTGAATATCCTGTAATTTGTGGGTGCTGTGTATTTCCTGTCTTGTTCAGAGTATAGGTGTTTGAACCATTGCTGAATATAACTCGGTTAGCATATGTTTCATTTGACAAACCTATTACTGTATCAGAATCAGTATAGCTTAATGTACTTGCAAGATTTATATTGGAAGTACCTGCGATTGTACTGAAAATATAAAGAGCAGGCTTACTTGCAGGCGCATTGCTGTCTGCAATAAGATTGATTTTGTTGGTTGCAGCAATTGATGTGATTTTTTCTGTATTGAATGTAGGAGTGTTCAATACTGCAGTGCTAGAAAGAGAAAGATTATCAGCATTTATTCCTCCAGCTGATGTTGTCAATGTAAGTGCTGTTGTTCCGCCGAGTGAAAGGTTATTTACAGAATCAATCGAGTAAACATTTACAGCAGGGCTTCCGTTAATAATAACGCTGCCTGTCTGAGTGTCATCACATTTGATTGCAGGGAATGAAGAATCATTTGCTGTATCGTCAGAATCAGACAAAATACCTGTCTTAATTGACAAAGTGTTATTTCCTAAACTAATGCTGTAAGTCGAGTCTTTTGGGTATTTAGGAGTGATGTCCTGGAAAGCAACATTTGAATTAAGTGTCATGTTGCTCTTAAATATAAAATCAAACTTTTCCATACTTGATTTGCTTGCTATAGTTATAGGAACTGACGGCATAGTTTCACCGTTGTATTGAATATCGTTTAAAATATAAACAATTGAATTAGTTGTTGCATTATTAAAAGCAGCTTGGAGAGTGGTATATCCAGTACTGCCGACTAAAGCCACATATTCGTCAAAAGTTGCAGAAAGCGCAATGTTGGAATTGACGGTATATGTTTTAGTCAAGTTGGAGCCCAAGACTCCGGCTTCTTGTATCGCATCCCCTCCTTCAGGTGATATAGTAAGGTTAGGGCAATAGCTTGGCATATTAGGTGTAACTGTTATTGTAATGGTTGATCCCGCTGCAACAGTATCACCTGAATTTATAGTTGTACTGCCATACTTAACTGTTATATTTCCGTCAGCCGGCTGATTTATTGTAATTGTACGTGGGTCATCTATTCCATAGTTTGCATCATGGTTAGCAAAAGAATATGTAGTAGCTGTGCATGATTTGATTGGAAGATCTTCAGCTGTGTGGTTACTTGAATCTGAACTTCCATAGAATTGGGCATTTGTAGTGTTAAACCAGTCTCGGCATATCCAAGTTTGCTGATCACCCCATGTAACGTCAATATTATACCATTCCGTTATTCCATTGTTGTCCAATCCGACTTGATTCCAGGCATGCCCTCCTGCTGCAGATCCAGCAGAGGTCATATATCCTGTAACAAGTATACAGTCAATGTCAAGAGCATTCATCATTAACTGAAATGCTTTTGAAATACCCTCACATACTGCTGTTTCATCAATAAACATACCGGTTGCATCATGAGCATTTACTGCGTTTAGTGTATAAACATTTTTGCTGCATATTTTGTCGTGGATAAGATATTCCTGCGAATATTCATTATAACCAGCAACTTCATTTTTCCAGCTGCTTATAATGTTTAGCATCTGAGCTTTTCTTGCAGAACGAGTTGATCCATTTGTGTAGCTGCTCGATACAAGAACCTCGAGATATGCCGGAGCATATAAAAGCGTTGTGCTTGCCCAGAAAATCTGAGGATTGTCACGTCTGAATGCCCAATAAACATCAGCTGCTTGCTCACCTGTCAGTGATGCACCGGCTCCGCTAAAAGTTATTTCAAAAGCTTTATAATATGTTTTGCTAGAATTAACAAATGCGGTAGCATTTTGAGTTGAATTGTCAAACTCATATGATCGTGCTGCAAGCTGGTCATATGCAGATTGTTGTGCTGATGTAAGGGTTTCACGCCAATATGTAGTGTTGTAATTTGTACTGGTGTCAGCATAATAAGATCTTGTGACCAAACCCTGAGGAATTTCTTCAACAGGAATGGAAATTGCAATTTGTGGGGCAACTGCAGAACCAACATACATATTTTCAATAATGTCAGCTTGGTCACCATTTTCAACGTAATAAACTCCATCCCTGAAGCATTCATTAGCATTAAAAAGCTTTTTTTCCTCAATAATGAGAGGCTTTTCAGTTACAGTTTCAGGAACTGTTTCCAAATTATCTGGTATTTCCAAATATGTAGTTTCTAAATAAGTAGTTTCTAATGGGTCACCTTCTGGAGCCGGGTCAGATTCAGGTATTGTGCTGGTATCAGAACTTTCCGGCGGGACACTTTCAGGCGGCGGCAGGCTTTGATCTGTTTCAGATACAGAAGAAGTGTTATCTTCAGCAGAAACAACTAATGTATTCAGTGAACTTGTACTGTCTGTCATTGTAATTATCATAAGCAAAGACAGTACCAATGCTAGAAATCTACGTTTTTTTGTTATTTTATTCATATTATTACCTCTCCAATAATGGCTTATCATGCATATATTTTATCACACTTGCTTACCAATTTCAACATATATTTACAATATAATTTAAAAATTTCTAAAACAAGTAAATAAAATAATGCTTGTTTTGTTAATAATAACTAAAAACCCTACTCTGATTAATTAGAGTAGGGTTTTTATAATAATTACATTGCAGATGAAATTATCTGTAAGTTATTTCTTTTTTATAGGGTAACATACTTCTGTGACAAGTTCATCGGGATTGTCTGTCATTGCCTTGCTGACATGATATATGCTGAACATAGGACCGTCAAATTTAAAGTCGTTATCCTTGACCCAGTTTGCAACAGCCTGGTTTACAGCGTCAATCTCATCATAAGAACCTTTGTAAGTTGCTGAAGCAACCTCTACGGCAGGAACTGTCTTGAATTTTACATTTTCTGTGTCATTGTAATTCCCCTTTACTGTTCCCTGAATTTCCACATCACAATCACTTTCCTTATATCCCATATCATGATAAATGGCAAGAGTATAGCAGTGATCTGCAGGCTGAACATGGAGTGGAGCCGTTTCTTCCATAACTGTCCGCCAGAGTATACCCTCCTGGTCATATGCAGGAATAATTTTTCTTACACTGAAAACGTATCTTTCAGGTATTGTTTTTAAAGTTACATTATAGTTCATATAGTTTTCGTCCTTTCTCAATCTTTCAATGGTAGTTTCAAGAAGCCTCAGACGCGACTTAATATTGTCAGCCTCTGCAAGAACTTCCGTATGCTTTACTGCAAGAAATTTTTCAAGTGCATCTGGATTGTCATACTGCTTTATAATTTCTGATACAACTGAAAGGTTGAACCCCATATTTTTCAAAGAGGTAATTCTCTCCGCGTCCGGGAGCTGATCTTCGATATAATAGCGGTAACCTGTGAAATCGTCAATGCATTTTGGAACAAGCAGTCCCATGTCGTCATAATACCTCAGCATCCGGATGCTGATTCTTGACAGCCTTGAAAAATCCCCTATTTTAAGCATGATATTTACCTCACATATATATGTATTTTTGAGCTCAATTATATTATAAAGTATACCACAATGTAAGAGTCAAGGGGTATTTTAAATAAATATTAATTTAATCATCAAATATAGGTTCAACGAAATTCTTAATTAATTCAATTCTTATCTTTGCATCTGGGATGAAAAAAGCTGCAATTGAAATTGAAAGCTGTTTCTTTGTATTTACATAAATAATGATTCCGCCATCGCCCATAGCTGCAAAGCTTTCATTATCAATTAGCCACCAGAGGTAACCGTAACCAAGACCAAATTCTTCACATCTGCTTTGTTCAGCGGTGCTTTCAATTATCCATTTGTCTGAAACAATCTGTTGACCATTCCATACCCCATTATTAAGATACAGAAGGCCTATTTTAGCCATTTCTTTAGGTGTCATGAAGAGTCCCCAGCTTGCAATATTGTTTCCCTGAGGATCAATAACCCATCCCTTTGTGTTATTATCATTCATAACTAAGCCGTGTTCTTTCTCATCATGAATAACAACGTTCTGGGGAACATCAATATTAAGTGGCGTGAATAAATTTCTCTTAGCAAATTCAAGAATAGGTTCTCCGATTGCTTTGGTAAGAATACCAGATAAAATATGTGTTCCACCGATTCCTGCATAGTTGAACTTTCCAATAGGTTTGTCTCCGCCAAGATAATCAAGTGCTGTGCGTATAGGATTTTCGCTTATAAAGAACTCCACATAAGGCTCTTTATCATATTTGTAAGGAGCAGTCATTGTCATAAGGTTTTTTACTGTAATGTTATGAATCGTTTTTTCGCCTGCAAGGGGAGTATAATCAGGGAAGAAGTCTAGCACCTTTGTATCTAAACTTTTGATTAATCCTTTGTCTATTGCTATGCCGATCAAAATAGAAACGATGCTCTTTGTAACTGAAAACAAGTGCACTGTGTTCTCGGAATTATATCCGTTTAAATACTTTTCATACAACTTCTCACAGTCTTTCTGCACTACTATGCCGGTAATGTTGCTATGTTCCCTAGCAACTGCATTTTCAAGTTCTGAAATTTTTTCTTGTCTCATAAAATCTTATCCTTTCAATGTTTGTTGACCGGTCTGTATACATCGTAAATCCATTAAAAATCAAAGTCAATACCCTATTTTATAAGACTACTTTTTGCACAAAAAAGGCGCCTCAATTTGAAGCACCTTTGTAATGATATTTAATATTTTATGCAGTAACAACCTTGCTGTCAGCCTGAAGCCCAAGCTTTTCGACTGCATTTTCACGCATTTTATATTTGAGAATCTTTCCTGCTGCATTCATAGGGAATGAATCAACAAAGTCAACATACTTAGGAACTTTATGCTTTGCCATATGTGAAAGAACAAAATCCTTAATTTCCTGTTCGGAAGAAGTTTCACCATCTTTAAGAATTACGCATGCCATTATTTCTTCACCGTACTGGATATCAGGAACACCGATAACCTGAACATCCTTTACCTTAGGATTTGTATAGAGGAATTCCTCAATTTCCTTTGGATAAATGTTTTCACCGCCGCGGATTATCATATCCTTGATACGACCCGTAATCTTGAAGTTGCCTTCAGGAGTACGTCTTGCAAGGTCGCCGGAATGGAGCCAGCCGTCGCTGTCAATTGCAGCTGCTGTAGCTTCAGGCATCTTATAGTAGCCTTTCATAATGTTGTAGCCTCTTGCACAGAACTCACCGTCAATATTATCGCCGACTTCTTCGCCTGTTTCAGGGTTAATAATTTTACATTCAACTGCAAACATAGATCCGCCGACTGTATTAAGACGTGTTTCAATTGAATCTGTGGTTTTGCTCATTGTTGTTGCAGGGCTTGCTTCAGTCTGACCGTATGTAATGCAGATTTCAGACATATTCATTTTGTTTAGTACTTCGTCCATAACCTTTACAGGACATGGTGAACCTGCCATGATACCTGTTCTCATGTGTGAGAAATCTGTTTTCTCAAAATCCTCATGTTCAAGCATAGCAATAAACATTGTAGGAACACCGTGGAATGCGGTAATCTGTTCCTTGTTTATGCAGTTAAGTGACTTCTTTGGTGAAAATGCAGGGATAGGACACATTGTTGTACCATGAGTGACACTTGCAGTCATCGCAAGAACCATACCAAAGCAATGGAACATAGGAACCTGAATCATCAGCTTGTCAGCAGTTGAAAGATCCATGCAGTCGCCGATAGCTTTACCGTTGTTGACGACGTTATAGTGTGTGAGCATAACGCCCTTTGGAAAGCCTGTTGTTCCTGATGTATACTGCATGTTGCAGACATCATGCTTGTCAATTGTTTTTCTCCTCTGCTCTACTTCAAACATCTTTACTTTTTCTGCAAGTTCATATGTATCCTCCCATGTATAGCAGCCAGGCTGTTTGCTATCTGTTGTAATGATATTCTTGAGGAATGGAAGTCTTTCAGAGTGGAGTTCTCCCGGCTTGCAATCAGCAAGTTCAGGGCAAAGCTCTTTAATTATTTCAATGTAGTTTGAATCCTTAAAGCCATCAATCATAACAAGTGTATGAGTATCAGACTGTTTGAGAAGATATTCAGCTTCGTGAATCTTGTAAGCTGTATTTACTGTAACAAGAACAGCGCCAATCTTTGTTGTTGCCCAAAAAGTAATGTACCATGCAGGGACATTCGTTGCCCATATTGCAACATGGTCACCCTTCTTTACTCCCATTGCAATAAGTGCTCTTGCAAAGGTATCAACATCATCCCTGAACTGTGGGTATGTTCTGGTATAATCAAGCTCTGTATATCTGAAAGCATACTGGTTAGGGAATTCCTCACATATTCTGTCAAGAACGTCAGGGAAAGTGTAGTCAATAAGTCTTTCTTTTGGCCAAACATACTTTCCTGTTTTTCTCTGATTGTCCTGAAGGGTATGTTTATGTCTTTTTATATAAGGGCGCATAAAGTTTGCATACTGAGGGAATACAATACCTGCATCACAAAGCTCTCTTGCCCAGCGCTTAACCCATTCAAGTGAAACATAGCCGTCATAACCAATGCTCTTTAAGGCATCAATCATAGCCTTTACAGGAAGGCTGCCTTGTCCCATAAGGGTGTAGCAAACCTTGTCATCCTTAATTACGCTGTCCTTAATATGAGTATACTTTATGTATGCATCAAGATTTGCAACTGTCTCCATAGGAGTTTCGCCTGCATATCTGTAAGGGTGGTTCATATCCCACAATGCAGCAACAGAACGGCTTCCTACTGTGTCAAGAACTTTTCTGAGACGCTTTGTATCAGCATATACACCGTTTGTTTCAACAAGAAGTGTTACTGTAGAAGCCTCCGCCTTTACAGCAAGCTCTTTCAAAATTTCAATAGTATAATCATCGTCAACCTCACCGTCAGTCCAAGGATTGAGGTCGGCAAGTACTCTTACAAAAGGTGTTCCCATTTTTTCAGCGAGTGCAATATATTGTGTTATTTCCTGAATATTTGCATCGTGATTTTCCTTATATTTTAGGCAGCATCCTGATGAGAAGCATGGGAGTTCAAGACGTAGTTCTGCTAGCTTCTTCTTTGTAGCAGGTAGCTGTGCCTCTGTAAAAGGACGGGCATTGACAGCATAAATGTCATCACCCAGTCCTCGAATTTCGATTCCGTCAAAGCCAAGATCCTTTGCCATGGAGTAAATATCAGTCCATGAAAAATCAGGACAGGCAAGTGTTGAAAAGCTAATTTTCATTTTGTGAACGTCCTTTCATAAAATGGTATATTGAAAATATGCATATTTCAATTTAAACATATCAAATAATAGTATAGCATACAGGCATAGTATTTGCAATATTTCTTTATATAACAGAAAGTTATGATGGGTATAAAAGGAATGAATACATTAGTTTTGACGAAAAAGAATTGGAGAATTTCAAAGTATTTCAGAGCATTTTAAAGAATATATAATAAATTCAACGGAAATAGCAGAAAATAGATTAAATCTCTTGACTTTTAAGCATATTTATCGTATTATTCAATATGTGTATTTATGCATTAAATTATAGTGTGAAAGGAACGTGAGGATAGGGTTGAACGAAAAGCTAAAATTATATGGCTTCAATAACCTTACAAAAACGCTCAGCTTCAATATTTACGATATCTGCTATGCTAAAAGTGCCCGTGAGCAGCAGGATTATATAAAGTACATTGATGAGCAGTATAACTCTGACCGTCTTACAAAAATACTTTGTGACGTTACTGAAATGATAGGTGCCCATGTTCTTAATATTTCAAGACAGGATTATGAGCCGCAGGGCGCATCGGCAACTCTGCTTATATCGGAGGAACACCTTTCCAACGATGAGATTGATGAATCCTGTAACATGAGGTTTGCTCCTCTTGTCGAAAAGGAGAGCATTGCAGGACACCTTGACAAAAGCCATCTGACAGTTCATACCTACCCGGAATTTCACCCTGAAAATGCAATAACAACTTTCAGAGTTGATATTGACGTTTCAACCTGCGGAAAGATAACCCCGCTTAAATGCTTGGATTATCTTATCGGCAGCTTTGACTCGGATATTATGACAATAGACTACCGTGTGCGTGGATTTACAAGGGATCAGCACGGTAAAAAGTTGTTTATGGATCATGACATTACATCTATTCAGAATTATATTAACAATGATATTCTTGAAAAATATGATGCTATTGATGTCAATGTTTATCAGTCAAATATTTTCCATACAAAAATGATGATCAAGGAGATCTTTCTCCAGAATTATCTTTTCAATACTGACACTTACGAGCTTGCACCTAAACGTCGTCTTGAAATCAATGATTCTCTCAGAAGAGAAATGATTGAGATATTCAGCGGCATGAATATTTATTAGGGAAATGCTGTTTTATCAGCGTTTTCTTAGCAGTAAAGGGTGATGAAAATGTCAGATCAGAGTAAAGCACCTGTTTATGAGGCGCTTTTAAAATATAAGGACGCACGTATTGTTCCTTTTGATGTTCCGGGACATAAACATGGAAAGGGAAACCCTGAGCTTACAGAGTTTCTTGGAAAGACATGTATGTCTGTTGATGTAAATTCGATGAAGCCGCTTGATAACCTCTGCCATCCTGTTTCCGTTATTAAGGAAGCAGAAACGCTTGCGGCGGAAGCTTTCGGAGCGGCACACTGCTTTTTTATGGTGAACGGTACAACCTCTGCTGTACAGTCTATGATTTTGTCTGTATGCAAGGCAGGGGACAAGATTATTATGCCGAGAAATGTCCACAGAAGTGCAATCAACTCGCTTATTATCAGCGGAGTGTTGCCTGTGTATGTAAATCCGGGTGTAGATTCAAGACTTGGGATACCTCTCGGCATGAGTGTGTCAGATGTTGAAAAAGCTATTAAGGCAAACCCTGACGCCAAAGCTGTTTTTGTAAATAATCCTACCTATTATGGGATATGCTCTGACCTGAAAGCAATTGTTAGGATAGCACATGAACATAACATGGCAGTTCTTGCTGACGAAGCGCACGGAACCCACTTCTATTTCGGAGAAAATATGCCGGTTTCAGCAATGGCTGCAGGGGCTGACCTTGCAGCTGTTTCCATGCATAAAACAGGGGGTTCGCTTACCCAGAGCAGTTTTCTTCTTGTTGGTAAGAATGCAAAGGTAACAGAAGGACATGTTAGAGCTGTAATTAACCTTACCCAGACAACAAGCGGTTCATATCTTCTTTTGTCTTCACTTGATATATCAAGGAGAAATCTTGCTCTCAGAGGCAAGGAAATGATTGCAAAGGTTGTTGAAACAGCAGAGTATGCAAGAGAAGAAATCCGCAGAATAGGCGGATATTATGCATATTCCGAAGAGCTTGTCAATGGGGATGATATATTTGCTTTTGATACAACAAAGCTTTCAGTTTTTACCCGTGATATAGGTCTTGCAGGAATTGAAGTTTATGATTATCTTCGTGACTGTTACGATATACAGATCGAATTCGGAGATATCGGAAACATACTAGCAATAATTTCACCAGGTGATATGTGGAAGGACATTGAAAGACTTGTTTCTGCATTATCTGAAATCAAGAGAAGATTCAGCAGGGACAAGAGCGGAATGTTTGACCATGAATATATTAATCCTGATGTCTGTGTTTCACCGCAGGAAGCTTTCTATGGTGAACAGATTTCACTGCCGATAGATGAAACAGCAGGCAGGATAAGCAGTGAATTTGTAATGTGCTATCCTCCTGGAATACCAATTGTTGCTCCTGGTGAAATGATTACAGAAGATATTCTCAACTATATCCATTATTCAAAGGACAGAGGATGCTTTATGACAGGTACAGAAGATATGGACATTGAGAGAATAAAGGTTTTGTGCAGATAATAAAATTTTCAGGGAGGGATTGCAATGGAATTATGGTTTACTGAAATGCACAGCGAGAATGTGAAATTTTCCATAAGAGTAAACAAACAGCTTCATAGTGAACAGAGTGAGTATCAGAGAATTGATATTTTTGAAAGTCCTGAATTCGGCAGATTTCTTACACTTGACGGGCTCATGATGTTGACAGAAAAGGACGAGTTCATTTATCACGAAATGATTACCCATGTTGCAATGGCAAGCAATCCTGACATAAAATCAGTTCTTGTTATAGGAGCAGGGGATGGCGGAACAATAAGAGAGCTTACACGCTATAAATCTATTGAGCATATTGATCTCGTTGAAATAGACGAAAGGGTTGTTGAGGTGTGCAAAAAACACATTCCGCAGACAGCCTGCAAGCTTGATGACAGCCGCGTTGATATACATTTTGAGGACGGTCTTAAATTTGTAAGGAAAAAGCAGAATTGCTACGACCTTATCATTGTTGACAGCACCGATCCATTTGGACCGGGAGAGGGTCTTTTCACAAGTGAGTTTTATGGCAACTGCTACAATGCACTTACTGAAAACGGTATTCTTGTTAATCAGCATGAAAGCCCGTATTATGATGAAGATGCAAAGGCTATGCAGAGAGCACACAAGCGTATCAGGGAATTCTTTGATATATGCAGGGTTTATCAGGCACATATACCGACTTATCCGTCGGGACATTGGCTCTTTGGCTTTGCTTCAAAAAATATTGATCCGCTTAAAGCTGATCTTGAAAAATGGAACAGTCTCGGTATTAATACCGGTTATTATAATACTGAACTTCACAAGGGCTGCTTTGCTGTCCCTAATTATGTAAAGGAGCTACTTAGCAATGCAGATTGAGAGAAATGCATTTATCGGCTGTGATGCTGATTACGATAAATCAGACATTGTTATTTTTGGCGCACCGTTTGACAGCACAACATCGTACCGTCCGGGAGCACGTTTCGGCAGCAAGGCTATTAGAGCAGAAAGCTTTGGAATAGAAACATATTCACCTTATCAGGATAAGGATCTGCTTGACTATAATATATTTGATGCTGGGGATCTTGAACTTTGTTTAGGTTCTTCTGACCTTGCACTTAGACAGATTGAAGATATGATAGATGAAATACTTGCTGATGGAAAAATACCGTTTATGCTTGGCGGGGAACATCTTGTCACTTTAGGAGCATTCAGGTCGATTTACAAAAAGTATAATGATATTTGCATTATACAATTCGACGCTCATGCAGACCTTAGAGATAACTACCTTGAGGTTAAGAATTCCCATGCATGTGTAATGAGAAGATGTCACGATATTATAGGTGACGGAAGAATATATCAGTTCGGTATCAGAAGCGGTGACCGTAACGAGTTTGAGTTTGCAAAAGCACATACCTGCATGAATAAGTTTAATCTTGATGGACTTGATGAGTGCATCAAGGTTCTTACAGACAAGAAAGTATATCTTACAATAGATCTTGATGTTCTTGATCCGTCTGTATTCCCTGGAACAGGTACGCCTGAACATGGCGGTGTTACATTTGAAGAGCTAAGAATTGCTCTTATGAAGCTGAAAGAACTTAATATTGTAGGCCTTGACATGAATGAACTTTCTCCGCCTTATGACCAGAGCGGAGTTTCAACTGCCGCTGCATGTAAGCTGTTGAGAGAGTTGCTTCTTATGATGTCAGAATAGTCATTGTATAATAAAGATATGCAGAAATTTTATCATTAAAAGATTAAACATATACATTTGACAAGTAATAGAAAGGAGCATTTATTTTATGCTTATATTAGATGAACTCAGAGTTGAACTCGAGGGTTATCGTAAGGATATGAAGGAACTTTATAGTATTCTTGATATAGAAAAATGTCAGAATCAGATTAAGGAGCTTCAGGAGGAATCTGCAAAGAATGGTTTCTGGGATGACCTTGAAAATTCTCAGAAAGTCATGCAGATAATAAAGAGAAACGAAGAAACTATAAAAAGCTATAACGACCTTAACAACTGTCTTGAGGACACCCTTACAATGATTGAGCTTTCAATGGAGGATGAAGAGGATGAAGCTGTAGTTGCTGAAATCAAAAAGGATGCGGATTCATTTAAGGCTAACTTGCAGACAACAAGGCTTTCCACTCTCCTCACTGGTGAATTTGACGGCAGAAATGCTATTATTACATTCCATGCAGGTGCAGGCGGAACAGAGGCTCAGGACTGGGCTGAAATGCTGTTCAGAATGTATAACAGATGGGGTGAACGTCATAACTTTAAGGTTACAACTCTTGACTACCTCGACGGTGATGAAGCAGGACTTAAATCAGCTTCAATTCTTGTTGAAGGCCTGAATGCATATGGTTTCCTTAAGTCAGAAATGGGTGTTCACAGACTTGTTAGAATATCTCCTTTTGACAGTTCAGGACGTCGTCATACATCTTTCTCATCCCTCGAAGTAATGCCGGAAATCGGCGATGCTGACCTTAACATAGAAATCCGTCCTGAAGATCTTGAAATTGACTTTTACCGTGCAAGCGGTGCAGGCGGTCAGAAGGTAAACAAGACATCTTCCGCTGTAAGACTTACACATATACCTACCGGTATTGTTGTTTCATGTCAGACACAGCGTTCGCAGTATCAGAACAAGGACTATGCCATGAAAATGCTTATGTCAAAGCTTGTTGAAATCAAGGAAAGAGAACATCTTGACAAGATTGAGGATATCAAGGGCGTTCAGAAGGAAATAGCATGGGGCGCGCAGATTCGTTCATATGTATTCATGCCTTATACTCTTGCAAAAGATCACAGAACAAACTTTGAAAACGGAAATATTAATGCTGTAATGGACGGTGACCTTGACGGTTTCATAAATGCCTATCTGACAGCACTTTCTCATGGAGATATTCAGAAATAATAAAAAGTGCATTACAGTATATTTTTTACTGTAATGCACTTTTTATTATTTTATAGCTGACTTAAGCTCGTCCGTTTTGTCGGTCTTTTCCCATGCAACACCGAGATCTTCACGCCCCATGTGTCCGTAAGCTGCAAGCTGTCTGTACTGAGGCTTACGTAAATCAAGTGCCTTGATGATTGCAGCAGGTGTAAGGTCAAATACCTTTCCAACAGCTTCTGAAAGCTTTTCGTCAGATACTGTTCCTGTTCCGAATGAATCAACCATGACAGAAACCGGCTTTGCAACGCCGATAGCGTAAGCAAGCTGAACTTCACATTTCTTTGCAAGGCCTGCGGCTACAATGTTCTTTGCAACGTATCTTGCAGCATAAGCGGCGCTTCTGTCAACCTTGGTTGGATCCTTGCCGCTGAATGCTCCGCCGCCGTGACGTGAATATCCGCCGTAAGTATCGACGATAATCTTTCTTCCTGTAAGTCCGCTGTCGCCCTGAGGACCGCCGATAACAAAACGTCCTGTTGGGTTCACAAAGAAAGTTGTATTTTTAAGGAGATCGGCAGGTACAATAGGATTGATAACCTTTTCGATAATGTCTTTTCTTATTTTTTCAAGAGAAACTTCTTCAGCATGTTGAGAGGATACAACAATAGTATCAACTCTGACAGGCTTTCCGTCATCGTATTCAACTGTAACCTGTGTCTTTCCGTCAGGACGAAGGTAAGGCAAAGTTCCGTTTTTTCTTACCTCTGAAAGTTTCTTTGCAAGCTTGTGTGCAAGAGAAATAGGGAGAGGCATAAGTTCAGGTGTTTCGTCGCAGGCAAACCCGAACATCATTCCCTGATCTCCTGCACCAGTTTCAACATCTTCAGCTTTTTGTCCGTCCTTATGTTCAAGTGCTTCATCAACTCCCATAGCAATATCAGAGGATTGTTCATCTATTGACTGTATTACAGAACAAGTATGTCCGTCAAATCCGTATTTTGCTCTGTCATAGCCGATATCTATAACAACCTGTCTGACAATCTTAGGAATATCAACATAGCAGTTTGTAGTTATTTCGCCCATGCACAGTACCATTCCGGTAGTTGTACAGGTTTCACAGGCAACTCTGCCATATGGATCCTTTCCAAGAATTGCATCAAGGACAGCATCTGAAATCTGGTCACAGATTTTGTCAGGATGTCCTTCAGTTACTGATTCTGATGTAAACAGCATTTTTGGCATTATGATTCCTCCAGTAAAAGTAAAAATATTTAAAATGTAATAGCCTAAAAAAACGGCACCCGTATATCCGGATGCCGTGAATTTTATTGATAAAAATTCCTCATCTTTCGGATTTATCCGCAGGATTTAGCACCTTTCTTGGACTTTTAAATCACAATTAGGTTGCTGGGCTTCACAGGACCAGTTCCTCCACCACTCTTGATAAGGCTATTAAATTTATATAATAATAATACTACAACATAAATCTCTTGTCAAGTAATTAAGAGATTTTATATAATATTGTCGAAATCAGCCTGGGAATATAACTTCTCTTAGTGGTTTAAATACTATTATTGCTATTCCAAACGCAATTATAAGTACAGTTACAGCATAAATTGCAAAAGTAGTAAATGATTTCAGCTTGCTTTCAGCTCTGGCTTCAGCAGGTAATATGTGCAGACCAGAAAGAGCTGCAGAAAGAGGTCTGTAAAGCAGTATAGCAAATGCGCTGTTAAGTCCTGCTTTCAAAAGGTTAAAAGGAAGGAAAACAGGGAGAAGCATACCCGCAACAACATCACGCTCAACACCCATATAAAGAGGTGTGATAATGTAGTTCCATAAAAGCATAAGCATTGTCATTACAAGTGAGCCTGCAAAAAGACCGGCAAATGCTCCTGAAAGTGACTTAAATCTCTTGTAAATAATTGCTGCTGAACAAGCAAATCCTGCAGAAGCGATAAAGTTCATAAGTGCGCCAATTGGTCCGGTGTCGCTTATTGTAATCATTTCGATAATTGAAACTACAAGAGAAATGATAAGGGATGCCATAGGTCCGAGAATAAATCCTGCTATTGCTATTATTACGTCTTTTGCCTCATAATCAAGGAATAATACTACAGGAACTCTGAAAACGAAAACTGAAAGGTATGCGATTGCCGAAAACATGGATATCATGACCATTTTTTTGACATCCAATTTTGGTGCTGAATTTGACTTGGTTAAAAGATTGCTTTGCATAAGAAAACCTCCATATAAATATAAATTTATAATAAAGGCAAGTCTGTTACAATAAAATGCCCGCAGATATAAAACCTGCGGGCATCGGCATTGCGTGGCAATAGAGCTACGTTTCTTTCATCCGGACTTAACCTCTCCATATGGAGAAATCTTACCGTCGGTCCTGGAATTAAACCAGAGTCGGTGCATAAGCACTCGTGGACTAAGCTTTCGCCTTTACCACCGGTGGGGAATCTCACCCCGCCCTGAAACAGATTTGCATTTATTCAATTGTAAGCTTGCTAGCTTTTTAAAAAGAAAACTTATTCTTCGGTTGTGGTGTCATCATCCTCATCGAAATCAAACTCAAGAAGTTCGTTACAGTTAGGACAATTAATTGAGCCTTCCTCAAGCATTGCTTCATTCAGGCATACAGTGTCGCCGCATGTAGGACATGTTACTTCGTATAAATCGTCGTCATCAAAATCCTCATCGTCGTCATACTCGTCATCGTAATCATCATGGCTTCCGCAGCTGCATTCATCTTCGTCGTCGTCAATCTCATAGAAATCTTTTTCAACTTCTCCGAGATCTTCGTCGATACAGTCAACTACTTCTACAACTTCATCAACCTGTTCCTGAAGATCTTCTACTCCAAGAGCAATGTCCTGAAGAATGTCTGCCATCAAAGCAATAACCTTTCCTTCTTTTGTGGACTCGCTAATGTCAAGTCCGTCGATAAGACCCTTTAAATAAGATACTCTTTCAGTAAGTTTCATAGGTTATTCCTCCTCGCGGGTTCGCCCGCCTTCATTTTTTGAAATTCAATTATCATAAATTGAGCAAGCTCAAAAATGATTACTTTTATAGTGTCTGGATTAAACTCTTTCCATGTACTCGCTTGTACGAGTATCAATTTTGATTACGTCGCCTTCTTCAATAAAGAGAGGAACCTTAACTTCTGCGCCTGTTTCGAGAACAGCAGGCTTTGTAGCGTTTGTAGCTGTATCACCCTTGAAACCAGGGTCAGTCTGTGTAATCTTAAGTTCAACGAAGTTTGGTGGTTCTACTGCAAAAACCTTGCCCTTATATGAGCATACCTTACATACCATCTGCTCCTTTACGAACTTAAAGCTGTCACCGAGTTCAGCTGAGCTGATCGGAACCTGTTCGAAAGATTCAGGGTCCATAAAGTAATAAAGATCACCGTCACTATAAGAATATTCCATATCTTTTCTTTCAACAAAAGCACTAGGAAATTTTGCAGAGGGATTATAGCTCTTTTCAACAACAGATCCGGTAATTACATTTCTAGTTTTTGTTCTTACAAATGCAGCACCCTTTCCAGGCTTTACGTGTTGGAATTCAACGATTTGAAGTACGTTTCCATCCTCCTCGAAAGTCATGCCGTTTCTGAAATCTCCTGCTGTTATCATAAATTACCTCCAAGAATAATTTTTTATGCATACATAGTTCTTTATTATTTTACTATATTTTTATACGCATTGCAAGTGTTTTTAAATATTTTAAGATTTTTTAACAAACATTATAATTTGATAAGCTTTTTTGGCGCTTTTGTAAGATTTTCATGGCCTGTTTCTGTAATAGCTGCCATGTCTTCAATCCTTACACCCAACTTTTTTGGAAGATAAATTCCCGGCTCTATGGTAATAATAACATTGCAGTCAAGGGTGCCGGTTGCTTTCGGAGATGATGACGGAAGTTCGTGAATTTCAAGTCCGACGCTGTGACCAAGACCATGGCCAAAATAGCTGCCGTAACCATGTTCAGAAATATAATTTCGGGCAATACTGTCAGGTTTTGAACAATTTATTCCTGCATGTAAAGAATCAAGTGCTGCAAGCTGAGCATTCAGCACAGTATTGTATACAACGGTCATTTCTTCGTCAGGCTCACCGACGCAGACAGTTCTTGTCATATCGCTGTGATAACCTTCGTATACAGCTCCAAAGTCCATGAGAACAAATTCACCGCTGTTGACTTTTTTATCTGACGGAACTCCATGAGGAAGGGAAGTATTCTTTCCTGATAAAGCAATTGTGTCAAATGAAACAGCTTCTGCTCCGTTTTTCAGCATATAGCTGTCAAGCTCAAATGCTATCTCTTTCTCAGTTTTACCTTCTGAGATGAAGTTTAATACATTTTCAAAAGCTTTTTCTGCAATTTTTTGAGCAATTTTAATTTTATCTATCTCATCAAGTGTTTTCAGTGAACGCATTTTATCTACTGCACGGCTAAGATCACCTGAACACATGACTTTTCTGTTCTTAAGTTTATTGCATAAAGTCTGATACTCACTGACAGTCATGGTTTTGGTTTCAATTGCAACTGTAACAGCATTATGCTTTTCGAGCAGTTCATCAATTTGTGTATAATAATCAGTCATGAGAATGACATTGTATTCTTTGACAGTGTCACATGCTTTTTCATAGTATCGTGAATCTATCAGCAGATATGCACTGTCCCTGAAAATAACACATACACCTGCCGAAGATTTCATACCTGTAAAATAAAATCTGTTTATGTCAGAGGTGATAATTGCACAGTCAATGTCGTCTGAAAGCTCCTTTAACAGCTGTTCTGTACGTGTCATTCTGCCAGCATCTCCTTTAAGCCCTCAAGCGCAAGCATGTATCCATATTTGCCAAAGCCGCAGAGATGCCCCTTGCAGACAGGTGCAATAACGGATTTTGAACGGAATTCATCACGATTGTATATGTTTGAGATATGCACTTCAATAACAGGGGTTTTAATTGCAGCGATTGCGTCCCTGATTGCATAGCTGTAGTGAGTGTATGCACCTGCGTTTAGGACTATTCCGCATTTATCAAGACGAGCTTCATGGATACGGTCAATGATTGCTCCCTCATGATTGGATTGGAAGAATTCACAGCTGTTAAAGCCAAGCTCTGCTGACTTTTTTTCGATTTCTTCACAAATGCTTTTATAGGTATCATTTCCATATGTTCCTGGCTCTCGTTCTCCGAGAAGATTAAGGTTCGGGCCATTTATAATCAATACATTTTTCATAATTTTTCCCCTTCTAAATTATTAGATTTAATTATGCGTATTTTAATACCATAACTGGAATAAATCAAATTTCCAACCATCATCTGTTTTTACCATATGATAATTCTTGCTTTCATACCAAATGAAATATGGATTATCTTCATGAAAATGGACAACAGTGCACTTGAATGAGACCTGATTATCGTCAGAATAAATAATTGAAAAATCATTAAAATAGCTGGTTATGATACCGGGCAGATGTCCGAAACGTGATATAAGCTTGCTATCCTCAATATATACTCCTGAAGCTTTATCAAGGGCATAATTATCAGTATAGCCATCCCTAAGAATATCAAGAAAATCTTCTGCTGTATGTGAAGAAGCATATTCTTCTGACAAGCGAATAAAGTGACCAAAATAAGTGTTAGTAATTTCTAATGCTTTTTCATAAGCAGCATTCTGATCTTCATTTAAAATAGATGTGATTTCATTTTTAGGAGAAGACATATAAAATTGCATTTCCATTTTAGAATTGTCTGAACAGGTAAATACAGCCTTATATCTGCCTGCTTCTGCATTGGCATAGTCAAAATCTTTTGATGAAAGCTCGTAATCTATTGCACTACCTGAATCAACAGCTAAGTTAATTTTCAGAGAAGTATCTTCGTTTGTAAATGTTACAGGGTTCCATTCATCAGAAATAATACGGTATATTTCAAGCGTTTGTGCTGTGCAGTTTTCTTCTGTAACATTGGTTAAGTGAGCAGTAAAAGCAGAAGATGATGAAACTACTGGATCTGCATATCCAATAAATCCTCTTGTCGGAGCTCCCTCACTCCACTTTTCGTCATTTTGTGAATATACTATTTCGCAGGAAGGAAACGTTCTTGCAAGTAATTCAAAGTCTGAATCCTTATAATTATCTGTTTTAATTCTAATTGAACGAAGACTCATATTTTTAAACAAGTCAATATAATTATTCATATTACCGTTGACTGAGGTAATACTTATACTTTTAAGTTCAGGCAGTTTAATCAGGTTTGATTTATCTTCATCAGTAAGTTCATCCAAATTAACAGAAATATATTCAGTATCCTGGCTATACTCCTGTCCCTGAATTATTATTTTATCTGTAGGATTATTCTCAGCTACAGATGTATCTTCTTCGCTTTTCAAAGAAATAGCTGTTGTTTCCGAATTCTGAGATGTCAGGGAAGTTTCTGATGATATTATCACCTCGGTATTAACCTCCGATGATACGCTGGTGCAGGATGTTAAGGTAATCATGCTCAATGCTGTCAAAGCAGCTGCAAGTTGTCTTTTCATAGATGTTCTCACTTTCATGTCATTATAAATTGTTATAGTAATCCATCATAGCCTTTGCATCCTCAGTTTGTGTGCCTGCGCTTTCGCATACAAAGACAGGAGACAGATCCTTTTTGTAAACTAACTCCATAAGGGGTTCAAACTGTGGGCCATAGATTTTATCCTCAAATGTCAGGTGGCGTTTTTCTCCGCCTTTTTCTGTATATTCAATTTTAGAAAAATGCGAGTGAAAACATTTCAGCCTGTCAGAGCCAAGCTTGTTTTCAATTGCATCAAGAACATCTTCATAAGCTGATCTGTCCTTTATACTTCCGAAAGTTCTTGCGTTAAGGTGTCCAAAATCAATGCAAGGGATAAAGCTTTCGTCACACAGACAAAGCTCAATTACTTCGTTGAGGTCGCCAAGCTGATTGATTTTACCCATCGTTTCAGGACAGCAGTGTATATGTGAAAGTCCTTCCGATTCCAGAGCTCCTTTTGCAGATTTAAGCGTTATCTTTGCAAGTTCAAGAGCTTCCTCACGTGTCATTTTTGAACATGATCCGCTGTGGATAATTATTCTTTCAGCGCCCATATAATCAGCAAGTCTTGCGGTCTGTAGGATGTAGTTTATTGAATTAAGGCGTTTTTCCTGTTCAACACTGGAAAGAGAAATGAAATATGGCGCATGTATAGACAGAGATATAGCTTGCTCTTTAGCAGCATCGCCAAACTGTTTTCCAGCCTGTTCGCTTGTTCTGACACCCTGCCCGCACTGATATTCAAAATGATTAAGTCCGAACTTTTTCAGATACAAAGGTACGTCAATAGTTTTCTTGTAACCCATTGCAGCAAAGCTTTCAGCAGTTCCCGCAGGTCCGAATCTTGCATTTTTCATGTTAATAGACATCCTTTCATCATGGCTGTATTGACATAATCGGTACTTTCTACTTCATTTTTGTATCATTATTTCTTTTAGGCAATAATGGTCTTTCAACTGCACGTTTAATTCTGAATAAAGTTCCAGGTTCCGGCTCAATAGGAAATACAAATATTGATTTTATACCTGCAAAATTAGCTCCCAGAATGTCAGTGAAAATCTGATCGCCGACTGCACAAATCTGATTTCGTGGAAACTTCAGCTTTTCAACTGCTTTAAGGAAACCCTTAGGCAATGGCTTCGCTCCTGACGGAACAAATTCAAGTCCGAGAATATCTGCAAAAGGAGTAACCCTTGCAGTTTTATTATTTGAAACAATCATAAGTTTTATATTATTATCACGCATATTTTTTATCCAGTCAAGCACTCCGTCAGCAGGCTTTGGATTGTTATGCGTTGTAAGTGTATTATCAAGGTCAAGAATAAGTGCTTTGACGTTAATCTGACCGAGCATTTCCGGTGTTATGTCAAGCACAGTATTAAGTGCAAGTGTAGGTCTGAAAAGCATATAATCTCCATTCCTTTATGCTATTTATTTCTTTATTATCTTGTATTTTCATAAAGAAATAAATAGCTGCGTGAAAAGTATTTTTCACGCTATCCTCCATTAATCTAAAATAAAATAAATAGAAAAGCGGACAGAAAATACTGCCCACTTTTACTTGCATTTTTAAGCGTTATAATTATTAATACTTACGCTTACGAGCAGCTTCGGACTTCTTCTTACGCTTTACCGAAGGCTTCTCATAGTGTTCTCTTTTACGAACTTCAGCAATAACGCCGTCCTTAGCACAGCTTCTCTTAAAACGCTTAAGAGCAGTGTCTAAAGTCTCGTTTTTTCCAACACGAATTTCTGCCATTTGATTCCCTCCCTTTGCCGCAAAGGCAGAGGTTAATATAAGATATAACTTCATAATTATACTATAACAGCACAGTATTGTCAAGTGTCCTGATGAAAATGTTGTACAAAATTATACTTTCATTTTCTGTTGAAATACATAATTATCAAGTAAGATACTGATTAAAGCCGAAGGCATAGCTTCCATTCCCTTGAAATTTCTTTTCTGAAATGGTGCGAAAGCTATTCAATCAGTTCTTATTTTGCTACTATATTGACCAGACGTCCCTTAACGTAAATTTCTTTTATAATATCCTTACCGTTCAGAGCTTCGGCAACTGTAGGATCTGCCTTTGCAAGTGCAAGTGCTTGTTCCTGATCAGCGTCAGCAGGTATCATAAGCTTAGCTTTGATCTTACCGCTAATCTGTACAGCTATTTCAATTGTACTTTCAACGCAGAGCGTCTCATCATGTGTCGGCCACTTCTGCTCATTGAGCACACCTTCAAATCCAAGAATGCTGTAAAGCTCTTCAGTAACATGAGGGGCAAACGGATTGAGGAGCATAATTATTGTTCTGTATTCAGCCTTATTTACAGCGCCTGTCGCAGAAATATCATTGAGCAGAGCCATCATAGCAGCAATTGCTGTATTGAATTTTAAATTTTCAATATCTTCAGAAACCTTCTTGATTGTCTTGTGCATAGCAGACTTTACGATGTCACGGTATTCATTACCGTCCATAATAATATCCTGCAATGCCCATACCTTATCAAGGAATCTCTTACAGCCCTTTATGCTTGATGTGCTCCAAGGAGCCGTTTTTTCAAAGTCACCAACAAACATTTCATAAAGTCTGAGTGTGTCTGCACCGTACTCGCTGATAACGTCATCAGGATTGATTACATTGCCCCTTGACTTACTCATCTTCTGTCCGTCTTCACCGAGAATCATACCATGTGAAGTTCTCTTCATGTATGGTTCCTTAGTGTTTACAGCGTCTATATCATAAAGGAACTTGTGCCAGAATCTTGAGTAGAGGAGATGGAGAGTTGTATGCTCCATACCACCGTTGTACCAGTCAACAGGCATCCAGTATTTTAATGCTTCCTTTGAAGCAAGTTCATTTTCATTTGTAGGGTCACAGTAACGCAGGAAGTACCATGATGAACCTGCCCATTGTGGCATAGTATCTGTCTCACGCTTAGCAGGACCGCCGCAGTGAGGACATGTTGTATTTATAAAGCTGTCAAGGTTTGCAAGAGGGCTTTCTCCGTTATCTGTAGGCATATAGCTTTCAACATCAGGAAGTGTGAGAGGAAGCTCACTTTCAGGGAGCGGAACCCATCCGCATTTTTCACAGTATACAAGAGGAATAGGCTCGCCCCAGTATCTCTGACGTGAGAATACCCAGTCTCGAAGTTTGAAGTTTACCTTTGACTTGCCCTTACCTGTTTCTTCAAGCCATTCTTTTATCTTAACTTTTGCTTCTTCAACAGAAAGCCCGTCAAGGAATCCGCTGTTTACCATAATTCCGGTTGCACAGTCAGTAAATGCTTCAACTTCAACATTACCGCCCTTGACAACTTCTATTACAGGGAGATTGAATACCTTTGCAAAGTCATAGTCGCGGGTATCGTGTGCAGGAACAGCCATAATAGCGCCAGTTCCGTATGTCATGAGAACATAGTCAGAAATAAAGATAGGAATTTCCTTGCCGTTGACAGGGTTTATTGCCATAACTCCCTCAAGCTTTACTCCTGTCTTATCCTTAGCCATTTCTGTACGTTCAAAATCAGACTTTCTTGCAGATGCCTCTTGATATTCACGGATAGCATCATTGTTTTTGAGCTTGTTTTCCCATGTCTTTATAATCGGATGTTCAGGGGAGATAACCATATATGTTGCACCGAAAAGTGTATCCGGGCGTGTTGTATATACAGTAAGAGTATCACCGGCAGTTGTTGAGAAATCAACCTCTGCACCTGTTGAACGTCCAATCCAGTTTGACTGAGTGGTTTTAACTCTTTCAACATAGTTTACTTCTGCAAGGTCATCGAGAAGACGCTGTGCATATTCTGTAATTTTGAGCATCCACTGTGACTTAACCTTGTGGATAACTTCACCGCCGCAACGTTCGCAGCAGCCATTTACAACTTCTTCGTTTGCAAGAACAACCTTACATGAAGTGCACCAGTTTACTGACATTTCCTTTTTGTATGCAAGACCTTTCTTGAACATCTGAAGGAATATCCACTGTGTCCACTTGAAATATTTTGGGTCAGTTGTATTGATTTCCCTGTCCCAGTCGAACGAAAGGCCAAGAGCCTGAAGCTGTTCCTTGAAGTGAGCAACATTCTTTTCGGTTACGATTGCAGGGTGGATTTTGTTTTTTATAGCATAGTTTTCAGTTGGTAGACCGAAAGCGTCCCAACCCATAGGGAAAAGAACATTGTAGCCCTCAAGACGTCTTTTTCTTGAAACAATATCCATTGCTGTGTAAGGGCGGGGATGACCTATATGTAATCCCTGTCCTGATGGATATGGAAATTCTACGAGAGCATAGAATTTTGGCTTTGTGTAGTCATTTTCAGCGTGGAAAGTATTATGATCTCTCCAGTAATTCTGCCACTTTTTATCTATAGAGGCAAAATCAAATTTTTCAACCATTTTTATCATTCCTTTGAATTTTATAGTAATTATAAATTATTATCTGAATTTTGATTTGTAATTGCGGTTTCATTCGATTTTTCTAATAAATCAGAAGTATCTTGCTGATAATTATTCTGATTTTCATTATTTGCTAATTTGTTATACACAGGTGCATTGTCAGCAATATACTGCATAGTCTTTTTCATTCTAATTGAATTATAGTAGGCTTTGATTTCTTTTTTATTGATTAGCAAAATTGCTAAAACAATATTTATAATACCAATAGCAATAATGCAATAACAGTCATATGAAATTATATTACGTGACGGGGCAGGGAACATCATACCATTTCCATCTGTTCCTACAAACTCAAAGATTTTGAATCCATTAACTATATTTAGTAATCCTGAAAGAAATCCGGTAATTATGAAGAAGTATCTTACCCAGCGCACTCCGAACATTAATGCAACAGCTGTAGCACATCTTATCAATATTGGTACAACCTGTTTATTAAAGGTTGTTAGTATTAATAGACTTGTAATAATTAATACAATGCCAATTGCAAATACCCATTGCTTTCCCTTATTTATAGAAATATCATATGCGTCAGAAGTGTTAACCTGAGAATTCTCATTCATAGTTTGTTCTCCTTAAAACTGTCATTAATTATTATGCATATAAATTGCGCGAGTCAAAATTGTCATATTATCTGCTGAAATATGCTTTTATACTTTTGCTTACAATTAAGAAAACGCCTACCCCTCCGTAGAGAAGTACACCTATAATATAAATGCCCTGTAAAAATCCTATTACTGAAAAGTCAATGCTTTGTTCTGCACTGGCATATAAAGTATCAAATATAGCATAGCTTATCAGACAGAATATTGAGGAAAGGAACATAATCACTATCATATAAATTCGTGCAGCATTTTTTCCGTTTATAAATTGAAAAATGCAGTATATTCTTATTCCACTTCCAATCAATGAAGCATATTTTCCGTCAACAAATGTTAATAAAACACCTAGAATGCTTAATATCAAAAGAATAATTCCAATAACCTTAGTAATCTTTTCGCCTCTTCTGCAATTTTCCTCATGCTCACTCCAGAAGCTGTCGAGTGTATTAGCAGAACGCTGGGTAAAATTATTATTCGGCATATTGTTATACTGCTGAAAATTCTGATTAACAGGATTAAAATTGTTCTGCTGATATCCATTGTTCTGATTGACAGGACTGTAATTATTCTGCTGATATCCATTGTTCTGATTGACAGGATTGTAATTATTCTGTCGGTATGCATTCTGTGGTATAGTATTCTGGCTGTTCTGTGCAGAAGAATAATTACTACTACTACGCGTTGCTACTGGTTCTTCTGTACTTCCGTCAAGGTTTTCAAGAGTAGGAAGTGATCCCATATCAAAGTTGTCATCCATAGGTGTAACTCCAATCTGTATTTTTCTGAAAAGCAAGCAATAAGTGCCGTTGAGAATTAGACTTATATTTGTAGCATATTATAATTTGTTAAGATATGCTTTTATTTTTACGCTTTTCCAAAGGATAATTGCTATTATAAGACTATATGCAATATTGAAGCAATATATAATTGCTGTAAATGATATGCCGCTGCTGTTTGCCGAGCCTGTAAGGTAATTCTGTTTATCACATGTAAGAAGCATCGCAACAGATACCAAAACTTCGAGAAATGAAAATGCAATAAGCATTATTCTACCATTGTTTTTCTGCATATAAGTTGTGCCAATCAGCAAAAGCAATGCCGAAAGAAGACGCAGAAACATACTTGTAGTGTTCCAGAATGACATATCTAATAACAGCATAAGAATAACATTCACAACGGTAAGAACAATTACGCTGGTGCAGATTACATTGGATAGGATTTCACCCTTTTCTGCCCATTTACAAAATGTTTCTCTGCATGGCGGCAGATTGTCTTCCTTGTAGAAATCATGGTAACCATTCTTACGGTACTTTTTCAAATTATTTGCAGCTGTAATGTTTTTATAATCATAAGGATTATAACTTTTTTCTGCTTGATCAGTATTGCTATTGCTTTTTTCGTCTTCAATGTCATCGTTTCCGCCAAGTGATTCAAGCACAGGCAGATTTTCAGGTGTAATTTCATAATCAGTCTGATTAAAATATCTTCTTATAATAATCACCCGCTGTCTGGAAAGTAATTAATTAATTCTGAGTAAGGTACTTACTGATATCGACAACTTCGCCGTCACGCCATAGTCTTTCAAGGGAATAGAAATCTCTTGTTTCCTTATAAAATACATGAACGACAATATCGCTGTAGTCAAGTATAATCCAGTTGGAGCCGTTATTTCCCTGAACTCTTGTAGGCTCAATACCGCCTTCTTTAAGTTTGAATTCGACCTCATCAGCAAGCGCTCTTGTCTGAGTTGTTGAAGTACCGTTTGCAATTACAAAGTAATCTGCAATAATTGTAAGATTGCTGATTTTAATTACCTTTATATCTTCAGCCTTTTTGCTGTCCAGTGTTTTAACTATAGTCATAATCATTTCGTCCTGTGTCATTAAATGTCCTCCTTAATATTTTTTTCTGCCTCTGCACTTTTCTTTTGCAGGGCATATTGGTTATATGCGTTTATTGTATGAACTGGGATAAGTGCTCCTTTGGCGACAACATATTCAATAGAGAATTTTAATGCAGAAAGCATTGCTTTGTCAAGATCTTGGTGGGCAATCTTTCTCATTTTACTGACATCATTATAATTACGGTCAGCTGAAACAAGGTCAGCAAGGTAAATAATCTTTTCAAGCTTGGACATGTTTCCTCTTGCAACGGTATGATAACGAATTGCATTAAGAATATCCTCATTGCGTATTTCAAGCGTATTTTCAGTATACCATGCTCCTGACACTGCATGAAAAAGGGGAGGGGAGGAACGCTCAACATCTGTTACATCACGCTGTGATTTTGAAACCATTTTCAGCTGTTCGTCATGAGGTATTTCCTTACATATATCATGAAGCAGTCCTGCAAGGTAAGCGTCGCTTTTATTTGCTCCGAATTCCTCCGCAAGACGTATAGCTTCCTCTGCAACGTTAAGGCTATGTGTATAACGTTTTTGCGAAAGTCTGGCTTTGAGTATATTTTTAAGTTCGCTGACAGAGTACAATAATTTTCGCCCCTCTATTTTAGGATAATGCTGATAGAATCATTTAATGGAGTTTTCTGTATATAAATGATTATTCAATATATATCTTACTACATTATCGGGCATATAGCAAGAAATATCCTCACAGTTAATAATTTTTTCACGTATTTGTGTGGAGGAAACTTCAAAAGGTTCAGTGTCAATAATAATGACTTCTCCATATTTTCGCAGATTTTCTGCGGCTTTCAAGAGTTCATCCTTGTCATCCTTTTCTCTTGAAGCGGCAATAAGTGTACAGAATGAAAGAATTTTATCGAAGTCTTTCCACTTTGTAAATGACGTTACCCCATCACTGCCGACAATAAGGTAAAGCTTGTCATCAGGATAAATCTTTTTGAAATGCTCTATAGTATTTATTGTAAAGCTTATATCAGTTTTATCCGTTTCATAGGTGCTTATTTCAGCGTAAGGAAGATTTTCAAATGCAAGTCTGCACATATTCAACCTATGTTCAGCATCAGCAATATACCCGTTTTTGCCCGCTTTGAACGGAGAAATATTTGTAGGCATTACTATAACCCTGTCAAGCTTTTCAGCTTTTGCAATGTTTTCAACAAGCCTTATATGCCCGCTGTGAACAGGATTGAAGCTTCCCCCGAACAGAGCTATCTTTTTTTTAGCCATATCAGAGTTCTATCTTAGGTTCTTTTTTGTTGTGCTTGTAAAGAATAAACTTGCTTCCGATAACACTAACTACTTCGGAATCAGTTTTTTCAGCAAGTTCATATGCCGCTTCGGAAGACGACAGCATTGCATTGTCAAGAACCTTCATTTTAATAAGTTCTCTTGCTTTGAGAGCATCGGAAACCTGTATGATAAGTGTATCTATTATTCCGTTTTTGCCTACCTGCAGAATTGTATCTTCTGTTGCGGCGATTGATCTTAATTTTGCGCGTTGTTTGCTTGTCAACATATTATTCCATCCTTTATATGTGTTTATTTTAATAAATCGCCGAGCTTCTGTAGAGCTTTTGCCCTGTGACTTATACTGTTTTTTTCTTCTGCGGAAAGTTCTGCAAAGGATTTGTTTCCATACATGAAAACAGGGTCATATCCGAATCCATTTTCACCCATTGGTTCATATCCTATATTGCCTTCACAGTCTCCCCGGACTGTCTGTGCATTTCCGTTTGAGTCTATATAGCAGATTGTACAAACAAACCTTGCAGTACGCTTATCGTCAGCGACGTTTTCCATGTTTTTAAGTAACTTTGCACATCTATCCTTGTCTGTGCCTTCGCAGTATCTTGCTGAGTATATCCCAGGAGCCTTATCAAGGGCGTCGACTTCAAGTCCGCTGTCATCTGCAATGACAGCCTTTGAGCATATTCTATGAACTGCATTGGCTTTGAGAAAAGCATTTTCCTCAAAAGTAGAACCTGTTTCATCAACATCTATATCAATACCTGCTTCTGATTGAGATACTACTTCATATCCGAGAGGCTCAAGAATCTGACGAACCTCACGGAGCTTATTTTTGTTGTTGCTTGCAAGAATTATCTGCATAAATGATACCTTTCTATATAACTATAATTTACCATTAAGAAATAATTATTCCTCATTGTTTTCATTTTTGTTTTTCTTTTTGCCAAATGTTATTTCCTTGAAAAGCCAGCCGAACTTGCCTTTTTTCTTGTCAATCTGTCCTTCAGAAATATCTTCGGTTTCTTCTTCATCTTCGCTTTCAGAATCTTCCTGATTGAATTCTTCATCTTCTGAGGTATCTTCATCGTCATCATCCTCAACAGGTTCATCCTCAATTTCAGCTATATCATCATTGGTATCATAGTTTTCAATGTATGCCTCTGTGCTTTCCCAGTTGATTTCGTTGTCGGATTCATCTGTTTCAGTTTCCTGTTCTGCTTCATCCTCTTCTGAAAGCCGCTCATAGTTATAATCAAAATCAGTTTCAGAATTGAACAATGCATCAGCATAGTCCTTTGCGCAGAAAGGCTGGAGATCGTCAAGCTTTTCACCGACGCCTACAAGCTTTACAGGAATACCAAGCTCACGGTGAATTGAAATAATTATACCACCCTTTGCAGTTCCGTCAAGCTTTGTAAGAACTATACCTGTGATGTCAGCTACTTCGCTGAAAAGCTTTGCCTGATTAACAGCATTCTGTCCCGTTGTTGCATCGAGAACGAGCAAAGTTTCAAGCGAACATCCCTCTGCCTGCTGATGAATGATTCTGCTGATTTTCTTTAGTTCATCCATAAGGTTTTTCTTGTTGTGAAGACGTCCTGCGGTATCGCAGATAAGCACGTCAGTGTTTCTTGCTTTTGATGCGGTTACAGCATCAAAAACAACAGCGGCAGGGTCAGCACCCTCTGAATGTTTTATTATTCCAACTCCTGCACGTTCAGTCCATATCTGTAACTGGTCAATAGCAGCGGCCCTGAATGTGTCAGCAGCAGCAACAAGAACATTCTTGCCATCTTTCTTATATTTTGCAGCAAGCTTACCAATAGTTGTTGTTTTTCCCGCGCCGTTAACACCGATAATCAGAATAACAGACGGGGTTGTAGATGTGTCAATTGGCTTGTCCTCACCGAGCATTTCAATGATTATTTCTTTGATAAGCTCTTTGATTTCGTTAGGGTCGGTAACTCCTTTATCCTTAACTTTTTTTCTTAATTCAGTGCATATGTCAACAGAGGTTTGGACACCTATATCACACATGATAAGTGTTTCTTCAAGTTCTTCAAAAAACTCCTCATCAATCTTTGTGAATGAGTTGATAAGATGTTCAACCTTACCCATCATGGAGTCTTTTGTCTTTTTAAAACCCTCTGCAATCTTATTTAAAATGCTCATATACAAATCTCCTAACCCGCATATAAATGCGTATGTTATACTGCTGTATCTCTAGGCGGCTGTTCAAGTTTAAGAAGTTTAGAAATGCCTTTCTGCTGCATTGTGACACCGTACATAACATCAGCTTCTTCCATTGTGCCACGTCTGTGAGTAACAAGGATGAACTGTGTAGTATCAGTAAATCTTCTCAGGTATTGCGCATATTTTGTTACGTTGACATCATCGAGCGCCGCTTCAATTTCGTCAAGGATACAGAACGGTGCAGGCTTGATTTTTAGTATTGAGAAGTAAATTGCAATAGCGACAAATGCCTGTTCTCCACCCGAAAGAAGTGAAAGATTTTTAATAACCTTTCCCGGAGGAGCGACGTTGATTTCAATACCTGCTTCAAGAACATCATCACTGTCTGTTAGTGTAAGTTCAGCCTTTCCTCCGCCGAACAACTCAACAAAAACAGTTTTGAAGTTTTCGTTTATCATATTAAAACTTTCACTGAACTGCTTTCTCATGGTATCTGTAAGCTCATCAATGAGTTTTTCAAGCTCACGTTTAGCGGACTCAACGTCATTAAGCTGTCCTGACATGAATTCATAACGTTCAGAAACTTCCTTGTATTCCTCAATTGCGGCAACATTGACACTGCCGAGTGAACGGATTTTCTGCTTGATTTCTGTAAGATCACGTTGTGCAATAAGCATATCCTCAACAGGCTCTGCAATCTTTTCTGCCTCTGAAATATATATGTTATACTGCTCCGACATATCATTGATTATGCCGTCATAGCTACCGCTTACTGATATTTTTCGTTCTTCAAGCCGTGTCATTTCTCTTGAGAACTTTTCTTTTTCTTCTGATAGCTCTCGTATTTTTATTCTGCCCTCATTACTCTTTCTGTCTACATCACGTTTTGCTTCCTGCTGTAAAAGTATCTGTGAATTAATTTCATTAACCTTGTCAGCGGAGCCAGTAAGAGCATTTTTACGTTCCTCAATTAGCTTTTGTTTTTCAGCAATAATTTTCTGTTGTTCATCAAGCTGTAAAACAAGATTAGCGGAATTATCACCAAGAGCTTTTGCTTGTTCCTCAAGCTGTCGGATTTCATTCTGTGCAGCTTCCTTGTCTTTTGCAAGGGACATCTCCCTGATTTTCATATCAGAGATAGCAGAAGAAATTTCTTCACGTTTGCTGTGTAGTTCGGTTTTCTGTGTTTCAGAATCCGAAACAAGCTTTTCATTTTCAGCTATCTGCTTTTCACATTCAAGCAGTGAGACTTCCGTATTCTTGCTGACATTGTCAATTTCCTCAAGCTTTTTTCTGAATCTGTCTGATTGCTCGTCAGAAGTTTTGATCTGCTGTAAAGTCTGTGCGGAAACAGATTCAATACGTTTCAGTTCTGAATCAAAGCGGATTTTGTCCTGTTCAATTGTCCTTATCTGTTCTTTAGCGTCCTCAATATCAAAACTAAGCTTGTCTGTTTCAGCTTGCATTTTTTCAGCTGCAGTTTTAAGTTCAGACTGTTTTTCGGAAAGCTTGTCCCTTTGAGATTTAAGGCTGTCAATTTCGTTCTTACGGGTAAGCACACCGCTTGAACGTGAAGTTGAACCTCCTGTAAAAGAACCGCCTGCGTTGATAACCTGTCCGTCAAGAGTAACAATCCTGAACTTGTAGCCATATTTCTTAGCAATCAGAGTTGCGCTGTCAATATCTTCTGCAATGGCAATTCGGCCAAGAAGTGAATTGAATATGCCTGTATATGATGTATCAAATTTTATTAGATCAACTGCAAGTGCAATAAAGCCGTCACAGTTATCAATCCCGTTTTCTGTCAGTCTGTTACCCTTGACAGATGTAATCGGAAGGAATGTAGCACGTCCTGCTTTCATTTCCTGAAGAAGTCTTATACCACGTTTTGCGGTGTCTTCATTTTCAACAATGACATTCTGCAAAGCCGCACCGAGAGCAGTTTCAATTGCAACGCTGTATTCAGAATCAACGTTAATAAGCTGTGCAACAGAGCCATGAATACCTTTGATTTGACCTGTTTTTCCAGCTTTAAGTATCTGCTTTACAGAGTTTGCAAAGCCTTCCATGCTGTTTTCAAGATCAGTAAGCAGCTTAATGCGCTGGTCTTTTTCTCTTATATCAAAAGTCATATCTTCAAGCTGTTTTTTTGCGGCAGATAGCTTTTGTGCCTTACCCTCATAAAGTCTTGAAAGGCCTGACATTCTGTTTGTATATTCAGAAAGATGTTCACTTGTAAGGCTAATGCCCTCTGTTGTATCGGATTTTTCCTTTTCAAGCTTTTCAAGTTCTGTACGCAGGAGTTCATTCTGAACCTTTATTTGTTCAAGCTGTTCTTCGGTTTCAGATTTGTTTGTCTTGCCTGAAGTAAGAGCAATATTATATTCTGACTGCTTTATGTAAAGCTGATTGAGTATGGTATTGACAGCAGAATAGTCCTTATCAAAGCTTTCCTGTTTGCTAACAATGCCTCCCAGTTCTTCTTCAAGTTCACTACTGCGTTTATGTGCCTGTTCAATATCACTTTCAATTGTCTTGATATTTTCAAGCTTTTCATTGATAAGCCTTGTTGTTTCAATGTCAGAATTTTTAGATAGTTCCTGCTGTTTTCTAATTTCTGCAATAGCATTGTTGCAGTGTTCTATATCATTTTCATAAACAGCAATATCAGAATGAAGCTGAGTAGATGAACGTTCGGCTTCAAGAATTTCATTACGGAGCTGTTCAGCTTTCAGAGTGCAGTTTTCTGACTCGGTATAAAGCTTTTGCTGTTCAGCTTCAAGACGTACAATATCAGAATCAACAGTATTGTACTGTGTTGTATTTATAAGGATTTTTTCTTCAAGTTCTTCAAGCTTTTTCTTGAGGTCTCCAAGCTGAACCATCCATATTGTTATCTCAAGTATTTTCTTGCGTTCAGAGAGGTCTATGAATTGAGCTGCTTTTTCTGACTGTATTCTAAGAGGTTCAACTCTGGTTTCAAGTTCTGTGATAATATCTTTAAGGCGAAGAATATTTTCCTGTGCAGCATCAAGCTTCCTTTCAGCTTCTGCTTTTTTATAACGAAACTTTGATATTCCAGCTGCTTCTTCAAATATTTCTCTTCGTTCATTTGACTTTGCGGATACAATTTCTGCAACACGTCCCTGACCGATAATTGAATACCCGTCACGTCCAAGTCCTGTATCCATAAAAAGCTCATAGATATCCTTAAGACGTACCTGTGAGCCATTAATGCGGTATTCGCTTTCACCGCTTCTGTATAATTTTCTTGTGACAGAAACTTCTTCGGACGGAATCTGCAGAAGTCCCTTGTCATTGCGTATATTAAGGGTAACCTGTGCATAGCCAACAGCTTTTCTTGTCTGTGTGCCTGCAAAGATAACGTCCTCCATTTTTGCGCCTCTGAGAGTTTTGGTTGACTGTTCACCAAGAACCCATCTTACAGCGTCGCCGATGTTGGACTTACCGCTTCCGTTAGGACCGACAACAGCAGTAAGACCTTTGTCAAATTCAAGCTTGATTTTGTCCGGGAAGGACTTAAAGCCCTGGAGCTCAAGTGATTCTAAGTACATTCTGCTCTTCCTTTTCTCAGAATAATGACGATTGATAGAATTAAATAGCTGACACTCTGATGTCAGTTTCAGACAGTTCCTTGTCCTGTATTACTTTAATTGAATATCCTTTGTTCCTGAAATATTCAAGGTTGGATTTTTTCTGGCCGACAACCTTGCTTACGTTTCTTGGATTCACATATATTTCGTAACTACCTGTTTTGTCAAGCAGTTTATCTATTTTATTTCGCAGAAGAAAGCTTTCGCAAAGCTCTCTCATTGCAGGGTGGTAAAGTCCGCCCACACAGCTGTCAGCAACATTGTCAGAAGCATGAAGTCCCAGACGGATAACTTTTATACCATTCTGCTCAAAACATTCAAGCATATGAGCGCAGAGTTCAACACACTCATTAAGGCTCATTGTGCGGTATTCTCCGCTTTCATATAATTCTGCAAGCTTTGTTCCTTTAAGTATGGCAACTGGATAAATCCTTACAGTATCAGGATGGAGATTGATAATTTCATTCATCGTATAAAGTTCGTCCTGTTTGCCCGACATATATAATCCTGTCATCATCTGCAGACCAAGCTCAAAGTCATAAGATTTTATCATTTCAGAAGCTTTTCTTACATCATCGGCAGTATGTCCTCTGTCGTTTGCAGTAAGAACCTTGTCAGACATTGATTGTGCGCCGAGTTCTATCGCGCTGACTTTATAATATTTGAGTATATCAAGTATTTCTTTGTCAATACAGTCCGGGCGGGTAGAAATTCTTATTCCGTGATAGCCGTTATCACCTACATAGCGTGACGCTGTTTCAAGGAGTGAAAGCATATATTCACGGTCAATTGCTGTGAAGCTGCCGCCGAAAAAAGCAATTTCGTAATTTTGTTTATCCTGAATGTTTCCAAAAGATTCACGAATAATACATTCTGCTTCTTCTGCAGTCGGCGCAGTCTGTGTACTGCTTATAGTACGCTGATTGCAGAAAGAGCACATATTCGGACATCCCAGATGCGGGATGAAGATTGCTATATTTCCATGTGGCATTATTCATTGTACCCCATAAGTGCAAGAGCTTCCTTTGCTGCCATCTGTTCAGCCTGCTTCTTGCTGTGACCTTCGCCCTCACCAATAATGTTGCTGTTAAGGTAAACCTGAACAACAAAATTTCTGTCATGGTCAGGACCTGTTTGTTCCTTGAGAACATATTCAACCTTTTCTTCAGGGTTGCGCTGAATAATTTCCTGAAGAATTGTCTTGTAGTCGTGAAGTGCCTTTGAATGATTTTTATCAAGGTCCTTGGGCATGAAGCCAAGTATATACTTCTTCGCACATTCCATTCCGCCGTCAAGATAAATAGCGGCAATTACTGCTTCAAAAGCGTCAGAAACAATGGAAGGGCGTTCTCTTCCGCCACTGTGTTCTTCTCCTCTGCCGACCATAATATTGTTACCAAGATCAATCTTTTTTGCAAATTCAAACAAAGCGCTTTCACAGACAAGTGATGCTCTTATTTTTGTAAGCTCACCCTCTGGCAAATGCTTGAAATGTGTAAAAAGATATTCAGCAACTACAATTGAAAGAACGCTGTCGCCGAGAAATTCAAGTCGCTCGTTTGACTTCCTGCCTTTTTTGCTTTCGTTTGCAAAGGATGAATGTGATAAAGCTTCAAATAAAAGATCTTTATTTTTAAACGTATATCCGATTTTATTTTCAAATTCAGTAAAGTCCATATCTGCTTTATGTTATATCAGAAAAGACTGAATATAACTCTCCTTTTAAGATTATTCAGCAGAAGATTCAGAAGCATCTTTTCTGCTGTTTTTAAGAATTTCAAGTGACTTGGTTATTTCTTCAATTACCTTACCGTCAATACAGTTTTTAGCTTGTCTGATTGCATTATAGAATGCCTTTGCATCAGAACTTCCGTGAGCCTTTATAACAGGCTTTGAAATTCCCATGAGAACTGCACCGCCGGTTTCGGAGTAGTCCATTTTCTTTTTAAATTCCTTTACCTTAGGCAGAATCAAAAGTGCGGCAAGCTTTGAAATAATATTGCTTGTAAGCATGTCCTTGAGAGTATGAGCAAAGAATGAGCCCATTCCTTCATAAAGCTTAAGTGCAACGTTTCCTGTAAAGCCATCAGATACAGCTACCTGACAAACGCCCTTTGGAATTTCTCTTGCTTCAAGGTTGCCGTAAAAGTTTACAGGTGCAGTTTTGAACTGCTTGTATGCTTCAATTTCAATATCTCTGCCCTTTGTATCCTCACAACCAACATTGATAAGTCCGACTTTTGGATTATTAATGCCCATTACCTTTTCCATGTAACAGCTTCCCATGATACCGAACTGAACAAGCATTTCAGGGCGGCAATCAACATTAGCGCCTCCGTCCATAAGAATCATGTAACCGTCAGCAGTAGGGAGGATAGGTGCAAGAGCGGCACGCTTTACGCCCTTTAATCTCTTTGCAATAAATGTTGCCCCGACAACAAGTGCACCTGTGCTTCCTGCTGAAACAAAAGCATCGCCGTTTCCGTCAGCAAGCGCTTTAAGTCCGACAGCCATTGAGCAATCAGACTTTTCCTTGATAACCATTGTTGGCTCATCGTGAATGTCTATAACTGATTTTGTATTGATAACAGATATTTTATTAAGTGAAATATTATTATCTTCGGCAGTTTTCTTAATAATATCCTCATCACCGGTAAGAACTATTTCAACATCGAAATCTACTGCAGCCTTTGCACTGCCCTTTATAACTTCGAGAGGTGCGTTATCGCCTCCGAATGCATCAACAATAATTTTCATATGTATGCCCATGCTTCCCTTCTTTGATGTTTTGTGTGGTTTTGCAAAGCAAAATTTCGAACGGAGTGCGAAAAACGCAAAACTCAGAGTTTGAAAGATTTATCTTTCAAACTTATTCCTCAAAATCTAAGCTTTCAGACATAATGTCAAGCCAATTCTGAATGCAAAGGTTCTCCTATTTCGACTATATGGTTATCAGGATCATAAAATCTGAAAACTTTTTGACCCCAATGCTGTTCCTTTATTCCATGTATAATTTTTGTTCCTGATTCGGAAACTTTTTTATATTCCGCTTCTAAGTCATCTGATTCAAAATAAATATCTATATTTCTTTTTCCTCTTAAAAGGTTTTGCGCAGGTTTTTTACCGTATATTGTTTTTAATAAATTATTGGAATCATGAATAACAAAATGATTTTCAAAAGTTACAATAGTATCATAATCAGTTATGATTTTTAAACCCATTACTTCTGTGTAAAACTTTTTGGAAACTTTAATATCTTTTACCAAAACAATAGTATTACAGAATATATTCATGTTTGCACCTCATGTCATATAAAATATTCTAAAGTATAACAGCTTTCAAAGCTTCAATTGCCCTGTCAGCAATAGCCTGATACTTAGCCTGCTTGTCCTTTATTCTAACATCAAGTTCAGGCAGTATGCCCATGTTAGCACCCATAGGCTGAAAATTCACAACACTTTCATCAGAAATATATTTTGAAAGTGCGCCTGTCATTGTTTCCTTTGGAAGAATGAGAGGGGATTGTCCGTTAAGTTTTCTAGCCATATTTATTCCTGCAAGAATACCGCTTGCGGCTGATTCCATGTATCCCTCTACGCCTGTAATCTGTCCTGCAAAGAAAATATTTGGATGTTCACGCATAGAAAAATCCTCATTCAGCAACTTTGGTGAGCATATAAAAGAGTTTCTGTGCATTACTCCATAACGTATAAACTCTGCATTTTCAAGTCCTGGAATAAGTGAGAATACACGTTTCTGTTCACTAAATTTCAGATTTGTCTGAAAGCCGACAATATTGTAAAGGGTGCCGTCTGTATTTTCTTTTCGGAGCTGAACAACAGCATAAGGACGTCTGTCTGTATGCGGATCAGTAAGTCCGACAGGCTTCATAGCACCATAGCGCATGGTTTCTTCACCACGTTTTGCAAGCACTTCAATAGGCATACATCCCTCATAAACGGTGAAATCGTCTTTAGAGTTCTGTGGCTTGTCGAAGTCATGGAGAGGTGCGGATTCAGCTTTTATAATTTCATTATAGAATGTAAGGTACTCCTCTTTTGAAAAAGGACAGTTTATATAATCATCGTCCCCTCTGCCATATCTTGCGGCAAAGAAGACTTTATTCTGATCAAGTGAGTCAAAAGTCACAATAGGTGCGGCGGCGTCAAAAAAGCTCAGATATCCACCGCAAAGCTTTTCAATGCTCTTTGCAAGCTTATCAGAAGTAAGAGGACCTGTTGCAATGATAACTTTGCCGTCAGGAATGTCATCAGCTTCACAGGCTTTTACAGTTATGTTCGGGTGTGAATTTATTTTTTCTGTGACAAGATCTGAAAAAGCTGTTCTGTCAACTGCCAATGCTCCGCCAGCAGGTACAGATGTTTCAACTGCACAAGGAACTGTAAGAGAGCCAAGCCGTCGCATTTCTTCTTTAAGAAGACCTGCCGCAGAGTTTACTCTTGACGCTTTAAGTGAATTTGAGCAGACTAGTTCAGCAAAGCCTTTATATTTATGTGCTGGAGAAAATTTCGACGGCTTCATTTCAATAAGCTCAACCTTTATGCCTGCATTTGCAAGCTGCCAGGCCGCTTCACAGCCTGCAAGTCCTGCGCCTATTACGGTAACGATTTGATTCATTTCAGCCGTCCTTTCTAATTTTATTTGAATATTTCAGGTTTTTCTGCGTAAAGTTCAATATATCCGCATTCAGGGCATACATATGCCTGAGCCATGCTATCCCTTTGAGAAAACAATTTTTTTGTAAAATCGCAAATATGCAGCACGCCGCCAGTAGCAGCAGTTATACTTACACTTTTCATTTCGGTGTTACATTTTGTGCAGATTACTTTACTGGTTTCCATAGTTACTTATCCTTTCTGACATCAACCTCATATCCACATCCGTCTTTAAGGCAGAACAGTTTTCCGCCCTTCTTGAATAAAGTAGTTCCGTCATTGCACTTAGGACATTTATCTGAAACAGGAGTATCCCATGTCATAAAATCGCAATTTGGATTATCCTCACATCCAAAGTATTTCTTGCCCTTCTTTGATTTCTTCTGTAAAATCTTTTTATGGCATTTAGGACATACTCCGCCTGTATCCTTCACAATACGCTTTGTATTTGTACAATCAGGGAATCCTGAGCATGCAAGGAATTTTCCGAATTTGCCTATCTTGATAACCATAGGCTTTCCGCAGACTTCGCATACTTCATCTGTCTGCTCATCAGGAATTTTTACACGCTTGCCTTCCATTGCTGTTTCGGCTTGAGTTAGTGTTTCTGCAAAATTAGAATAAAAATCTTCAAGAGTATTAACCCAGTCTTTTTTCCCCACTTCAATTTCATCAAGGTTATTTTCCATTGACGCTGTAAATTTCGCATCAACAATATTTTTAAAGTGACTGCGCATAAGATCGGTAGTAACATCTCCAAGACCTGTTGGCTTGAGCTGTTTTCCGTCACGCTCAACATAGAATCTGTTTATTATCGTTGAAATAGTAGGAGCGTATGTTGACGGACGGCCTATGCCGTTTTCTTCAAGAGCTTTGATAAGTGTAGCTTCTGTATATCTTGCAGGAGGCTGTGTGAAGTGCTGATTTCCGTCAAGAGCTTTCAGCTTGAGAATGTCACCCTTTTCAATCTTAGGAAGAACCTTGCCCTCTTCATCATTCTTGCTTTCCTCGTAAAGAACGGTAAATCCATCAAATTTTACAGAAAATCCTGTTGCCTTAAATTTGCATCCATTTGCGTCAATGTCAACAGAAACTGTATCAAGTGAAGCGTTTTCCATCTGGCTTGCAATGAATCTTTCCCAGATAAGCTTGTAAAGCTTGAACTGTTCAGATGTAAGGCTTTCCTTGACCCTTTCAGGAGTAAGTTCAGGCATAGATGGTCGAATTGCTTCGTGGGCATCCTGTGCGTTTGCTTTTGTTTTATAAACTTTCGGAGTTGTCGGAAGATAATTCTTTCCATAAGTTGATTCGATGTAAGTGTAAGCAGCAGCTCTTGCCTCATCGGAAATACGCAGGCTGTCTGTTCTCATATAGGTAATAAGACCAATTGCACCCATTCCCTGAATATCAATACCTTCATACAAGTTCTGTGCAGCTTTCATTGTCTTTGCTGCTGCAAAACCGAGCTTCTTTGAAGCCTCCTGCTGCATGGTTGAAGTTGTGAAAGGCGGTGCAGGGGATTTCTTTCTGACAGATTTCTTTACCTCTGTAACTGCAAATTCAGCATTATCAAGTCTTTTAAGAATTGCGTCTGTTTCTTCCTTTGAGTGAAGTTCAGTTTTCTTTCCGTCAACGCCTGTAAAAGCTGCTTCAAAAATCTTCTTTGATGACGGTGCAGTCATTTTAGCATCAATTGACCAGTATTCCTGAGGTTTGAAGCCCTGAATCTGGTTTTCTCTGTCAACAACAAGGGAAACAGCAACGGTCTGAACACGTCCTGCGGAAAGTCCCCTTCTTACTTTTTTCCAGAGGAAAGGGGAGAGTTTATAGCCAACGATACGGTCAAGAATTCTTCTTGCCTGCTGTGCATTGACAAGATCAATATCTATACTTCTCGGATGGCTCATACCTGACTGAATGCCTGTTTTTGTAATTTCGTTGAAAGTTACTCTGTTTTGTGAGTTTACAGGCAGATCAAGCATTTGCGCAAGATGCCATGATATAGCTTCACCCTCGCGGTCGGGGTCAGTTGCGAGATAGACCATATCGGACTTTTTTGCTTCTTTTTTCAAGTCCTTGATAAGGTCTTCTTTTGTTTTTATATCGGTGTAAACTGGCTCAAAATGATTTTCAACATCAACGCCCAGCTTTGATTTTGGAAGATCTCTGACATGTCCCATTGAGGCAACTACTTCATATCCATCTCCAAGGTATTTTTTAATAGTCTTTGCTTTTGCAGGGGACTCAACTATTACCAGTTTTGACATTTCAATTGTTCTCCTTATATTAAATACTGACAACATAGGAAAGTAAGCAACGTTGTTTGCAAATACATTTCTTATGATATCAGTGTTAAGTTATTTTAGTTTATAGCTCTGACCTCCGCAGTTTTCTGCAATACCCTCAATTTCAAGGTCAGTAAGCAATGCAAGCACATCAGATATTTCCATGCTGAGAATTGCGGCAATATCGTCAGCAATAACAGGCTCTGTGGATTTGCTGAGAATTTCAGCAATAGCTGTTTCTTCTTCGGAAAGACTAGAAAAGTCATGAGCATAATCATTTGCCTGAATATTTTCATGTTCAGCAGCAATGTTATTAGTATCATCATTATTCTGGGTAAATTCAGTTATCATAACTGAAGCCATCTTTTTTTCAGTAAGTTTATGTGAATAGTTCTCGTAATATTCATACAATATATCCCGTATACCAAAAATCGGGATTGCACCGTCACGGAGCAGTCCTATATTTCCTGAATATCTTTTATCAAAAATATTATGCGGCGGAATACAAAATATATCTTTTCCCTGTGATAAAGCAAGATTTGCAGTAACAAGTGAACCGCTTTTTTCTCCCGCCTCAATCACAATTGTACCAAGTGAAAGTCCCGAAAGAATCCTGTTTCTCTGAGGAAAGCTTAGTGCGGACGGTGCGGCATTAGGATAATATTCAGATATCATTACGCCGTTGTTTATTATAGTATCCCTGTGAACGATATTATCGGCAGGATAATCATAATTAATTCCGCATCCGAGAATTGCGGCAGTTTTTCCGCCGGCTGATATGCAGGAAAGGTGAGAAGTTATGTCAATGCCCTTTGCAAATCCGCTTGCAATAGCAATGCCGTAAGACACAAGGTTTTTTACAAGTGCAGAAGTAACCGCAATGCTGTATTCTGATGGACGTCTTGCGCCGACAACCGACAGCACAACATTTTCTTCAAGACAGCTTATGTCACCCTTATAGAAAAGATGACAAGGGGGATTGTAAACAGATTTAAGTGATGACGGGTAATTGTTATCGTCAAAGGATATAATTCCTATGTCCTTGTCAAAACAATCATTAACTATAACCTTGGCATGTTCAAGACTTGTAGAAGAAATGTTGTGAAGTTCTTTTTGTGTAAGAATCTTTTCAGCAATACTTCTGTCATTAAGAGCAAGATAGGCATCCTTTACAGACTCAAATTTTGAAACAACATCCCATACTCTCCCGTTCATGCCAAAACATGAAGTGAACCATATCCAGTATTCTGCAAGTGGACTGATAATCATAACAATAGTAACGCTGTCAGCAGACAACGTTCTCCTTTCAGGCTTATTGCGGCAAACTGAAGGCTAAGCTTTATTCTGCATTATCGTCCGGCAAGCTCCCACATTATTATTCCTGCTGCCATAGCAGCATTCAGTGAGTTAATATTTCCGTGCATCTTAATGGTAAGTCGTTCTGTACAAAGTTTTACTACGTCGTCAGGAAGGCCATTGCCTTCATTCCCAATAAAAACTGCAGACCCGCCGGTAAAATTGCAGTCGCTCAGTGAAACGGCGTCAGCATCTATTACAGCGGCATATGATCTGATTTTATTATCATGGAAAGTTTCCAATGCGGTTCTCGTATCAGTATCAATTACAGGCATTCTGAAAAGACTGCCCATAGTTGACCGTATTGTTTTAGGGTTATAGATATCACAGCAGTTTATAGTAATAACTGCATCAATACCAACAGCGTCAGCAGTTCTTATAATAGTACCCATATTACCGGGATCCTGAATATTATGAAGGACAATAAATCTGCCGTCGCTTTTTATTTTATCAGAGATTAAGAATTTGTCAAGGGCACCACATATTGCAAATATTCCTTGTGAACCTTCTGTAAGTGAAAGCTTCTGACCAAGTTCATCAGCAATAACATATACGTTGTTCACATTGCTTCCATCCAGAAAATTCAATGCGTCGCCGTGTTTTGCAAGAGTAGATTCCGTCACAAATACACAGTGAAGCTCTGCATTTTCTGCAGCTGCATCGCTGATAATCCGCAGCCCTTCAAGCATGAACATATTATTTTCCCTGCGGGCTTTTTTATTTTCACCAAGCTTTGTAAACAGCTTTATCTTTTCATTGTCCTTGGATGTAATATTAACATAATTTCTCATAAATCACCAAAAATTATAATTCTCAGATAAACTTAAAGTCAGAAGTAAAACCTTACTTCTGACTTTGTAACCTCATTAATTAAAGAGCAGCCTTTGCCTTTTCTGTGAGTGCTGTGAAACCAGCAGCATCTGTGATAGCAACTTCTGAAAGCATCTTTCTGTTGAGTGTTATGCCAGCCTTGTTAAGACCGTTCATGAATGAAGAGTAGTTCATTCCGTTCATCTTGCAAGCAGCAGAAATTCTTGTAATCCAGAGCTTTCTGAAATCACGCTTCTTAAGTCTTCTTCCAACATATGCATAGTTGCCGGACTTCATAACGGCTTCTTTAGCCATCTTAAAATGCTTGCTCTTTGCTCCCCAGTAGCCCTTTGCAAGCTTTAATGTTTTATTTCTTCTCTTACGAGTAGCCATTGCTCCCTTAACACGAGCCATAATATTTTACCTCCGTATTGTATTTTGTGTTTTATAGCTTGTTATTACCTATTATTTATAAGGGATTAACAGCTTTACTGTACTTGTATTTGCAGGTGTTGTATAACCCGCAGCTCTAGCGATTCTCTTACGCTTGTGAGCCTTCTGAGTAAGTCTGTGTCTTTTGTTTGTTTTTTGGTACTTTACCATACCAGTTTTAGTGAGCTTAAAACGCTTTTTAGCGCCTGAATGAGTCTTTTGCTTTGGCATAATATATCCTCCTTTAATTTAGACAAAAACAGTCTTTAAGCAATGCTACAGTTATTTTGAAGCCTTTGGAGAAACGAACATAACGAGTGAGCGTCCTTCCATTTTAGCTGGCTTTTCAACAGTACCTACTTCTGCACATGCAGTCTTGAACTTTTCCAACAGGCCTTCGCCAAGGTGTGGATGAGCAATAGCACGCTTACGGAAACGAACTGAAACCTTAAGCTTATCTCCGTCTTTAAGAAATTTAATTGCCTGATTTAATTTTGTCTCAAAATCGTGTGTATCAATAGTGGAAAACATTCTGATTTCCTTTATATCAACAATCTTTTGATTTTTTCTTGCTTCCTTTTCACGCTTTGCCTGTTCGAACTGATACTTTCCAACATCCATAATCTTGCATACAGGCGGCGTAGCCTGAGGAGCAATCTTAACAAGGTCAAGATCCTTTTCTTCAGCAAGTCTTAATGCTTCCTTTGATGAAACAATACCAAGCTGGCTTCCGTCGGCACCGATAAGGCGGACTTCCTTATCGCGAATATCTTCGTTGATCTGTAGTTCTTTGCTGCTTATGGCGAGCACCTCCAAAATCCTGTAAAAAATGAGTGGAACAGATCCTGTTCCACTCATACAAATTGCGTATTTATATTGCAGTAATATTTCAAACTGCATAACACACATTAAGTATTGACCGCAGCACGCTTAAGCGGCAGGGTGAGAACGAACAGTTCTGCTTTATTTTCTTTCGTTGACAATGAGTCAACATTTCATATTATATATTACAGCAAGCCGTTTGTCAAGCGTTTTGTCTTAAAAATTATTCTTCAGTCTTATTATTTTCAGCTGACTCCGCATTTTTCTGCATAGTTCTCTTGTAGACTTCATTTTCAAACCAGTCATCAAGATCCTTAATAGAAATAGAATAACCGCTGTCTGTCTTTATGTATTCAGTAATTTCTCCTGCTGAAATAAGAGATTCAATTTTATCTGTAGAAACATGGAGATATTCACCAGCCTCTTCAAGTGTAAGATAATTCTTATTTACTCCTGCCATATCAACGCTGATACTGGACGGGGAATTAAGCTGTGATGCAAAGGTCTGTTCCTTTACGGAAGTACTAAGTCCCTTAATGGCACCGCTTATCTTGAATGAGCCTATAATCAGGCATATTCCTAAAAATAAAGAGCCTATAAATCCGCCGTTTAATTTGACGGAGCTTTTTCCCGTAGAACGGTTTTGTGCAGATGCCATCTTAAATCCTCCCAAGATTTATTTTATAAGAATTTCTTTATTAAGTGAAAATGAGTAAACATAAGCCTGTTTTACTTCTTTTCCGAATATTTTGCTCAAAGCTGCGCTGTAAAGTTCAAGCTGTCTTTTATATCTTTCGGCAAAAGCATCCTCATTGTAAAATCTGTCTGTTTTGTAATCAAGCAAAACAAATCCGTCGCTTTCTTCAAAGATGCAGTCTGCGATTCCCTGAAGCATGCCTTTGGTATTATTATACACACTGTCCATAAAATCGTCAAGGGACAAAGCTGATATTTCGACAAGAAATTTATATTCACGGCGTACATTCTTCGATGTTTTTATGCGTTTATACATATTGCTGTCAAAGAAACCTCTTAATTGCGGTATGCTGTTTTCAAGACATTGTTTCTGTGCATGTGTGACAATACCGTTGTTGTAAAGACGTAAAATTTCATTTTCGATATTGTTTTCAGCTTCATTGAAATCAGAATACTGCATAAATGTATGGACGGTTGTTCCTGCCTCTGATGAAGTAAGCTTTCCTACCGAAACAAATTCAGGAGTTCTAAGTGTAATTTCATTTTCATGCTCCTGCCTTACTATTTCTGTGACGGTAAGCTTTGCAGGAAGTTCTGAAAGTCCGTTATCATAACTGAAATTAAAATAATTTTTTAGTTTATTTCTCATTTCAGAATCAGGCAATGCAGTTTTTTTAAATTGTTTTGTTTCTGAAACTGGCGCAGAAATTTTGTAATATGTTTCTTTAATATTTATGTCTGAATCCATAGTTTCACATGAACCGAATAACTCTCGTATTTGATTGCAGTCTGGATGCCTAAGCAGTGCCATGATAATCCAGTCCTGCATACATAATGCTGATGATGCAAGAGAAGCGGAAACCTCTGCGTCAGTACAGATTTGCTCTGCAAATGATGACGCTCTTGTGCGGACATAATCATTGTCTGCGATGGTAATGAATAGCTGTTCCTTTGCTCTTGTAAGTGCAACATAGAGAAGCCTCATTTCCTCACTGATGGAATTACGTCTGTTATGCATTTTTATAATAGTGTGCGGGAATGAGTTGTAATAACGGAGTGTTTTCAAATCCTGTATTTTAAATCCTAGACCATGATCTGAATTAATCTGCATTCTGCTGTTGAAGTCAGTGAAATTGAATCGTTTTGATGTTCCGCATAAGAAAACAAACGGGAATTCAAGACCTTTTGACTTGTGAATAGTTTTAATTGAAACAACATTATCAGAAGCAGAAACTGTTGCTGCTTTTCTGAAATCTCCGCCCTGTTCAAATATATTTTTGATATATCTTATAAAGCCTGAAAGTCCACCCTTTGAGTTCTGCTCATAGCTTTTTGCATATTCAAGCAATAGGTGCAGATTAGCTTTTTTTTGCTCTCCATCTTTGTAAAGCTGTACCACAGAAAGAAAATCTGTGCTGTCATAAGCTGTGCGGATAAGTCTTTCAAGTGATTGTGAAGCAGAGCAGTATCTAAGCTTTTCAAGAACTTCAAGGAAGTTTTTAAGCTTAGGATAGTAGCTTTCATTTTCATCTGTAGCTGACAGAACTGCCTTGTAAAGAGCATCATTCTTGTTTTCTGAAAGTAAGCGTATTTTTGCAATTTCATCAGCAGTTATCATAAACATCGGGGACATAAGTACAGACGCAAGGGGAATGTCCTGCAAAGGATTGTCCGTTACTGTAAGCAGGTTTAAAAGAACTGATATTTCCCTTGAATCAAGGTAGCCGTCAGCTTCTTCAGAGCAAGCTATTATACCTAGTTTCGAAAGCTCCTCAATATATGAAGCAGCTCTTTTCCTATCACGCAGAAGTATGCAGAAGTCTTTCGGTTCACATGGACGTGAAACATCCTTATCTGTAATGGTTTTTGCGCCGATAAGTGAGTGTATTTTTTCTGCTGTTGCCTTAGCCTCATGGTTTTCCAACAGAATATCAGCCTGTTCCTCGCTGTCAGTATCGTTTTCATCATGGTTATCTTCCTGTTCGGGTATAGTCGGCACAATAATGATTTCAGTTGTTCTGTCAGCATTATCAAAGGTAGCGCCCTGAATGAGTTTTTCATTATCTGTGTATGCTATTTCACCGACATCTTTGCTCATTATATTTGTGAAAATATAATTTACAAAGCCGACAACATCACCGCTGCTTCGGAAGTTCCTGTTCAAAAGAATACTTGCGTTTGTACCTGTGTAATCATCAGTATAGCGGTCTGCTTTTTCAAGAGAGTTAATAAAAATCTGTGGATTTGCAAGTCTGAAACGATATATTGATTGCTTTACATCTCCTACAACAAAAAGGTTATCGCCGGCTGTATCAGAAGTTCCGTTGTGGGAAATCAACTTAAAGATAAGGTCCTGAGTGTTGTTGGAATCCTGATATTCGTCAATCATTATGACTTTGTAGTATTCGCTTAGTTCTTTAGCAAGAGGTGTTTTTACAATATTTCCATTTTCATCTTTTGAAGCAAGTAGCTTTACAGCTAGCTGTTCAGCGTCAGAAAATCCTAGAGCATTTTTTTCTGCTTTGATACGCTGTATTTCTGTGCAAAGATTAATGACAAGACGTGTAAGACCTGAAACTACTGTGCTGTGTCGTGCATAGTCATCTGATATTTCTTGTTCAGAAAAGAGCATTTCATCAACAATCTTTTTTGCCCGATCCTTATACTTGTTTCTTATATCTTTGATTTGATCGGAAACGTTTTTCTCATAGCTTCCTGGCTCTGATTTTGGAAAAGAAATTCTTTGCCAGTCAAGCTTTATACTGTATATTCTTTCATCCCATTCCAGAGAACTGTCGGCAGTGTTTTCAGCAAGGGTATTGAACATTTCTGCTTCATTGTTTACAATATCAAGAGCCTTCTCAGCCTCTATATCTTCACATAATACAGCCGCTGATTCTGCACGTTTGGCAAGAGTTTTGTACTGTCCTCTTAAATAGGATAGATAATCCTTTGCCCATGAATCAGTTTCAGGAGAAAATCCATTTTCAAAGCGCTTGACACAGTTATTGAGCCAATCCTCATAAAACGGAATTGACATTATGAAGTTGTATATTGAAAGGATGGTATTTTCAAGTTCAGTATCACTTCTTTTTGCTCCGCAAAAGAAGTCTGAAAGAGCAGAAAAAGTTTCTGAATCTTCATGGCAGAAGTTCTCCATAACATTTGAAACAGCTTTTGAACGGATGATTTTTTCTTCTGTTTCGTCAAGAACCCTGAACCCTGCTGATATGTCAAGAGATTGGATGTTGTCTCTGATAAGATCAAAGCAAAAGGAGTGAATGGTTGAAATCTTTGCAGATTGAATAAGTGATTGCTGTTGATAAAGCCACATATTTTCAGGTTCTTTTTCAATCTGTTTTGATAACTGTGCGGAAAGGCGCTGTTTCATCTGTGCAGCGGCGTCATTTGTGAATGTAACGACAATAATTCTGTCCGCAGGAATCTTGTTTCTGGTATCGGAAAGCTGTCTTAGCAGACGCTCAACAAGCACGGAAGTTTTACCGCTTCCTGCGGCGGCGGATACAATGACAGCTGTGTTTTCAGCATTGATAGCTTGCAGTTGCTTTTCGGTCCATTCAGCTGACATTGTTATCACTTTCCTTTCCGTTGAGAATATGGTCAAGCAGTTCCTCTGTGTTTTCTGCATATGTTCTAACCGATACATTAGGGTAGTTTCCGCATACAGATTTATAATCGCAGTATGAACATGGACTTTTACCTTTATTTACAAGAGGAACAGCCTTAATATCTCCGTTATTGAGTGAAACAGCCATGTCTTTGAGCAACTTTTCAGAATATGTATGCAGATTTTCTATCTGTTCTGCTGTAATGAGTTTTGAGAATTTTGTAAATGAATCCTTTGTGCGTTTTACAGGGATATATATGCCTTGTACGTTCTTTTCCATTGCTTCCAGAACAGTTTCATCCTCAAGCACAACACCGCTCATCTTATAAGTCTTGTTCTTTGCTGTAGTAATTTCGTCCTCATCAGGATATCTTGGAAGAGTGGCTTCCGTAGATTTTGCAGGCATATAAAGCACACCCGCAGGCTGACATTCTGAATAGTCGCCCTTGCCATAAACAACAGAAAACATATACAAAAGCATCTGCATATTAACCCCGTAAACAAGGTCATCAAATGAGAATGTCTTTATTCCCGATTTGTAGTCAATTACTCTAAGATAAGTCTTTCCATCAGTTTCAAAGGTATCAATTCTGTCAACAGTACCGACAAAAAATATCTTTGTACCGTCACTTGCAGTAACTTTTGCCGGGTATTGTTTTCCGTCAGCGGAGATTTTGTATTCAAATTCCTTTGGGACAAAATCTGATTGTGCAAGTTCTTCCTGAAGATGTTCAACAATCTGCGCAGAAGCATCTGCAATTCTTGAAAATGCGGCCTTGAATCGCTTTGACTTGCCGTAATCTCCGCCAAGTTGTTCTGTGTAATATTCGTCAAGTGTATCTTTAATAAGCTTTTTTATTTGCGTACCTTTAAGCGAAATAAACGACTGCTTGTCATTCTCATTCATAATTTTACAGAGACAGTAATGTATAGCTGAACCGAGTTCAGGACTGTTAAGTTCAATTTTTCTCTTTGGGAAAATGTTCAGTCCGCTTCTGCAAAAATATTTGAACGGACATATATTGTAACTTTCAAATCCGGTTGCAGAGACATACATCTTCTTTCCGAACAAGGCTTCACCAGTTTTGCCGTCAAGTTTATGCATACAAGTGAGGGTTATGCTGTCAAGATAGTCAAGCTTTACAGCATATTCAGGTATTTCTTTCAGCACACTTCTTATTGAAGCAGATACCTTGTCCGTCCTGCTGTATTCCTGAACAAAGCTGTAATATGCTGAAGCAGGGGATGTACAGAAGTATAACAGACCAATATCATTATCCTTAGAAATAATATTTTCATTGAACATATTCTCAATCTGGCTTACTGCAAATGACGGATACATAGCTTTGCCTGAAATGTCTGCAAGAGGGTAGGATATAAAAAGCATTTCTGACGGTGCAGAAAAAGTGTTGTATGCAACAAAACGCTCCTCTGCAATTCTATCTTCTATTCCGCCCGAAAGTTTTAGTCCGGATTGTTCTAGCAAGTTTCTGTCCCTGTCTGAAAAAATGCCCGTAGTTTTAGGAGAAAAAGGAAGTATTCCTTCATTTACGCCTATTATAAATACAACAGCAGGATCAGCAAGACGAGACATGTTTGCCGCCGCAAAAGTAACGCAGTCAAGCGTCTGCGGCGGCAAGGATACACTTTGCTTTGACATTACAGTGCTGAAAAGATCAGCAAACTGTTTGAGTGAAAGTGTATATCCATCAAGTATTTTATAGAGTGATTCCATGCATGAGCAAATCATTTCCCAAAGCTGTTTAAGCTCTCGTACTGCTGTTATTACAGCTGAATCACTTCCGTTGTAATTTGTAATTTTCTCTTTAATAACATTTGAAAGTTTAATACTGTCAAAGAATGCAAAAAGGTTTTTGCAGATAACTCCGCCGTCAGTGTCCTTACAACTATCACGCAGTTCATTGAGAGGTTCAATAATTGCTTTACGGACACTTTCTGCTGTTCCTTCTTCATCTCTGATAAAAGGCTCGCTCCACATATTTCCCTCGACGTTCCATTTGTAGACATAGTCTTCTGCAGCGGAAATATCGTCAGGATAAATACCTGTCATATCTGTTTTTATGTATCGCAGAATATCTTCGGTGTGATACTTTTCTGAAGATGCAATTTCAAGTGCGGAACAAACAAAGATTACCAATGACTTGTGCATTACAGAATCATTTTTATCCATGAAAACAGGAATTTCATAACGTTCAGCTGCCGCTTCAAAAACAGAGTTATAGCTTTCAGGATTTCTTGAAACAACGGCAATATCACTGTAATGATAGCCATTTTCCATAACAAGATGTTTTATCTGTGCGCAGACAACATCAGCTTCTTTATAAATATCAGCACACTCGGTAATATGTACACAATCTGCATTACCTTCATAAATGTTTCTTACAGGACGAAGTATATTTGATGAAATATGTGCAAGTGCTTCACTTCTGAATCGCTTCTGTTCAGTAAGCATCGTTGTTTCTGCTGTTACACCATGATTTTCACAAAGCTGTCTGAGTCTGCTGTGAGTATGGTCTGTTGTATTGAAAACAGAGTGTTTTTCAGGGGTTTTGTTTCCTGTGGAGAGGCATATATCAAGCTCTTCTGCCTGCGTCAGCATTACTTCAATAAGCTTTATTTCATCAGCAGTAAAACTTTTGAATTCATCAATAAAAATGCACTGCCCGTTAAAATATTGTCCGCATGCTGCTCTTTTTGCCGCCTCGGAAATATCACTAAGGCTGTCCTTATAGCCATTGTCAGACAGTATCTTTGAATAAGCTGAATATATCAGCGACATATCCGAAATTTTTTCTTTTATATTATCAGAGAGCAGATTTATCTTTGACGTAAGAAGTTCAGGAGTAACAGCATTAAGTGTCATATCCTTTACAAAATCAAGGCATAAATCAAGGAAAGCAGGGGACTTTGACTGACGGGAATAGTAAGATAGCCCCTCATTTTCGGACACAGTTTTAAGCGTCCTGTGCATCAGTGCAGTTCTTACAATATCGTCAGCATATTGTCCTTTTAACCCGCCGCATTGCAGGAAGATTGCTTTTGCAAGACGTGCAAAGGACAGAATGGTTACGTTGTTGAATTGCTGAATTCCAAGGTAATTGTAAAGCTTGCGGTCAAATTCAAATGAAAACTGGTCAGGAACAATTACGGTTATTTTCTCACCTTTACTGACAGCAGTTTTTATTCTGTCCATGAGGCAGTAGGATTTGCCTGTTCCGGCTCCTCCCAGAATCATTCTGAGCATATCTCTGACCATCCTTTCATTTAGCTTTTGTCCTTGTCGCAGAATCTCCATAATATGTCCCTGTATTCGGGGGTAGCGTAATCTATTCCAACACGAGGTTTTGTTATTATTTCAGGCTTGTAGCCGTCATCTTCAATCCATATGCGTTCGTTTCCGCAGAAGCTTTCACCGTTAAAGCTCTTGTCAATTTTAAGATGCTTTGTAAGCTTTGCCGGACCATTGTATATTTCCGCCGCCCTAAAAAGGATACCTTGGGGAGTGCCCTCTTCACCTGTGATAACGTTCATAAGCCAGTGCATTCCATAGCATAGATATACATATATCACACCTGATTTTCCATACAGTAATTCCGTTCTTGGGGTGCGTCCCTTGCTTGCATGACAAGCTGTATCTTCTTCACCTCTGTAAGCCTCTGTTTCTGTTATGCGAACCGATAAAACAGTACCGTCGACAAGCTTTCGGCAAATAAGCTTTCCTACAAGTTCAGGGCAAACGTCAAGACAATCCCTGTGAAAGAATTTTTCATCAAGTATCATATTTTTGACTGTTCCTTTCTGAATTTTACTGTTCTTCTTCAGGGTTAAGAGGGGTTACATAAAGAGTTCTGTTGTTTGTAAAAATAACCATACCAGGCTTTGCCCCTGATGGCTTTTTAACAAACTTTATCGGAACATAATCAACAGGCACCTGTGAAGAGTTTTTTGCTTTACTGTTGAAAGCAGCAATCCTTGCAGCAAACAGGATTGTTTCATTAGGCGGAGTTGTTCCGTTAGTTGAAATAATTACATGAGAGCCTGTGATATTTTGTGTATGAAGCCATATATCTGATTTTTCAGCAAGCTTTGTAGTAAGCTTGTCATTCTGTTTGTTATTTCTTCCGACATAGATTTTATATCCGTCAGGTGAGGTATATTCAATCGGTGGCTTTGATTTAGGCGGCTTGCCCTTAAGTTTGTTAGCCTTAATATATCCTTGTTCAGCAAGTTCAAGGCGAAGCTCATTTACCTCATCCTCACTCTGTGTACGGGTGAGCGAATCAAAAACGCTGTCTATATATGCAAGTTCTTCTTCACCTTGTACAATCTGTTCTGTAAGCTTTTTCTCGGCAGTATCAGATTTTCTGTATTCAGCATAATATTTCTGCATATTCTGTGACGGGGTAAGTCTTGCATTGAGTTTGATTTCTATAACAGAGCAGTTTTCATCATAGAAGTTTTCAGTTTCAAAAGAAGTCATGCCCTTTTCAAGTTTGTACATATTTGCTGAAATAAGATCACCCTTGAGCTTGAGAATGTCCCTGTCAGCACAGGCTTTCAGTTCTTCTTTCTGTGAAGCTATACGTCTTGCAATACGTTCGGTTGTGTTCAAGAGCATTTTATACAAGTCCTGTGAACGCTGTTTCATGCGTGCTGTATTGTCACGCTCTGTATAGAAATAATCAAGTGTGTCACAGGCTGACGGCATGCTTTTTGTTATCATAAGAGCGCCGTACTGATGAATTTCAGTAAAGCTGAAATCCTTGAACATTCCATCCTTGTCTTTAAGAACAGTATAGGAATGTCCAGCCTGCTTGTCCTGTGCAGACTTCTGTATATAGAACACAAGCCTGTCAGTTTCATCTTCGGATATGTCTGTGTTTGTACAGTCACGTCCTTTGCAGGCAAGGAAAACCCATTCTCTTGCAATAACAGGCGAGATACCCTCAAATATTCTTACAAGGCATTTTGAAAGCTCTGAATTTTTTGAATTGTTAAGAGCAGATAAAAGTTCTTCTCTTGAAAATGAAGTAAAATTCAGTCTTGAATTGTCACGAGGCGGGAATGTGTAAGTCATGCCCGGAAGTACAAGCCTTTCTCTTGACATTTCTTCATCAACACGCTTGATACTGTCAATGATTTTTCCCTCTGCATTAATAATTACAAGGTTTGAACAACGTCCCATTATTTCAATTGCAAGGGTAATTACAGTCATATCGCCAAGTTCATTCATTGTCTCAAAGTCAAGATAAAGTATTCTTTCAAATCCGTCCTGACGTATATTAAGAAGCTTTCCGCAGCCGACATGCTTTCTTAAAAGCATACAGAACATTGGCGGAACCTTTGGATTTTCTATGTTTGATTTTGTTATATGAACTCTTGCTGAATTTGCAGATGCTGAAATTAACAGCTTTGAGTTTCCGCCTTTTGTACGGAATGATATTACAACTTCCTCACGGGATGGCTGGTGAATTTTATCCACTCTGCCGCCGATAAGAAAGGATATTTCGCTTTTTATACAGTTCAAAAACGCTCCGTCCAGAGCCATATTAATCCTCCATTCATTTTGCTACATTTACATTTTCTGTCTATATACTTACAGAAAAGAATTATATAGCAGCGTGAAAAACATTTTCACGCTAGCACCTTTTTAATTTTGTTGTTATAGTGAAGTTTTCTTTGCGTGTCGCTTTGCAATTGCAATAGCTTCTCTGTAAGTGTGGTGAACGGATATAGATGCTGTCGGGCAGTTTTCTATGCACAACAGGCAGTGGGTACACTCAATAGCATTGACAGGGGAAGAAACGCCGTCTTTGAGTTCAAACACTTTCATAGGACATACTTTTATGCATTTACCACAGCCAATGCACTTATCCTTTTTAACTTCAACATACTTTCCGTTATGTACAGTTTCAGTATCAATATAATACTCAGGCAGTATCTTCTTTATAAACTTTTCTGCTCTCATGCAGTCATTTTCATTTGGCCGCCCCTTGTTTCCTCCATGAGTAATAAGAAACGGCCCAGTACCATCAAATCCTTTACAGGAAAAATCTCCAATAACCTTTACATTATTTTCTGATAGAGCCTTTTTTATTGCATTATGATACTTTCCCATAAAAGGTGCGCCATGTGTCGAGAACAGAAAAACAGATTGTGATGATGTCAATTTCTTTGCCGCTTCAATAAGTTTAGGATGGTGGGATGTGAAGAATATACCGCTTCCAAGACCGACTATGCTATATTTTGATAAGTCAGCTGAAAGCGCCTCATCATATCCGATAACCTTACAATTTAGTTTTAAAGCCATTGCATTTGCAAGCTTAATGGTATTATTGTGATACATTGACTCGCAGATTATTATTACTTTGTCATTCATTTTGTATGTCCCCTTTAATGAATTACTGCTTTTTATAAACAAGTATTTCAAACTCAATCTGTGTTTCAAGAGTATTGAGTTCAGAAAGTCTTTGCTGTCCCTCTGCACTTGTTTTATAATAATATGGTGTCATAGAAAACAGATTTTTTATATCCTCATTGTTATCAAGTTTTATAACGCTTTGCACCTTTGTTTTTTCCGAAAGCTCAAATCCGTCCAGAGCATAATCCTTGACTTCATTTAGATATGGCTTGTCATAGACAGCTTTTTTTAGTTCCCAGAGATGATTTTCTGATGGTATTACAAGAATCATTTTACCATGAGACTTGAGAATCCTTGAAAATTCTTCTCCGCAGTATGGCGCAAACAGTGACATCATAACATCGCATGAACCATCATTTACAGGAATGTGAAATGCGCTTGCAACGGCATATTGTATGCCATGTGAGCGCTTTCCTGCACAGGCAAGAGCAGATTTTGAAATATCAATTCCGAACATATTCACGGATATATTTTTCTCTTTGAGTGCTTCATAAACTCCGGAAGTATAGTACCCCTCACCGCAGCCGACATCCATTACAGTATCACCAGCGTGAATATGCTTTTCAGCCGTCTCACAAAGCTTTTCAAGAAGAACAGAGTAGTAACCCTTACTTAAGAAATCCCTCCTTGCATTTACCATAAGCTTGTTGTCACCGGGAAGCTTTGCATTCATCTGATTTGAAAGCAGAAGATTGACATAACCCTGCTTTGCAATATCAAAGCAATGTCTGTTTTCGCATATATAGCATTTGTCCTTTATTTCAAGATTCTTTGAACATACAGGACAGATATATCCTTTCATACTCATTACAATCCCAATTCCTTTCTGCTATTTTCCTTATCAGACGATGTAGCAAGCAGGATCTGTCCCTGAATCGGCAATGATTATTTCAATTTTGCCAAGCTTTTGTTCAAGCTTTTTTTTCAGGTAAGGAATGACAATATTTTCAGTATGGAAATGCCCGCAGTCCACAAGGGTAACATCCTCATTTTTAGCTGTGATAAGCTGGTCATGCTTTGTATCTCCTGTAAAATAAGCATCTGCACCCTTTGCAATTGCATCTGTAAGCATGTATCCTGCCCCGCCTGAACAGAAAGCTATTTTTTTTACTTTTCTGCTGCTTTGAGTAAACCTGACATAGGTACAACCAAAAACATTCTTGAGTATACGTGCAAACTCATCAGAAATAAACTCACTCTCTGACTCGCATACTTTACCATATCCACTTCCGTCGCTATGTTCAGGGCAAAGAACTTCTGTTGAATCTTTTAATCTAAGTGGCTTTTTTATCATATCAAAGATTATATCGTTGATACCGCCGTCGGCAATATCAAGGGGGGAGTGTGAGCATATACAGCTTATGCCACATCTGAATGCAAGGCAGGCAGGATTGTTTTCGGAAAGCTTTTTCAGCGGATGATATATAACAGGGTGGTGAGATATAATAACATCTGCACCCCTGCTGTTCGCTTCCTCAACAACATCTTTTGTAATGTCAAGAGCAAGAACTATTTTTGAAACAGGTTTGTCCATATTTCCAACAAGTAAACCGCTGTTGTCATCCTTATCCATATAACAAAATGGTGCGATTTCGTTCAAAGAATTGTATATGTTTGTTATTGTTATCATATTTATAAGTATCCTTTCTGAGTTTTGTAGTCCGAAAGTCAAAACTCATAGATTAAAATAATTTTAAACTTATCCTCCAATGTATGATAAAATATTATCTGAAAGAGTAAGAAAAGGCTTTGCTTCATCAGCTTTTCCAGCGTCGGAAAGGGCTTTTCCGATTTTATAAATACGTTTATATTGCCGCTTTACATATTCTCTTGATTCTGCTATACTTATATCCGAAAAGCCTACATTCTGTTCAACTTCGGATAGCTCTCTGGAATCACCGCTGAAATGCACCTGCATGACAGCATAGCATTTATCTTCGTCACAAACTGCAATTTCCCTTGTAATTTCAAAGCCATCAGCATAAAGCTGTTTTCTTAAAAACGGTGCATGTGTCATGGGCTGAAGAATAAGGTTTATATCTTTTTTTATCCATTCACATTGATTAATTATGTGCAGAATCATTTCTGCCCCCATACCTGCTATAACTATATCAGTTATTCCGTCGGGAGGTATATTTTCAAGACCGTCTGAAAGGATAATATCCGTTCTGTCAGCAACACCGTATTTTTCAAGCGTTGCCTTTGCTGCGGAAAGAGGCCCCTCATTTATATCTGCCGCTACAGCGGATAAGCATTTTCCGTTTGAGAGCAGTTCAGCTACGAGATAGGCATGATCTGTTCCGATGTCACAGACTCTTTTTCCCGTTACAAGCTCTGCACAGGCGGTTAGTCTTTTATCAAGCATAAGTCTGATAATGCTTTTGGTATAAAAGCATTCTCCTTTCCTGAAGTTCTGACTGAAAGGTGTTAATTGTCCTAAAAAACTATCCGCAAGCATACACCTGCGGATAGTAAATAAAACATAGATATCAGATTACTTTTCTGCTAAAAACTTATTGAGTTTTTCAACCATTTCATCTGCATTGACGCCGTGAACTGCGCAAGCATCTTCAAGCGATTCGCCTCTTGCAGAAGGACATCCGAGACAGTGCATACCCATATCAAGGAAATAAGGGGCAGTATCAGGATCAAGGTCAAGGATTTCTCCGATAATCATATCTTTTGTAATTTTATTATTCATAGCATAAACGTCCTTTCCGAAAAAACTATATATTAGGTTAACATTATAATCATTATTATACCTCATTTTTGCATTTAATGCAATAGATTATTAAAAACATGGGCATAATATGAAAGCGTTATTTAATAAAGGCAATACCGCACAATACGTTTCTGTCGATTTTCAAAACAGGCTCAGTAACGTATTTTTGCTGTTTCTCAAATCGTCGAAACGTAGCCTGAGGCTTTGTGCGGTATTGCCTAAATTTATTTAGGAGGATAAAATTGAACGTACTTAACAATCTGAAAAGAAAATTCAGGAACTTTGGAATACCGAACCTGATGTTGTACATTAGTATAGGGCAGGGCATTGTGGCAATGTTTTCGTATCTATTTAGTAACCTGAATCTATCACAGCATCTTATTTTTATAAGAGAAAATATCTTTCAAGGTGAGGTTTGGAGAATATTGAGCTTTATCCTTGTTCCACCTCCTATAAGCCTTTTGTTCCTGATATTTGTTCTTGTTTTGTATTATTCTATCGGCAACCAGATGGAGTCAATGTGGGGAACACAGAAATTCACGCTTTATTATCTGATAGGAGTTTTAGGATCAATAGTCTGTGGATTTATCTGCGGATATGCAACTGTAACATATCTTAACCTGTCACTATTTTTAGGCTATGCTGTACTTTTTCCAAATGCTGAATTCAGATTATATTTTCTGATTCCGATTAAAGTAAAATATCTTGCGTATATAGATGCTGCATTTCTTATTATTAACATGATTTTTGTTCCATTTGCAGACAAAATTGCAATCCTTGCTGCGTTTGTGAATTTCTTTATTTTCTTCGGCAGAGGTTTTTACAGAAAAATACGAAACAAAATTAGATTTAATAATTTGCGTAGTCAATTCAATAACAGGAATAAAAGAGAAAGATAAAAATAAGGCTGTTTCACATATGTGAAACAGCCTTTAGTTTTTACATTAATTAAGACAGAATTATTCCTGCTTCATCTTTGCAAAACAGTCACTGCAATATACAGGACGGTCTTCTCTTGGTCTGAAAGGAACTCTTGCAGTCTTTCCGCATGATGCGCATGTAGCTTCATACATTTCTCTTTCAGCCTTGTTGTTGTTCTTTCTTGAATCTCTGCAGGACTTGCAGCGCTGTGGTTCATTTACGAAACCTTTCTCTGCATAAAATTCCTGTTCGCCGGCTGTGAATACGAAATCTGCTCCACATTCCTTGCATACTAATGTCTTGTCTTCAAACATTTTGATTTCCCTCGCTTATTAATATTTTGGACCTGAGGACGGATTCGCACCGACACCTTTGCCTTTGACAAACAACGCTCTTTATTAAGCTACTTGGCCATATTATTATGAATACCTAAGATGCAAAATGATTTGGACTTAATAAAGCCCGTAATTTCTTCTTCACACGAAATACTGCATTATCAACCGATTTAAAACTGATTCCAAGTTTTTCAGATATCTCATTATAAGACATATCGTCAAGATACAGCTTGAAAACCTCCCATTCCTTTTCGCTGAGCAGCGATGAAATCTTTTCATAGATTTCAGAAACAGATTCTTTTTCAAGACATATCAACTCAGGAGTGATATTATCCTCTTCATCAACACAGTCAGATTCAGTAACATCTTCAATAATGTTCCTGCTTTTTGCTGCTGCATTTTTCATCCGGTTAGTAATACATACATCACAGTATGATGAGAATTTCGCGTTCCGGGTTTTGTCAAAAGTTCCTGCTGCCTTTAACAGGGCAAGCAATCCTTCTTGCGTTAAATCCTCAGAGTCAAGATAATTACCTGAATAAAAATATGACTTTTTCCAGATAAGCTTGACATAACGTGAAATCAAAACCGAAACAGCTGCACTGTTTTCCTCGCATAAAGATACAAGTTCTTCATCAGGCAAGCTATCAAGACTGCCAGAAACGGAGCAGTTCGTTAGTCGGTTACTCCGAAACATAGCCTTCCCACCATTCAACATAGGTATGCAATATATTTATTGTAATCTTAAGTTGACTATTTGTCAAGAGAAATTTAATAACTTATTATGGGAGGTTATTTTTTTGTCATAAAGTTACTTTAAAATACGTGAATTTTTGTATAATATGCTATCTTGTTACATTTCTGTAAGTGCTGTCTTTTAATATTCTTCTGAATGCAAACACGCTTTTAAGTGGTTCATCTATTTTAAGAGCGGCATAAACAGCAAGAATCGGGGCATGAAATATAAAGCCTGTTATCATCCCAACCGGTAAGGCAATACACCACAAGCATACAGCTTCGAGCTTGAGAGTGAATTTAGTATCTCCTGCGCCTCGGAGAACGCCAACAATTGATATTGCTGAAATTGAAACAAAAAATACAAAAACAGAAGTTATTATAAGCAGATCCTGTGTAAGTATTCTTGATGCTTCGTCAATATTGTACAGCATTACAAATGGTTTCCTTAACTGGAAAACTACAACAGAACTTATAAGTCCAAGCAGAACTGATAACAGTGAAATTGTCCATGCAGAATTTTTTGCACCCTCAAGGTCGTTCTCACCAATTTTTTTACCTACTACGATTGCAGCAGCATTTGCAACTCCCATAATTACAATAGTAGAAAGCTGCTGTAAAACGCTTGCTATAGCATTTGCAGATATTATTTCTGTGCTGAGCTGACCGAGAATTGCAGACTGACAGGATATGCCCAATGCCCACATCAGTTCATTTGCAACTACAGGAAGACTTATTTTCATTAGGTCACTGCTCAGCTGTTTATCCCATTTAAAAATGTATTTTAACTTGAACTGCAAACGCTTGTCAATTAATAGAGCAAATACGGCTGTAATTATGAAATCTACAATTCTTGCAATAAGGGTAGCGAGTGCTGCTCCACGGATTCCCATAGCCTCTGAACCAAGATTTCCGAAAATAAATACCCAGTTAAGAAACACATTGATGAAAAAGCTTACTAAGCTTGTAAGCGTTGAAATCTTGACTATTTCCACGCTCCTGATACTATTTTGGAATGTCATTGAAAGACCAAAGAAGAAATATCCAAGACTGACTATACGAAGATAGTCAACAGATTCAGAAAGAATAAGCTGTCCTTTTGCTTCAGAAATATCAATGTAGATACCCATTATTTGTTCGGGGAATAGTTGTACTGTCAGTGTTAGCAGAAGTGAAATTATTATACTGATTTTTAGAACCATGCCAATAATTTTTCGTATAGTTTCAACATCTTTTTTACCCCAGTACTGCGCGGCAAGCACACATGCTCCTCCTGCAAGCCCAAAATTGAAAAGAGTAAAGATGAATTGGGGCTGGTTTGCCTGTGAACAGGCAGAAATCTGTATGTCTGAAATCTGTCCGAGCATGAATGTATCAGTCATTGATACGCCGAAGTTTATTAATTCTTTTAGTGCTATTGGAATTGTTATTGCAAAAAGCATTGAATAAAAAGCTCGTTCCTTAACTATTTTCCTCATTAGTCCCTCACAAAAAAATAAATTATGGGCAGAAGTTCCAGCCCATAATTTATTATGTTTAAAAAATTATTGTTTATAAAAATTCCTGCCGTAAGAAAAAATATCGCCGCCGTCGCAGTCGTTTGCTACTGTAACAGGAAATTTTTCAATATAAAGTCGTTTTAACGATTCGCATCCGAGTTCTTCAAATGCAATGACCTCACAGCTTTTTATGCAACTTGAAGCAAGTGCACCCGCACCACCAATAGCACAGAAATAAACTGCCTTGTTTCTGACAATAGCATCCTGCACTTCAGCACTTCGTTCGCCTTTACCAATCATAGCGCATAGTCCTAGGTCAAGAAGCCTTGGTGCAAAATTATCCATTCTGCCAGATGTCGTAGGCCCGCATGAACCAACAGCCTTTCCTTCGGGAGCGGCAGTAGGTCCAGCATAATAAATAACTGCATCCTTTATGCTGACAGGAAGTTCGGCCCCCTCATCAAGCAATGAATTTAGTTTTTTATGAACAGCATCTCTTGCAGTAAATATGTATCCGGTAAGCAGAACTTTGTCACCTATTTTAAGCTTATCACAGTATGATCTGAGTTCTGATGTAGTAATTTCGTATACAGCCATAGTTTACATCATGTCTGAAAGCTTGATATGACCAGGCATTAATTCATCATCATATGCTGTTTCTTGAGAATATTCGGAAGACGGCGCCTTATTTGCTTCAGCTTCAATTGCCTTAGCCATATTTTCGATTTCACTCATATCAAAGCCAAAGTTTGAAAGCTTTGGAGCTGTCTTTGCAGTCTGTGGTGCCTGTGGTGCCTGTGGGGCAACAGCCGACTTAGGAGCAGCAGGAGCCGGTGCTGGAGCTGGCTTTGGAGCTGCAACAGCAGGTTTAGGATTTGAAATGGATTTCGAAGAATTACCAGTTGTGCTTGGAACACTGCCCTTCTGAATCGAACCCTGAGTTGTATCAATAAGATTAGCTGCTTTATCAAGAGTATCAAGGCTTTCGCTTGAGAACATTTCAAGCACTTGCTTGAGCTTTGCAATGTTGCTCTGGATATCATTGATATCAGCAGAAACTGATGTCTTTATAACTTCCGCAGCAGCGCGCATTTCTGAAGATTTATCTTCAGCGTCAGTAAGAATTCTGTTAGCCTTGTCATCTGCATTCTTAACAATAGTTGATGCCTTACTATTAGCGTCATCAACAACTTGATTTGCAAGCTTCTTAGCATCTTCATCCATTTTCTTGGCGTTTTCCTTAGCCTGTGAAACAATGGTGTTGGCTGTCTTTTGAGCTTCAATAAATACATTGCTGAGGTCAACAGCACTGTGATCTACAGCCCCGCCACCTGAAACAATCTTATTCTTAGCTTCCTGAAGTTGATCTTCAAGTTCGCTTGTTCTCTTTTTAAGCTCCTCAATTTCGTTGTTTTTGGTTGCCAGTTCATCTTCTGCGCTCTTAAGCTGAAGTTTAAGAGAATTATTGTTTGTCTGAATTTCTGTAATTTTATTTTTATCGGCTGCAAGAAGTTCCTCATATTTTGAGGCAGTTTCTCCGTCAGTTCCACCGCTGCTTTCAAGCAGAGCTCTCTTTTCATCAAGTTCAGCCTCTAATGTATAAATTTTAGTGTTTAATTCATCTACATATGCTAAAACGTCTTTTTTATCGAATCCGCCAAAGCTAACCGTTTTTAAGAAGCCTGTACCGTCCATTGTGAATACCTCCATATTCATATTTTAATACTTATTAAGTATAACATATATAGTCAATTTTCACAAGGGAATTTTAGAAATATTTCTTCACAAAAAAAAACAAAGTTATTTATTAATTTGTTACAATTATTATTGCTTATTATTATATGAAATTTACATATATGTATATGTGACTTATATAATAATACAAAAAAATGTATATAATTACAGCATATTTTCTAGTTTTTCTGTAATTATATACATTATAATTATTTTTTCTGCACAGCAATTTCTGCGTTTTCTGTATTCTTTCCGTTATCATCTGTCAATTTACTGACTAAATCAACAAAGTAAAACCTTACCTCATAATTTTCAGGATTCTGAAGCATATCAACTTCTTCTTTAGTTAGAATATCTCCATACTCCTCAAGAATTTCTTCAGTGTTTGTTACAGCAGGCAGGCACAGCGGAGGAAACATTACGCACCACCAGTTATGTCCTTTTGCTTCACCGATTGTAATTCTCAAAGCAGAATAATTACCCTGTGGCATTGTTATATCTTCATATATTTTTTTATCGAAATACATTTCAGTTATTTCACATTTTACACTGTATGAATAACCGTTCTCTGCAATAGTTTTTTTCGCAATCTGGTTTAGTTCGTTCATGTGCTGTTCTACAGTATTGATTGTTTCTTCCTTTGACATCGATTCGTCAAAAAGATAAGATGTATTCTTAAGTACAGCATCACGGACTTTAAGTTTTAACTCCTGATCTTCATTACTGTCGGAGTTGGCAAGTATATGAAGTCGGAAAACATTATCGGTAATTTCATTGTAGTTTTCATCAAATGAGCAAAATCCACTTAAAATAATTGTGATCAGCATTCCTGTCAGCAAAGCAAGTTCAATATTCTGTATCTTTTTCATGTCAGCACACCCTTTCATTGGGAGTGTTGACAATAATTAAAAGTTTATACGTATAATATGATTTTTTGTACAAATAATAACAGATTGACCACTATAGTCAATCTGTTATTACAAAATATGTTTAAGAAGGATTTGTCAATTATTAATCAAGTATTTTCTCATCATTCATATTGATAGGATACTGAATTGGCAGTATACTGAATATCAACATTGATAGAACCTGAAACTGTTTCTGCTTTCAGTTCAACAGAACCATTGCCGATTTTCTTTTTAACCTCTCTATCTTTTTCGCCAAAAAATGTATAAATAGAACCGCTTACAGTAGTTGCATCAAATTCAACATCACTATTTTCAGGAATGCTGATGTTGAGTGATCCGCTTGTTGTTGAGAAATCAGAGTCTTCAGTAAGAGCGTCACAGAAATAGTAAACACTTCCGGAAACAGATTCTATATTTGCTCCGCCTTTGCTTTCAGTTATCTGAATTTCCCCACTGATTGAATTTGCAGTTACAATACCATCAGCTTTTGTGAGATTGATATATCCGGTTGTAGTTCCAAGACTTATCTTATCGTTTCCGCCAATAATATCCATACTGCCGCTAATTGAATTTGCTTCAATCTTACCTTTTATATCCTGAAGATGAATATCTCCGCTTGCTGTCTGAGCGTTGGTTTTGTCTGATGTGATATTTGATGCAAATATAGAACCACTTATAGTAGATGCATTAAGAGATTTTGAAGTTAATTTTGAAAGTTCAATATTTCCGCTTGTTGTCTCAAGTTCGAGTTCATTTGCATTAAGAACTATATCGTTCGAAAAGATTATTTGTCCCGAAATAGTTGAAATTTCAAAATTCTTGTTAGCAACTTCATAGAATGAAGCAGGGGCATATATTTCAATGTAGCTTGTCCTAAATCCCGTGCCGAAATTAAGGATAGAAGCTATATTATCAGTTTTTTTAATAGCAAGCTTATTGCCGTCTAAGCTAATTTTTGCAAGTTCATTTTCACCGTCCATATTGTTTGAATATTCACGTATTTCAATTTGGCCGCTTTCACTGGTAAAGAAGTTGATACTGTCATATTCTACTGATATGTCCATATCTTTTATATCTGCAGCAGGAAATGTTGTTGTATTTACTAATGAAACATCATCAGAATAATCATAATAGCTTTCTTCAAGAGTGAAAAATGGAGGGCGGTTCGGTCCATGAAAATGAATGCCGTTTGTTTCTTTGATTCCAATTAATCCCGTGAGTATATAACATAAAATAAGCGGCCATGTAAGCAGAAGATGCTTTTTCTTTTTTTTGTTTGCAGGGATGGCAGGTGCAAGTATCTGAACTTCCGGCTCATGTTTTACTTGGTGAACCCCATAACCCTCTTTATCAAGTCCCTCAAAAATGGCTGGAACATTAGAAACAGACCTTACTACTATGTTCATAGCAGTCTGAGGATCAGTTCCCTCAGCAACTAGTTCATCATATTTGTCTGATAAGGTCTGAAAAATTTGCCCTTTACGTTCTGCAGCTTTGGCAGTATGAGGGGCATCCTGGAATAAATTATCCAAGTAAACCCTGAGTTGTTCTTTCATATGTATCCCCCGTAGCATATATGTAATATCAGTTTATGTTCTGATAATATTATACAATATATATTATAACCTGTCAATAACAAAAATACTACTTTTAATTATTTGTTACAAATAACAAATAAAAGTCAATATTTCGTGCAATTTTTGAAATTAAAAAAATAACCGATGCCTATATTTCAAGACATCGGTTAAGAAGATGCAAGTTTTTAGCTCTTCTGGGCAAATGACATACAGTCTGTACATTCAGGAACAGTTGGGTTAGATTCATGTGTTCCTACTTTAATAGTATTAAGAGTACAGTAATGTTCTGAGCCGAGATTGTACTTACAGTTCGTAACATCACACTGAATAGAACTATTCTTTGTCATAACGATTCTCCATTCTTAGGCGGAATTTCCGCATATTTTATCTTAACATATTAACATAACAAAAATTGAAAAGATAACAGCCGGCAGAAAAATTAAATGCAGCGTTTTATTAAAACGTTACGGTTAATCACATCTGTGGCAGTAATATTATATGTTGAAGCTCTGAAATAATAACAGTTAAATATGTGAAAAATAATCGGATATTGTTGCTTTTGTGTTTAAAATATGATATTATTAATAAAATAAGAATTAAAACTAATAATAAGTAAATAGTTTCTGGTGGTGATAATATGGATGTTTTTATTCCTGAAAATGTTAAAAATGTTATAAATGCTTTAGAAAAAAATGGCTTTGAAGCCTATATTGTAGGCGGCTGTGTCAGAGATTCATTAATGGGAATAACCCCGCATGATTATGACATTACTACCAGTGCAGTTCCGTCAGAAATGAAAGAATGTTTCTCCGACTTTAAAGTAATTGAAACTGGAACAAAGCATGGGACTCTTACTGTAGTTTCTGAGGGAATGAATGTTGAGGTTACCACTTACAGAGTGGATGGTGAATATCTTAATCACAGGAAACCGGAATCTGTTTTGTTCACTAACTGCCTTGCAGAGGATTTGTCAAGGCGTGACTTTACAATCAACGCAATGGCATATTCAGACCGTACCGGTATTATAGATAAATTTGGCGGTCAGAAAGACCTCTTTAACAGAAAAATCAGATGTGTTGGCGAGCCGTCTGTAAGATTTTCTGAGGATGCATTACGTATTTTGAGGGCATTGAGATTTTCTTCTTCACTTGATTTTGAAGTAGAGGACATTACTGCTCTGGCTATTCATGAATGCAGTTATCTTCTTGACAGCATTTCAGCTGAAAGAATCAGGAATGAGCTGAATCTTATCCTCACAGGTGATTCACCTTCGGGTGTTTTGCTGAAATATTCTGATGTAATTATGAGATTTATTCCTGAAATCAAAACTTGTATCGGTTTTGATCAGCACAGCAGATATCACATTTATGATGTTTGGGAACATTCTGTTTGCGCGGTGGAAAATTCAAAAAACAATCTTCTTGTAAGACTTGCACTTTTTCTGCATGATATTTCAAAGCCGCAGTGCTTCCAGCAGGATGATGAGGGTGAAGGTCATTTTTTTGGCCACGAAAAGCAAAGTTCTGTTACTGCTGAAATAATACTCAGAAGGCTTAGATATGACAATGAGACAATTGAAAATGTTAGTCAGCTTATTGCATATCATTATGTAACTCCGGTTGATGATGTCAAGGTTGTCAGAAGACTAATTTCAAGACTTGGACAGGATCAGTTCCACAATCTGATTGAAGTCATGAAAGGCGACAGCAAGGCAAAGCAGAGTTTTTGCATGGAACGTTTGCAGGTGCTTGATGCTATGAAGCTTAAGGGTTATGAAATTATAACGAGAAAAGATTGCCTGAGCATTGCAGATCTTGCTATAGACGGACATGATATTACAGAGCTTGGAGTTAAGGGCCCCATAATCGGAGCAGTTCTTGATGATATACTTTGTAAGGTTATGGATGGTGACATTGAAAATACAAAGGAAGCTCTTTTAGTTGAAACCAAGAAATTAATAACCAGACAAAAACCTGAAGATAAACAATAAAAAACACCTGTGGTATTTAATATCACAGGTGTTTTTTTAGAATATAACTTTAACTTTTTGACTATGATATAATACTGTGATATAATATATTTTATTCAATTACATTAATAAAGGAACAACCAGCAGAAAGGAATGGTAATAAATATGGCAGAAATAAAGAGAATACCTTCAAGAAATGAAATCTCCGAAAAGGATAAATGGGCTATAAATGATATTTATAAGGATGATGAAGCATGGCTTGATGATCTGAAAAAAGCAAAGTCGTTTCCTGAAAGAATTGCTCAGTTCAGAGGAAAGCTTTCTGAATCATCGCAGTTCTTATTTGACTTTATGAAGCTCAATGAAGATATGGCTGTTGTGCTTGACAGCCTTGCAAACTATGCGCAGAGAAAATCCGACGAGGATACAAAAGTTACAAAATATCAGGATTTCACAGGAAGAATTGAAACTCTTTCAGTTGATCTGGGAAGTGTTTCTTCATTTGCTGCGCCTGAAATATGCAGTATTGAAAATGATACTCTTGAACAGTTCTACAAAACCCTGCCTGAACTTGAACTGTATAGAAAGCACATTGATAATATAAGAAAAAGCAAGGAGCATATTCTTTCTGAAAATGAGGAAAAAATCATTTCTCTTGCCGGTGAAATGTCATCTGCCCCTGAAAATATTTATTCAATGTTCAACGATGCTGACCTTGAATTTCCTGATGTAAAGGACAGCGACGAAAATGAACATGAGCTTACTCACGGCAGTTTTATTTCTCTTATGCACTCTTCCGACAGGATATTGAGAAAGAATGCTTTTGAAACACTTTACGGTGTTTATGGACAATATAGGAATACATCCGCAGCAATGCTTTCATCACAGGTTAAAACTCTTATGTTCAGGGCAAAGGCTAGAAAATATGAATCAACTCTTCATGCTTCACTTGACGCCTCGGATGTTCCTGTTCAGGTATATCACAGCCTTATTAATGCTGTTCACGAGAATATGGAATATATGCATAAGTATGTTAGGCTACGTAAAAAGCTTATGAAGCTTGATGAACTGCATATGTATGACCTGTATGTTCCGATAGTAAATGAAGCCGTAGTTGATATTTCCTATGAGGATGCAAAGAAAAACGTTGCTGAATCAGTAAAGCCACTTGGTGAGATGTACGGCAAGATTCTTAATGAAGGCTTTGAAAAGAACTGGATTGATGTTTATGAAAACAAGAACAAGAGAAGCGGCGCATACTCGGCAGGAGCAAGAGTTCATCCATTTGTACTGCTGAATTACAAGGATAATCTCGACAGTGAATTTACCCTTGCCCATGAAATGGGACACGCAATTCATTCCTATCTTTCAAACAAGAATCAGCCTGTAGTGTACTCCAACTATGTTATCTTTGTTGCAGAGGTTGCATCAACATGCAATGAATCTCTCCTTATGCAGTATCTTCTTAAAAAGACGGATGATAAAATTCAGAGAGCTTATCTTATAAATTACTTCCTAGAGCAGTTCAGGACTACACTTTATAGGCAGGCAATGTTTGCAGAGTTTGAGTTGAAAATCAATCAGATAGCTGAAAGCGGAGAGGGACTGACATCCGACAGACTTTGTGAAATATACAAAGACCTCAACAAACTTTATTTTGGTGATGATATTGTTATTGATGAAGAAATAGCACTTGAATGGGCGAGAATACCTCATTTTTATTATGATTACTATGTATATCAATACGCAACGGGATATTCAGCAGCTATTGCACTTTCAAGAAAAATTCTCGCTGAGGGTCAGCCAGCCGTTGACAAGTACCTTGCATTTTTAAGCGGAGGTTGTTCTGAAGATCCGATAACATTGCTAAAAAATGCAGGTGTTGATATGACTACTTCACAGCCTGTAAGCGAAGCGTTGAAACTCTTTGATGAACTTATTGACGAAATGGAAGAACTTCTCGGATAAAATAAATACGATAAAGCGATACATCGGAGCATGATGTATCGCTTTTTTATACTTATTTTTTGTACATTTTATTAATTGGATATTAGTATAAAATATTTTTAAAAAAGATAAATATTATGTTGAACATTCAATATAATAATTTTGTTTCTATATTTTCAAAAAACAAAACATGATTTATTATGACAAAATTTTCATGCAGGTTACTTGCTCTTTTTTCAAATTTCTATGTATATTCTTGCCTATATATCAAACACTATAATTACAATTTAAACAAATTCATCATATTAAATATGGGAGGTATATATAATGAAAGCTACTGGTATTGTCAGAAGAATAGATGATCTCGGAAGAGTGGTTATTCCTAAAGAGATCAGACGAACAATGCGAATCCGTGAGGGTGATCCTCTCGAAATATATACAAGTAATGATGGTGAAGTGATTTTTAAAAAATATTCTGCAATTAATGAAATGGCAACAACAGCAGCTCAGGTATGTGAAGTAATGAACAAGCTTGCAAATTGTCCTACAGTAGTTTTAGACAGAGATCACGTTGTTGCTGTTGCAGGAGTTCAGAAAAAGGAATTCAACGAAAGAAGAGCTTCGCCGGCTCTTGAGGAGTATTTGGAATCAAGAAAAACTTACACATATACAAATCCGAATGATAAAAAAATGTATCCTGTTGAAGGAGTTGACAGACCTGCAATTATAAGCGTTCCGATACTTTCATCCGGAGATGTTACAGGTGCTGTTTCTTTCCTTGCACCTAACGCTGATTCTGTTGCAAGTGAGGTTCAGCAGAGCCTTGCACAGGCCGCAGCGCATTTCCTTGGCAAACAGGTAGAAGAATAAAAATCAGCCCTCATTAGCTTACGGTTATGAGGGCTGTTATAACTATTTTCATAGTGTAAATAAAAACTCTCATTATCGGAATCCGGTAATGAGAGTTCAGTATTATTTATGATATTCAACAGCAGCTCGGATAAAGTCTGCAAAAAGTTTCTGTGGCTTGTTTGGTCTTGACTTGAATTCAGGATGGAACTGAACTCCTACAAACCAAGGATGATCCTTGAGTTCAACAATCTCAACAAGTCTTTCATCAGGAGAAATTCCTGCAATTGTGAGGCCTGCATCGTGGAGCTGTGCTCTGTATGCATTGTTAAATTCCCAACGGTGACGGTGTCTGTCATATATGAGAGACTCGCCGTAAACACGGGAGCAGATTGTGTCAGGAGAAAGCTTGCAAGGATATAATCCGAGACGCATTGTTCCGCCCTTTTCAGTAATTTCCTTCTGGTCTTCCATTATATCAATAACAGGATAAGGTGTTTCACCAAATTCTGTTGAGTTTGCACCTGAAAGCCCTGCTACATTACGGGCAAATTCAACTACTGCCATCTGCATACCAAGACATATTCCGAAAAGTGGCACCTTATTTTCTCTTGCATATCTGATAGCATCAACCATGCCTTCAATTCCTCTGTCGCCAAAACCACCAGGAACAATTATTCCATCGCACATATTGAGCATTCCAGCAGCATTCTTTGAAGTAATTTCTTCGGAATCTATCCACTGAATTTCAACGTTTGTGTCGTTGACTATTCCGCCGTGACGAAGTGCTTCAGCTACAGAAAGATATGCATCGTGAAGCATTACATATTTGCCTACAAGTCCGATTGTAACAGTTTTTGTTGCAGCCTTTGTTCTGTTGACCATTTCAATCCATTCAGTAAGGTCAGGCTTTCTGTCTTCTAGGTTAAGGTGATGACAAACTGACTTTGCAAGTCCTTCTTTTTCAAGCCAGAGAGGAACTTCATAAAGTGAAGGAGCAGTGAGGTTCTGAATAACATCTTCAGGACGAACGTTACAGAACAAACCAATCTTCTTTGTCATTTCTTCAGGTATTTCCTTTTCACTTCTGCAAACGATAACGTTTGGCTGAATTCCGATTGAAAGCAGTTCCTTTGTTGAGTGCTGTGTTGGCTTTGATTTAAGTTCTTCTGAACCTGCAATGTAAGGAACGAGTGTAACGTGGATGTACATTGCGTTTTCACGGCCCACTTCTGTTACAACCTGTCTGATTGCTTCAAGGAAAGGTGTGGATTCAATATCTCCGACCGTACCTCCGATTTCAGTGATAACAATATCAGTACCTGCCTGCTTGCCTACACGGTAAACTCTTTCTTTTATTTCATTAGTGATGTGAGGAATAACCTGAACTGTACCGCCAAGGTAATCTCCGCGTCTTTCCTTGTTAAGAACTGTCCAGTAAATCTTACCTGTAGTAACATTGGAGTTAACTGAAAGATTTTCATCGATAAAACGTTCATAGTGACCGAGGTCAAGGTCTGTTTCCGCACCGTCGTCAGTAACGAAAACTTCACCATGTTGATATGGGGACATAGTACCTGGGTCAAGATTGATATATGGGTCAAACTTCTGAATTGTAACTCTGTAGCCTCTTGCTTTTAACAGACGCCCGAGTGAAGCGGCAGTAATCCCCTTACCGAGACCAGAAACGACGCCGCCTGTTACAAATACGTATTTTATAGGCATGATTAAAGTCCTCCAATGTTTTGTTGTATTATAGCAATATTAAATTTATTATACCTTTTTGAGTCGGAAAAAGCAAGGAGTTTTTCATCACTTGTACAAATTTTACGAATTTTTATAAACTGGTTTGATTTTGCTACCGTTTATGGTACAATATTATTGTTTTTGTTATGAGATTTTATGCGTTTTAACATTATTACTCATAAAAAGGAATATTTCGTCTGTGAAAGGCAGTGTTACAGTGTGACAAAGTTTGATAAATTCATAAATAAGGTTTTATCGGTATTCCCTAAAAAAATTCAAGATTTATATTACAACCATGAAAGTATGTGGCTTTATATTTTTTTCGGCGGGCTGACAACTTTAGTTTCAATTCTTACCCAGTTTGGAGCTAATTATCTTGGTGCCAATACATTTGTTGCAACAACAGTTTCATGGATATGCGCAGTTACATTTGCATTTTTTACAAACAAGAGTTGTGTATTCAAGAGTGAGTCCACAAGCAAGGCACACTTTTTCAAGCAGTTTTTTGCATTTTATGCTGCAAGACTGGTATCTTATTTCATGGAGCTTGGCTTTTTGCTTCTGACAGTTGATCTTCTCGGATTTAATAGGGAATTAATGAAAATTGCTGCTCAAGTTTTTATTCTTATTATAAATTATCTGTTTAGTAAGCTTGTTATATTCAAGAAAAAGTAGCATAATCTTATCATTTTATTGGGAGCTGATATTTTTGTTTGAATTCGCCAAATACCTCAAAGCCTACAGATTTGAACTTATAGCAGGACCTGTTACAAAGTTGGTTGAAGCTGTTTTTGAACTATATATACCTGTGGTAATGGCAAAAATTATTGACATCGGGATTAATGGAGGCGGAGGAAAGCCATATATAATTAAAATGGGCGGAATTATGATTCTGCTTGGTTTCCTTGGGCTATGCTTTACACTTTGCTGTCAGTATCTTGCATCAAGAGCCTCACAAGGGGTTGGAACAAACCTTCGTAATGATTTGTTTAAACATATAAACAGCTTTTCCCATGCTGAGCTTGATAAATTCGGAAGTGCATCTCTTGTTACAAGAATTACAAATGATGTAAATCAGGTTCAGACAGCTGTTGCCATGCTGATTCGACTTGCAGTAAGAGCACCGTTCCTTGTTATTGGTGCAGCAATAATGTCAATGACAATTGATCTCAAGCTGTCAATAGTATTCCTTGTTATGATACCACTTGTTGCGTTGGTGCTTTATTTTGTAATGTCACGTTCAATTCCTTTTTACAGAGTTATTCAGAAAAAACTTGACAAGCTTTCTCTTATTACAGGAGAAAGTTTAAGAGGTTCAAGAGTGATAAGGGCGTTTTCAATGCAGAAGCATGAGGAGGATAAATTTGCAGAAGCAAATGATGATCTTCTTGCAACTTCTGTTAGTGTCGGAAAGCTTTCTGCACTTCTTAATCCTGCAACGAATGTTATTATAAACCTTTCTATTGCTGCTATAATCTGGTTTGGTGGCTACAGAGTATATAATGGTGTACTAACACAAGGGCAGATAATTCAGTTTGTAAACTATATGACACAGATTTTCCTTGCTCTTGTAGTAGTTGCAAACCTTGTTGTGCTTTTTACAAAGGCATCTGCTTGTGCTGCAAGAATTAATGAGGTCTTTGATACAGCTCCGTCTGTTACAGATGGTGAAGATAATGCTACAGTTGACAAATCGGACTATATGCTTGAGCTCAGAAACGTTTCTTTTTCTTATAATAATGCAGAAGATTATGATTTAAGCAATGTTAGTTTTGCCCTTAAAAGAGGAGAATCTCTTGGAGTTATTGGCGGTACTGGTTCAGGAAAATCAACGCTAGTAAACCTTATTCCGAGATTTTATGATTGTTCAAAGGGTGAGGTTTTTGTTAACGGAATAAACGTCAAAAGCTACACACTTGAAAATCTTCGTCAGAAAATTGGAGTTGTTCCGCAGAAAGCAGTTCTGTTTTCAGGAACAATTGCAGAAAATCTGAAGTGGGGAAATGCAAACGCATCTGAAGAAGTTATGGAAAAGGCACTGAAGGTTTCACAGTCATGGGAGTTTGTTTCAAAAATGCCTGATGGTTTTAATACTGTTCTTGAACAAGGTGGAAAGAATCTTTCGGGGGGGCAGAAACAGCGTCTTACTATAGCAAGAGCACTGACATCACAGCCTGATATTCTGATCCTTGATGACAGTGCTTCCGCACTTGATTTTGCAACGGATGCAAAGCTTCGAAAAGCAATTGCAACAGAACTTTCAGACATGACGGTTATAATTGTCTCACAAAGAGCGAACTCTCTTAAAAATGCTGATAAAATAATAGTTCTTGATGATGGTGTACCTGTCGGAAAGGGTACACATTCGGAACTTCTTGAAACCTGTGACTTATATAAAGAAATCTGTCTGTCACAGTTCAAGGAGGAAGAACTTAAGGCAACAAAAAAGGAAGGGGGACAGCTTAATGAAAAGCAGTAAATCCGTTCTTTCAAGACTTCTTGAATATACTAAACCATATAAGCTGTTTCTAATAACTGCAATAATTTCAGCAATTATCAGCGTTATTTTTTCATTGCTTGTTCCTGTGTTTATTGGTCAGGCAGTCGACCTTATTGTTGGTAAGGGTAACGTAAATTTTGCTCAGCTTCCGCCGATATTGATTAGGCTTGCTGTTACAGTGGTTGCTTCTGCAATCTTTTTATGGATAATGACATTCTGCACAAACAGGATAACCTACAATACAGTCAAGGATATTAGAAATGATATTTACAGAAAGCTTAATATTGTTCCGCTCATCTATTCAGACAGAACACCTCACGGTGATATTATTAGCAGAATAATCAACGATGTTGATCAGATTTCAGACGGACTTCTGCAGGGTTTTTCACAGCTTCTTACAGGCATTGTTACCATTCTCGGAACAATAGTATTTATGCTAAGCATCAATGTAAAGTTGGGACTTGTAGTTATTCTTATTACCCCTCTTTCATTGTTTGTTGCATGGTTTATTACAAAAATATCTCATGGAATGTTCAGGGAACAGGCTAAAGTAAAGGGTGAAATAGGTGCTTGTGTAGATGAACTTATCGGAAATCAGAAGGTAGTAAAAGCTTTCTCTCATGAAGATAAATCACAGGCAAAGTTTGAGGAGATAAATGCCCGTCTTTATAAATGTGGTGTCAAGGCTCAGTTCTACTCCGCTCTGACAAACCCGACAACAAGATTTGTCAACGGAATTGTTTATGCGGCAGTAGGAGTATTTGGAGCAATTTCAATAGTCAATGGTTCTACGGATGCTGTTTCTGTCGGAGAAATTGCGACTTTTTTAAATTATGCAAACCAGTATACAAAGCCATTTAATGAAATCACTGGCGTAATCACTGAACTGCAATATGCATTTTCATCTGCAAGGCGTGTTTTTGCAGTGCTTGATGAAGAGACTGAAATTTCCGACAACGATAATATGACCCTTAACGAATGTAATGGTTCAGTAACTATTTCGGATGTTGATTTCTGTTACAATCCCGAGGTTCCGCTTATTGAAAATCTCAACCTTGATATAAAACCGGGGCAGAGAATTGCTATTGTAGGTCCTACTGGATGTGGAAAGACAACTCTTATTAATCTGCTTATGCGTTTTTATGATGTTAAGGCAGGAAGCATCAAGACCAGTGGTATTGATATAAGAAAGCTGAAACGTGACAACCTACGTTCAATGTACGGAATGGTTATGCAGGAAACATGGATTTTCACCGGAACGGTAAAAGAAAACATTGCTTATGGATGCCCTGATGCTACTGATGAGGAAATAATTCAGGCGGCAAAGATGGCTCATGCACACAGCTTTATTAAGCGTCTTCCTGACGGATACAATACTATTGTGTCCGAGAATGGCGGAGTTCTTTCGCAGGGACAGAAACAGCTGCTTTCAATTGCACGAATCATGCTGACAAGTCCTCCTATGCTTATTCTTGACGAGGCAACATCAAGCATAGATACAATGACGGAGCAGAGAATTCAGAAAGCTTTTGCAAAGCTTATGAAGGGCAGAACAAGCTTTATTATTGCACACAGACTTTCTACAATTAAAGATGCTGACATTATTCTTGTTATGAAGAGCGGACATATAATTGAGCAGGGAAGTCATGAAGAATTGCTGACAAACAAAGGATTTTATGCTGACCTTTACAACTCACAGTTTGAACAGGCGGCAGGATAAAAAAACAAGGCTGTTTTATTGTAATCATAAAACAGCCTTGTTTTCATATATAATAGTTTTATTGTCTTATATAGATGCCTTGTAATTCAATGAATTCCTCAAGATCTTCCTTTGCACTTTCTGCCCATGAAGGCTGATCCTGTTTATTTATATCAGTTTTCTTTTCTTCTGTATATTCTGTTATAGTTCCATTCATAAATTTTATCATCCTTTCAGAGCTTTTATTCTAGTATTATATCACAGCTTATATTAAGATTCAACATAATTTAGCATAATAAATATGCTGCAAAAGAACTAATAACGCCATGATTATATGGCGTTATTAGTTCTAATTAGTTACTTTTCAATTAAACTAAAGCTATTTACCAGTTCATAAATATAAATTATCATCATTATGTACATACATATCGATGTAACCAGGATAGGGAATGTTCTGCGCTTGTGATATTCTGTATAGCTTGGAAAATGTATTTTCCCTTTAACAAAAAGAAGAATTATTGTGACTAAACCACCAATGAAGAATAATACCCCGAATCCCAGAAAGAAAAAGTTTGAGGCAGTTTCATTATATATACTGATTATTTCTGCTAAAGACACAAAAAGATTGTTTATCATATGGCAGATTATTGCTGGAACAATTGAACCTGATTTTATTGTGATATAACCAAGTATTGTTCCGAGAAGTATTCCAAGAACCATCTGATATGGATTTCCATGCATGATTCCGAAAATAAATGCAGAGAAGAATATTGCAAAGCGCTGGCTTATTTTTGAAGCAGCTTTAAGAACAACACCCCTGTACAGCATTTCTTCAGCAATAGGTGCAAGGATTACCGCAGCAAAGAAACTTGCAGCTTGAGGCCAGAAACCTGAACTTATATCATAATCAAAGCTGGTTACTTCAATTCCAATTGAGCCAAAAACACTCATAAGGAACATGCTGATAAATGTGCTAACTTGTTGGAAACATAAAATACAAACAGCAGCGCAAAGAACAAATTTAACTGAAAAACCTTTGAACTTAATTAGTTCCTTTGTTTTAGTTTTCGTAATTGCATTATAGATGAAGAACATACAAATGCTTGCGATTGCTGGTGTCCATGTATAAGCAACCACTTCCCAGAACTGCAAAATCTGAACTTCTCCATCAAACGCTTTCCTGTATTCATATACATCGCCATAATTATATATTGAGAACAACATTGTAAAGAAAATAACAAGACCTAACATAAGGCCAAATTGAGCAATTAATGTTACGCCTATTCCATTGAATATTTTTCTTATGCCGCGTCTTTCTTCAACCGTTGTACTTGAAGCTGATTTGGTAGGATAAAAGTGTGCAACACCAGGATCAGCGTATCCATGCGTCTGCTGATTATTGTTGTAAGGCTGATTATAACTCTGATATTGCTGTTGGTTGTTGTTGTAAGGCTGACTATAACTCTGATATTGTTGTTGATTATTGTTATAAGGCTGATTATAGCTTTGATATTGCTGCTGATTATTGTTATAAGGCTGACTATAGCTTTGATATTGCTGTTGATTATTGTTGTAAGGCTGATTGTAACTCTGATATTGCTGTTGATTGCTGTTATAAGGCTGATTGTAACTCTGATATTGCTGTTGATTATTGTTGTAAGGTTGATTGTAACTCTGATATTGCTGTTGATTGCTGTTATAAGGTTGATTATAGCCTTGATTTTGCGGATTGAAATTTGTTTGCTGTTGCTGATTTGCCTGCTGTGTTACAGGGCTTGATTTTTTTTCTTCGTTAAGTCGAGTAGGGTTGTTTGGGTCAAAAAAGTTATTTTCCATTATAAGTACCTCACAACTGCAATTACCTTACCTAAGATTTCGCAGTTATCAACTATAATAGGATCCATGGTGTCATTTTCAGGCTGGAGTCTGTAGTGGTTGTTCTCCTTATAAAATCTTTTTACTGTAGCCTCTTCACCGTCAACAAGTGCTGCAATTATATCTCCGTTATTTGCAGTAGACATTTGTTCAATTACAACAATATCTCCGTCAAGAATACCTGCCTTGATCATGCTTTCGCCTCTTACTTTGAGTGCGAAAAGTTCTCCGCTGTGTGATCTGTTTTCCTGAATGTTAATGTATTCAGAAATGTTCTGAATAGCGGTTATAGGCATGCCGGCTGTAATTGTTCCTACAACAGGAATTCTCTGTGCACCCTTTCCTGAAAGCTTGATAGCTCTGTTTCTGCCATCCATTTTTTCAAGATAACCTTCGTCAACAAGAGTATTGACATACCTTGCAGCAGTTGAAGTTGATTTGATATCAAGTTCTGCACAGATTTCTCTGATTGACGGTGGAATTCCGTCAACACTTCTTTTTTGAATATACTCGTATACGCGTAATAATTTTTCGTTCATTTTTAATATTCATTCCTTTCTGGATTTTAGTCAGTTTTCTTGAAAGAAGAAAATTCGTGCTGTCATTCTTGCATAAAGGGGCTAAAGACTGTGCGAAGAATTAGTTTTCACGCTGCTAATTGTCCATGCCATTTTTAAGTTTCTTTAGTATTGTTTTAGCCGCCTTATTTATATCACCGCATCCAAGAGTGACTATAAGATCACCGCTGCGGGCATTTTTGCATACATAATCTGTAACAAGGTCAAAGCTCTTGTCATGATCTTCTTCATCAAAATATACACATCCATCTATCTTACATCCAAGATCCTTTGAGTAGATGTTGTAGGTGTTTTTCTCTCTTGAACCCATAATGGCAGTAAGCACACATTTATCAGCTATTGATAAAGCTTTTGCGAACTCATCTAGAAGCATTGATGTTCTTGAATAGGTAAAAGGCTGGAATACTGCCCAGACATTTCTATATCCCATCTGCATTGCTGCATTAAGTGTAACAGTAATTTCAGCAGGGTGATGAGCATAGTCATCAACAACAGTGATTCCTTTTACTTCACCGTATTTTTCAAAACGTCTTCCTGCACCTCTGAAATCAAAAAGTCCCTTTGCAATAATTTCACCGCTTACACCCGCATAGTAGGAGGCTGCGCCTGCGGCAACGGCATTGATAACATTGTGCTTTCCAGGAACATTAAGTGTAATTCTGCTGACTGCTTCACCTTTATGCATAAGAGTGAAAGAAGTCTGCATACCGCTGATATAATCAATTTCAGCAGGATACCAATCGTTTTTACTGGTCTTTCCAAATGTTATAATTCTGCTTTTGTCAATTCCTTCGACAGCTTTCATTGAGTTGTCATCATCTCCGTTTACGAAAACAGCTTTTGTTGTATTTTCAGCAAACTTATGAAATGATTTTATTATATTGTCAACGGTTTTGAAATAGTCAAGATGGTCAGCATCTATATTTAGTATAACCGAAATATCAGGATAAAGCTTCAAGAATGTGTCAACAAATTCGCAGGCTTCACAAACCATAATATCAGATTTTCCGACTCTGCCGCTTCCGTGTATAAGAGGAAGCTTTCCGCCGATAACAACGCTAATATCTATGTTGCTTTTTAAGAGGATTTGTGTTATCATAGAAGATGTTGTTGTTTTCCCATGAGTACCGCTTACACATATTGCATTATCATACCAGCTTGTGACAATTCCGAGCAATTCACTGCGTTCAAGAACAGGAACTCCGCTTGACTTTGCGGCAATCAGCTCAGGATTATCTGCCATGATAGCTGCTGTGTGGACAATCAAGTCTGAGCCTTCAATGTTTTCTGAGTTCTGTCCGACAAAAACTGGAATACCCATATCACGGACAGCCTGAAGAGTATCAGTTTCGTTGTTGTCAGAGCCTGTCAGATAATATCCTTCAGCATGCAGAATCTGCGCCAGCGGATACATTCCAGAGCCTCCTATGCCAATAAAATGGATATGTTTTTTTCCTTTTAGTAGGTTTTTATCCAATGTTTATACACCTCGCATAATAATGTGGCAGAAAATTTATAACAATTTCCTTATTCATTAAGAAATAGTTCAGAATATAACAGTATACTACTATTTGTGAAATAAATAAATAGTTGTTTTCCACTGTATATATTACCATAAAAAGATTCATAATATCTGTGTAAGCAAACTTTTTAACAATTTCCAAAGTAAATATTCAATTTTTTAAGGAGGACGTTATTTAATGAACATCACAGACATCAAAATCAGAAAGATTATCCCAGAGGGAAGGCTTCGTTCCGTAATTTCAATTACAATTGATAACATGCTTGCTATTCATGATATCAAGGTAGTTCAGGGCGATGAAAGATTATTCGTTGCAATGCCAAGCCGCAAGGACGAAAGCGGAATCTACAGGGATATTGTACACCCTATTTCTCCTGAATCAAGGCAGCTAATTGAAGGCCAGATATTAGACGCTTATGTTCGTCATGTTGAGCAGATGCAGGCAGAAGAAGAGGCAGAAGAAGCAGGACTGTAATAAAGCAGGTATAACCGGCGGATACAGGGACAAACGCAGAATGGAAAATCGGTAAAGCTTTACGGATTTTCGGATGCGGTGATCCTTTATCTGCCGGTTATTTTTTTGTCAGTGAGAAGCAGGTATGCCTTTAATACAGCAGTCTGTGTCTTGCCATCTTTTATTTCGTTGTTCATGACCATTTTTACTGCATCATCAATTTTGACAGGAATTACATCAAGGAATTCATCACTGTCAAGATTCTGTGATTCAAATTTAAGACCCGTAGCTAAATAAATATGAATTTTTTCTGATAAATATGCCACGGAAGGATAACTTACGCCAAGATATTCGAATTTTTCACATACAGCACCTGTTTCTTCTTTTAGTTCACGAAGACCGGCGTCAAGGTGATCTTCGCTTTTTTCAAGCTTTCCTGCTGGGACTTCAAGAAGAGCTTCACTGAATGGATATCTGAACTGTTTTACGAGAAGAATTTCATTTTTATCGGTCAATGCAACAACGCATACGCCGCCATTATGAACAACAAGTTCTCTGGTTACGATTTCTCCGTTTTCAAGTTCTGCTTTATCTTTTTTAACGGTAATAATTTTACCCTCATAAATTGTTTCGGAACTGATAGTTTTCTCAAAAAGGTGCATTTAAAAGATCCCCCTATTACTACAACAAATGTTCTTATTTATTATATCATACATTTTTACTGGAAACAAGAGCAAATTTAACTTTTCTTAACTTCTGTATAAAATGTATATAAATTGTAATTAAACTGTTATTGTATTTACATTTTATATATGTTATAGTATTAATTGTGTCTGTAAATATTTATTTATCGTCGTTGTTCTGATTTTTTATTTGTTGTATTGTAAATCAAAATAAAATAATTTATAATAATATAAAAGATTATTTGACAGCACAGATACTTTTAATTTAACATATTGAAAAGCTATAACTACAATAATTAAAACATCATAATGATTTGGAGGAAAGTCATTGAAAAGCAACAGTAAAATAAGTCTCAAATTTAATTTGTGGGACTTCTTATACAGCAAAAAATTATATTTTGCTGCTTTTATAATACCAGCAGTAATTTTGTTTGGCGCATATGCAATTTTTGGGGTTCACCCGTTTGGTGATGAATCTGTACTCGTACTGGACCTGAATGGTCAGTATGTATACTACTATGAAAATATGAGAGATGCTTTCTGGGGAAACGGAAGTCTAGTAAACTCATGGAGCCGTAATTTCAGCGGTGAAACAGTGGGAATGTTTGCATACTATCTTGCAAGCCCGTTCATGTTGATTGTTATGCTTCTGCCAAGAGCAATGATGACAGAATCTATTCTGATTATGCAGCTTTGCAAGGTTGGTGCAGCGGGATTGACACTTTGTCTGTTTCTCAAGAAATCAAGGAAGATTTCATCTTTTCCTTGCCTAACATTCTCAATTATTTATTCGTTGATGTCATATGTGATTGTTCAGCTTATGAATCCAATGTGGCTTGACGGAATAATTCTTCTTCCTGTAATCTGCTACGGAATTGAAAAGCTTATAAACGAAAACAAGTGGCTTTGGTTTATAGTGCCGCTTGCAGTAATTTTTATTGCAAACTTTTATATCGGTTGGATGATTGCATTTTTCAGTGTGCTTTATTTCCTTGCATATTATTTCTTTATGGCTCCTGAAACTTCTCCGTTTAAATTAAAGCATTTCTTAATAAGAGGAGTGAAGTTTGGGGCTGGAGGAATTCTGTCAGCTGCTCTTGCTAGCTGGCTGCTAATACCCCTCTATAAAAGTCTGAGTCTTGGAAAGCTTGACTTTACTGATCCTAAATTCGAATGGAATACTCAGTTCGATATGTTTGATTTCTTTGTAAATCTCATGCCGAACTCGTATGATACATGTCGCCCTGAAGGTTCTCCTGTGGTATATTGCGGAGTTATCACAATCATACTTATTCCGTTGTTTTTCTTGAATAACAATATAGAACTTAAAAAGAAAATAGGATACGGTGCTCTGGGACTTTCTGTTCTGCTTTCAATGTATATTTCAAATATAGACATTGCGTGGCATGGTTTCCAAGTGCCTAACTGGCTGCCATACAGATATTCATTCGCTTTCTGCTTTGTTCTTATACTTATGGCTGTACAGGCGTTTGAAAGACTTGAGGGAATAACTTTCAAGGAAATTGGAGCAGTTATATTTCTACTTACGGGGTATTATTTCTATGTGGACAAGCAGGGGCTTGAAAATATTAACGTGGTCTTTTCTGTTTGGTATGCCGTAATTCTTACTGCTGCCTATGGATTGCTTATATACTTACACAAAAAGAATTATGAAAGCAGACGTGTTCTTGTATTTATTCTTTCTGTCGTAGTCATTGAAAATATCCTGTCTACTGTGTATAACTTGTTTGCAATAGATATAGATGTAACTTACTCAAATTACTCTTCATATAACCAGTACATCACTCTTGGCAGGGATACTGTTGAAAAAATATATGACATGGATGACGATGTCTATAGAATTGAAAAGAATTATCACAGAACAGTAAATGACGCTATGGCTTTCGGAAGCTATGGTATTTCACATTCAAGTTCAACTCTGAATGCCGGTCCAATCCAATTCCTGAGAAAGCTTGGATTCTCATATGGCGGACATTATATAAAATACAAGGGCGCAACATATGTTACTGACTCGCTTTTTGGAATCAAATATGTAATGGAAAAGGGCTCAACAGTTACTGACGGAGAAGAAGCTCCGATTGTTGAAAGAAACAAGCATTACGATGAAATGGTGCTTGCTAATGGCGATGATAAGAATATTTTCTATGTATATGAAAATCCCAATGCTCTGCCGATTGCTTATATGGTAGATAATGATATACTTGATACTACTCTTTCGGGGGATAATCCTTTCTACAATCAGAATGCTCTTTTGTCAGGTATGCTTGGACAGGAATACACAAATTTCTTTAAGAAGATAGAAATTGATGAAGTGATTCCTGAAAATGCAAAGTTATCAACTTATGGTAATCATACTAAATATGTTCCTGAAGTTGAGGGTAAGAATTCACATATAGAATACCTTGTAACAGCGCCGACTGAAGATATGGTTTATATGTATTTTCCAAGTAATTATGAGCGAAAAGTAAATCTATGGCTTAACGAAGAGTTTGTTGATTACTACTATGAGGGCGGAAACAAGGTTATACAACCTATGGGACATTTTAAGAGTGGTGAACAGTTCTCATTGATTACCACAATTACAGAAGAGAAAAAAGAGGTTTTGTTCAAGGATAACTTGTTCTATTACCTTGATGAAGAAGAATTCCAGACGGTTGTTGATGAGCTTAAAAAGTCACCGTTGGAAATAACATCATTTAAGGAAGATCACCTTGAGGGTAATGTTAATGCAGAAGAAGATGGTGTTCTGTTCACAACAATTTCTTATGAGCCTGGCTGGACAATCTGGGTTGATGGTGTTAAAACAGAGTCAGTAAAGGTATGTGATGCTCTTATAGGCATTGAACTTACAAAGGGACAGCACACAATAGAAATGAAGTTCTTCCCTGCCGGAATGAAACTTGGATTCCTGATTTCAGGAATAGCACTTTTTGCAGTAGTTCTCATTGCTGTTTATGAAAATAGAACAAAAAAGGTTTTGCTTAACAGATTGTATGAATAAAAACAACCGCAGTACATAAAGCGTACTGCGGTTTTGTATTATCCGAGTTGGTTTATACGGATAGTAAATTATAAACTCTTGATTCTAATAGTAATATCCGTATCTGCATCATAATCTACACCTGAAATACCAAATCCAAAAAGTTCATTGAAATCATCCCAGTATCCGTCAATATCAGAACAACTGTCTATATTTTCGTCATTAATTTTATCCCAGAGCTCTGATACAGCCTTCTGAACATCTTCCTGCATTTCAAGATCATCAAGTCTGATTCTGCCATCACTGTCAGTTTCAATATTTCCACCGTACAACTTCTGTGCAAATAATCTGTACATCTGTTCAATACAGCCTTCATGTATGTTCTTTTCCTTCATAACTTTGTAAAGGATTGAAATATAAAGCGGTACAATCGGAAAAGCTGCACTTGATTGTGTAACGAGAGCTTTGTTTACAGAAACATATGCTGTAATTCCGTTGAAATCAGAAGTGATTTCCTTTGAGGTTTTAAGAAGATGTTCCTTTGCCGCGCCTATTGAACCTTCAAAATACATAGGGTATGTGAGCTTAGGACCAATATAAGAATATGCTACAGTAACTGCATTCTTTTCTATTGCATCCGCATCAGTGAGAGCCTGTATCCAGTCCTTCCAGTCCTCACCGCCCATAACCTTTACTGTGTTATAGATTTCTTCATCAGTAGCCGGTTTAACAGTTGCATCTGAAATCTTTCTTGTTTTGAGATCGATTGTCTTGTTTGTATACTCTGTTCCTGTTGTCTTGAGGACAGAGCTATATACTGTGCCGTCTGCATCTGTTCTTCTCGGAGCGGCAAGGCTGTAAATAACCATGTCAACTTTGCCAAGATCCTTTTTAATAAGTTCAATTGTTTGGTTCTTTATTTCTGCTGAGTAAGCATCACCATTAATAGTTTTTGCATATAAACCATCCTGTGTCGCAAAATCCTCAAAAGCAGCAGTGTTATACCATCCAGCTGTGCCAGTTCTGCTGTCAGAGCCTTCCTTGTCAAATATTACGCCGATTGTAGCTGCATTACAGCTATAAGCTGCAGATATTCTTGAAGCAAGACCATAACCAGTTGAAGCACCTATTATAAGAACTTTTTTAGGACCATTTACCTTAGGCTGCTTTTTAACATAGTTTATCTGGTTTTCAACGTTCTTTCTGCATCCGTCAGGATGAGAAGCTGTACATATAAAGCCTCTTATTTTTGGTTTAACAATCATTATTTTAGTCCTTTCTTTTTCTACGAATTTAGGGTTTTAATAATATATAAAAACAGCAGTTTGAAAAACTATAAAGTTTATTTAAAATTTAATTATTTTCTCTTACTACTGAAAAAGCCTGATCCAAAAGCCATAATGTGTCATTCCATCTTTTATCGGAAGCAGGTCCACCCATAACAACGACTACAACGTCATGTCCGAAGCGGTTTGCTGTAGCAATAACACAATATCCTGCTTGGTCTGTCATACCTGTTTTAAGACCGTTAGCATACATATAGTAGCAATCACTGTATTCGTGTATAAGCTTGTTTGAGTTCTCCCAGTAAATCTGCTCCCCTGATAAAAAGGTAACGTTTCTTGTAGGCTTTGCGGCGGAGTTTCTGACGCCCTCAAACTGTGTTGCATACAATGCTACTTTAAGCATGTCCATAGCTGTTGTATAGTGGTTGTCATCATGGAAACCGTCAGGGTTTTCGAAGTGTGTGTTATTAGCACCAATACCTTTGAGTCTTTCGTTCATCTGTGCAACAAAATATTTTACTGCTTTATCAGCACTAAGGCTTTCATTGTCAGCAATGACACGTCCTATGTTTGCGGCAGCACAATATGCTGCATCATTTCCTGATGGAAGCATAAGTGCATCTATCATCATTTCAAGGTCAAGCACACTTCCATTATTAAGGTGTGCAAGACTTGATTCAGGATTTACAAGGTCAAGCTCATCACCTGCTGTAAACTGCATATCAGGTTTAGCATATTCAAGAACAAGTGCGGCAGTAAGTATTTTTGTTGTACTTGCAGGATAGCATTTTTCTTCTGGATTTTTAGCAAACAAAACCTCATCTGACTGAACATCATAAACAATAGCATATTTGCTGTTTATTTCGCCTTCAATTGGATAAGAAGCTTTAAGGTGTGGGTTCGGAACAGATGCCATTGCAGAAATAACTTTGTCATCAGGGGCAATAATTTCTTCTTCAGTTTCTGATGTACTTGTCTGTGATTCAACTGTAGTCTCATCAGGGGCAGCGTTAAGCTGTGAATACAGAGTTTTATCAATAATCAGCTCGGAAACGCTGTTACCTCCAAGAGAAAACAAGCCGTAAACTGAACCTGCCAGAACAATCAGAAGGACAAATACTCTTAATCTTGCAAACCATGTACGCCGTGATTTTCTTGAACATTCAGGACTTACAGGTTTCTTTTTATTTTTTCTGTTCATTTTTCTCCTTATTATTATAACAGACATTATGGTTTAATATGTAAATATTTTAACAAACTATATTAATTTTACCATACTATTTTTTATTTTTCAATAGGTATAATGCTATATCAAAGCAAAAGTGTATTGCAAAAGAGGGCTTTACATGCTATAATTTTTTTGTGTTTTATTTTTTAGTGCTATAGCGTGGTGGTTATTTTTCACGCTATAGATTGTTTTTATCAGATTTGACAGCAGAAAGGAAGAATTTTAAAATGGATTTAGCTGACTTAAGGCACGAGATTGATAAAATAGATGAGGATATTCTGAACCTATTTATAAAAAGAATGAGTGTATGCAAAGATGTTGCAGAGTATAAAAGAGTAAACAATCTTACTGTAATGCAGGACGACAGGGAAAAGCAGTTGATTGATAGAATCAGGGAGCTTTCACCTGATAACTTAAAGGACGGTGCAGCTGTTCTTTTTGCGTCAATAATGGATATCAGCAAATGTATTCAGCAGCAAGAAATAACTAAGCATGATAACACTGAAAAGGCTCTGCCGTTTGAACCTGAAAAAGCTGGCTCGGTTGTTTGTCAGGGAACAGCAGGTTCATATTCCGAAATGGCTTGCAGAAAGCTTTTCAAGTCCCAGGATATAACCTTTGTATCTGAGTTTGAGGATGTTTTCAAGGCTGTTGATTCTGGTAAATGTGAATTTGGTGTTTTACCGCTACAGAATTCAACAGTAGGATCTGTTTCTAAAACCTATGATCTCATGGCAAAGTATAATTTCTATATAAATTCAATTATCAGAGTGGAGATAACTCACTGCCTTGCAGTAAAAAAAGGGACTTCATTAGATGAGATTAAAGAGGTTTATTCCATCGAACAGGCTTTGTCACAATGCTCTGACTGCATAAAGCGGTTGGGACTTGTAAGTTGTGAATACCTTAATACAGCACTGGCTGCAAAGCACGTAGCAGAAAGCAATGAAAAGATAGCTTGTATATGTTCTCGTGATGCAGCGGAAATATATGGTCTTGAAGTTCTTGAGCCACAGGCAGCAAATGCATATCCAAATTATACACGTTTTATTTGTATTTCAAAAAAGTTTATTGCTAAAAAAGATGCTGGAACAATTTCAGTTTCTCTTTCAATTCCGCATACAAAAAGCTCACTGTACAGACTTCTTACTAAGTTTTCAGTAAATGGCTTTAACCTTGTCAAAATAGAAAACAAGCCTGTTGCCGGAAAGGATTTTGAGGTAATATTTTATCTTGACTTTTCAGGTAACTGTGATGATGTAAAGGTTGCAAGCCTTTTGGAAGAATTAAGGGGTGAGCATTCATATTTCAAGTTTCTTGGAAACTTTGATGAAGTTATGTAAAGGGTGATTTTGTTGAACACAGTGTCGGTAATTATTGCAGCGGCAGGAAATGCTCAGAGAATGAACGGAATCAACAAACAGCTTGCACTGCTTGCTGGAGTGCCTGTTATTGTCCGCTCAATGCTTGCCTTTGAAAAAATAGAAAGCGTTACTGAGATAATTGTATCTGCAAGGGAATGTGATGCTGACGCAATAAATGAATATGCAAAAAGCTTTGGCATAACTAAATTCAAGATTATAGCAGAGGGCGGAGAAACACGTCAGAAGTCTGTTATTAATGCTCTTCGTCATGTTTCAAGAGATACTGACCTTGTTGCTGTGCATGACGGTGCAAGACCGCTTGTAAACCCTGTTCACATAGAAAAGTGCATAAAGGATGCCTCGGTTTTCGGGGGAGCCGTTTTAGGCGTTCCCGTAAAGGACACGCTCAAGGTAGTTGACGGCGGTCTGATTACCGATACGCCTGACAGAAGAAAGCTTTATATAACACAGACGCCGCAGATTTTCAGAAAAAAAGAATTTTATGAGGGCGTTAATTTTGCAAATCAGCATGAACTTGATTTCACAGATGACTGTCAGATGGTTGAAGCTGTTGGGGTAAAGGTGAATATGACAGTTTCGGATTATAAAAATATAAAGCTTACAACTCCTGAGGATTTTGTCATAGCTGAAGCTATGATTGCAATGGAGGATGATTGATATGTTCAGAATTGGACATGGATATGATGTACACCGGCTTGTTGACGGAAGAAAGCTAATTCTCGGCGGAGTGAAAATTCTTTATGAGAAAGGTCTGCTCGGACATTCAGATGCGGATGTGCTTGTACATGCACTTATGGATAGTATTCTTGGAGCACTTGCTCTTGGTGATATTGGTAAACAGTTTCCGGACAATGATGACACATATAAAAATGCCGACAGCATTGTTTTATTGAAAAAAGTATATGAAATAATGACTGCACATGAGTATGAGATATGTAATGCTGATTGCACTGTTATTTGTCAGAGTCCCAAGCTTGCTCCTTATATTGATCAGATGCGAAAAAATATTGCCAATGCATTATGTACTGATATCTCTTGTATCAGTGTGAAAGCTACTACAGAAGAGTATCTCGGATTTACGGGAAGCGGGGAAGGTATTTCTGCACATGCAGTATGTATGCTGAAAAAATGTATTAAAGCATAACCTATTCACTTTTTTTATATTATAGAATATTATATTGCAGGGACTCTATTTATGAGCCCCTGCATTTTAATATCTGAGGTGATGGTTTTGAAGAGATATACGATAGCGTTATCTTCAATAACTTATGCAATAAAAGCGCAAAATCTTCTTAAGTATGAGGGGATAAACACCGAAGTTATTCGTACGCCAAAAAACCTTGCCTCCGGCTGTGGTTACAGTATAGCATTTTACGGGGATGTTGAGAAAGTCATTGAAGTTCTTAGCCGTAATAACATCAGCCAAAAAGGAATAATGGAAAGATAGGTGCTATATGGTAAACTTTGATAATTCCGCAACTTCATTTCCAAAGCCTAGAAGTGTCAGAAATGCTGTAATAACTGCAATGACAAAATATGGCGGGAATCCTGGGCGAAGCGGTCATAAGCTTTCAATTGCAACCGCAGAGGCAGTATATGGCGCAAGAGCTGCGGCAGCACGCTTTTTTGATGCTGAAACTGAAAATGTTGTTTTTACACTTAACTGCACTCATGCTCTTAATCTTGCTATAAAGGGTATAATGAAAGATGGTGGTCATGTGATTATTCCATCACTTTATATGTTTGCTAACTTCTGAAAAAACAAATGGGCGCATTTACTGCGTCCATTTGAATAGATATTTTAGCTGCCTGTTCCCGCATATTTAACTGCGCCAAGCATCCAGAGCTTATAAGCAATATAGAATACTATAGCACCGACAACAGGTGATATTAGAGAAATAACAGAAAATTGTTCAGGTCTGATAAAGTACGTTGAAGGATAGAATGATATAAATCCTATTGGGAGAATACATGTGAATATAATTCTGAAGAATTTGCTGAAGATAGTGGTGGGATATCTTGCGTATTCTCTGCAATCATTGAACAGGATCATAACTGTTGCTCCGTTGAGAGTTATAAATGCGCTCGCAGAAGCAAGTGTCATTATTCCAATGAGAACAAGTGAAGCCCCGATAAGTGACACAAGAAGAATTACGATGCTTGCAAAAGTTACAGGAATACCAATCTTAATCCATGCATAAATGAAAATTACAAGGCCATATATCAACTGACCTATGCCCTTTGCATCAAGTGTTTCTGCAACATAATAGAAGAAGAGGTTTATAGGTCTGAAACAGTACTTGATAAAATCACCTTGCTGGGCATGAATCCAAAGCTGCCAAAGGTTATCAAAAAAAATCTGAAACGGACATGCAGCTAGAACAGCAAAGCCATACATAAACAGCAGTTCATCGAAATCAAATCCCCTTACCGCTGGTATGGATCTGAACATCAGCCAAAATGAAGCAAACCCTGCAAGATTAATCAGAATCATTGCAATTGTGCTTATAATAAAATCAGCACGGTATGCCATCTTTGACTTGAAGTCCTGTGAAATCATCATAAAATAAATTTTTATGTAATTGAAAATACTTCGTTTCATTAACAGGTTTCCTTTCTTGAAAATTGTAGGCTGCTCAGCCTCCGTTTACCATAACATGCTTTGATGCCTTGATAAAACATATTTTGCTGATAAGGAACAGGACAATAACCCAAATGAGCTGAATCAGCAATGCTCTGCATATATCCCATAAGGAATAGTTTGGATTTGTGAGAATTTGAATAGGCAGATTATATATTGCCTGGAAAGGCAGAAACTCAAGAACCTTTCTGATGTTGTCAGGGAAGAATGCAATAGGAATTACTGCGCCGGATAAAAGGCGAACTACTGTGTCCTTCATTGCGCTTATTCCCCAAACGCTTTCAGTAAAGAAAGAGAGCAGACCAATGAGAAAGTCAAAGGTTGTATTGAGCAAAGCTGCCAAAATAAATGCTATAGGGAAAAAAAGAAGGTTAATTCCAAGTGGGATAGAGCCCTTTGCCATAATTGAAACAATAATTATTGACGGGATGAACATTATAGCAAAATTTGATAATATAGAGCCGAAACAACTTGAATACATTCTGAACTGATAACTAATTGGCCTGCAGAAGTTTGTTGCAATGTTTCCGGTCTGTACATCTCTTGACATCTGCCATTCGGCATATGAAATAATAACGCTGTTTAAGATTTTTGCGCTGGCAAGGTATAAGAAGGTTTGCTGAAAGGTCATACCGTTGATGGTATCAGTTCCGACACCATCAAATATTGCCCGCCAGAGAAAGTAAACAATAATTGTGAAAATAACATTTGCCAAAATTGTCAGTATGAAAAATGCCCGAAAAAAAACTATTTCCTGAAATGACATTTTGTTAAAAGCTAAAGCTGCGCGGACATTCATTTCTTTTCAGCTCCTTCGTAAATTTTCTTGATGATATCTTCTGTTGAGATTTCTTCAATCTTTATGTCGTCAATTTTTGATTTCTTCATACATTTGTTAAGTACATCAGCAAGAGGTTCAAGTTCTTCATTTATAAGCATTTCAATCCATTGCTGAGCATCAGGATCATCTTCACGTTCAATTACATTGATTGCATTGTTTTCTGCTTTGATTGCTTCAACAATCGAAAGAATTTTCTTGTTGACTTCCTCATCGCTGTTTCTTGCAATTTTAAGTGTTCTATACTTTCCAAATGTGTTTTTCAATTTGCTGAAGTCATTGTCAAATACAGTTGTTCCCTTATCAATGATAACTGCTCTTTTACAAAGGGCTTCAACGTCACCGATATCATGAGTTGTAAGAATAATAGTCGTATTTTTAATTACATTAATCTGCTTGACGATTTCTCTGATCTTACTCTTCATTGATACGTCAAGCCCAATTGTAGGTTCGTCGAGAAATACAATCTTAGGGTCATGCAAGAATGACGCAACAATATCGCAGAGAGTTCTCTGACCAAGAGACATCTGACGTACTGGCTTCATATAGAGAGGTTCAAGGTTTACAATGCTATTGAACATCTCAAGATTTTCACTGTATACCTTAGGATCAATTTTGTATATTTCCCTTAAAAGTTTAAATGATTCAATTACAGGGAGTGACCACCAAAGCTGTGATCTTTGTCCGAAAACAACTCCGATATTCTTTGCATTCTGGGTTCTGTTTTTATATGGAATAAGACCATTTACAAGTATTTCACCGGCTGAAGGCTCAAGGATGCCTGTCATCATCTTAATCGTAGTTGATTTACCCGCTCCATTAGGTCCAAGGTACCCGACAATTTCCCCTTGTTCAACATTCATGGTAATACCATCAACAGCGTTTACATACTTATAATCTCTGGAGAATAGGTCTTTGATACTACCTTTAAGTCCTTCGTGACGATTAAGTGATTTAAAGGTTTTTGTTAGGTCTTTCATTTCAATTACACTTGACATATTATGCTGCATTCCCTTCTGTTAACCTTGAAACATACAAAACATATTAAAAATGAAAATAAAAAGGACACACCTGTTTCGGTGCGTCCTTTGTTGTATATAAAAAACAATAAAGTTTGCATGTTTCGAAAGGCTTAATTTTGTACAGTTAACAAGAAAATGTTACTGCACTTGATATTCAGTTTTTAGTTCTTTCCCGCTATAGTGGCTCTCATGTTATTTGCTCCCTTCTATAATTTACCGTAATATTATCATATTTTTGTTAATGTGTCAATATATTTTTTTAATTTAATAAATCGTTTACATTTTTCTTCGAATGAAACAATATACTTTAATGTCATATAATTTATGGGGGGTGATTTTATATTATACAAGCTTTTGAATACTTACGAAGAAGAAAATATATTTGTAAAAGTATTTTGCAGGGAATGCACAGAAGCTGAACAGAAACTTGACGATATTTCAAAAATAAGGATTATTGAAAATAAAGCTGACTATTTTAATAAGCTCTCCGACAAAACTTTTTTGAAAAGGAGGAAGTAATTTGACGGCACTTTATGCAAGACAGTCTGTAAACAAACAGGACAGTATTTCCGTTCAGTCACAGATAGATATGTGTAAAGCTAAATGCAGTGATGAATATAAGATTTATACAGACAAGGGATTCAGCGGAAAAAATACAGACAGACCTGCTTTCCGTCAGATGCTTGACGATATTCAGGATGGTATTATAAATAAAATAATTATATATAAGCTTGACAGATTGAGTAGAAGTCTTCTTGACTTTCTGCAGCTTCTGAATAAATTTGATAAAATTGGTGTTTCAGTAAAAAGCTGTTGTGAGGAATTTGATACATCTACTCCTCAGGGACGTATGATGCTGGCAATCCTCATGTCTTTTGCACAGATGGAGAGGGAGACTATAGCAGGACGTGTAAGGGATAATTACTATGCAAGAGCATGTAAAGGTATGTATCTTTCAGGTCCTCCGCCGTTTGGATATAAAAAAGTTCCTGCAATTATAAACGGCGTAAATTCTTCAAAGCTGGAAGAAGATAAAGAAAAATCACATATTGTCAAGGATATTTATAATATGTACTGTTCAGGAATGGGATTGCAGAAAACTGCGGATTACCTTAATAATTCAGACATCAGAACTAGTAAAGGAAAAACGTGGACAGCATCAAAGGTAAGTGCTGTTATTGTTAATCCAATATATGTGAAAGCCGATGCGGATGTATATACATATCTCCTTAACATGGGGGCAGAGATAACAGACAGCATGGATAAGTTTAAAGGCAACAATGGCTGTTATAGTTATGGTTCATCTGAAATAAGAAAGGGAACTAAAAACAGAAACTTTGCCGGGCGGTTTATAACAATTGGCCAGCATTGCGGAATTATAGATGCTTCAGTATGGCTGGAGGCACAGAATCGTATCAATAAAAACAAGTATATGAATAATTCAGGATCGGGTACTACTTCATGGCTCTGTGGGCTTGTATACTGCAAATGCGGACAAAAAATGCATATTAAATATACAATTAACAAATATCAAACAAGATATTACTATTTGTACTGTGAAAAATTAAAATCAGACACTTGTATCTGGAATAAAAAAGCTGTAAGGGTAGATAGAATCGAAAAAATAGCAGAAAAAATTATATTATCCGAACTTGACAGATTAGCGCAGATAACTGTAACCAGAGCAGATGAAAGTGAGATTGAAAAATGCAGAATAAGAATAACTGCAATAAATCAAAAAATAAATAAATTGCTGGATTGCCTTGCGGAAAAAACAGAAATTAACAAAAGTATAATTTTAAAAATAGAAATGCTTGAAAAAGAAAAAGAAAATATTAATTTTACACTTGAAGAAAAGGTTAATAATGTTGATAATTGCTGTTTTGATATGATTTCATTCTGGAAAAATGCCAATACTGATGCAAAGAAGAGTATTTCTCAATCTATTATTGAAAAAATCATTCTGTATTCAGATAATATGGAGATATATCTGAAGTAAAGTTAGTAGTTGTATAGTGTTATCATTTCATCATATGAACACAACTCCGTTGCAAGACCGGTATATGAAATGTCAAAAGGGAATGTCTCATACAGTGTAGCAAAGGTTTATGATGATAACCGTTTGACTTTAAAGTCCTTTGAAGAACTGATAACACCCGAAACCAAGGCAATAGTATGCATGGTAGGTAGCAATGTTACCGGGCAGATTATGCCGTTTCGTGAAATAGCGGCTTTGTGCAGAAAGCACGACATTTGCTTTATTGCCGATGGTGCTCAGGGATGCGGGGTTATCCCAGTAAAAATGTCAGACGGAATTAATATATTATGTACCTCTGGGCATAAAAGTCTTTATGGGATATCTGGTACGGGACTGCTGATAACTGATGGAAAATACAGAATACCTCATATAATTGAGGGCGGAACAGGCAGCACCTCTCTTGAACTTGAGCAGCCTGATTTTCTACCAGACAGTCTTGAAAGCGGAACTATTAATACTGTCGGAGCAATTTCTCTTGGTGCAGGAATTGACTTTATAACAGAGTCAGGATTGGATAAGATATTTAATCATGAAACTATGCTTTGTAATATATTTATCAATGAAATAAGTGCAGTAAATGACGTTATAGTATATCGTAAGCCTAGAGTAAAGTATCTTCCTATAGTATCATTTAATATAGAAGGAATAACAGCTAATCAGACTGCTGAGTCTCTGAGTGACAAGGGATTTGCCCTCAGAGGAGGACTCCATTGCTCAGGCTTTGCTCACAGAGAAATAGGAACTTTGCCGGATGGAACTGTAAGATTTTCTCCATCTCTGTTTAATACAGCAAATGACGTTCGTCAGCTTGCTTATGCCATCAGGGAAACTATTAAAGAAAAAACAACAATAAATTCTGATATCTTTGGAATACACTTGAAATAATAATACTGTTTGTGTTAAAATAAAAATAACGATAAAGCGGCGGGGTTTATGCATTAGACGTATACCCCGTCTTTTAAAAGGATGAGTAACATATGGATTTTGTGTATACGATGTGGAGTTACATCAAGAGTGTGTTCCCGATAACTCCGAGTGATATTATTGATATTGGTGTTCTTACATTTCTGATTTACAGAGGTATTATTCTTGTTAGGGAAACAAGAGCAGGCGGTCTTGTAAAGGGTGTTGTTGTTATTGGCATTGTTTACTGCCTTGCTGTAATTCTAAAACTTAAAGCCCTAACTTTTATTATTAATGGAGCATTTACACTTGGTATCATGGCTATTGTTATACTTTTTCAGCCTGAATTGCGACGTTCACTTGAAAAGATGGGACATTCAAAGGTTTCAAAGTTGCCTGTGTTCTCATCACTTATACCGGAAACATCCGAGCAGATAATCATAAAATGGAACAATGCAATAGAAGCAGTATGTGATGCATGTGAAGATCTTTCAGCTACCACTACTGGTGCGCTGATTGTTATTGAGCAGGAGTCAAAGCTTGGCGAACAGATTGATACAGGTACAATACTGAATGCTATTCCAAGCAAGGAGCTTTTTGGAAATATATTTTATCCGAAAACACCTCTCCATGATGGAGCTGTAATTATCAGAGACGGAATTATTCTTGCAGCAGCGTGTTTTTTGCCGAAACCTCAGAAAGAAGAGCTTATCAACAAGCAGCTTGGTTCAAGACACAGAGCGGCAATAGGAATGAGTGAAAATTCAGACGCAATTGTTATAGTTGTTTCGGAGGAAACAGGTACTATATCTGTTGCCGAAAACGGCGAACTGACAAGATGTTTCAGCAGGGACAGTCTTAAAAAGTTACTCAGGACAAGATTGCTTCCGGAGAAACCAAAGAAGGCAAACCCGGAAAAGAAGTCCGGAAACAATTCTTTCGGAACTAAAAAGGCATAATTTTATATAAATTTATGTATTACTATCAGGTTTATAAATTCAGTAAAGGGAGAAATGTTTTCCCAAGGGAGGCATATTCATAAAAATGAAGAACATAATCAAGGCAATAACTTCATATTTTTCTCGTCTTTTTGAAAGAGACATTGTACTTAAAATAACTTCAGGTGTTGCCGCTGTTATAATATGGTTTACAATTTCGGTATTTCAGTATCCTACAATTGATAAAGTGTTTTACAACGTTCCAGTCAAGGTTGATCTTGAAGGAAGCTATGCACAAGCTAATTCCATCGAGCCTGTCAGCATGGAAAAAGAATATGTTACTGTTTATGTAACGGGTAAGAGAACTCAGATAGGTGATATGAAATCAGAGGATCTTGTAGCATATGCAGATGGTTCAGAGGTAAAGGACCCTAGAAACTATAAGCTGTCACTAAAAGTAAAGAGCAAAGAAAATAAGAACTTTGAAGTCACATCTATTGAACCAAGTTCTGTTGATGTTTCATTTGATGAAATCATTGAAAAGGAATTTCCGGTTGAAGCTAATATAGATAAAGTCAATGTAAATTCAAAGAACGGATATATGAAGGGTACTCCTCTTGTTACCCCTGATAAAATCAAGATAACAGGACCTAAGGAAAAGATAAACAGCATCGGCAGGGTAGTTGTCCCTGTTGTTTCTGAATCTGAACTAGAAATATCTACAGAACTTTCTGCATCAGGTGTTCAGATTTACAATAATAACAATGCGTTAATTGACAATGAAAACGGTGCTTTAACCCTTGAACGTGATTCATTTACGGTACAGGTGCCTGTTTATGTCAAGAAAACAATACCTCTTGAAGTATCAATTATAAACGAGCCGGACAAGTTTGACAAAGCTGAGTTTATGAATAATCTGCAGATGTCTGCTACAGAAATAGTTGTTGCAGCTCCTAATGATAAGATAAATGTTATTTCAAGACTTAACATTGGAACGATTGATATGAGAAAGGTTGACATTGGCTCAGTATTTGAATTCAAGACCGATGACTTCCTGCCGGAAGGATATGAGGATCTTAATCAGATAAGCGAAGTAACTGTTAATTGTCCATCGCAAGGGTTGGCAAAGAAGGCAATTTCAATCAGAGGAAGTTCCGTTCAGTTCGTAAATGTTCCGTCGCAGTTTGACTATGAAATGATAACATCAGGATTTACAGTTTACTTTGTCGGACCTGAAGATGTAATTTCCGAACTGACATCGCTTGACATTGTACCACAGATTGACATGATTGACATTGACATGACAGAAGGAGATAAAAAACTTCCGGTTACATTCTCAACACCTGCTTATCCTGATTTATGGTGCATTGGCTCAGAGGGTGCATTGACTCCGACAGCTGTTGTAACTGTTTCAATCAAGGACGATACACAGTAACATTATAATTTTATAAAGGAGAACCTGATGGCTGTAATTATTTCAGAAATATCAAGCGCAGTAAATGAGAACGAAAAGAATATTATAGAAAAGGCAATAAGGAGAGCAGGCCTGATCAAGTCTGATATTCGTGTTGCAGGCATATATAAAACTTCTCTTGATGCAAGGGATAACACTAATATCAAACTCATTTCTTCCATATGGGTAGAAACTGATGCAAATGATGAGGAACGTGCCTGCATATTAAAACCATTTTGCTCACAAGTCAAGGTTAATGAATTTGTCCCTGCATCATTTGGAACAGAAAAGGCTGACGGCAGAATAGTCATTGCAGGATTTGGACCTGCGGGAATGTTTGCAGCTCTGATACTGGCTGAATACGGATACAAACCGCTTGTTCTTGAACGTGGCGGTGATGTTGACAGCCGAACAGAAAAGGTAACGGTTTTCTGGAAGAACGGGACTTTTGACAGACAGTCCAATGTTCAGTTCGGTGAGGGGGGGGCAGGAACTTTTTCTGATGGAAAGCTTACAACAAGAATCAAGGATCCTCTTTGCAGGCATATATTGAAGAAGTTTACAGAGTTTGGTGCTCCTGAAGAAATACTCACAAAGGCTAAACCTCATATTGGAACGGACAAGCTAAGGGGAATAGTCAAGTCAATCAGAGAAAGAATTATTGAACTTGGCGGAGAAGTAAGATTCAACTCTGCGGTTACAGATATAAAAAATCAGAACGGCTCTATAAATGCAGTTGAAGTAAACGGCGCTGAAACAATTAATACTGCTGCTGTGATTTTTGCTATTGGGCACAGTGCAAGAGATACATTTGAAATGCTTGATGGGAAGGGAATATGTCTTGAGGCAAAACCATTTTCAGTTGGTGCAAGAATAGAACATACGCAGGAAAGTGTAAACAAGTCACTTTATGGGAAGCAATACGATAATCCTGTTCTTCCTAAAGGAGAATATCAGTTGTCATACAGGCAGGGAGAAAGAGCAGTGTATACGTTCTGTATGTGTCCCGGAGGATATGTTGTTCCTTCGCAAAGTGAAGAAAATACCGTTGTCACAAATGGCATGAGCGAGTTTTCAAGAAATGGTACAAATGCAAACTCTGCACTCGTTGTTTCGGTATCACCTAATGACTTCGGAAAGAATCCTCTTGATGGCATGGAATTTGCCAGAAAAATAGAGCAGAAAGCTTTTACACTTGCAGGAAGTAATTATTCTGCACCTGCTTGTACTGCGGGAAAATTACTTGGTGAGAGTACACGCCTTTCGAGATCAGCTTTAAAACCGACGTATTCACTTGGTGTTGCTGAATGTGATTTCAATCAATTGTTTCCTAAGTTTGTAACAGATATGATGGGTACAGGATTAAGAAGCTTTTCAAGGAGGATGAAGTGCTTCGGTGAAAGTAATGCCGTTCTTACCGGCCCTGAAACAAGAACATCTTCTCCTGTAAGAATACTGAGGAATGAAAACATGCAGTCTGTTTCCGTAGATGGTTTATATCCATGCGGAGAGGGTGCTGGATATGCCGGCGGAATAATGTCCGCCGCTGTCGATGGAGTAAAGGCGGCGGAAAAGATAATTGCAAGATTTAAGTGTTAAAAATACCGCACAAAGTCACTGGTTGTACTTTGTGCGGTATTTTTATTTCAAATCATAAATAAAAAGCAGCCCGAAATAATCAGACTGCTTAATTGTAGTATCAATATTTTACTTGCTCAGAAACTTTTCGCCATAGCCATAATGCTCAACAACATAATCAATATCCTTATCTCCTCTGCCTGAAAGGTTAACAAGAATTGAATCATGCTTCTTTTCTCTTGCAAGTCTGAGAGCTCCTGCAAGTGCATGAGAGCTTTCGATAGCAGGGATAATTCCTTCATATCTGCAAAGGAGGAAGAATGCTTCCATTGCTTCATCATCAAGTGCAGTTACATAGTTTACTCTTCCGCAATCATTCAGGTAAGCATGTTCAGGACCAACAGAAGGGTAGTCAAGTCCGCTTGCAACAGAATATACAGGGTCAGGTTCACCTTGTTTCTGATTCTGGAGCATAATGCTTTCAAATCCATGCATAACGCCCTTTGTACCAAATGACATTGAAGCCGCATGATCACCAATTCCACTGCCTCTTCCGAGAGGCTCAATACCATAGATTTCAACAGGATCTGAAATGAATGGAAGGAACATTCCGATAGAGTTAGAACCACCGCCGACACATGCACATACAGCGTCAGGAAGCATGCCTGTCATATTAACAAACTGTTCCCTTGCTTCTTCACCGACTACAAGCTGAAAATCTCTTACCATTAAAGGGAATGGGTGTGGACCCAATGCAGATCCTATACAGTATACAGCATCCTTGTATTCCTTCATATATCCTTCAAAAGCGGCGTCAACAGCTTCCTTAAGAGTTTTAAGGCCGTGTGATACAGGAATAACTTTAGCGCCGAGCAGCTTCATTCTTGTAACGTTTGGAGCCTGTTTTGCAATATCGACTTCGCCCATATAAATATCACATTCAAGACCGAAATATGCAGCAGCTGTAGCAAGAGCAACACCATGCTGGCCTGCACCTGTTTCGGCAATAATCTTTTTCTTGCCCATGAACTTTGCAAGAAGTCCTTCACCCATGCAGTGGTTAAGCTTATGTGCGCCTGTATGGTTAAGATCTTCTCTCTTGAGGTAAATCTGTCCGCCGCCGATAAGCCTTGAAAGTCTTTCACAATGGTAAACAGGAGTAGGTCTGCCCTGAAATTCACGTCTTATTCTTCTGAGTTCGCTTATGAACTGTGCGCTGTGGCAAATAGTCCTGTAAGCTTCATTTATTTCTTCAAAAGCTGGGATAAGTTCATCAGGGAGATAACTTCCTCCGTAGATTCCGTATCTTCCGTCCTTGCTTGGAAATTCCTTTAGGTAATTCTGATATTCAGCATATTTATTCATAGTAATTCTCCATTCTGCCGTTAAGGCTCTTCAATTTATTTAATAATCTTTGACTTATGATTTAAATATAAGCTTCACCATCGTGTATCCTTGCACAGGTAGCTTATATTTATGCACTGTATTATAATTTTTATTGGCATATTAAGCTCCTTTCCGTTTTTAACAAGTAATCTATCAAATATTAAGACAAAATAAAAAATCTGTCCTTATAAATTTATAAGGACAGATTGAAAAATCAAATCTGCGGAACCACCTTATTTGGTCATTGCTGACCCACTCAACAAAATGCAAACACATTTTCACCGTTAACGCCGGCATACGTCTCAGATACTAAGTAATTTTAAAAAATCACTTTTCCCCTTGCCCTCAGCGGTCCATTTACCAAATCGCATCTCCGACGGAATTTTCAGCTAATATTCCGTTCTCTGTGCGGCGCTGAACTGTAATTATACAGCCAACAAAAGTTGTAAGGTTTTATCTCCGCTTCACTAGTTTGAATTTACATATACTATATCACACCAGTTTAATTTTGTCAAGAGGTGGATAAATATTATTTTGCCGGAGCAGTAACTTCAATATGATTACCTTCACTGTCAATAAACTCAGCAACCCAGTTTGCTTTTATATTTGTAAGTGAAAAATACATCTCTAAACCTGTAATCTTTGCTTTAAGGACATCGACATTTTCAAATGCAACACTCGGAAGACAATTACTGCCAAAGGTATGTTCCTCGTTCATCTTCTGATAAGCAAACAAACCAAGTCTGAAGCCGTTTATATCAAAAACGCTGTATATTTCATCTTTTTCAGTTACACTTTTTTCAAAGAATTTCTCATAGAATGAAATAGCTCTGTCCATATTCTTGATGCAGATATACATTGATTTGATATAGCAATTCATAAATCTTTCACCATCCAAGTATCTGTTTAAAGAAGTTATCTTTCTTCTCTGAAGTAGTTTAGTCCGCACGCAGCAGGCTGTGATTTTTCCCTTGATTGTCTGATAGAAGTAATAATCAGAACAAGAGCTGTGATAACAAACGGGAGCATATCAAAGAATGCAATCGGTATTGTAATAACATTCTTCGGAACATAATATTTCAGAACGCTGAATGCGCCGAAAACAAATGAACCGAATATAGCTCTGATTGGGCTCCATGATGCAAAGATAACAAGTGCAACGGATATCCATCCAAGTCCGTTTACGCTGTTGCTCATCCATACGCCGCCGCAGGTTATCATTGATGCGTATGCACCGCCTATTCCGCAGATGCCGCCTCCGATAAGAATGTTGATATATTTAAGCTTTGTAACTTTAATTCCTACTGCGTCAGCAGCCGCAGGATTTTCACCGATTGCTCTGACGTTAAGACCAGTTTTGGTTTTATTAAGGTAAATGAAAACAATAATTGCAATAACTACTCCAACGTAGATAAAAATATTGTATGAGAAAAAAAGCTTTCCAACAACAGGAATATTGCTAAGCCCAGGAATTTTTATATTTCTAAGCTGTGCTGTAATATTTTCAGGAAGCTTAAGATTATTTGTAACAGATTTTCCGAGCATATATTCTCCGATAAAGTTTGAAAGCCCAACACCGAAAATAGTAAGTGTAAGACCTGTTACGTTCTGATTTGCCATAAATGTAACTGTTAAAACAGCATAAATAAGTGAAACACCGACACCTGCAAGAAAGGCAGCAATAAGAGCAACAAACAGGTTATTTGAGGAGTAACCAGCCATAAATCCTGCACAGGCACCGATTGCCATAATACCCTCTACACCAAGGTTAAGATGTCCTGATTTTTCGTTCATTATTTCGCCTGTTGTTCCAAAAAGAAGCGGTGCACCTGCAAGTACAGCTGCAATGATGAAGTTAATAAACATATCCATATTATGCAGCCTCCTTCTTTCTAAAACAGAATTTATATCTAATAAAAAATTCACATGCAAGCACAAAGAAAAGTATAATTCCCTGAAGTACATCTGCCGAATATGTTGATAAACCAAATGAAGACTGCATTACGCTGCTCCCTTTTTCAAGAACTGCAAAAAGGAAAGAAACCAGCAGTATTGCAAATGGATTAAGTTGTGCAAGCCATGCAACAATGATTGCAGTAAATCCAACTCCGCCTGCTACTGATGTAGCAAGTGTCATATCAGAGCCTGTTGCCTGTGTCATTCCTGCTATTCCGCATACAGCGCCGCTTAAAAACATTGTTTTAAGCATGATTTTCTTAGGATTCATTCCAGCGTATCTTGCAGTAGCGTGGCTTTCTGAAGCAACGCTGATTTCATATCCGCTTTTGGTATATTTAAGATAAACAAAAACAAGAACGACAAGAATCAAGCCAAAAACCCAGCCTATCTGAACACCGAAAAGCTTATTCAGCTGTGCGTTTATTGTAAACCTTGCAATTTTTGGGAAACCTCCTGACTGCGGGTCAGCCCATGGACCATCACGAAGAAATACAATTAAGTTAAGCGCAATATAGTTTAGCATAAGTGTAAAAAGTGTTTCATTTGTATTGAACTTTGCTTTGAAAAAAGCAGGAAGAAGTCCGAACAGTCCGCCGCCGATAATGCTTGCAATAAACATGACTATTACAAGGATTGCATGAGGCCAGTCTGAATGGAAAAGAGCAAAGTAAGAAGCAAATATTGCGCCGACAATTATTTGACCTTCTGCACCGATATTCCAGAATTTAAGTTTGAATGCAAGAGTAATGCCAAGCGAAGAAATAAGCAGTGGGATCATAATTTTAACTGTAGCCTGAAAAGCCATTGAACTTCTGAAAGCGCCACTGAAAATTGTAGCATACACTTTAAATGGATTGTAACCAATTATAAGAATGAAAATTCCACCTGCAACAAGTGCAAGAAATACGGATAACAGACGTAAGAAAAAGATTTCACCGTTAGAACGTTCGGCTCTTTTGGCAATTCTTATAAGAGGCTCCTTTTTTCTGACAGCAGTATCACTCATTTTCATTCACCTTCTTTAATTTAGAGCCCATCATCATAAGACCAAGCTGCTCTTTAGTAATATTCTTTGCATCGACAACGCCTGTGATCTTGCCATGGCAGAGAACAAGAATTTTGTCACAAAGTTCAAGAATAACATCAAGATCTTCTCCGATAAACAGAACTGCTACATTTTTTTGTTTCTGCTCATTAAGCAGATCATAAATCATATATGCTGAGTTAATATCAAGACCTCTTACAGGATAAGCTGTGATGAGGAGGTTTGGCTCGGACTCAATTTCACGGCCGAGAAGAACTTTCTGAACATTACCTCCTGAAAGCATTCTTACAGGCGTTTCAATTGACGGGGTTTTTATTTTAAGCTTTTTAACAAGCTTGTCTGCAAGTTCCTTAGCAGGCGCTCTGTCAACAAAAATGCCCTTGCTGTTTTTATATGATTTCAGCATCATGTTGTCAACCATGCCAAGTGGTGCAACAAGTCCCATTCCAAGTCTGTCTTCAGGGACAAAGCTCATACTTATTCCGAGGTCGATGATTTCCTGTGGAGTTTTGCCTATGATATTTTCTTTATTGTAAAGTACAGCTCCCTTTTCAATTGGGATAAGACCAGCAATAGTTTCACAGAGTTCTTTCTGCCCACTTCCTGCAATACCTGCAACACCGAGAATTTCACCCTTATTTATACTAAAGCTTACATCGTCAAGACCTAATGTACCGTCAGCTTTCTTGACACTAAGGTTATATACATTAAGGAGCGGCATAGCATCAACAGGTTCAGGGCGTTCAATTGAAAGAGAAACTTTCTTGCCGACCATAAGTTCAGTAAGCTGACTTTCATTTGTTTCCGCAGTTATAACCGTTTCAATGCTCTTCCCCTTACGGAGAATTGTTACTCTATCGCTTATTTCCATAACTTCGTTAAGTTTATGGGTTATAATAATAATCGCACAGCCGTCTTCCTTCATCTTACGGAGAATTTCAAATAGCTTTTGTGTTTCCTGAGGAGTAAGAACAGCAGTAGGTTCATCAAGAATCAGAATTTTTGAACCTCTGTAAAGGACCTTAAGTATTTCTACTGTCTGCTTTTCGCTGACTGACATGTTGTATATTTTCTTGTCAGGATCAACGTCAAGCCCCAGCTTCTTTGATATATCAACAATTTCCTGTCTGAAAACGCTCTTTTTTTTAAGTGAGCCTTTTGTACCCAAAGCAATATTTGCCATAGCTGTGAAAATATCAACAAGCTTGAAATGCTGATGAATCATACCTATACCAAGAGTTATTGAATCAGCAGGGGAGTTGATTGCAACATCCTTGCCGTCTATTTTTATCGAGCCGCTGTCTGGATGATATATACCGGAAAGCATATTCATCAAGGTTGTCTTACCTGAGCCGTTTTCACCGAGAAGAGCAATAATCTCCCCAAAATTAACTGACAGATTGATGTTATCATTGGCAACTACAGTACCGAATGTCTTTGTAATTCCTGTACATTCAATTGCAGTTCTGACGGTTGTGTTTTCCTTTTCCATTTCAGCCTCCATACAATCAAAGCTTTTTACTGTTCTAATATTATTGCAACGAGTAAACCTTGATTTTCTCAAGACTTAATCGATGTAATAATAGTAACAAAGGGTGTCGTAAAAATTATTTCACAACACCCTTTTGTACAATGCAGATTATCTGAACTTACTTAACTTCAACGTTCTTGAAGTACCAGTTGATACCACCGGTGATCGTTTTATCATCAAGTGTACCGCCTTCAGTTCCGACTGTCTTGCCATCGTTTGTTTCAATAACGCCGTCAAATACATTAAAGCTGCCATCAAGAATCTTTGCCTTAGCTTCGTCAACCTTTGTCTGCATTTCAGGTGTGCAGAGATCAGAAGCGAGAGGTGCAATGTCTACAAGACCTTCAGCCATACCACCGTAGTAGTTTGTGCAGTCCCATTTGCCGTCAATGATTGACTGTACAGCTGATGTGTAGTATGCAGACCAGTTCCATACTGTAGATGTAAGTGTAGCCTTTGGAGCATCCTTTGACATATCCGAGTTGTAGCCGATTCCCCATACGTTTGCTGCTTCTGCTTCAAGCTGTGGGTTAGGAGTATCACAGTGCTGTGCAATAACGTCGCAGCCTTCTGCAATAAGAGCCTTTGCAGCATTTGTTTCTTCAGTTGGGTTGTACCAGCTGTTTGTAACCTTAACATAAACCTTTGCATCAGGATTTACAGAGTAAACACCCATTGCAAAAGCATCAATACCGCCTGTAACTTCTGAATTGTCCTGACCCATAGCAGCAACATAACCAACAAGATTAGATTCTGTCTTCATACCTGCAACAATACCTGAAAGGTATCTTGCCTGATAGATTCTGCCGAAGTAGTTGTTCATGTTCTTGCCGTTATTCTTATAGCCCGTACCATGTGAGAAGATAACGTTTGGATATTCAGAAGCGAGAGCTTCCATTGTGTCCATATAACCCCAGCTTGTACCGAAAATAACGTTGCAGCCTTCTTCAATACAATCCCTGATAGCTGTTTCGGTAGCTGTTGGATCACCATCATTAACATTATTCTTTCTTACGATCTGGCTGTCATCAAGTCCAAAAGTCTGCTGCATTCCCTGAATACCAAGGTCATGAGCATATGAATAGCCTGAACCGTCAGCAGGGTTTCCAATATGAATTACACCGATTTTAATGTCCTCTTTTGCAATTGCAGCAAAAGTTGTCTTTTCACCGCTCTGAGTTGTTGTTTCAGCCGGCTGATTTTTTGTGCTTGCAGAACAGCCTGTTGCAAGCATCATTACAGCAGCTGTCATCATAGCAATGATCTGCTTTGAAATTTTCATTTTCATTTCCCCTTTTTATTTTAACTGCAAGTAGCAGTCATTAACACCGTCTTAATTTCTAAACTTGATTCCTTCATTAACATCCATACTGTCTATTATTGCAAGTGATTCAAGCTTTACACCCGTGTCACGAATAATTTTACCGCCAACCTGGAATCCCTTTTCAATTACAATACCTGCGCCGACAAGTTCAGCACCTGAAGCATTCACTATATTGATAAGTCCCATAAGAGCACAGCCGTTTGCAAGGAAGTCATCTATGATAAGAATTTTATCTTCTTTACTAAGGAATTTTTTTGAAACAATTACATCATAGGTTACGCCTTTTGTATATGATGTAACAGGAGCAGTGAGAACTTCACCTTCGATATTCTTACTTTGAGTTTTCTTTGCAAAAATAACAGGACAGCTGAATTCCTGTGCTGCAATACAAGCAATGCCTATTCCTGAGGCTTCAATTGTAAGTATTTTGTTGATTTCACAGTCGTTAAATCTTCTTTTAAATTCTTTACCGATTTCTGCAAACAGCTTAACATCCATCTGGTGGTTTAAAAAGCTGTCTACCTTTAATACGTTTCCTTCTTTTACAATGCCATCTTCAAGAATTCTCTGCTTTAGTATATCCATTTTCTCAATACATCTCAGAGTTTGAGACATTCTCCTTCCGTTATTCAAATATGTGTTTATGTACGAAAAGACAGTATAAAACGATGTACTAAATTGAAATGTTTCAAATATTGGTGACAAGCACATCGTAAAGCTCACACATTAATTATTATAAATCAATATCTTGTAAAATTCAATTGTAAAACGTGTAAATCATTTATCATGTAATTGTACATTTTAAAGGTATTATGACTAAAATCTTTAAATTAAAATCGTTAAATACATATATTTTACAAATAAAACATAATTATACAAAAAACAACAATAAGCAAACAATTAAAATTAAAGCCAGCATTATCTGGGCAGGTAATCCAGAATAGGCTGGCTTAAATATTTAAAGTGTTTAGTTATTTATAAGCGGTGTCCGATCATATTTCTTTCTAAGTGTCTGGAGAGCTTTTTTTTCAATTCTTGATACATATGATCTTGAAATATTAAGTTTTTTGGCAACTTCCCTCTGGGTAAGAGGCTTATGTCCGAGAAGTCCGTAACGCTGAATAATAATTTCAAGTTCACGCTTGTCAAGACATTCATAAATAAAGTCATAAAGTTGTTTGGACTTTATTCTTATATCGATCTGATCAACAAGGTCATCATCAGTTGTTATAATATCCATAAGTGTTAGTTGATTGCCGTCCTTGTCGGTATCTATTGGTTCGTCTATATAAATATCACCGGCAGATTTCTTTGCAGAACGAAAGTGCATGAGAATTTCATTTTCAATGCATCTTGAGGCATAGGTAGCAAATCTGGTTCCCTTTGTGTTATCAAAGGAGGATACAGCCTTTATCAGACCAATTGTTCCAATTGAAATAAGATTTTCCTGATCCTTTGAAGCGGAATAATATTTCTTGATTATATGTGCAACAAGACGCAGGTTGTGCTCAATAAGAAGGTTTTTAGCCTGCTTGTCACCTGTAGACATTCTTTCAAAATACTCATTCTCCTGCTTTTCTGTCAGAGGTTTCGGAAACACCCCGTTGTTTTCAAGATGAAGTGCAAAGAAAAGTAAATTATTAAGCGCAAGGTTTATGAGTTCGGTAAACATTTTCACACCCCGTTTCATATAGGTACAGCTTCGGTTGTATACTATATTTATGAAGTGATGGAATTGTCCTATTCTTATAAAATGATTACAAAAAGAAATCCTGTGCAGAATACACAGGATTATAATTTATTATTTAAGGAAACAAGTGTCAATATAATTAGATGCTAAGTTAACTTATCTGAACAGAATTGCTCCAACTCAGAATAACCTTGTCGCTGCCTTCCTGAACAACTGAAACAGCGTCACCCATATCAACATTTTTAGCAGGAATGCAGAGCTGATTGCCGCTTAGGTAAATAGTATCTAGATCATTTCCGTTTATAGCAATTTTGCTCCACTCAGTGAAATTTTCACCATAAACAATAAAGTAGTCATTTGAGAAACTGTAGTTATCTATAGTAACATCGTCAATGCCAAGTTTTGTTTTTACCTGAGGGAAAGGATTTTCTTCGCCATATACATATTGATTGCCGTAAAGCATATCATATTGCAGGCTGTGCAGGTCTTCGCTGTAATCAGGATTCTCTGAACATGAATTATGGAAGTTAGTAAGAATTCCGCCGTTGATGTCAAGTATATCAAAAAGATGTGCAGTAAGCTGGAATGAATTAAGATCCTTATGCTTGACTGGCATGCTGAAATTACTCCAGATAACGTATTCAGTCTGAAATACATTTGAACCGTCAAGATCCTCGTTTGTTATCTCAAGGTTAGGAAGATGGTCACCGTAAAGTACCACTACCACAGGTTCATCGTAATTTTCAAGTTCTGAAATGAGATTCTTAATAAAGTCATCCGTTCCTTTTACCTGGTTAGCATAATAATCAAGAGCAGTCTGCTTATTTTCTTTATATCCGCTTGTAGAAATAGCCTGTGTATCGTCAATAACTTCATCAGGATACTTACCATGCGCCTGAACAGATACTGTAAACACAAAATCACGTTCATCTGTGGAATCCATTGCCTTAAGGATTTCTCCTGAAAGCACGTCATCCTCAGCCCAGTTATTTGCGTTATAATTAACATTCTGCATATATTCAAGTGATGTGAATGTATCAAAACCAAGGTTGGAATATACCTGATTACGATCATAGAATGTTGCATCATTGTTATGTATTGCATGTGTTGAGTAATCAAGATTTTTTAAATAGTAGCAAATGCTTTCAGATGTTGTATCCTTTAAAATGGTCTTATAAGGATATTCGCTTGAGCCAAAGTAATCAAGACTCATTCCAGATAAAATTTCAAATTCTGTATTAGCAGTACCAGCACCGATTGAAGGAACAGTTACATATCCTGAACTGTAATTCTCTCTGAGATCAGAAAATTCAGGATTTGGATTTTCACTGTATGTAACGTTTTTCAAGGTATTCATGTCTATAAAAGATTCAAGCTGAACCATTACTATATTAGGACGAAAATATTTGTTTCTTCCATTTTTGGTTATTTTAGAAATAATGTTATCAATATTTTCCCCAGAGTAATTTTCAGGCTCTTTTATACCCCTGTCAATAATACTGTTAGAAAAACAATAAGCAAAACCGTAATCTTCATATGCCTGAGCTATATTAGGAAAGCTTGTTTCGAGAGCGTCAGCTTGAACGCTTATACTGGTAACAACTGCAATTGAAACGCCTACACCTGCAATTGAAGCAATTGTTTTGACATAATGGAGCTGAGCTGTTACTTTAGGACACTTTATAAAGAATATTATCATTCCTGTTATTACAGCAACAATACCAACTATTATAAGTGCAATTTCAAAGTTATTCAGATATACTTTTACAATCTGTGAAACTGATGAAAAGATTTCAAGGTCAACAGCTGAAAACGGAGTAGTCCTGAATCCGAGTACTATACAATTGATTATTCCGCAAGTGAGCCATAAAAGACTTATAAGTGAAAGAAAAAACATTCTTTTCTTAAATATAAGTACAATCATAAGTGTAAACATGATTATCATTGCATTGTAAGCAAACATCAATGGTGAACGAATTATATAACTACACGCTTCTAACAGACTTCTTCTGCTCAATGACTCAACTGTAAAGTCAAGCAAAAGCGACAGAACTGCACAAACAGCAACAGGTTGTTTATCGATTACTTTAACTATCTTGTTCATAATATTTCAAACCCGGAGGGGAGTTCTCCTTTCATATATTTCCTTATGTTGATATATTTTAGCACATTGATATGCTTGTTACAATAGCAACATCACACAATCTTTTTATAAAAAAAGCACATTTGCTTGTAAAAACAACAAAAATGTAGCCATACATTTGTTACACAATAAACAAAATTGTTACTACTTCGTAACTATTAATAAAAATATACTGACAAGCATTGTAATCGTTGTCAGTATATTTATTAAATATAAGTTAAAAACCCATTTCCTTTAGTTCGGAAACAATCTGAACATATTTTTCTCTTGGGTCAAAGCCCTTGAAGTCTTCTCTTTTAAGGTCAATAGTATCTCCGTGAGAAATACCCCTTGTATATTTTGATTCAAAAATGCCTTTGAAATTTCCCCATTTAGCTGAATCAACGGTAACAAGCCCATCGTTACGTCCGTATTTTTTTATTATCAGATATGAAATAGCAAGAATATCAAAGCTGAACATGTTTTTCATAACGGATGAATAGCTCTGATAGTAAACATCAGGGGAGTCGGGGACTTCTTTGTTGAATTCTATTGCGTAGGAGGATGCAAACTGGTGACAGGCAGTATAAAAATCAGGATTTTTGTCACCTATACTTTTGAAACGCTTGTCAAAAAAATTTGCAACCTTTCGGTAAAACTTGTCTGAAATATGTTTTTCGGCCTCATCGGAAAGATATGAGCCTCTGTGCGGAGTGCCGATAGTCGTAATACTTGCTATGTATTTGTCCATTCCAAGCTTACTTGCCGCATATCTGGAATCAAGTCCGCCTTTTGAATGAGCAATAATGTTTACCTTTTCACAGCCGGTTTTATCCATAATCTCAAGGATTTTTTCTTTTATTTCTTCGGCATTGTTTATAACAGTTCCGCACGCTTCCTGATTGCCATAGTAGACCGTTGCACCGTTTCTTATAAGTTCTCTCGGTATTCTTCCCCAATAATTGAAGTATCTGAAATCCTTGAAACCTATTCCGTGAACCATGAGCAAAGGATATTTTGTACTGCAAAGCTGGGATTCCGCGCGTTGAAGATTGCAGGCTTCCTTGTTTTCCTCAAAATCATATTCGCTTTCCGCAATTTTATAAAGGTAACAGAATACAAAAATATTTACTATAGGAACAGGGAGGAGCAAAAAGCATATTATACGTTTTACTATTACAAGACGTTTGCAGCATGCTATTATTCTGATAAGTCCGTTCAATCCCAGACAGAACATAATAACCAGAGTTAAAACAGAATCGGTAATAATGCTCCATAGGGATAAATTCCAAAAGTCGTATCTGAAAGCAAATATGTAGAAAATAACTTGAATAACTGTTGAAAATGCCATATATTTAACTAGGCATTTCCCTCCGTAAATTGCCCTTACCCTGAGTCCGCTTATTAGCTTTTTGGTATAAGGCTTGATGTTTATCCTAATCAGCCAGTAAAGTGCGGCACAGGACAGGATTACTGTAACTGCAATGCATTGCCACAATGCTGTACCTGTATCATACAGTAGTATAAACAGTGAAGTAAGGCACAAAAAGCTATGCGGAATTAGAACTGTGCCAATAAGCATGCCAACTTTATTTGTCAGAAAACTCGAGAAAATATCAAGAATAAGAAAGGCAGTACAGATGATAAATATAGCTGTGGTTATCATTTCAGGCCTCCGTTTTCAAATTATATTAGTAAATAAATGTTCTATATGATTTATACTTGTTTAACCACTATATTATATACCGTTTACTATGTAATTACAATATATTTTAAATATTTTTCTGGGTAAAGTATAAATATATGTTTTTCTTGTGGTAATTTAAATTAAAGTATGATATAATTATTTTGATTTATTTTCTGAGGTGAGATTATTGAGTTATGCAGATAAAGTATTTGTTGAAAATATAAATGACATTTTAACCAACGGCACATGGGACAAAGACCTTGAAGTGCGACCTAAATGGGATGACGGAACACCCGCGCATACAATTAAGAAGTTTGGACTTGTGAACAGATATGATCTTTCAAAAGAATTTCCGATTATGACTTTGCGCCGTACTTTTCTGAAAACAGCATACAAGGAATTATTATGGATATGGCAGAAAAAATCCAACAATATCAATGACCTTGATGCTCATATATGGGACAGCTGGGCAGATGAAAACGGATCTATTGGAAAAGCATATGGTTACCAGCTTGGTGTTAAACATAAATATGCAGAGGGTGAGTTTGATCAGGTTGACAGAGTATTGTATGACCTGAAACATAATCCTGCAAGCAGGCGTATTATGACAAACATATATAACCATCACGACTTGTCTGAAATGGCGCTTTATCCTTGTGCATACAGCATGACTTTCAACGTTACAGGTAAAAAGCTCAATGCAATTCTTAATCAGCGTTCGCAGGATATGCTTGCTGCAAATAACTGGAATGTTGCGCAGTATGCTTTGCTTGTAATGATGTTTGCACAGGTCAGTGGTTTTGAAGCTGGTGAGCTTGTTCATGTAATTGCAGATGCACATATTTATGATAGGCATGTTCCTATTATAAAACAGATTATTGAAAATGAGCAGTTTGATGTTCCGAAGGTTTATTTTGATAAGGATATTACTGATTTTTATAAATTTAAACCTGAAAGCCTGCATATTGAAGGCTATAAATATAATGAGGAAAGTGTAAAGTTTGAGATAGCCATTTAAAACAAAAGTCGGACAAACGTCGGAAGGGATTGCTGATATTAATGAATATTATTGTTGCTGTTGGGAAAAACCTTGGAATTGGGTATAAGAATGATCTTATCTATAACATTTCAGAGGATAAGAAATTCTTCCGCAGAACTACTCTTGAAAAGGTAGTAGTCATGGGAAGAAAAACATTTCTTTCACTGCCTAATTCTGCTCCGCTTAAAAACAGAACTAATATTGTAATGTCAAGAGATAAGGATTTCAATGCTGACGGTGTTATTGTATGTCATAGCAAAGAAGAACTTATGCATTTTCTTGAGAATTATGACAGCAAGGATATATATGTTATTGGCGGTGCTGAAATATATGCTGAACTTTTTGATCTTTGTGATACTGCAATAATTACAAAGATTGATGATGAGAAGCCTGCTGATAAATTTTTCCCTGATATAGACAGTATGGAAAACTGGAAACTAGGTGATATTTCAGAGGATTATGATGATAATGGTATCAGGTACAGATTCTGCACATATATAAAAGCATAAAAGTGTATTGGCGGCGTGTGATAACGGAGGTGGATAATGAATCAGTTTGATCAGCTATATGAGCAGATTGAAAAGTCTGATAAAATAGTATTCTTTGGAGGTGCAGGTGTTTCCACTGAAAGCGGTATTCCTGACTTCAGAAGTGTTGACGGTCTGTATAACCAGAAATATAAATATCCTCCGGAAACAATACTAAGCAGGTCTTTTTTCTGTTATCATATTGCAGATTTTTATGAGTTTTACAAAGATAAGCTGCTCCACCTTGACGCAAAACCTAACAAGGCACATTATGCCCTTGCAGAACTTGAACAGCGTGGAAAACTCCTTGCAATAATTACACAGAATATTGACGGACTTCATCAAGCGGCAGGAAGTAAGAATGTATTTGAGCTTCATGGCTCTGTGCACAGGAACTACTGCATTGAATGTGGAGAATGTCATGATGCTGAGTATGTCAAGAATTCACCGTACATTCCACAATGCAGTAAATGTGGGCACCTATTGAAGCCGGATGTTGTGCTGTATGAGGAAGCTCTTAATTCTGAAACCGTAAATGGGGCAATTGAAGCTTTTGAGCAGGCTGATTTGCTTATTGTCGGCGGAACTTCACTTGCAGTTTATCCTGCAAGCGGACTTATAGATTATTACAAGGGTGATAAAATAATTCTTATCAATAAAACTCCTACTCCGCTTGACAGTCGTGCTGATCTCATAATTCAGGACAGTATTGGCAAGGCTCTCTCATATAAACCGGGAATGGAAATATAATAGAACAGGGGACACTTTAAATGAATTTACCTATATTTTATGTTGATAATATAATTAAAATAGCTCTTGAAGAAGATATCAATTACATTGATGTTGCTACTGATTATCTGCTTGATGATGATGCACAGTCATCTGCCTCGTTTATCGCAAAGGCAAGTGGTGTTCTCTGCGGAATTGATATTGCTTTGAGAACATTCAGCCTTATTGACAATACTGTTTCTACTGAAATATTTATCATGGATGGGGAAAGGGTAAATAAGGGTGATGTTATTGCAACGATAAAAGGCAGAACAAAGACAATTTTAAAGGGCGAAAGAACTTCACTTAATATTTTGCAGCATATGTCCGGAATTGCAACTGAAACAGCAAAGTATGCTGAATGCTGTAAGGGTACAAATGCACATGTTACTGAAACAAGAAAAACTCTACCTGGACTCAGATCATTGCAGAAATATGCAGTAACAGTTGGCGGAGGAAAGAATCATAGATTCAATCTTTCTGACGGTGCTATGCTGAAAGATAATCATATTGACGCTTACGGCGGAATTGAAAATGCTGTAAAGGCACTTAGAGAGAAAATAGGACATATGGTTAAAATAGAAGTTGAAGTCAGAAATGAAGACGAGCTTAGAGAGGCATTAAAGGCGCAGGCTGATGTCATCATGCTTGACAATATGAATTGTGAGCAGATGAAAAAATGCGTTGAAATTGCTGACGGAAAGGCTGTTCTTGAAGCATCGGGCAACATTACACTTGATAATTTAGCCGATGTTGCTAAAACAGGAGTGGATATAATATCAGTCGGAGCGCTTACACATTCAGTCAAGGCTTTCGACATTTCACTAAAAATTAATAAATAGCATTTAATTGGAGGAATAGTTTGAAAATAAATTTTCAAACGCAAGTATTGTTTTCCTCACTTTTGTTCGGATTTTTCATATGATAATTACAATACATCGAAAGGAGGACATATTCCCTGTGGGAATATGGAAGTAACTTTGACCATTGCATATGCTGTAAAAGATAATTTGTATCTTAATATAACAAACAGATGCCCTTGCGCCTGCACATTCTGTATTCGTCAGAGCGGTGAAGGAGCATATGGCTCTGACAGTTTGTGGCTTGAGCGTGAGCCGACCGTTGAAGAAATCAAGGAAGAACTCTGTAAACATGGTGATATGTCACAGTACGGAGAAATTGTTTTCTGCGGTTATGGTGAACCAATGGAACGTGCTGAGGATGTTTCCGAGATAGGCAAATTTATAAAATCAAAGTGGAACATTCCTGTAAGGCTAAACACTAACGGTCTTGGTGATAAAATTCATGGTAAACTTGTTGCAAAATTGCTTGAAGGAGCAGTTGATATTGTTTCGGTTTCTCTTAACGCAGGAACTAAGCAAGGTTATCTTGATGTAACAAGACCAAAATGGGATGACGCTTTTGAAGCAATGCTTGCATTTGCACAGGATTGCAAAAAGTATGTTAAAGAGGTTATGTTCACTATTGTGGATGTTATTCCAAATGAAGAAATTGAGGAATGCAGAAAGATTTCTGCTAGGACAGGCATTAAATTAAGAATAAGAACATATGACTCCTAAAAAATCTTATATACATCATTTTGAGAGGACAGAGAAAATGGAAAATCAAATATATTCAAGAATTGCAGATCATAAGGGGATAAAAGCTGTTGAGATTGGTGCGGCTGGATATTATGCAGTTGTTGCACCGTCATTGGGATGTAATGTTATCAGGTTAAGGGATAATAACAAGGGTATAGAGGTTTTCAGATATCATGATGATGTTTCAATTGCTGAAATTATGAATTCATCTGAAATCTGGGGACTTCCAACACTGTATCTCCCTAACCGTTTTGATGCAGGTATACTTAAAACTTCTGATGCGGTTTACCATCTTCCTGTAAATGAAAGCATGTTTGGAAATCATATTCATGGATTTATCCAGAAGAGGTCATTCAGCATTGTGGAAATGGGAACAACAGAAAAATCTGCTTTTGTTAAATGTGAATATACATATGATAAAAAAGACTATTTCTTTAACTGTTTTCCAATCAATTTCAAGGTAATTATCAAGCTGGAGCTTTCTGAAAAAGGGCTTCTCCATACAATAACTTTGAAAAATAATTCTGACGTCATGATGCCGGTTTCAATTGCAACACATACAACTATCAACGCTCCGTTTGTTGATGATGGTAAGCAGGAGGATATCACAGCTGAGATACCAATCGGTGAACATATTATTTTTGATAAGACAAGATGGCTCCCTACTGGCAAGACAGAAGCTTTGTCGAATTATGACATTGAGTATAAAAATGGAACAAAATGCCCTGTTCTTCAGGATATATGCAATGATATGTACACAGCAGAGACAACGACTCTTGACGGAAAGAGTTTTCATGGAGCGATTTTCACTGATAAGGCAAGCGGTAAGAAAGTTTGCTATGAAATAGATGATGAATATAAGTTTTGGATTATCTGGAACCATGAAGGCTTCATGGGATATTTCTGTCCTGAACCTATGACAGCTCAGGTAAATGCGCCTAATCTTGACATGCCTGCTGAAAAGTCAGGATACAAGGAGCTTGCACCTGGCAAGGAATATTCTGTTTTCCAGAGATTTTTTACAATGTAATTGTTAAATAGCAATGTATAGTTATAAAAAAGTGACTGCTGAACTTTTCGTACAGCAGTCACTTTAATTTATGTATCAGTATACAGGCAGTATTGAAGGCTCTTCTTCAGCAAGCTTATATCCGACACCTACTTCAGTGCAGATATATCTTGGGCTGGACGGATCTTCTTCAATTTTTCTTCTAAGGTTTGACATATTGACTCTTACAATCAGAGTATCATTCTTATTGACATCATTTCCCCAAATCTGATTTAGTATGTATTCATGTGACAGAGTTTTTCCAGGATATTTTGATAGTAAAGTAATTATTTTGTATTCATTAAGTGTGAGATGAACTTCCTTACCAGAAACTGTAACCTTGTGCTTATCATAGTTAATCACCAGATTACCAACCTTGAATACACCAAGTTCAGCTGAGCCATTACATGATGCCTGAATTCTTGTATGGCGGATTGATGTTCTGACTCTTGCAAGAAATTCAACATATCCTACAGGATTGCTAAGGAAATCGTCTGCTCCTGCATCCAGAGCAGCAGCAATAAATTTTTCAGAACAATTATCAGATATGATTAAAATAGGAAGGTAACACCACTTTCTGGTTTCATAAACGATTTCAATAATGCGGTGGCATTCTGATTTTGAAGTCAGTATTATCAGTGAAGGGCAGCATGCTGGAATAGCCATATAAGGCTCAGTATCGGCTGAAACAGTTTTAACTGTATAACCGTTATCGGTAAGTAAATCTGTTAACGAAGATTCAATTGCTGACTCTGCCTGAATAATTAAAATTGTTTCTGTCATTTTCAATACGTCCCCCAAAAATTATTTAAACTTCAAAAATATTATACCAGTTAATTCTAATAAAATCAAGCACTTTTTAGAAATGTTATTTCCTGTTATTTCATAACAACAATTGCGCAAAAAAAGGCTCCGCAAAATGCGGAGCCTTTAATAACTTTTCGTGTAAAATTATATTTAATCTTACTGGAGAAGTGAGAGAACGCCCTGTGGTAATGTGTTTGCCTGAGCAAGCATTGCCTGTGAAGCCTGGCTGAGAATCTGATTCTTTGTGAAGTTCATCATCTCTGTAGCCATATCTGTATCACGGATACGTGATTCAGCAGCTGTGAGGTTCTCGTTAGTTGTGTTCAAGTTATCAATCTTGTGTTCCAATCTGTTCTGGAGAGCACCGAATGTACCTCTAACCATTGAAACCTTATTGATAGCATTGTCGATCTTATCGATAGCAGCATTAGCATCCTTCTGAGTAGCAAGTGAAACCTTGTCTGTTCCGAGGCCCTTAGCTGTACAGTTAAGGTCATCCTTGAGATCGCCGATTCCATCTGATTCATACTGGAATGTGAAGTTTACGCTGTCCTTAGTTCTAGCACCAACCTGAAGTGTGATGTTATCTGTGTAGGAAAGCTTAGCTGTTGAAGCATCGTTTGAATCTGAGATTGAAACGCCTGTTTCAGCAAGATATGCCTTAGCGCCTTCAAATGTATTAACGTCGATTGCGTTAAGTGCAGCAAGCTGACTTGTCTTTGCTGCTTTAGCAGCTGTAAGTGCTGTATCTGCAGCAGCAAGATCAGCTTTGGCTTTATTTGATGTGCCGAGTGCAGCATTGTCACCAGCTGTAACAGCAGCACCGCCTGATGATGAGAAGCTGTATGATTCAAATGCAAGCTTAGCTGTTGCTGTACCTGTAGTAGCTGCAGCGTTAGCAGCGCCTCCAGTGATTGTCATGAGAGCAGTACCAGCAGCACCACCATTGTTTGTAGAAATAGTTACAACACCACTAGCATCAGCTTCTGCCCAGAAAGATACGTTATTACCAGCAGTATCTGCCATTGTAATAACAGCGCCAGCACCAGCATTTGCAGATGTTCCACCAATTGTAAAGGATGAAGGTGTTGTTGCAGCGCCACCGTAATTGAAAGTAATATCAGCACCCTGGAGAACGTCCAATACGTTCTTAATTTCCTGAGTCATAGCAGCATCGTTAAGACCAGCATCAAGTGCTACAGTAGCAACATCACCAATTGTTCCTGTTCCAGAAGTTACATTGTTTGACTTAGAACCTGCTACAAAGCCGATGTTATCAGGAGCAGCAGTCTTATTTAAGTTTCTTGATAATTTAAGAGTAATTGTGTCGCCTGTCTTAGCATCAGATGTATCATTAATTACATTAAGAGTAGCACCGAAAGTTCCGCCGTTAGTAGCTATTGTGAAACCGCCGTCACCCTCTGAAGCTGCAGCAGCAACAGCATCTATATCTGTTGCGTTGGCAAAAGCTGTAGTAAGAGCTGCGTCAGAGTATGTAGCCTTATCTGTTGCGTTTGATGTTGCGGATGACGCAGTCCAAGTTAATACACCAGCAGCATCTCTTGCACATGTAAATGTAACAGAAATTTCGGTAGCATCTGAAGCAGCAAGGCCGATATCTGTGAATAAAGCATCAGCTTCGGCATCGGTATAACCGGAATCATCTATTGTGTTCCATTCTGTTGCAGTGCCATTTTCTGAAAGGTCATATAATGTTGTTGCGATTGCAGCATTTGCTGTGTCATAAACTGCCTGTTTAGCAGTGATATCTGCATCAGCGGCAGTTGTTGCTGCAGTGATTGCTTTGCCTAATTCAGCCTTAGCATCTGCAATAACCTGATCCTTCTTGTTAGCATAATCAAACTTACCGTCAACAGCCTTAAGACCATCAGCCATCTCGCCGCCGTTAAGAACTACAACGCCGTTAAAGTCTGTGTCAGCAATCTGATTGAGTTCGTCGTTTAACTGATCATATTCGAGCTGGATAGCAGCACGGTCAACAGAATCATCATATGAACCGTTTGAAGACTGTACAGCAAGTGATCTCATTCTCTGAAGGATAGCGTCAGTTTCTGTAAGAGCACCTTCAAATGTCTGAGTCATTGAGATACCGTCCTGAGCATTCTTAGAAGCCTGTGTTAAACCACTGATCTGAGCTCTCATCTTTTCAGAAACTGCGAGCCCAGCAGCGTTATCACCAGCGCGGTTGATTGCATAACCTGAGGAAAGCTTTTCAAGAGATTTGGAAAGCTTGTTATTGTTCATACCAAAGTATCTGTTTGCGTTAATCGCAGGCATGTTGTGTTGTACTACCATAATTATACCTCCTGTAATATGTACAGAACGAATCCTTTCGTTCTGTGCTATAAATTTTTTTGCCGATCAGCTCATTGCGCACCTGAGATTTTCGGCAGCGTACGAAGTGTTCATTCTCAAATGAACATCTGCCGGATAACATTTCTCGTCAGATTCTTTATCCTGCCTTCTGATTAGTATATCGGCATCGACCTGTTTCGACTTTAGTGTTTTTATAAATTTTTTTAAATATTCTAAATTTTTTCTTTGATATATGTGCATATTAGATATAAATTGAAAATAATGTGACAAATTTGGGGGAATAATCAATGCTAAAGATGCTTAAATACTTGAAAGAATCTCTTTTGTCTATTATAGCGGTTTTTTTGTTACTTATAATTCAGGCAATCTGCGAGCTGGCACTCCCACAGTATACATCAAAGATTGTTGATGTTGGTATACAGCAATCGGGTATAGAAAGCGCTGTTCCATTACGCATACCAGCGGTTGAATTGGAAAAGCTTATGCTGTTCATGGATGAAAGCGGGCATGCTGCCGTTCAGAGGTATTACAATGAAAGTGATGGTATTTATGCTCTGAATGATGATTTAGATAATGTAACAATTGATCTTGATAATATTTTAGCACTTCCGGAGGCAATTGTTCTTTCAATTGAAAAGATGTCTGCTGATACAATAAAAGATTATTTTGGGGGGCAGGTTAAGGATCGCAATGAAATATATAATTATTTGAAATCAGTGCCGGAAGAACAAAGAAAACAAACTGTTGAAGAAATAGAATCACAGTTTTTAGAGATGAGCAATGTTACCATAAAGCAGATGTCAGCACAATATCTAAAACAAATATACAGTCAATCGGGTGTTAATATTAGCACAATACAGTTCGGATATCTAAGGGAAAAAGCAATTATAATGATTTTATATGGAATTGCAATGACTGCTGCAAGTATAATGGTAGCGTTTTTTTCTGCAAGGACTGCCGCTAAGTTCGGTATGAAACTTCGTTCAATGACATTTAGAAAAGTAGTATCCTTTTCAAATGCTGAAATGGACAAGTTTTCGACAGCTTCGCTTATAACAAGAAGCACGAATGATATTCAGCAGGTTCAGATGGTAATTGTAATGCTGCTTAGAATGGTTATATATGCACCAATTCTTGGTATTGGAGGGGTAATAAAGGTAAACAGTGCAAAAACGGGACTTGGCTGGATTATAGGAGTAGCTCTAGGAGCTGTTCTTGTAGTTGTAATTATTCTTATAACTGTAGCTATGCCAAAGTTTAAGCGTATGCAGATACTTGTTGACAGGCTTAATCTTGTAACAAGAGAAATACTAACAGGAGTTCCTGTTATAAGAGCATTCAGTAGAGAAAAACATGAAGAACATCGATTCAATACAGCAAGCATGGAGTTAATGAAAACACAGCTTTTTACCAACAGAGCCATGACATTTATGTTTCCGACGCTGATGCTCATTATGAATGGAATATCCGTTATTATTCTTTGGGTAGGAGGATACGGAATAGAAGCTGGAAATCTTCAGGTTGGGGATATGATTGCTTTTATAACCTATACAATGCAGATTATAATGTCATTTCTTCTTATTACAATGGTATCAATAATGCTTCCGAGAGCAGCTGTTTCGGCAAAGCGAATTAATGAAGTGCTAAGTTCTGAATCTTCTGTTAAAGATATAGAAGTATCATCTTCACTTAAAAATGTTAGAGGAGAAATTGTTTTTGATAATGTTTATTTCAGATATAGCGGAGCAGACGAAAATGTACTGAACGATATGATACTTGACGAGGCAACAAGTTCTGTGGACACCCGAACAGAGGAACGTATTCAGAAAGCAATGAACAACCTTATGATAGGAAGAACGAGCTTTGTAATTGCACACAGGCTTTCAACAATCAAGGATGCCGACCTTATCCTTGTAATGAAGGACGGGGATATTGTTGAGCAGGGAACACATGAGCAACTTATTAAAGCTAATGGGTTTTATGCAGACTTGTATAACTCACAGTTTGATAAAGCGTCATAAAAGAAATAAGGCTACTGCACTTGTGCAGTAGCCTTATTTATATATGTTATGTCAGTTGCAGAAGAATATCTGCCCGATGTACAATTTTAGTTGCAGCTGTTGTTAGTGAAGCAATTGCCATTGAAACAATTCATAATGAAAGTCATGAAATCAAAACACATAGTATTTGTACCTCCCAATTTATTTCCGATATAGTTACAAAGTGGTTACCGGATTGATTATATTATAACAAATCGGTAACAAAAAGACAAGCTGTAAGTAATGGAACAATTACTTACAGCTATATGTCAGTTTAATTTAAGTAAATTTTCAGCATTTTTATGAAGAATTTGTTGCTTTTCTTCTTCAGTCAATGGAATTTTTGCAAACATCTTAAGCTCGTCCATAGCATTCCACATAGGGAAATCCGTTCCGAAAAGAACCCTGTCTACCCCGTATGCCCTGATAAGCTCAGCGGCTTTTTCAGGAGAAAGAGCATAAAGAGAACTTGATGTATCAACCCAAATTCTTTTTTTTGAAAGCACTTCTGCTGCATGTTCCCATACTGACCAGCCGCCAAAATGAGCACCAATAACGTCAAGCTTTGGAAAATCATCTATTACCCTTGCCATTCTTTCAGGCTTAGACCATTCATATCTGTAATCACCTGTATGAACAAGAATAGGAAGTCTTCCTTCAATACACTCGTAAACCTTATATGCTTCTTTACAGTCAATTTCAAAATGCTGAAAATCAGGGTGAATTTTTATACCCTTTAATCCCATTGAAATGACCCGGTCTATCTCTCCCGGAATATCATCAAAGTCAGGATGGATTGTTGCAAACCCAATAAGCCTGTCAGGATGTTCTTTGACTGAATCAGCAATAAAGTTGTTTATTGCAGTAACCTGTGCGGCAGTTGTCGCAACGGATTGAACCACAAATTTATCAACTCCTGCTTCATCACCTATTTTCAGAAGAGTAGAAAGCTTCCCGTCGTAGGACATATTCATGTCATAGAAGCCGCCAATTCCTTCAACAGCTTTTTCAGCAATTTTTTCTGGGAAGATATGAGCATGGGTATCGATAATCATTTTAAGCTATATTCCTTTCATCATGTAAGTGCTTGGTTTTTCCAGTATCCTTTTTTATAAAGAACATAAGATATTGTAGAAGCTATAACCCAGCCAATTGGCCATGACAAGCAAATGCCTGTAAATCCAAGAAAAGGGGTCAAAGTATAAGCCAGTACAACTCTAAGCAAAAGGTCGCTGAATGTAGTAAACATGAATGCACGCATTGCACCGCCGCCTCTCAGTACACCGTCTGAGATAAGCTTTACGGAAAGAACGGCATAGAATGGACATGCATATTGTATAAACTGACTTCCGACTGCAAGAACCTCAGGAGTCTTCTCCTTTGAGAACAAGCCGACAAAAAAGCTTGGGAAAAAGAAGTACAGAATTACAAACGGTATGCAGAAAAGAAATTCTAGCTTAATTGCAGCCTTATAACCCTGTGTAACACGCTCTGGTTTGTTAGCGCCGATATTCTGTGCCGTAAATGATGAGTTAGCAGCAGCTATAACGCCTATGCAATTTACAGCAAATGTGTTAAGCTTGATAGCAGAACCGAATCCTGCTATTGTAGCATCACCCATTCTGTTGATGATTTTTTGTATGAAAAGTCCGCCGACAGAAACAAAACAGCTCTGAATTATACTAGGAACAGCAATCAGGCTTATTGTCTTAAGTGCTTTCCATGTAAAAATCGGAATATGATGATTGACTTTCAGACCTTTCAAGCGTCTGAACAGCGTAATTACAGCAAGTACACATGAAGCCCCCTGTGCTATAAAGGTTGCCCATGCAATTCCCGGAACACCCATATCAAATGCAGTTACAAGTACAATGTTAAGAACAACATTGCCGACAGAAGAGGCAATCAAGAAATACAATGGAGTTTTTGAATCTCCGAGTGCCGTGAAAATGCCTGTGCATATGTTATATATAAACAAGAATGAGAATCCGGCTATATATATTGCAAGATATGCCGATGAATCAGAAAAAATATTTTTAGGCGTTTCAAGTGCTCTTAACAGAGGATTACAAATGATAAGACCAATAATAGTGATAATTGCCGAAATAACAACTGATGAAATAAGCGCAGTTGAAACAGCATTTTTCATCTTTGCAATTTTTTTGGCACCAAAGTACTGTGAGATTACAACAGCACAGCCCGCATTTGACCCATTTGCAAAGCTCATGAAAATCATGGTGATCTGATACGAAGCGCTTACAGCTGAAAGTGCATTGTCATTTATAAACTGTCCTGCAATAATACTGTCACAAACGTTGTACATCTGCTGAAAAATAATACTGATTACCATTGGAAGTGCAAATTTCCACAGTACTTTTTCAGGAGGATCTTTTGTTAAGTCCGTAATCAAATTATCACCTCTCTTATTTTACATAGTTTTTATTAATAGTATACTAAATTATTATAATACAATTATATATATATTACAATTACGAAAGTGACAAAATAGGATATCATGTAACAGCGGTTATTTGACAAAAACTAATACAGTATATATAATTATAACAGATTTAGAAAAGGAAGTGCCATAATTGGGGAATTTACTTGCAGATAAAAAGCTGTTGGCAATACTGTTGATACTGCTTTTTTATTTGATAATAATAAATGCGGCAGGCTTTATTCAAGCTGCCGCAGATAAGTTAAAGGCTAAGAAGGTAAAACGGAGAATTTCTGAAAAGGCGTTGTTTCTTACTGCCGGTTTTGGTGGGGCTGTCGGAATGTACATATCAATGCAGATTTTCAGGCATAAAACCAAGCATAAGAGGTTTATGATTGGCATACCGCTTATTATTGCTGCTCATATAATTATAATAGTAGTTTTATACAAGTATTTTCTTTTGCCAATGGATCAGTAAAAAGACTTCCTTGAGGCGGATAAACGGTGAAAACAAAAAATATGAAAGTTATTACGGCTATTATAGCAATGCCTTTCTTATTGGATGAATTTTCATTTGGTATTTCAGATAATCCGAAAACGTACATAAGTATATTACTTATCACAAAAATAGTAATATCAGCAAATAAAAAATTTTTGCCTGCAATAGCTGTGTATGTATAGAACATTGCGAGAAGCGACAGAATGCCAAGAATAGCAGCAAATGCTTTTGCTGTGAAAAAACCCGTATATTTATTTCCAATAATATAGTATTCCGCTGCTGCATATAATATAAACGGGAAAAACAGTAATTTGAGGTGTTCCCAGACGCTTTCATTAATAGGAGCAAACAGGGCAACAATGTCGTTGTAGCCAGACCATTTATAGACAAAATGCAGAACTGTGCCTGCAATCAGTCCGAATACCAGACCGACAGTTTCGGCAATAACAAGCTTTTTCATAAAAATCATCCTTTCTGAGTTTTGACGTGCTACAAAGTAACTCAGGGCAGTAGTTCTTGGAGATTAAACCAGACCTCATATCAGTATATGATTGATACTATATAAAATGTTAATAATCCGATCGTAGAGTAAAATTTCTAACATATGGTTCAAAACTGCTAAAATATAAATCTTTTTTGTGAAATTGCTTGCAATTTATTATTTATGTGTTATACTATATTGTAGTACTTAATATCTTTGGTGAAAGATCGGAGCAATCCGGTCTTTTGTGTTTGTATAAAGGTGTTTTGAAAACGGAGGTTAGTTAATGGCAAATAATAAAGGCGGAAATACTGTGCAGAAGGCTTATGAAATTGCTAAGCCGGCTGCTGATGAACTTGGTCTTTCACTCTGGGATGTGGCTTTTGAAAAGGAAGGCGCATATTGGTATCTGAAGGTTTTGATTGATAAGCCGGGGGATTCAATTAGCATGGATGACTGCGAGGCGCTTTCAAGAATTCTTTCAAAAAAGCTTGATGAAAAAGATCCTATTGATCAGAGTTATATTCTTGAAGTTGGTTCGCCGGGACTTGGACGACAGCTTAAAAGGAAAGAACATTTTGAGGAGTATCTTGAATGTCCGGTAAGAATTAGATATATCAGGGAAACAGACGGACAGAAGGAGCTCATTGCAATAATTAAATCCTTTAACGGTGATACAATTTCTGTTCTGACCGAAGAGGGTGAAAAGGATATTGTTCTTGCAGAAACAGCTTTTATTAAGCTTTATGATGACGAAGATCTCTTTGATGAAGATGATGAATAATAAATATTATGCGTAATACCGCAATTAGGAGGAGTCAGAAAAAATGAGCAAGGCATTATTTGAAGCACTCGAGCTTCTCGAAAAAGAGAACGGCATTCCAATGAATATGCTTGTTGAGAAAATCAAGCAGGGAATATTGAAGGCAGTAAGAAGGGAATATCCTGACTGTGATGATTTTAGCGTTGAAATTGATCCTCAGAGAAACAAATTTGAAGTTGCTATCATGAGAACAGTTGTTGAAGATGAACCTATTGACATGAATGAGATCAATATTGATGAGGCGAAAACATTTGCAAAGGGCTGTGTAGCAGGAGATGTTGTTCCGTATCAGCTTTCTACCGCACAGTTTGGCCGTGTTGCTGCAATGTATGCAAAGCAGTCGATACGCCATGATATCAAGGAATTTGAAAAGGAGAAGCTTATTGCTCAGTACAAGGATAAGGAACATGAAATTGTTACTGCGATAGTACAGAAGGTTGAACCTGCAACCGGAAACGCTACATTGACAATTGATAAAAACGAAGTTTATCTTTTCAGAAATGAGCAAATTCCGGGAGAAGTCCTCAAGGAAGGTACATCCATCAAGGTTTATGTTGTCGGAATAATCAATCCTGACAGAAAGCCTGTTGTAAAGATTTCAAGAACACATAAGGATCTTGTGAAGAGACTGTTCGAGCTTGAAATTCCTGAAATTTACGACGGAACAGTTGAAATCAAGTCTATTTCAAGAGAAGCAGGCTCAAGAACAAAGATTGCTGTATATTCAAAGGATCCTAACGTTGATCCAGTAGGAGCATGTATCGGACCTAAGCATTCAAGAATCAGCAAGATTGTTGATGAGCTTAACGGTGAGAAAATTGACATAATTATTTACAATGAAGATCCAGCATTATTTATTGCGCAGGCACTTGCTCCGGCTGATGTCATCAGCGTTTCAATCAACGAGGGTGATGAAAGAACATGTTCAGTTATTGTTCCTAACAATCAGCTTTCACTTGCTATAGGAAACAAGGGGCAAAATGCAAAGCTTGCAGCAAGACTTACAGGATATAAGATCGATATTAACCCTGAAAATGCAGTAAGTGATTAAAAGTCTTACAGCAGCAATCAAGGAGGAATACTATGGCAGGTGTAAAAAAAATTCCTATGCGTATGTGTCTCGGATGTGGGGAAATGAAGAGTAAAAAAGAGCTTATAAGAGTAGTAAAATCACCTGAGGGAGAAATTTCTTTAGATCTTACCGGAAAAAAATCCGGACGCGGAGCATATATTTGCAGATCTGCCGAATGCTTTGCAAAGGCACGAAAGACAAGACGCTTTGAGAAAACTTTTTCATGCATGATAACAGAAGAGGTATATAACAGCATGGAAAAGGAGCTGGCAGATAATGAATAAATATCTGAATCTTCTCACAATTTGCAAAAAAGCAGGAAAGCTTGCAACAGGCTTTGATCCTGCTAAGGAGGCAGTTGAAAAGGGTAAAGCAAAATTGATACTCCTTGCCTCCGACCTTTCTTCCAAAACAGAAAAGGAAATACGTTTTATTGCGGAAAAGAAAGCAGTAACGGTTATGAAAACCTCTCTGACACTGGATGAATATTATTTTGGTTTAGGAAAAAAAGCCGGAGTTTTTGCAGTTTGTGATGAGGGTTTTGCCGCAAGTTTGTCGGGCCTTGTGTCAGACAAATAAGAACAACTTAATAATTGGAGGATATAAAGCCTATGAGTACAAAACAGCAGAATAAGCAGAAGCTGAATGAACTGGCAAAGGATCTTAATATATCAAATCAGGAGGTTATAGATTTAGTAAAAGATAAGTTTGATACAGTCAAGAAACCAACAGCAAGTCTTGCTCCTGATGAAGTAAATATAATTCTTGAACATTATACACAGGAAAATCAGGTTAGTGATTTTAATGGGTATTTTGCCGCACGAAATGAGCCTAAAACACAGGTCAAGGTAGATAAGCCTAAGCAAGAGACTAAGGAAAATCCAAATGAACAGCCTAAAAAGGTTGTTGAGGAAAATGCAGCGGATAAAAAGCCTGTTGCAAAGCCTGAAGTAAAATCTGCTCCTAAGCAGATAAATACTCCAGCTGTAAACAAGGCAAAGGAAGAGCCAAAGCCTTTCCAGAAACCACAGCAAGCTCCTAATGCTTTTCAGTCTAAAAAGCAGGTTGCACCTATACAGAACAACATTAAAAATACACAGAAGTCTGCAGTTGAAAGATTCAATCAGCAGATTCAGAAGGCTAATTATCAGAAAAACAAGCCTGTTAATAACGCTCCTGCTAAGCCACAAAATAATAATGATAATGCAAAGGCACAGCCGTTAAAGACAAGACTTAATGCAGTCATGGCTGATAAATCTGTTGTAAATGATAATAAAATTCATACTGTTGATACAAGAGGTTCTTATATAGAAATTGATAAGTATAACGAAAAGTATGAAAACATTGCTCCTACACAGAATAGTGGAAAACACAAGGATAATTTTGCGAAAAAGCAGAAGCTTACCCAGAAGTCTGCTCAGCGTAATAAGCAGCAGTACAGCAACAAAAAGGAAACAGAAACTGAAAAGCTTAAAAGACTTGAACTTGAACGTGCAAGAAAGCAGCAGCTTAAGGTTCTTATTCCTGACGAAATCGTTGTTTCAGAACTTGCAATACGTCTTAAGGTTACTGCTACAGATGTTATTAAAAAGCTTATGAGTCTTGGCGAAATGTGTACAATTAATCAAGTGATTGATTTTGATACTGCAAGCTTAGTAGCAGAAGAACTTGGTGCTAAAGTTGAGAAGGAAATTATTGTTACAATTGAAGAAAGACTTATTGATGATTCAGACGATGACGGTGAGGGCGTTGAACGTGCTCCTGTTGTTGTTGTAATGGGTCACGTTGACCACGGTAAGACTTCACTTCTTGATAAAATCAGAAACGCAAACGTTACAGCAACAGAAGCCGGCGGTATTACACAGCATATCGGTGCTTACAGAGTTTCATGTAACGGCAAGGAAATTACTTTCCTTGATACTCCTGGTCATGCTGCATTTACAGCTATGCGTGCAAGAGGTGCTTCTGTAACTGATATTGCTATCCTTGTTGTAGCTGCTGACGATGGTATCATGCCACAGACTATTGAAGCTATAAATCACGCTAAGGCAGCGGGTGTTACAATTATTATTGCAATAAATAAAATGGACAAAGAGGGAGCAAATCCTGATAACATTAAACAGCAACTTACAGAGTATAATCTTGTAGTAGAGGAATGGGGCGGCGACGTTATCTGTGTTCCTGTTTCAGCTAAAACAGGTGAGGGTATAAACGAACTTCTCGAAAATGTTCTTCTTGTTGCTGAAATTGCTGAATACAAGGCTAACCCTAACAGACTTGCAAAGGGTACTGTTATCGAAGCAAGACTTGACAAGGGACGTGGACCAATCGCAACGATTCTCGTTCAGAACGGTACTTTACGTACAGGTGATATCATTATTGCCGGTACAGCAGTAGGCAGAGTAAGAGTTATGACAAACGATAAAGGCCAGATTGTAACAGAAGCAGGACCATCATATCCTGTTGAAATTACAGGCCTTGCAGAAGTTCCGTCAGCAGGTGATATCTTTAACGCAGTTGAAGATGAAAGACTTGCAAGAGAGCTTGTTGAACAGCGTAGACATGAAGCTAAACAGGAGGAATTCAAGCAATACCAGAAGGTTACTCTTGACAATCTGTTCAGTCAGATTGAACAGGGTGAAATAAAGGAACTTCCTATTGTTGTAAAGGCTGACGTGCAGGGGTCTGTTGAAGCAGTTAAGCAGTCACTTGAGAAGATTTCAAATGATGAGGTAAGAGTAAGAGTTATTCACGGCGGTGTTGGCGCAATATCAGAGAATGATATTCTTCTTGCTAATGCATCAAATGGAATTATTGTAGGATTTAATGTTCGTCCTGACCCTGTTGCAGCTGAAAGTGCAGCAAGAGAAGGCGTTGATATAAGACTTTATAGAATTATCTATGATGCAATTGAAGAAGTCACAACAGCTATGAAGGGTATGCTTGCTCCTAAGTTCAGAGAAATTACAATGGGACGTATTGAAGTAAGACAGGTATACAAGATTACAAATGTCGGTACAGTTTCAGGTGCTTATGTATTAAGCGGTAAGGTTACAAGAGCGTCTCAAATAAGGGTTGTCCGTGACGGTATCGTTATTGCAGAAGATAAGATGTCAAGCCTCAAGAGATTCAAGGATGACGCTAAGGAAGTAGCAGAAGGCTACGAGTGCGGTATAACACTTGAAAGGTTTAGTGATGTCAAGGAAGGCGACATTTTTGAAGCTTTCATTATGGAAGAATACAGAGCAGACTGATTAAAATAATAAATTGTAGTATTGTAATTATTATGACAATACTACAATTTATCTGCAGAATGACGGGGTAATGCACCTTGTTGAAAATATATCTTAAAGGAGGACCCGGTTATGCCTAATTTCAAAAACGGACGTTTGTCAGAGGATATTAAAAGAGAGATTTCAGCTCTTATGAGAGATGAAATCAAAGATCCGAGAGTAAACGGCGGATTGATTTCCGTTGTTCGTACAGAACTTTCAGGTGATAAATCTCACTGCAAAGTGTATATTTCAAGCCTTGACGGAATTGATTCTGCAAAGTCTGCAGTAAAGGGATTTGAAAGTGCATCAGGATATATCAAAAGAGAAATTTCAAATAGACTTCATATTAGAAAATGCCCTGAACTGAAATTTATTGCAGATGATTCAATTGAACATTCCGCTGAAATTGCTAAAATGCTGGGTGGTATTGATAAAAAAGTTGACAGTGAAGAATCAGAGTAACTTCCGGAGAGTGATCTAAAAATGCAGATGAATTTAAAAGAAGCAGCAGAGTATATAAAAAAATGTAATGATGTATTGATTCTGACACATCAGAGCCCTGACGGTGATACATTCGGAAGTGCATTTGCGCTTTGCAGAGTGCTTCGCAGTATGGGTAAGAATGCAAATGTGCTTTGCTCGGATGAATTTCCAAAAAGATATGATTTTATGTACAAGGACTATGTACCGCAGAAATTTAGTCCGCAGACAATTATTGCTGTGGATGTTGCAGATAAAAAATTACTTGGCAAGAAGCTTGCTCAGTATGGTGACTTTGTGAACCTTTGTATTGATCATCACTTTTCAAATATGCGCTATGCTGAAAATCTTCTTCTTGACGGGAATGCTTCAGCAACATGTGAATTGATGTATGAACTGTTTTCTGAAATGGGCGCAGAAATTGATAAAGAAACAGCAGAATGTATTTATACAGGGATAGCAACAGATACAGGATGCTTCAAGTATGACAATACAACACAGAGAGCGCATATAATTGCTTCAGAATTAATGGAGTACAATGTAAGTTTTGCATGGATAAACCGCAGAATGTTTGATGTTAAGAGCAAGGAAAGGCTTAGGATTGAACAGTTTGTTACCGCAAATATGGAGCTTTATCTTGATGAAAGATGTGCTTTGATTGCAATTACTGATGATATTATTCAGCAAATCGGTGTTGCTCCTGAGGAGTTTGAGGGGCTTGCTTCGCTGACATTGCAGCTTGAAGGCGTTGAAGTCGGAGTTACAATGAAGGAACGTGAAAAGGGCAAATTCAAGGTATCCATGCGTTCAGCTTCTGATGTTGACGTTTCAGAAATATGCAGTCAGCTTGGCGGCGGCGGTCATGTCAAGGCCGCAGGCTGTTTGGTTGAAGCCACTGAAGAGCAGGCAAAAATTCAAATTCTTCGAGCTGTTGCTCCTTCTTTGGGTATGGATGTATGGACGGTTTAAAATCAACAGGCAGTGAATACTGTGGTATTATCTGTATAGATAAGCCACAGGGGTTCACTTCCTTTGATGTTATTGCAAAGTTAAGAGGAATACTTAAAATCAAGCGTCTGGGACATGCCGGAACGCTTGATCCTATGGCAACAGGAGTTCTTCCCGTATTTGTTGGTAAGGCTACAAAGGCATGCGATATTCTTCCCGACCATGACAAAACCTATGAGGCAGGATTTAAACTTGGTGAAACTACAGATACACAGGACATTACTGGAACAGTTACAAACAAGGTTGAATCGTTTAATGTATCTGCTAATGATATAAACAATGTCCTTGAAAAATTCAGAGGGAATATCATGCAGGTACCGCCTATGTATTCAGCAGTTTCCGTCGGCGGCAAACGGCTTTATGACCTTGCAAGGAAAGGCATTGAAGTTGAGCGTGAAGCAAGACCGATTACTGTTTATAACCTTGAACTTGTGAGTTATGATGAGAAAAGTGCATGCGGTGTAATGAGGATATCCTGTTCAAAAGGCACATATATAAGAGCATTGATAAATGATATTGGTCAAGCACTTTCCTGTGGTGGAATAATGACAACTCTGATAAGGACATCTGCCTGCGGTTTCGGACTGGATAAATGTACAACCTTTGACGAACTTCAGTCGGTAAATACTGAAGAAAATTATCTTGACAGATTCATATATCCGATTGAAAATGTGTTTAGGGCTTGTCCTGAAATTTGCCTTTCAGGAGTGCAGGAGAGAATGTACAGAAATGGTGTCAAGCTTGATTCAGAAAGAGTAAGAATACCAGAAAAAGCAGAGCGCTACCGTGTTTATGGCAGTGATGAGTTTATCGGAACTGCTTATATTGACAATGAAAAAAATGAACTCAGGGCGGAAAAGAATTTTTTTGCTTAAGAGGGTGATATTACGATAGATTTAACAGGAACAAATGAAATTCCGAAAACAAATACAGCCGTTGCAGTTGGTTTGTTTGACGGACTGCATTATGGACATAGAACAGTTATAAAATATGCAGTTGATATTGCACATGATAGCAATTGCATTGAGCCTGCTGTTTTTACTTTTGAAACGGATACGGTAACATCAAAATGCTCGGGGAATCTTGAATATATCATGTCAAGGGATCTAAAACGTGAGATGCTTGAATCGCTTGGAGTAAGGTATATTTATTCGCCTGACTTTATGAATTTCAAGAATCTTACCGCAGAGGAATTTGTTACCCTTGTGCTTAATGACAAGCTGTGTGCACAGTATGTAATTTGCGGTGAGGATTTCAGGTTCGGGCATGGTGCTTCCAGCGGTGCCGATGACTTGAAAAAACTATGTCAGAAACATGGCATTGAAGTCATTGTCATACCACCAGTAAAAGAATTAGGAGACAGAAGAATTTCATCAACTCTTATCCGTGAATATATCAGACAGGGCGATGTTGAAACAGCAAATAAGCTGTTGGGATACCCGTTTCAGTTCAGACTTCCGGTAACATACGGAAATCAGATCGGTAGAACAATAAGCTTTCCGACTATAAATCAGGTCATACCAAAGAAGCAGATTTTGCCTAAATTTGGAGTATATGCTTCAAAGGTTGAGTTTGCCAGTATGCGTTTTCTCGGAGTTACAAATGTCGGTGTCAAGCCGACAATAGGAGATAAGTATTCTCCGCTTGCTGAAACGTTTATAATTGATTTTGACGGTGATCTTTATGGCGAATCCGTTAAGGTAATGCTCACAAAATTCATAAGACCTGAGAGGAAATTTTCAGGAATAGATGAACTTATGATGCAGATTAAATCCGATGTAGAAACAGTAAAGCAAATAAATTTATCAGCGCTGAAAAGCTGCTGCGGAAGGAATGAATAATCTTGAAAACAGAGAATGTCAGAACCAGATTTGCACCAAGCCCGACAGGCTATATGCATATCGGAAACTTGAGAACAGCTCTTTTTACCTACCTCATTGCAAAGAAATATAACGGAAAGTTTATTCTTCGTATTGAGGATACCGATCAGGGAAGATATGTTGAGGGTGCAACAGAGGTTATTTACGATACACTGAGAAAATGCGGTCTTAACTGGGATGAAGGTCCTGATATTGGCGGTCCTGTGGGTCCATATATTCAATCTGAAAGAATGGGAATCTTTAAGGAATATGCTGAAAAGCTTGTTGCTAGCGGAAATGCATACTACTGCTTCTGTACAAAAGAGCGTATGGACGATCTTCATAAGGAACAGCAGGCAAATGGTATTTCACCAACATATGACAGACATTGCCGTAATCTTTCCAAAGAAGAAGTTCAGAAACTTCTTGATGCCGGAACACCTTATGTAATTAGGCAGAAGATACCTATGGACGGTGTAACAATCTTCCATGACGAGCTTTACGGAGATATAAGGGTTGAAAACAAGGAACTTGATGACCAGATTCTTATAAAGGCAGATGGAATGCCGACATATAACTTTGCAAACGTAGTAGATGATCACCTTATGGGTATCACACACGTTGTAAGAGGAAATGAGTATCTTTCATCAGCACCTAAGTACAATCTTCTTTATGAGGCATTTGGCTGGGAAGTACCTTGCTACATTCATGTTGAACATATCATGAGAGATGCACAGCACAAGCTTTCAAAGCGTGACGGTGATGCTTACTTTGGAGATTTCGTTGAAAGAGGATATACAATTCCTGCTATTATGAATTATATAGCACTTCTCGGATGGGCACCAAAGGGTGAAAATGAAATATTCTCACTTGAGGAACTCGCTGATGAATTTGATATTTCAGGACTTTCAAAGTCCCCTGCAATATTTGACCCAATCAAAATGAAGGCTATAAATGCTGAATATATCAGACGTATGTCACATGATGAATTCAAGGCAGCTGCAATGCCATATATCAAGCAGACTGTAAAGCGTGATGATATTGACTTTGATGTACTTGTAAATACACTTCACCCAAGAGCGGAATTGTTTACTGATATTCCTGAAAAGGTTGACTTCATTGATGAAATTCCTGAGTACAGCAATGATCTCTACTTCAACAAGAAAATGAAAACAACACCGGAATCATCACTTGAAGCCTTGGAAATGACTTTGCCTGTCCTTGAAAGTGTTTTAGACTGGAATGAAGAAACAATTCATGCTGCTTTGTTTGCAGAAATTGAAAAGCAGGGAGTAAAGAACGGATGGTTGCTCTTGCCTCTCAGAGTTGCTCTTTCGGGTAAGGCTATGACACCGGGCGGAGGAGTTGAGCTTGCCGCTGTTCTTGGCAAGGAAATAACAATTGACCGAGTACAGAAGGCTATACAAAAACTGTCTTAATTTCATCACATAAATTACACATTAAGCTGGTAATATAGCTGAGGTGTGTAAAGAATTGCACATTTCTGAGTATGTATCTATATTCAGAAACCGCTGTTTGTTCATTTTTTTGCCGGAGAAGCCGGTAATGTTTAATAAAATGGAAGGATGGTCGTACAATGATTGAGGTAAAAAACCTTACCAAGCAGTATGGTCAGAAAAAGGCGCTGGACAACATTTCTTTTACCGTTCAGGACGGAGAAATTCTTGGTTTCCTTGGTCCTAACGGAGCAGGAAAGTCAACTACTATGAATATTCTTACCGGATATATTTCGTCAACTGACGGGAAGGTACTTATCAATGGTATTGATATTCTTGACGAGCCAACAAAAGCAAAGAAAAATATAGGATATCTCCCTGAACAGCCTCCTGTTTATCAGGATATGACTGTTAAAGAGTATCTGAACTTTGTGTTTGAACTCAAAAAGTGTAAACTTCCAAGAAAACAGCATATTGAAGAAATATGCAAGCTTGTTATGATTACTGATGTTTATAACCGTATGATAAGAAATCTATCAAAGGGTTACAGACAAAGAGTTGGTCTTGCACAGGCTTTGATAAACAATCCTCCGATACTTATTCTTGACGAGCCAACAGTAGGTCTTGACCCTAAGCAGATTCTTGAAATCCGCACACTAATCAAGAGACTTGGCAAGAAACATACAGTAATTCTCTCCTCTCATATACTTCCTGAAATTCAGGCGGTGTGTGACAGAATCATTATTATAAACAAGGGTAAGATTGCTGCTGATGATACAACAGAACATCTCACAAACGATATTTCTGCTGACCATAAGCTTGTAGCAAGAATTGACGGTCCTAAGGAAGAAATCCTTAAGGTTATAAAGACAATTCCTGGCGTAATCAAGGTTGTCGGATATATGGAACGGGAGCCTGGAATTTTTGATTATGAAATTGAGGTTAAGGAAAATACAGACATTAGGCGTGAAATATTCAAGAGAGTTGTTGACAGGAAGTGGACTATCTTAGGGCTCAAGGCTGATGAAGTTACTCTTGAAGATATATTCCTTAAGATTACTTTGGGTGATACGGTTAATATCTCAACTAAAACTTCTTTGAATAAATCTGAGAAGCCAGAAGAAAAGAAACCAGCAGATGTAAAAGCTGATAACGATAGTAAAACTGATGAAGCAGAATCAGACGGGGGTGAAGAGTAATGGGTGCTATATACAGAAAAGAAATGAAAACTTATTTCACATCACCTATTGCATATGCTTTTCTTGCAGTATTTTACCTTTTTACAGGATATTATTTTGTAGGTGTTAACATTTACGGTGCTACAACAAATCTCAGCTCCGTTTTTGCAAGTGTATTTTCAATCATGATGGTTCTCCTTCCTCTTCTTACAATGAGATTGTTCACAGAAGAGAAAAAGCAGAAGACAGAACAGGGATTGCTCACAGCTCCTGTAAATCTTTACGAAATAGTGCTTGGAAAGTTTTTTGCCGCATCAACAATATTTATTTTTGGTATGCTTATTTATGTAGTATTTGCACTGACACTCAAGGGTATTGCAGGTTCTGTTGAAATAGCATCCACGGTTGGCAACTTTATTGCACTGTTTCTTCTCGGAACAAGCTTTATTGCAATAGGTATATTTATTTCTTCAACAACAGAAAATCAGGTTGTTGCATCAATACTCAGCTTTATTGTAATATTCTTCTTCTACATGATTGATACTCTTTCATCAATGCTTAAAATTGAGTTCATTTCAAAAATATTAAATAAGCTAAGCTTCTATACAAGGTTTACTGAAGTATCAACAGGAATTCTTGATATAACGAGTATAGTATTTTTTATAAGTGTTATTTTAATATTTAATTTCCTGACCATCAGGGTGCTTGAAAAGCGCCGCTGGGCTTGATTAGGGGAGGGGAATAAAATGGAAAAGATTAATTTTAACAAGAAAAAGTTCAAGTATGGTTCTCTTGCTACTGTAATAACAGTTGTTGTTATTGCAATTATTGTAGTCATAAACGTTATTCTTGAAATAGCAGCTGATAAGGTTAACATGAAGATTGATCTCACACAGGATCAGATTTTCCAGATTTCTCAAGATTCAATAGATTATCTTAATACTCTCAGTGAGGATGATAATATTGAAATCATAGCAATGGCAGACGAGAGTGTTTTTGAAAATTCAAGCTATGTTTATTATAAGCAGGCATATGAGGTGCTTAAGAAGTATGTCGCAAACTCAGACAAGGTAACACTTAAGTTTGTTGATATGACAAAGGATCCTACTTACATTGAGCAGTTCAAGGTAATGTACAGTGGTCAGATAAGCGAATACAGTATAATTGTAAGACATGGCGACAGAATGAAGGTTTTCTCAATACAGGATCTATATAATGTTGAAGTTGACCAAAATACCTATGAGCAGAAAATCACTTCTTCAAAGGCAGAACAGGTTATAACATCTGCAATTATGTATGTAACTGATCCATCTCTTATGAAGGCAGTTATTTTTGATGTTCAAGTTGCAGGTTCAGATAACACTAATATTACAACAATGCTTGACAGAAACGGATATGAGGTTGTAACAATTAATCCTCTTAATGATCCTATTCCTGAGGATGCTACAATTGTTGTAATAAATGCTCCTCTAAATGACTTCCCTGAGGATCTTGTTCAGAGAGTATATGAATATCTTGAAAATGACGGCAAATATGGCAAGAATCTTATGTATATTGCTGACTATAACCAGAATGCAACACCAAATATTGATGCATTCCTTTCTGAATGGGGAATAGATTTTGGCGATGGCGTTATCTTTGAAACACAACAGGACAAGGTTGTTGACAAGCCATATGAGGTGAAAACATATATTTCTGATACTATATATGATACGTTTGCTCAGAATGTTGTAAATAAGGAGAATCCTGCAATTGCTTATTATGCACGTCCGGTAAACCTTAGTTTTGCAACATCAGGTAAGGTAACTACAATGCCTCTTCTCTGTACTTCTAATTCCTCATATGTTCTTACACAGGAACTTTATAAGGAATTCCAGGAAGGAAACAAGGAGATGCCGGCAACAAGTGTACAAAACGTAATGACTTCATCTGAAAAGAAATCATCTGATGGAACAGCAAAAAGCACTATCCTTGCAGTAGGATCATCATATCTGTTTGATACCTACTATACAGGTGCAACATATTACAATAACGGAGAGTTCTTTATTTCATCCGTTAATAACATTACCGGAAAGTCAGCAGGAATTACAATTGTACCTAAGGATTTTGGAACAGAGAGATTTGATATTGATCTTAAAACATATAATGCTTGCAAGGCAGTATTTGTCTATATAATCCCTTCTGCCGTTATTATTGCAGGTGTTGCAATATGGCTGAAAAGGAGACGTAGCTAATGAGTTCAAGGTTAAAAGGTATAATAGCCGGAGCTGTTGTGCTGCTTGCACTTGTTGGAGTTCTAATCTGGGTAATGCTTTTACCATCCGAAGAAGAAAAACAGGATACAGATTCTGAAGCATCACAGCAGATGTCCTCACTTATTTATGACAAGAACCCTCAGGACATAGCTACACTTTCCGTAGATAATGAATATGGCTCATATAAGATTGAGAGATTATCGCAGGGACTTTATACAATTTTAGATTATGCATATATTCCTCTTGACAGCACTAGAGTTCAACAAATGCTGGACAACGCTGCGTCAATAACTGTTCAGCAGACAGTTTTAGAAAATGCAGATGAGCTTTCAAAGTATGGTCTTGATAAACCAAGAGCAACAGTATCAGTTTCATTTGGTGAAGACGGAAAAGATGTCAAGGAATTTATTATCGGTAACGAGACACCAATTGAGGGTAAATCTTATTTTGCATTCAAGGGTGAAAAAACTGTATATACAATCAATGATGATGCTTTTCAGTTGTATCTTCAGGATAAAGCTGTCTGCTTTGAGGATACGGTATATACCCAGTACCAGCCGAAAGATAAAAATGACACAACCAATTACAAGAAGATAAATAAGATTACCATTAAAAGAAAAGATCTTGATTCTGACATGGTAATTGAGTACGATGACAGAAAAGCAGATACAGACATGACGGTTGCAAATATTGTTGCATATAAAATGATTGAGCCAATTAAGGTAAACCTTGATTCAAGAACCTGCCGTAAGGTTACAGAGGATGTTTTCGGTCTGACAGCAGCAAAGGTTATTGCAGTTGCTCCTAATGATGAACAGCTTGCTGAATATGGACTAACTGATCCTTTTGCAAAGGTTACAATGGACATACCAACCGGTGATTTTGCAATGATAATTGGAAATGAGTACGTAAATGAAGCCGAAGGTATCTCAGGAAGATATTGTGTTGTCAAAGGAATTAATCTTGTATATGTTTTCAACAATGATTCTCTTTCATGGGCAACTGTAAAGCCTTTAGATATCATTGTAAAGAAGCTCACAAATAACGACATAAGTACTGTTTCATCTATTGAGTTTGATGACGGTAATAAAATTACTAAAATAACTGTTACAGGTGATTCAGAAGAAAATCTTACAGCAAAGATTGATGGAAAAGACATTGATTCAGCACTGTTTAATAATTTCTATAAATTTATAATCAGTGGAAATGCCGAAGAAATTTATACTGAAGATACCGATGCTAAGGCGGATTTTACTGTCATAGTGAAATCACAAGCAGGCACAGACACTATCGAGTTCATACCATCAGAAAACAGAAAGACTATTGTTAGAATTAACGGTAAGGTAAGTTTCAAATGTCAAACCGCTTTTGCTGACAGATTAAAAGAAAATCTTGAGTTGGTTAGAGACGGACAGAGTATAGTGACATCATATTAAATAAAAATGTAAGCGACTGATTTTTACACATTTCTTGATATAGCTGTGATAAAATAATACTGTTGCAGAGAAATGAATTCTATATAATTTATTGTGCAACTGCAACAGTATTCCTTTATTATTATAATATATTTTAGTGAGACTTGCATTTTATGACTGATTTATGATATAATATATTGTAATAAGTAGAGGCAGCAATTACATAAGGAGGATACTAAATGATCGAAACAGCAGTAAGCGAAAAGAATTCAAAGAAAACGGATTTTTTCATGTATAAGGGATATCCGCTTGTAAGAAACAAGGATACGATATATTACGGAAATATGGCTGATAACTATGTAGTAATGATGCAGATTCTTGAAAAAACTAAAGTTGGTTCAATGGATGTTGCTAGCAAAGTAAAGATATATCAGATGGCAACAGATGAAAAGCTTAAGCCAAATGAAGCTATTGTTAAAACCAGTGAAAAATCCAGTCTTTACGAAGCACTTGATATTGCATATGTATGGCTGACAAGAACAGCCAGTGAATAATGATATTTCGCAAAAAAATAGAAAACCGCCTGATTTCAGGCGGTTTTCTATTTTTATTATCCAACTGCTTTTCGTACCGAAGAACCAGGAACCGTTTTCTTGCAAATATCAGCTCCTAATCCTCTGAGCTTTTCAACAATATCTTCATATCCACGTTCAATGTGATAAATGTCTTCAATTTCTGTAACACCCTTTGCTGAAAGTCCTGCAATAACTAGTGCGGCACCGGCTCTTAAATCAGGTGCAGTAACAGGTGCACCCATAAGCTGACCAACACCTTCGATAACAGCAACTTTTCCATCAACAGAAATATCAGCTCCCATTCTTCTGAGCTCATCAACATATCTGAAGCGGTTATCAAAAATACCTTCAGTTACTATGCTTGTTCCTTCACAAAAACATAGCAGAGCAGAAATCTGTGGCTGCATATCAGTAGGGAAACCAGGATGAGGCATAGTCTTTATGCTTGCTTTAACAAGAGGGCCATCAACAGAAACCCTAACGCTGTCATCAAACTCCTCAATGTTTACGCCTATTTTGTCAAGCTTGGCAGTAATGCTCTCAAGATGTTTTGGAATGACATTCTTGATAACAACATTTCCGCCTGTTGCAGCAGCAGCAACCATATATGTTCCTGCTTCAATCTGATCAGGAATAATTGCATATGTTGTGCCCCTAAGGCTCTTGACACCTCTGATTTTGATAACGTCAGTACCAGCACCCATAATGTCAGCACCCATAGAATTGAGAAAGTTTGCAAGGTCAACAATATGTGGTTCCTTTGCAGCATTTTCAATTATCGTGAGGCCTGTTGCCTTTACGGCTGCAAGGATTGTATTAATGGTTGCCCCGACAGTTACCATGTCAAAGTATACCTGTGAGCCGAGAAGCATGTCTGACTGAATATCAATCATGCCATGGTCAAGGCTGCAAGTTGCGCCAAGTGATGTAAATGCCTTTAAATGCTGATCAATAGGTCTGTCGCCTAGATAGCATCCGCCAGGCATGGAAACACGTGCTCTTTTAAACTTGCCCAGTAATGTACCGAGGAAGTAATAAGAGGCTCTCATATGTTTTGCCATTTCATAAGGAACGATTGGTTCAGTAATGCCTGTAGCATCAATTTTAACAGTGTTTTTTGAAATCATCTGGACGTCTGCGCCCATCTCATATAATATGCGAAGGCTTATAGAAACATCACTGATATTAGGTACATTTTCGAGAATACATGGACCATCAGCAAGTATAACAGCAGGAATAATTGCAACAGCTGCATTTTTAGCTCCGCTGATTTCAACTTCTCCGCTTAATCTGCGTCCACCTTTAATTATGAACTTTTCCAAAAAAATCGCTCCTATATATAAATACAGAAATCTGTATAGTTAATTAAAATTATGATCATTTAATAAGTATAGACATAAGCAAAAACTATCTTTGTCATAACAGAATTATTATAACATATTGCGTCTAAAAATAAAAGCTTTTTTCTAAATATTATAAGCATTTTTCAATAATTCTCATTTATATATAATATGAAGATTAATTTATGATAAAAGTTAATGATATTACAACAAATCCCTTTAAAAAATTGGCATTATAGTCAGTCTCCGAAAGACACACCAAGGTGTTTTGCAGTAGAAACAAGCTGATTGTCAGATTCAACAAACTTTGTTTTTCCCGCAATATCAGACAGTTTATTTTCGGTAATTGCACCCTTTACCATTGCAACCGATACGCCATATATATTTTTTTCAATCAGCTTTGCAGCCCTGACACCAAATTTGGTAGCAAGTACCCTGTCATAAGCAGATGGACTTCCTCCTCTAAGCATATGTCCAGGTACACAAACTCTTGTTTCAATGCCTGTTCCGATCTGAATCTGTGTTGCAAGACGGGAAGTTGCAGTAATTATTCCTGCTTCCTCCCGCTTCTTTGCACGATCCTTCTTTTTAAGCTTTGCCTCTTCAATATCAAAAGCACCTTCAGCAATGGCAACGATTGAAAATAGTTTGCCTGATTTTGACCTTTTGTCAAGGGCGTCGATAATTTTATTTGTATCATAAGGAATTTCAGGAATAATAATTATATCTGCGCCGCCGGCAATACCTGAATAAAGTGTAAGCCATCCTGCTTTGTTTCCCATGATTTCAACCATCAGTATTCTGCTGTGAGATGCGGCAGTGGTGTGAAGTCGGTCAATAACATCAGTTGCTGTATCGACAGCAGTATGGAATCCAAATGTAACATCCGTTCCGAAGATATCATTGTCAATTGTTTTTGGAAGACCAATTACATTAAGTCCTTCATTTGACAGCAGATTAGCAGTCTTATGTGTACCGTTTCCGCCAAGAGTAAGGAGGCAATCAAGCTTGAGATCTCTATATGTTTTCTTCATTGCTTTTATTTTATCAACGTTATCCTCACCGATAACTGACATCATCTTGAAGGGCTGACGTTTTGTTCCGAGAATTGTTCCGCCTTGTGTCAGAATACCGGAAAATTCAGACGGCTCCATTTCTCTTGCAATATTATTTATAAGACCATAATATCCATTCTGAATGCCAACAATTTCAACATTATCAGTACCTATTCTTTCAAAACAAGCTTTTGCAATACCCCTAATTGTAGCATTTAAACCTGGACAATCACCGCCGCTCGTTAGAATTCCTATTCTTTTTTTTGCCATATGATTATTCATTCCTTTCTGGTTATATCGGTATTCTGCAAAGCAGAAAAATCGCAGTGCTATTTACAGATGAGAGATATAAATTATACTTAAAAATTACTTTACGAAAACCTTCTATTGTCTGTATATAGTTTGTGCATTTAAGCACATGTTAAGCCATGTTATAGAGAAATTGGGCAGAAATAATCCGCCCAATTTATGTGTATACATTGCGTAGAATGTCCCATATTAATTCGGAGTGTATAATTCTTTTATATATTAATCTTTTGATGATCCCGCATGAAATCTTCAAATTTATCAGTAGGCATAGGTCTTCCGAAGAAGTAACCCTGTGCATGATCACATCCTGATTCCTTAAGAATTTCTGCTTGCTTTTCAGTTTCAATTCCTTCTGCTATAGTTTCAATTTTCTTTGATTTTGCTATTCTTATAACAGCAGAAACAATTTCCCGTGAAATTTCATCATCTTCAAGATACATTATAAAGGATCTGTCTAGCTTAAGAATTGTAATCGGAAGAACCTGAATATAGCTTAATGATGAATATCCAGTTCCAAAGTCGTCCATAGAAAGTTTTACGCCAAGCTCTTTTAGCTCACGCATTTGAGAAATTGCATGATCAATATCCTTAAGGGCAAGACTTTCTGTAAGCTCAACATCAAGCCACTTTGCCTCTAAACCTGTCTTTATAAGAGCTTTCTGAATTGAATCCCGTACATCAGTCTGATAAAAATCAACTGCGGTAAGGTTAATAGAAACAGTAACAGGATCATACCCTTTGTCCTGCCAGTACTTATTCTGACTGCAGGCTTCATAAAGAACGAAGTCGCTGATTTTAGTAATGAGCATTGAATTTTCAGCAACAGGAATAAATTCATTTGGCGGAATGATAGTTCCGTCAGGCTTTATCCATCTGATGAGTGCCTCCATGCCTATCAAATCACCGTTGGATAAGTTAATCTTTGGCTGATAATATAATACAAGCTCTTTATTTTCAATTGCAAGAGCAAGTTCTTTTTCAATAGTAGTGCTTTCGATAATTTTATCATGAATTTTATTATCATACCTGACAATAGAGTTTCTGGTACCGTCTGCAAGGCTTAATGAAAATTCTGCATGATCAAGGATATGAGTAAAATCGTCGCCGCCGTCAGACATCTTGCAGTAACCAGCAGAGCACGTTATAGTTTGTGTTGAAAAAGATTTTTCTGTAATATTTGCAAGACCATTCTGAATTTCCTTTATAAGATTGACAGGAAGGTCATCATCTCCGGTATCACGGGTAAGAAGTGCAAAATTATCTCCGCCAATTCTAGCAGCGAATCCAAAATCTTTTACTAAAGCAGTTATAACAGCTGCAAACTCATGCAGAAGATTGTTTCCAGAAAGGTAACCACAAGTATCGTTTATTAGGTGGAAGTTATCAATATCAAAAACAATTACCCAGTAATCTATTGTGCAGTTCAGTGAACATTCAAAGGTTTCCTGACCAATCTGCATAAACTTGTTTCTGTTATAGATTTCAGTAATCTCGTCTATGTACGCCATTTTTTCAATAATACTGTCTTTTTCCTTGTCCTTAGTTATATCAATGATAGATCCGCCTATACTTGCTTCAAGAATGTCTTTGCTTGGAGATACTTTATATCTGAACTGATACCAGTGGTATGTTTTATCATAGCACATAGCCCTGAAATCCAGACTGTGTATAGCATTGGAGTCAGTGTAACTTATAACAAGAGTGCTGATAAGTGAATCAAAGGCAACAACGTCATTTGGATGAATAATCTTTTTTAATTCTTCATATGAGAGATACTGTTTGTTAACCCCAAACATATTCTGAAGCTGTTCAGAGAGGTAGAGTTCTGTGGAATAAGCTTCTTTAAGAATAAGACCGATTTCGGAAAGTTCCATAGAAAGCGCATATTTATTTTCAGTATCAGCAAGGTCATTAGCATACTTCATTAATGACTGCTTCATTTCAAGCGTTTCTGTAAGGTCAAAACCAATGGACATCATCAGGTATTTTTTCTGCTTTTTAAAAGTAGTACAACTCATAATAGAGGTGTTCCATACGGTGCAGACATGTTCACCGCTTTTGGCAACTGCATTGAATTCCTCATCCTTACAGTTAATAATAGCCTGGAGATTTTCACAGAAAGCATCAGGCGGAAGAACTTTTCTTAATGTAGTTTTATTAAGCAATTCCTCTGCTGTATATCCCATAGTTTTTATAAACTCATCGTTAACGTTGACGTAATCAAAATCAGCATCCCATAAAATAACCATAGCATTTATGCTTGTCATTATTTTGGATAACGATTCTTTTTCGTGTCGTTGCTGATTTGCATTAATATATTTTGCAGCAACAACATAACTTACGGTTGACACAAACTCAACAATAAGGTATGCTAAAATAAAAGTGTTGGCATCTTCAGGACGCCATAGTATTAAATTTAATGCTATTAATGTTGTAATCAGGTAAAAAGAAACAGCAATAAAAATAGTGTTGTTTTTCTTCACAAAATATCACCCCCGCCGCAAAAACTTATAACATATATACAAATTAATTATATATGTTAACAACGATTTTGTCAATAATATTTATAATTTATTGACAAATATGAGCAGATATTTCATACGTTATACACAATTGCATGATAAAATATTAACTAAAATAAAATCATTTAGAAATGAGGATAGCAGATGCCAAGGATTTTAATTGTCGACGATGAAAAGATGATTCGCAATGTTGTCAAGGAGTATGCGGAGTTTGATGGCTATGAAACCGCTGAGGCCGAGGACGGAATGCAGGCAGTTGAGATATGTAGGAATCATGATTTTGATATAATTATAATGGATGTAATGATGCCAAAGCTTGACGGTTATTCTGCTGTCAAGGAAATTCATAAAACTAAAAAAATACCTGTGATAATGCTTTCGGCAAGAGGTGAAGAATATGATAAGCTTTTTGGTTTTGAAATAGGTGTCGATGACTATGTTGTCAAGCCGTTTTCTCCAAAGGAGCTTCTTGCAAGAATGAGAGCAATTATCAAGCGTTCTACAGCACAGGAAAATAAAATGGATAAGCTTTGCTTTGAGGGACTTACAATAAATCTTACCGGCAGGGAAGTTACAGTTGACGGAAAACCTGTAGCACTTACTCCAAAGGAGTATGATCTGCTGTTCTTCCTTGTTAAGAATAAGGGCATTGCCTTATCCAGAGAAAAGCTTCTTGAAGAAGTCTGGGGGTACGACTTCTATGGTGATGACCGTACTGTTGACACACATATAAAGATGCTGAGGAATTCACTTGGACAGTACAGAAAATTTGTTGTTACCTTACGAGGAATGGGGTACAAGTTTGAAGTTAACTGAGAATCATAGGGGTAACATAAGTCTTAGATCGACAATATGGCTTTATTTTGCAATTTTTATTTCAAGTATTTTGATTTTGTTGTGGTTTTCTTTTGTTGTTTCATTGGAAAGCAACTATAAGAACATGAAAACAAGAAGCATACTTGAAATTGCAAATTATATTGTCAAATGTCTGAACAATGAATCTATAACTGGGGAGGATATAGAAGAACTTGACAATATAGCCTATGCTAATGATATGTGTGTATATATTGAAAATAGTTATGGGTTCCCAATTTATTCATATGACATGATGGGTGGGAATGGCCTCATTCAAGGTGAACAGAGCGTAAACCTTTATAAGTACAGAGAAAAGGTTCAGGAAAGCTCAAACGGAATTTATTATGTCGAAACTTCAAATCCGAGATTTAATAATGATATGCTTTTGTTTGTAATGCAGGTTAAAACAGCAAGCGGTCAGGTATTGTATGTATATCTCAATACTTCACTTGAACCTCTTGATTCTACAACTGACATCATCAAAACGCAAATTCAGTTTATCAGTATTCTTTTGCTTGTTCTCGGACTGGGCATTTCATTCTTTCTGTCAAAACTTATTGCAACTCCTATTGCAAAAATTACACATTCTGCTAAAAAATTAGCACAGATGGACTATTCTGCTAAGTTTGATGGGCGTGGATACAGTGAAACTGAAACGCTGGCCGAAGCTCTTAACTATGCAAGCAGTGAAATGTCAAAGGTTGATACTCTAAGAAAAGACCTTATAGCAAACATTTCACATGACCTCAGAACGCCGCTGACAATGGTAAAGGCTTATGCAGAAATGATCCGTGACTTATCCGGTGATAATCCTCAGAAGCGTAATGAGCATGTTGGTATTATTATTGAGGAGAGTGACAGACTGGCTGCACTTGTAAATGACATACTTGATCTCTCAAAACTTGAGAGCGATTCCATGAATATTCAAAAGACAGAATTCTGTATATCTGATACACTTTCTTCAATCCTTGACAGGTATAAGCTTATTTCTGAACAGAAGGAATATAAATTTATTCTGAATATTGACGAGAGGACAAATGTTACCGCTGATCAGATTAAGATTGAACAGGTTATATATAATCTTATTAACAATGCTATAAATTACTCCGGTAATGACAAGACAATCTATATAAATCAGATTAACCAAAAAAATGTTGTAAGGATTGAGGTTACAGATACGGGCAAGGGTATTGAGTCTGAACTGCTGCCATTGATTTTCGACAGATACTATCGTGCTGAAAAGAGTAAGCGTGAAGTTGTCGGCACAGGACTTGGGCTTTCAATTGTAAAGCAGATTCTTGAAAAGCATAATTATCAATTCGGTGTTAAATCTGAACTTGGAAAAGGAAGTACATTCTGGTTTGAAATAAAGAAATAAGAAAAACGTCTTTCATTACGAAAGACGTTTTTTAATTAGTACAATCAGTGATGCGGATCTGCACTTACGGCATTGATTGCCTTTATTATTGCAATATCAATATCAACGGTATTCTGATATTTCGAGTTGTTGAGTTTGGTAAACAACTCTCCCTTATGAGAATTAACATACTGTGGTTTTAATTCATTAAGTGTAAATGCAAGCATATCATCATAGCATTTTTCACACTTGCAGCAGTTACAGGTTTTCAGCAATTCATCAAGTCTTTGGCGTACTATTATTTCAGTCATATTGACAAGAGCCATAAAGCCACCTCTTTCGATTAATGTCATTCTTACTTGGTAATATATTCATCTGTCAGCAAACTTGTTCATTACCATTCCTGTAATAAGTTTTGGATAAAAATAAGTTGACTTTTGAGGCATTTTTTCTGATGCAAGAGCAACGTCACGGATTTCTTCAACTCTTGTAGGGTTGAGAATGAATGAGCAGTTTGCATTTCCGAAGTCAACTGCCTCGAGCGCCTCATCCAGTGAACGGGTATAAGTAAGATTAATCTGATTAGCCATGTTTTCTTTGTCTATACCGAGAATTCTTTCAAGAACAAGTGTATGAAGAATAGAAACATCCAATCCACAGTAAGCATCTGATTTGTCAGGTAAAAATTCTTTTACAGCCATCTCATTTTTAAGAATCATAACTGTGCATTTCCCCTTGCCTGTATAAAGTGCAAATGCCTTTTTTCCGTTCTTGTAAAGTTCATTGAGTGATGCCTGCATTCTTTCCTGTGAAGGAGCCTCTGCAATATCAAAATATGCTCTGCACTTTTCAATAAGTACACTTGCATCAAAATTATTGAGATCTTTTACAATTCTGTGTGTCGGGAATACAACAAGACCTTTGTTTTCCATGTTAACAAGCATTATGGAGATATATGAGCTTAAATCTCCATCCTGTGCCTTGCCTTCTTCAACAAGATGACGGTGGAAGTTAAGTGCTGTTTCATAACGGTGATGACCATCAGCAATGTAAAGCTTCTTGTCAGCAAATATGCGTTCAAGCTTGCTGATAACAGCCTCATCAGTTACACACCACATCTTATGAACTGTTCCGTCAGGGTCAGTAACCTTCATATCAGGTGCACATGAGGAACAGGAGTTAATTGTATTGTAAGCTGCCCCATCCTCATCCATATAGAGTGAGTAAATCTGGCTGAAATTGCAGTAGGTTTCGCTCATGAGATTGAATCTGTCTGCCTTTGCTTTTGAGAGGGTTTCTTCATGAGGGAGAACAATTCCTTTTGAGAATTCTTCAAGCTTTACAAGTGAAACAAATCCTTTTATAGCCTGCCTTGCTCCGTTAGCTGTAAACTCCATTTCATAAACATAAATTGAACTTTTATCATCCTGACGGAGAACGCCGCTAGCAAACCAGCTTTCAAGCGTTTTTCCTGCTTCAGCATAACGTGTGTCGCCGCCCTTAGGAAGCTCAAGTCTGATAATATTGTATTCATTGTTCTTAATATAATCTTCCCTCTGCTTATCAGATATAATATCATACGGAGGACATACAAGTGAGTTGAGATCTCCACCTTTGGAGGTATCATATCTCATGCCGTTGAATGCTTTAATTTCAGCCATAATTACGCCATGCTGCCAATACGGCAGCATATCTCCTTTCAAAATGTTATTTCAACAGAATTTACTTCAAGTCAAGTCCGCAGCAGTTCTTGTATTTCTTGCCGCTTCCGCAAGGACATGGATCATTTCTTCCGATTTTCTTGCCTTTTCTGATAGGCTGTTTTTCAACACTTCCGTCATTGCCTGTATCCATAGGCTGCATTACACGTTCCCTCTTAGGAGCATCCTCATCCTTCTTCATCTGAATTGTGAAGAGAAGTCTGATTGTTTCTTCACGGATGGATTCAATCATAGCGTCGAACATCTCAAAGCCTTCGTAACGGTATTCAACAACAGGGTTCTTCTGGCCGTATGATCTGAGACCGATACCTTTTCTAAGTTCATCCATGTCGTCGATATGAGCCATCCATTTAACGTCAACAACCTTAAGGAGAACAACCCTTTCAAGTTCTCTGAGAACTTCTTCTCCGAGATCCTTTTCACGTTTTGTATAGAATTCAAGTGCACGCTGAGAGAGAGTTTCTATAATTTTATCCTTGGTTATATCAGAGAGTTCTTCAGTTGTATATCTAAAATCACTTTTTACTGTAAACAGACCCATGAAGTGTTCACGGAGACCATCAAGATTCCAGTCATCATGAGCGCCGTCATCAAGGAGATATGCATTTACACCGTCAGAAATCATATCTTTAATCATCTTGGTAATATATTCGTGAATATCCTCGCCGTTAAGAACCTTTTCACGCTGACCGTAGATAATTGTACGCTGTGTTGACATAACATCATCATAATTAAGAACGTTCTTTCTGATTCCGAAGTTACGTCCTTCAACCTTCTTCTGTGATGATGCTATAACAGAAGTAAGCATTCTTGATTCGATCGGCATTGTTTCTTCAACGTTAAGCGTATTCATCATTCCAGTAAGTCTGTCACCGCCGAATAAACGCATAAGATCATCTTCAAGAGAAAGGAAGAATTGGCTTTCACCTTCGTCACCCTGACGTCCTGCACGTCCTCTTAGCTGATTGTCAATACGTCTTGATTCGTGACGTTCAGTACCGATAATGTACAAGCCGCCTGCTTCTCTTACCTTGTCAGCTTTTGACTTTACTTCTTCATTATATTTTTCATAAAGCTCTCTGTATTTAGCCCTTGCATCAAGAATAGCTTGATCATCAGTTTCAGCAAAGCTGATAGCTTCATTGATGAGATCTTCTTCAATGCCAAGCTTTTTCATTTCAGCCTTAGCCTTGTATTCGGCATTACCGCCGAGGATAATATCCGTACCACGTCCTGCCATGTTGGTAGCAATTGTTACGGCGCCGTATTTACCAGCCTGAGCAACGATTTCAGCTTCCTTAGCATGCTGCTTTGCATTGAGAACTTCGTGCTTGATCCCCTTCTTTGAAAGCATCTTAGAAAGAAGTTCTGATTTTTCAATTGAAATTGTACCGACAAGGACAGGCTGTCCCTTTTCATGACACTCAACAATCCTGTCGATAACGCACTTAAACTTTCCAAGTTCTGTCTTATAAACAACATCAGGATGGTCAATTCTCTTTATTGGACGGTTTGTAGGTATTTCTATAACATCAAGCTTGTAGATTTCTCTGAATTCATCTTCTTCTGTCATAGCAGTACCAGTCATACCGGATAGCTTTTTATAAAGACGGAAGTAGTTCTGGAATGTAATACTTGCAAGAGTTTTTGACTCATGAGCAACCTTTACGCCTTCCTTTGCTTCAATAGCCTGATGCAGACCATCGTTGTAACGTCTGCCCATCATAAGACGGCCTGTGAATTCATCAACAATGATAACTTCTCCGTCATTTACAACATAGTCAATATCAAGCTTCATTACTCCATTAGCCTTGATAGCCTGGTTAATATGGTGAAGCAGTGTTGAGTTATCGGCATCATAAAGGTTTGTAACATTGAAGTGTTTTTCAGCCTTTTTAACGCCCTGTCTTGTTATTGTAGCGGTTTTAGCCTTTTCGTCAATGATATAGTCGCTGTTTTCAGAAACATCTTCCTGATCAAGTTTGTTATCCATTTCAACAACAATATAAGGCTTAAGTGTTTTTGCAAATTTATCTGCCTGAGTATAAAGTTCTGTTGACTTATCTCCACGTCCTGAAATAATAAGAGGTGTTCTGGCTTCATCTATAAGTATTGAGTCAACTTCGTCGACAATAGCATAATGATGTCCGCGCTGAACTTTTTCCTTTGCATAGATTACCATGTTGTCACGCAGATAGTCAAAACCAAATTCATTGTTTGTACCGTATGTGATATCACAGTTATATGCTTCACGTCTTTCATCGTTGTTCATTTCGTGAAGGATACAGCCGATTGTAAGTCCGAGGTATCTGTATACCTTACCCATTTCTTCTGACTGAAACTTTGCGAGGTAGTCGTTTACTGTTACGACATGGACTCCGCCGCCCTCAAGAGCATTAAGGTATGATGCACAGCATGCAACAAGAGTTTTACCTTCACCTGTTCTCATTTCAGCAATACGTCCCTGATGAAGAACTATTGCACCGATGAGCTGAACAGGGAATGGTTTCTTACCAAGTACTCTCCATGCAGCTTCTCTTACTGTTGCAAGAGCTTCAGGAAGTATATCATCAAGAGTTTCACCATCTGCAAGTCTTTTCTTTAAAACTGCTGTCTGATTTTTAAGAGTTTCCTCTGACATGGCAGCATAATCATCTTCAAGATTAATAACACTTTGTTTTATTGGATCAATTTTTTTAAGTTCACGCTTGCTGTAATTTCCAAACAATCCGTCCAAGAGTCCCATTTTTATTCCACCTTTATATATAATTACCCATTTTATACTATTAGCATACTTATAAAGTATAACACAGTTTAAAATCATTATCAAGCGTATATAAGAAATTTATCTGCATTTCTGTCTATTTTGACATAAAGTCGACTAGGCATATAATGCGTAAGGTTTATGGCGTATTGCATAGTATTTATGATTAATAAGTAATATTTGATTATGTAAAAAAATAATAATTGACAAATTAATATAAAAGTGTTAATATAATAACTGCAAGTAAGCTATGCGGTTGAACACTGCGTGAGCAGAGTTAGGAAAGTCCGGGCATCAAAGAGCAGGGTAGCTGCCAACAGCAGCCGAGGGCGACCTTAGTGCAAGTGCAACAGAGATATACCGCCTGAGATTTATTTCAGGTAAGGGTGGAAAGGTGAGGTAAGAGCTCACCGTCATACAGGTGACTGTATGGACATGTAAACCATACCCGATGCAACGTCTGATGGTACAGTGCGTCAATGTCTGCTCGGCAGGCGTATTGTAATGACGGCTAGAGCGTTTCGGCAACGATTCGCCCAGATAGATTTCCGCACACGACAAAACCCGGCTTATCGGCTTAGTTGCGAAAAATGACAAACACTCCGGTCTGCATACGGAGTTGTACGTGTAGATCCTTTTTGGATCTACACGTTTTTTATTGTATAAATTCCATAAATCCATACAGACTAAAATATATAAATTTCAAATGTTGTTATGGGGAGCTATTCAATGGAAATTATACGTATTATAATAACGTCAACCGTTGCGGTGATAACACTTTTTATTATTACAAAAATTCTTGGAGATAAACAGATTTCTCAATTGAGTTTATTTGATTACATTATTGGTATATCCATTGGTTCAATTGCAGCAGACTTGTCAATTGAACTTGAAAATCCTGAGCATTGCATAACAGCTTTGATTGTTTTTGGATTTTGGGCATTTGCAGTTACAATTTCAACAAGCAAATCGAGAAAAATAAGGAAAGTGCTTACCGGAAAATCTCTTATTATAATGGATAATGGTGTTATATATAAGGAAAATCTTAAGAAGGCAAGAATAGACTTGAGTGATTTTCTTACTTTCTGTAGAACGTCAGGGTATTTTGATTTAAGTCAGATCCAGACTGCTATATTTGAGTTTAACGGAAAGATGAGTTTTTTACCTGTTGAAGCAAATCGTCCGGCTACACCTCAGGATTTAGGCACCTCACCTGTGCAGCAGTATATTATAACCAATGTTATTATGGACGGACAGATATGCTATGATAACCTGAGAATTTCAGGTAAAAATGAAATCTGGCTTAATAAAGAAATGCATAGTAAGGGATATTCCTCTGCAAGCGAAATATTGCTTGGAACGGTAGACAGCAATAATAAGGCAACATTTTATCCACTAAAGACAGATATTGATAATTCTGACAGGTTTGAATAACATTAAAGATAAAGTGTTTTGTGCTTTTTGTACTGCCGTTGGAAATTTGCTTAGAAAAAACACGCAAAACATCATCAAAGAGGAAATCATGGTCAAAAATAAAAAATGAGGGCATCGTAAGCGTTTTTACGATGCCCTCATAATAATTTTGTTCAGTTTGAATTATGTGATAAAACAGTATCGGGCTGATTTATTGAACTTTTTAAAGCCTGATTTACTTTATTTTCTTGCTTTATTTTTTCTTTTTCCTTACGTTCCTTTGCAAGAATTTTCTCGTTTTCCAAAAGGATTGTTTCATCTGATTTAAGAGAATCATAATTCTCTATAAATTCATATATAGCTATTTCGTCAAGAGGCTTGCTTACAAGGAATCCCTGTACATAATCGCACTTCATTTCCTTAAGGAAATTATACTGTGCAACTGTTTCAACGCCCTCTGCTATTGTGCTTATTCCAAGATTATGAACAAGATCAATAATAGAATCAGTTATCGTATAGTCCTTTTTATTATTATAGATTTCATCTATAAATGACTTATCAACCTTGAGACATGAGAAAGGATAACTCTTAAGGTAATTCATTGAAGCATAGCCTGTTCCAAAGTCATCAATTGCAAGTACAATACCCATCTGATGAATTTTATCCAAAACATTTTCTTCATTGCCTGTATATTCAAGCATAGTTCCTTCTGTAATTTCAATTTGAATATTCTTAGGATTAAGTTGTGTTATGTCAAGAATTCTCTTGACATGTTCAAGATAGTCATCACGTTTAAGCTGTACAGGCGAAACGTTAATGGACATCATAAAGTCATCACGTTTATATTTTTCACATAGCCCTTTTAAGAAACGGCATGCTGTTTCAAATACCCATGTGCCAATCTGCACAATGGTTCCTGCTTCTTCTGCAACCTGAATGAAATCTGACGGTGGAATTAGGCCGAACTGCGCACTCTGCCATCTTACAAGAACCTCGAATCCATGTATGTCATTGTTTTCAAGACTGATAATAGGCTGGTAATTGAGGGTAAGTTCACTGTTTGAAAGAGCAGTATTGAGTTTGTTTGCAATTGTCGCTGAACTGATGGAATCAACATTCTGAACATTGTTATAGAAAGCAACTCTGTCCTTACCGCTTTTCTTAGCACGGTGAAGGGCAATATCCGCATCCCTGAGAAGCAGATCTGCTGTTATATCATCATCGGGGAAAACAGCAACACCAATCGAGAATCTCAAGAAGATTTTATCGTCTCCGACAGTAATTGGGCTGTCAAAAGCAGAATTCATTTTATTGACTATTTCGCTGACCTTATCAAGATTATCGCCGCATTCAGTGAGAATTACAAATTCATCTCCGCTGAATCGGAACACCTTGCCGATTCCCTTAAGAGTATCAGAGGTTTCCTGAGCAAATTTAATGAGACATTCGTCTCCGAACTTATGACCAAGTGTTTCATTCATCCACTTGAAGTTGTCAAGGTCAACAAACAGCATTGCAAACCTGTTGCAGTTATCATCTCTGCATTCAAGCATGTCATCAAGTGATCTGTACATACTTATCCGGTTTGGTATCTGTGTTAATGAGTCAAGAATTTTGTGATTGCTTATTTCAGATCTGTTTTTTTCTATTTCAGCAGACATTTTATCAATCACTCTTGAAATATCAGCAATTTCTCCTTCTTTCTCGGAGTTTATTCTGAAAGAGAAATTATCGTTATTGACCTGGGTAACTGCTTTTCTTATGTTCTTGATTTCATGTGACTGGGTTCTGATAATATTTACAATAATTAGAATCAAAAGTAAAAACATGCAGATAAAAACAACGTATTGCTGAAGTAGTGAGTTTAAGTACCAGCTGCTTATTACCTGTGAGTCAAAAGCCATTACAGTATACCAGTTTCCTGCTTTGGTCGGACTTGTAAAAACATAGTACACGTTATTATCAACAACAAACTTTTCAAGACCTGCCATACTTGCAGGAGCCTGAATAAAACTTTTGAAAGGGTAGGATTCTACATTAAAAGTTTTTGAATACTTTGAGTTTTCAGGTGAATATATAATATCACCATAATCATTAATAATAAGCATATAGCTTCCGTCAGAAAAGCTGTATGAATCAATAAGGTCTTTCAGACCGGAAACATTCACATCAATTCCGCAATAGCCTACGATATTCTGATTGTTAAAAACAGCAGTAACAAAGGATATGTATTGTTCACCCGTATCTGAGTTTTCGGTAACAGCTGAAACCCAGCTGCTTGTATTTCCAATAAACTTTGATCTCCAGGCCTGACTGTCAATGCTGTATTCGCCGGCTGGGATGAAATCTTCATCAGTTAAACAAAAATTTGCTGATTCAGAAGCAATCCACGCATTTAATATAGATGAATCATATTTTCTGATTGAACTGAGTGTGCCTTTGAGTTCATCGTAGTATGCAGACTTCTTAATGTCTTTTTCATTTGCCAGAACAGTATCAGATAAAAAATCTTTTGCGCATTCCATTTCTGAAAGCGAGATTAGTTTAGAACTTTTTTCATTTATATAAGTGTTTGTAATACTTACAGCTGTATTTCCTGAAGAGTTCATTTCATCTTTAATTGTAAAGTCAAGAGAAATATTTAACAGAAAGAATGTAATAAGAGTAAAAAGAGCAATAATAAATACGCTTGAAACTATTGTTCTTAAAACAACACTGTTAATATAATTATTTTTTAGGTTATGCCTTATTGCAGACAGCATCTATAGTTTCCTCCTCAGAAAAGGATAGTTAATTTTAATATAATTATTATAGCATGTATTGTCATAGAATTAAACTGTATTTGAAATATTTATAAAGAATCACAAATAATTCAAATGTTAATTATAAAGTTTTAACAATTTCGTATATTTATTGATATAATTGTTTTATTGGTAAAGTTATTTATGAATTTAGGCTTCTGGGGAAGTTTGTTATAATTGACTTTTATGGCATATTAGTATATAATTAAATATATTTTTACTTTGAAATAATAGCATATTTTACTGCTTTGGAATTGAGGATGATATAATGGCAAAATCGGCTATATTTAAGGCGCTGGCTGTATTTTTTTCACTTGTTTTACTGTGCAGCTGTACTGATGTCAGTAATAAGTACATTATAGAAACAGAAATAACTGAAAGTGTTACTAATTCTAGTATTTCTGAATCTGTTTCATCTGAAACCAGTACGAACACACATAAAACTGAACTTCCATCTGAAACCAGTACGAACATACATGAAACTGAACTTCCATCTGAAATAAGTACAAGCATACAAGAAATGGAAATTTCAGATGCAGATGAAATCCAGATTAACACAATTTTACCTGACAGTGAACCAGAGGAAATTCAGCATGAAAGCCCTGTGGAAAGTATATCAGAACCTATTTCTGAAAAGGAAACAACTATGCCAGAACTTAAAATCACTGAATCGAAAGCAGAAATTAAGACCAGCGTTACATATAAGTCAGAAACTTATATGCCTGAAACTACTCAGCAGTCTATAGTTTTACAAACTGGTAATGCTGCAGGCAATCTTGGCTCAAATAGTTATAAAGCTTTAAATTATGAAGATCAGAAGGGCATATGGATTTCTTATCTTGAGTACGATTCCATTATGAAAAACAAATCTAAAAAGCAATTTACTTCAAATATCCGTAAGTATTTTGACAACATTTCGGATGCTGGATTTAATACTGTTTATGTTCACGTAAGAGCGTTTGGTGACGCATATTATAACTCAGAACTTTTTCCGTCTGGAGACAGATTCAACGGTACAATGGGAACAAAAGCTTCATATGATCCTTTACAAATAATGATTGATGAAGCTCACAGCAGAGAAATTTCTATCCATGCATGGGTTAATCCGATGCGCTTAATGACAGAAACACAGCTAAAATCACTGCCGAATTCGAATAAGGTTAAAAAATGGTATAATAGCAGCAAAACAAAGGGTAAATACATCGTATATGTAGACGGCAGATGGTATCTTAATCCTTCATATGATGAAGTTAACAAATACATCTGCGACGGTATTACTGAAATAATATCAAAGTATGATGTTGACGGAATTCAGATTGACGACTATTTTTATCCTACAACTGCAGCTTCCTTTGATTCTGCAGCCTATAAGGCATCGGGGACATCACTTTCTTTGAGCAAATGGAGAATACAGAAAATTAATTTAATGGTAAAGGATATGTACAATTCTGTGCATTCATGCAGTTCTTCTGTCGTTTTTGGTATTTCACCTCAGGGAAGTCTCGAAAACAACTATGATTCACTGTACGCTGACGTAAAAACATGGTGCTCATCATCAGGATACTGTGACTATATCCTGCCGCAGGTTTATTTCGGATTTGATAATCCTGCATTGCCTTTTGACAAGACAATAGATGAGTGGAGCAATATGGTTACAAACAAAGATGTACAGCTTGTTATTGGGCTTGCCGGGTACAAGGTTGGTGTAGTAGATACATATGCTGGTTCAGCTAAGAATGAATGGATCAACAATAAGGATATTATCGGAAGACAGATAAATTTATGCGGCGACCTGAACAATTATGGAGGCATAGCTATTTTTAGATATGGCAGTATATTTACCCCTTCATCTTCAATATCTGCACATGTAAATGCAGAGTTGAAAAATATAAAAAAAGAGATAGAATAAAAAGAAGCGTGTAAGAACAATTTAAACAGACCTGCAAAGTTGTCAGGTCTTGGGTTTTGTTAAGTCAGAATCCCGAAAGGATGGTCATTAAAATGAAAGGAAAGTTCTCGCGGGTAATAAGCGTGGTAATGGCATTAATAATGCTGCTGCCGTTTATTTCTGAAAATACGGGAATTGTACCTGGTTTAACAGCATACGCTGAAGATGAAAGTTACGTTGAAATACAGCAGGACGATATAAATCGGGATGAAAATCTTCCTGATTTTGTTGAGCCTGAGTATACTCCTGCATTTTCTTTTCCAAATGAAATGAGGGGTGTTTATGTAACGCCTACAGTTCATTTTGCTGTTCCGAATGAGGACGGAAGTGAGAAAACTCCTGAAGAGATTTCCGCAGAAGTAGAATCAATGCTCGATACAATTGAGGCTACAAAGCTTAACACCATTATTATCAATACAGACTATAAAGGAACAATGTTTTACAGCACTGATGTCAACGAAACAGTAAAGCGTTCAGTAATTGAGTATGCAATTGAAGCAGCTAAAAACAGAGGCTTTTATGTGTACTTGACATTTGATATTAACAATGTTCTGAGTAGTCTTGAAGGTATGGATTTACAGTCAAGAATTGATTATCTTGCAATAAAAGCTCACTCTTTTACTGTTAAATATCCTGTTGACGGAATTATACTAGAGGGATATTATTCATCAAAAAATACCCAGAGCTATGATGAATATATGAAAAACGGTTCTGGAATTGGTTTTGACAACTGGCTGTTGGATAATGGTGCATATGTTTTCAGCCTTTGTGCGGACGCAATAAGAAAAACAAATAATACTGTTCCTGTCGGCATTTCAATTATAGATGTCTGGGCAAATTATACCACAAATGAAAGCGGCTCAGATACAACAGTTGATTTTGAAGCACTTACAGATGGATATGCAGATACAGTAAGCTATCTTGAAAAGGGATATGCTGATTTTGTTATGCTCAGGGCAAAAGGCTCAATTGCTGATAACACTATCCCATTTAATGAAATTATGGGCTGGTGGGACAAGCATTGCACTGCGGCGGATATACCAATGTTTGCTAATCATGCTAATGAAAAGATCTGTACAGATGAACAGGGATGGTCTTCACCTGATGAACTTGTAAAGCAGGTTATTGCTGCAAAAAAATATGCTTCATATAAAGGCAGTGCATTCAGCTCATACAACAGCCTGATAAAGAATCCTCTTGAGTCAACAACTGTTCTTGTAAAGCATTATAATGATCAGGTTGACCTTGAAGGACTTAACAACGAGCTTGAAATGACATTGCCGACTTCGACAACGTTCAAGACAGAAGAACCGTCAGTTATTTTTGCAGGTTCCTTTGATCCGAATTTCTCGGTTTACTTTCAGGGCAAGCCGATTAAACTTAATGAGGCAGGCCGATTCTATTTCAATATGGAGCTTGATGTCGGAGTAAATACTTTTACTTTCCAGAGTAAGGCAAAGATTGTTACATATAAAATTACAAGAACAGTAAATGTATTGAAAAGCGTTTCACCGTCAGATTCGACAATGCGTGTTGAAGAACAGTCTACAATTGCACTTAGTGCTATAGCATATAAGGGTTCAACTGTTACAGCTTCAATCAACGGTAAATCCATTTCACTTAAACCTGTTGACGGACTTACGGATGAACTTGATCCTAACTCAAACTATACAAAATATGTCGGTCAGTATACTGCTCCGTCAGGCAAAAGAGGACAGGATATCGACCTTGGTGCAATAAAATTCTATGGTACATATCCGACGAAAACTACAGACATAGAACAATCAAGGACAGGAAGCAATATCATTGTAAATGCTCTTGCTGAAATTGCAAATGATTACAGTGGAAGCCTGCTTATGGTAAACAGTGATAACACGATGGTTTACAATTACAGGACTACAGACACAGAGCCTACTCCTGATATGGCAAGACTGCCTGCCGGGACTCTTGATTATTGTGTTAAAACCGTAGCTTACGGCGACACAAGCTATTATCTTACACAATCAGGAAAGAGAATAAAAACGTCAGCAGTTTCTGTTCTTTCAAATAAACCTTTAGGCACAAATGTAATGTCAGTAAAGTCTGTTGCAAAGGACGGAACAGATACTGTTCTGAAACTTGGTGTGGCACAGAAAATCCCTTTTGCTATGGCTTTTAATAATGTAAACTATTCCGGAGGAGACAACGGAAGCTATTACATTTCTGATTTTACTGCAACTTCGCTTGTTATCACGTTTGACTATGTTACATCTGTATCTGCGGGAGATATATCATTCCCGTCAAGTTCTGTATTTACTTCCGGAACATGGAACAGTTATGATTCAAACGGATTGACTAAGACAAAGCTTACATTGAATTTAAGAGAACAGGGTATCTTTGCAGGAGTAACCACTACATATGATTCAGAGGGTAATCTTGTTTTCAGATTCAATGGTCCAAGAAACAGTGTAAGCGGAGCAACAATTGTAATAGATCCCGGACATGGATATACAGGCAAGTCAGCTTTCGACCCAGGTGCAGTAGGACATATCAAGGAACAATCCGCAAACCTTGCTATTGCAAAATATCTTGAACAGATTCTCACCGATCAGGGTGCAAATGTTATACGACTTAAAACTGAAAGTCAGACTTATGTAACCGATCAGAGAGCATCAATTGCAAGGCAGTACAGCCCTGATTTGTTTATCTCTGTTCACTGTAATTCCGCTTCCGAATCAGCATATGGTGCTGAAGCATATTACTTCACACCGTATTCACAGCCTCTTGCTAAGTATGTTTCTGCTGCAATTGGTTCATATCTGTCTGAAAATGTTCATGGGGGTGGAGACTGCAACAGAGGTGCAAAGTATAATTACTTCTTTGTTACCCAGCAGCAGGATTTCCCGTCAATTCTGATAGAATCAGGATTTGTTACTAACTATAATGAGGCAATGGCTCTTGCAGATTCATCACATCAGTATAATATAGCTAATGCAATTGCAAAGGGTGTAAGCAGGTATTTTTCAAGATGTTCATATTCGTCATACGGAGATGGTTCAGGTGTGGCAGAGAAAACAGATGTTTTACAGCAGACACAGCCAGCATATACTGAAGCAGCTGCACCAGTGGAAAATCCATTTACTGATACATCATCTGTTCCGAATTCGTTCTGGCAGACTGAATATATCAATACAGATGACCCATACTATAATTGGTATTTAAACGGGAATCCATCAGGTTAATTAAGGGAATAACTGCGCAAAAAATATTATTTGAAAACAATCTGTTAAATAGCTTGAAAATATGGTAAAAATAATATAATATAGTAATTAGCTGTTTTTTTGTGATTGAACAAATGCATGAATTGCTTTATGTGTAGGTTTAACATATATTTTAATTTCAGGAGGTAAAAATGAACACAGTTTTATTTTGGGGCTTGGCAACACAAACAGCGGGTGATGCTGCAACTGCCGGAGGAACAACAGGATCAATTCTTTCAATGGGTTTATCAATAGGTCTTATGCTTGTTGTTTTCTATTTTTTCCTTATCAGACCACAGAAGAAAAAGGAAAAGGAATCAAAGAACATGAAGGAAAATCTCCAGGTAGGCGACGAAGTAACAACTATCGGAGGAATAACAGGTATAATTGTACGTAAGGCAGAAGATACTGTTGTTATTGAAACAGGCGGAGAAAAAAACAAGATCAGAGTAAAGATCTGGGCTATCTCAGAAAATGCTACAAGCCATGACGACGCTGAACAGGCTGCTGCAAGCAAAAAGAAAAAGATAGACTAAAAAGCATATATTGCTCATTTTCTGAATAAAATGTTGTAATTACTGGATATATTTCTGTATTTAGTATACAACATTGGAATGTGAGGGGTTGCTATGCGGAAAACTGTTGCTCAGACTGAAAGACAGGAGCGTATAATGCTCGCTGTAACAACCATACTGTCTTGTGTAGGAGCAGTATTTATTTGTGTATCGGTTTTTTCTGCTATTATAGCAAATCTTGATGTTCCAGATGGGGCTGTTACTCTTATGTCAACGTTGTCTTTATGTGCGGGTTGCTTTGCCGCAGGTTTTACTGCATCAAAACGCAGGCGTAAAAACGGTCTTTTGACAGGAGTAATTTGCGGAGCGATTATTTTTATTACCGTATTTATTCTTGGAATTATATTTGCAGGAAGCTTTTCTGCGGCTGGTTTATTTACTAAAACAATAATAATAATTGTGTGTTCTGCTATCGGTGGGGTGGCAGGTGTAAATATGAGGACAAGAATTCGTTAAATTTACTATTGAAATAGGAAAAGTTTTGTGATATAATGATTTTAATATTTTTATTGGAGGAGAAAAACCAATGAAGCACATTAAGACAATCAATATGGCTAATCTTAAAAAAACTGCTGCTAAGGGCGGCTGCGGCAAATGTCAGGCATCATGCCAGTCAGCTTGCAAAACTTCATGCACAGTTGCTAACCAGAAGTGTGAGAAGTAATCTCATTACAGAGATAAAGTTTTAAGGGACAGTAATGTCCCTTATTTACTTTTTGGGTTTTGTCGTATTATGGTCTATATTTGCATTGTGCAGTGATATTAAATGAGGGATGGTATAAAAATGATACATAAATATAAGCTTAATGGATATAACATCGTACTTGATGTAAATAGCGGGGGTGTGCATGTAGTTGACGAGCTTACCTATGACATGCTTGATAATGTAAAGCCGCCGTTTGAATATGAGTGCCCTGCAGGTGTTATTGAAAAGCTTATGCGTTTTTATGAAGAGGATGAAATAAAATCCTGCTATAATGAGGTCAAGGAACTTTATAATCAGGAAATTCTTTATTCTGAAGATGACTACGAGAAATATGCAAAGTATGCTGTTGCTGCTCCTGTAAAGGCAATGTGCCTGCTTGTAGCTATGGACTGTAATCTCAGATGTGAATATTGCTTTGCTTCCACAGGTGACTATGGTCACGGAAGAATGATTATGGATTTCACTACAGGAAAAAAGGCACTTGATTTCCTGCTAGAAAATTCAGGTGACAGAGAAAATCTTGAGGTTGACTTCTTTGGCGGAGAGCCGCTTATGAATTTTGATGTCGTAAAACAGCTGGTTGAATATGGCAGATTAAAAGAAAAAGAGTATAACAAGAATTTCAGATTTACAATGACGACAAACGGTGTTCTTCTTGATGATGAAAAGATGGAGTATCTTAACAAGGAAATGTCAAACATAGTTCTTTCAATTGACGGACGTAAGGAAGTCAATGACAGGGTGAGAAGACGTGTTGATGGTACAGGCTGTTACGATAAGATATTGCCTGCTTTCAAAAAAGTAAAGGATCTTCGTGGTAAACAGAGTTATTATGTAAGAGGAACATTTACAAAGTATAACCTTGATTTCTCAAATGATGTATTCCATCTTTTTGATGAGGGCTTTGATCAGATTTCCGTTGAGCCTGTTGTTTGCGATTCAAAGGAAAAGTATGCTATTACAGAAGCAGACCTTCCAAGAGTTTTCAGTGAGTATGAACGTCTTGCACAGCGTATGCTTATTAATGAAAAGAAGGGAAAGAAGTTCAACTTCTTCCATTTCATGCTTGATCTCGATCAGGGACCTTGTGCTATCAAAAGATTAAGAGGCTGTTCAAGTGGTAACGAGTATGTTGCTGTAACTACTGAGGGTGATATTTATCCTTGTCATCAGTTTGCTGGAATGACTGATTTCAAGATGGGTAATGTTTTTGACGGAACGTTTAATACGGAAATGAAAAAGGAATTTGCCGGAGCACATATTTATTCAAAGCCTGAATGTAAAAAATGTTGGGCAAAATTTTATTGCAGCGGTGGATGTAATGCTAATAACTTTATTTATTCAGGTGATATTCATATTCCGCATAAATTGAGCTGCGAGATTCAGAAGAAGAGACTTGAATGTGCGATCATGATTAAAGCAGCACACGCAAGCGAAGAATCAGAATAAAACTAATTTTAAACACAGTTTATTTAAAGAGATAAACTGTGTTTTTTATAATAATAAACATGAAATTTGTTTCAGATATTGACCTTTGAAAAAAAGTGTGGTAAATTAGTTATAGGTAACTTATATATAGGAGATGCTAAGTAATGACCGAACGTGAAATAAGCACACCTCAGCAGCAGAGGTCTATTGATAAAAAAAACAGAATCCTGAAGGCAGGATATGATTTGATCTGCAGAAAGGGATATTATAATACAAATACAGCTGAAATAGCAAAAGCAGCTGGGGTTTCTACAGGGATACTGTATCGTTACTTCAAGGATAAAAGAGACATATTTATTCAGGCCTTGGAGGATACTTTTTCCTCATTTCCAACATCTGCCTTTGAAAAGCTTGATAAGTTTAATAAGAGTGATATGCACTCTTTGGTAAACTTTTTTGTTGAATACACTCTTGAATATCATAAAATGGATCAAAAAGCTTATAAGGAACTTGTTGCTTTGTCTAATACTGATACAGAAATTCAGAATTTATTTGAAGTTGCAATCAGTAAAAACGTTGATTTTTTTGTAGAAACACTACCTAAAATGGGTATTACACAGGATAAATTAAAGGAAAGAATTAAATTATCTTATTATCTGATAGAAGATTATGTTCATGAATACACATTTTACCCTAACAATGAAATTGATTATAATTTTATGAAAGAAATAATAATTGATACTGTTATATTTATTCTTACAAAATAAATACGGATGCCTTTTTCAGCGCATCCGTATTTTTTTATTTGCCGGCATGAATATTATATAGGTTAGCAATATCATTCCAGCTCTCAAGGTCTAATATTCCGTCTGGCGGATTTCCTACAATAATCTGAAGCTTTTTAATTTCATTCATTGTTTCTGTATCATATACACCATTAACAGCTAATGTATTGATATTATTGTAATATCGGGAAATTGTATTAATCATTGCCTGCAGAATATAAATATAGTCTCCTTTATCCATATAATTAATTTTATAGTCTGATGACGGGAACACCTTTATTTTATATGGACCAAGAAAGTACGGCGTCACCTCATCGTTATATATAGTGACAATCTTGTCGAAAGTATCTTTATCAACTGCACCGGTTTCAGGAAGTCCGTATTCCTTCTGAAAAGATTTTACAGCATTGCGTGTGTCATCCCCATAAATGCCGTCAGGAACTATAGCCGGTATGGCAGGATTGATAAAGGAAATACCTCTGAGGTAACTTTGTATTTCATATATGTAGTCCCTTTTATCTTGATTTGTAAATGCCATTTCTAACCTCCATTATATTAATATCAATCATCATAGTTAAGAAATAGTATAGCCAGGGAACTGCCCGGGCTGCTTATCGTAACCAGATTTCAGATCTGAATATAAACTTGATATGCGGTTCCAGGATTCGGCACCAACAGAACCCGTCTGAGGTAAGCCAAACTGTTTTTGGAAAGCCGTTACCGCCTGTTTTGTAATTGGTCCATAGTAACCCGTAGCACTCACCTCAGGGATATTTGGATATGTCTTATGGATATACGACAGATACCCCTGAAGGGCCTTTACATATTCGTTTGTTATTCCTTCAGCTAGAATTGATCCAGGATAAAGGACGAGTCTCTCATATTCGATATTTTCTGGTACATTTTCTACTATTCCGGCATATACGTTGTAAATGTCATCCCATGTCGAATTATCTATTATACCTGTAGCAGGCAGTTCATAAATCTCCTGAAATGCTTTTACTGCATCTACTGTCGGTTGGTCAAAGTCACCTGTTATAGTAATAATTGGAAAGTCATTGTGGTATGAGCTTATTACAGCAAGATAATACTGAACGAACTTGACAATATCACCTGTATCTCCAAATTGAATTGCCTTTGAATACTGATGCTCTGGCTTGGATGGAGCAACCACTTCTGAATTAAGTTTTGCAAGGTTCTTGATGCTCATGTTGATAAATTTAATCTTATACCATGTAGACTTATCAACAACTCCTGTCTGGGGAAGATTAAATATTTTTTGAAATTCTTTTACAGCCTGTTCTGTACTTGCTGCAAATACTCCGTCAACGGGATAGATTTTCGGAATGGCAGAATAGTTTCTTGAAATTCTGTTAAGTTGTATCTGAATAGTACGCACTTCTTCACCTGCAGATCCGATATCAAGAGGAGTGCCTGGATATGTAGGAATATTAGTGTTTATTGGAGCGTTTTTCACTATATTAATGTTGTCTCCATAATAATTTGTAATTATTTCATTTGGTGTCAGACCTTGATTTGCGAGTTCATCTGTACCCCACTGTGAAAGTTCTCTGTACTGCACTTGACCTTCGTCGTTATAAGGCTCAACGCTATTTTGTTTTACAAGATAGTCGTTAAATGACTCATCAACTATATCACTTATTGGTATGAAAAAATCTCTGCCGTCGATATAATTGTGATCATACTGAGTGTTGTTCGTTAAATCAAAATCGTATCCTTTTGAACGATACCATTCAGTGCATACTCTATTAAGGGCGTATGATATAATTGCATAAACATTTGCTCGTATAACGTTTTCGGGCCATGTAGGATAAATTTCACTGCATGCAACGTTTTTAATATAATACGGAAAGTCCACTGTTACATTTCTTGCTTTTGTATCATCCGGAGCGCCAAGATGAACAGTGATTTTTTCCGGGATAAAAGGAAGATTGGTGTCAGACATTTTATCCGCTCCTTTCTACTTGCATGAAATTGCAGACTGTGTATCTTCTGGCGTATATTCAGGAAGCGGAACAAGCTGGAATGGCTGAATTGATTTTACTTCAGCAAAAATAGGAACATCAAGTTTTTCTTCAGGATAAAAGCCCTGTGCCTCAACCCTTATGATATATGTTGCATATGGCTGGACTTCTGTATTTTCTTTTTCCTCGGAGTATTTTTTGGGCGGTGCAGGAAGGGAAATAGTTTTAGTTTTTCCGCTTTTATCTGTTGTCAAAGCTTTAATGAGAATTGAGTTCCCATTTCTTTTTTGTAAAACAATTACTGTTGCATCTTCAATAGGAATTGCCTGATTGGATACATAGGTTTCAATTTGCAGATATCCAATTTCACTGTCAGGAGTTGTCATGTTATAATTGTCATCATTTTTTTTAATTTCTTCATCAGGTTCTTTAACAGGTATGATTGCTGACCGCATGATATCAAGCTCTCTCTGAACCTCGTCTGGAACTGGAATATTAGGCGGCTTTGGCATATCAATGTCATTATTTTCTGTGAACATATCTATGCACAAATAATTATTGTTTGCAGTTTCAGTAGTAACATCTTGAACTGTTTTTTCTTCCTGCCCAAAAGTTATTTGGTTTGATGGCACTTCGTTGACTGCTTCGTTCATTATCTCTTGAGGGGAACGGAATTTAGGCACTGCCATGGTTTGAGATGGTGTTTTTTCAATAGGCTTTATTGGTGTATATTCATGTGATGGATATGCAGGGAATTTGACAAAGCCCTGTTCTGCTTTGTCAATAATTTGTTTAGAATAATTATAAGTACCATTAGGGATATTAATTTCATCATTGGTATCTTGTCTCATAACTGGCGGAATGCTGGTTGGGGAAGAATTAATAGGGTTGATAGGAACTGTCCCGTTGATTTCTGTTTTAGAAACAGCCGGTATATTGTTGATAACCGAAGTTTGTTTCATTTGTTGGTCACGGTAAATTCGCATCATTTCATCCTTGTATCGTTGGGCCATTTTGTCCAGATTTTTATCATTGTACATTTTTATAACCATACCTTTCTGAGTTTTGTTTGTCTGCAAATTGAATGATTTCAATTAAGCAAATCGAGGCGATAGCATTGCGGTGGAAAAAAGAAGCAAAAATTTTAGATTGAAGGATATATTTTTCAATCTTTTTTCTCCAAAATGCTTTTGTATAATTGTATTAACATATCAACAAAATAATTACTTATTGGAATTAATAATTGTTTGACAAAATAAAGAAATAAAAATAAAGATGATTGTTGATGTTAATAGTTGAAAAAATAAATATTATGTGTTATACTATATGGGTGTATTTATATTTTACTGTTTTTGTATATTATGTTTCGGAGGTGTAAAGCGGCAATGAGAAATGCATGGTTTGTTATCAGTGACAATAATAATTTGCATAAAATGGAATTATCTAAAACACTTCTGCACTTTATTGAATTTGACTTTACATATTTCTGGGAACAGTGTATTGAAGCAGGAAAAAATGCAAGAAAAACTGGAAGGCTCCCACAGAGCCAGCTTTCTATTGCTAAAAATGCTATAGTAAAATGTCATCCTTATGTTGACGCATGTATACACATGGATTTTGACAGTATTGCTATTGACTGCATTATTGAATATATTTGCAAGTCCGAAAATATTGGGCTTGAAGAATTGTGGGCAAGATGTATCTCCCCGAAAAACCTTTATGAAAAGGCTATATTCAAGCGTATTTCTGAGTATAAAACCAACAGGGCAATTAATCAGTGGGTAAACATCGTAAGAATGAGGGATTACGCAAAACAGAAGCTTGAGTTTATTTTTGACAGTGAAGACGGTAAGGCTGAAGCTGATGATATATACAGAACAAGAAAAGAATACTTTGATCTTGCTTTTTCTGTTGCAGCAAATGAAACAGGAATGCCCACATATGAATTGCCGTATGTAAAGGTATATAATCCTGCGCTCATGCCTGAAGCTTCGTTCATGATGAGCAAGGTTTCAAAGGCTATTTACAGAAGAATTTCAGATAAAATGGTAAATGTGAGTTTTCCTGTATACAAGGGTGTCAATGATCAGATGCGTGACAGAATGGCGCTTGATGCTTTTTCTTACGTAAAGACTCTTTCCCGTCCTGCTGAAAATGAGATGAAGCTTGCAGTAGAGGCTGTTAAGGATTTTCCTGAAACAATATATATGCCGAGCAGTTTCAAGGCAATTATTGACCTTGAGTTTGATCTTATGTTTGAGGATAAATTGTATTTCCGAAAATGTGCAATGTGCGGAAGATACTATGTAGAAGAAAGTTCTTATGATAAACCGTACTGTAGCAGGGTGAACAGTTCTGGAAAAACCTGTCGTCAGACTTACGAAGCGCAGAATGCTGAAAAGGCTGTGGATGAATCTATTTCTGAAAAGAAGATTGTTGTAGCAGATTCTATTTCTGTTGACCTTGAGAAGAGATGTCAGAAGATTTATAACTCTTTATATAAAAAAGTCGGAAAGATTATGAATGAGCAGGAATTCAAGGAATGGTCACAATATCTTTCCAATATGAAGCGAAACATTAAGATTGGAGAAGCTACTATTGAAGTGCTTGTAGATTTTCTTGATTATTCTGAAAAAATGTACGGGGAAGTCAAGTCTGTCGGCAGACCAAAGAGCCTAAAACACAAAACAGAAACTGAAATACAGTCAGATGAGTTTTTCAATAATCTTCTTAAACAGAATAAAGAGATAAAACAAAAGGTAGTTGAAAATACGGAAACAGAGTTTGAAAATCAGATTACTGCAAAAGATAAATCAGAAGAAACCAAACAAAAGGCTGTTTCTGTCGTAAAGGCAACAGAGCATTCCAAGCTGAAGCCTTTTGTACCTGAAAGCTTTGATACTCTGTATGATGCGGTAATGTCATCATGGGCAAAGGAAGCTGATGAAAACAATGAGGATGCTTCTTCTGAGGAAGAGGAACGCCCTAAAAAGCGTGAAATAAAACTTCCGCAATGGGAAGTTATCAAGCGTGATGTGAAGTAAAGCTAATAACAATGATAGAATAGATACTGATAGAATAGATATAGTGCAGAGGTGAAAGAGTTGCAGTTTATAAATGAACAGAATGCTATAAATGGCATATCGGACTCAATAATAAAAGGCGGAGTGAGTTTATATAATGCAATAAAATATCTGTATTCAATTGCAGAAGAGGATTTTTACAAAGTGAACATCAAGGATGCATTCAAGGTTGTTCTGAATAATATCTTCGATGCGGATTGTTTGCAGGCTCTTGGACTTCGGATTGATGACAATAGCTGTACAGAAATGCAGGGTGAGGATTATAACAGGACTTTGTCACTGATTGTTTTCAGCCTTGCTGTAAGAATTCCTACACTGAAAAAAATCAAAAACGGCGAGGACAGTATGACTGATGACCAGCTTTATCAGATTTATACAACAGTTCTTGAAAAGGGCGCAGCTAATTTTAATGATATTATTGTTGACAGCTATCTTGAAATGAAATATCTTGTAAGGAAGAATAAAAAACTTCCGGCATATACTGCTGACTGGTATAAGGCATATATTTTCACCAATGTACCGTCACTGACTGCTATTACAAATAAAAACATGTTTCTTTTAGGGTTTGTTGATGTGCTTTTTGCAATGTTCTATTCTTGTCTTGAGGATGAACTTCATGATAAGGTGCTTGAGTATGTTGCTGATTCTGCGAAGGAAGAAGATAAAAATTGATTATCGGAGATGATTATTTGCAAACATTATATCTGTGCGGGTTTATGGGTTGTGGTAAGACAACCATTGGTAGAAGACTTGCAGAAAAGCTTTCACTTCCATATACCGACATGGATGAATATATAACAGAAAATTGTAAAATGTCTGTTCCGCAGATATTTGAACAGAAGGGCGAGAACTTTTTCAGGCAGGCTGAAACAAATGCTATTGCAGAGCTTTCCAGAAAAGGCGGCATTATTTCCTGCGGCGGAGGGGCAATGCTCAGGCAGGAAAATGCTGATATTGCCAATAAAAGCGGCGTTGTGGTCTACATAGATGTTGGCTTTGAAATCTGTTACGGAAGGATATGTGATGATAAGAACCGCCCGATTGTAGTCGCAAATACTAAGGAACAGCTTTTGGAATTATATAATACACGGTCAGCTGTGTATATGAAAAACAGCAAGATTCATGTTTTGGGTGAAGATACACCTGAAAATGTTGTAAAGTTAATTATTGCGGAATTATCCGCTTGAATATTTAGGGGACATAGAATATGAGTAAAAAAACCTTTTCTCTTGGCATCGATGTGGGCTCAACAACTGTAAAAACTGTCATTATTAATGATGAAAAAAAGATAGTTTATTCAAAGTATCAAAGGCATTTTTCAAAGGTAAAGGAAACTGTAATTGAACAGCTTGACATTATCAAAGATAAATACCCTGATCAGAAATTCAAGCTTAGCATTACTGGTTCAGCAGGGTTAGGCCTTGCAAATGCTTCTGAACTTCCATTTGTTCAGGAGGTTTTCGGTGCATTTATTGCTGTAAATAACACTTATCCGGATGCGGATGTTGTTATCGAGCTTGGCGGTGAGGATGCAAAAATCATTTTCCTTACAGGCGGTGTTGAGCAGAGAATGAACGGCTCGTGTGCAGGAGGTACAGGAGCGTTTATTGATCAGATGGCTACACTTCTTGGCATTACCACCGATGAAATGGATGAGCTTGCTCTTAAATCTGATAAGCTTTATCCTATCGCTTCAAGATGTGGGGTATTTGCAAAGTCAGATATTCAGCCGCTCCTTAATCAGGGCGCTAAGCGTGAAGATATTGCTGCTTCAATTTTCCAGGCTGTTGTAGATCAGACAGTTTCTGGTCTTGCACAGGGCAGAACAATTGAAGGGAAAGTTCTTTTCCTTGGAGGTCCTCTTTCATTCCAGAAGGGACTTAGACATGCATTTGTCCGTTCACTCGGACTTTCTAAAGAAAATGCTGTATTCCCTGATGATGCCCCTTGCTTTATGGCATTTGGATGTGCTTTATATGCAATGGATAACTCAGATGAATTTGATCTTTCAGAAGTAACTGAAATTTTGAAAAATGCAACAATGAATGATGATATAATAACAGGGGAACGTTTATTCAACTCAAAGGAAGAGTATTATTCTTTCGTTGAAAGACATAAAAAGTGTGATCTTAAATATGAGCAGATTGAAACATATACTGGTGATGCATATCTCGGAATAGATGCAGGCTCAACAACTACAAAGCTTGTACTTATCACTCCGGAAGGAAATCTTTTGTATCAGCACTATGCTTCAAATAAAGGTCAGCCTCTCGATGTAATCGTTAAGCAGCTCGCAGAAATTTACAAGCTTGCTGGCGACAGAATAAATATTAAGTCATCAGCTGTAACAGGCTATGGCGAGGATCTTATACAAGCCGGCCTTGGCGTTGACTCAGGTATAGTTGAAACAGTTGCTCACTATAAGGCTGCATCTTTCTTCAAGCCTGACGTTGATTTCATTATAGACATTGGCGGTCAGGATATTAAATGCTTTAAAATAAAGAATGGTGCGATTGACAGTATCATGCTGAATGAAGCTTGCTCATCAGGATGTGGTTCTTTCATTCAGACATTTGCACTTGCAATGGGTTATGATATAGCAGATTTTGCACAGCTTGGATTGTTTGCTGAAAGACCTGTTGACCTTGGCTCACGTTGTACAGTATTCATGAACAGCTCCGTTAAGCAGGCTCAGAAGGATGGTGCTTCTGTTGAGGATATTTCCGCAGGTTTGTCCTCTTCAATTATCAAGAATGCAATTTATAAGGTTATCAGAGCTAAATCTATTGATGAGCTTGGTAAGAATATTGTTGTTCAGGGAGGTACATTCCTTAATGACGCTGTTCTCCGTTCATTTGAAATGGAAATGGGAAGAAATGTTGTCCGTCCTGCAATTGCAGGCCTGATGGGTGCTTTTGGTGCGGCTCTTTATGCTAAGGAACACTGCAAAGGCAAGTCAAACCTTATTGATGCAGAGCTTGTAGCTGATTTTTCATATTCATCACGCCAGACTCATTGTAAAGGCTGTACAGCAAACTGTAGTCTTACAGTTATCACATTCGGCGACGGTCATAAGTTCATAAGCGGAAACAGATGTGAACGTGGTGCTGGTAAGGCAAAGAACAATGACATTCCTAACATGTATGAATATAAGTACGAAAGACTTCTTTCAGTTGCTGATGAGAAGCCTGCAAATCCAATTGCAAAGGTAGGAATTCCTGTTGCTCTCGGATATTATGAACAGCTTCCTTTCTGGCATAAACTTCTGACAGAGCTTGGATTTGAGGTTGTAATTTCAGAGGAAAGCTCACGTGATATCTACTATAAGGGACAGCATACAATTCCATCAGATACTGTTTGCTACCCTGCAAAGCTTGCACATGGACATATTATAAGCTTGCTTGAAAAGGGTGTTGATTTCATTTACTACCCTTGTCAAACATATAACCTTGATGAGGGTGAAAGCGATAACCATTACAATTGTCCTGTTGTTGCTTATTATCCTGAACTTCTAAAGGCAAACATTTCAGAGCTTAATGATGATAATTTCATTAATCCATATATAGACATGAACCTTAATAAGCACTGTATTTCTGTTATTACAAAGTCTCTTTCAAAATATAATATCAAGAGGAAAGATGTAGCTTCAGCACTTGAAAAAGCTCGTGAAGCACTCCAGTCATTTCAGGATGACGTTATTGCAAAGGGCGAGGATATCATAAAATATGCACGTCTGCAGAATATTCCTATCATTGTTATTGCAGGCCGTCCATATCACATTGACCCTGAAATTAACCATGGTATTCATAAGCTTATAACCTCTTTAGGTCTTGCTGTTATAACAGAAGACAGTATTGCTAATCTCGGACATACTCCGGAACTTACAGTACTTAATCAGTGGACATATCATTCAAGGCTTTACAGAGCTGCTCAGTATGTTACAACACAGAAGGATATGCAGCTTGTTCAGCTTGTATCATTCGGCTGTGGTATTGACGCTATCACAACAGACGAAGTTCGCTCAATACTTGAATCAAATGGAAAGCTTTATACACAGCTTAAAATAGATGAGATAAACAACCTTGGCGCTGCAAAAATCCGTCTGAGAAGCCTTGTTGCAGCAATGTCTGAAAAGTAAACTTGCGGATCCGTTTAAGAAATTATACCGGAGGAACAAAAATTGTCTAATGCAAAATTTACCCCTGAAATGAAGAATACGCATACCATACTTATTCCTGATATGCTGCCTATTCATTTCGGATTGATAATGGAGATATTCCGTCAGAGTGGATATAAAATGGAGCTCCTCAGAACGGCTACCAGAAATGTTGTAGACGAAGGTCTTAAAAATGTTCACAACGATACATGTTATCCTGCATTGCTTGTTATCGGTCAGTTTATAGATGCCATTAAAAGCGGAAAGTATGACCCTGACAAGACAGCATTGCTTATATCCCAGACGGGCGGTGGGTGCAGAGCGTCGAACTATATACATCTGCTCCGAAAGGCACTTGATAAGGATTATCCGCAGATTCCTGTCCTTTCAATCAATTTCAGCGGTCTTGAAAAGGACAGCGGGTTTAAAATAACCGCAGGTATGTTTTACAGAATGCTTTATTCTGTATTGTACGGCGATATATTAATGTCGCTCTATAATCAGACACGGGCATATGAAGTAAACAAAGGTGATGCTGAAAAGGTTCTGATTGAATGGCAGAATAAAATTGCAGAGTCATTCAAGAATAAAACTTTTACTAAGACAAAGAAATATTACAAGGAAATTCTTAACGATTTTGCCGGTGTAAAGGTTAAAAAGGAAAGTAAAATCAGGGTTGGTATTGTTGGGGAGATATATGTTAAATATTCTCCGCTTGCAAACAACCACCTTGAAGATTTCCTTATTGAGGAAGGCTGTGAGCCTGTTGTTCCTGCATTTCTTGATTTCTGTCTGTACTGTGCAGTAAACAATGTCATAGACGGAAAGCTTTACAATTTTGCTAATACCCATACAGCAGTGTTCAATATTGCGTATAAATATATTTATGGCAAGCAGCGTGAAATGATAAAGATTATGAAGGAAGACGGCAGATTTGATGCTCCTCATGATTTTGAAGAACTCCGTCATAATGCTGATAAATATTTTCATCAAGGTGTTAAAATGGGTGAAGGGTGGCTTATCCCTGCTGAGATGGCGGCACTTGCTCAGAGTGGAACAAAGAATATTATTTGCACACAACCATTCGGATGTCTGCCTAACCATATTGTTGCGAAAGGCGTGTCAAGAGTAATAAAGCAGGCTTTCCCTGATGCAAATATCACAGCTGTTGACTATGACCCAGGTGCAACTAGGGTGAATCAGGAAAACAGAATTAAATTGATGCTTGCAAATGCAAGAAAGAAATAAAAATTCTCACTAAGATTATAATATAATCTTAGTGAGAATTTTTGTATATTAGTAAAATTGTTCTACTCTAAATATTTTTATTAAAATCCCTTTTCATCATTAAGATTTTCATCTATCTGTTTGCGGGATTCCTCTATTGCCTTTTTATCAATAAGGATTTGTTTTTGCTTTTTTATGTTCAGAAGTCCAAGTGAGATGATAGCAAGTCCTATTCCAGTCATAATTATCATTGTATCAAAACTGATTCCAGCCCTTTCCCTGTATGCCCAAAGCAGGATAAGGGCGAGTATAGATACAGAACTTATAACATTTGGATAGCTGAATAAATATTTTTTTGATTTGAATCTGGACATATTATTTTAATCCTCACTCCTGATTTGCAGTTGTATGCTTTCCGTTTTTCTTTAATTCAAACTTCATTGTGAAGATAAGATCAGTTGTAAACATTCTTACCGCAAAGGACATACATACAATGAGTATAACAATCTGATAACCGAATCCTAGCCAGAACTGTCCGAAATGTCCCATGGACAGATTTGTTACGGCTGTGTAGCTGTGTGTAAATGGAATCAGATATAGTATAACCTTAATAGGAGTTGAAATTGTATTTATGTCTGAATAAATTGTTGCGAAGAATGGAATAAGTGTAAGCATCATAAGCGGCATTACAAGAGTTTGTACAGATTTTACATCAGTAGCCATTGCACCGAGAATAAGAGCAAGCGAAAGGCCGATAGCAATTGAAACGAACATCTGAAGACCTATAAGAAGAACGCTCTGCATTGAAATTGTAAGGCCAAGTTCGTTCATTGCAGCTCCGATATTAGTCATATCAGGAGCCGCAGAAGCAGCACTTCCTGCTGATTGAGTAATCTCAGTAAGTGCACCGCCGGTCATTCCTGTGATGTAGAAAATAAATCCGATCATCATTACGCCTGCATTTAAAAGAGCCACAATAAGTGCAGCAACCATTTTGGCAGAAAGAACAGTTAAACGGCTCACAGGAGTTGAAAGCAAAGTTTCAAGAGTTTTATCAATCTTTTCTGTTGAAATTGCAGTCATAATCATCTGTGAAGCCATGAGTAACAGGAAGAAAATAACGAAAGGAATAATCATTGACTGAGCCATTGTAACTGCAGATAAAGCTGAAGGTGATATCTGAGCCATTTTTTCACCTACAACAGTGTATTCAACAAGCTCAATCGGATTATTGATTCTGTCAATCTGACTCTGATTAGCAGATAGTTTATTTTTAAGAATACTGTCAGAGATTACTTTGCTGATATTTTCAACAGAGTCAGCAGATGACATTCCTGAGATAGAAGAGAAAACTCCGCCGCCACTGTACTTACCTACTAAAATAAGGGATGCAGCTTTGTCCCCAGTATTTACTTGATTTGAAAATCCCTGTGGAATGATAATAACGCTTTTAGCATCAGTTTTTGCAAGCTCTGCTGCATAATCGTCACTTTGGATATTAATCATATTTATTGTAAGTGCTTCATCCTTGCCAAGCTCTTTAAGTATTGATTTTGAGAAATCAGTATTATCCTGATCACAGATATTGATGGTTGAAGTATCCATTGATTCTTCCATTCCATTTCCCATTACCTGACCCAGAATAACAAAAAGAACCAGTGTAAAGACCATGCCAAAGATAGTCTGGAATGTCAGCAGCTCTCGCATTTCTTTCTTTAACAGATTACCGAACTTCATTATTCTTTACCACCTTTTCAAAAACTTCTTCAAGGTTACGAGCCTCATATTTTTCTTTTAGCTCGTCAATTTTTCCGACAGCAATAAGCTTTCCTTGTGTAATAATTCCTACTCTGTCAGAAACGTATTCAATTTCAAGCATATTGTGGGATGAGAGAAGGAAAGACATATTCTGATCCTTTGCAAGCTGCTTTATCATCTTTCTGATTTCAAGTGCGTTGATTACATCAAGACCTGAAGTAGGTTCATCGAGAATTGCAAGCTTAGGGCTTGTCATAACAGCACGTGCAAGGAGAAGCTTTCTGATCATACCTCTTGAGTAGTTATTTATCTTGTCGTTAAGTCTATCACCAAGTCCGCAGATTGTTTTTGCACGGTTAATGTATATCTCAGATTCTTCCTTATTCTTTGCAAACAGACCTGCCATAAAATCAAGATAATTGTTTCCGGTCATAGTCTTATATGCGCCCGCTTCATCAGGTAGATATGTAATATTTTCTCTTACCTTTTCAGGTGCTTTTAAAATACTGTGTCCAGCAACAATTGCATCTCCTGATGTTGGTTTAATAAGTGTAGAAATCATACGGATCGTAGTGGTTTTTCCTGCGCCGTTAGGACCGATAAGAGCAAAAATTTCTCCTTCATTTACATCAAAAGAAACATTGTCTGCAGCAAAAACTTCTTTTTTAGGGTATTTTTTTGACAGTTCACAGACTTCAAGAACTTTTCCCATTTTTATGTTCATCCTTTCTGAATTAGGGCTTTTGCAGGTAATACAGGATAGTATTAAATAATACAAAGCTTCTTTCCTTGTATTATTGTATTAATAATATCACACAAACATCATACACCAATATGTATACGTTGTCAATGTATTATAACACAATATATTACCAACTATATAATATTATAATTAGACATATTTGTCAATAGGTTATAGTAATTTACAATAATATATTTCCTAACTAATCAAATAAAGTTTACCATATCTAAAAATTAATAAAAAAATCGTATAAGGGTATAATATTTTTTGTAAATACGGTAAAAATTTTATCAGTAAAATGAAATAAATACAAAGGCAGGATACTTAAATGGCACTTATTGAAATGAAAAACATATCCAAGCATTATGGCTGTGGAGAAAACAGGGTTGCTGCACTTGATAACATATCCATTACAATTGACAGGGGGGAATTTGTTGCTATTTCAGGGGCATCAGGTTCAGGAAAGTCGACCCTGATGAATATGATAGGCTGTCTGGATACCCAGTCAGAAGGTGAATATTATCTCGATGGTACAAATATAAAGGAAATGTCAGACAACAAGCTTTCTTCTATAAGAAACAGGGAAATAGGTTTTATTTTTCAAGGTTTCAACCTTATCTCAAGCCTTACAGCAGCAGAGAATGTAGAACTTCCGCTGATATACAGAGGGCTGACCAAACAAACAAGAAAAGAGCTTTCAATGAAAGCTCTTGAAAAAGTATCTTTAAAACACAGAGTAAGCCATAAGCCGTCTGAAATGTCAGGAGGTCAACAGCAAAGAGTGGCAATAGCAAGAGCTATTGCAGCTGAACCGCCGATAATCCTTGCAGATGAGCCAACAGGAAACCTTGACAGTCGTTCAGGAAAAGAGGTAATGAGAATACTCTATGATCTGAACAGCCAGGGAAAGACAATAATTCTTATTACCCATGACGATAATATTGCCGCAAATGCATTAAGAGTAATTAGAATCTGCGATGGAAGAGTTGAATCTGATGTAAGGAATTAGTCCATTGTTTCCTTTTTTCTGCGTTCCTGTTCTTTCTGACGTTCTTCTGCTTCTTTCATACGCATACTCATCTCGTTATTAGCGCTCATTTTCCATTTGCCGTCATTGATATATGCAACAATCTCATCAAGATCAGATTCAGCAGTATAATCAGCATATCCTTCAATACAGCTTAAAAGCATGATATCCTCGCTGGAACGCTCAGGCTTTTTCTTGATGTACATTTTTTCTCTTGCAAGAGTGATTTTATCAGTTGGGGATAAACGCTTTTTGTCAATTCCGTATTTGAGGAAAAATATTTTTGCTCTGCCGAAAAGTTCATCAGGAAGATTTTTCGCTGCAAGAGCCTTGATTACAAAAATGTCATTTTTGTACCAGCATGATACAAAGAAAATAGTCTTTTTAAGCATAATGATATTAAGATTCTTTTTTATAAATGGCATAATGGCAAGTTTTTCGCTGTATACACCACTTCCGAATACAAGAAGGTCATATGCTGCAAGCATTTCCGGAGTAACTCTTGAAACTTCACTGATATCTGCATCAATTTTGTTTTTGAGCCAGTTTGCATATTTCGCTGAATGACCGCCCTTAGAAACATATATAATAAGTATTTTTTTCAACATGCCATCTCCTTTTTATACAAGCATACAATCTATTATATCATAAATTTATTGCTATTTTATTAACGAACGTTTTCGAGCAATTGCAATAATTCAACTTCATAACATAAGAAAATTTCACAGTTGCGATTGTGATATATATAAAAGTATATGTATCATTCGCTTAATGAATTTGTAGTAATGGAATAACAGTGATATAATTATATCAGTAACAAACAATAATGGTTACATTAAAATAATTAAATATAATCAATTATATACCTCTGTAAAATTTTATTCATTGCTTTTTTGTAAATATTAATATATGAGTTTGATTTGTATATTAGTAATATAAAACTGACTAATATGATAATTGCCTGCAACTGAAGACATAATTTAAACTTAAAAGAGTAAGGTTTTGTTTTTAGGACTTTTTTGCATAGCACAAAACTTAGAAAGGGTGACCATTAAATGCTTTTTGACACTAGTGTCCAAGAGATAAAGTATAAAGTTCTGAGAGAGGCTGCAAAGCTTGCTTTCATGGATAAGCTCAGCGATGGAATGCTTGATATTTCGGAGATGATTGTTCCGGGACCAAAGCCGTCAATGAGGTGCTGTATCTATAAGGAACGAGCAATCGTAAATGAACGTCTGAAGCTGGCACTCGGGCAAGGCGAAACTGACCATGTAATTGAGGTAATAAACATTGCCTGTGATGAGTGTCCGGTTGACGGCATTCAGGTTACACAGGCATGCAGAGGCTGTATTGCTCATCGCTGCATGAACACATGCCCTAAAAACGCCATACATATTATAGACCATAAGGCTCACATTGATAAGTCGAAGTGCGTCGAGTGCGGAAAATGTCTGAATGTCTGTCCTTATTCGGCAATAGTAAAAAATGAGCGTCCATGTATAAGAGCCTGCAAAGCAGGTGCAATTGAAATGGATAACAATCTTTCAGCACGCATTGACTATGAAAAATGTACAGATTGCGGAGCTTGTGTATATCAGTGTCCTTTCGGTGCAATCAGTGACAAATCATATATACTTGATACAATTGACTTTCTGAAACAGTCGTATAAGGATGGAAATTATAAAGTGTTCGCAGTTGTTGCACCATCAATATCAGGACAGTTTTCTGTGCCAATAGGGAAAGTAGTCTCAGGACTGAAAAAGCTTGGCTTTCATACAGTTATTGAAGCAGCACTCGGAGCAGATATGGTTGCATTCAAGGAAGCTGATGAGTTAGTTGAAAAAGGTTTTCTTACAAGCTCATGCTGTCCTGCGTTTGTCAAGTATATAGAAACTCAGTTCCCTGATTTGAAACAGCATGTTTCACACAATTTGTCACCTATGGCAGAAATCTCAAGATATATTAAAAAGAGTCATCCTGATTCTAAAGTAGTTTTTATAGGACCTTGTACCGCTAAGAAAGCAGAGGCAAGGAAAGAAGAAATAAGAAAGTACGTTGACAATGTCATCACTTTTGAGGAGCTGCAGGCTTTGTTTGATGCCAAGGAGATTACACTCAAGGATCTTGAAGAAGATGTTCTTAACAATGCATCTTACTATGGAAGAATTTTTGCAAGAACCGGCGGACTAAGTGATGCCGTTGCAGAAGCTATTTCTGAAAAGGGTATTTCGGAAGAACAGTTCAAGCTTAACAGTATTGCCTGTGACGGATTTGCAGAGTGTAAGACAGCTCTTCTTAAAGCAAGAAAGGGTATTTTGCAGGAAAATTTCATTGAGGGTATGGCTTGTGTTGACGGATGTATAGGCGGAGCGGCCTGCCTTACACATGGTCCAAAGGATAAGCTTGCTGTTGACAAATATGGTAAGGAAGCTGCCGAAAAATCAATTACTGACGCAGTTTATGCTCTTGAAATCTAATGAGACAACGTATATAATAATTTTATAATACGTGCCGAATAACATTGAAAGGAGAGATGCTGTCTTTGGACAGTGAGTTTTAAATTATGGCTGAAGCAACGAAAAAAATAATTCCTGTAAGAAAAGAAGCATTGCTGAGACTTCCCGAATATCTGCTGTTTTTCAGAGATCTGGAGAAGCAGGGAAAAGAAACTGTTTTGGCAGATGACATTTGTACTCATTTCGGAATATCAACAGTACAGCTTAAAAAGGATTTCAGCAGCATAGGTTCAAAGTGCAAACCGGAAGTACCTCTTGTACTTTCATATTGTATTTCGGTGATAACCGATTTCCTTGATTATGATAATACAAAGGATGCTGTGCTTATCGGTGCAGGACAGCTTGGACGAACACTTATGGGGTACAGCGGGTTTGATGGCTACGGTCTAAATATAGTTGCTGCTTTTGATATTGACTTTAATGTCGTTGGAACAAGTATCAGCGGCAAGCAGATTTTTTCGGTTGAAAAGCTGAAAACAATTTGTGAACGTCTAAATATTCATATCGGAATTATAACTGTTCCAGCAAGAAACGCACAGCATGTCTGTGATCTGCTTATAAAATGCGGAGTTCTTGCAATCTGGAATTTTGCACCTGTAAGGCTGGTAGTTCCCGATGGAATAATTGTTCAGAATGAGAACATGGCGGCATCGCTTGCGGTTTTGTCAAACAAGCTTTCTGCAAGTATTTATGAAAAGCAAAAAACACAAAATTAAGTCAGAATTAATTATTTTCAGACTTAAATATTATTACGATAGGATGTTGATTCATGAATGTTTATGTATGTGTCGGAAGCTCGTGTCATTTAAAGGGATCCTATAAAATTATTGAACTGATGAAGGAAAGCATTTCTAATTATGGTCTTGATGACAAGGTAAATCTTTCTGCTGCATTTTGTCTGGGGAAGTGCACTTCTGGAGTTACAATTAAGGTTGAGGACGAAATAATCTGTGGAGTATCACCTGAAAATTTTAGTTCGATTTTTGAAGAAAAAATACTTAAAAAAGCCTGATGATCTGCTGGTGTGTACTGCACGATATTTGTATAATACTTAAAGAGGAGAAATAACTGTAATGATAAAAAACAACAATTATCTCCAACTCAAAACTTCAAACTGCAAGAATTGCTATAAATGTATCAGACATTGTCCTGTAAAATCTATTAAATTTTCAGGGAATCAGGCTCATATTGTAGCTGACGAATGTGTATTGTGTGGAACATGCTATGTTGTATGCCCACAAAGTGCAAAGGAAATAAGAAATGATGTTTCAAATGTAAGAGAACTTCTTTCTTCAGGTAAGCCTGTTATTGCAAGCATTGCTCCGTCTTTTGCTGCAAACTATAAAAACGCAACAATTGCTTCTATGGACAAGGCTCTCAGAAAGCTTGGATTTGCTTTTGCGGAAGAAACAGCCGTTGGTGCTGAAATCGTCAAGAACCAGTATATTGAAATGCTTAAATGCCATGAATCTGATGTGATTATTTCATCCTGCTGTTCAACAATAAATCTGCTTATACAAAAATATTATCCTGAGCTTATTCCAATGCTTGCCCATGTTCTAACGCCTATGCAAACTCATTGTAAAAAGCTTAAAGAAGAAAACTCTGATTGTTATACTGTTTTCATTGGTCCATGCGTTTCAAAGAAAAGTGAAGCTGATCAGTATGAGGGATATGCAGACGCAGTTTTGACTTTTAAAGAGCTTACTAATTGGCTGAAGGATGAGAATATTGAACTCGAGCATGATGAAGATATTGAGAAAAAGGGGCGTTCAAGACTGTTTCCGACAAACGGAGGTATACTCCGTTCAATGACATCTAAGGAAGAAACAGACTATAATTTCATTGCTGTCAGCGGAACGGAAAACTGCCTTAAAGCCCTTGAAGATATAAAATCTGGAGGAATAAAGAACTGCTTTATTGAAATGTCCTCATGTGATGAAAGCTGTATCGGCGGGCCGGCAATGGATACAAAAAATGCTTCTCCTGTTTCAGGGTATATAGCTGTCTCACGTTATGCTGGTCAGAATGATGTTGTTGATAAAAATTACAGTCGTGAAGAAATGTATCTTGACTTTGTTCCATCACAGATAAATACTGAACTTCCAACTGAAAAGCAGATTGCCGAAATACTTATGAAAATGGGCAAGACACGCCCTGAGGATGAGCTTAACTGCGGCAGCTGCGGATATAATACCTGCCGTGAAAAAGCTAAGGCTGTATTCAGCGGTAAAGCTGATTTTACAATGTGTCTGCCATATCTCAAGGATAAAGCAGAATCTTTCTCGGATAATATTATCAACAATACACCTAACGGAATTCTTGTACTTAATGAGGATTTTGAAGTTCAGCTTATCAACAAGGCTGCATGCAAGATTATGAATGTCAAAAACCCTTCCGATGTTCTTGGAAGCCCTGTTGTACGTATTCTTAATCCTACAGAATATATAAGTGTACTTAATGACGGCAAAAATGTTTATGAAAAGAAAACATTCCTTGCAGAATATCAGAAATATGTTGAAGAAACTATAATTCATGACAGCAATTATCATGTAATTATGAGTATAATGAGAGATATTACAAATGATGAAGCAGAACGATCTAAGAAGGAAAATACTAACCGCCAGGCTATTGAAATTACTGATAAGGTAATTGAAAAGCAGATGAGAGTTGTTCAGGAAATTGCATCATTGCTTGGTGAAACAACTGCTGAAACAAAGATAGCCCTTTCAAAGCTTAAGGAGACTCTGACCGATGAATAATCTTTGTACGGAAATCGGATACAACAGTATAAACAAGCATGGAGAACAGCTTTGCGGAGATCATGTTGATATAGTTGAGAATAATGACAATTCAATGGTGCTTGTTCTTGCAGATGGCCTTGGAAGCGGTGTAAAAGCCTGTATTCTTTCAACGCTTACTTCAAAAATCATATCAACAATGATGGCTAATTCTATGAGCATAAATGAATGTGTAGCCACAATTGCGGCAACTCTTCCCGTTTGTGAAAAAAGAGGTATAGCATATTCAACATTTACAATAATCAGCATAAAGGATAACAGTTATGCTGAAATAATTCAGTATGACAATCCGCATGTGATTCTTCTTCGCAACGGAGAAAACTATGATTATCCGATGACTTGTTCAGAAATACAGGGCAAGAATATATATATTTCAAAGCTTGATTTACAGGTAGATAATGTTTTTGTGGCAATGAGCGATGGTGCAGTTTATGCAGGTGTCGGCAATTCACTTAATTTCGGGTGGCAGAGAGACAGTATCATTGATTTTCTTGTCGGAAACTATGACGACAGTTTATCTGCAAAAGCCATTTCAACCATGCTTGTTGAGCAATGCTCAAATCTTTATGGTGGAACACCGGGAGATGATACAACTGTTGCGGCACTTAAAATCAGATGCAGGAAGCCAATGAACCTTATGATAGGTCCTCCGTCAAACCCAAATGAATTAAGCAAGATGATGTCGCTGTTTTTTGCTAAAGAGGGTAAGCATATTGTCTGTGGAGGGACAACCTCGACTCTTGCCGCTGAATTCCTTGGTAAAAAGGTAACCCCCTTGCTTGACTATATTGACCCTGAAATCCCACCTATTGCAAAAATAGAGGGAGTGGATCTTGTTACTGAGGGTATCGTTACAATGACAAAAGTGCTGAAATATGCACAGGATTATATTGAAAACAATGATTGTTATTCAAGCTGGAAAAATAAAAACGACGGCGCTTGCAGGATTGCAAGGCTTCTTTTTGAGGAGGCTACAGACATAAGCTTTTATGTCGGAAGAGCAATAAACCCAGCTCATCAGAACCCTAATCTTCCTATTAATTTCAGTATAAAAATGAGATTGATAGACGAACTTAGTGTATGTCTAAAAAAGATGGGCAAAAGAATAAGTGTATGTTATTTTTAATTATGCTAAACAACTGGGAATATTTATTAAAATAGAAGGGAGATTAATATGAACTTGATGCACCTGAAATATCTTCTTGAAGTTCAGAAAACAGGCTCTATAACAAAAGCTGCGGCAGGGCTATATATGGGACAGCCAAATCTCAGCAAGGCTATCAAGGAACTTGAAAATGAATTTGGTGCACCTATTTTCAAAAGAATTTCAAAAGGTGTTGAACCTACTGATAAAGGTAAAGAGTACCTTGAATGTGCAAAGGCAATAATTCAGCAGGTCGAAAAGATGGAAGCTCTATCGAAGCCTGAGAATACTGATGTCATATCTATGTCGGTAAAGGTTCCGAGAGCGTCATATATAACCTTTGCTGCTGCAGAATTTATTGACAAACTCAGCAGAAATGAAGATATAGAAATAAACTTTAAAGAAACGAATTCTCTTGAGATAATAAACAGTATTATTGAAGGCGAGTGCAATATAGGAATAATCAGATATGAAAGTGCCTATGAGGATTTCTTTCTGTCATTGCTTGCTGACAAGGAGATTGCTCATAAGGAAATATGGAGTTTTGACTATAAGGTTGTTATGTCAAAGAGCAGTCCTTTTGCGTCAAAGCCTTTTTTAAACTCTGTTGACCTTGAGGACAAGGTTGAAATTGTTCATGGAGATAACGCAGTTCCTTATCTGTCAGGTTCATATCTGAAAAAAGCTTTCAAGGGTGAAGCACATACAAAGAAGCTGTTTGTTTATGAAAGAGGAAGCCAGTTTGACTTTTTGTCAAGAGTTAAATCTTCATATATGTGGGTATCACCGATTCCACAGGAAATGCTTGACCAGTATGACCTTGTAATGAAGGATTGCAAGGATATAGAAAAGCACAGTAAGGATATAATAATTTATCGTAATCATTACAGATTTTCAGAATATGATGAAGCTTTTGTAAATCATATTTTCAGCGTAAGAGATAAACTCATGTGCAGCAAATCTGAATAACTAATGAAAAAATATCTTTCTGAAAAGCCGCTTATGATGTTTATGTATCAGAGGTGGCTTTCATTTTATTGTATTGATTTTTACTTTTGTAAATGATACAATGATAATATAATATCAAAAATTACTAATTCATGGGGGAATGGATATGCATTATAAATATTGCCCGCAGTGTGGAAATAAATTAATTGATAAACCAGCGTGGGATGACGGAAATGTCCCTTTTTGTGAGAATTGTAATCAATATTGGTTTGATACATTTTCAGATTGTATTATAATTCTGGTATATAATGAATTCAATGAGGTAGTCCTTGCAAGGCAGGAATATTTGTCAGCTACATCTGCAGTATTTACATCAGGTTATATTTCTCCAGGAGAATCAGCTGAAGAAGCTGCTATAAGAGAGGTTAAAGAGGAAATCGGTGTTGATATTCAAAAGATTGAATATGTAGGTACATATTGGTTTGATGCAAGGGAGCAGCTTATGCATGGATTTATTGGTTATGCACCGAAATGTGAACTGGTTTTATCACAGGAAGTAGATTCAGCACAATGGTTTCCGGCACAGGATGTTCCTAAATATATGACATTCAAAACAAAACACAGTGCTACCAATGCAATATACAATTATTATCTTGAAAAGTGTGGGTTACCTGTAATGTAAAATTCAACAACCTTAGATAAATGAATTCTAAGGCTGTTTTTGATTTATGAGGATTTCTTTTTCTTGTGTTCAGATATTTTAAACCTGATATATCTAAAAAGTCCATATCCCCAAAGGAATATACCAGGAATAACAATAACATCACCGATGCGAGTATAAATACTTTTCTGACTGTTGAGAATAATAGCAGAATTAATTGCAGAAGGCTGATAATATGGTGCAGATATTACTTCTCTGCCATTGCTGTCAATAATAGCTGTTACTGCTGTGTTTGCACATCTTACAAGATAACGCCTGTTTTCTACTGCACGCATTATAGAGTTGGAATAGTGCTGATAAATTGCATGCGAGTTGCCAAACCAGCTATCGTTGCTTAAAACTGCAATGAATTCTGCACCATCCTTTACAGAATTTCTTGTGCAGATTGGAAAGATTGATTCATAGCAAATTACTGCTGCAAATCTGCCGTATTCGGTGTTTACACATCCACTTTCCTTCCCAGGAGAACAAATAATTCTGCCTGCAAAAAGCGTATCAAAAACGGGCATTTTTGAAATCTGCTTATAAAGCGGAAACATCTCACCAAACGGAACAAGATACTGTTTACTGTATACATAGTTTATTTTTCCGCTGTTGTCAGATATATAAATAGAATTAAAATTTTCAGTGCTGTTGTTATTTGTCTTATCATAAAATGCACCGGTAATAAGGATGATATTTTCTTTGCTGGTATAGTCGGTTATTTTATTTGCAATATCTGACCTGTTTATATAAGTCGGTATTGCAGTTTCCGGCCAGAAAACAATATTTGTCTGAGGGGTAATTGCTTCGTCAGTAAGTGAAAGATACTGAAAAAGAGTATCCTCTGAAGTAGCTGTCCACTTGTTCATGTCTGAAAAATTCCCCTGAACGAGACAGACATTGATATACTTTTCCTGTGAGTAGGTTCTGATAAGTGAGAGTATTCCGAATGACATATTTGCAGTAATAAGAATCAAAATGCAGATTGATGCTGCAATAGCTTTTGGAACATGCTTGTAATTTAGAATAATAAATGCAATTGTGCCGTTTATCATAACAATCAGAAATGATATAAACAGACTTCCAAAAACGGATGCGGACTGAATAAATGTAGTAAATGGAGAGGCTATTACCCCAAGTCTTGCCCATGGAAAAGGCAAAAAAAGAATATGTTCCTGAAGCCATTCTCCCGTAATAAATATAAATGAAAACTTAACAATGTCACTGTAATTGCCTGTCTTTATTCTGAAATAAAATAACTGTGCCAGCATCATTCTGAAAGTTGTAACAGCGGACATAATTAAAAGAGATACGGCAAGTATTATATATTTGAATACAATTGAAACATCTATAAATTCTTTTAGTTCAAAAATCCAAGAGAAAGTAATTACGCAGTATACAAAATAGAAAACAACGGATGATGTGTAAAATTCCCCTCGGTTTTTTACTTTAAGCATGGATAAAAAGAAGGGAACCATTGAAACAAAAATAAAGGGTGCAAAACTTTTTTCTGAAAAAGAAAAAGCCGTAAGCACACCCGATATAACAGGTAAAATGTTTGATAACATAAAAATATGTCCCTTTTTTATATATTTTTAACAAAAATTCAATATTTATCTAATTATTTATGTGGAAACTGTTTACAAATTAATAATGATGTGATATAATTTGTTAAAAGGAAGTGATTATTTTGGATATTCTTAGTATAGACAAACAAATTATCAATAATCATAATTTATTGATGGAAATTTATAATTCCGCCTTTTATTCTGATAATATTCTAAACGCCTTAAAACAATCTGCTTATCTTTTGAGGTATCATATAAACGTTGAAATTATTCGGGTCCAGGTAAATTTCAAGGAGGAATGTGTTGAAAAAATATATGAATTATATAATAGTGGACTCAATGAAAATGAAATTGATTATAATGACATCTTTATTTTTTCACATAAAACAAAAGGGGTTTATCTGTCTTTCAAGGCTTTTAAAGGATTGAGGACTAATCAGTTCAGTTTTCAGGAAATTGAACTGATTGAAAATTATGCAAAAATAATCTGTACATTTCTTATCAAAGATGAATTTGAAAAGATGTTTTATAAAAGTAAGGTTACTGATAGTCTTACCGGAATTGGAAACAGAAATGCAATGGTTAAATATTTAGCAAGGATAAATGATAATAAAGTAGCAGATCAATATGCAGGTTTGTATATTAATATAAGATCCATGAAAATGTACAACCAAAAGTATTCACAGGCTTTTGGGGATTTGCTGCTGGTTCAGTTTGCTAATCAGGCTGCTACGTATATTGGCGACAATGGTATTATAATAAGGATTGGCGGAGATAATTTTATTATTATAATATTAAAGGATAACTTGGAGGATTTGCTTGATAAACTAAGTTGCTTTTCAGTGGATCTGTCAGAAAACTATATTTCACCGGTTAAATCTATTGACTTGAAATTCTACACCGGAGTATACCGTTTACAGACAAAATTTATCAGCTTTGACAGCTTTATTATGAATATTACTTTAGCAGCTCTTGCCTGCAGAAATAATGATTTGTTGCCTTATGTTGAGTATTCGTATGAGCTTTCCGAAAAAATAGTCAAGGCTAAGTAAACTGAAGAATTGCTTGAAAATTCACTTAAGAATAAGGATTTTTTTATTAACCTTCAGCCAAAGGTATCACTTATTGATTACAGGCTTACAGGTGCGGAGGCGCTTGTGAGGTGGAATTATAATGGAAAGGTTATTTTCCCGAATGATTTTATTTCAATTGCGGAAAGAAGCGGAATTATCTGCGAGATTGATTTCTGGGTGTATGAAACGGTTTGCGCTTTGTTACGAAAATGGATTGATCAGGGTATAAATGCGATTCCTATCTCATGTAATTTCTCAAGACTTCATCTAAACTCACCAAATTTTCTTGATAAGCTTGTAGAGGTTGCTCAAAAATATTATGTTCCTACTGAATATATCGAAATTGAACTTACTGAAATGATTTACATAAACAATCTCGTCAATGTTTCTGAATTTATAAATGGACTTAAAGCAAAAGGTTTCAGAACATCAATTGATGATTTTGGTTCAGGCTATTCAAGTCTTAATCTTCTAAAAAACATCAGAACAGATGTAATCAAGCTTGATAAGGAATTTCTTAACATTCACAATAACACCAATGAGGATAAAATTATAATTGAGAGTATTGTAAATATGTCGAAAAATCTGGATATGTATGTTGTTTCAGAGGGTGTTGAAACAGAAGAGCAGGTAGAATTCCTTAAAAGCATCAAATGTGATACAGCACAGGGTTTCTATTTTTCAAAACCTGTTTCTGTTCAGGAATTTGAGCAATTGCTAGAAAACAAGAATAGTATTCTTAAGTAGGCTGATTTTACAATTAAAGTAATACATAAATAGCCAGACTGATGTCTGGCTATTTATGTATTTGCAGGTTTTACAGTATAAAAAATTTCTCAAACTAAACGGAGCGTTTATTGAAATACGGAATTATTAAATATATAATAAAGACATGGAGGTGAGCATTATGGATTGCCTGAAAATTGGCAGATTGATTTATGAATTGCGCAAAGAAAAGAACTTGACACAAAAACAGCTTGCAGATGCTATGAATATCAGTGACAAGACAATATCAAAATGGGAGCGTGGATTGGGCTGTCCCGATGTTTCAATTCTTCATGAATTAGCAGACGTTTTTAACGTAAATGTTGAGAAAATATTAATCGGCAATTTGAATCCGAATGATATTGATGGGGGAAATATGAAAAGATTAAAATTCTATGTATGTCCGAACTGCGGGAATATTATAACAACCACAGGAGATGCGGAAACATCCTGCTGCGGAAGAAAGCTGACTGTTCTTGTTGAAAAACCAAGTGATGATAAGCATTTTCTTAATGTCGAAACCGTTGAAAATGATTTTTATATAACATTTTCTCATGACATGACTAAGGATCATTATATTAATTTTGTTGCTTATGTAGCTTGTGACCGTGTTCTTGTTGTAAGGCTTTATCCTGAACAGGGTGGAGAAGTGCGCTTCCCAAAACTTTACGGAGGTAAACTGTATTTCTGCTGTAACAAGCACGGATTGTGGGTAAATCAATAACTGGACTAATATGAGGAGACATTATTGTGGCATATATAAAATTATCTGGGGAGATTAATGCAAAAGTCAGAATTATGATTTTTACGGAGGGAACAATCCTTAAGCCAAAGTCTTTGTTCAGTCTTTATGATTATAATTCTTATATTCCTATTGGTAACTGTGTTGAACTGATAAAAAAATGGTCTGAACAGGGGGCAGAAGTTGTATACTGCACCTCTCGCAGAAATAAGCAGGCTGAACAGATGGCTGATATTCTTTGTAAAAATAATTTCATAGGAACTAAGTTATATTTCAGGGATAAAGGACAGAAATACAAGGATATTGTTGAGATGGTTTGTCCTGATATTCTGATTGAAGATAACTGCAGAAGTATTGGTGGAGCATGGCAGATGTGTATTACAAATGTTTCTCCTGAAATAAAGGCACATATAAAATCAGTTGTAGTAGAGGAATTCAAGGGTATTGACATGTTACCCGAAAATATTTCGGATTTGATGAATTTTTTTAAATAATATCTTTAAATTTTGATGCTTTGTATTTTTGGAAATGCCGCTTTAATTTTTTGCAAAGTTAATCAAAATTTTATGTTAAAAAATTTCTGTTGTATTTCGGATAAAATGTGTTATAATATATTTGTAAGCCAAAAGAAAATCTGACGGTGAACATCTTAATTTAATGTTTTTATATTCATCTCTGACATCCAAAGATTATTTCTGAGGAGGAAGAAGGACAATGTTTTTGCAGTATAGCCATATCTATGCAATGCTGTAAATTTACGATTATTAGTCTGTTCAGAAATGAACAGACTTTTTTTATTAAAAAGGAGAATTTATTATGGAAACAAGAGTCGCACTTATAGGAATTGTTGTAGATAGCTCTGATTCAGTTCCGAAATTGAACAGTATTCTGCATGAATATGGACAGTTTATTATTGGCAGAATGGGTGTGCCGTATGAAAAGAAAAGCGTTTCAATTATTAGTATTGCAATTGATGCACCATCAGATGTTATCAGCGCATTGTCAGGAAAACTCGGTATGCTTGAAGGAGTTTCAACAAAAACCGTATACTCAAAAATATAAAAAATTTGAAGTAATATGCTGTTTATTACGGCTTTGCTTGTTAAACCGTAACAAACAGCAGAAAGGAATAGTGTTTAATTTGAATAAATACTTTGAACTTATTGATAAGCTTGAGCGTGAGCATATACTTAATAAAAGTGAGTTTACAGAACTGATTGAGAGCAGAAACGAGGAGATTGCAGATTATATTTTTATACGAGCAAGAAACATTCGTCACAAAATTTATGGCAGGAAAGTCTACATAAGAGGTTTAATTGAGTTTACAAATTACTGTAAAAACGACTGCTATTACTGCGGAATACGCTGCAGTAATAGAAAAGCTGAGCGTTACCGCCTTACAAAAGAACAAATTTTATCCTGCTGTGAGAATGGTTATGAGCTTGGCTTCCGTACCTTTGTATTGCAGGGTGGCGAAGATAATTACTATACAGACGAAATACTTGTGGATATTATTAAGTCTATAAAGAGCAGTTATCATGATTGTGCGTTGACACTTTCAATAGGTGAAAAAAGCCGTGAAAGCTATCAGAGATATTTTGATGCCGGAGCTGACAGATACTTACTCCGACATGAAACAGCAGATGATGAACACTACAAACAACTACATCCCGATTCTTTGACTTCTGAAAACAGAAAAAGATGTCTTTCCGACTTGAAAGACATCGGCTTTCAGGTTGGAAGTGGCTTCATGGTCAGCTCACCATTCCAGACCTCAGAAAATCTTGCGGAGGACATGCTGTTTCTTAATGAACTGCAGCCACACATGGTTGGAATAGGCCCGTTTATTCCTCACCATGAAACACCTTTTGCAAATGAAAAAGCAGGTTCGCTTGAACTGACTTTGTTTATGATAGGACTGCTAAGGCTTATGCTTCCGTGTGCATTGATTCCGTCAACAACAGCGCTTGGCACAATTTCACCACGTGGCAGGGAAATGGGCATTCTTTCAGGAGCAAATGTAGTTATGCCAAATCTTTCGCCAAAGGATGTAAGAAAGAAGTACATGCTATATGACAATAAGATTTGTACCGGTGATGAGGCAGTGGAATGCCGCAAATGCCTTGAAAAGCGCATGAACTGTATAGGATATGAAATTGTTGTTGACAGAGGAGATTTTATTAAGCAATAATACTAAGCTCCAATTAAAGTGTATACAAAAAATCTTCTCAGTTTTCTATATATGCAAGAAAACAGCTTGATTTTATGTACACTTAATAATTGGATATTAGTATTAAAATAAATTCTGACGGGTAAGATTCGTTCTGACCCAATTAAGAAAGAAAAAAGTGTGAAAATACTTTTCACACAGCTATTTATTCCTTTCTGCAAATACAAGAGCATAAATTTTGCTTCGCAAAACCGGAATAAATAGCAGAAAGGAATGGAAATTAAGATGTATAATCCAAAATCACTAAGTGCTGATGAGTTTATCAGCGATGAGGAAATCAGGGAAACCCTTGCGTATGCTGACGCTAACAAGAATAATGTTGAGCTTATTGACAGCATTCTTGAAAAAGCGAAGCCGAGAAAAAATGGAAACAGTACTGTTTGCGCAGGACTTTCTCACAGAGAAGCATCTATTCTTCTTGCCTGTGATATTCCTGAAAAGATTAAGCAGATGTTTGATCTTGCTGAAGAAATAAAGAAAGCATTTTATGGCAACCGTATAGTTATTTTTGCGCCACTTTATTTATCCAATTACTGCGTTAATGGTTGTGTATATTGTCCTTATCACATGAAAAACAAGCATATTGCAAGAAAAAAACTTACGCAGGATGAAGTAAGGAAAGAAGTTATTGCTTTGCAGGACATGGGGCATAAACGTCTTGCAATTGAATCGGGAGAAGACCCGGTTAACAATCCTCTTGAATATATTCTTGATTGTATAAAAACCATATACTCAATTAAGCATAAGAATGGCGAAATTCGCAGAGTTAACGTAAATATTGCAGCAACAACAGTTGAAAACTACCAACGCCTTAAAGAAGCAGGTATTGGCACATATATACTTTTTCAGGAAACATATCACAAGGAAAGCTATCTTAAGCTTCATCCGACAGGACCTAAGCATGATTACAATTATCATACTGAGGCTATGGACAGGGCAATGGAAGGCGGAATTGATGATGTAGGGCTTGGAGTTCTTTTCGGACTTGAACTTTACAGATATGAATTTGCAGGACTTCTAATGCATGCCGAACATCTTGAAGCTGTTCACGGTGTGGGTCCTCATACCATAAGTGTTCCGAGAATAAAACATGCAGATGATATTGCCCCGAGTGTTTTTGACAATGGAATATCCGATGAAATATTTGCAAAACTTTGCGCTCTTATCAGAATTGCGGTTCCATACACAGGTATGATTATTTCAACTCGTGAGAGTCAGACAGTAAGAGAAAAGGTTATCCGCCTTGGAGTTTCACAGGTAAGCGGTGCCTCAAGAACTTCTGTCGGAGGATATGCTGAGGAATCAAGACCACATGATACAGAACAGTTTGATGTTTCCGACCAGAGAACTCTTGACGAGGTTGTATGCTGGCTTATGGATATGGGGTACATTCCATCCTTCTGTACAGCTTGTTATCGTGAGGGAAGAACAGGTGACAGATTTATGAGCCTTTGTAAAAATGGTCAGATTCAGAATTGTTGTCATCCTAATGCACTGATGACGCTTAAAGAATATCTTATGGATTATGCGTCACAGCATACTCATGATATTGGTGATGAGGTTATTAAAAAAGAACTTGGCAATATTCCGAATGAAAAGGTAAGAAACATAGTAATAAACAATCTTAATGAAATCTCGAATGGCAAACGTGATTTCAGATTTTAGGAGGAAAATTTGTGAGCTTGAATACAACACCATCTTCGGAACGTATACACATAGGCATTTTCGGAAAGAGAAATGCAGGAAAATCAAGTCTTATAAATGCTCTCACTAATCAGAATATTGCTATTGTTTCTGATATTAAGGGCACAACTACTGACCCTGTTTACAAGGCAATGGAACTGCTCCCTTTAGGTCCTGTTATGATTATTGATACTCCTGGTATTGATGATTCAGGTGAGCTTGGCGAGATGAGAATAAAGAAAAGCTTGCAGGTACTTAACAAAACTGATATTGCACTGCTTGTTGTTGATGGCGGCAAGTTGGGTGAAGAAGAAAAAAAGCTTATTGAGCGTATTAATGCAAAAAAGATTCCATGTGTTATTGCCTATAACAAGTGTGAATTGTATAACGATATCAATGTTTTAGGTGAAAATGAGATTGTAGTCAGTGCAGAGAAAAACATAAACATAAATGAACTCAGAGAACTGATTGCAAAACAATATTCTGACGAAGATGATAAAAAACGTTTAGTTGGCGATCTGATAAATCCGTCAGATTATGTTGTGCTTGTTGTTCCGATTGATAAAGCAGCGCCAAGAGGCCGTCTTATTTTACCCCAGCAGCAAACCATCCGTGATATTCTTGATGCAGATGCAAATGCAGTTGTTGTCAAGGAAAATGATCTTAAAAATACATTATCAGAGCTAGGGAAAAGACCTGTTATGGTCATAACTGACAGTCAGGTTTTTGGAAAAGTTTCAGCTGATGTGCCGGAAGATATCCTGCTGACGTCCTTTTCAATTTTAATGGCACGATACAAAGGCAATTTAAAGCAGGCTGTTGAAGGCGTAACGGTAATAGACAGACTTAATGACGTAGATAAAATTCTTATTTCTGAGGGATGTACACACCATCGTCAGTGCAACGATATAGGAACAGTAAAACTTCCTGCTTGGATCAAAGCACATACTGGTAAAAATCCTGTGCTTGAATTTACATCAGGTACAGAATTCCCGGATGACCTTTCACAATATAAGATGATTGTTCATTGCGGAGGCTGTATGCTGAATGAACGGGAAATGAAATACCGTCTGCGTTGTGCTGAAGAACAGGGTATTGCAATGACTAACTATGGTATTCTGATTGCCTATATGAATGGCATACTAAAACGAAGTGTGGAAGTGTTTCCAGAAATAGCAAAGCTTTTAGAAAAATAATAAAAAAGGAGCTGTTCGTATTGAATAGCTCCTTTTTTACATTTAAAATTATACTTTTATTACTTATCTGCAATATGCTCCGATTGCTTTACACATAAATTCTGCAGTACCTTCTGAATGTTTATCTATGTTCTTCTTGAAGCGTTCATCACCTACATACATTTCGCCAAGACCTGCAAGGATTTCCTTTGTGCAGTTGTAATTGTTTTCAGTAATGAAATCCTGCCACTTCTTTACAAGGCTTTGAGCAGAATTATCAGACGGGGATGCTCCGCTGTTCATACATTCTGAAAATTCTGCAATAATGCTGTCCATAGCAGTGTTCACCTCATTCCATTTTTGCTTGGAAAATGAAGATGTCTTATCAGAATACTGCTTGTATGCGTCAGTATTGCCCCATTTTTCTTTTGTCTCTGCTGCATATTTTTCACGTGCAGCATCATATTCTTTGTTGTCAAATGCGTCAAAATTCATAGTATCTACTCCTTTTACTGCATCATCAAGAGCAGATATCAACCGTTCTATACGTTGCTTTTTCAGCATAAGAAGTTGCTTCTGTTCAGATAATGCGTTTGTTTTATTATAGTTGGGAGAGGATAAAATTTCAGAAATGCTTTTAAGGGAAAAGTCTAGCTCACGATAAAACATTATTTCCTGCATACGCAAAAGTGATTTTTCATCATAAAAGCGGTAACCATTCTGTTCGTCAACATATGATGGCTTCAGCAGGCCAATTTCATCGTAATAATGCAGTGTGCGCACACTGACACCTGTGAGCTTTGCTATTTCGTTAATCTGCATTCTGATTTGTTCTTTCTTCATTATCTCATCTCCTCTGATACAGAGTATATACTATAACGTAACGTCAATGTCAATACCTTTTTAAAAAGTTTTTTAAAATTATTGCTTTGTATTGTAAGATTAAATCAATTTATATTTATATGTCAATAAGTTTTATGAATATAACCTCTGTACAAAATAATTTTATTGCTTTATAATTATGCTGTGACAATTATTTTGCAAAGTTCTTACATGACAGGAGAATGAATATGATTACAGACAGCAGAATTGACAACGGAAAAAGCTTTGATTGGGGTAAAGTTTCGCAAGAGTATGCAAAATACCGTGATATATATCCAAAAGATTTCTATGAAAAAATACACTCACTCGGTTTATGTACTGAAGGTCAGTATATTCTTGATTTAGGAACAGGAACAGGGGTATTGCCACGTAATATGTACAGTTACGGTGAAAAGTTTATCGGCTCTGATATTTCAGAAAATCAGATAGAATTTGCTCGTAAACTTTCTGCTGAAAATAATATGGATATAAAATACTTTGCATCACCAGCAGAGGATGTTGACTTTCTGGATGGTACTTTTGACGTAATAACTGCCTGTCAATGCCATTTCTATTTCAAGCATAACATATTTGCTGAAAAGGCATACAAAATGCTCAAGAGAAGTGGAAAGCTTGCATTTTTATATATGGCATGGCTTCCTTTTGAAGACAGGATTGCAGGGGAGAGCGAAAAACTAATTCTCATATACAATCCTTCATGGTCAGGTTGTGGAGAAACCCGCCATAGCATTGTTGTTCCGGACGAGTATCTGCCTTATTTCAATGTAAAAGAAAATATTACTTTTGATGTTAGCATACCATTTACTAAAGAAAGCTGGCATGGAAGAATGAAAGCTTGCAGAGGTGTAGGCGCATCACTTTCTCCATCTGAACTTGCAGATTTTGAAAAAGATCATAAGCAAATGCTCAGTCAGAAAAAGATGAATTGAACATTCTTCACTACTGTGCGATGGCTGTACTGGAGAAAAAATAAAAAACTACCGCTGTGATTAATTTTTACAGCGGCAGTTTTTAGGCGTTTAAAATTATCCAATATATCTTGTATGTTCAGAACTTTCTAAAATCATAATTCTAATGAATATGTTATCATCTAAAATAATATATTGATTTATATCATATGAAGTATGGGACATTGGACCTGGACTCACTTCATAAATTACAGTGTATTTGTTTCCGATTTTTTCTTCAGAAAAAACACTTTCCATAGATTTACGAAGCAATCGTAAACCACTTGTAATCATATATGCTGTTAAAATCAATAACAGTACAACTAATTTTATCGTTTGTTTATTAGATATTTTTATAATATAGTAAAAAGTTAATATAGGAGGTACAAACCATAAAATAATAGCACCAACTCCAGCAATATCAATAAATCTTCCTGTTACAATAATAATCGAAAAAATTTGAAAAAATAATAATAAATTAAACGATAAAGCATCCTTTTTCATATTAATCCCCATTTTGTCACTAATAAATTTTAAAATTACTTGAACATTTTAAGCTTGATGAAGATAAATGTTACTAAAACGCTGAGAATAACAGTCATAATAATTATTGTAGCAAATCCGAAAGGATTTTGCGAAAAAGGCATTCCGGCTGAATTGACATTCATTCCATATGCGCTGAAAATCATTGTCGGAATAGCCATAACAATTGTAATTACTGCAAGAATTTTCATAACTATATTAAGGTTATTAGAAATTACAGAAGCAAATGCATCCATCATTCCACTTAAAATTCCACTGTATATGTTGGCCATTTCAATAGCTTGCTTGTTTTCGACTATTACATCTTCAAGCAATTCAGCATCATCAGGATATTTTTTTATCAGCTCTGTTCTGAGTAGCTTTTCAAGAACCATTTCATTAGAACGGAGAGCTGTAGTAAAATAAACAAGGCTCTTTTCCAGTTTAAGAAGTTCAATCAATTCGCGGTTCTGAGTTGATTTATGAAGTTCAGCTTCAACTGCTTCACTCTTTTTATCAATATTACGGAGATATTGCAGATACTGCGTTGCAGTCTGATAAAGAAACTGCAAAATAAAGCGTGATTTCATATTTGTATTGAATCCACGGACTTTCCCATGTTCAAACGAACGTATTACAGGAGAATCTTCACTGCAAACTGTTATAATTACATCTTTTGAAATAATAATAGACATTGGTATTGTACTGTATAATTCTTTATCACTTTTTTCTTCAAGAGTAGGAATATTGACAAGGACCATTGTATACCCGTCATCAGAATCAATACGTGAACGTTCATCTATATCAAGAGCTGCTTTTAAAACATCACTTTCAAGATTAAATTCTCCTGCAATATTTTGAATTTCCTGATCGTTTGGGGCAACCATCGAAACCCAGCAACCAGGTTGTGCATTCTCTACCTGACTTAATTTTTCACTTTGTGTTAAATAATAACGAATCATACAAACAACCCTTTCGTAGCACACTATTCTTATAATCACAATGCTATTATATGTTATTGTTATTATAAGAACATATAATAGCAGTAAAATTTATTATAGCATATTTTAATCATTTAAAGTTAACTTTTAAAAAAATTATAAGAAATTGAGATGTTTGTAATATATTTATTAGTATTATTTTATTAATACCATATACATTTATTTTTTATTAAACTTTCATCCACTAACACTACTCAATAATGGTATACTTAATTTTAGATAACGGCATTGTTATAAGCGTTTTCTATTGTTTCTCTTGTATAATTACCGGTCCTCCCCCAACTTGTAAAATTGATAGCTTTTTTACTGCAAACCAGAACACAACGTAAACAACGCAGACAATCATTGGATTTCTTGATAATAAGTTTTCCATCCTTCGTTATAAGATTTGATGTGGGACATGTTTTTGCACATTGTCCGCAATTGATACAATTATTGTTTTTCTTAAGATTTCTATAAAACAAATTACCTAAAGTCATTTTTGATAAAGTCTGATAAAGCTTATGGTGGTGATTGTAATGAATTGGAATGTTTGGTTGGTTGTTTGAATTTAATATACTTATTACAAAGTTATCAATTTGCTGGTTAATTCCTTTACAAAAAACAGATCTTCCCTTAACAATCGGATAATTAGGATTTGAATAAATATAGGCACTTGCTCCCGGCGCTTTAAAATTATCCTGAGTGGAAACATGAAAACCTTTTTCCTGAAGTTTATCAATAATATAATAGTTACTATCAAGTGGATTAGAAGAATATGTAGAAAATACAAAGGCTATGTTTTGAGAACTGATTTTTGCAAGTTTATTTAAAAAATCAATTATTGTATCAGGTGGCATAAAATCATATACTGGATAACCGATTCCTAGAACATATTTACCACATTCAAAACTTCCAGTATCATTAAGAGCATCTTCTACAGGAATTAATTCTATATCATCAACTTCCTTTTCCCTGAATTTCTGAATTATTTTTTCAGACAGAAATTCTGTATTACCTGTAGCACTAAAATAAACTATTTTTACTTGCATATACTTAATCTCCTTGATTATTAATCTAATTAACTATTATCTAAAATAAAATTACAATAGTTTTCTATTCACTATTGTAATTTTTTATCCATCATTTCTTCTAGTTTTCTCAGAAATAAATGTATAGTTTCCAATTCAGTATCAGATATAGATGAAAATTCTTTAACCATTTCTCCAAAAACCTGAGTTTCATTATTAAAGAAGTTTTCAACAGTTATCTTACCTTGCTGGGTAGTTTTCAGTATAACTATTCTCTCGTTATCTTTATTTCTGTACTTAAGAAGCATATTTTTACTGCAAAGTTTTTTTACTAACTGCGAAGCAGCGCTCTTAGTAATTGATAAATTCGATGCTATTTCAGTAATTGTCAGTTCAGAGTTTGTATTAACTAAACACAGAACCTGCATCTCAGCTGGATACAAATTTATATTATCACATACTTCTACGTTTTTTTTCTTAATAATAGTAAATTTATTGTGTATCCTAATAAATTGGTTATATAATTCCATTTGTTCTTTATTTTTCATATTTATATTATATAGTAAAGCAACTTAATTGTCAAGCAAATAAATTAATTCCTGCATAAAAATAACCTCACAATTATATTTATTGTGAGGTTATTTTGGCGGAGAAAGAGGGATTTGAACCCTCGCGCCAGTTTCCCGACCTACTCCCTTAGCAGGGGAGCCCCTTCACCACTTGGGTATTTCTCCATAAGGTGAATTATATAAAAATCAACGTCTCAGAGAAACTGAGACGTAATTTAGTTGTAATGGCGGAGAGGGTGGGATTCGAACCCACGGTCCCTTGCGGGATCACTGGTTTTCAAGACCAGCTCCTTAAACCACTCGGACACCTCTCCATTTATTTACTTGTCATCTAACGACTTAATTATTATATCACAAAGCATAACGCTTGTCAAGCAATTTTATAAAAAATGTGCAGATGTAATCATAATAATATAAGTATAATCGCCAGCAATTGTATATTTAACTGACGATTATACTATTTGTAATAAGGCTATAGTTTTTCTGTGAGAAGGTAATGGCATATTCCTGCAACGGTTATGCATGCAACTGCAGGCACTATATTTATTCTGCGCCTTTTTTTAGTAGTAACATAAACAGCTGCTGGCCCATCTTTGCTCCCTATTGCAACAATTTCAGTTGGGACATCCTTATCAACAATAACCTTTGAGCTTCTTGGCGCAATCAGTGTTTTATAAAGCACCTCAGAAACAATACTTACTGCTGCACATTTTACCGCTTGACAGCGAATAGTGCAAAGCATTTCTTTAGCCTTTTTCTCACTTATATTCATATCCATAAATTTTGTAATGCTGCTATAACAGCACTTTCCTCCTTAGAGCACTAGTTAGTTATTTTCAATTCCATGTAAAAGTCATCCATAAAAAAACCGTTACCAATATCTGTTTTTTCAGATTTAAAAGTCTTGAAGCCTAATTTTTCGTATTTAGCAATAGAGTTTGAGTTATGCTTGTTTACAGTCAGCCAGATTCGGTTTATATCTTTAGCTTTGCATATATTAGTAAGATTATTCAGAACTTCACGAGCATAACCTCTTGAACGGTACTGATTCAAGATATACAGCTTAGAAAGAAACATCTCATTGTCATGTACAGAATAAGCAACATATCCGATATGCTGAGCGTTACGCTGAATGAAATAATAGTGATAATTGTGTTCTGCAATCTGGGCTTTCATAGCTGCTTTTGACTGGTATTTATCAAGCATGTACTCAATTTGTTCTGATGAAATAATTGTTTTGTAGTGTTCGCACCAAATTTCACGTGCCATTGCATCAATTGTGTTGAGCTGTTCATCTGAGCGAGCTTCAATTAGTTTTATTGAACTGTTCATTTTCTTATTGCGCATCTCCTTAAAGAAGCTTTTGAGAATTGTTTCACAATCTTGTCTCATAACTCCTGACTTAACCTTTGGATGATGATTATAGTCAAATTCAAATAAGTTGGCAACAGAACCTGCAGAACCTGATTTTTTATCATATGCTCCGAAAACTACCCTGTCAATACGAGAGTTTATAATTGCTCCACAGCACATAGGACATGGTTCAAGCGTTACATAAATTGAACATCCTGACAACCGCCATCCACCCAGAAACTTGCACGCCTGATTAATAGCTATAATTTCAGCATGTGCAATGGAACTTCTGTCACATTCACGCCGGTTATATCCCTTGCCAACAATCAATCCGTCTGAATTTCTGACAACGACAGCTCCGACTGGCACTTCTCCCGCCATAGCAGCGGTTTCAGCCAGCTCAATGGCTTTTTCCATATAATAATTATCTGTATCTATCATTTATTATATCCTTATCTTCAGATTTAATATAAATAAAATAAATATTAATGAAATTGAAATCAGTATGGCTTTGCTTGAGAGCATTGTAATAATCTTTTCGGAAAAAGGAAGGTACTGTGTTGAAATTTTCATATCGAGCTTTTCAGTATGATTTTTTACATATAATTTAATACAAATAATTCCTATAATAATAAAAATTAAGCACAATGATGATGATATTAATTCAAAAGATGTATGATCAATGTTATTGTAAAGAGTAATTATAAAAAAATCCACTAAGTTTATAATTATACGCATAATAAATGATGAAATAATTGATCCTGTCCTCAGCAGAAAATATGAAACTGCCACAGAAGTAAAAAATACATAACAAAATGATGATAAGTTGAATGTCATCAATGCAGTAACAGCACTTACAATAATTATTGCAAAAATATCACCAAACTGACGAAAAAGTTGAATAAAAATGCATCTAAGTCCGAATTCTGAAATTATTGGAGAAAGAAATACTATGATCATAAAATAAAGAACGTTATATTTTATATTGAAATTAGTATAATCTTGAGCAAAAGTTGAATTTATGTTTATTGTATCTAGGAAGAAGGTGAGTATCCTTGTCATGATAAAGCCTGTTCCTATGAAAAGCATAGTAACAGGTACAGTAAGCTTAAAAAGCGGCTTGTTTATTATTTTTATCGGATACATAACCTGTATAGGTAGTTTAAGCTTTTTAAGACAAATTATCAATGGATAGAGTACAAATAATATTAATCTTAATACATATATTGAACATATTAATAAAGGGTTTCCATATGTTTTATTTGCAAATACATCTATTTTTATATCAAAGCCAAAATAAGAAAGTATCATAGGAAGAATATATGCACCAAAAATGTTGGCAATTATAAAAAAAATTATACACATACCCAAATAATGACTTATCCCTTTCAGAGCGCTGGATTCAACAGCTTCAGGATAGTCTTTGATGAATCCTACGCCATGCTGATATGTAAGTTCATTAGGGTTTTGTGAAAAATAAAAGCCGGTAGTGCCCTTATTTTGTTTTCTCCACTTTTTATAAGACTCATTATATTCCTTGTCCTGTTGTCGCCACTTCATATGGTCGTCATCTATATTATTTATATTATTATTTTCTTTTAATTTAGTCACCGCGTACACCCCTATTAAAAATGCTCCCAGAGAGCACTGAGAGCAAAAATGTTCAGAATTATAAAAACAAAAGTCATTTGGATGAAATTTTAGTAGAATAAAAAGCTTCAATTTTATCACTTGTTGCAAGCTGAAAACATGAAGCTGCACTAAGCAGGGTAGCTGCAACAAGCAGAATAAGTGTTTTTATAAAACCAGCCTCATTTGTTTCTGCCAGCTCAGATTGTATTGCAAACATAATAACACCTGGAATAAGCAAGACTAAAGTATTGGCAGCAAAGAATAAAGTACATAAAACCTTGATAAACTTAAGTTTTATTAACAGAAGCAAAGAAAATACCATAGCCGCAAATGCAAGATACTTGAAAACTGCTTGACTGCTCCAGTCAAGGAAAAAATACGAAATGCATGCACTCATTATTCCGAAGAGCATTACAAATATTGTAGAAACAAGGCCCTTGTGAGCATCCTTAATTTTCTTTTCTTCCATGAGTTTGTTGTAGAGTGCAAGGCTTTCTTTTTTGTCAACCTGATCGGGAACCCTGTTTATCTCACGCTGAAGACGTTCCTTGATAAGCTGCTGTTCAGATTTCTTCTCAACAGGACGAAATTGTTCATCAGCTTTTGCTTTATTATATGTAGGCTTATATTCAGCAGATAAATCCTCAAGTACAGGTACTGATTCAGACATTTCCAAAGATATATCATCAAGCTTAATCTGATTTGCAATCGACTTTGCAGCCGTTGAATGGTCATTAGATATATAATCAGTTTTTATATTGTCAAGTTGTATTTCGCCAATAGAGATGTCGTTAAGTGGAGGGAGAGATCCAGATTCTTTTTCGATATGCTTGGATTGAGAATTTTGTGTTGCATAGATATCTTCAAGAGGAGGAAGCGTAGAATTGTTGAATAGTAGTCTATCTGTTTCTGGCATAGAATATCACCCCATATTTGTTTTGTCTGAATAAAATGATAACCGATCAAATAATTTTCTCCAAACAAACCATAACTCCACGTTCAGTAACATAAGGATATCCGGAACGAATATAGCCATATTTTTCAAAATACTCATAGCTTTCAAGATCCGCTATTAACTTCAATGTCCCGGAATATATCGTGGAAATAAATTGTTCTAGTTCAGAGAGTAGTATTGCAGCAATTCCGGAACCCCGGTATTCTTGTAAAACGCAAAGACGTTCAATAGCATACATGTCATCATCATAGCAGAATGCTCTTGCAGTTGCAACTGGTTTGCAATCCTTGTAAACTACAATGTGAAAAGCCGCTGTATCAATAATATCAAACTCATCTTTGCTCCCAAACTCCTTGACAAAGACATTTTTTCGTACAACTCTTGCATCAATTATTTTAAAAATATTCTGCTTGATATTAATGGTAAGTGGGGATTTCTCGTTATGTTTATCCATAGTTAGTTATTCAGAAACAGCAATTGTTTCAGGAAAAATGCTTCCTGAGTTTTCCTGCAGGAATGTTGTATTTACAAATCCCTGAATTGTCGCACCGTCAAGGACAGTGATTGTTGAAGCAGTGATGTTTCCAAGAATAACAGCATCAGTTTTAAATTCAGCTTTTCCGCCGACATCAACGTTACCCTTAATTTTTCCATTAAGGTCAAGATACTGTGAAGCAATATCTCCGAGAAGCAGGCTGTCCCTGTCCATCTGAACTTGTCCCTTTGAGGCGATATTTCCCTGCATTGAAGCACCTATCATAGTTGAATTATTACATTCAATATCGCCGACAATCTTGCCTGTGATACTGATATTCTTTGTAATTTTAACGTCACCCTTTACACTGCCGTCAATTGTAATATTAGCAAATGAACGGATATTACCATCAATTATAGTATTTCTTGAAATAACGGTGGTTTCTTCAGTTTCGTAATATGGTGGTTCCTGTCCACGTGAAGAAGGTGCTGGATTTACCGGCTGACCAAAATTTCTCTGAGGTGCAGGAGGTGGCGGAACAAACCCGAAATCAGCCTTAGGAGCAGCTGATGTGAATGGAGAAGAAGCTGTTTCTTCAGATTTTGCGGCTTTATCTGCAGTTTGTTGAACTGATTCTGGCTTGTTGTTGTATGCACCCAATCCAAGAGATTCAGGAGTAAAACCGCCAAAAGTTTTAGATTCTTGAGCCTTATTTGAAGACTCTGCAATGGCTTCATTTTCGGACATTTGCTGCATAAAACTGTCAGCAGGCGCTGAAGGTGCAGACTCACGGTCAAGATACCTGTCAAGCTCGGATTTCTTTTTGGAATCCTTGGACAGATCCTCTCCCACAAGGCCGTCTTTTTTTAATAACTCCTTTAAAGCCTGATTAAAATTGTCCTTAAGACTCATTGTTTTTACTCCTATCCTATACAGATTAGTTTGCTTTTTAGCATCAGGTTATGTACTTTATCAATCCGGAACAATAAAAGTAACCGGTTTTACAGTATTGTCAAGAGGTGCGAACTCATACCCCTGATTTTTGAGTTCAATAATAATGTCTTCAAGTGTATTAACAGTTGTGTGCTTTCCAGCACTATCATGCATAAGTACGATTGCTCGTTTATTTGAATTTCCTTCAATACCGTTCAGGACATTATTATAAATGCTTGTCCAGGTTGCTCGCGGACTGGCATCCTCAGCACTTACATTCCAGTCATAATAAACAAATCCGCGACGGGCCATTTCTGATATAATCTGCCTGTAGACAAGCCTGTTGTAGTTGTTTATACTGCCACCAGGGAATCTGAATATCTGAGATTTTACGCCGGTAGCATTATAAATTAAGTTATATGTTTTGTTAAAATCATCAAGATATGATTCAACATCCTTATATATAATATCATAATCGTGACAATAAGAATGGACTCCGATTGTATGCCCCGACTCTGCAACCTTTTTCATAATTTCCATACCTTGCTCGGTTTCGCTTCCACTCATGAAAAACGTTGCTTTAATATCATATTTATCAAGAATATTAAGAACATCAAGAGTATTTTCAGAAGGTCCATCATCAAAGGTTAGGTAAATTGTTTTATCGGAGATAACAAATTCTGCTGGCTCTTCTGCATATAAATCAGGATACAAGCTGGCATATGAAGGAAGTGTATCGGGTGTATTCTCTGCCATAACATCTGTGGATTTATACTTTTCAATGAAGGCATCTGTTGAATTGCTGTCATTATTCTTCAGAAATTCAAGAATATCTTGTGTTGAATAACCCTTAGCAGCTAGAACAAGATAAACTTGTTCTAATGAAGTATTATCGGGAATTGTCAGAACATCCTCAGAGACGGTCTGAACATTATCATCTGCCGAATCAGCCTTTTCACGTGATACAATTGCAAGCCGGATTCCAAAAAAAATTGCAAGTCCTGTTGCAACAGCTATCCACCCAAAGACTACGGTTAATATCAGATGTTTAAAAAATTTAACACTACCGAAATACATCCCCCTAAGCCTCCGAATTCATTTTTTATCTATTCAGTAAAATAGATATTTATACCTTATAATAATACACCTTTTATGTGCATATGTCAACCATTATTACAATACAAAAATAAGCGGATATTATTGAAAAAAGAGCGGAAAAAGTCTCCGCTCATAAACAAATAAATCGTAATAGTATGATATGTGAATAATTTTATAAAGAAATTTGCTTCTGCGTATTTGAAATCAACTGGTTTATATCATGTTCAGAGTATGAGGAATTGTTCCAGATTTCATGTGCAACAACAGCTTGCCATACAAGCATTGACATTCCGCCGAGTGTCTTGATTCCATTTTTCTGAGCATAAGACATAAGCAGTGTTGTAGCAGGGTTATATACGGCATCAAAAATAAATCCACATTTTTTAACAATATCCTCACTTACAGGCGAAAATTCATTTTTAGGGAACATTCCGACAGGAGTTGAATTCAGCATGACATCGTAATTCCCTTGTATATCTGTCAGAGATGTTACAGAAACATCTGCATCGGATTTTATTTTCCTGATATCATCAGCAACAACAAGAGTCTCATCCCTGTTTCGTGCAGCAATGGTAAGCGTTCCGCCATGAAGAACAGTTTCAATAGCCATCATTCGTCCAGCACCCCCGCATCCAAGCAAAAGTACGTTGCCGTTTAAAGATATGTTTTCGGCTTCAAGCGCCCTTAAAAAGCCATAACAATCTGTATTATAACCAATGTTTTTACCATTCTTTCTGGCAACGCAGTTTACAGCATTGTATCTTTTTGCAGATTCATCAAGCTCATCAAGATATTTTATGATTTCAACCTTATAAGGTATAGTTATATTGTATCCGTCCATGGCATTGAGTTCAGGTATTTTTGCAATAAGCTCCTCTGGTGGAATTTCACTTATTGTGTACTCAGAATCATTAATTCCTGCAAGCTCAAAGAGCTTCTTGTGAATAGGAGGGGACATAGTGTGTTTTAATGGATAACCTAAAATGGAGTATTTACTCAATTGAATCGCTCCTTTAAGTATCAGTTTTCTATATCAAAAAGTTTTATTAAATATGTATTTGGGTACGACGATGCAGTTTTAAAACAATGTTTTATTCAGACTGAAACTTATCTGTTCTAAAACAGAAACAGATAAGTTTCACCTCAAAAACAATTGAAATAATAATTTATTTCAATAATGTTTCTACTGCCTTGTCAAGAGTAGCTTCATTTTCTATATTTAAAGAATTAACACCCTTAAGTGTTTTCTTAACCAGGCCTGTAAGAACCTTATTAGGTCCGAGTTCAACATAATTAGTATATCCGAGCGAGCTGAGAGTTTCAAGTTCTGCAGTAAATCTTACAGGGGATACAATATGCATTGCAAGTTTTGAAGGCATATCATTTATATCTGTGAGTTCTGCACCAGTAAGGTTGGAGAAGAATTTCATCTGTGGTTTAAAGAACTCAATATCCTTTATTGCTTCCTTGAATTCATCAGCAGCAGGCTGCATAAGCTTGCTGTGAAAAGCGGCAGAAACTTTTAGTTTGATTGCTTTTGCTCCAACTTCTGTGAACTTTTCAGCAGCCTTTTCAACAGCATCAATTTCACCTGCTATAACTGTCTGTGCAGATGAATTGTAGTTTACAGGAACAACATACCCATCGATTGAAGCACATATTTCTTCTATTTCCTGTGCTGTTTTACCCATAACAGCACACATAGCACCCTTGCTTAATTCAGCGGCTTTCTGCATTGCAGAAGCTCTTGCCTTGATTACCTTGAAGCCGTCTTCCATTGTAAGAATTCCCGATGCAACCATAGCGGCATATTCACCAAGAGAATGTCCAGCAACAGCAGTACATGTAATATTAGAAAGTACTGCGGCATCATATGCAACAAGGGATGTAGCCATGATAGCAGGCTGTGAAATTATTGTCTGTGCAAGTTCCTCATCTGATCCTTCCCAGCATTTCTTTGCAAGTTCAAATCCGAGAATTTCACTAGCAATGTCATAAATACTCTTAAGCTGTGGGAAACGCTCAACGAGTTCCTTTCCCATTCCTGCATACTGTGAACCTTGTCCAGAAAATAAAAATACTGTATTATTATCCATAGATAGATTATGCCGCCGCAAAGGCAGCACCGCTCCTTTCAGAATGTTAACGGACTAATAAAATCCGTTAAATTTTATATTTATTTTAAATAGTGTACATAACCTAGGCGATAATAGTAATATGTCATATCCTTTATAACTTATAAGCTAAAATAAATATTACGAATCAATCATATAATAAAATTTAGTTGACAACAATTCAAAAAAGCTTTACAATAATATTATATGTCTAGGTCTGATTTATACATTTAACAATATATCATATATAAATAAAAATTACAATACAGGAGGAAAATATTTTGTTTGGAATCAATATTCTCGGGACAGGCAGTTATGTTCCAAAGCTTGAAATAGATAACGTGGCGTTGTCAAAAATTGTTGATACAAATGATGAGTGGATTTCTACAAGAACCGGTATGAAAACCCGTTATCTCAATGATGGTGAGACAGCGTGGTTCATGGGTGCGCAGGCTGCAAAGGAAGCAATTAAGTCGGCTGGAATATCCCCTGAAGATATCGGTCTTATTATAGATACAACTGTAACATCAGATTTTTATACTCCGTCAGTTGCATGTGTTATACAAGGCGAAATCGGTGCTGTAAATGCCTTTGCTTTTGATTTAAATGCTGCTTGTTCAGGATTTGTTTATGGACTTGATACAGCAAAAAGATTCCTCCAGACAGATGAAAATATAAAGTATGCTCTTATTGTTTCAAATGAGCTTCTTTCACGTATTACTGACTTTACTGACCGTTCAACCTGTATACTTTTCGGTGACGGAGCAGGTGCTGTTGTAATCGAACGTTCAGAAAAGCTCTATTCAGATTATCTGTTCTCCATCGGCAGCGGAGCAAAGTTCCTTTATGCAAAGAAAACATATCCTCAGCACCCTTTCCGTACTTCTCAGGAAGTTGATTACGGAAGTGATTTTAATACGGATAATCAGTTTATTTATCAAGATGGCAAAGAGGTATACAAGTTTGCGACAAAGGCTCTTCCTACTGCTTCAACAAAGGCTGCTGAAAAGATCGACCTTGAAATACAAGATATAGATTGGTTTGTTCCTCATCAGGCAAATTTACGAATAATTGAAACAGCCGCAAAGAATCTTGGCGTTTCAATGGATAAGTTTATCATCACTCTTGACAAATACGGAAATACCTCCAGCGCATCAATGCCTATTGCTTTTGATGAGGCTGTACGTGACGGAAGAATAAAGCATGGTCAGAAAGTTTGCTTTATAGGGTTTGGTGCAGGACTGACAATGGGATGCGTTATTATCGAATATTAATATTGGGGCAATCATATGAATTACAATTATGATGACTTTTATGAAAGCATAACGTTTATTACCGATAATATCTTTGCTGCTTTTTCAAGAAGTGGTTGGATAGGACTAATATTTATGTGTATCTGTGCCGCTATTCAGCTATGGGATAAAAACGGCAGGATAAATGTTCTTCTTTCCGTTCTTGGTATAAACAGGACGTTGAACAAGTTGTGTGTACGTCTTAAATACGACAGGCTTGTATATAGGGAAAAGGCTATAACGGAAATAATGCGCAGACATTTTGTTGAAATAATTGAAAAGTATGCCGATGTGTGTATTAAAAAACTAACTATGATTAGGTATGACGATTTTGACAGACAGGTCATTCCTCTTATGATGGCATAAGTATTGCTTACAGTTTGATCAAATACGAAAGGATGTATTAATATGGCTAAAACAGCAGTTATCACAGGTTCGTCAAGAGGTATCGGAGCAGCTATTGCAATTAGATTAGCGAAAGACGGATATAATATTGCTTTTAATGATATAAATGAAAGTATGTTTGAAAATAATGAAGTAATTGAACAATGCAGGGCATTTGGTATTGAGACAGAATGTTTTTGTGCCGATGTTTCAAAGCATGACCAGTGTGAAAAGATGGTTAAAGATATAAAAGCACGTTTCGGAACAATTGATGTTCTTGTTAATAATGCAGGAATTACAAGAGACGGACTTATGGCTAGAATGCCTGAAGAACAGTATGATCTTGTTATTGCAGTTAATCAGAAGAGCGTATTCAATATGATGAAATATGTATGCAATGTAATGATCCGTCAGAGATCAGGAAGAATAATCAACCTTGCTTCTGTTGCAGGACTTTATGGAAACCCTGGTCAAATAAATTATTCCGCTTCAAAGGCAGCTATTATTGGTATGACAAAGACAGCCGCAAAGGAACTTGGTGCAAGGAACATCACTGTAAATGCAGTTGCTCCTGGCTTTATTCAGACACCAATGACAGACCTGCTTACTGATGATCAGAGGGCTGCAATGCTTGCTGCTATTGCGATGAAGAGATATGGAAGTGTTGAAGAAATTGCAGGAGTTGTTTCATTCCTTGCTTCTGATGATGCTTCTTATGTAACAGGACAGACAATTGAAATATCCGGCGGATTATCAATGTAACATATTAAATTTGCAAATATACTTTTAAACAAACGGAAAGGATAAGTCACTTTTATGAATAGAGTAGTTATTACGGGTATGGGAGTTGTATCTCCTATTGGTAACAGTATTGAGGAATTCTGGGAAAATATTAAAGCTAATAAGCATGGTTTTTCATATATTGATGATATAACAAGTGAGGGTTTTGACGTTAAGATTGCCGCTCGTGTAAAGGATTTTTCACCTGAAAAATATATTGATAAAAAGGAAGCAAGACGTATTGACCGTTTTACACAGTTTGCAACAGTTGCTGCTCTTGATGCACTCAATGACTCAGGTACAGATTTCAAGGACCTTGATCCTTACAGAGCCGGCGTTATTGTAGGTGTAGGTATCGGCGGACTTGAACTTACTCTTGAAGAACACAACAAGTATAATGAAAAGGGACCAGACAGAATATCAGTATTTTATATTCCTATGATGATTGCAAATATGGCAGCAGGAACTATATCCATGAAGACAGGCTTTATGGGTGATAATTTCTGTACAACAACAGCTTGCTCGTCTGCAACACATGCAATAGGTGAAGCTTTCAGAAAGGTAAAGGACGGCTACCTTGATGTATGTATCTGCGGCGGTGCAGAGTCATGCGTTACAGAGTTTGCTCTCGGTGGCTTTAATACAATGAAGGCACTTTCAAGATCAGATGATCTGGACAGATGTTCAATTCCTTTTGATGCTGAAAGAAATGGCTTTGTTCTTGGAGAGGGAAGCGGTATTTTAATTCTTGAAGAACTTGAACACGCAAAGGCAAGAGGAGCAAAAATATATGCTGAAATCGCAGGTTTTGGTTCAACTGCTGACGCATATCATATGACTTCACCTTCACCTGAGGGAGAGGCTGCTGCAAGAAGTATGAAGGACGCATATACTGAAGCAGGACTTAAGGCTGAGGATATTGATTATATTAACGCTCATGGTACATCCACAGGTCTAAATGATAAATATGAAACAAAGGCAATCAAGATTGCTTTGGGTGAAGAAGCGGCAAGAAAAACTGTTATTAACTCAACAAAGTCAATGACAGGACATCTTCTTGGTGCTGCAGGCGGTGTTGAAGCAATAGTAACAGCACTTTCATGTAAGGAAGATTTTGTTCACCGCACAGTCGGATATAAAACTCCTGACCCTGAATGTGACCTTGATTACTGTATTGAAGGCAACAGAAACATAACAGTAAATGCTGCTCTTTCAAATAATCTCGGTTTTGGCGGACATAATGCAACTATCTGTATTAAAAAATATAAGGACTGACTTTTTTAGGAGGAGTAGAGTATGTTAGGAATCAAGGATTTGAATATTGAGGATATCAAGGTTCTTGCAGATGTAATTAAAGAAAAAAATCTTGACAGCATTTCAATAAGCAACGAAGATATATCTGTAACAATAAAGGCTAAGAAGGAAGCAAATTTTGTTTCTTCAATGCCTGCGGGAATTTCTGTTACAGCACAGTCAGCTCCTGTTGTCCAGAGTGTAACACAGGAAAAGAAGGAACTGAGCGGAAATGTTGTTAAGTCACCAATTGTGGGAACTTATTATGCAAGCCCTGCACCTGATAAGGCTCCTTTTGTTACAATCGGACAGAAGGTAAATAAGGGTGATGTTATAATGATAATCGAGTCAATGAAACTCATGAATGAAATTCAGAGTGAATTTGACGGTGTTGTTGAAGAAATTCTTGTAACGAATGGACAGGCAGTTGAATTTGATCAGCCTATTATTGTAATTAAGTAAGGAGGACACACATGGCACTTCTTAATAAAGAACAGATAATGGAAATAATTCCTCACAGAGATCCTTTTCTTCTTATTGATGAAATAGAGGAAATGGAAGTTGGTAAAAGAGTTGTTGCATATAAATACATGAAGGAAGACGAGTTCTGGTTTAAGGGACATTTTCCTGAATATCCAGTTGTACCAGGTGTTCTTATGCTGGAAATGTGTGCTCAGGCTGGTGCTTGTGCAATGCTTGCTATGCCTGAAAACAAGGGCAAGATTGGTCTTTTCGGCAGTGTAAAGGAAGCTAAGTTCCGCAGACAGGTTGTTCCTGGTGACAAGCTCAGGATTGAAGTTGAAATCATCAAGACAAAAGGGCCTGTTGGCGTTGGAAAAGCCATTGCAACAGTAGACGGCGAAAAGGCTGTTTCAGCTGAAATAACCTTTGCAATCAAGTAGAATTGGGGAACACAAGATGCTTAAAAAAGTACTTATAGCTAACCGTGGAGAAATTGCGGTAAGAGTTATCCGTGCATGCAGAGAGCTTGGCATAAAGACTGTTGCAGTTTTTTCAACTGCCGACAGAACAGCTCTTCATGCAAAAATTGCGGATGAAGCTGTATGCATAGGCGGACCAAATACTAAGGACAGCTATCTTAATGAACAGGCTATTCTTGCAGCATGTGAAATAACAGGTGCAGATGCAATCCATCCTGGATTTGGTTTTCTTTCTGAAAATGCAGGCTTCGCAAGAAACTGCGAGAAGTGTGGAATCACATTTGTTGGCCCGGCTCCTGAATCAATTGAAATGCTTGGTGACAAGGCTTCAGCAAAGGTTGCAATGAAAAAGGCAGGAGTTCCTGTAATTCCCGGATCAGAGGGTGCTGTAAAAACTCTTGAGGAAGCAATGAAACTCGGAAGAGAAATAGGCTTTCCACTCATGGTTAAGGCATCAGCTGGCGGCGGCGGAAGGGGAATTCGTCTTGTTGAAAAGGAAGAAGATCTGGAAACGCAGGTTATGGCTGCAAAGCAGGAAGCAAAGAATTACTTTGGCGATGACAGCATATACATGGAACGGTTTATAATAAATCCTAAACATATAGAATTTCAGATTATTGCTGATAAACACGGAAATGTCGTTCATCTCGGTGAGCGTGACTGCTCAATGCAGAGAAGAAATCAGAAGGTTATGGAGGAAACTCCTTCAACCATTATGACGCCTGAACTTCGTGAAAGAATGGGAAATGCCGCTGTTGCAGCTGCAAAGGTATGCGGATATTATAACGCTGGAACAATTGAATTTCTTGTTGATTCAGACCACAACTTCTATTTCATGGAGATGAACACAAGAATTCAGGTTGAACACCCTATCACAGAGTTTGTAACAGGCATTGACCTTGTAAAGACACAGCTTAAAATTGCCGCAGGCGAAAAGCTTCCTTTTACACAGGAAGATGTCAAGCTAACCGGTCATTCAATTGAATGTCGAATCAATGCAGAAGACCCTTCACATGGTTTCAGGCCAAGTCCTGGTAAAATTCATGCTCTTCACACTCCCGGCGGCCCTGGTGTAAGAATTGACAGCTCCGTTTATCAGGGGTATACAATCCCACCTTACTATGACAGCATGATTGCAAAGCTGATTGTATATGCCGCTACAAGGGAAGATGCAATAATGAAAATGCGCTGGGCGCTTGCTGAGTTTATTGTTGAAGGTGTTGTTACAAATATAGATTTTCAGCTTGATCTTCTGCGTGATCCTCACTTTGAGGACGGCAGTTATGATATCGGTTATCTCGGAAGAAAAATGAAATAATTTTTTGGAGGTGATTTAATGGCTAATAAATGTCCTTTGTGCCAGGGAAAAGTTGAACAAGGATATTGCGTAAGCTGTGGATACAGAGTGCCTGATGAATCAGATATTGAAAATCTAACTTCAAAATACAGCCTTAATCCTGAAGAGGAGCAGCCATCCTTTAAGTCGTTCAGAGATGCGAGTGTGAGAATTGCCCCTAATATAAAGGTTGCAAGTGATACAAGGCCACAGCCATATACTCCGCCACAGACTCCTCACGGTAATTTTGGTCAGGCAGCAAATAATACAGCTTCTCAATGGAATAATACACATCCTCAGCAAAACAATAATACTGGCTGGCAGAATGGTACGGGAACTCAGAATGGAAATAATGCATCTCAAGGTGTGCCGTACAGTGATGCAGGTTCTCGTCAGAACACTGGATGGCAAAGCGGCACAGGTATGCAAAATCAGACAAACCAGAATACTGCAAGCGGAAATAATGTTCCTTTTGAGCCATATCAACCAAATGTTTATAATAACGGATCATATTCGTCAGGTGAAAAAGGCTTTATTGCTCAAAGATGGTGGATGATACTTGTTGCAGTGCTGGTACCGATTGTAGGATTTATTTTTGCAGCAACGCTAAGAGCAAATCCTGATCCTGAGGCAAAAAAGCTGCAGAAAATATTAATAATTATCTCTATTATTCGTATTTTTTTATTTCCGTATTTTAGCTGACAGGGATGTTTATATAGATAAGGAGCAGGGAAATTGTTAGAAGATTTATTTAATGTAGTTAAAACTCGTTTTAACGGTAATGCTCAGGACGAACAGAAGCAGGAACCTAAAAAACAGGTCGAAATTCCTGATAATCTATTGTTTAAATGTCCTCGTTGCATGAATACAATTATGATGGATGAATTTGAGAAGAATCTCAAGGTTTGTCCGTATTGCAATTATCATGCAAAAATCTCTGCAAGTCAGCGTATTTCTCTTATTGCTGATAAGGACAGTTTTATTGAATTTGATAAAAATATGCAGAGCAAGAATCCTATTGATTTTCCCGGCTATGATATAAAGCAGGGTGAGCTGCGTGAAAGCACAGGATTAAATGATGCAATAGTAACAGGTGAATGCACGATAAGAAGAGTAAACTGTGTACTTGCTGTAATGGATGCAAGATACATGATGGCTTCGATGGGAAGTGTTGTCGGGGAAAAGCTGACAAGAGCATTTGAAAATGCAACAGAGAAAAAATTGCCTATCATTGTTTTTGCTGCTTCAGGCGGAGCCAGAATGCAGGAGGGTATTGTTTCCCTTATGCAGATGGCAAAAACAAGCGGTGCTGCAGCAAGGCATTCTGATGCTGGTCTTTTGTATATAACCGTTATGACAGACCCTACAACAGGCGGAGTAACTGCGTCATTTGCTTCATTGGGTGATATCATTATTGCAGAGCCTAAGGTACTTATCGGATTTGCTGGAAGAAGAGTTATCGAGGGTACTATAAAGCAAAGACTCCCTGAAGACTTCCAGTCTGCGGAATTTATGCTTGAAAACGGTTTTGTGGATATGATAGTAGAGAGAAAGGTTATGCGAAGAACGCTTGCTCATCTGCTTAAACTGCACGAAAAGGATGTGAAGTAAAATGGAGAAGGTTAATAATCTCACTCCTTGGGAACGTGTCGAAATAATAAGAAATAAAAACAGACCTACTGTAAGAGACTATATACCTATGATATTTGACGAGTTTTTTGAATGTCATGGGGATAGACTTTACGGAGATGACGGCGCAATCATTGGCGGAATAGGTCGTCTTAATGGCATGCCTGTTACTATAATTGCTGAAGTAAAGGGAAGAAATATTAACGAAAATAAGGATTCTAACTTTGCAATGCCTCATCCGGAAGGCTACAGAAAAGCATTAAGACTTGCAAAACAGGCTGAAAAATTTCAAAGACCTGTAATCTGCTTTATTGATACTCCCGGTGCATTCTGCGGAGTTGAAGCTGAAAAGAGAGGTCAGGGTGAAGCTATTGCCCGTAATCTTTATGAGTTTATGAAACTTAAAACTCCTGTTGTATCTGTTGTACTCGGTGAAGGCGGAAGCGGAGGAGCTTTGGCTCTCGGTGTCTGTGATGAACTGGGAGTGCTTGAAAATTCGCTTTATTGTGTATGCTCTCCAAGAGCTTTTGCAAGTATTCTCTGGAAAGACGCAGCAAGAGAAAAGGAAGCAGCCTCAATCATGAAGATTACTGCTGAGGATATGGTTGAACTTGGAGTAGCTGAAAAGATTATTGAGGAGCCAATTGGCGGCGCTCATAATGATCATAGTCATACTGCTGAAAATATTTGCGAATTTTTGTATAAAACGCTAGAGAAAAAAATGAGTTTAGATATTGACGTTTTGCTTAATGAACGATATACTAAGTTTAGAAAAATCGGAGAGTTCGTTGAATAACTTTCAGATTTTGATGTTATGCTATAAGGACGGATGTCTTTATATAAAAAAGATAGAACGGAGGAAACAAAATGGTATTTGATAAAGTAAAAGACATTATCGTTGAGCAGCTTGATGTTGATGCTGATAAGGTAGCTCTCGGTTCAAATATTCAGGATGATCTCGGTGCAGATTCTCTTGATATTGTTGACCTTGTAATGAGTATTGAAGAAGAATTTGATATTGAAGTTCCAGATGATGCTGTAGAAGGCATGAAAACAGTCGGCGATATTGTAAAGTTCATTGAAGATAAGCAGTAATCGCTTATATTTATGTTCTTAAAATAAATGCGTACGTCATTTTTTGTGGCGTACGCTTTTTGTTTACACTTTAATTGGAGATTAGTTCTATAATGATAATCTGCTTCCAGTGCTGTCTTTTTCTACTTCTATACAGCTTGGGATAATCTCTTTTATTTCCCTGACATGAGAAATAATTCCGATAGTACCTCTGCTGTTTTTAATTCCATATAGTATTGAAATGGCTTCTCTTAGAGATCTTGGGTCAAGAGAGCCAAACCCCTCGTCAATAAACATTGAGTCAATAGAAATTCCGCCTGAACGCTGTTGAACGGTTGATGACAAGCCCATTGACAAGGCAAGTGAAATGAGAAATTTTTCTCCGCCTGAAAGATTTTTTACACTATATCTTACAGCCTGAGAAGATAGTGCTGATTCAACCTCAAGTTCAAGTCCCTGTTTACTGCGCTGATCACCATCAGGCTTTCTGTATAATCTGAACTGCCCGCCATGGACATCGGTAAGAAGATGATTTGCCTGTGCAGTAACAAGAGACAGCATAACCCCAAGAACATACCTAGTGAAAGACATACCCTTGTCACCACGCATCATTAAAGCAAGGCTAAGGTGGCGGTCATTTTTCTCCTTGTCAGAAATATATTCAGAATAATTCTTCTTGTAAGATTTTATAACTTTATCAAGGCGTTTAACCGAATCATCAAGAACAGCCCAGCTTTTTAAAAGCTCCTGCTTTTCTAAATCACATGCTGTAACTTTTTCTTTAAGTGACTGTATATCCGGCACTTGTTTGCCTTCAAGCTGTGTCATCAGCTCAGATTGAGTGTTTGAAAGCTGTGTATATTTTTCATTGTACTGCGAGCATTCAGTAGAATATTCATTGAATTTTTCCTCTGAAAGCAATGCAGACAAGAAATCATTAACGTCTGAAAAACTGCTTTCTGTAAGCTTAGTATTAAACGCTTCAGATAACTGCATATATTTACTTTCAGCTTGTACAAGTTCTGATTGAGCCTGTTTTGCTGTTGCCTCTGCAGCAGAAAGCTGAATTGCGTTATTATCTTTTCTTAACTTAAATTGACTCACTGCTTCATCATATTTTACAGTGGAATCCCTAATATTTTTGATTTTTAATCTGAGAGCATTAAGGTCAGGAATATTTCTGTCAAGCTTTTTATTAATCAAATCAAGCTTTGCCGATGAAGAAAGTGCTTTTTCATTTGCTTCATCATAATCCTTTTTAAGCTCATTTATCTTGTCATTAATTTGGCTTAACTTATCCTCCTGTCCAGAAATGTTAACATTAAGCTTTTTGAGTTCTTCTAACTTTTTATTGCATAGAGAAATGGTGTCCTTGACAGCAAAATATTCTTCTTGTGAAAATGAAACACTGTCAGCATTTTTCTGTTCATCTTCTATCATTGATTTGCCGTTACGGATACGCTCTTTCAGTGATTGATTCTTTGAAACTAATTCAAGATGATCCTTCTGCAGAGTGGAAAGTTCTGAGCGTAGTTTATTGATATCTTGCTCTGATGTGGTTGCAGTTTCATGGGCAGGTGAGGGATGATGAATACTTCCGCATACAGGGCATGGAGTACCCTCTGCCAACTCTTTGGCAAGAGAAGATGACACGCCTTTTATGTATGCTGAAAGAGTATTACTATATTTGTTTTCTGCTTTGCCTATTTTTGCTTGTGAATTAAGAATAAGTTTTTCAGCCTGTTCCTGTTCTGATTCAAGCTTTTTAAGCAGAGTTTTATAAGTTTCAATTTTATCAAGTGAAGTCTTGCCTCTGTCAAGTTCATCAAGTCTTGTTTTTAACTTGATTGGTTTGTCAGAATACTCTTCTTCAATCTCATTCTTACTTCTTTTCAGATCAGCAATTAAAGCAGTATTATTAGCAAGGCTGTTTGTCAACTCATCAAGCTTTGATTTTATATTGTCAAGTTCCTTTTTCCTTTGATTATAGTCAAGACGTGCAGGCTCTGCTTGCTCATAAAACTCTGAAAGCATATCAAGACGCACAAGCTCTGCTTTATTAAAATCATTAATCTTAGAATTTTCATTAAGTTGTTTTTCTTCTTCAATAAGGGACTCTCTGCTTTTTTTTAGTTGATCGGTTTCCTGTAATAGCAAAGCTGCATTCTTTTTTCTTTCACTGTAATTTTGAAAAGCAGAGTTATACTCGTTATAAATCGGAGAAAGTTTCCCCGCTTTTTCGGAACGTACAATAAGTTCTTTCAGCTTGTCTATATCAGATTTTTGTTCATTAAGTTCCTTGACCGACTTTTTTGTATTATCCAATCTGATGAATTTTTCTGCAAGTAACTGTTGTTCTGCAAGGCTTTCATTCAGCGCTTCAGCACGCTTTTTTAAATCATCAAGAAGGGAGCTATTATCATTCAGTTCTGCCTTTTTATCTGAAAGTTTTTGTACAAGTTCATCTTCATTAGTCACAGTTTCGCCCTTAAGAACAGCATCAAGAACAGCCTTTTTTTCAGAAAGTGTTTTTCTTTCTGAATCTGCCAAAGAATAAAGCTGATTTGACAAACGTGTATACTTATCCGCATTGAAAAGCGTGGAAAGGATTTTTTCCTTTTCAGCGCTGTCGCTGGTGAGCAGCTTTTCAAATGATCCCTGAGGCAGAATAATTACCTGCCTGAACTGTTCGGAAGTAAGTCCAAGAAGTTCTTCTGCTTTCTGCTTTACAGAGAGCTGTTTTGGATTTTCAAAGAAAGGTACCCATGTATTATTTTCATCAAGATAAAAACAATCCTGTTTTTGCTCTTGTTTTTTACTGCGGGGAGCAATTTTTATTGAACGAGTAAACTTGTACATTTTATCTTTGAGAGAAAAAACGAACTCTGTTTCAGTAAGAATATTTTCAGCCTGTTTGTCTGCACAACGGAAATTTGCACGTTCACCCCCACTACTTTCACCATAGAGAGAGTATGTAATTGCATCAAGTACAGCACTTTTTCCTGCACCTGTTTCACCGTGAATAAGAAAAAGCCTGTCAAGTTTTGTGAAGTCGACAACAGCAGGATGTACATATGATTCAAATGCCTGAAATTTCAGTGAAACAGGTATCATTGTTCATCCTCCCTTTCACATTCCTTAAATGCCTGTGCAAGCCATTCGACTTCATCGTTGTCTGGCTCTGTGCCACGCATATGTTCAATATATTTCTTTGCAAGAGAAATTACATCAAGCTCACAGATTTCTTTCGCAGAATAAGTTTCATCTGTATCTTCGTGGTATGACGCACCCTGAAAAATCAGAGTATTAGGATAAAGCTCAGTAATCTGTGAATAAGTGCTTTCGCCTTTGAAACGGTCCGTCATGACTATTTTCATAAAATCATTCCGATTAGTGTCATTCTTGCTGTTTTCAATAATGTTTTCATATGTGTCTTCAATAATCCTTAACCTGATTAAGTCAGGCACAGGAATTTCAGAAACTTCTTTTGTATCTGTATCAAAAACAGAAAACGTCTTTGTATGACTTACTTCACTGAAAGAGTATCTTAAAGGTGTTCCTGAATATCGCACAGAAGAGTTGCTGTTTTTTATAGTCTGTGGTTTATGAAGATGGCCGAGAGCAACGTAATCAAAGTCAGAAAAAGCAGACACAGGAACAATATCAGAGCCGCCGACAGAGGCGGCAGCTCTTGCTGAATTATCACTTTCGCTGACTTCTGCTCCGTTTACAAAGCAATGTGCAACGGCAATATTAGTTCTGGTTCTGTCCATGTTTTCCCTTATGCTGTCAAGTATGGATGTCATTGGATTGTTTTCGGAGCAGTCATATAGAATTCTTGCTTCTGACGGATTGAAGTAAGGGATAAGGTAAAAGTCACAGCATCCGATTGAAACGGGGGTTATTTCAGGAGTAAGCTTTCCTGAGATATAAAGTCCGCTTGATGCAAGAAGTTCTGCACACGATGAAAGTCTTGCAGCACCGTCATGATTGCCTGCACATACAAGAACAGGTACCTTAGCTTCTTTGCAGAGAACTGTTACAATTCTGTCCCAAACAGCAATAGCTTCTCCTGACGACATAGCACTGTCAAATATATCTCCGGCAATGATAACACAGTCAATTTTATTTTCGGAAACTGCATTGCACAGAATACCAGCAAGCGCCTGCTGATATTCAAGCAGGCGCTCAGAACAAAGACTTATTCCAAGGTGCAGATCAGATGTGTGAAGTATTTTCATTATTAATCCTTTCGTCGGAAGTAACATCGGTGGCTGTTACAGCGACATACTTGCAATTTTCCATTCACCATTTATTTTTATTAGACAAAGTGTGTATTCAACGTCATAATCATTGGTCATATATCCGATATCAACATGATAGCCAAAGGATATATCAATTACAACATGGTTGCTGTCATAAACAATAGGATCAGAGAATTTAAGGTTATCGTATGTAATAGTATGCTGACGATAGTATTCATTCCAGTAGCTATGGACTTTTCTGTAATAGTCCGATTCCTGTACAAGATAAGGTGAAACGCTGTCGAAATCCGTATCCTTTGTGATAAACTTTGCATGAGTTACAGAGAAGTTTTCCGCATATTTCTTAAGTTCTTCAAGTTCTGCATTATCAATTGACGAATAAGCATAGTAAGAACCGCCTTTTTCTTCAATCCGCATTTCGTTGCCATTTGCATCTTTGACCGTAACTTGAGGCACATTGAGAAAAATAATGCCTGTATCATAAACTTCAAATTCAGGACGCAGGGAGGTGTCATCAAGTCCGTCATAAAACTTGACACTGTAATCTTCGGAGCTTCGGCATTTACTTGTAAGTGCAGTTCCGTTTACATAGATAACAGCACCCTTAGGTATATAAATCTTTGCACTGTTGTATTTCGGGAATAGTTCATCTGCTGTCTGGATTGTTTCGGCTTTCCAACCCTCGTGTCCATAATCATTTTTCTTACCGTCAGGGGAAAGTGTAAATTCAGATATTTTTACATTTTTGTTTATGCATACATTATATGTAGTTACATTATTTGATGTGGAAGCCTTTAACGCAACTGCCTGAGAAACGTCCTCAGTATAATTCTCTATAAAGAATTTTAAATACTCATTTTCTGTATTAAAATCATCATATTGTACTCCAAGTATATTTAAAATGGCTGGAATATCATTGTTTTTGTATTGATTCATATATTCATCAACAGCATATTTTTGATTTGTGGTTTCATATGATTCAAGAAAATCCCATAGCTTTGTCCATGCAAAACAGGAACATATCAGGCTAAGCCCGCAGAAAATGACCATACAAAGAGCAAATATCCTGGGCTTCTTCTTTTTTGCAGGTACAGCCTTTTCTTCTTCAACAGTTTCAGCCTCTTGCTTAATTGGCTTGTAGTGCTGGTATCGTGAATCATTTACATATATTAACTCATGCCGTCTTTCAGCAACACTTTCTTTGTAATGCTCACCATGATATTCACTCATCAGCTTGTTACCCCTTCATTTTCTTTGGTGACAACAAATCCAGTTGGAAGTTTTCTCGGCCCGTAAACACTTGCACAGACGTTAATAACCTCACCGTTATAATACATAACTGAGGAAGAACCTCCGTCAAGGTTTGCGGCATTAACAGCCCCATATTCCTCAAGAATATCAATACAATCGGCAAAGGTAGCTCCAAGACTTGTTGCCTGTCTGCCGTCTATAACAAGAAGGAGAACTGTTCCGTCAGCTGTCTGACCAATACATGTACGTGGATTAACCCCTCCGCCTGTGCCTATAGTCTCACTTCTATTACCGTTTACAATAAATACAGGACCGAATGAACATGCGTCACGAATATTTTTCTCCATAGCCTGATCAGCAGTCATCTGACCGACAATAAGCTTGTTATCTGTATCAAAACCAACAACAACTGAAGATCCTCCGTCATAAAGGAGTTCACCATCCTTTATAACTATGCCAAGAGGCTGACCACCATTGCCAACACCGTTTTCATCAGCAAATCCGCCGCCGTTAATTCCTGCAACTGCATCTTCCTTTTCAACCATTTGTGATATCTGTATACCAGAGGAGTTTGAACCAAGTGTATCAGGTGTACTAAGCTTCACCCTTGATGGGTCACGAACAATCATAAGTTTCCCTTTGAATGTCGTGCCTGAAACGTCAATAACTTCAAGAGGTTCTTGTTTTGATTCTGCCTGTTCCTGAGGAGTAGGAATTTTAATGAGGTTTTCGTCAGTGACTTCAAGGGTTTCAACCGCCTTGTTAGAATCGAGTATTTTCGTTATTTCGTCGTCAGAGAAGTATATTTTAGGAATAAATTTCAAAGCACTTGTTTCTGTTACAGTAACAACAAATAAATCTCTTGCACTTTGAGATGGGCCTTTGCAGACAATTGTTATACATCCCATCAAAAAGACAAGCAGACATAAAATTATTACTCCGAGAGTTATGAAAAACCGTGCAGTTATCTTGCCAACGGTTTTTCCTATGCTGGATGGTTTTGATACAGCTACACCTGTCATATTGCACCTCTGCTATTTTTATTATTTTTGAAAACCCATTTCTGCTGAATTTTAAAGCTGAGCAGAAATAGAATAAAATCAACAATGACTTTTGCGATTATAGGTGTGAACTTTAAGTAATTAACTAATGCAAAGACACCAAAATAAGAAGCTGCCATCTGTAAAACGCAAAGAATATAGTATTTTATAATACTGTTTTTAATACTTCCAGTGCTGTTAAATACAATTTTATGGTTTACAATATAGTTAAATAGCGAAGAAATAATTCTTGCCGAAACTGTTGCAATAAGTATTGCACTGTTCTGAGGTGCAGAAAAATGCAGAAACAGATAAACCATCAGAGTGTATATACCAATGTCAATGACAGCAGAAGTAATTGAAGCAGAAGAAAATCTGAATAAAAGCTTATATATTGCCAATGAATCTGTTAGAGGATTGAAGTGACTTGTTTCATTGTTTCCGTAGTAAACAGTTTTTATTTTAACTTCTTTAATTGGTATGCTATGGCGCTTAGCTTCAAGCAGCATAGTAGTTTCGTATTCAAATCTTTCCCCCTCAATATCAAGGAAATAAGGAATAACGCTGTTGTCCATAGCACGAAGCCCTGTCTGTGTATCGGAAATTGTAATACCGCAGAGCAATCTGAAAGTAGCAACAGTTATTTTGTTGCCATATTTGCTTTTGAAGGGAACATTTTTACTGTTGAAGTTACGGACACCAAGAACAAGACTGCCCGGATTTTCTGCACTGCATTTACAACAGCTGCATATATCGTCAATGTTATGCTGATTGTCAGAGTCAAGAAAAACAACGCCCGTACATTTGTCAGAGTATGTATTCATGTAGTAGTTTAGAGCAGTTTTCATAGCTCTGCCCTTGCCGTAATTCTTATAATGAGTAAGAATATCACAGCTATCACTTATCTTATCAAAATATTCCTTAGACTTACTTCCATCGTTGACGACAATTATTCTGTAAAGGTTCCTTGATTTAAGACCGTTTATAACATCAACTATTCTGTCGTCCGGATTCAGGGATGGTACAATTGCACAGAACCTTTCCATCGTTCTTTCTCCAATCATTCTGCTTGTTGTTCTCTGTATATAAGTAATAATAGCATAAATAATTCATTGATATTATTATATTATAAAAATGTATTAAAATCAATAACTGTTTGGCAACAAATTGGTAACAAAATTGCAAAAATGTTTAGTATTTGCTGATATGTAATTTTGTGCAGATGTATTAAGGCAATACCGCACAATACGTTTCTGTCGATTTTCAAAACAGACTCAGTTACGTATTTTCGCTGTTTCTCAAATCGACGAAACGTAGCCTGAGGCTTAGTGCGGTATTGCCTTAAATAATTAATTCTGTTCAGCAGTCAGATGTTGTATTTGTATCAATATAAAAATATAAGAAAAAATTAATTGCAGTTTGAAATGCGGTATGATATAATAAAATTTGTACATATTTATTTTGACGCAGTTTTTACCTGCTGATAATAATAAAGGAGAATATAATTTTATGGTACAGTCTTCATTGCTGCCAATTCCGTTCAATTATCTGGTCATATATGTAGTATTCAGCGTGATTGCTTTAACAATCAGTTTTATAAGAACAAGGCATTTATATAAACTTAGTCTTACAGCCGGTGTGCTTGTGTTGTTTGCATTATACTGGATTAATGATAAAACGATTTTTTATATATTCGGTGGTATTGAGTTTATACTACTGATTATTACAATATTTGGCATGAAAAAAGCGTCAAAATTACAAAAAGATAAAAGCAATAATGAAAAAGCTTAATAAATACTTGTATTATATTATATATTTTTTTTAGCGTAAAAAATAGGTATTTACGCATATTTATGCCTGAAGTGAAAAAATTGGTATAAATTTAGAAAGGAATGGATAACTGAATGAAGATAGTTATGCTTGAAGCCCGTACAGTTTCTGTGGGTGATGTATCATTTGAAGAAATATACAAGCTCGGTGACGTTAAGGAGTATCCACTTACTCCTGATGATAAGGTAATAGAAAGAATAGGTGACGCAGAAGCAGTACTTATCAATAAAACTCCAATTGCTGCTGACGTAATGAATGCATGCCCCAATCTTAAATATATAGGCGAATGTGCAACGGGCTACAACAATATTGACATGAAAGAGGCAAAGAAGCTTGGGATTACGGTGAGCAACGTCCCCGCATACTCAACTGAAGCTGTAGCACAGCAAGTATTTTCATTTATACTCCACTTTGTAAGTAAAACTGCAATGTACAACGATTTTGTGCATGAAGGCGGATGGATAAAATCAGAGTCATTCTCATGTTTCAAGTTCCCTGTCGCTGAGCTTTCAGGTATGACACTTGGAATAATAGGATATGGCAGTATCGGAAAGAACGTTGCAAAGATTGCAAAGGCTTTTAATATGAACGTAATTGTAAATACCCGTACGGCAAAGCAGGACAGTTCAGTAAAGTTTGCTGATCTGCAGACCTTGTTTGAAAAATCAGATATAATTACAGTTCATTGTCCTCTTACAGAAACAACAGCAAATATGATAAATATTGATATGCTTAAGCTTTGTAAGCCTACTGCTGTGCTAATCAACACATCAAGAGGACCTATAGTAAATGAAAATGACCTTGCATATGCTCTTAACAATGGAATTATAGCAGGTGCTGGTCTTGATGTTTTATGTAAAGAACCTATGGATAAGGATACACCTCTTCTTAGTGCAAAGAATTGTGTGATAACTCCTCATATTGCATGGGCGCCATTACAAACAAGACAGCGTCTTGTAAAGGTTGTAACAGACAATCTTAAGGCATATATTGACGGAAATCCAATAAATACTGTTGAGTGAGAAAATAGCGTGAAAAACACTTTTTACGCAATTATTTATTCCTTTCTTCAAATACAAGAGCAGGATTTTTGCTTTTCTAAACCGAAATAAATAGCAAAAAAAGAATCGAATGGAGATTAATATGTATAGTGTTAAAAATAAAAAAAGAATAGTTATTAAGGTAGGAACTTCTACTCTTACACATAAAACAGGAAGATTGAATATCAGAAGAGTTGAAAAATTTGTCAAGGTGCTTGCTGATCTTCAGAATTCTGGAAAGGAAATAATTCTTGTTTCTTCTGGAGCAATCGGACTTGGAATGTCAAAGATGGGGTTGACATCACGCCCAAGTGAAACACCAATGAAACAGGCTTGTGCGGCTGTAGGACAGTGTGAACTGATGTATATGTACGATAAGCTGTTTGGTGAATACAACCTTACAGTAGGGCAGATTTTGCTTACAAAATACGTAATTGATGCAGTAAGCAGGAACAATATTGTAAATACTTTTGAAAAACTCATTGCACATAGAGTAATTCCCGTTGTAAATGAGAATGATACTGTTGCAATTGATGAACTTGAACTTGAATTTGGAGAGAATGATACTTTGGCTGCTGAAGTTGCAAACTTCTGTAAAGCTGATTTGCTCATTATTCTTTCTGATATTGATGGTTTTTACGATTCCAATCCAAAGATAAATCCAGATGCAAAGCTTATTCCTGTTGTTTCTGAAATAAATGATGAAATCAGAAGTCTTGCTGGCGGTGTAACATCAGGACTTGGAAGCGGTGGAATGATTACAAAAATCAAGGCTGCCGAAGTTGCTATGAGGGCGGGAATTGATATGGCTATTCTTAATGGAAGAGATCCAAGTATACTATATGATATTTTTGATGATAAACAGGTAGGAACAATTTTTACTGCAGAAAAGAAATGAGGTAATTACATATGACATATGCTGAATCCTTAGGGATAAATGCTAGAAAAGCTGAAAGAGCTATTGCAACTGCTTCAGCAAAGCAGAAAAATAATGCACTTAAACTGATTTCAGAAGAGCTTATAAATCAGACAGATAAAATAATTGAAGCTAACAAAGCTGATCTTGAAAATGCTGTGAAAAACAACATGGCAGAGGCAATGAGGGATAGATTAAAGCTAACAGAGGCACGTATTAAAGGTATTGCTGATGCAGTTATTGATATAATCAAGCTAAGTGACCCTGTTGGTTCTGTTGATTGCGGACATATTTGTGAAAACGGAATTAAAATTCAGAAAACAAGAGTGCCGCTCGGAGTAATCGGAATCATATTTGAATCCCGCCCGAACGTAACTGTTGATGCTGCTGTGCTTTGTATTAAGGCAGGAAATGCGGTTATTTTAAGAGGCGGTAAGGAAGCTTACAACTCAAATAAATGTCTTTGTGAAATTATGAGAGAAGCTCTTGCACAAGCTGGACTTCCTGAAGATGTTGTTCAGTTTGTGGATGATACAACTAGGGAAGTTACAACGCAGATTATGCGCCTTAACGGATATCTTGATGTCCTCATTCCAAGAGGCGGAGCAGGACTTATCCATGCTGTCATGGAGAATGCCACTGTGCCTGTAATTGAAACAGGTGTGGGAAACTGCCATGTATTTGTTGACGAATCAGCAGATCTTGATATGGCTATAAACATTACTGACAATGCAAAGACACAGCGTCCTTCAGTATGCAATGCAATCGAAAGTCTGCTTGTTCATGAGAAGATTGCAGATAAGTTTTTACCTATGGTTAAGGCAAAATTGGATGAGCATAATGTTGAAATCAGAGGATGTGAAAAGACAAAGGCTATTCTTGGAGATTGCGTGAAGAATGTTACCGAAGAGGATTATGCAACTGAATTTAATGATTATATCCTTGCTGTAAAGGTTGTTACAGATATTGATGAAGCAATTGAGCATATTTCAAAGTATACAACTGGACATTCAGAGTGTATAGTAACTAATTCACTAAAAAATGCAGAGCGTTTCCAGCATGAGATTGACGCTGCGGCAGTTTATGTAAATGCGTCAACAAGATTTACAGATGGAGGAGTTTTCGGACTTGGTGCTGAAATCGGAATCTCAACACAGAAAATGCATGCAAGAGGACCAATGGGCCTTAAAGAGCTTACATCTGTAAAGTATCTAGTAAACGGAGACGGACAGATTAGACATTAAAAGTCAAGAATTTGAAATGGAAAGGTTGTTAACGTGGAAATACTTTTCACGTCGCTATTTGTTTCTTTTCTGAAAAAATGCAGCAGAAATTTTGCTTAGCTGAACTCAGTTCAGGTTCAAGACCGAAACAAATAGTAGAAGGAAATGGAGATTTTTATGGATCAGAACCAGAAGAATGAGATTTTTGATTATGACGCATATGTAAATGGAAACCGTAAGAATAACAAAAATAAAAAGAAGAATAAGCATAATCACAATCGGAACAATAAACCTGTTCAGAATAATCAATCTGCTCAGAAGACACAGATTAATCCTCCTAAACAAATAAAAAAGAATGAAAGCGTTGTAGCAGAAAAGAGTGCTCCCCCAGTTGAAAAGCTGACAGAGGGGATTAATCAAACTCCAGCTGCTAACACTGTATCTCCTGTAAAGTCAGAAGATTCTGATAAAAAAGAAATTGCTGAAAAAAAGGAAATTATAAAGCCTGAAAATACAGCAACTGAGCAAGAAGCAGCTGTTACTCAAAAAGCAGAAAAAGATACTGCTCCTGTTGCTGAAGTAAAAGCTGAACAAGTTCAGGAGAGCAAAGAAAAACCTGTTCTGCCCGCTAAGCCAGTTCAGAACGGTAATGCTGATAAGTCTAAAGAAACTGCCGTAATTCAGGAAAAAGATAAGACTGATGTGCCAAAAAGTACAGATATTCCGACAAAAACGGTTGAGAAAACAGAAAATGACAATAATAAGAAAACTCAGCAGAATAAAAAAGATAATAAATTACAGGCATTGGTTAAAAATAAGAATAAGCCCGATAAGAAGAATTATCATAAAGAACATGGCAATGCAGAACCACTTGATAACCTGAAAAAAATCATTGATGAAGCACTTGACGAAGATATTAATGATCTTGCTGAGCTTGAGGCTGATGATATAGATAGTATTGTCCCAGAGAACAAAACAGAAGCTAAGAAAAAGGTAAATTTTATTATTGGAATACTGTTTACATTCTTTGCTGTTCTTGGATTCGTCTGTTCAATTGTTTTTTGCGTTAATACGGTAAGGAATTTTGCTGATAACACTAAGCAGAAAAATGAATTTGCAGAGTATATTTATCCGATAGTAATCTGTGATCCAGCGCCGTTTGATGAATCTATAAAGCTTAGAAATGATACAATGATAACAGCAGCAATCTGGGATATTATTCTTTATGAGGATAAATCAAAATATACTGCTGAATTTGACTATATTATAGTTCCTGAGGTTGATATTGAGCAGCATGCAACAAAGCTTTTCGGAACCGGTTTGAGTTTTACACATGATTCAATTCTTGGCTCTGATATCCAGTTTTATTATGAGCCTGATATAAAATCTTACCGAATTCCTGTAAATCCGAAGTATTTCACATATTCACCTGTGGTTGAGGATATTCAGAAGTCTGATAATACTTATACTTTGCTTGTAGGATATCTTTCACCAAGTCCTTCATGGTTGACAATGACAACAGATAAAAAACCTACACCTGACAAGTATGTAAAGTATATTGTAACAGAACAGAACGGGGCGAAATACCTAAGTGCTATTCAACAGGTTGAAGATCAGAACAGCAGCAATAACGGATTATAAAATTTAGGCAATACCGCACAAAGCCCTCAGGCTACGTTTCGACGATTTGATAAACAGTGAAAATACGGTACTGAGCCTGTTTTGAAAATCGACAGAAACGTATTGTGAGGTATTGCCTTAACACACAGCGGCATAAATAATGCTGCTGTGTGTTTTTGTAATATTAAAAAATTTATTGACAATAATATCATTGTAGCTTTCTGCTATAATTCAAATATTTTAGAAGGATAGCGTGAGTAATAATTTTTTCACGCAGGATTTATGCTTATTGTGTAGGAACAAATTAACGATTTTTCTGACTCAGAATAATGATATAAATCCGGAAAGGAAATGATATTATATGCCTGCTGATTTTAATACAAGTAAAACAAGGGTAAGCTTAATGAGAGCGTTTGCAGGGGAATGCCAGGCGCGAACCAGATATTCACTTGCTGCTAAGAAGGCTAAAAAAATGGGATATGGTCTTATTGAAAATATTTTTAATATTACTTCAAACCAGGAGATGGAGCATGCACAGATTTTTTATGATCATCTGAAGCAGAGTAATGGTGCGAATATACTTGTTGACGGAGCTTATCCTGTTGATAATTATGAAGAACTTGAAAAGCTTCTTCGCTCATCACAGCACAACGAATTTGAAGAGTATGAGAAAGTTTATCCGTCTTTTGCGCAGATAGCAAAAGAAGAAGGTTTTACAGAGATTGCACATAGTTTTGAACAGATTGCAGAGATTGAGAAAATACACGGTGAGAGATTTGAATGCTTTGCACAGCTTGTCGAGGAGTCAAAGCTGTTTACAGGCGAGGAATCAACAGAATGGATATGCCTTAACTGCGGACATATCCACAAGGGGCCAAAGGTGCCAGGACAGTGTCCTGTATGTCAGCATCCTCAGGGATACTTTGTGCCATACAAGTATTATAATTTCAAAGCTTCCAGTTATACAGCATAATCAATTAGTAAAAAACAGGCTCACATCAGTGAGCCTGTTCATCATTGTTTTCAGTAAGTTCGGATATAATGTGGATAAAGCTCTGAACATCAGTAAAATCTTTGTACACAGATGCAAACCTTACATATGCTACAAGGTCGACGTCTTTCAAAAGTGAAAGTACCATGTCGCCGATTTCAGAGGTTGTAACCTGAGTCTGCATTTTATTAGCGTAGTAGCCTTCAATGCTGTCAACAATTTTTGTGATTTGTTCAATTGTTACGGGACGCTTTTTAACAGCACTTGTAAGTCCCTGGATAAGTTTGGTTCTGTCAAATGACTCAAAAGAGTTATCTTTTTTTAAAACAAGCAGCAGAGGTTTTTCTATAGACTCATAGGTCGTAAATCGTTTCCCGCACTTAGTGCATTCACGCCTTCTTCTTTTCTTACCTTCAGCAGGACGAGAGTCAATTACTTTTGTATCTTCAAAGCCGCAAAAGGGACATCTCATAGACAATCCTCCAAATATTAATATATATTATTTTATCATGTTTCTGTATAAAATGTCAATAAAATACTGATGGTCATATAGTAATTATTTTTTCTAAGTAAACAGTCAGATAGGAATTATATGTATATGTTTACTCTTCTGATACAGAGATTTATTGACATTATTTTTATGAAATGATATAATAATATTCGATTTTATTTTGAATAGCAATGTTTAAGAGGATAAATTAATGAAAAGAAAGCTACATAGAGGTTTGCACAGAAATAAAAAAGGAGTAATAATATTGAATGGTATCAAATACTTATTAATAGTAACGATCGTTTTGCTTGCTATTGCTTTTGTTGCAACAAAACTGCTTCATAAAAGCGATTATGATGATGACGGAATAACACAGCAGGACGGCTCACAGACTGTTTCATCTGTTACTGATCAAGGCGCAGCAAGTGAAACACAGACTTCTGATGCAGTTATAACTGAAAGTACAGCTAAGGAGGAGCCTGATGTGAATATAGATAATGCATGGGCAATGTTCCTTGTGAATAATAACAATCCTTTGCCTGACAATTATGATGATGTAATTAAAACATCACTTGTATATTCTAGCTACAGAGATTATTATATGGATTCAAGAATGGCTTCCTATATGACAAGTATGATTGATGACGCAAAGGCTGATGGTATTGATCTTATGGTTGTTTCTGCTTACAGAACAAGTGCTTATCAGCAGCAGAATTTCGACAGCAGTCTGAATGACAGAATTAATTCAGGTATGACATATGAAGATGCATATAAGGATACTGCGGCAAGTGTTGCCTTTCCCGGAAAGAGCGAACATAATGCAGGTCTTGCAGCGGACATTATGTCAGAGGAATACACAAGTATGGATGATGACGGATTCAAGAATACTGAAGCTTTCAAATGGCTTGACGAACATGCTGCTGAGTATGGATTTATTCTTAGATATCCTGAAAATAAATCCGAATATACAGGTATTATTTATGAGCCATGGCATTATCGTTTTGTTGGTGTTTATTATGCAAATGAAATAAAAAATAGTGGTTATTGCCTTGAAGAATATTTTGAGAAGAATGGCTGGCTTGATGAAAGCGGAAAGGCTACTCAGTGCTTAGGACCAGTGGAGGCAGAAAAGCCTGCACAGCCATCATCAGATGAGGAACAGGAAACTCATGTTACAACTGCTGCCGCTCCTCAGGAACAGTCAACACAACAGGTATCAATTATAGTTTAACACAGAAATCCCCTGTACATTACTTTGTACAGGGGGTTTCTGCAATATGAAGGAGATGAACAATGGAACAGAAATAAGATAATTACTCGGATAATGATTTTTTCAGCTCTGACAGCAGTTTCTTTTCTCTTCTTGAAACCTGAACCTGTGTCATTGAGAGCTGTTCCGCAACCTGATTCTGTGTCATGTCACGGAAGTAACGGAGATACAGCAGTTTTCTGTCCTGCGGCTCAAGACTTCCCATGGCTTGCCTGAGTGACAGAATGTCAACCATATCGTTATCGGGAGCTTCAATGCTGACATCAATTTGCCCGCCCTTTTCATCATCTCCCGAATCAGTAAGTGAAATGGGAGGAAGACTTATTGAAAGAGCCTCGACAATATCTTCTTCTTCAGCCTCCGCCAGTAAAGCTAATTCTGAAATGGTAGGATCCCTTCCATTCCGCATAATAAATCCGTCTTTTATTCGTGTTACTCTGAGGGAAAGCTCTTTGATAGACCGGCTGACTTTTATTGAACCTCCATCCCTGAAAAGACGTTTTATTTCACCTAATATTACAGGTACAGCATATGTTGAGAGTTTAACTCCTCTTGATTCGTCAAAAGCAGAAACAGCTTTGACCAGACCTATACATCCGGCACCGTAAAGGTCATCATATTCTATACCACGGCCTCTGAATCTGTTTGCGCACAGGTGTACAAGACCGAGATTTTCTTCAACACGGCTGTCTGTTTTAAGACTGCTCATTCAGACCTCTCGTTCCGAGAAATTTCGGAACTATTGCACTTAGAATATATTTTTTTATAAAGGAAAACTGTTGTCCCCTTTTCTAATTTACTTTTTACAATTAGCTTATCCATAAAGCTTTCCATAACAGCAAATCCGAGACCGGCACGTTCTTCTTCGGGAGCGGTGGTATACAGTGGTTCCATAGCTTTTTTTATGTCAGAAATGCCGCATCCCATATCCTTTATCTTTATGTAGAGGATACTGCCATCAAGAATTCTTGCTGTAAGCTCAATCTTGCCTACTGTATCTCTGTATGCATGAACGATACAGTTTGTTACAGCTTCAGAAACAGCAGTCTTAACATCGGAAAGTTCGGTTACAGATGGGTCAAGCTGTGACAGAAAAGAAGCAACTGTTGTCCTTGCAAGACTTTCGTTGCAGCTTTTACTTGGGAATGTAATTTTAACTTCATTGATTATGTTCATTTGAAATGTCTTCCTTTCAGGATAATTCAGCTGATGACTGCAAGTTTGTCAAGTCCTGCAAGTCTCATGACTTTTTTTATCTGAGTCGATGTATTATCAACAATAACAAAACCCCCGAGTGCTTTCATTGCCCGATATCTGCCCATAACAAGACCGATTCCTGAACTGTCCATGAAAGTAACATTTCCGTAGTCAAGGATAAGCTTCTGCGGTTTAAGCTTTTCAATTGCAAGGTCAATGTCAGAACGTATTTCTTTTGCACAATGATGATCTATCTCACCTGAAAGATGAGCAATAACAATGCCTTCTTCAGTGTCGATAATAACGGGCATAACAACCATACCTTTCAATAATGTAGTAATAAACAGGCTTGTTCTGACATATATATTACATTACAGTGAAAGCAGTTTTTTGTCATAATCGGGAAGACACGGAAATATTTTAGTTTTCAGACAAAAAGCAAATTATATAATCAAGGCAAAAAAGAGATTTATTGGCATTTAAAGACGTTATTTTTATTTTTAAGCCTTGAAACTGTGGTTTTTGTGTGCTATAATATTATTTGTATAATTTTTAAAGGAGATGACTGTCTTGATTACTGTTGAAAATTATCTGGGAACTGTAAATATCTCTAATAACTATCTGGTCACACTGATAGAGCATACCGTTTCAGGTTGCTTTGGTGTTGTCGCAATAAATACTTGTGAAAGACAAGGCCTTGTTGGATTGTTTGATAAATGCAGAAATGTAAGTTCAGGTGTTTCACTAAGATATGATGATGGGAGACTGATTATCGGCGTTCATATTTCTGTGATGTTTGGCACTAAGATATCAGCTGTTGTAGACAGTCTTGTTCATAAAATAAGATATACCATTGAAGAAAAAACAGGTCTTAAAATTGCAAGAATAACTATATTTGTAGATGACATGATTTCTATATAAAATAACTCCGAAAGGATTTGGTTTTAAATGATAAGCGGAAAAGTGCTTAGAGATGCGTTTATTTCAGCAGCTATAAGTATTGCAAACAAAAAACGTGAAGTGGACGAGCTTAACGTTTATCCTGTTCCTGACGGGGATACGGGTACAAATATGTCTATGACAATGAGCAATGCCTTGAAAGAACTTCAGATCATCGACGATGATGCAACTGTATCACATGTTGCGGATGTTACGGCGTCATCATTGCTAAGAGGTGCAAGAGGCAATTCAGGAGTTATTCTTTCTTTGCTATTCAGAGGGTTCTCAAAGGGACTTCAGGGTAAAACAGAGGCTGACTGCGAAAGTCTTGCCAATGCATTGAAGCTTGGAGTTGAAGCTGCATATAAGGCAGTAATGAAGCCGACAGAGGGAACAATACTTACTGTATCAAGACTTGCTGCTGAAAAGGCAGAAGCTATTTATAAAAACTGTAAGGATGAAAAGACATTCTGGGCTGAGGTTTGTGCAGAATCAAAGGTTGCTCTTGATAATACACCTGAACTTCTTCCTGTTCTGAAAAAAGCAGGAGTTGTTGATGCCGGCGGTATGGGAATATATATTGTATTTACTGCTATGCTCAAGGTGTTTAATGGTGAAGAAATTGAAAAGCCTGCTGACGCTCCAAAGGCCGAAACAGTCCATATTGATAATTTCAACACAGCAGTAGGTGACTTTGACGAAGTAATAAATTTCACATACTGCACAGAATTTATTGTTGATAAAAATCCCGATTGTCCTGATGCAACAAAGCTAAGAGCTTATCTTGAAACGATAGGTGACTGCGTTGTTGTCGTTGAGGATGATGATATCATAAAGGTTCATGTTCATACTGACCATCCTGGCAAGGCTTTTGAAGAGGGCTTGCTATTTGGTATGCTTATTAACATGAAAGTCGAGAACATGCGCCAGCAGCATGAAAATAAAGTCAAGGAAGCTGCTGTTGTAAAGAAGCAGAACTTTGTTCCTGCAAAGCCTGAAAAGCCTTTTGGTTTTGTAGCAGTTGTATCAGGAAGCGGCATAGAGGAAATGTTTACAAATCTTGGCGCTGACTGTATCGTAAGAGGCGGTCAGACTATGAACCCTTCTACTGACGATATTCTTCAGGCTATTTATGCGACACCTGCTGAAACAGTATTTATTCTTCCTAATAATAAGAATATTATTATGGCAGCTGAACAAGCTTCAAAGCTTGCTGACAGAAATGTATGCGTTATTCAGTCAAGAACAATTCCTCAGGGAATGAGCGCAATGCTCAGCTTTGATCCTGATTCTGATTTTGAAACAAACAGGCTAAACCTTAGTAAAGCTATTGAAAAGGTTTCAACAGGTCTTGTTACATTTGCTGCAAGAAACAGCGACTTTGACGGACATGACATCAAGGAGGGCGAAATCCTTGCTCTTGAAAACGGCAAGCTTTCATTTACAGAAAAGGATGTCACGAAGGCTGCATTCAAGCTTACCAAAAAGATGATTAAGAGTGATTCAAGCTTCATAACTGTTATACACGGTGCAGATGTTACCGATGAAAAAGCGGACGAGCTCCATCAGCAGTTACAGGATAAATACGGACAGAATTTTGAAATAATGCTTATAAACGGCGGACAGCCTGTATATTACTACATCATATCTGTTGAATAAATTAATTGCGGATAACCCGCAGGAGGAGAGGCACTGCCGCAGGTCGGCACAGCTATGAATATGAAAAAGATAACCATTGTTACAGGTCATTACGGAAGCGGAAAGACGAATTTTTCCGCAAATCTTGCTATGAAGCTTGCAAAACAGAATAAAAAGGTGACTGTTGTTGATCTTGACATTGTAAATCCTTATTTCAGGACAGCTGACTTTACCGAATTGTTTGAAAAGCATGGAATTGAGCTTGTTGCACCAATGTATGCAAACTCAAACCTTGATATTCCTGCAATCTCGTTTGACCTTGAAAGAATTGCAACTGACGATGGATATCTTATCGTAGATGTTGGCGGTGATGATGCAGGAGCAATTGCACTCGGAAGGTATACTGAAGCGTTTGCAGGATTTGCTGAAGATATTGATATGCTTTATGTAATTAACTGTTACAGGTATCTGACACGAACTCCTGAAGAAGCTCTTGAGCTTATGTATGAGATTGAGAAAGCTTCAAAAATGAAACATACGGGCATTGTCAATAACAGTAATCTTTCTGATGAAACTAATGTAAAAACCATTGAGGATTCCACAGAATTTGCAAAAGCAGTTTCTGAAAAAGCAGGACTTCCTGTTATGTATACAGCTGTTCCTTACGGACTGGAATGCAATGCAGAAAACTGTATTGCTGTTGATATATATGTGAAGAAAATATGGGAAGATTGACATAAACATTAAAAAGTATTTTACCGAAAGGAGATTTATATATGGCGAAAATTACTGTAAACTTTGAGAAGTGCAAGGGCTGCGCTCTCTGTACAACAGCTTGTCCTAAAAAGATAGTTGAAATACAGAAGAATAAAAGAAATCTCAAGGGCTATTTTACTGCTGTCTGTATAGATGACAGTGCTTGCATAGGATGTGCAATGTGCGCAACTATGTGCCCTGACTGTGCTATTGTCGTTGAAAAGTAAACGAGATATAAGTCTGAAAAATGACTTGCTCAAACATTAACCAAAGGAGTGACTAACTTGGAAAGAAATTTAATGAAAGGCAATGAAGCACTTGCAGAAGCTGCTATTCGTGCAGGCTGTAAATGTTTCTTTGGATATCCTATTACACCTCAGACTGAAATTTCAGCTTACCTTGCAAAGCGTTTTGCTAAGGCTGGCGGAGTTTTTTTACAGGCAGAATCTGAAATTGCTGCTATCAACATGGTACTCGGTGCATCTTCAACAGGAACAAGAGTAATGACATCTTCTTCTTCACCTGGAATTTCCCTTAAGTCAGAAGGAATTTCATATATTGCAGGCTCTGACCTTCCATGCGTAATCATAAACGTACAGAGAGGTGGCCCTGGTCTTGGCGGCATTCAGCCTTCACAGGCAGATTACTGGCAGGCAACAAAGGCTCTCGGTCATGGTGATTTTCAGCTTCTTGTTTATGCTCCATGCTCCGTTCAGGAAATGGTTAATACAGTTACAAAGGCTTTTGATATGGCTGATAAGTATCGTATGCCTGCAATGATTCTTGCAGACGGTTTCCTCGGTCAGATGATGGAACCTGTATCATTCCCTGAAGTTAAAGCTGAAAGCGTTGACAAACCTTGGGCTACGACAGGCCATGGTAACAAGAGAAAACATAACATCGTTAACTCTCTTTACCTCAAGCCTGAAGAACTTCAGCAGTCTGTGTTTGACAGATACAAGAGATATGATGAAATTAAGGAAAATTATGCTGAAGCTGAATTATATATGTGTGATGACGCTGATATTGTTCTTACAGCTTACGGTGCAACAGCAAGAGTTGTAAAATCTGCTGTAAACGCTGCAAGAGAACAGGGTATCAAGGCTGGTCTTATCAGACCTATTACATTATGGCCATTCCCTAAGAAGCAGATGATTGAAGCTACAAAGAATTGCAAGACAGTTATATGCGTTGAAATGTCAATGGGACAGATGATTGACGATGTAAAGCTTGCTATCAACTGCTCAAAGCCTGTAGAATTCCTTGGAAGAACAGGCGGTATCATTCCTAAGCCTTCCGAGGTACTTGATGAAATTAAGAAATACGGAGGTGTTAAGTAATGGCTGTTGTATTTGAAAAACCAAAGGCTCTTGCTGACATTACTTTGCATTACTGCCCTGGATGTACACACGGTATTATCCACAGAATACTTTGTGAAGTTATAGATGAAATGGGCATTGAAGGCGACACAGTCGGTGTATGTCCTGTTGGATGTTCTGTAATGGCATATGATTATTTCAATTGTGATATGATTGAAGCTCCTCATGGACGTGCTCCTGCTGTTGCAACAGGTGTCAAAAGAGCGATGCCTGATAAGTTTGTGTTCACATATCAGGGTGATGGTGACCTTGCTGCAATTGGAACTGCTGAAACAGTTCACTCTGCAACAAGAGGGGAAAATATTGTTGTTATTTTCGTAAACAATACAACTTATGGAATGACTGGCGGACAGATGGCTCCAACTACTCTTCCAGGTCAGATTACACAGACAACTCCATACGGTCGTGATCCTAAAATTCAGGGTTACCCTATAAGAGTTTGTGAAATGCTTTCAACACTTGATGGTACAGCTCTTGCACAGCGTGTTGCAGTTGATACTGTTCCTCATATTAAGGAAACAAAAAAAGCTATAAGAAAAGCATTTGAAAATCAGAAAAATTGTAAGGGCTTTTCTATAGTTGAAATTCTTTCTACTTGTCCTACTAACTGGGGACTTTCACCAGTCGATGCTATCAAGAGACTTCAGAACGACATGATTCCTTACTATCCGCTCGGCGTTTATAAGGACACAAGTGAGGAGGGTAACAAGTAATGACTAACGAAATTCTTTTAGCAGGTTTCGGCGGACAGGGTATCCTCTTTGTCGGAAAAGTTCTTGCATATAGCGGACTTATTGATGATAAAGAGGTTTCATGGCTTCCATCATACGGTCCTGAAATGAGAGGCGGTACATGTAACTGTTCAGTATGTGTTTCTGATGAGCCTATCGGGTCTCCGCTTGTAATTGAACCATCAATACTTCTTGCAATGAATACACCTTCATTTAATAAGTTCATTGGATCAGTTAAGGCTGGCGGTAAGGTGTTCATCGACAGCACAATGGTTGATGATAAGTGTGACAGAACAGATATTGAATGTTACTATGTTCCTGCAACACAGCTTGCAGCTGATAATAATCTTCCTGGCGGAGCAAATATTATTCTTCTCGGAAAGATTATGAAGGAAACAGGAATAATCTCCGAAGAAACAGCAAGAAAGGCCCTAGAAAAGATTGTACCTCCAACAAAGACACAGCTTTTAGAGAACAACATGAAGGCAATTAAAATTGGTATGGATTACTAAGTGAAAGTATACGCCGGGTATTTATTTACCTGGCGTATTTTTATATTCAATAAAAAGCCCCTCAGTTTAGTAACTGAGGGGCTGGTTTTATAAATTTAAGGGAGAACATTAACCTCTGCTGTTGAATAAATCAAAGAGATCACTGTAATCGTCAGAAGCTCTGTGCTGAGCTGTTGCGCTGTCATCAGGCTTTTCAACAGACTTATCAGTATTGACAACATTAGTATCAGTAAAGCCTGCAGCAATAACTGTAATGCTGAGCTCGTCCTGCATAGATTCATCAAAGGATGTACCGAAGATCATATCTACGTTTGGATCAGCAGCCTCAGAAATAAGTTTTGTAGCTGTATCAACATCGTTTGCAAGAACATCTTCAGACATAACGATATTAATAAGAAGTCTTGTAGCACCGCTGATAGATGTTTCAAGAAGTGGGCTTGAGATAACAGCCTTAGCAGCTTCAGAAGCCTTGTCCTTACCAGAGCCATGACCGATAGCCATATGAGCATATCCAGCATTTTTCATAGTAGTTTCAACGTCAGCAAAGTCTAGATTAATCATACCTTCAACTGTGATGAGCTCGGCAATGGATTTTACCCCTGTTTTAAGAATATCATCTGCAAGAGAGAACGAATCTCTCATAGTAAGAGGCTTGTCCGAACCGATAAGAAGACGTTCATTAGGAATAACAATGAGGGAGTCAACATGTTTTTTAAGTTCTTCAATACCTTTTTCAGCCTGAATCATTTTTGTTTTCTGTTCAAAATTGAAAGGCTTTGTTACAACGGCAACAGTAAGGATATCCATCTCCTGTGCTATTTCAGCAACAATAGGAGCAGCACCAGTACCAGTACCGCCGCCCATACCGGCAGCAATGAAAACCATCTGTGCGCCCTTGAGAGCAGCAGATATTTCATCCTTGTTTTCCTGTGCGGAACGTTCACCTATTTCAGGCTTGTTTCCTGCACCTCTGCCTCGCGTAAGCTTTGCACCAATCTGAACCTTCTGAGAAGCCTTAGAAGATTTGAGCGCAGCAGCATCCGTGTTCACAGCTATGTATTCAACGTCCTTGATGCCAGCAACAGCCATACAGTTAAGCGCATTTCCTCCGCCGCCACCAACTCCGACTACTTTTATATTTACATCAGGTATGAATTCTTCGTTATCGAGAATAAATCCGCCCATGTTAACGTCCTCCTATATATAGTAAATACCTATCAAACATACACAACATTTATTTTATCATATAATCAGTACTTTTTCAATACTTTTAATAAAATAAAGCAAAGAATTAAGCAATATTATTATAGTAATTTTATGATTTTATGATATATTATTCCATCATACCAGTTGAAGCGCCATTTGTTGATGAAGAATCATCAGAAGATGTTGTCTCGGTTGTTGTTTCAGTATTGATGTTGCTTTCGTATATTTTGGCATTTTCCTCAATTGATACTTTATCGAGGAATGAAGCTTCACCATCTGAAAGAATTTTAAGTGTTCCTTCTGTATCTTTCCCTATTTTAGTGACTATAATTTCATTTGCAAAACGAATTTTATAATCAAGTTCGGATATCAGCCCAAGTTGGATACAGATTCTGTTTTCGTAAAGACATGTGATATTCAGACGATCAGAGATATCATATTCTGTGATCTTTCCGTCTGCACTTATGGAGTTATATTCAATAAGCTGGGAAATTATTTTTGTTTTGTTTTCATCCCCCGACTCAAATATATCTCCGACATTAAGGCTTTCAGCAGGTTCACATCCGTCTATTGTAATCAGATTGCTTCTTTCATTCTCAGTAATATCAAGAATTTTCCTGTCCTTACTGATGAGAAAGAATCCTTCTGGAAAACTGATCATTGCAGTTTCTTTGCATGGCGTGACTTCAATTTCTACTGTATTGGGGAATACACGCCTTATTTTTGTTTTTTCTATGTAAACAAGGTCATGATTTATTTTTGAGGCGGTTTTCCCCATATTGGCTCTGATCATGTTTTCTCCTGCCGTAAGACCGCTTGACTTTACAATTTCTTCAGCAGTATAAACGGATGTGCCGACAACACGTACTTCTTCAATATTAAAAAACACCGTAACAGACAGAATTATAAATGCAGTCACAGCAATAAAAAGAATAAGCATATAGGAAAGAGACATATTTCTTTTATATCTTCTTCGCCCTGATTTATTATATTGTGAGGTACCTTGTTTTACAACATCCTGCATCAATTGCAAATCCTTTCAATTTAGTATTATTAAAGCCATTGTAATGTAAGGCATGATTACATTCTTCTTATATCTGCACCTACTGAAGATAAAATAAGTTCAATATCCTCATATCCACGGTCAATGTAGTGAATATCAGATATTTCTGTTGTTCCGTCAGCTGATAAAGCTGCAGTTACAAGAGCAGCACCACCTCTTAAATCTGTTGCGTCAACCCTTGCACCATATAGCTTTCTGACACCTTCAACAATTGCAACTTTTCCTTCAACACGGATGTCAGCACCCATGCGCTGGAGAGCTCCGACGTGCTTGTATCTGTTTTCAAATATGTTTTCGACAAAAACAGTAGTACCATTGGATTTACAGAGAAGTGCCATAATAACAGCCTGTATATCCGTTGGAAATCCAGGGTATACCATTGTTCTTATTGTGTCTACTGATTTAAGTTTATTTGTGCCTTTAATATAAATGTTATTGCCATAACTGCTTATAAAGCAACCCATTTGCTCCAGTATTGGGGTGATAGAATCTATATCATTAGGGTGACAATGTTTGATAAGCAAATCTCCTCCCGAAGCTGCTGCGCAAGCAAGATAAGTTGCGCAGACAATTCTGTCAGGCATAATTTTATATGTGCATCCATGAAGCTTTGAAACCCCGTTAATTATTATCTGACCTTCACCCTCGCCCTTAATATCAGCGCCGCAGGCTTTTAGAAATCTTGCAAGGTCAATAATTTCAGGTTCTCTTGCAGCGTTCTGGATAATGGTTTTTCCCTCTGCAAGAACGGAAGCAAGAATAATATTTTCAGTAGCTCCTACGGAAGGGAATGACAGAGCAATTTTTGCACCGCTAAGCTTTTTTTCTACATTGCAGTCAAGCTGACCATACTCCTCATTTATTGTTATACCCATTTTTCTTAATGCAGAAAGGTGCATGTCTATAGGTCTCGGACCTATGTCACAGCCGCCTGGAAATGTCATTCTGCATTTACCTGTTCTGCCGACGATAGCGCCCATAAAAATAATGGAGGAACGCATTTCACGCATAAGTTCATCGGTTATGTCAACTCGGTCAATAACAGATGCGTCAATAGTAACAATGTTGCCGTCCATATTGGTTTTACAGCCAATATAATTGAGTATTCTCAAAGCGGCATAAGTATCTGAAAGCTTAGGACAATTTGCGAGGGTAATCTTTTCACCGCACAGTACTGCAGCCGCAATGATAGGAAGTGCTGCATTCTTTGCACCCTGCATGGAAATTTCACCGCTAATCCTTCTGCGGCCGTTTATAATAAGTTTCTGCATACCGTGCAGCTCCTTTATCGCATATTTATATCATACTATGCGATGAAGGAATATTGGTGCATGGGGCTATTTAATCAAGCTTTCAATAACAGAATAAATCCTGTCCGGAGTGTCTTTTACATACATTTCGCCTGCTTTTTTTGCAATGCAATTAAGTTTTGCAGGATTTTTGTAAAGCTGCTCAACTTTCTGAATTAACATTTCACTTGTCAGATCCTTTTGTTCAATAACAATTGCGGCTCCTGATTTTCCGAGAACCATAGCATTATAATACTGATGATTTCCTGCTACAAAAGGTGAAGGGACAAGTATTGATGCGCGTCCCAAAGCCTCAAGTTCAGATATTGCACTCGCACCTGCACGGCAGATTATCAGGTCTGCCGCAGCAGTACAGGTATCCATATTGTCAATGTATTCCCTTACAATAAGGCGTGGATTATTTTTATAATCAATACCCTTGTCTGTAAGTGACAGTTCAAATGTGTCCTTGCCCATTCTGCCAAAGCTATGAATATGGTTGATTTCAAGGTTATTTTTTGTATGCCATTCAATAAGGTCAGCAGCAGTTTCGTTTATTTTCCCAGCACCAAGGCTTCCACCCCATGAAAGGATACATAAGTTGCTGTCAAGTCCAAGTTCAGCTTTTGCTTCTGACTTTGACTTGCCAATAAAGCCTGTTCTGACAGGAAGTCCTGTAACAGTGTATTTTATACCTTTATCAAGATATTGAAGAGCATCTTCAACTGTAAGCATAACATGGTCGACATGTTTTGCAAGAAGCTTGTTTGTCATTCCCGGAAATGCATTCTGTTCATGGATAGCAGTAGGTATTTTCATCTTTGCTGCCTGCATGACAACAGGACCGCTTACATATCCGCCTGTACCAATTACAAGATCAGGCTTGAATTCATTGATGATCTGTCTTGCACGGTGGCCAGCTGTAGTAAGGTAAGCAAGTGCTCTGACATTTCGTGCAATATTTTTAGGAGTAATTTTTCGTTGGAAACCGCTAACTTTTATAGGTGCAAAATCATAGCCTGCCTTTGGAACAAGATTTGATTCCATACCATTTGGTGTTCCTGCAAACAGAAATTCAGCGTCTGGGTTATGCTCTTTGATTATAGATGCTATTGCAAGAGCCGGATTTATGTGTCCTGCAGTTCCTCCCCCTGCAAGTAAAACCTTCAACATTGTGAATCCTCCTATGTTTCTATCAATGACTGACGGGATATGTTCAGTATAATACCCATCTGAACAAGCTGCATGACAAGAGCTGTTCCTCCATAGCTGAAGAACGGAAGTGAAACTCCGGTGTTTGGTATAGTGTTTGTTACAACGGCAATGTTTAGTAAAGCCTGAAGACCAATCTGAACTGTAAGTCCCACAGCAAGCATCATGCCAAATTTGTCCGGTGATTTTGTTGCAATATAAAATCCTCTGATAATAAAGAGAAGAAACAGAATTATTACCATGAGTGCGCCGACAAATCCAAGTTCTTCGCATACAATTGCAAAAACAAAGTCATTTTTTGATTCAGGAAGATACAAAAACTTCTGTCTTGAGTTGCCAAGTCCCAAACCGAAAAGTCCGCCTGAGCCGATAGCAATAAGTGAATTCTGCGTCTGCCATGTTATATCCTTGATTTCATCATTGAAAGGATCCTGCCACGTTAGAAAACGCTTTTCAAAGTAGGTAAATCCTTTGGTAGTTGCAAGGTAGAATACGATGCCTATTACAAGAACGATTCCGACCGCACCGACTAAAAAGAGATGAGAAACTTTTGAACCTCCTACAAACATCATTATTGCACCGATTGAGCAAATGATAATTGTACCCGAAAGGTGAGGCTGTAACAGCATAAGACCGCAGACAACTCCAAGAAAACCTACAAACGGAACAATGCCGTACTTGAATTCTTTCATCTTTGAGTAGTTTACAGAAATAATATATGAAAACAGAAGAATAATAGCAAACTTCATGATTTCAGATGGTTGAAATTCAGGAACAATTTTAAAATCAACCCAACGGTAAGAGTCGTTATGAGGGGATTTGAAAGGACCTACTTTACAAAGTACAAGAAGTATTGCTGATCCGATGTATGCTCCATAAGCTATCCATGCTTTTCTTAGATAATGATAGTCAAAGAAAGACATTATGAACATACCTGATAAGCCCAGCACTGCAGCGGTAAGCTGTTTTTTTACATAAAATGTTCCAGAATTGCCTTCGTTTATTGCCCAGGCATATCCTGCAGAGAACATCATGATAATTCCCATTACAAGCAGAACCATGATGATAAGAAAGAAAGTCAGATCCATTGGTCCGGACACAATTTTTTCTTTATACCCCTTAGATGTTCCGTCAGGGTTAAGTCGGGGCTTCTGTACTTTATTATTTCTTGCACCTTTGTTTGGTAAAGCACCGGCTGTAGTTGCCATTCACTGACCATCCTTTCATTGTAATTATAAGTAAATAAAGTCAATAATTTATTAAGTCCGTTATAGTATTGTCTTAGTTTAGTGATGTGTTGTCTTACAGAGAAAGGTTAAAGACAATATTAGCAATAATTCCAACAATTATAGCAACTGATGAAAAAGTAATAACAATTTTATATTCTGAAAAACCTGTCATTTCAAAGTGATGATGAATAGGTGACATCTTGAAAATTCTTTTTCCTGTTGTCTTGAAGCTGATAACCTGAAGTACAACAGAGAGAGCCTCGCAGATATAAACAATGGCAATTACAGCAAGAAGAATATGTTGTCTTGTTGCAAAGCCTATAGCAACAATTGCGCCCCCCAAAAACATTGAGCCTGTGTCTCCCATAAATACCTTGGCAGGGTGGAGATTCCAGACAAGAAATCCTAAGCATCCTCCCGCAAGAGCCATTGAGAAGATTGAATATTCCCAGTTGCTCATAAAGCTGCACAGGACAACAAATGAAAGTCCTGAAATAACAGTAACAGTTCCGCAGAGTCCATCAATTCCGTCAGTAAGATTTACAGCATTTGTTAGGAATATCATATATAAAATCATAAGTGGATAATAGAATATCCCAAGTTCAAGTTCACCTATAAGAGGGAATACAACTGCTGTAGACCTGTCTCCGATGATATATAATGCAAGTAAGAAAGCACATGAGAATACTAACTGCATAGCCATTTTCTGCTTTGCTTTTAGTCCGAGGTTCTGTTTCTTTACTGCTTTGATATAGTCATCAAGGAAGCCTATGAATGAATTGAGAAGAGCAAATATTATTCCTGCAAGGAGCTTGTAGAGAAGTGTTTTGTCATCTGCAAGTACAAGTGTGTTTCTTGTCAGCCTGTAAAGCACAATACCAATGCCTGTGGAAACAATTGAACTGATAATAAACATGAATCCCCCCATGATAGGGGTACCCTGTTTATCCTTGTGCCACGCAGGACCTTTTTCATATATAGTCTGCCCGAAGTGTATTTTTTTAAGCAGCGGTATTAAAAATAAGCCTGTTGCAGATGCTACCCCAAAAGAAATAAGGGCAACCAGCAAATTGATCCAGAATGGCATAACAGTTCCTCCAAATACTACTTATATAATTCTTCAATTATTTCTTCAAGGTGCATTCCTCTGCTTGCCTTGAAGAGAACAATATCATTTGGTCTCAGTTTGAATTTCAGAAAGTTCACAACCATATCTTTCTGATTTGAACAACCCGAGTGCATACCAAGTTCATCAGCACGTTTTGCAATATACTTGGCATACTCACCATAACATACAAGTATATCTATATTCTTGCGAACAACGTATTCACCGAGCTTTTCATGGAGCTGAGGAGATTTTGCACCAAGCTCAAGCATATCGCCAAGAACAGCAACACGTCTGCCTTCTCCCTCAGGATTCATATCAGCAAGAAGATTTATTGCAGCTTCCATTGATGTTGGCGATGCGTTGTAGCAGTCAACAAGGAGAGTCTGCTCACCACGTTTTTCAATGTGCTGTCTTAACGAATCGGTTTTGAAATTCATTAAAGCCTTTGCAACTGCCCCCATATCGGCATTGCTTATCTTTGCAACAGTAGCAGCACACAAAGCATTCATTACATTGTGAATACCGGAGCATGGAAGAGTGAAGTTCTGTATAATCTCATTCTTATACATAAGGTCAAATGTAGAACCATACACATTGAAAGTAACATTTACAGCTCTGAAATCAGCATCTTCGTTTTCAATACCAAAGGTGATAATTTTATTTTTTATCGTATATTTCAACTTAATTGAATAAAGATATGGATCATCAGCATTTATAACAAGCGGAGCATCAGGAGTAGCGCCGTTGAGTATTTCCATCTTGGCTTTCAGGATGCCATCTTGTGAACCCAGATTTTCAAGGTGCGAATACCCTATATTTGTTATGACACAAACAGTAGGTCTTGCTGTTCGGGAAAGACTGTCAATCTCACCAAAATGTGACATGCCCATCTCAATGACTGCAGCTGAATAACTGTGATTAAGGGAAAATAATGTGAACGGAAGTCCGATTTCATTGTTATGATTTCCCTCTGTTTTCATTGTCTTGTATGATGTAGAAAGAGCAAGTGCTATCATTTCCTTGGTGGTTGTTTTTCCGACACTTCCGGTTACACCAATAAGAATCGGAGAAAACTTTGAACGATAATAGCATGCAAGGTCAAGAAGAGCCTTTCTTGTGTTAGGAACAATTATACAAGGACATTCGTCAACAACTCTTTCGGTAACAGCAACAACTGCTCCTGCCTTTATAGCATCCTTTACATAATCATGTCCGTCATACTTGTCACCCTTGATTGCAAAGAATATAGATCCTTTTTGAATTGTTCTTGTATCAGAACTTATAAGGTCAACATATGCATACATCTGTGGATGTGATATAAGGTGTGGTTTACCGTTCATAGCGGCAATTATATCAAAAACAGGAAGCTGTTCACGAATTTTCTTCTCAATATGAACTGCCTTGTTTGTGTTGAGTGCCTCTGCAACAACTTCACGTTCATCAAAATGAATATGCACATTTCCAGAAAGAATCTGATAATCTTCATGTCCTTTTCCGGCAAGCACAATAGCATCGTCTTTCTGTGCTATTTTAATTGCATGACAAATAGCTTCTTTTCTGTCTGTAATGACATCAAAAGGTTTTGAATTGCTAAGTCCTGCAACAATGTCATCTATGATTTTCTCAGGATTTTCGTTTCTTGGATTATCTGAGGTGATTATAAGATAATCTGCATATTTTTCAGCAGCCTTTGCCATTAGGGGACGCTTTGTTTTATCCCTGTCACCGCCGCATCCGAACAGGCATATAAGTCTGCCCTTGATATTTGCCTTAATATTAGGAAGCATATTTTCAAGAGCATCAGGAGTATGTGCATAGTCACAGATTACCATGAAGTCACGGTCAGTCGGAATAACTTCACATCTTCCTCTTACGCCCTTACAGCTTAACATAGCTCTTATTATTCCATTAATTGAAATTCCCATTTTTGAACATACTGCAATTGCTGCAACAGCATTGCTGACATTATACTGTCCGATCATATTAAGTGTTACAGGAAAGCTTTTTTCATGTGTGCAGAACCAAAACTTTGTTGTTCCGCCCTGAACTTTAATGTTATCTCCGAAAACGCTTGCCTTTTCTTTAACTGCATAAGTGTACTTTTCACAGGTTATTTCTTTGTAAAGTCTTTCACCATATCCATCCTGTTTATTAATTATTGCAACACGGCAATGGTCTGTAAAGAGTTTTTTCTTTGCCTGATAGTAATTTTCCATTGTATTGTGGTAGTCAAGATGATCCTGTGTGAGGTTTGTAAAGACAGCAATATCAAATATAGCAGGACCAATCCTGTTCTGTTCAAGAGCAAAGGAGGATACCTCCATTACTGCATATTCGCAGCGACTGTCAACCATCTTCTTGAATAATGAATACAATTCATAAACTCTAGGAGTGGTGGAAGTTGATTCATCAGTTTTAACAGGCTCTCCGTTTATTTCAGTTCCTGTCGTACCGATAAAGCCAACCTTTTTACCATTCTGTCTTAAAATTTCTTTTATAAGTGTAGTCATGGTTGTCTTGCCGTTTGTACCTGTTACGCCAAGAAGATGAAGTCTTTTTTCAGGATGACCGAACCATGCTGCGCAGAGCAGACCATAGAATTTTCTTGAATTATCAACAATTATCTGATTATCAACTTTAAGATCATATTCAGTAACTACACAAACAGCACCTTTGTCAAGCATTTCCTGGGCAGCTGTGTGTCCGTCAAAATTATTACCTTTTACGCAGATGAAAATAAATCCTGGTTCAAGATCTTTTGTATTATCTGTAAGGCCTCTGACTTCAGCCCTTGTATCAATCAATCTGACAACAGCATGTTGATTCTGCATTGCATCGTTAAGTAAATCTGTTAACCTCATAATAACCTCCGCATAAAGGAATTTTGGGAATCTGCCAAGTAGACTAGAAAGTCAACTCGGAATTTAAATTAGCCTTCATCTTTTATAATAAAGTAAACCTCGACGATTGTTCCAACAGGAACAACACATCCTTCACCGTAATTCTGTGAAAATGCAACAGAGCTTGAGTTATGTGATGCTCCGTCACCTGACTTGAAATTGAGGTTTGCTTCTGTCAGAATTCTGTTGACTTCATCAACCGGTTTGCCAATGATATTCGGAACAGTTGTATATTCAGTTTCCTGATTTTCTTCTGTATAAAGAATAATCTTTCCATTTCTAGGAATTGATGAAGCTGTTGACGGAACTTGTGTAATAACTGTAGTTCCACTTCCAAGAACAGTAACCTGAAGCCCAAGCTGTTCAAGAGTTTTCTTTGCCATGTCAACATTTCTGCCCTGAACGGATGGAACTGTAATATCCATTTCTGCAAGTTCTTCCTCAGTATATTCAGGATAATATCCAAGATAAGGGAGAGCTTCCTTAAATACATTTGAAACTACAGGAGCAGCAACAAGACTTCCGTAATATTCTTTTCCCATAGGTTCATCAACCATAACAAGCATTATGATTTCAGGATCATCAGCAGGAGCAAATCCAACATATGATGAAACATAGAGGTCTTCTCTGTTCTGGGCATTGTTTTCATCCTGCTTCTGTGATGTACCGGATTTTCCTCCGATTTTATAACCCTTGATGTAAGCGTTTGAACCACCCTTGTTGTTTACAACCGCTTCGAGAACACCTCTCATGGTTGCAGATGTTTCTTCTGAAATAACCTGACGTCTTGCGTTAGGTGCCGTTGTTTTAACAACGTTTCCATTAGGATCTACTATTTTGCTTACAACATAAGGAGTCATGAGATATCCGCCGTTTACTACAGCAGCATATGCAGTTATCATCTGCATAGGTGTAATTTTATTTGTCTGACCAAAGGAACTTGATGCAAGTTCAACAGGTCCCATACTATCAGGTGATACGAACAAGCTTGTTGCCTCACCTGGAAGGTCAATTCCTGTAGGCTCAGTAAATCCGTATGCTTCAAAGTATTTAGAAAAATTCTCAGCTCCGAGTTTTTCACCGATCTGAATGAAAGCAGGGTTGCATGAATTAGTCATTGCAGTTGTAAAATCCTGAACACCATGCGAATAATTTGCCCAGCAATGGAAAGTTGTATCCCTTACTACATATGTTCTGTTGCAGACAAATGTAGAGTCAAGTGAAACAGCCTTTTCTTCGAGTGCGGAACTTCCCGTAACAACCTTAAAAACAGATCCAGGATAATAAAGTTCTGTGATAGCTTTATTTTTCCACTGCTTTTCTCTGATTGTAGCATAAGCAGTATCATATTCTTCTTCATCAACAATAGCGTCAAGATACTGCTTATCCTTATCGAAAAAGATTGAGTTTCTGTCGTTCAGGTCATAACCGGGCGTACTAGCCATTGCAAGAATTGCACCTGTTTTGACATTCATTATAATTCCACATGCACGGTTTTCAACCTCATGAGTTTCAATTGTTTCCTCAAGATATTTCTCTACATAATACTGCAAAGTCATGTCAAGGGTAAGATAAAGTGAGTTTCCGTCCTGAGCTGCATAAATCTTGTCATTTTTGTATGGCATTTCTCTTCCCTGTGCGTCTGTAGCAGAAATTACTTTTCCGTCAACGCCTGAAAGATATTCATTATAATATGATTCAACACCGTATATTCCGTCGCCTTCATAGTTTGTAAATCCTATTACAGCGGCAGCAAGCTCTCCCTGCGGGTAATACCTTTTTGTATCCTGTTCAGTGTATATAAGATTACCGATAAGATCTTCTTCGTCAGCACGCATTAATATCTTGTCAGCAACAGGCTTTTCCACAAGTTTCTTAACACATACCCATTGTGTTGTAGTCTTTTCAAACTTTTTTACAACGTCATCATATGTAACTTCTCCGAGTTCTTCACTTAGAATAGTAGCAGCCGCATCAAGCTGACGCTGCTGTTCTGTCTTGTCTGTTCCTTCAGCAATCTTTTCATTGTCAAGGTTTGATAATGCATATGGGTTAATTATTATTGAGTAAACAGTCGCAGACTGAGCAATAATTTTCCCGTTCATGTCGTAAATGCTACCTCTGTTGGCGCTTACTGTAGTGCTTCCAAAGTGATTTTCATTTGCAAGAACCTGATACTTTTCATTATCGGTAATTGAAGTTCTAAAAAGACTCACTACTATAAAGCAGGCAAAAGCCAAAAGCATAAACAGCACCCAGATATTAAGTTTTCTTTTCATTTTGCTTGTTGGCTGATAAGACAATAGGGTTCACCTCTCAGAATAAATATTGGTGTTTTAATGTAAATACGGGTTGCATATTCTGCAACCCTTGTTTTAAACAGTGCAGAAAAGAATATAATATGCTTGGACTTCTGCCTATTTCTTTATATAATATTGTGTTATCCTCTTATATATTCCACAAAATCATCAAAAGCGTTTTTAATTCTGACAAATACATTGTTGCTGTCCTCAGGAATTTCAACAACATTTCCGCTTTCCATAGTTATGTAATCAATCTGTGACTTATCAAGCTTCTGCATTCCCAGAACATTTTCGGCATATTCCTCAACGGTCTTGAGTGCGCTTTTTCCTTCTATTTCAGTCTGCATTCTGACGTTTTCACTGTAAAGAATATCAACCTGTTCTTCCTGATTAGCAATCTCAGCCTGCAAAGAAGCATTCTGAACCTTTCCATAAATAACTCCACCCATAAGAACTCCTGCCATCATTGTGACAATAATCACTTTAGGTGCAGAACCTGTCTGTTCTCTTGCAATCTTTTTAACCTTTATGTCAGGAGACTTTTTTGGATTATAATCTTCGTATTTGGACAAATCATATGCAAGATTGTTGGCTGCCATAATAAATCCCCCTTATAATTTTTCGATAATCCTTAATTTTGCACTTCTGCTTCTTTTGTTTACTTCAAGTTCTTCAGGAGCAGCTTCAATAGGCTTTCTGCAAACAAGCTTTCCTCTTGGCTTTCTGCCACAAACGCACTGAGGAAAATCTGGAGGACAAATACATCCTTTGCAGAATGAAGCAAAACGCTGTTTTACAATTCTGTCCTCAAGTGAATGGAATGTTATAACACAAAGCCGTCCGCCTGGCTTTAAAAGTTCAAATGCATCGTCAAGTCCCTTGTTAAGATGCTCAAATTCACAATTGACAGCAATTCTGATTGCTTGAAATGTTTTCTTGCATGGATTCTTTTCACGCTTGAATTTTGCAGGTATTGATTGTTTTATAATGTCGGCAAGTTCAAGAGTAGTCTGGATTTCCTTGATTTCTCTTGTCCTTATAATGTTTTCAGCAATTTTTCTTGAGAATTTTTCTTCGCCATATTCAAAAATAATTCTTGAAAGTTCTTCAAATGACCATGTATTGACAATATCTTTTGCAGATGTTCCTTCCTTTGACATTCTCATATCAAGAGGAGCATCACTATGATAAGAAAAACCTCTTTCTGCATTGTCGAGCTGGTATGAAGATACGCCAAGGTCGAGTAGTATGCCGTCACATTCGAAAATGCCAGCTGAGTTTGCAATTTCTCTTATTTCTGAGTAGTTTCCTCTAATAACTTCAGCATTATAAGGAGAAAGTCTTTCGGAAGCCACAGCAACAGCGTCAGGATCACGGTCAATTCCGAGAAGACGTCCTGTTGAAAGCTTTTTAGCTATTTCACAGGAGTGTCCGGCTCCGCCGCAGGTTCCGTCAATATAAATTCCGTCAGGCTTGATGTCAAGTCCTTCAAGACATTCATTCAATAATACTGAAACATGAGAAAAATTCATATTTATGACTATGCTTCTGTAGGAAGCATGCCTCCTTTTATTTGATGGTTTGTGTATTTTTGCTAAGCAAAATTTCGAACGGCAGTTCGAAAAGCACAAAACTCAGAGTTTGAAAGATTTATCTTTCAAACTTTTCCTTTGTTTTGAGTTTAAATCAGAATGCGAGGTCTGCCATAGCGTCAGAAAGCATTTCGTTAGAAATATCACAGCTGATTTTGTTAAATTTGGCTGTATCCCATATTTCTGCCCTGTTAATAACACCAAGGACTGTAACGTCATGTTCAAGTCCTGCATATTCACGAAGTTTCTGTGGTATGAGGACACGACCCTGCTTGTCTGTTTCAACAGGTGTGGCGTTGATGATAAACATCTTTGCAGCTTTGGCTTTGTCGCCTGTAAGTGTCTTTATCTTATCTGTAAATATGTCCCACTCATTATTGGAATATACATACAGGCATCCGTCAAGTCCAATAGTGACGATAAAACTTATACCGAGACGCTCCCTGAGCTTATTTGGGAAAGCCATACGTCCTTTTGCGTCAATGACGTGTTCATAAGTACCCATGAGAGAATTTTCTGCCAAGCTTTATCACCACACTTTTTTATAAAAATATTATGTAACTAATAAATTGTGTTAAGTAGTAATGTTTTCACCACTATTCACCACTTTAACACCATTCATCACCACTTAAGTGTTATTATACACCACACTACTTTAAAAAGCAACCGCAATATAAAATTCACAATTAAATTAATAATGAAATTTTTTGTAATTTTTAATGCATTTTTACTAATCAATCCTTTTAAACGTAATAATATACATAAAAAATACAAATAGTATAATAAATATATATAATGGCATTCAAATTCAAGTGATATTACTAATTTGTTACACATATTAGTAATATTAAATAGTTTCTCTATAATAACTTTATGTAATATGTTATTAATTAAGTGTTGAAATCTGATTTTAAATGCTTTATACTATTACATAGTTGGAAGTATAAATAATATGCGAGGTAAATAAATGATAAGACCAATAGGATCAAAGTTAAGTCTGACAGATGAAAAACTGAATGAGTACAATAGTTTTGTCGACGACCTTTTTAACAATGAAGTTGTTCAACAAATGAAGAATTATATGCAGCATGGAAATACTACAACTTTTGAACACTGTGTTAATGTATCATATTATAATTATCTTTTGTGCAAGAAATTCTCATTGGATGCAAGAGCTGGCGCAAGAGGCGGTTTACTCCATGATTTGTTTTTATATGACTGGCATACCTACAAGGGTGAGAATGGTTTTCATGGGTCATATCATCCTAAGCTTGCCCTTAACAATGCATTGAAATATTTTACAATTTCTGACCTTGAAAGTGAAATTATAGAAAAGCATATGTTTCCTTTGACCTTTTCACTACCAAGACATAAAGAAACGTATGTAATAGTATTAGTTGATAAGTACTGTGGATTGCTTGAAACAGTGCTTTTCAGAGTGCAGATTATTCAGCGTGGATTTACCAGAGTAAAGGAAAGCGTCAAGAGAGTTTTTGCTCATTGATTACTTGATTAGTTAAGTTTGCTGTAAATACTGACTCTATTGTGAGTATATTTTTGAATGCCCTTTTGAAAGCATGAATGACATTACAACATTTGTGTTATAAAAAGGGGCTTTTTCTATTTTGCAACCAGACGTTACATAAAAAATTGCAGAAAAATTTAAAATGTTTATCAGAATTGCTTGAATAATATTATACGCCATGTTATAATGCAATTATGAAAGAAATAACAACAGCTTATTGAATGGAGTGTTTTATATGACTATAGAAATAGCAAACAGATTACAGCAGCTCAGAAAACAGAATAATTTTTCTCAGGAAGAACTTGCTGAAAAAATCGGAGTTTCAAGACAGGCAATCTCCAAGTGGGAAAGAGCAGAAGCTTCACCTGATACAGATAACCTTCTTCTTCTCGCAAAGCTTTATAATGTATCACTTGATCAGATGTTAAGAACTGATGAATCAATTCTTAATCTCAATTATGATTTTAGAAATGTAAGTGAAAATAATACTGATGCCAAATTTGAGAACGACTCAAAGATTTCGCTTAAAAAAGAGGATTACGCTGTTAAGGAGGCTATGCCTGAAGGAAAGTTCACTAATATAGAAATATATCCTCAGAGCATTCCATCTGAACCACAGGGTTCACCTTTCTCAAATGATGAAGCATACACAAAGAATATTGCTGCTGAAGCTCCAAAGAGCGAATTTACAACAGCAAAGGAATATACTGCTGAAACAAGATCTGAAAAGATGCAGAATAATCCTGGATACTCATATCAGAATAACACATCATCGGATAGTAATACTTCCGGAAATAATCCTTACAGTCAGATGGGTATTGATTTCGGTAAAATGGGCAAGGATATCGGCAAGGGTCTTGAGATTGCAGGCAAAGAACTTGGCAAGGGCATAGATGCTTTAGGTAAAGAGATTAACAAGCAGATTGAAATTGCAAAGGCTGCTGAAGCAGAAAAGAAAAAGAACGGACAGCAGAATACAGCTGACAATTCATATAACTACAACTATAATTATTCTTATAATTACAGTGACAAGGGACAGTCAGAATATTCAGATCAAACTGAAAATTGCTGTTCGAAACGCAAACATAGGCGTAAGGATAAGAAAAAAGATAAGGTAACTAATCCTGCATATTATTTCCCTTACCCGATTTTTGTTACAATTATTTTCCTCGTTGCAGGTGTATTTCTTGATTGGTGGCACCCAGCATGGATGTTATTCCTGACAATTCCACTTTACTATACAAGTATTGCTGCAAAGGAAAAGAACAAGCCTGTTATCTTCTGTTATCCTGTTTTTGTAACGTTTATCTTTCTTGCACTTGGTTTCCTTATAAATGCATGGGGATGGGCATGGATCGTATTTGTTTCTATCCCGTTGTTTTATATGTGGGCAGGCTCAAACCATAGAAATAATAATGAAAATCAAAATAACTATAATCAATATAATAACTAAAATAACAGCCGTACAAAAAACTTGTACGGCTGTTTCTAACGCTATATTGAATATTTTAGGATTTCTTCTCCATCAAGGCTTTTTATAATAAAAGTGTTGTCTTGAAATACCATGTAGCTGTGTTTATTGCCTTCTTTAGGAATTGCAACTGATCCCGGGTTAATATAAACATAATTATCACAATTTTCAGCTTTAAGAACATGTGTATGTCCATGAATGAGAATGTCTCCGTCTTTCAGCATCGAAGGATTTGATGTGTTGAACTGATGACCATGAGTGACAAAAGCCATCTTTTCGCAAAGATACAGAATCATATAGTCTGCAAGTACAGGGAATTCCAGCATCATCTGATCAACTTCAGCTTCACAATTTCCTCTGACACATAGTATTTCTTTTTTGTTTTCATTGAGAAGAGCAGCAACTTTTTTCGGAGCATATCCGTCAGGAAGGTCATTTCGTGGACCATGATACAGTATATCTCCAAGCAGAATAAGCTTGTCACATTTCTCTGCAAAATATCTCTCCATCATTTTCTCACAGTAGGTAAAAGAGCCGTGAATATCTGAGGCAAACATTAATTTCATAACTAGAGTATCCTTTCTAAAAATCATATTAATTTACTGACATATTAAGCTATAGTTTGTCAATGCAGGCAGTAAAAAATCACTCCATATAAAATAAAATGGAGTGGTTCCCTGACACAAAATAAACTGGCGGAGACGGTGGGATTCGAACCCACGTGCCCTTGCGGACAACTTGATTTCGAGTCAAGCTCGTTACGACCACTTCGATACGTCTCCAAATACCATAATATTATAGCATATCAAGAAAATAAAATCAAGTATATTTCCAGTCGGGCATGTCTGTCAGGAATACAGTCATATTGACAAACTTGTAAGCATGGTATATACTTGAAAAAAATATAGATCACTATGCAGAATTTTGCAGTAAATGCAAAGATTTCTTTTCTGTAATAAGATATACTTTAATACAAGGGAGGGATAACGTGGATTGGTTAGGACGGCTGAACTCGGCTCTTGACTATATTGAACAGAATCTTGATAATGAAATTGATTTTAGTAAGGCTGCTATGCTGGCATGCTGTTCTTCATATCAGTTTCAAAGGATGTTTTCATTAATATCCGATATCACGCTGGGCGAATATATAAGGCGGAGACGACTTACATGTGCTGCTTTCGATTTAGCCAACACCGATGAGAAAATAATTGATATTGCCCTTAAATATGGTTATGATTCTCCATCATCGTTTACAAGGGCATTTCAGAACATGCATGGCGTAACTCCGTCGGCTGCAAGAGAAATGGGAATATATCTTAAATCATATCCTCGTATTTTCTTCTCAATAACTATTAAAGGAGATACCTCTATGAATTACAAAATTGAAGAAAAAGGTGCAATAAGACTAGTTGGTGTCAAGAGACGTTACAGAACTGACAACGGTGAAAATCTTGATAAAATACCTCTGTTTTGGAAAGAAATATGTGAAAACGGTACATGTAAGGAAATATGCAAGCTGAGCAGTAAGAAAGAAGCTTGTCTTTATGGAGCGTGTGCAGATTTTAATGACAACGGTGTGGACTATTACATTGCAACAGAAAGTACAGCCGATGTACCTGCAAACATGAGTGAACTTAAGATTGAACCAGCAACTTGGGCAGTTTTTGAGTGTATTGGACCTATGCCTGAAGCAATGCAGTCAGTATGGAAAAGAATCTTTTCAGAATGGTTTCCGATGTCAGGATATGAACATGCAGAAGCACCAGAAATTGAATGGTACTCTGATGGTGACATGATGTCACAGACATACAGAAGTGAAATCTGGATCCCGGTAATAAAGAAGTAACAATAAGCATCCCGGTTAGTTTTAATTAACCGAGATGCTTTTATATATACTTTTCTTTAATAGTATTAATAAATTCGCCAAATAATATGAGGATAATATGAAGAAAACGTTGAAATGCTATTAGATTTTTAAACTAAATTAATTATATATAATAGTATATGCAAAATAATATAAAACTTTGTGTAAAACGGCAGTACATTTCTAAGGGAAAATCATTGACATTATTTTTAATGCAGTATATAATTTGAATATGAAATAACATTCATGTTTACAAATGTTTTAAGGAGTACATATTATGAACAAAAAAATCTTAATACCGATTATATCAGTTGCAATTATCGTAGCAGGCGCTTTTGGCGTAACAGCATATATCAATTCAGCATCTAAAGGAATGTATGTTGAAACTATTCAGCTAAATCAGACTTCACTTGTTTCATCTGTTTCAGCAACAGGTTATGTGCAGAGTGATGAAGAGAAAAATGTTTATTCAACTCTAGGATATACAATAAAAGAAGTAAACGTTGAAGTTGGCGATAAGGTTAGCAAGGGAGATGTCCTCTGCCAGCTTGATACAAAAAGCCTTGAATCAGCTATTCTCAATGCAGAAAAATCACTTAACAATGTCGAAGTGAATACAGACTTTAGCATTTCTCAGGCAGAAAAAGATTACAATAAAATGAAGGAACAGCTTAATAACGGAACATATCAGCCTGTTTCTGCCGCTGAAAAGCAGGTTGCTTCTGCAAAGGAATCGCTTGATATTGCAGAAAAAAATTACAAGAAAAAGCTTACTGAAATAGACAGCTCAACTGAATCAAATATTTCTGCAAAGCTTAGTTCACTTAAACTAATAGAAAGTGACATAAAGATCAAGCGTAAGGTTTTGGATGATATTTTTAAAGATATGCCTGATATTATAAAGAATGTTTATTATGTTGATTTCTGTGAAGTCAATCGTTCAAGAAGTGCATTTCTTGAAAATAATTCAGATGCAAATAAACTTGCTTATGATGAAGCAGTAAAGGAAATGAACAAAAATGCTGTTGATGATGAAGCTGTCAACAAGGCTTGGCTTGATATCTATGCAGTATATACAAAGTATGATGCTGCTAAGGTTGAATATGATTATGCAGTAAGTTCAGCAGGAAGTGCCGTTGATGCTCTTGAAGACGCATATAACACAGCAAAAATAGCTTATGATAATGCAGTTTCAAATTATGACATAGTTAAAAGAGATTCAGAAACAGAACTTGAAAATCTTCTGAGCAGTATTGAAAATGACAAGTCGACAGTTGATTATACTCCTGAACAGAAAAATCTTGCAAACCTTAAGAAAGACCTTGAGGACTGTACTGTTACTGCACCTGTATCTGGAACTGTTACAGCTGTATATGCAAAGGAAGGCAATGCAGGTCAGGGAATTCTCTTTATCATTGAAGATACAGATAAGCTTGAAGTGCTTGCAAAGTTTAAGGAATATGATATAGCATCAATTGAAGTTGGTATGCCGGTTGTAGTAAAATCTGATGCAACAGGTTCAGAAAAATATGAGGGTGTAGTTTCAAAGATTGCCCCTACTTCAGTTAAGGAGGGAACATCTTCCGAAACAGAATTTGAAGTTGAGGTTGAAATCAAGTCAAAAGATACAAAGCTTATGATTGGTATGAAATCAAAGGTTGAAATCACAACAAATGAAAAGGAAAATGTATTTGCAGTTCCTTTCGACGCAATCAGATATAATGATGATGACGAAGCTTATGTTTTAATAGCTGAGGACAACGGCGGAGAAAATCTTGTTGTAAAGAAGATAATGGTTTCAACAGGCATTGAAAATGATGATAGCATTGAAATCTATGGCTCAGATCTTAAGGATGGCATGTTTGTAATAACCGATTCATCTGAAAGTATCACAGAAGGCAATGAAGTCTCTGTTACAAAATAAAAAACCGACAACATGCCCTACTATTAAATATGCTATAACGTCGTGAAAGGAGAATGCTGTCTGATGGCAGCATGATTACAGCAATGCAAAAAGATCTGATTGTATTTAAAAATGTATCAAGGGCGTATAACGTCGGCGACAAAAAAATATTTGCTATAAAAGATATTAACTTTACTATAGATGAGGGAGAATTTGTAGTTATTTTGGGACCGAGCGGCGCAGGAAAGTCAACAGTCCTTAACCTTCTTGGAGGGATGGATACTGCAACAGAGGGAGAAATCATTGTAAACGGAAAAAATATTGAAAAATATAATGATGATAAGCTTACTGAATACAGAGCTGAGAATGTAGGATTTGTATTCCAGTTCTATAACCTTATTCCAACACTTACTGCCCTTGAAAATGTAGCACTTATCAAGACAATTGTAAAAGATTCGCTTGACCCTGCTGAAATACTTGATTCTGTGGGATTACACGAACATTTTGACAAGTTTCCGACACAGATGTCCGGAGGCGAACAACAGCGTATTTCTATCGCAAGAGCACTTTGCAAAAATCCGACTATGCTTCTTTGTGATGAACCTACCGGCGCATTGGACAGTGATACTGGTGTTATGATACTCTCACTATTGCAGGATATGAGCCATAAAAATCACAAGACAGTAATTATAGTTACACATAATGCCGCACTTGCACAGGCTGCCGATAAGGTAATAAAAATTAAAAATGGTCATGTCAAGGATATAATAGTAAGTGAAAATCCGTTACCTGTCAGTGAGGTGAACTGGTAATGCTATTAAGAAAAATGCTCAGGGATATGGCTAGGCATAAGGCACAGTTTATTTCTATATTTCTCATGTCATTTCTCGGAGTTTTCATTTTTGTAGGTATAGGTTCTGAATGGTACGGTATTCGGGTTGAACTGAAATCGTACTACGAAAAGTCAAATTTCGGTGATGCCTGGCTTTACGGGGAAGACTTCACTGAAAAGGATATCAAGGATATCAAGCGTATCAAGGGAGTTTCTGATGCTGAACTGAGACTTAAGGTAAATGCTATCGGTGACTTTGGAAATCAGCCTGAACTTTCAATTACATATAAGAACAGTGAAAGAATATCAAAAAGTATTGTTGTAGAAGGAGCGAACTTTTCAAACGATACTGATGGTATTTGGATTGATAAGCAGTTTGCTGATGCAAAAAAACTGCATGTTGGTGATAAAATAAAGTTTACATTTATGGATACTGAAGTTGAAAAGAGCATTTCAGGAATAATTTATAACCCTGAATATGTATATTTCACTCCAAGCACCGAAGATATGCCTAATCACTTTAAATCTGGTTACGGTGTAATTTCTGCTGACTTTTTTCTATCAGGAACAAGTATCAGATATAATGAAATTGTAATAGAAACAGACAGAACCGATTTTGATAAGCTTGAAGAAGAAATTGATGAGGTTCTTGACGGAGATTACAGTGTTTTTATCAAGAAAGCTGATTTTACAAGCAATAAAACAATAGATAATGAAATAAAACAGCATGTAGCTTCAGGATTTATTTTTCCCATAGTATTCGTTTTGGTTGCTATTCTTACAATCCTTACAACAATGACGAGAATAGTTAATAACCAGCGTATTCAGATTGGTGCTTTTAAAGCACTTGGATTCAAGGATTCAGTAATTGAACGTCACTATATTTCATATGGATTTTGGCTCTCTCTTGGAGGATCAATACTTGGTCTTATTCTTGGACCGCCTCTTCTGCCACCGCTTTTTTATCAAGGTATGTCGACATACTATACGATTATGCACTGGACACCGGTAGTATCTCCGCTATTTCTTATCTCATTGGTGATAACTGTTTCAATATGTACGCTTGCTTCATTTTCAGCATGTAAAACCGTAATGCATGATAAACCAGCTCAGATGCTTCGTCCTAAAACTCCGAAAATCACTAAGCAAAGCAGCTTTGAAAAAACAAAGCTTTGGAAACAACTCAGCTTCAATATTCAGTGGAATTTAAGGGATGTAGTCAGAAGTAAAGCACGTTCCTTTATGGCTATTGTCGGAGTAATGGGATGTACAGCACTTATTGCCTGTTCATTCGGAATGAAGGATACAATTCTCGATATCAGTGACTGGAGTTATAGAAAGCTGAACAATTATACTACCCTTATATCAGTTTCAGAAAAAGCAAGTGATCTGCAGATTGATGAAGTTCTTTACAAATTCAAAGGCGAATCATATATGCAGAATCAGGTTGAAATCAAGGCTAACGGAAAAAATGAAAAAGCAGTAATCACAATAACAGACACAGATGAATTGCTTAGATTTACAGGAATCAAGCGTGAATATATAACACTTCCAGAGGATGGTTTGTCATTAAGCTATTTCACTGCTAATAAACTGGGAGTTGAGGTAGGAGATCATATCTATTGGAAAGAATATGGCGATGACAACTGGCATAATGCTAAAATTGCTGGGATTTACAGAAATCCAGTTATTCAGGGAATAACAATTTCAAGGGGTTATTATGAAAATCTCGGAAACAAATACGTTTACAAACCTACTTCCATACTCACAAACGAATCAGTATCCAAGGTCTATGACGGGATGACCAACACAATAAGTAATCAGAAATCACTTGAGGAATTCAATAATAGCCTTGAAAGCTTTAATACAATGCTTTTAATACTTATTCTTGCAGCGGCAGTGCTCGCAATTGTAGTGCTATATAATCTAGGAATACTTTATTTTACAGAAAAAGAACGTGACCTTGCAACACTTAAAGTTGTCGGACTGAAAAGCAGAAAAGTTCGTGAACTTATTCTCACACAGAATATATGGCTCACTGTGATTGGCATAATACTTGGATTCCCTTGTGGTATTGCATTAGTTGACATAATAATGTCATTTGTTGAAATGGACGCCAAGACAGTATTATTCACGCCAAGTATTATTAAGACCATTATCCTTACATTCTGCTTCTCAATATTTGTAAACTATATGTTTGCAGGTAAGATTAAGAAAATTGACATGGTTAGCGCACTTAAAGGTCTTGAATGAAAATAAGCTGTACACCAAAAAATCTGGTGTACAGCTTTGCTTTTTTACATTAAGCCTGCTTTTTTATTGCCGTGTTTTGCTTTTCCCTGAATTTCAGGTACAGGCTCAACATCATTCTTAGGGAGGTTCATTTTATGATTTTCTCTTGTTTTACCCGGATCACGTGGATCAATTCTTTTCATGCCTCTTTTTGCCATGCGTTTCATCTGCTTTCTGTAACATATTTTTACTTATTGTTTCAGAAAACAAAGAAAATATCCATGCCAATTACTGTGATAAGTATGAAACAGGTTTGGTTTTTGAGTAATCGATAAAGCTGATATTGAGATCAACATCTCCATCAATTCCATCTACTTTACCGTCAGAAGCATATTGCCACATCTGAAATTCATACGGAAATGACGGCTCATCTTCATTGTAGGCTGTGTACCAGAAATGATATCCTGCAAGTCGGCTCATGTTCATTTTCATAAGCGCACATTTTTTTGTTCCGTATATCATAGGAATATATCCAGCTTCAGATATCCTGTCACAGAAAGCAACAGCACAGTCCGTTACAGTCTCAACATCTATATCATTGGTTCTTGCAGTTTCGTTTCCGGTAATTTCCCAGTCATAAACAACAGGGTATGTAATGTTGTATTTCTTTATAGCATTGATTACTGTATCAGCTTCCTCATGGGCTTCGTCTATTGAATTAGCCTGAGAGAAGAAATACACTCCTACATCAATTCCTGCATCAGCTGCCCCCTTGACATACTCGTCAAATCTTTCATCAATATTTACAGTTCCGGATTCGTATCCTCTGTATCCTACTCTTATTATTGCAAAACTTATACCATCAGCAGCAACTTTGTCCCAGTCTATGCTACCTTGAAAATATGAAACATCTATTCCTGTAACAGATGTTTTTTGCGATCCTTCTGTATATGAATAAAATCTCCCGTCATATAAAAGATTTTCAAAATTATATGTATGCTTTGGAACATCAGTAAGTGCTGGAACTCTTATTTTGCCGTAAGTGTAATCATCAAGGTCTATGAACTGACCGCCTTTATAGAATTCATATATCCTGCTGCTGTCAACAGCAACATACTCTTCAACTACAGGTTTTCTCAACACAAGCAGTATGATAATAAATATGAGAATTGCAGCAATGATTACCTGAATAATCATAACGGTCAGAATTTTGTTAATTGCTGTTTTCTGTGGTTTATCATTATTATTTGTAGTCATTTTAATCCCCATTCCTTTTTGCTATTTATTCCGGTTTTGCGAGGCAAAATTCCTGCTCTTGTATTTGCAGAAAGGAATAAATAGCTGCGTGAAAAGTATTTTTCACGCTAAACATCCATTATAATTTTTTGTCAATATAATATAGCTTTTTAATACTACTGTACTGATATTTTATCACATTTTAATACATATTTCAACAATTGAAAATAAGAATTTTATATTGTAATTGGATTGTAATTAAATTTTAATTTACTTTATTTGCTAATGGTGTTATAATTCTTTATAAATAATAGATAAGGAGATAGCATCATGAATTTTAAAAAAGCAGTGTCATTGTTGACAGCAGTTTTGATATTAGGTAGCACTGTTGTTATGCCTGTCAGTGCTGAAGTAACAGCTTCGACTAAAACAGGAATAACAGAAGAGGCTAAAAAGGAGAATATGAAGAAAGAATTGGCAAAGGTTAAATCAAGGATAACTATACCTGAAAATCTTGCTAAGTTTGATTACAGCTCATATTCAAGTAATAACGATAACTCATTTTTGTTTACTTGGAGTGATGATAATAATTCTCTTTCTATTGTAATAACGGATAATATTATAAGTAGTTATGATATTTATAAGTATAACGACTATTATACTCAGAATGAGGCTTCATTTGCAAAACTTTCTGATGAAAAGATTATTGCAAAGGCAAAGGAATATGCAAAAACAATAAATCCGGATATATATGATAAATTGAAGTTTGAAATTAATTCTATTGAAATAAATTCAGACAGGGCACGGGTTTATTTTAAAGCATATGAAAATGATATAAATATATTTGATGATTACGGCTACATATCTGTTGATAAGAATACAGGCGAATTATTAAGTTATGATGTCAACTGGCTTAATGGTGCAGAATTCAAAAAGCCTGATAATATCAAAACCGTTGAAGAGATACAGGAAAGTTATAAAAAGCTTTGCAAACTTGAACTTCAATATATTATTGATCGGGATTATGAAACAGGGGCTGTTGATGTATTACTCAATTACAGTCCTGATTTTACATCTGAAATCGATGCTTTTACGGGAAAGAAATCTTCTTATGATGATGACTTTAAAAATGCTCAAAAGACTACAGATGAGAATGGATTCGGCGTTGAGAATCCGAGTGTTGGAGAAGGAGAAGAAGTTGCATATGAAGTAGACGCTGAAGAAAGCGTTTCCTTTACAGAACAGGAATTAAAGGCAATAGATGAAAACAGCAAGCTTATTTCCAAAGATGAAGCTGTTAGTATTGCCATGAAAGATAAGTATCTGAAGCTTGATGATAATTATAAAGTAAAAAATAGCAGTCTGACAAAATCAAGTTACCTATATAGGAATGTTGATAATTACTCATGGAATATTAATTTCTTCTATAATGACGGCAAGAAAACAAAGAATGTTAATGTTACTTTGGATGCTGAAACTGGAAATGTTTTATCATTTTATAGATATGGCAATTTCGATATAGATAAGAAGAAATATGTAGATACAAAGAATGCTGCTAAGCTTGCAAATGAAGCGGCTGAATACTATCTCGGAGATAAATCCAAAGAATTTAAAATGTCAGAAGGCAGCGAATCAGCCGTAAAACAAACAATTTGTTATGTGGATTATGTTCGTTATGTAAATGGCATTTCCGTGTCAGGAAACAGAATTAATTTTACTATTGATGCAAATAACGAAATTACAAATTTCAGCTATAATTATGATGATGTAAAGTTCCCTGCTCCTGAAGTTATTTCACAGGAAAAGGCATTTGAAAAGCTTTTTGAGCAGAAGAAATTTGACTTATATTATCATGGATTCAGTGATTATAAAGGAAATGTAAAAACATACCTCAGCTATTCAATGGATAGTTTCTCTATGAATGCATTTACAGGTGAAATTTATGGTGCAGAAAATAAAGAAGACGATGGTAAATATTCAGATCTGTCAGGTCACTGGTCTGAAAAGTATGTAGAAAAGCTATCTAAATACAATATCAGACTTGAATCCAAGGACGGCAAATTTATGCCTGACAGTTCAATATCAGAAGAAGAATTCCAATATTTATTGAATCAGATTATTTCTTCGAACTATTATTTTGAAGAACAACCAGTAGAAGAAATGGCTGAATCTGATACAAGTGTTAATAAAGAAACCGTTAAGAAAAATTATATTACAAAAGCAGAAGCATGCAAGATGTTTGTTGAATATACAGGCGGAAAGAATTATGCTGAACTCAAAGGAATATATAAAGTTCCGTTTAAAGATGCTTCAAGTTCAAGAGCTGATATAGGCTATATTGCAATTGCTTACGGAAAAGGTTTTGTTGTTGCAGATTCAAAGGGTAACTTCAATCCTGATGCAAAACTTTCAAGAGCTATGGCAATGTTCCTTATCTATAACTATCTTTCTAAATAAAGCTTAATGATTTTCAGGATACCGTAATTTATTTCGGTATCCTGATATTTGTTTCTATTGTCATAAAAATCTAAAAAAACATATTAAACTTGTTATTTGTAGTAATACATGGTATAATATTATTAATATGTACTTATAATTATTGTTTCACATAAACGTAGGGTATTGTGAACAATACTTTTCACGCAGCTGCTTATTACGATTTTTAATAAATGGCAAAAAGGGATGGAGATTATAATGACTGATTTTTCAGGTAAAAAATGTTTGATTTGCAATAAAACCTTTTCTGAAAAGGATGATATTGTTGTTTGCCCTGAATGCGGAACCCCATATCATAGGGATTGCTATAAGCAGGAGGGAAAGTGCATCAATACAGAACTGCATGCTTCAGGGAAGTCATGGCAGCAGGCAGAAGAAAACATTAACCGTATAGATGCACAGAATCGGATAATATGTCCGAACTGCGGAATTCACAATGAAAATGACCGCTTATTTTGTAAAAACTGCGGAATACCAATCAACATAAATGTTCAGAACAATAATCCACAGAATATCTATAGTCACTATAATAATCAAGGCATGAATAATTCAGGTAAATCTGATTTCAATCAGAATCAAAATATATACGGGAATATTGGTGTACATCCATTTCTAATCAATTTCTCCGATCCTCTTTGCGGATATAATCCTGATGAAGAGTTTGACGGAATTAAATTACGTGAAATCGGTGAGTTTGTTGAGAATAATACACACTACTACATTCCAATTTTCAAGAGAATAAAAACTACAGGCAGAAATTTAGCGCTTAACTTCATTGCTATGTTGTTCCCTGAACTATATTTTGCAAACAGAAAAATGCCGCTCATTGCATTGGCTTTTTTATTTGTAAAGCTTGTGCTTGCTGTTCCAAGATATATTTTTTCATTCAATGAATTTGATTATGGATTATTATCTCAGATTGCAGCAAACTTCAATACTAAATCTGCAGACTTTGAATTAGTAAATACGCTTTCAGTTATTTTAAACTATGCAATGATGTTTTTATCCGGCGGGTTTGCTAACTATTTCTATTACAAAAACACAATCAGAAAGATTAAGAAAATAAAGGCTAAAACATCTCCTGAGAATCTTTCTGTAACTCTAAGAAAAAAAGGCGGAACATCCGTAGCACTACTTATAGTTTTTATTTGTCTGATTTTTGTACCGGTTTTGGGCTTATATACTTACCTGTTGTTTTAAAACGTTCAATACCTGCATATTTATGCAGGTATTTTTATAATCATATTTGAAATAAAGATTAAAATGTGGTATAATTTTATTATTGTTTTCCAGATCTTAAATGGACTTTAAACTATAATAAGTTGGCTTATTTTATAAGGAGAAAATTCATATGGACATTTGCAAAGTTTTAGCGGCAGAATTCAAGTTGCGTCAGGAGCAGATTGACAATACCGTTGCTCTTATTGACGACGGAAAAACAATTCCATTTATTGCCCGATACAGAAAGGAACTTACAGGTTCCCTTGATGATCAGCTGCTTCGTCAGATTTATGACAGATTAAATTATCTGCGTAACCTTGAAAAGCGTAAGCAGGAGATTTTTGGCAGCATTGACGGACAGGGAAAGATGACCGATGAAATTTCAGATGCTATTTCAAAGGCCGCTACTCTTGTTGAAGTAGAAGATATATACAGACCATATAAGCAGAAAAGAAAAACAAGAGCTTCTGTTGCAAGGGAAAAAGGACTTGAAACGCTTGCTGCATATATCATGCTACAAGATAAAAATGCAGATCCTGAAAATGAAGCAGTTAAATTTATTGATACAGAAAAAGGCGTTGAAGATGCCCAGTCAGCATTGCAGGGGGCTATGGATATCATTGCGGAAGATGTTTCTGATGACGCAGAACTCAGAAAGAAACTGAGAGCTTTATTTAACAGGTCAGGTATGATTTCCTCAAAGGCATGCAATGCAGAGGAAGAAACAGTATATAACAACTATTATGATTTTTCTGAACCTGTAAGCAAAATTGCAGGACATAGAGTTCTTGCACTTGACAGGGGAGAACGTGAGGATAAACTCAAGGTATCTGTTGATATCAATGAGGGACTTGGAATCAATGTCATTTCTGAAAAGTATGTTAAGGATTCGGGCAAGTGTTCTGCTTATGTTCAGACTGCATGTGAGGATAGCTATAAAAGGCTTATATTTCCGTCTATTGAAAGAGAAATACGTACTGAACTTACTGAAAAGTCTGCAGAATCCGCTATAACGGTGTTTTCATCGAATCTCCGTCAGTTACTTATGCAGCCTCCGGTAAAGGGAAGTGTTACTCTCGGTCTTGATCCTGGATACAGAACAGGCTGTAAGATTGCAGTTGTTGACGATACAGGAAAAGTTCTTGATACCAGTGTTGTTTACATCACAACAGGTGAACAGCGTAAAATTGAACAGGGAAGGGTTATTATAAGAAACCTTATTCAGAAGCATGGTGTAACTATAATTGCAATTGGTAACGGAACAGCATCAAGAGAATCAGAGACTTTCGTTGCTGATCTGATAAAAGAAATACCGCAGAAAGTTTCATATATGGTTGTTTCAGAAGCAGGTGCGTCTGTTTATTCTGCCTCTAAGCTAGCCGCCGAGGAATTCCCTGAATATGATGTTTCATTGAGAAGTGCTGTTTCCATTGCAAGAAGACTTCAGGATCCTCTTGCTGAACTTGTAAAGATTGACCCGAAAGCAATCGGAGTAGGACAATATCAGCATGATATGCCAAAGGCAAGAATGGATGAGGCTCTTTCAGGAGTTGTTGAGGATTGCGTAAACTCTGTTGGAGTAGATCTGAATACAGCTTCACACTCATTACTTTCATATATTTCCGGTATTAATAGTTCAATTGCAAAAAATATCGTTCTGTATCGTGAAGAAAACGGTGCATTTACAGACAGAAAACAGCTCCTTAAGGTTGCTAAACTTGGCCCGAAAGCATATGAACAGTGTGCTGGATTTTTACGGGTACATGACGGCAAAAACCCTCTTGACAATACAGCAGTTCATCCTGAAAGCTACTCTGCTGCACAAAAACTTATTGATGAATGTGGATTCAGATTGTCTGATGTTGCAGGCGGAAAGCTTACAGGTATATCTGATACAGCTGAAAAAATCGGATATACTTCTATTGCCGATAAGCTTGGAATAGGTGTTCCGACACTTAAAGATATTGTCAAAGAGCTTCAGAAACCAGGACGTGACCCAAGAGATGAACTTCCTCCACCACTTCTCAGAAGCGGTGATGTTATGGAATTGAAAGACTTAACTCCTGGTATGGAGCTAATGGGAACGGTCCGTAACGTAATTGATTTTGGATGCTTTGTTGATATCGGAGTACATGAGGATGGACTTGTTCATATTTCACAGATATGTGACAAATTTATCAAGCACCCTCTTGAAGCCGTAAAGGTTGGACAGGTCGTAAAGGTTAAAGTTCTTGATGTAGATATTAAGAGAAAAAGAATTGCCCTTACAATGAAATTAAACAGCAATACTGTTAAAAAATAATAGGCACAAAAATAAGGATACCTCATTTAAAAAGGTATCCTTATTAAATAACTATAAATTGCCTGAGGTATTAAATGAAAATTAAGAATCCATTTTTATTGCTCTCAAAGTTTGAATTGGCTCTTTGGTTGACATCTGCTGTCGTAGTTATCGTTTCATTTCTTTTTGGTGATAAATCAAATATTCTATCTCTTATAGCATCTCTGGTAGGAGTTACAGCACTTATTTTTGTTGCAAAAGGACATGTGCTGGGACAAACTCTTACAGTAATATTCAGCCTTTTGTATGCTGTTATTTCGTTTGAATTCAGATATTATGGCGAAATGATAACATACCTTGGAATGACGGCACCTATCGCTGTATTGTCAATTGTTTCTTGGCTCAGGCATCCATATGAGGAGGGTAAAAGCGAAGTCAAGGTTGCTCATCTATCTCCAATGAAACTTGTATCTGTCTTTTTGCTCACATTAATTGTGACTTTTGCATTTTATTATATTCTGAAATATTTTAATACTGCTAATCTCATTTTCAGCACTATTTCAGTTGCAACAAGTTTTCTTGCATCGTATCTGATGTTTCTGCGCCATCCAACCTATGCACTGGCTTATGCTGCAAATGATATTGTTCTGATAATTTTATGGATTCTTGCAACAATGACAAGTATATCATATCTTCCTATGGTTGTGTGTTTTCTTATGTTTCTTGCCAACGATATATATGGCTTTTATAACTGGAGTAGAATGAGAACCCGTCAGAATTCTGTTATGACTAAATAAATCTATACTTATAATGTAATAAACTGAAAGCCTTACAAAATAACTGTAAGGCTTTCAGTATGTAAATTCAATTAGATTTTGAGAGTAGAAATCTGATCCTTGAGTATCTTTGACTGACCACTTAGTTCTTCACATGAAGCAGCAGATTCTTCTGCTGTTGCTGAATTTTGCTGAACAATTTGGGAAATCTGTTCTATTCCCACAGTCACCTGAGAAATAGCGTTTGACTGAGATTCCGTAGAACTTGAAATTTCCATAATAAGCTTGTTTGTTTCTTCGGAAATAGTCATGACTTCCTTCATCTTTTCTGCTGTGACATTTGCAATCCGAGAACCATTGTTTACAGCTTCAATGGATGCAGAAATAAGCACTGTTGTATTTTTTGCAGCCTCTGCACTCTTTGAAGCAAGGTTTCTTACTTCATCAGCTACAACTGCAAATCCCTTGCCGGCGCTTCCTGCCCTTGCAGCTTCAACAGCAGCATTTAGTGCAAGAATATTAGTCTGAAAGGCAATATCGTCAATAGTCTTAATGATATTATTAATTTCATTTGATTTCTTTTCAATGTTGTCCATGGCAATGAGCATTTTGTTGATTTCTTCATTCTGAACAGAAATATTATCCTGAACTTTTTCTGAAAGATGCTTTGCCTTACTTGCGTTTTCAGCATTTTTCTTTGTATCATTTGAAATACCAAGAATAGTAGCTGTAAGTTCTTCAACAGCGTTAGCTTGTTCAGTAGTACCGTTTGCAAGTATCTGTGAACCGTTTGCCATCTGATTTGAACCTAACATTACTTCTTCTGAGGAATTGTCAATATTCTTGATAATTTCATATAGACTCTTGTTTATCTTTTCGAATGAAGTGTTTATCTGCCTGAAATCACCAAGGTATTCAATAGCAGCTTTTTGTGAAAAATCACCTTCACCCATTGAAGAGAGTACTCTTGACATATCATTAACATATAGGCTTAGCTTATGCTTTGTATCCTGAAGAGTAGCTGCAAACTCACCGATTTCATCATTTCCAAACTTGATCGCAAGATCGGCAGAACTTAAATTTCCCTGACTCATTTCAGTTGCAAGCTTATTTACCGCATCCATTGGCTTTGAAACAAGTTTATTAAAGTAAATAAGGGTAATTACACTTATTAGTATTATAAGAACAAGAACAATAATTACAGTGTTTATAATAAGATGTGTTGTAAGTTGTGCTGTCTCATCTGTAGAATGTCCCGCAAAATAAGAACCAATAACATTTCCCTGAGTATCAAAAATTGGCTCGTAGCATACGAAATATTCGCTATTCTGAATCATTGCTTTCCCGACGTATGTAAGTCCCTTGTCAATAACCTGTGCTTTAACTGCATCACTCATTTTTGTACCAGTAATTCTGTCGCCTTTATCGTCCTTTACTGAAGTTGTATAACGTACATCGCCACAGAAAATTGTAACATGAGCGTTTGTTTGTTCAACAACTCTGTCAATATAGCTTGTGTCAGCATAATCAAATCCAATAAGAACAGCGCCGATTGTTTTACCATAAGCATCTGTAACTGGTCCAGAATACTGATATGACATTGGAACTTTGCTGTCAAGAATTACTGCACCATTTTTGTTTCCTTGCAAAGCAGCGGAGAGGTTATATGAAGATAGCGCAAAATTATCAGACTTCCATAACTCGTTTCCTGAATTATCGACAACAACACAATAATCATATGAATTTGTACTGTTAATTGAAAATTGTTCTTTAATGGTGCTAGGTTTCTTGCTTTTAACAGCGTCAATAAAGCTGTTATCAATTGCAAGAATTTTATAAATAGATTCGATGCGTTCATTTTGAAAAACGGTATCATTTTTAAGAACATTTAGTCCCATCATAGAATAACCTTCAAGGTGCTTGGCGTTAAAGTCTAAAAACCCTATAAAAATTGATATACTTGATGTTACAACAGTTAGAATTAGTAATGAAATAAAACATAGTAATACTTTTTTTCCCAGCTATGACATTTTAAATTACCTCCAAAACATACTTTTATAAGTATACATAATAGTTCAGTCAAAATCAACAAAATTATGCGAATTATTAGTGATTTAAAGTAGTTTTTGTGTAAAAGCTACATTTATGTTAGAAAAATAAGTCATTTTATACAAAATAATTACTACTCTGCAACTAAATTCATATAGTAATTACGCTGCGAAATACTGGGGTCATCTACAACAAAATAACTATGACCGTTATACTTTTTATCAGCAGATAATATATTTTTCAAAAAAGGCACGAGATTTTGTGATGAGTGAATGATTACTTCCTTTTCCCAAATAAAATAACTTGCGACACAGTTTATTAAATGCTGATAATATTTTGACAGCAAGTTTGTTTCTCTGATAATCAGCATGTCATCAGGCATGGACACAACAGCATAGTAATCACATGAATCAATGCTGAACTTTATAATTTTACCGTAGCTGCATATTTCCTTATACATAAACAGCAGTGTTTCAGGAGACCAGATAACTGAATTTTCAATTAATGACAGATATTCATTCCGCATTTTCTGAAATTCATCAAATGGGCAGTTTTCAAAGTCAAGATTATATTCATCATCTGATGGCAAACAGGTATACCTATTCAAATAAATATTATCAACAAACCCAAATTTTTCATAGAATCCGTCTATTGTATCTGCCGCTTTGAGATAGATATACTTGATATTGTTTTCAATGCATTGCTTTTTTACATATTCAATCAGCTTTCCTGCATTTCCTCTGCCTCTGTATTTCTCAGAAGTGGAAATCGCATATAGATACAGTGAAGGAATTTCGGAATCATCCGTATGAGTGATTGCATCAAAAGTATACAGTGCTGATTCTATTTCATAATTATTTTTTATAATTAAACATCTGTCAACAGTAAAATACTCATTGAAAAACAGTTCACAATATTCTTCATCATCGGGGAAACATTCAAGCCAAAGCCTTTTCAGTTCATTAACCATACTCAAATCTGGGTGCTGTATCATTTTGCTACTCTTTTCATATAAAAATATAGGAGCAGAAATACCTGCTCCTATATATGTTTACAATTTTAAAAGAATTATTCGCCGTAAACGCTGACTTTCTTACGGTCACGTCCAACTCTTTCGAATTTAACCTTACCACTTACCATTGCGAATAAAGTATCATCAGAACCCTTGCCTACGCCTTCACCTGGATGAATGTGTGTGCCTCTCTGACGAACGAGAATGTTACCAGCAAGAACTGCCTGGCCATCTCCTCTTTTAACACCTAAACGCTTTGATTGTGAATCTCTGCCGTTTTTGGTGGATCCGCCACCCTTTTTATGTGCCATTCAATTACACCTCCATTATATGCATATACGTTAAATCAAATTATGCCTTGATAGCGTCAATTCTGATCTTTGTGTATGGCTGTCTGTGACCCTGCTTCTTGTGTGTAGAACCTTCTTTAGACTTATAAGTGAAAACAGTAATTTTCTTAGCTTTACCGTTCTTGATAACCTTAGCTTCAACTGTTGCACCATTTACATATGGAGCACCAACTTCAATTCCGTTATCCTTACCAACAACAATAACCTTATCAAAAGTTACTGTATCGTCAGCATTAACTTCAAGCTTTTCGATGAAAACTTCATCGCCTTCGTTTACCTGATACTGCTTTCCGCCTGTTTCAATAATTGCGTACATTTTTCGGCACCTGCCTTTTTCTATAAACTCGCTGTACTCAGGCGTACATCATAATATGACATAACTTAACAAGCCCGGAACATGCGGCAAAAATATTATATCATGTCATAAACTGTTTGTCAATAAATTAATCAGAAACATTTATAAAAATTAATCAGATAAACTGGCGAATTATATAATCAAACCTACCTAAACATATCAACTATGTAAACATGCCCTGCTTACTTTAAACAAGTTCCGATAATAAAAGCCTGCTGATAAGCTTTATCAACAGCTTTTGGATTCAGTTTGAAAAGAGTATCCGCACATTTTATTCTGTTAATAATCTTGCCGCCCATTTCATCAGTAAATTTTTTTAAAATAGAATTAGCATCTTTAATATCAGAGCTGTTTTTGCTTGGATTATTACATGCTAAGACGGTAATAAATTTCTTTGATTTAAATGGAGCATTTACTTTAAATCCCTGCATATATTTTTGAGCTATACTAAGCTTTCCAAATAAGCTTTCATTTGGCTTTACATCTGCAAAAGGAGTTACTATTGAACAGCTTCTGTCAATAAAATCTTTTAATATTCCCGGTACACTATGACAATAAATAGGTGCACCAATTATAATAACATCAGCTTCTTTTTCCTTATTGTATATTGTTTCAAAGTCATCTTTATGTATACACTTTTTTGTTTTTGTGCATTCAAGACAGCCGATACAATGATTTACATTATAATCATGTAAATTTATTATTTCAACCTCATTTCCTGCACTTTTAGCGCCTTCAAGCACTTTTAAGCAAATATTGTTAACATTTCCGTTACGTCTTCCGCTTGTGGTAATTGCCAGTACTTTCATTTAATTCTCCTCCATTTCAAAATTTGATGAAATAAAACTTGTTATGCCATTTACGTGATAACAATTAATAAGCTGAAGCATTTTTCTTAGATTGTCTTCACTATCAGCAAGGATAAAGGCTGAAGAAATTGTTTCAAAATGCTTTTCATATATTAATTTTATAGTGTCAATATTTTCTTCTAAATTAATATTAAGCTTACTTAAATAGTTAGCAATAAAAGCATCTGTAAGTATATCAATAATTTCTTTTTTTGCATTTTCGTATATAGTTCCGTCACACCTGCCGAAAATAATTAAAAATAACTTTCTGTTATCAATAATGAAACTGACCAATTCTTTGCTTATCAATGATTGACTACTTGAATCATGGTTATCTTTCCATACAGCTATTTTTCCAGTCAGCTTATTTTTCAGCAAGTCAAAAAAGTCACTTGGAATAACGCTGTAAAAGATATCTTCTTTTCCTTTATAATACCGATAAATATTACCTACAGATACGCCGGAATTCTTTGATATATCCGTAATTTTTGTATTCAGGTATCCTTTCTGTGAAAACACCTCCAGTGCGGCAGAGTCAATAATTTCCTTGATTTGATCTTTTTTATACTGTGCCATAGCCCCTCCAAAAGCGAATTTAAAATTCTCTTTTAATTATAGCACTATTATTTTATTTGTCAATATAGATTATTTATTTAATTAATGTAATTTGTACAAATGTCAATGATGGGTGACACTAACTCCAAAAAAATATAAAATTTAGTTTGTGTCTTGATTCACATTGTATGTTTTTAATTTAATAAGATTTTTCTTTTGAATTTTGTTAAATAAAATCGTGAAAATTATCATTAAAACAGCAAGGCAAATTGCCACTGTAAAATACAGTATGTTCATTATGCTATGACCTGCAGGAGAATCTACAATAACATCCCACATTGCACCAACGCCCCAGAATACCGGAAAAATAACAAATATATTTCTGGTTATGTAAAATACGGAACAGTACATTATGCCTACGAAGAAAAGCTTAAAGAATTCTGGCTGAAATCCTGCATGATGAAAACTGTAAAATAGTGCGGTTAAAATAACTGCGGGAATGATGCCGAAAGCTTTTTCAAAAAGATGACGCATAAATCCGTAAAAACATATCATTTCAAAAACACCAGCAACAAAAATGTAGAATATTGCATATAAAGTTTTAATTAAATATCAGAGGTTCTTTTTTGGTAAGAAATTGAAACGTTAATAGAACACCTAAAACTACGTTAATAATCAAACTCAGAAGAAGTTTCTTTTTTGTTATGCCGATAACTTCATAACCCTGTGGTTCGGTTTTTTTAATATAAATAAGTGGAAAACAAAATCCTATTACAAAAATCATAAGAAAATCTCTCAAAAAAATATCTATTAAATATTCATAATCAGTTCCGCTGAATGGAATCATCAGCAAACTAATTAATATAATTAAGATTCCTACTCCAAAAACGATTATTGTGTTTTTTTTGCGGTTGAAATTTTATTAGTTTTTCAAGTTTTGGTTTCATTATTTTTGCTCCTTATTATCGTCATTATTATCGAAACCGCAGAGAATTTTCATTGCAGCTTCTTTTATTACGTTTGACTTGCTGATTGCAATGCCTTTTTGTTCATCCCCAAGCACAAGCAAAGTATCTCCAGGATTAATATCAAATTTATCTCGTGCTTCTTTTGGAATGACGATTTGTCCTCGTTCACCAACTTTTACTGTTCCAAAAATATATTTTCCTTTTGGTAGAGCCATTTTAAAATCCTCCTATTAGTATGAATTTCATATTTATATGAAATTCAATTTTCAAATTTGTCAATGGCTTTATATGAAATTTTATTTAATAAAAAAGAAAAGCCTTTGTCCTAATAACAAAGGCTTTTCGTAATATTATAAGCGCTTACGAATATGACATTTCTGCAAGGTCGTTGACATATCGTTGCATTTGTGACTTGGAAGTAATATTGTGAGTTCCATCAATAACTGCCTTTTGTTTCTGAGGGGACAGTGCTGCAAATCTGTTCATTGCTGTAAGATTTTGTGAAAGTGCCATTCCGAAACCGAGGGGAACGTTTCCGCTTTTAATGACATTGTTCATATAAAACCTCCATTAGTGTATATATAAGGAACAGATGAATGATGTTCCTTATACTATAGTATTCCCTATGAAAATCATTTTATTTTGAAAGGTCATCAAGCCATAGATTAACAACAGCATCACTTGGCATTCTGAAATCTCCTCTTGGAGAAAGTGTAACTGTTCCGACTTTAGGACCGTCAGGAAGACATGAACGCTTGAACTGCTGTGAGAAAAATCTTTTTATGAAAACTATAAGCCATTTTTTAATAGTACCAGGTTCATATAAGCCATCAAATGCATATTCTGCAAGCCTTAAAATTTTTGATGGTGCAAAAGCTGTTCTTAAAAAATAGTAAAGGAAGAAATCATGAAGTTCATAAGGGCCTACAAGATCTTCTGTTTTCTGAGAAATCTCCCCGTTTTCAGGTGGAAGAAGTTCAGGCGAAACAGGAGTATCAAGTATATCCTCAAGAACTGTTTTAAGTGTTTTGTCTTCACATTTCATACCCTCATGGCTCACAAGGTATCTTACAAGTGTTTTTGGGATGGAACCATTGACACCATACATTGACATATGGTCACCATTATATGTTGCCCATCCGAGTGCAAGTTCTGAAAGGTCACCTGTTCCGATTACTATGCCGCCGCATTTGTTTGATATGTCCATAAGAACCTGTGTGCGTTCCCTTGCCTGTCCGTTTTCAAATGTAACGTCATGAACATCCATGCTTTGACCTATATCTTCAAAATGAACCTGAACAGCTTTTCCTATATCAATTTCTGTAAGTTCTGCTCCATAAGCTTCTGCAAGAAGATGTGCATTATTCTTTGTTCGGGAAGTTGTTCCGAAACAAGGCATAGTTACTGTCTTTATGCCTTTTCTTTCAAGGCCAAGCATATCAAATGCGTGAACACAGACAATAAGTGCAAGAGTGGAATCAAGTCCTCCTGAAAGTCCTACAACCACATTTTTGCAGTTTATATGTTTAAGACGGGTTGCAAGACCGGTTGCCTGCATAGTAATAATGTCATCACATCTTTTTGAGAGGTCATCCTTGTTTGATGGGACAAAAGGTGATTTCGCAATATATCTTGTGAGGTTAAGCTGTTTTTCTGTTAACTCAAAGTATACATCATTTTGTTCATCGAGAATACTATTTTTTGGTGGGGTAAAAGTAGTAATTCTTATTCTTTCTCCTGCAAGCCTTGAAATATCTGTTTCTGTGAAAATAAGTCCAGTACTGAATTTTTTGCTTTCTTTCAGAGTTGCGCCATTTTCACAGATTATGTTATGTCCTGAATAAATAAGATCTGTACTTGATTCGCCAAACCCAGCATCACAGTAAATATATGAGCAGATAAGCTTTGCAGACTGACTTTTAACAAGATTTCTGCGGTAGTCAGATTTTCCAATAACTTCGTCTGATGCAGAAAGGTTGCATATAACTGTTGCACCTTCAAGAGCAAGCTTGTTTGAAGGAGGATTCACAACCCAAAGATCCTCGCATATTTCAACTCCAATTTTCAGTTCAGGAATATTTCTGCACTTGAAAACAAGACTTCCGAATTTAATATTATCTCCATCAAATGTAGTATATGATGGTGCGTTGTATCCTGCTGAAAAATGTCTTGCCTCATAGAATTCATTGTAATTAGGAATATTATACTTAGGAACAAAGCCTAATATTTTTCCTCTTTGTATAACAGCGGCGCAATTATACAGATTTCCGTTGCTTTTATCAGGTATAAATGGCAATCCAACAATTGAGACTATATCATAATCATTAGTGCTTTCAATAATTTTCCTTAACGCATTTTCTGCTCCATCAGTCAGCGTCCTGTGCAGGAATAAATCTCCGCAGGTATAACCTGTAATGCAAAGTTCCGGAAAAACAACTACTGAACAGTCATTATCGTTTGCTTCTTTGATAAGTGAAATTATATTTTCGGAATTATATCCGCAGTCAGCTACTTTGATTTCAGGTGTTGCAGCGGCAACTCTTATAAATCCATCCTTCATTTAATCTGTCCTTTCTGCATCAAAATTTTAAAATCATTAATTAAAATATGCAGTTTTGTTACTAATATTATATATTATGCTCCTGTTTTAAGCAATATCTGATTGACATATTTTTTATATTTAGTATAATATTGATAGCAGATAACATTAATATACAGACGGAATGAATGGGGGATTAACGTGAAAATACTTTTCACGTCGCTATTTGTTCCTTTTCTGCAAAAAACATATCAGAAATTTTGCTTCACAAAATCGAAACAAACAGCAGAAAGGAATGAAGATTATTTATGAAGAATAATCAGGAGTATGTTTGGACAGATAAAAAAAGAACACTTTTCGGACTGCCGATTTCATTTACAAGATACATATTGACAGAAAAAAAGTTCATAACACGTAAAGGTTTCTTCAATATTACTGAGGATGAAGTTGAACTTTACAGAGTTGCAGACAAAAGCCTAAAGCTTCCGTTTGGTCAGCGTCTGTTTGGCTGTGGAACAATTATTTTGAATTGTAAAGATGTCGATACTCCTGTAAAGGAAATCAAGTCTGTAAAGAAGCCAAGAATGGTTTCAGATTTACTGGAAAAAAATGTGGATATTCAGCGTGATAAATACCGTGTCAGAGGAAGAGATGTTATTGGTTCATTTGATGTTGAACATTTTGATGATTCAGATACGGATAATAATTAATAATACAGTGGAGATTTTATTCAATGCTTGATTTTATAGTTGAAAAAGAAAACTGCTGGGACTATCTTAAGCGGACCGAACTGCCTGTTTTTATTTACGGAATGGGTGACGGTGCGCTTAAAATTATGCGCGTTTTTGAGCAGTATAACATTCCGCTTGCAGGATTTTTTGCAAGCGATGAATTTGTAAGAGGACATTCATTTGAAGGACATTTAGTGCATACTCTGTCACAGATTGAGAATATTATTGATGAATTCGTTGTTGTTCTGGCTTTTGCAGCCGGATATCAGAGCTTGTATGACAGAGTAAATGAAATTGCAAAGAAACATATTTTACTTTCACCTGATGTACCTGTTGCAGGAGATGGATTGTTCACCTATGAATATGCTGTTCAGAATGCGAAGAAGATAGCAAGAGTTTATAATCTGCTTGAAGATGAACAATCAAGGAAAACTTATGCTGATGTCATTAACTTCAAGATTAGCGGAAAGATAGATTACCTTAATGCTTGCACAGCCCCGCAGTCAGAGGTTTATGACCAGCTTATAAAGCTTTCTGATGATGAGGTTTATGTGGATTTAGGAGCATATAATGGTGATACGGCGCTTGAATTTATAAATGCATGCAATGGCAGATATAAAAGCATATATGCGTTTGAACCTAATCCTAGAAATTTTAGGAAGATGACTAAAAACATTGGCGAGCGTGCTAATTTTTATCCGATAAATGCAGGAGCATGGAGCAGTACAGGGACATTTTCCTTTACAAAAGGTGAGGGCAGAATGACTATGATTTCTGAAAAGGGTAAGACAACTGCTGAATGCTGTGCTGTTGATGATACCGTAAAAGAACAGGCAACCCTTATTAAACTTGACGTTGAAGGTGCTGAAAATGAGGCAATACTCGGCGCTGAAAGGCATATTAAAGGCGGGGCAAAAATAATATCTGCTCTTTACCATAGAAATGAAGATATGTTTGATATACCTCTGCTTATACATGAACTTAACCCCAAACTGAAAATGTATATTAGACATCAGCTTTATATTCCAGCATGGGAAACTAATTTATATTGCACAATGCAATGAAAGGAAATGTTACTCAATGAAGCGCATTGAAATAAAGAAATTATCTGATAATTACAATGATTATAAGGACGGAGAACTTACTGTCTGCGGATGGATTAAATCAATCCGTGCAAGCAAGAATGTAATTTTCATAACTATAAATGACGGAAGTTGTTTTGCAAATCTTCAGGTTGTTGCAGAAAAAGAAAAGCTTGAAGACTTTGATGTTATTGCAAAACAGAATGTCGGAGCGGCTGTTACTGTCAAGGGAAATCTTGTTCTGACACCTGATGCAAAGCAGACATTTGAAATAAATGCTGTTTCAGTACATGTAAACGGAGTGTCATCACCTGACTATCCTTTGCAGAAGAAAAAGCACAGCCTTGAATTCCTGCGTGGCATTTCACATCTGAGAATGAGAACAAATACTTTCAGCGCTACTTTCAGGGTAAGAAGTGTTGCAGCTCAGGCAATCCACAAGTTCTTCCATGACAATGGTTTTGTGTATGCTCATACCCCGATTATCACAGCAAACGACTGTGAAGGTGCAGGGGAGATGTTTCAGGTAACTACACTTGATGTGAAAAATCCTCCGCTTGCTGACGGTGAGATTGACTATACACAGGATTTTTTCGAAAGACGTGCAAGTCTCACAGTATCAGGACAGCTTGAAGGCGAATGTATGGCTATGGCTCTTGGGAAAATATATACTTTTGGCCCGACATTCAGAGCAGAAAAATCCTATACACAAAGACATGCGGCTGAATTTTGGATGATCGAGCCTGAAATTGCATTTGCTGACCTTGAGGATGATATGAATCTTGCAGAAAGTATGCTTAAATATGTACTGAATACATTACTTTCTGAATGCAGGGATGAACTTGAATTTTTCAACCAGTTCTATGATAAGGAATTGATTGAACGTCTTGAAAGTGTTGCATCTTCTGACTTTGCAGTATGCACATATACGCAGGCAATAGAACACCTTGAAAAAAGCGAAGAAAACTTTGAATACCCTGTTTTCTGGGGTTGTGATTTACAGACAGAGCATGAAAGGTATATTACAGAAAAAGTGTTTAAAAAGCCTGTTTTTGTTACAAACTATCCTAAGGAGATAAAGGCATTCTATATGCGTATGAATGATGATGGAAAAACTGTTGCTGCCGTTGACCTCCTTGTTCCGCAGATTGGTGAACTTATAGGGGGAAGTCAGCGAGAGGAGCGCCTTGACTTTCTGACTTCACGTATGAGCGAACTTGGGCTAAGTCCTGAGCAGTATGACTGGTATCTTGATTTAAGGCGTTTTGGCGGTGCAGAGCATGCTGGATTCGGTCTTGGATTTGAAAGACTTATCATGTATGTAACAGGAATTTCAAATATAAGAGATGTTATTCCTTTTCCTAGAACTACGGGCAATATTTATTAATGCTTTTTACTTATTGCACTTATTGAACTTATTGCAATAGTGCAATATTAACACTATGGGATTGCAGAAAGTCAAAGCTTTATGTGAAATCAGTTGAATTTTTGAATATAAATTACAAAACACTTGCAAATAAGCTTTTGTTGTTATATCATATATTATGATAGCAAAAATATGCTTGACATGTCTTAATTAACAATTGAACAAAAACTAAAATAGTACCAGAGCACTTTAAATATTTCTGAAAGGAAAGATTTCCATGTTTTTATCTGAAATGAGCAAAAACCAGTTGACTGATTATAAGGCGGGTCTTGAAAAAGAATATGAAGGTTTTAAGGCAAAAAATCTAAAGCTTGATATGTCAAGAGGTAAACCAGGTGCAGATCAGCTTGATATTGCAATGTCAATGTTCAATATATTTACTGATGCAGCAAGTATGATTGCAGAAGATGGCACAGATTGCCGTAACTATGGTATGCTTACCGGTATTCTTGATGCAAAAATGCTTTTTGGAAATCTCCTTGGAGTTTCAACTGATGAAATTATAATTGGTGGTAACTCAAGCCTTGCAATGATGTATGATACAGTTTCAAGGTCTATTACCCATGGTGTTTACGGAAGTCCAAAGCCTTGGGGAAAATGTGATAAAATAAAGTTTCTTTGCCCTGTTCCTGGTTATGACAGACACTTTGCTATATGCGAACATTTTGGCATTGAAATGATAAATGTACCAATGAATTCAGACGGTCCTGACATGGATATGATAGAAAAACTTGTTTCTGAAGATGAAGAAATAAAGGGTATTTGGTGTGTTCCTCTTTATTCAAATCCGGACGGAATTGCTTATTCTGATGAGGTTGTAAAGCGTTTTGCAAATCTTTCGCCAAAGGCTACTGATTTTAGAATTTTCTGGGATAATGCTTATTGTGTGCACCATCTTACTGATAATCCTGACCATATTCTTAATATTCTTGATGAAGCTAAGAAAACAGGCAAGGAAGACATGGTTTTCGTTTTTGCATCTACTTCAAAAATTTCTTTCCCTGGTGCAGGGGTAGCTTTAATGGCTGCATCAAAGAATAATATAAAGTTTATAACAAATCTTCTTGGAATCCAGTGTATAAGCTACGATAAGGTAAACCAGCTCAGACACACAAGATTCTTCAAGAATGTTGACGGCATTATGGCTCATATGGAAAAGCACAAGGCAATCCTTGCTCCTAAGTTCAATCTTGTTCTTGAAATGCTTGATAAAGAACTTGGCAATCTGGGTATCCTTGAATGGAATAAACCTAACGGAGGATATTTTGTTTCCGTCAATACACTCAGCGGATGTGCTAAGAGAGTCGTTTCACTCTGTAAGGAAGCTGGAGTAGTGCTTACTGGTGCTGGAGCTACTTTCCCTTATGGTAAGGATCCGGAGGACAGAAATATCAGACTTGCTCCGACATATCCTCCTCTCGATGAGCTTGAAACAGCAATGAAGCTATTTTGTCTTTGCGTAAAGCTTGCAAGTGCAGAAAAATTGATAGCAAAATAAAATGACAGCCTGTTGCTATATTAATAGCACAGGCTGTTCTTATGCGTTAAAAAGTTGACAAGGTTGGTCTTTTATTGTATCATATTAGTGTTTGCGTATACATATGCAGTATTTAGTCATTTTTCTGTTTAATAAGGAAATTTGAGTAGCTATTTATTTCTTTCAGTAAAGACAAGAGCAGACAATTTGCTTAACTGAACTTAGTTCAGGTTCAAGACAGGAATAAATAGCAAAAAGCGAATGGAGGATCATATGAAAAATTATGATGTAATTATAGTTGGCTCAGGCGCAAGCGGAGTTTTTATGGCGTACGAGTTCGTAAAGCTTGATAAGAATATAAAAGTATGCATGATTGATAAGGGCGGACCTATTTCTGCAAGAAAATGTCCGATTGACGGAGTTAAAATCAAGTCCTGCATACATTGTAAGATCTGCAGCATAATGAATGGTTTCGGTGGCGCAGGTGGAATGTCTGACGGTAAATACAATATTACAAATAACTTCGGCGGAGATTTATATACTTATACAGGCAGAGAAAAAGCAATTGAACTTATGGAATATGTTGATAAAATAAACCTCGAAATGGGCGGAGGAGATGCAAAGCTTTATTCTACGGTATCTTCTGACCTTAAGTCAGAAGCACTGAAGTATGACCTCCATCTTCTTGATGCAAAGGTTCGTCATCTTGGAACAGACAGAAATAGAGATATTCTCCAGAATATCTATGACTATGTCAAGGATAAAATTGATATAAACTTTTATGAAGAAGTAAATGATGTTGAGAAAAATGATTCGGAATTTACTGTTATAACAAATAAGGGCACCTATTCGGGAAAGCAGGTTGTTATTGCAGCAGGACGTTCAGGTTCAAAATGGATTTCAGGCATATGTAAACATTTTGATATCCAGACACGCAGCAATCGTGTTGATATCGGCGTAAGAGTTGAAATTCCTGCCGCTGTTTTCGAGCATATCACAAGCAAGGTTTATGAGAGCAAAATTGTTTACAGAACAAAGAAATACCGTGACCTTGTAAGAACTTTCTGCATGAATCCATATGGTGAAGTTGTCAATGAAAATACTAACGGAATTATCACAGTAAACGGACACAGCTATTCTGATCCTAATATGCATACTGATAATACAAACTTTGCATTACTTGTTTCAAACAATTTCTCAGAACCGTTTAGCGACAGCAACGCATATGGCGAGTCTATTGCAAGGCTTTCAAATATGCTTGGCGGAGGGGTTCTTGTACAGCGCTTCGGTGACCTTGTAGACGGAAGAAGAACCAATGACCACAGATTCCAGCAGTGTTTCCTTAATCCTACGCTTAAAGCAACACCTGGAGATCTTAGCCTTGTTATTCCAAAACGTCAGCTTGATGATATAATTGAAATGATTTATGCTCTTGATAAGATTGCACCTGGTATGGCAAATGCAGATACATTGCTTTACGGCGTTGAGGTCAAGTTTTATAATTCAAAGGTAACTGTTGACAGCAACCTTGAAACAACAGTTGAGGGGCTTTATGTACTGGGTGACGGTTCAGGAGTAACTCACTCACTCTCACAGGCATCTGCATCAGGTGTCTATGTTGCAAGAGTAATTGCGGAGAAATATTAAATTAAAATAATAAAATTGGGACACTTATTATAATGTAGTGTCCCAATTTTATTATTTACCAAACTGATTTGTATTCTCTTTATACTTAAATCCGATAGTTGCCAAAATCTCGCAGATTTCATGTTTGTCAACATCAAAATCCTCACATAATGCGTCAAGGCTATCAAAATTATCACGCAGCTGCATATTAATATAGCTCATCAGCATCATCGGTTCCTTCGGTACGCTCATCTTCTTCAGTCTCCCTTGTTGTAATTATTGTTACATCGTTAGTGCATGCATCTGTTTCAATAAGGTTCTGTGAATATTTTTCTACAAGATCAGAAATGTCCCTGAAAAGCTGGTATGTATCATCATCAACTTCTTCAAAACCAGAAAGAACCGCAAGTATGTATGGTCTTGGCGCATAAATTAACGCAGTGTCATGGAAATTGTTCTTATACCACCCATATTTCCGCACAACAGGGAACTGCGATCTAATCATAGCATTTTTCGTGCTGAGCATATGCTCTTTGAGATTATCAGAATAAATATTGTTTTCTTCAATAAAATCATATATTGCCTCAAGATAAATTCTTGCAGAAGAACAGCATATCTGTCTGTCATAAAGCCTATAATCTTCTTCGTGAATAAGGCCAAGTGACTTTGAATACTCAACAAAATCTTCTTCGGGAACAACGGTTCTGAGCATTGCATAAGCGCTGTTGTCGCTCTCTTCAATGGCATATCCGATTAGCTCCTCAACTGTAAACTCTTCGCCGAATTCCATGTCTTTGATAACGCCTGTACCTTCCATGTAGTACTTTTCTTCATATGTGATTTTCTGATTTATGTCAATCTTGCCTTCAAGGGCACATTTATATACATACATGCAGTACGGTGCTTTGACAACAGAAGCAATGTTATAGTGATTTTCAGGATTTATTTCAAACGTATATCCGCTTTCAATATCTTCATATTCAAGAGATATACTGTTGGTTTCAAGCTGAGGATATGACTTCAGTAGTTTATCGAGTTCTATGTAAAAATTATCATCAAGTTTGTAGAATGATTGCTGTTCAGCTTGTGTTACATATGTATCAGACACAGAGGGGTCCTGCGTTATAATAGGAGATTCAGTTTCAGCTGTGACAGTTTGAGTAGTTTTCTCATCTTCAATAACCACAGCCGGAACATTTTTTTCAGCAACAAGGTAACGTATCCCGAAAGTCAAAGCTCCAAGACCTGCTACAATAAGAATTATTTTTAAAACATCTTTAAACATACAAACCTCTGATAAAATTACATTCTTCCATATATAATAATATCACAATATTACATTTATTTCAAGCATTACATTCTGTTGCAATATGACGTCTTATAGTATATAATAAATATTAAAATGGTAAGAATTAAAAACAAGAGGAGCGATAGGTTTAAAGCCGAAAATATATGCAGAAAATGCTTGGTTATATGAGAAAGGCAATTCAGGAATTTGACATGATTCAGGATGGTGACAGAATTGCTGTTGGCGTTTCAGGAGGGAAGGACAGCCTTGTTTTGCTTAAAGGTCTTGTTATGCTGAAAAGATTTATTGGGATAGATTATGAAGTCGTTGCAATTACTCTTGACCCTAGATTTGGCGGAGTTGATGGAGATTACAGTGAAATTCAGAAAATGTGTGATGAAATGGGAGTAAAGTACATACTTATCCCGACACATATCGGTGAAATTGTTTTTGAAATCAGAAAAGAGCCTAACCCATGCAGTCTTTGCGCAAGAATGAGAAGAGGTGCTCTCCATGATGCAGCAAAAGCAGCGGGCTGTAATAAAATTGCTCTTGGACATCATTACAATGACGCAGTTGAAACCTTTGTAATGAATCTTTTCAATGAAGGAAGAATAGGCTGTTTTTCTCCTGTTAGTTATCTCTCACGTAAGGACTTAACATTGATAAGACCTATGGTTTTTGCACCTGAAAAGGACGTAAGAAAAGCTGCAGCCAAAAATGAGTTTAAGATTGTTAAATCAAAATGCCCTGCCGACGGGCATACTTCAAGAGAAAAAGCAAAGCAGTTCCTTGCAGAACGTGAACGTGAGGACCATGGATTTACTGACAGGTTATTCGGTGCTATGAGAAGAGCTGGAATAGACAGATGGGGATATAAAGATACATCAATTGACAAGGAGAATGAAGATGAGTGAAACAATTATAAGACAAGTGAGAGAATCAGATTGCGAAGATATAGTTATTCTTATGAAAATGCTTGCTGACTATGAGAAAATGTCAGAGGATATGACTGCTACTCCTGAAGATATCAGAAAAATGATGTTTGAAGATCACAGTTTGGATGCTATTATCGCTGTAAACGACGGAAAAGCAATTGGGATGGCAAGTTTTAATTTTTATATTCTTTCAACATTTTCAGGAAAAAGAGTAATGTATCTTGAGGATTTGTTTATAATTGAAAGTGAACGTGGAAGCGGCCTTGGAAAAAGAATGATGAAAGAGCTATGCAGAATTGCTAAGGAAAAAGACTGCATGAAAATGGAGTGGAAATGCCTTGACTGGAATAAAACTTCAATTGGCTTTTACAACCATATTGGAGCAACAAGTAACAACGGCTGGCTTACTTTTTCTTTGCCATCAGATAAGTTTTTACTCAAATAATATATAGAATTTACATAAAATATTTTAAGTAGGGTTGACAACTTTTTTTGAAAAAAGTATAATATAAGTATCATTTTAGGGAACACAATTTATAGATGTGTTCCCTAAAAATATGTGAAATAAAAGGAGTGAGAAAATGGACGCGGGGAACAGCGGTATAGAACCACGAAGTAGGATGAACGGACTCATGGCTATGTCCTTTGCATCCGTTTTATCACTTATGTAAGTTTTATACCTCCAGATTTTTTTTGAATGGAGGAGAGTAACTTGGAAAAATTAATAGCTTTGGAATTGATGGAGAACAAAAAGTTCGTTCAGCTAAAAAAAATTCTGCAGGAAATGAATCCGCCGGATATTTCCGATCTTGTTGCAGATATGAACGAACATGACGAATTTGGTGAAAGGGAACTTACCTTGCTGTTTAGAATTCTTCCGAAAGAACTTGCGGCAGAAACGTTTACTTACATGGACAGTGATATGCAGATTATGCTCATCAATGCTTTCTCTGATAAGGAACTGCGTGAGGTAATGGACGAGTTGTATCTTGATGATACAGTTGACATTATTGAAGAGATGCCTGCAAATGTTGTATCAAGAATTCTAAAAAATACTGACACCGATACAAGAAATCAGATTAATGAACTTCTTAAATATCCTAAGGACAGCGCAGGCTCTATTATGACGCCTGAGTATGTTTATCTCAGAAGAGATGCAACAGTTGCAGAGGCCTTTGCAAGAATACGTAAAATTGGTCTTATGAAAGAAACTGTTTATACTTGTTACGTTACAGAAAACAGAAGTCTTGTTGGAGTAGTAACTGTTCTTGATATGCTTGTAGCTGACGATGAAAAGCTTATTGAGGACATTATGGAAGTTAATGTTATATCGGTTTCTACACATGAGGACAAGGAAGAAGTTGCCAGACAATTTTCAAAGTATGACCTCGCTGCAATTCCTGTTGTTGATGCTGATAATCGTATCGTCGGAATTGTAACGTTTGACGATGCTATGGATGTTATCCGTGATGAGGACACTGAAGATATTGAAAAGATGGCTGCTATGCTGCCTTCTGATAAGCCTTACATGAAAACAAGTGTCTTTCAAATTTGGAAAAAACGTATTCCATGGTTAATGCTGCTGATGGTTTCAGCTTCCTTTACAGGAGCGATTCTGTCAAGATTTGAAGACGCATTAAGCATTGTCCCTGCATTGACAATATTTATCCCTATGCTAATGGATACAGCCGGAAATTCAGGAAGTCAGGCTTCGGTTACAATTATACGTGGATTGTCACTGCATGAAATTCATTTTCGTGATATTTTTAAGATTATGTGGAAAGAATTCCGCATTGGATTTATGTGTGCTGTAACGATTGCAGCAGTAGTTTTTGCAAAGGTTATTTTTGTTGATCAGAAAGGTATCAGTATTGCTATTATAGTTTCTGTTACATTGTTTTTTGTAATTGTAACTGCAAAGTTGGTTGGATGTGTGCTTCCTATGCTGGCAAAGAAAATTGGCTTTGACCCTGCTATTATGGCAGCACCATTAATAACAACTATAGTTGATGCTTGTTCAATATTTATTTATTTTAGTATTGCAACAAAAGTATTGAAGCTTTAATAATAAAAGGACTTGCCGAATAATAAACGGTAAGTCCTTTTATTATTAAATTTTATGTTTTTAGAGAGATTTGATAGCATCAACAATTGCAGTTTCAGCTTCAGAAGCACCTTGTGCAAGAATAAAGTATACATATTCGCCTTCTGTTCCTACAATTGATGAATCGGCAAGCTCAACATCGTTAGGATACCATGCGTCGCTATCCTGAGCTTTTTTCTGCCTTGCTTCAAGATCAGCTTTAGCGGCTTCAACGTCATTTGTCTTAATTATAATAATTTCAGACATAGAAGCACTCATTGGGCACTGCATAATGATCATTTCATTGTAATTTTCGTTGTTCTTGTCAAGAAGAAAGTAGTCTTTAATAATTGTTTCATCAGTTACTTCTACAAGAGTAGGCCATTTGTCACTTGAAGCTACAGCGGCGTCAATGAGCGGCATAAGAGGATTTGAAGCAGCGTTAGCTTCGTCAGTTTCAGCAGAAGTTTCAGTAACTGATTGAGTTGCGAAAGTTGTTGTTTCTGCTGTTTTTATATTTGTAGAACATGCCGTAAGTAAAAGAATTCCTGTTAAAGAAATAGCACAATAAAGTGTAGTTGTTTTTTTCATTTCCCTTTTCCTTTTCTGTTGGTGTTTATTAAGCCTGATATAATTATAGCAAAATAAATATAATAATCAAGTAAATTTTAGTTATTTCAACCTTGATTTAATAATTTTATATTCTTCTTAGGCAATACCGCACAAAGCCTCATGCTACGTTTCGACGATTTGAGAAACAGCGAAAATACGTTACTGAGCTTGTTTTGAAAATCGACAGAAACGTATGGCGTAGTATTGCCTTATTATATACATGGTACTTGGTTATATGTTTACAAAAAATATTATAAAGAAAAAGCAGGTCAAAAATTTGGCCTGCTTTTAAAATTAATTAACTATTTATACCGTTTCCGGTCATATCACTTACAATGCTTTCTGCACTGGTAACAATATCATCAACCACATCTCCGGCATCACTCACGACATCTCCAACAACGCCATCGCCATTGGTATCTCCTCCGCCGATTCCGGATGAAGCTAAAGTACCATTTTCCGTTGTAGACTGAGTATCTGAAGTGGATGTGTTGTTACCATATTTTCCGCATCCCGTAAAAAGTATACAAGAAACTGCAAGAACTGATATAATTGTAAATATCTTTCTCATCGGAATTCCTTTCCTGCAGGGTATTGCTCCTGCATTATGTTATCCGTATGCAATAAAATGAGATCAAATATAATGTCAGAAATATCGGCAGTATCAGAAATTAGTCATAGTATTTATATTCTAGTTCATTATCGTATGGATTGCCGATATTCTCGTAAACTCGTTCAGCTATACCATTGTATTCAGGAGGGATAACAGCAAGCTTATTGTTTACAATTATAGTATAACACTTTTCATCTGTAATATACTGCGTTTTTGCAACGTTAATAAGTGTCTTTAGATCATCAGTGTAATTTGATACACAATGATCATCGTATCGGAAATTCATATTTGTATTTATTGTACCTGAACCGGTTATTTCTTTAAAGTCATCATAAGAGAACAGATAAACATTGTTTTGCATAACATATTCCATAGCTTCTTTTTTGCTTACTTCAAAATTCAAATCAGAATAATTTGAAAGTAGGTTTAAAGTATTAGTGTAATTTGCACTGATGTCAAACCTGTAATAATTAAGGTTAAGATTGCAAACAGAAGGCTTTTCAGGTGTGAAATACATATCAGCTGTTTCAGCCTCCATATCAGCCCTTACTGCATTACAAAGCTGTTCACTGAAACTATCTGGAAGAGTGCTCAATTTTATTGTAGTGCCATTATAGTTGGAAATAGTACCAAAAATAGTTATTGTAGGGGCATCTGAACTTCTGTTTTTATCATCGTTCATTTGTTTGAATGCATTCTTGATTTCAGAGATTTGCTTGTCAATATATTGTGAACGGAACTCTTCTGTAAAGTCAAGGTTTTTCAGTATTTCAACTTCGTCATATGAGATACGGTCGTATGATCTCTTTATAATGCCGCCGGATTTTAAAGTATAGGTTACTTCAAAATCACCGTAATAGCTTTGTTGTGAATAACTTTTACCTGAATAAGCTTTTTCATATCCTATTTCTGCTGGAAGGCTTGAGATTCTGTCTTCATATATAAAACCTTCTCCGTATTTTTTAAAGTTGTCTATTCTTGATGTATGCGCATCAATAATAGTCTGGATGTTTTCCTTGTCTTTTAAAGTAAGTTCAGTATTTTGGTTTGATCCTGATCTGTAGTTATACCTACTATTATTCACATTAAAGTAACCGTGATAGCTGATTGTTACCTTTGAAACATTAGCTGCAACAGGTATTCTTGTTTCCGCACCAAATCCTCCAGTATTGACAACAAGGAAGTATATTCCTGCAACGCAGGCGAGTGTAGCAGCATATCTGATTATGCTTAACCAGAATTTTTTGAAGCCTCTGTTTGTTACAACTTCAAAAATAAGGTAAGTTATTGCTGTGATAATTACAAACGGCATATACCTATCAGAAGCATCGGTGTTTTCTCTTATTTCATAAAGGAATATACATCCGATACAGAAAGTAATACATGAGATTATCATGTAGTAAAATATTTTAAATACAAATGGCTTACCTACATTTTCAGCTTTACGCTTTTTGTATAAATAGAAAGTAAGTCCTATAAATACCGTAATAGCAATAATAATAGCAATAAACCATGCAATAAGAGAAGGATTTTCAGTGTTTGATATCTCACCCTGAGTAATACAGTCTACCAGTCCCAGTGCAGAACCTACAGGAGATGTCCATGAAATTATTTTGAATGCAGAAGATTCAACATTAACGCCGTAAACATCATTGAAAAGCACGAGCATAACAACAGCAATTGTTGCAGGTATTATTCCATTGAAAAGAATTGTATATACTACTGATTCAAAAACTGTTCCGCAGCAGGTTGCAACAAATACTGTTACAGTATAAAAGAACAGCATTACAAGAAGTCCGCCAAGTGCTAGCTTTATATAGTATGGAAATGCTTCGCTGAAAATAGTACATTCCGAAAATGTTTTATCATATGAGTTGTATATTATAGGTTTTCCATCAAAAGCAAGAAATCCAATTCCAAAAAGAATCAGACTTAATACCTGATTTACAATAAACGGAACAATATAAGAGAGAAAACCCGTAACAAAATCTGTTATAAATCTTCCGTTTGTAGACATAGGGAGCGAATGAATCATATCTACATTTGATTTTTTGTAAAGGTAATTAAATGTAGAAAGTGCGCAAACTATACCTATTAATCCGGCACAAACAGTTGAAATGCCACCGATTAAAGCAATAAATTCATTTGGATCTTCTTTATTATACATAGCAATATTTGAAATAATGCTAATGAGTATTAAAGGCACAGCAACAAAATGAAGTATCGTAGCTACTATTGAAATTTTAAGGTTGTCTTTGATTTTCTGCTTTGCATAATGAAATAAAATGTTTTTCTCGGTTTTCTGAGAAGTAACTGTTGCAGGAGTAGCGCCCTTACTTAAGTCCATTGAAGTCATATCCGAGTCCCTCCATTTCATAGATGAATATTTCCTCAAGTGTCAGTGGAATAATATCAAGTAAAAGCGGATTCTTTTGTTTAATATTGCTTTTGATAAAATCCTCTTCACCTTTAATTATAAGATGAATAACACTCTGATTTCTCTCAAAGTGAAGAACTTCCATATCAGTGAAATCTTCTTTTGTGTATTCATGAGGGAAAGCAGCCTGAACCTTGTGGATGTTGCCCTTTACACTGTCAAGATCCCTGTTGAACAATACCTTTCCTTTATGCAGGAGAGCAACGGTATCGCAGACTTCATTGATTTCCTTGAGATTGTGTGAAGAAATAACTGTAGTAAGGTTTCTGTCGAGCATTGCGTCAACAATCATACGCTTTACAATAATTCTCATTGTAGGATCAAGTCCGTCAAATGCTTCGTCAAGCAGAAGATAATCTGTTTGGCATGCAAGACCTGTAATAACTATTGACTGACGCTTCATACCCTTTGAAAAAGCATCAATTTTCTTATCTACAGGAAGCTTTATTGTATCGTTGAGCTTGTTGAATATTTCTTCTGAAAAATTCGGATAAAACCCCTTATAGAAATTTTTCATATCAGTAAGTGTATATGATCCGTATTGTACTGTCTCGTCGTTTATGAAAAACACTTTTTGCTTTGCTTTTGTGTTATCATATATTTTTTCTTCGTCTACAAGAACATCACCGCTGTCCTGTCTGTATATTCCGGAGAGCAGTCTGAGTATCGTTGATTTGCCTGCACCGTTTGAACCGAGAAGTCCGAATGCAGTGCCTTTCTCTATTTTCATATCAACGCTGTCAAGTGCAGTGAAATTATCAAATTTCTTAACAACACCGTTAAGATTTATCATTGTATAATCCCCCAATCCTATCAATTAAGTCTTTTGGTTTAATTCCGACGTTGACAGCCTCCGTAACTGCAACATCAAAATCTTCAAGAGCTCTTTCTTTCATGCTGTCAGCTTTTACGTCTGCAACAAAACTTCCTCTTCCTGCAAGGGAATAAATCACCTTATCACGTTCAAGCATCTGAAATGACTTTGAAACTGTATTGGGGTTGACCCCGAGATTTTTTGCAAGTTCCCTAACGCTCGGAAGTTTATCATGTGACCTCAGTTGATCCTTAAGTATCAATTCAACTATTTTCTTGTACAGTTGCTCATAAATTGGTGTACGGCTTTGAAGGTCAATATTAAACATAAAAATCGCCATTCCTTTCTGCTATTTGTTTCGGTCTTGAACCTGAACTGAGTTCCGCTAAGCAAAATTTCTGCTGTGGTTTTTGCTGAAAAGGAACAAATAGCGACGTGATAAGTATTTTCACGTTATCCTCCTTTCGGTAATACAGTTACAACTGAATTTATAACTGTTCTATGTGGTATAATACAGTTATAACATGTAGTACTGATTTTGTCAATATATTTTCTGCAAAAAATAATTTATATGAATTATTTTATAACTGGGTAAAATAAATATGCAATTATATAATTAGTAAAAATTTGATTATGAAAGTTAGAAAAAAACGTCTATATGTAATATTGACTTTAGTGGAATACTTATATACAATTAACATGGGGAAATAAGTATGTGGAGGTAATAATAAATGAGAAAAACCAAAATTGTTTGTACAATTGGTCCATCAACAGATGATGATAATATAATGAGAGCAATAATGCATTCAGGTATGAATGTTGCCAGATTCAATTTTTCTCACGGAGATTATGAGGTTCATAAAAAGCGTTTTGAACAGGTAGTAAGGCTCAGAGAAGAACTTGGTCTTCCGATTGCAACTCTTCTCGATACAAAGGGACCTGAAATAAGACTTGGACGTTTTATTGACGACAAGCCTGTTGAAATTCACGACGGTGATACATTCACGCTGACAACAGAAGATATCCCTTGTACAGCAAAAAAGGCCTCAATTTCATTCAAGGGACTTCCCGATGATATTAAGGTTGGTAATGCAATTCTTATAAATGACGGAGTTATTGAACTCAGGGTTGAGAAAATTACTGCAACTGACATAGTTTGTTTAGTAATTCATGGCGGCAAGCTTTCAAATAATAAGGGAGTAAACGTTCCTGGAGTGGAGCTTTCAATGCCTTATCTTTCCGAAAGGGATATGTCAGACCTTGAATTTGGCTCAAAACTTGGATATGATTTTATAGCTGCCTCATTTGTAAGATCATCAGCAGATATAAATTACCTAAGAAAGTTTGTTAAGAGTCTTGGCTGGACAACACCAAGAATTATTGCAAAAATTGAAAATATGGACGGCGTTAATAATATAGATGAAATTATTGAGGCTTCTGACGGAATAATGGTTGCAAGAGGAGATATGGGCGTTGAAATTCCTTTTGAGCAGATTCCTGCCATTCAGAAGGATCTGATTTCCAGAGGCTACAGAGCAGGTAAACAGGTTATTACTGCAACGCAGATGCTTGAATCAATGATAACGAACTCACGTCCGACAAGAGCTGAAATCACTGATGTTGCAAATGCTATTTATGACGGTACATCTGCTATCATGCTTTCAGGTGAAACGGCTGCCGGCTGTCATCCTGTTGAAGCAGTAAAAACAATGGCTCTTATTGCTGAAACAACTGAAAATGATATTAACTATATTTCAAGACTTACAAAGCGTCCAACTGAAAAAGGCAACAACATTACAAATGCTATTTCTCATGCGGCTGTTACAACAGCACATGACCTTGGAATAAATGCTATTATTACAGTTACAAAAACAGGATCAACAGCAAGAAACCTTTCAAAGTTCAGACCAGCCTGCGCAATAATAAGCTGTACAACAAATGATATTGTATGCCGACAAATGAGCCTTTCATGGGGTGTTGAACCTCTGGTTATTGAAGAAAAGTCAAATACTGAAGAACTTTTTGCTAGTGCAATTGATGCGGCAGAAAAACATGGATATGTCAAGAACGGAGATGTAGTTGTTCTTACAGCGGGAATTCCTCTTGGCGTTTCCGGAAATACCAATATGCTGAAGGTTACAACAGTAAACGAGTAAAGGAAATACCTCACAATACGTTTCTATCGATTTTCAAAACAGGCTTAATAATGTATTTTCGCTGTTTCTCAAATCGATGAAACGTAGCCTGAGGCTTATGTGGTATTTCCTAAAATAACAAACATAAAGTAAAACATTTGAAAGGAGATATACTTTCAAGGAAGTATATGAGTTAGAATGAATAAATTTATAAGATGTATGACAGCTGCAGTTGCCTGTGCAGTATTATTTACAGGATGTAAGGGCTATTCCACTGTTGCTCCCATCGAAACTACAACAGCTGCCGGAGATTCAGAAATCCTGAATTTTGAAATGCCCGAAAAAGGCGAGAAGATTGCCGTAATAAACATTAAGGATTACGGTGAAATCAAGGTTAAGCTTTTTGCTGAGGAAGCTAAGGCAGCCGCTCCTGACCCTGCAAAGAATGCAGTTGATAACTTCGTTCAGCTTGCTGAAAAGAAATATTATGACGAACTTATCTTCCACAGAGTTATTCCGAACTTCATGAACCAGGGCGGTGACCCAAAGGGCAACGGAACAGGCGGAAATTCCACATGGGGCGGTGAGTTTGACGGCGGAGTTATACCGGGTCTTTACCATTTCAGCGGTGCAATAGCTTATGCAAACAGCAGTGGACCAAGCACAAACAAAAGTCAGTTTTATATTGTAAATACACCTTCTGATTATGTTTACTATGGTGGAGCTTATGATGCAGCAGGAACACTTAATATGTACAGTTCTTTCGAAGAAGCAGGTATTAATCTACCGCAGAACGTAAAGGATAAATATCTTGAAGTTGGCGGGGTTCCGCTTCTTGATGGTGGATATACTGTATTTGGTCAGACTTTTGAGGGGATGGATGTTGTTCGTAAAATCGGTGAAGCTGAAACAGATGAAAACGACAAGCCTTTGAAGCAGATTCAGATTGAGTCAATTACTATTGAAGAGTATCAGGACTAAATATAATGTAAAGAAAGTGCCACAGAAAAAACTCATAAAAGCTTTTTCTGTGGCTGATTATTGAAATTTTATAAATGCAATAAAACAGGGCAGACACCGGTTAAATTGGTATCTGCCCTATAAATTTCTGTTTTTATTATACTCTGAAAATTTCGCCTGTTAATGAAGGTGTTGCTGAAATAGCGTTTGCTTCGTCAGTATCAATGTGCATAGCACGTGCAAACTTATCGGATACACGGCAGACAACATCACCGAGGATAGCCTTTCTTTCGTCTGTATCAACCTTTACGTATACAACTTCCTTATCCTTGACACCAAGTTCGGCAGCATCAGCAGGTGTAAGGTGAATATGTCTCTTTGCAACAATAACGCCTTCCTTGAGTTCAACTTCTCCGCAAGGACCAACAAGCTTGCATCCAGCAGAACCGGCAATATCTCCGCTTTCTCTTATAGGAGCTGTAAGTCCGATTGAACGTGCATCTGTAGCCGAAAGCTCAATCTGTGTAGAAGGACGTACAGGTCCGAGAATAGAAACTCCTGCGAGTGATTTCTTTGGTCCGACAACTTCAACTCTTTCTTCGCATGCAAACTGACCAGGCTGTGAGAGATCCTTTTTATGTGAGAGACTTGCGCCCTTACCAAATAAAGTTTCAAGATCTTGCTGACTTAAATGGACGTGACGGGCAGATGTTTCAACGATAAAAGTATTTGACATTTTTCTTCCTCCAGTATATAAATGTTCTATATTAGTAACAATAATAGTATACAACTTTTATGCAGAATGTCAAGCAAATCAACTGTTTTTAAACGATAAAGTCAGAGTGTATTTTATATGTTAAACTTGAAGGGAATGAAAATAATATGCAGAATAAATTTCAGTTAGTTTATGAAATGGTAAAAAAAATACCACGCGGTAAGGTTGCAACATATGGAATGATTGCAGATCTTATTGGAAACAGGAGGTTATCGCAGGTTGTAGGATTTGCACTTCACAGCAATCCTGACCCGGAAAATATTCCATGCCACAGAGTAGTGAACCGTTTTGGTGAAACAGCGGAAGCCTTTAAATTCGGAGGCAAAGATATTCAACAACAGCTTCTTGAACAGGAGGGCGTAATATTTAAAGCAGATGGAAGAGTAGATTTAAGTCGCTGTTTATGGGATGGTCTGGATAATTAAAAAAAGTTCTACAGTTACAAATTAGTTACAGCAAAGTGTTATTTTTTTTAGCTTATATTAATATTCAGTTACAGTTTGGGATTTCTATGGAAAGTAGAAATTGTTTGTGTTATAATAACAAGTGCTATAATTTGTATAATTTTTTGAGCAATTAATTGTTTTGAGGAAAATCCTGAAATGTAATTCTTTCAGAATTTAAGTTTTGTGTTTATCTGTTTTTGTCAGATAATTTGCGCACACATAACCAAACAAAACATTACGGAAGGAGAACTGCTTCCTTAACGGAAGTGTATACATAAAAATGAAGAGACAATTAAACATAAAAGGTATTTTGAAAAAGGATAAAACATTCATTAGGCTCTGTATTGTCCCAAACCTTGCGGGTGTTCTACTGTTCTTTATTGTTCCGTTTCTGATAATCATTTTTTACTCAATGGTAGATAATCCTATAAGCTGTGAATTTGTTTTTCTTGATAACTTTTTAAGTCTGTTCAAGAACACAGCCTTCAGAAAAGCGGCGTTGAACACATTTACATTTTCGGTAACGGCTGTTCCTCTGGCTGTAATACTTTCACTAGGACTTGCAATGATTCTTGATTATAAAATCCCTCTTGTAAGCCAGTTCAGAACGTGTTTTCTTATGCCAATGATGGTTCCGATAGCGTCAATAGTTCTTATATGGCAGGTAATATTCCATTATAATGGTGCATTGAACCAGCTTACTGCAATATTTGGTGCTGATCCTGTTGACTGGATGAAATCGGGTTACTGTTATGTAGTTATTATTGTTCTTTTCTTATGGAAAAATCTTGGGTATAATATGATTTTATTTCTGTCTGCACTTAATAACATGCCAAATGATATATTGGAGGTTGCAACCCTTGAGGGCGCGGGGGCAATGTATAAATTCTTTAAAATAAAGCTTCGTTACTTATCTCCGACTATTTTGTTTGTTGGCATACTTTCATTAATAAATTCATTCAAGGTTTTCAGAGAAATATATCTGCTCACAGGCGACTATCCTTATGATAAGCTTTATATGCTTCAGCATTTCATGAATAATACATTCAAATCATTGGATTATCAGAAGCTTTCATCAGCTGCAATTCTTATGGCAATTGTGATGATAGTAATAATCGGAGCATTGTTTATAGTAGAAAATAAGTACGGTGAGGATGTTGAAGGCTGATGGAAACAAAAAATAAAAATACAGAAAAAATTAAATTTAAGAAAAAGCTTATAAAGATATTTCTTACCTTTTTTGCAGGAATATCTGCTCTTATCTTCTTAATGCCGACAGTTCTTACATTAGCTAACTCATTCATGGGTACTTCTGAAATAAACAACAACTATGGAATCGTATTCAAAGTAGATGATAAGGGTGGCAAAGCGTACATATCAGAACAGGTTAACCTTAAGCTTGTTCCGGACATTGTGTCCTTCAACCAGTATAAGACAGTATTGTTTATGAGTCCTGATTATCTCTTGAAATTCTGGAATTCCGTTATACTTGTAGTACCTATAGTAATTTTTCAGCTTGCAACAGCGGCACTTGCATCATATGCGTTTGCACGACTGAAAGGGCGGCTAAAGGAAATTATATTTTTCATATACATAATCCTCATGCTTATGCCGTATCAGGTAACGCTTGTTCCGAACTATCTTATTTCAGATAAGCTGAATTTGCTTGATACAAGATGGGCAATCATACTTCCTGCAATCTTTACTCCATTCAGCGTTTTCCTTCTGACAAAGATTATGCGAAGAATACCTGAATCTTTTATTGAAGCAGCAAAACTTGACGGTGCAGGAGAAATACAGATTTTTGCATATATTTGTCTGCCGCTTTGCAAGAGTGCGCTTTATTCGGTCGGAATACTTGTATTTATAGATTACTGGAACATGGTTGAACAGCCTCTGGTTCTGCTGTCTGACAGTTCAAAGTATCCATTGTCTGTATTTTTGTCACAGATTAACTCGGGAGAAATAGGACTTGCGTTTGCAGTAGCTACGATATATATGATCCCGTCAATACTGATTTTCCTTTATGGTGAGGATTATCTTGTTGAGGGAATTGCCTATTCAGGCGGTATTAAAGGATAAGGAGATTTATCATGAACGAACAGAATACAAAAAAGAGAGAATGGGTAAAAAATGCTGCAATAATTTTTCTTGCAGTTATGCTTATACTTACATTCTTTTCGAATACAATTATGAATATGTCTTTGCCTGAGGTTGCAACTCAGTATACAAACAGTGGAACAATTACTGAAAAAATCAGAGCTAACGGTACTCTTAAAGCAGCACAGGAATATAAAGTTAACCTTAGTGAAACAAGAACAATTGAAAGCATTGCCGTTAAAGTAGGCGACAAGGTCAGCAAGGGTGATGTGTTGTTTAATCTTGAGGATGTTGACAGTAAGGAACTAACTGAAGCACAGACAAATCTTGACAAGCTTGAGAGTGAATACCGCAAGAAGCTCCTTAGTGTTGATCCTGAAAACTCATCTGAAAGTTTAGATATCATAAATAAACAGGAAGACCTTGAGGATATTAAAAACATTGACGAAAATATGAAGATTGTTGAAGCTGCTCAGAATGATGTTATTAAAATTGAACGAAGTATTGATGATCTGAAATCACAGGTAGCTGATATTGATGTACAGATAACAGTACTTTCTGGTGATAAATCCGGAGATGAATATATTGATCTTGATCCTGAAAATTACAAGAAACTTAAAGACATACAGAATAGGATAGACGCACAGCAGAAAAAGGTTGATGAAAACAAGAAGAACCTTGAAGATGTTGAAGGCAAAATGAAAAGTGGTTCAACTGAATCATCAATAAGTTCAATAAGACAGGAAATTGAGCAGATTCAGATTGATATTTCAACGCAATATACTAAACTTAATACTACAACTAAGCCAGAAGAAATTCCATCTATTATGGATGAAATAGCTTCAAAGGAACTTCAGTTAAAATACAAGAAAGAAGCTCTTGATAAAGCCATTTCCACAACATCAGAATCATATAAAAGCCAGTATTACTCTGTAAAATCTATCTACGATAATTCCAACTCAGCACTGACTTCAATTAAGAATGAACTTGAAAGTGCAAAGAAAGATATAAAGGGAATTCTTAACGAAGAAAAAGATAAGATTAATTCCGTAATCAAGGATAAGGAATATGACCTTGCTGCGTGCAAAAAAGTTTACGAGGAGAAAAAGACTAAATATGGTTCTACAAGGGAAGAAGCTGAAACTAAGGTTCAGACTGCTGAAAGAGAACTTGAAAAGCTTATAGCAGCATATAATGTTGAATCCGGTTCATCACAGATTGATATAGATGATAAGAAAAAGGAAATTGAAACACAGAAAAAGCTTGTTGAAAAGCTCAAGAAAGAGGCAACTTCTGCAAAGGTTACTGCTCAGATGGGCGGTACAATAAAGAGCATTTCAGTTTCTGCAGGTCAATCTGTTGATGCCAAGACTGACATGGCTGTAATTGAAATCAACGAGCAGGGTTATACCTTTGATTATACTGTTACAAAACAGCAGGCTAATAAAATCAAGGTTGGGGATGAGGCTACTGTAGAATATATGTGGGATGGCGAAGCAACTGCTATGGTATCAGCAATCAAGCCTGATCCTACCAACCCAGGCAAGAGCAGCATTGTTTCATTCAGTGTTACCGGAGATGTTTCAGCAAATCAGAGTGTTAATGTATCAATCGGCGGAAACAGTCAGGATTATGATTGTGTTATCCCGAAAAGTGCTGTAAGAACTGACAGCAGCGGAAGCTTTGTATATGTTGTCAATTCAAAGAACAGCCCTCTTGGCAACAGATATTATGCTGAAAAGGTTGCCGTTCAGGTAATTGCATCGGATGATATTCAGGCAGCAGTTTCTGGACTTTATGGAAATGAGTATATTCTAACTACTTCAAATAAACCGATAGAGAACGGAACACAGGTCCGCCTGTCAACAGAGTCCTGAGGTTGATACCTTATGAAGAAAAAACATATACTGATAATTTCTGCAAATTGTATCTGTCTGATAATATTTGCGGTTCTCTCCATAATTTCAGCGTCAATAGAGAACTCATTCGATTCTCAGCAAGTTGTTGAAAAATGGTCTACCGAGAGTTACAGCAAATTTTCATACATATCATGTTTCTTTTCATCTGATAAAAAAATAGATAAGTATAAAATCTATTCTGCAAGGTCACAAATTGAAACACAGCTAATGACTGAGGCGCTTATTTATGTTACAGATAATACTGATGCAGTTTCATGGACAGATGCATATAGCACTGAGGGCGAGATGAGTGCTGACAAAGATGGAAAAAGTGCTGATGTAAGTGTCAGCGCAGTAGCGGGTAATTATTTTCTTTTCCATCAGCTTGATATAATTTCAGGCGGTTATTTTTATGACAATGATTTAATGAAAGACAGGATAATAATAGATGATTATCTTGCATGGCAGCTTTTCGGTTCAAATGATATTATTGGAATGACCATGAATATACAGGGACAGCCGTTTATAATTGCAGGTATTTACAAAAGACCTGACAGCAAATATATAAATTACACATACGGCGAAAAGTCCCATATATACATGTATTTTGATACATACTGCAATATGAAACCTGATGCATCGATAACTGCGTATGAAATCTGTATGCCAAACCCAATCAAGAACTTTGCAAAGGATCTTACAGTGAAGTCTTTGTCATTAAGCGATAAGGATAACGACTATACAGTAGTTGAAAGCTCAAAGAGGTTTTCTGCAGAAACAATGAAAAGCTTTGTAAAAAACTTTAACAAAAAGTTTATAGTTGACAGCAATGTTTATTATCCGTTCTGGGAGAACTCACAGAGGGCTGCTGAAGCGGATGTTGCAAGTTTGTTTAGATACAGGATTATATCTCTGATTCCGACAGTATTAACTGTGATGATTTATCTGATTATCGGAGCTGTATGGTGCAGAAAGAATACTAAGAAAATACTGAATAAATGTAAGAATATATTTATCAGAGTAATAAAAGGAGGTAAACTTCTCTTAAGCAAAAAGAACAACAGAAGAATTAAAGCAAACAATGTCGTGTGACAAAATTAAAATGAGGTGTTATTAAATGAAGTTATCAAGGTATTTAAAGAGCAGCTTGTGTCTGCTTATGGCTGTGCTCATGATTATCCCGCTTACATCTTGTGGCGAAAAGGCAGTTTCAGCTGATACAATTAAAAATTTGTATAAGTATGGCGAGTTTAACATTAGTACAGATATAACAAACATTGATCGTGTACTTTGTAAAGGTGATACTCTGTATGTCTTTGGGGGAAAGGATATACCTTTACCAGATGGAACAAGTGATGAAGAAAAAGAGATGTATGGTGGTACAGCAGGACAGGAATATTACCTCAATATATGTAGTATTGACGGAACGGTTCAGAATTCAATAAAGCTTTATGAACAGAACTATACATCAAAGGCAGGTTCTTATTTAAATAGCGTTGATTTTGATACAGAAGGCAACTTAGTTTTGCTTATGACAGAATCTTCATATACAATGGAGGACTATTCCGATTACAAGGAACAGTCATTTATTAAGAAATTTGACAAAGACGGAAAAGAAATATCCAGCACAAAGTTTGAAAATGAAAATGGCAATATGTATTATATTAAATTTGCTAAGGACGGCAACGTTTATGGTAGTGACGGCCAAGCAGTTTATGTATTTGACAAGGATATGAAGCTGCTGTTCCAGCTTACTAACGGAGAAAATTCTTACATAGACAATATAGTTACTGATAAAACCGGAAAAGTATATGTTCTTATGAATGACTTCACTAACAATAAATACAGCACTGTTTTAAAGACTATTGACGTTGGAACAAAAGCCTTTGGTGAAAGCATTGATTTTAATATTATGTCATCAAATGGTATTTTTCCTGGAAATGACGAAAATGATTTTTATTTCACTTTAAATGGAAGAATGTATTCCTACGATATTGCAACCCAGACAAAAACTGAGGTTATTAACTGGACAGCATCAGGTATAAATGATGAAACGCTTTCAAATTATTGTTTTCTCGACAATGGTGATATTTTAGCATATTCTTATGATTACTCTATGCAAGGTGAAGGTAAATCAAAGATAGTAAGAATGTCAAAACTTGACCCGGCAGATGTCAAGGAAAAGAGTGTGATAAACCTCTACTGTTGTTATCTTGATTACAATCTTAAAAATTCTATAATTGAATTCAATAAGACAAGTGAAGATAGTGTAATTGTAGTTACAGATTACAGCGAATATAACGATTATACCAGTGAAGAAGGTTATCTTAACGGATTTACCAAGCTTAACAACGATATTACAGCAGGAAATGTTCCTGATCTTCTTCTTATAGATATGGGTATGCCTGTAAGCAGTTATGCTTCAAAAGGCATGCTTACTGATCTTTCTGAAAAGTTTGCAAATGATTCTGAAATAAATATGGATGATTTTGTTCCTAATGCAATTGAAGCTCTTAAGACAGATGGCAAGCTTTATTCTATTTCAAAGACATTTTCAATAAATGCTCTGATTGGTAAAACAGAATTTATCGGCAGTGAATACGGATGGACATTTGATGAGATGAATGCAGCTCTTGCAAAGCTTCCTGAAGGTGCAACAATGTTTAGTTATGATATGACAAAGGAAAACTTCCTTACCCAAGCTATAATTCTTACAAGTGATGAATATATTGACTGGGAAAAAGGTGAGTGTACATTTAATTCAGATAGCTTTATCAAACTACTTGAGTATGCAAATCAGTTTCAAGACGAAATAGACTATGAGTCTTCTAAATATGATGATAGTTACTGGCAAGATCAGCAAACAGCATTTTTAGATAATAAGGCACTTTTAGGTTCTGGATATATCTACGGATATGATCAGGTCAGACAGTCTGAAGCTGAGTTTGGAGGACCTGTATCATTTGTCGGATTCCCATGTGAAGGCAAGAAGAAGCCTGTATTTTCATTTAGTTTTCAGTTAGCAATAATGTCAAAGGGTAAGAATACAGATGGTGCCTATAACTTCCTGAAGTATTACCTTAATCATGAAGAAGATGATGAAGGTATGTATGGAAGATATGATTTCTCAATTAAAACTTCAGAAAATCAAAAGCTGGCTGAAAAGGCTCTTAATCCTGACAAGGGCAATGAGGGTGATGGAAAGAATATAGTTTACTCTGCATCGAGCAGTTACTATGTCGGTAATCAAGAAATTAAACTCAGAGATGTAACACAGGCTGATATAGATTGTATCAATAATCTTATTGCATCAGCTGACAGTTCTATGAGTTATTCTGAAGAAGTCTTGAAAATAGTAAATGAAGAATCTGGGGCATACTTTGCAGGTCAAAAGACTTCAAAGGAAGTTGCAGAACTTATTCAGAACAGAGTAAGCATTTTCCTTAGCGAATCCAGATAACACAAATGGCAGATCCGATAAAATATTCGGGTCTGCCATTTTATTGACTTTATTATTATATTGTGTTATAGTACAGAAAAAGAAATAAAGAGGGATATTATGTTGCTGATAATTTCCGCAATTTTTATAGCAGTTTTTGTATTTATTGAGGTAATTAGAAGAAAGCTACCCGAAAAGAATCATACTGAATATCATAATATGTCAGAATATAAGGCTATTGTTCTTGATGTGCATAGAGAGAAAAGAAAAAAGGTTGCTATCGTACAGTTCAGGGATGAAGAACATAAAAAAACAACAGTATATAAGTATACTGGTGTATTTACCAAAAGGTACAATAGAGGAGATAAAATAGTATTGTTGTTTGATGAGCAGACTGATAAAGGCGTTATAAAAGATGATAATAACTATACACTTAAGGGAAGGCTTTTTCTGGTCAGTGAAATTATATCAGCAGCTGCCGCACTTGTTTTTGCGGTACTTGATTTCTTATAATATACATAAAAACAGGCATATAAATGTATGTTTAATACGCTTATATGCCTGTCTTATATTTTGTTTCAATATGTTTTATCTCATGATAATATATGCAAGGTATGCAGCATATCCTGCTGTGAGTACAATACCTTCAATTCTGGACACTTTTCTTTTTGTAATGCAGAACAAGTATACAAGAAGAATAATGCCAAAAAGAATAAACAGGTCAACTATATTTTCTGTGCTTATTTTAATCTTACTTATAATAGAAGAAGATGAAAGAACAAAGAAAATATTAAATATATTTGAACCGACAACATTTCCAACGGCTATATCGCTTTCACCTTTTCTTGCAGCTACAATGCTAGTGACAAGTTCAGGAAGTGAAGTTCCTATAGCAACTATTGTAAGTCCCACAAGAGACTCACTTATACCGAATGTAAGAGCAATTTTGGTTGCACTGTCAACAACAAACTGACCTCCGATTATTATAGCAGCAAGTCCACCTACCGTAAAAATAATGCTTTTACCTATAGAGTATTTAGGCTTGTTTTCATCGGTTTCTTCACTATTACTTCTGGAGCGAAGTGCAGTAGTAATTATAGAATATAAGAAAACTGCAAAAAACAGCAGCATAATTATGCTGTCTGATCTTGTAATGAAATTCTCTGCGTTGCCGTTAAGGATTGCATCACACGCAAGAACAAGAAGCACAGCCGTTGCAAGAATGGAAAAAGGATATTCCTTTGCAATTATTTCCTTCTTGATGCTGATAGGCTTGATTATTGCACAGATACCTACTACTGCAAGAAGATTAAAAATGTTTGAACCGAGTACATTTCCAACAGCAATATCATTCTGATTTTTTATGCCTGCAATAATGCTTACAGCCGCTTCAGGAGAGCTTGTACCGAATGCAACAATAGTAAGCCCAATAATGATTGATGGGACTCTGAGTGAACGGGCAATAGATGAACTTCCGTCAACAAAAAAATCTGCGCCTTTGACAAGAAGTACCAGACCGACTACAAGTAAAACATATGACATGATATTCCTCCAAATAATAATGTGTTAAAAATATATTAGTCAATAAAATCAGAGCATAAAAAGAAAAAACGATTCCTTGAAAAAGAAATCAAAAAGAATAATAAGCTGTTTTTAGATTAGCAGATTATTACTTTAATGTCAATCAGATTTTATTTTGTTATTATATTATACATAAAAATATAAATAAAATAAACAAAAAGTAGAAAATTTTTTATGTAAATGCATTTTAATTGACAGATATAATTGCGTTATGATATAATTTATACGTTTAAATTAGTATTTTTTTATAAATTTGTTAAATTTATTTAAATTTATTTTGCAGTCACATTTTTGTTAAAATAGTTAGGAGGATTATGATGCATGGGGATATAAACTATGGCAGTTATCAGTCATTCCGCAATACCGTAACTGGTATGATTGATGGTCTTTCTCAGTTGCAGGAGTACAGTGACTTTCTGTCATTGAACAACACATCAAAGTCAATAAAGGATACAATTGAGAAGGTAGCCGACGAGCATTTTGAAGTAGCTATTGTAGGTGAATTTAAGAGGGGAAAGAGTACCCTCATCAATGCACTTCTTGGCAAAGAAATTCTTCCTGCAGACGTATTGCCTGCAACGGCAACTCTTAACAGAGTTACATACAGCCAGACTCCATATGTTATAGTAGAATATAAGAACGGTTCATGTGAACGTGTTGCTATTGACCAGCTTGAAAATTATGTTACCAAGCTTTCTTATGAATCAGAAATGAAGGCAGAAACTGTAAAGCAGGCAACTGTTTATTATGATACTGACTTTTGTAAAAATAACGTTGATATAATTGATACCCCAGGCCTTAATGATGATGAGCAGATGACAAATGTTACATTATCGATAATACCTGAAATTGATGCTGCAGTTTTTGTTATCAGTGCAAACTCTCCTTTCTCACAGTTTGAAAAGGAATTCCTTGAAAAGAAAATGCTTACCAGTGATATGGGAAGAATTATTTTTGCAGTAAACTGTTTCGGTACTTTTTCCAAGGAGGATGAGGATAGAATAGTTGCTACTGTAGGAAAAAGAATTGAAAACTATGTTATGCAGAAGGCTAAGCTTGTAATGGGCGAGGATTCAAAGGAGTTTGCTGTTTACAAGAGAAAGATAGGAACGCCTAAGGTTATAGGTATATATGCAAAGAAGGCTCTCATGGCAAAGCAGAGCGGTGATATAGCTATGCTTGAAGAAAGTAACTTCCCTAAGTTTGAAAGTGTACTTGAAACTATGCTTACTCAGGAGAGAGGCTCAATTACACTGCAGATTCTTGCTAATAAGATAATCAGCGCAGGTTCTGAAATTATCAACTCAATTATTCTCCGTGAAAATGCTCTTATAATGCAGAAGGATGTATTTATGGAAAAATACGAATCTGCAATTGATGAAATTGAGGATATCAGAACTAAGAAGCGTGAAGAATTCGTTAAGATAAATAATGCCGCAAATAACGTATTCAAGGGACTCCAGCCTATTCTTGATAAGTATTGGCTTGAAATTGAGGAAACTGCAATGCAGGTTATAGACGATTTTCAGATGGGTGCAGAGGATCTTAAGAAGGATAAGCTTAAAATTGTTTATGCTAAGCTCACTGAAAAGATCAAGGAGCATATCGAGAACAAGGCTCAGATTATCTGTGAGCAGATACAGAATGAAATCAACATTGCCCTCAGTGATGAAGCTGAACGTCTCCAGTCATTTGAAGAAGAATTCTTTGCATCCGTCAGCAGAATTCAGGAAATGTTCTATGTTCCTGAAAAGAAGAACAGAAACGGCGGAGTTGTTGACCAGATTATCGGTGTTGCAATCGGTACATACGGAACAGGTGCATTCTTTATAGGTTTTAGAGAAGCCGGAATTAAGGGCGCACTTCTTGGCGGAGCTGCTGGTCTTGCAGGCTTTTATGCAACGTTCTATGCAGCAGTATATCTTGTCGGCTTCCTTGGCATTGCTGCCGGAGGTCCTGTTACACTTTGCCTTATGGCAATTGCAGGTATTGCAGGAACATTCGCAGGTAAGATTTCCGTTGACAAAATTCTTGTTCAGGAAAGAATTGATAAGTATAAGGCTAATTTCAAGACAGCTGTAAAGAAGCAGTTCCATGAAATGAAGATTAACAGTGACTTTTCCGAAACAGTACGTCAGCAGGTATTTGCATCATTTGAAGGTCTTAAATCAAAGATCGAAGATGAAACTGAAATCATTCTCCGTGATACACAGGAAACTCTTGATAAACTCAATCAAATGAAAAATGAACAGAACACTCTGTCTGAAAATGAAAAGGAACAGCTCCATAACATTGCCGAATATACTGGAGGCTTGCTTGCAGAAACATATAATCTGCATAAAGCTCTTACTGATGCTTTGGAGTACTAATCGATAAAAACTATTAACAGGGAGGCCTCAGATATGAGTGAATCAATTGATGTTGGTGCATTACTGGACAATAATCCGTTGTTAGATATTAACACCAGCTTTATATATTATCTTAAAGCAAGAACACGTGATTTCAAAAGTCATATGGTAGGCGGAGCATTGGATTATGCTTTTGATGCTGATTATTCCATGAGACAGAAAATACATTCACTTCCAGGCTGGAACAAGCTTTATAAAGCCCTCATTACAACAGATATTCCTGTAAAAATCAAGAAGCTTTTCCATACAACAAGTGTTGCAGGTTCACTGAAATTTCCGGAAATATATGAAGCAACCAAAAAATGTGCAGAGCGCCTGGAGATGAGCGTTCCGACCGTTTATGTAAAGAATGAGAACGATGGCAGGCAGATATATTCTATTTCTATAGAAGGCTATGATCCGTGTATTGTAATAACATCTGATCTTGAAACGGTATGTTCACCGGCTGAACTTAAGCTTCTAATCGGCTGCGAATGCGGACGTATTCAGAACAACCATTGCATATACAATATGGCAGCACCATATCTTGGTCTGAAAAAAGAAGAGGGCTTTATCCCGCCAGATGAAAGCCAGTCTGAGAATATAAGCAGGCAGATGGAATATACACTTGCTGAATGGGTAAGACTTGCTGATGTTACAAGTGACCGTGCAGGGATAATCTGCTGTGACGAACCGGAAAAATTTCCTGAGCTGTTTGCAAGTCTTAAGACAAAAGGAATCAAGGATTATTACGGCAGAAAAGGAAGTATAATTAACCTTGAAAAACTGGTCAAAAACTATGAAACAATACATATTACTCCTGCAAGAAATATAACAATTGACCCTACCTCAACATTGAGTATGAGGAGATTTTATGCAGGACTTGAATTTCTTAATTGTGAAATATTATACAACTGGCGTTCTGACCTCAATAAGACGGAAATTCATACCGTAAATAAACAGGCTCTTGAAGTCAGGTGCGAAATCATAATCGGCGCTGAAAAGGAGGATTCCTGAGATGAGTGAAAATAAACCGGTTATCAGTTTTGAAACAGCTGAAAATGATATAGAGAGAGTTCAAAACGAATTAAAACGTCTTATTAACGATAAAGAACTTTGCAATATTCTCGGTCAGGAGTTTTCGTCAAGGCTTGTTGAGTGGAATACTGCTATCACAAAGAGAAGAACAGAGCCTTTCTCTCTTGTTGTTCTCGGTGATTTTAAAAGAGGAAAGAGTACTGTAATAAACGCAATTCTTGGAAAGGCAATTGCTCCTGTCAATGTTGCGCCTGAAACTCTTACAATTAATTCAATTTCTTATGGTGAGTATCCAAGTGCCGAAGCTGTTCTTATCAACGGACAGAGAATTGCCCTTACACCTGAGGATCTTGCAAGAGAAAGACTTGAAAAGCTGATTAATGCTTTCCCTGATAAGATTGATTATATTGATATAAAGGACAATGCGAAAATTCTTAAAGAAATAAGGATAGTTGATACTCCTGGTCTTAGTGACCTTGACGACCTTGACAAGCAGGTTCAGAATTACCTTGTCAATGCTGACGCAGTTATTTATGTAGCAAGTGCATTGTCACCATTTTCTGAAACAGAGCAGATGTTTCTTGCAACTCATATCAAACAGCAGAGCTTTAGTAAGCTTTATGTTCTTGTAAATATGATTGATGCAATGGAAACAAAGGATGATATTAAGAAAATTATCAGACGAATCAATGAACGTTGTGAGGCAATCATTCCAAACTGCTATGTTTACGGTATCAGCGGTATAGATGAATACAGACGTAAGATAGGTCTTAACAGACCTGATATCAAGGGATTTCAGGATTTCTACGAAAATGAATTCCTGAAATTTGAAGTATCATTAAAGCGTGAAATCATTTTGCAGAAGGATGTCATCAGAACACAAAGAGTTCTTACAATGCTAAACCTGATGCTGAGAGATACAGCAACAAGAATTCATATGATTTCTGAAATGCTGGAGCTTGACAACAAAAAGCTTGATGCAATGGCAGATGACCTTGACCATGAGTGCAGTGAGCTTGCATCTGCACTTGAGGCAAATAAACCTAAGGTCATTCTTAGCATAACTGAAATGCAGCAGGAAGCTGAAGGCTGGATGTATGAATTTTTTTCAAAGCTAAGAGAAGACATCCTTGCCTGCAGAAATACTGCAAGCACTGAAGATATTGAAAAGCATTTCTATTCATTCCTCATGGATAAGGTAGGAGAAGCTTATAGAAAGTGCATTGAAGTACATCAGAAAAAGCTTGCTAGAGTGCTTGAAAAAACAAGTAAGCATATTTCAAACAAACTTGGCCTTGCAAATCTTTCAGCAGATACACAGACTGCTTTCGGGAATGTTGCACTAAATGACTTCAATTCTCTTGTTGCACAGTCTGTAATGCGTGTTGCTTGTTCACCTGACGGTCAGACTTTCCCTATAACTACGATTTCATCATTCAAGAATATTCTAAGGAAAAGAAGACAGACAGGTATAATTGATTCTGCTCTTGAGAATTATGATGACATCAGAAACAACACAGTAATGGATCTGAAAAAGGTTTATAGTGCTTTTGAAGAGGATGCAATGAAACAGCTTAATGCTATTTACAACAGCCAGGTAAACCTTGGAAGAGAAACCATAAGCCAGGCTATTGAAGTTAACTCTCAGGTCGCAAATGAGAATACAAGAAAGTATCTTGCAAATGCGTCAAGAGTAGTATATTCAGCTTATCAGGTTATGAAGAAGTATAACTGATAACCGCTATCGACTCGATTTGGGTGTGCATTACGAAATTTTGAAAGGTATGGTCATAATGAAAAAGATTGCTCAGTTTTTTAAGGTAAGCATGGAGCAGTTTGTTGAGGACTGGCTAAAAGCTTTCCCTTATGATGAGGAATGCTGTGCGGAGGAAATATATAATCATATTAAGCTCCCGAAGAGAGCAACCTCTGGTTCAGCAGGATATGATTTTTATTCTCCAGTTGAATTAACCCTGAATCCTGCAGAAACGCTTCTTATCCCAACAGGAATATGTGTAAAAATTGAAGATGGCTGGGTGTTGAAATGCTATCCGAGAAGCGGTCTTGGCTTCAAGTATAGGCTGCAGCTTGATAATACAGTTGGAATAATTGACAGTGATTATTACTATTCGGATAATCAGGGGCATATTCTTGTTAAAATCACAAACGATACAAAAGAGGAAAAAGTGATAGAAATAGAAGAAGGCACAGGCTTTATTCAGGGTATTTTCGTTGAGTATGGCATTACCTTTGATGATGATGCAGAAGGAACCCGTAACGGAGGATTCGGAAGCACAACATAATAAAACAAAAACATCTGTCGGATTAACTCAGACAGATGTTTTATGTATATTTATACAATGATATTTTTAATCAAATTTTTTGCTTCTGTTTCCAATCCTGCTTCTTTCATCCGTACAGATTGTGCAAGAAAGGCGTTATATGCATTGTTTGCAAGTGCCTGAAGACGTTTTTGATATTCCTCCGGTGTCAGATCACTTGTAACCTCTGGGTGAACATATGTAAGTTTTACAGTTTGCCCATTGGATAGGGTTACGCTTGTTACATCAGTAATCATAGTAACTCCCCCTATGATATAAACCTATGTAATTGGTGGTATGTCTGTTGCAAGTCCATGTATAAAAATCACAAATTATTTTCATAACGGAGAAAGTGTTAAATATTGCTTATAACTTGTGAATATTACTATAATATGTTATTATAGCTGTATAATCAGAAAGTCAGGAGCTGATTTAATTGTCATATTGTATCTATCTCCGTAAATCCAGAGCTGATATTGAAGCAGAAGCCAGAGGTGACGGTGAAACACTGGCCCGCCATCAGGTAACCTTGCTTGAAATTGCACGCAGACAGAATCTTGCTGTTGGGGCAATATATAAGGAGCTTGTCAGCGGCGAAACTATAAGCGCCCGCCCGGAAATGCAGAAGCTTATTCAGGAAGTAAGTGCAGGAGCCTGGGAGGGTGTGCTTTGTATGGAAATAGAAAGACTTGCCCGTGGTGATACTATTGACCAAGGACTTGTCGCACAGGCATTCAAGTACAGCAACACCAAAATAATTACACCTCTAAAAACATATGATCCAAACAATGAATTTGATGAAGAATATTTTGAATTCAACCTGTTCATGTCACGTCGGGAATATAAAACAATCAAAAGACGTATGCAGGCAGGTCGGCTTGCCTCAATTAAAGAGGGTAATTACATAGGATCCCTGCCTCCGTTCGGATATAAAAAGGTACATGACTATGCAAATAAATGCTTCACACTTGAGATTATTCCAAGGGAAGCTGAGGCTGTCAGACTTATGTTTGACTTATATCTGAACAAAGGTATGGGATACAGCAGAATTGCTTCATATGTCACACAGTTAGGCTATTCGCCTAAAAAAGGTGGAATATTTACCGCAAATTCAATCAGGGATATACTTGCAAACCCTTTATACTGCGGTATTTTGCGCTGGGACAGCCGTAAAATCAGAAAGACAATTTCTGATGGTAAAATTATTGTTTCACGCCCAAGATCAGAAGGCGTCTTATTTCCGGGCAGACACCCTTCAATTATTTCAAGAGAAATGTTTGATTCAGCTAGTCAGATATCAGCTTCAAAGTCTCATGTTCCGTTGCCTTCAAATAACATAATAAAAAATCATTATGCGGGGCTTTTGTATTGTGCGGAATGTGGTCACGCTATGACACGCAGACCATACAAAAATAATGATTCTGTCACACAGGTTATGTGTTCGCATAAGGGGTGCAAAACAAAATCATCCTATATTTCTGTCGTTGATGAGGCATTGATACTATTTTTAAAGACTTATCTGCATGATTTGCAGATTAAAATCGATACAGAAAATCCACAAAGCAGGCATTCAAAAGATGTAATTAAAAATGCAGCAACAGAGTTATCAAAGCTGAAAAGGCAGAAGGAACGTTTGTATACACTTCTTGAGCAGGATGTTTATACTAAGGATGTATTTGTGGAGCGCATGTCAGTCATACAAAAGAAAATGCGCACTGTATCAGAAATTATTAACGAGTATTCGGAAGATGTTGAATGTACAAAAGGTGAAGAAGTTGTAATGCTGAAAAATGTAATTGCGAACTTTGATAAGCTTGATAACGCAAGGGACAGAAACATGCTTCTTAAAACAATAATTACGCGTATTGATTACTATAAAACACAGGGCGGCAGATATAATCCATCAAATCTTGAGTTGCGGCTTACGTTGAAAATATAGTTGTGTATAACATCTGTGAGCATACGAACTTGCACACGTTGAGATGATTTCTGCTATTCTTTATCAGCTGACAAGAAATCTAACTATTGAAGATATTAAAAAAGCAGGATTTGAAGCTTATTTTGTTGACCATACAACAGGAATTTATCCGGTTGCTGCTTCAGGCATGCCTTTTACAGCAACATATTTCCAGTCAAAAGGAGATATTATAACAGATCTTGTTGAAGACCTTGCAGCTGAACAGAAAGCTAGATCAACATATGATAACATATTAAGGATGACAGATGATCCTGATGTTCGAGATCCTATCAAGTTCCTGAGAGCAAGAGAAATTGTCCATTTCCAGAGATTCGGTGAAGGTCTGAGAATTGTTCAGGATAAGCTTGATTCAAGAAACTTCTATGCTTGCAATCCTGAGTTCGACAGAAATTGCGGTAAATAATACTGGTTAATATCTAAGTTATAACACAACAGCAAAAACTGCGATTCACAGATTACCAACCTGTGAATTATAGTTTTTGCTGTTGTGTTTTATTGGTTCTATTTATATAATTTTTGTGAAAAGTCAAAAATAGTATTATAAAGAAATGTTTTGCTTGATTAAATATAACAAAAATGATATAATAATTATGTATTTATTAACAAGTAAGTCTTTGTTTGAAATTTATTATTCATTCTGAGAGTTTTGTGCAGTTGGACTATTGTCTTAAATTCCATAATGAAAGTCACAAAACTCAGAAAGGATGCTTCAGAATATGAAAAAATGGATCATTGGGAAAGCAGATCCTCAGAAAGTAAATGAGTTGACCAGAAATGGTTTGTCAGGGTTATGTGCGGAGGTCCTTTGTTCAAGAGGAATTGATACAATTGAAAAAGCACAGTCTTTCTTTGATTGCTGTGATGAGCAAAGTCTGTCAGATCCTTTTATGCTCAAGGATATGGAAACTGCGGCGGACATAATTAATGAAGCAATTGAAAGAGGAAAGCTTATCTGTATATATGGCGACTATGACTGTGACGGAATTACATCAACAGTTGCATTGTATTCTTATATTGAATGCATGGGCGGAAATGTTACATATTACATAAACGATCGTTCAGAAGGATATGGAATAAACTGTGATGCAGTAAAGAAGCTATATAAATCAGGCATTGAGCTTATTGTTACTGTTGATAACGGAATTTCAGCCGTTGAAGAAACAAAGCTAGCAAAAGAACTTGGAATGCAGATTGTAATAACTGATCACCATCAGCCGCCGGAAATTCTGCCGGAGGCAGATGCTGTTGTTGATCCCCATCAACCCGGCTGTATGTCCTTGTTCAAGGATCTATGCGGCTGCGGAGTAGTTCTGAAGCTTATTGCAGCAATGGACGGGGGAGATTACAGTTCAGCTATTGAACAGTTTTCAGATCTTGCAGCAATTGCAACGATTGCCGATATTGTCCCGCTTACAGGTGAAAACAGAGCAATTGTAAGCTGTGGATTAAGATATATTCAGAATACTGAAAATGCAGGTCTTAAAGCACTGATTGAAGTTGCAGGCCTTAAAGAGCCATATACATCTACATCTGTTGCGTTTATGCTTGCGCCTAGAATCAATGCGGCAGGAAGATTTGCCACTGCAAGCGAAGCTGTAAAACTCCTTTTGTGTGAGGATTACGAAGAAGCTGTGGAACAAGCACGGTATCTTGAAAAGCTTAACAATGACAGAAAAAAATCTGAGAATATTATAATTGAAGAAATAGAAAAGCAGATCAATGACAACCCATCTGTTCTGCTGAACAGAGTTCTTGTTTTCAGAGGTAAGGACTGGCATCATGGTGTTATTGGCATTGTTGCAGCAAAATTGCTTGACAGATTCGGAAAACCAGTGTTTGTAATGTCTGAGGATGGAGAAGAATACAGAGGTTCAGTTAGATCCGTTGACGGCTTTTCTGCACATAAAGCCTTGTCAGAATGTGCAGATATTCTTATCCGTTTCGGTGGTCATAGCGGAGCAGGCGGCTTTTCATTGCTAAAATCTGATTATGAAAAATTTCGTGACAGGCTTCATGAATACGCTCGGAATGAGTATCCATTAATGCCGTTGCATACAATAAAAGCAGATAAAATTCTGGATACAAAGGATTTGTCAGTTGAATCAGTAAAAAGTCTTGATATACTTGAACCATTCGGAGAAGCAAATAAAAAGCCTGTGTTTGTTTTGTCAGGAGCAGTTATTGAGGATGTTATTCCTCTATCAAGCGGCATTCATACCAAACTGAAGCTGAGGTACGGAAACATATCAATATTTGCATTGATGTTTGGAACAAAGACAGAGGATTTTTGCTTGTTCAGAAATGACAAGGCGGATATTCTTGCTTATCCAGAAATAAGTTCATATATGAACAAGTCTTCGGTAATACTCAGAGTATGTGATATCCGGAAAAGCGGAATTCAACAGACAAAATATTTTTCCGCAAATGAGGCATATGAAAAATATATGCGCGGTGAGGGAGCAGATCCTAAGCTTGCTGCGAGAATAGTTCCTACCAGAGATGATCTTGCTGTTGTATACAGATCCATGAAAAAAGACTTTGTTTCTGAGGATTATATATATTCTGATATACAGAATGAAAGTATGAATTATTGCAAATTCAGGTTATGTCTTGAAATTTTCCGTGAACTTGGTCTTGTCGAAATTAATTATATTAATTCTAATGTGAGAGCTGTAACTGCCGAGAAAAAAGTATCACTCGATTCATCAGTTCTTTTACAGGAGCTTTGCAAACTTAAATAATTACCGCTGAGGAGAAACAAATAATGCTTAACAAATCTGAAACTGTATATACAATTGATGCGCTTATTCAGAAAATACTTGACGATGAAAAACAGTATGATTTGAGCAAGATTATATCGTCATATGAATTTGCTGCAAAAGCTCATTCAGATCAGGTCAGATCGTCGGGAGAACCATATATTACGCATCCTCTTGCGGTTTCGTTTATTTTGTTAGAGCTTGGTATGGATACAGATACAATCTGTGGGGCAATGCTCCACGACGTTGTTGAAGATACGGATACCACTCTTGAAGAAGTGAAAAAACTTTTTGGCCAAGATGTTGCTATGCTTGTTGACGGAGTTACAAAGCTTGGCAAAATTCCGTTGTTTACAAAAGAAGAACAGCAGGCTGAAAATGTAAGAAAAATACTTCTTGCAATGTCACAGGATATCAGAGTAATTATAATTAAGCTTTGTGACAGACTTCATAATATGAGAACCTTGCAGTACCGTCCGTCTGAAAAACAGCGGCATACTGCACTTGAGACAATGAATATATATGCACCTCTTGCTCACAGACTTGGTATCAGAGCAGTTAAGGATGAGCTTGAAGATCTTGCGTTCAGATATCTTGATCCGTATGCTTATTCTGAAATAGAGCAGATGCTCCAAAAGAAAAGTGATGAGAGAGAAGCCTTCATCGAATCTATAAAAAACCAGATTTCAGCCAGATTCAATGATGCAGGATTTACAAATCCGCCGCAGATTGATGGACGTGTAAAATCAATATACGGAATTTATAAAAAAGCATATCTTGCAGGCAGGAACATTGAAGAAATATACGACAAATATGCTGTAAGAATTATAGTTGAGACAGTAATTGAGTGCTATAATTCCCTTGGTATCATACATGATATGTTCAGACCTATCCCAAACAGGTTTAAGGATTATATAGCTACTCCTAAGGCAAATATGTATCAGTCACTTCATACCACAGTTATCGGCAGGGAGGGTGTTCCTTTTGAAGTTCAGATAAGAACATGGAATATGCACTATACCGCTGAATATGGTATCGCAGCGCACTGGAAATATAAAGAGGGAATTCAGGGCAAGGACAAGCTTGAAAACAGGCTTGCATGGATTCGTCAGCTTATTGAAGCTCAGCAGGAAACTGATGATGTTGAAGAAATAGTTAGAACAATAAAGAGTGATATTGCACCGGAGGAGATATTTGCATTTACTCCAAAGGGTGATATGATTACACTTCCTGTTGATTCGACTATCATTGACTTTGCCTATGCAATTCATACTCAGGTCGGAAACAGAATGAAGGGAGCAAAGGTTGACGGAAAGCTTGTTTCCCTTGATTATAAGCTTTCTACAGGTGAGATTGTAGAGATCATTACTTCAAGCAGTCTGGATCATGGTCCTAACAGAGCATGGCTTGAAATATGCAAAACTAATGAGGCAAAGTCAAAGATACGTTCATGGTTCAAGAAGGAACGAAGAGAAGAGAATATCCAGCAGGGTAAGATTGAGCTTGAAAAGGAATTCAAGCGAAATTATATCCGTGTTCCTGAAGCTGATCTTGCTGACTTCCTTGGTGACGATATGAAGCGTCATAACTGCGGAACTCTTGAAGATTTCTTTGCGGCAATTGGCTATGGCGGAGTTATTCTGTCAAGAATGATGCAGAGACTTAAGGATAAATATACTAAGCTTTATGCTCAGGAAGAAGTACAGAATATTAAGCATACTCCTCCTGAAAAGAGCAGCACAGGCGTTATTGTTGACGGTCAGGATAATATTCTGGTTAAACTTTCACAGTGCTGTAATCCTCTCCCAGGCGATGATATTATTGGATTTATCACAAGAGGACATGGTGTTTCTGTCCATAAAAAGGACTGCGATAATTATATATCCTCAATTAAGAACGGAAATGAGCCTGAAAGATGGATAGATGTTCATTGGGCTGAAAGTACACGTCATAATTCTTCACCGATATTCAAGGTTACACTTGATATTGTAAGCCATGAAAGAATGACACTCCTTGCAGATGTATCTATGACACTTGCTGATCTTCATATTCCTGTTTCTGAAGTGGCAGTTCGTGCACTTAAGAACGGAAATTCAAATATACTTGTTACAATAAGCATTGCAGGCGTTTCACAGCTTACAAACATTGTTGCAAGAATAAAGAAAATACCTGATGTAATCAGTGTTGACAGAACAGGTAAATAATTGAGAGTATAATATAAAATCATATTCACTGTTATGGAGAAAGTTATGGAATTTATAAAATTCAGACCAATAGGTGCATACATGGTAAACAGCTATGCACTTGTTTCAGATAAGAATAATGCAGTAATAATTGATGCACCATTAGGCGCAAAAAGTGGAATATCTGATTTGCAGAGCAAAGGCATTACAATAAAGAAAATTCTTCTTACTCACGGGCATTGTGATCATATTGAGCGTCTTTCTGATATCAGCGAAAAAACAGGTGCTGAAGTGTATATTCATATGAATGACGCTGAAAAGCTTGCTGACAGCAGTACTAATCTTTCAGATAATATGCCTGACATGTTTCCGCCTTCTTTGTTCAGAGGTGCAGAAAAAGTTGTTGAAATCAAAGACAATGACGTAATTGTACTTGATGATATTTCAATAAAGGTTATTCATACTCCAGGGCATACAAGCGGCGGTGTCTGTTATGTTGTCGAAGATATGATTTTCAGCGGTGATACACTTTTCTTTGGAAGTATCGGAAGAACAGATATGTTTGACGGCAGTATTTCTCAAATGAAAAAATCACTTGAAAAACTGGGAGAATTCAGCGGAGAATTTAAAAACTATAAGGTTTATCCTGGTCATGGTTCGTCAACAACGCTACTTGATGAAAAGGACAGAAATCCATTTATGCAGAAAGGTCTTTCATATGACGATCTGTTTTAACGGCAACACCTATAAGTATGAGATTGAAGCGGTAATGAAGCTTTTTCTTCCTCTACAATCGTTTGAATTTATTTATGAAAACAATGATACCCTTGTAGGAGATTATTGCATAATAACACAGATTGACAATGGTTCGGAATATAATCTTTCTGTTTCTGTTTTATATGATGGTCAGAAAGTTAATAATCAAAGTACTGTTGATTACAGTGAAGATTGTGAGCTTTCTCTTTGCAGACTTTTGTTTTTATGTATGCAGAAGATAACAGGAATAACACCTCAGTGGGGATGCCTTACAGGAATACGTCCTGTTAAAAAAGTCAATCAGCTTGATGCAAAAGGGTTTGATAAAAAGCAGATTTTTGATTATCTAAAAGAGAAATATTATGTTTCTGATGAAAAGCTTGAACTTGCATATGATACAGCTGAAACGCAGAAAAGGTATCTTAATAGCTTTGACCCGAAGTCATTTTCTCTTTATGTTTCAATACCATTCTGCCCGTCAAGATGTTCGTATTGTTCCTTTGTATCTCACTCTATTGAATCGGGAAATGCAAAAAAACTTCTTCCTGAGTATGTGGAAAAGCTTTGCAGTGAAATAAGGCAGACAGCAGAAATTGTCAATGAATCGGGTATGCACCTTGATACAATTTATATAGGCGGAGGTACACCTACAACACTTAATCCTGAACAGCTTGAAAGAGTTATGAAGGAAATTCAAAAAAACTTTGACATTTCAGAAATTCGGGAATATACTGTAGAAGCAGGGCGTGCAGATACAATTTCAGAAGAAAAATTAAGGATTATTAAAAATAACGGTGCAACAAGAATTTCTGTAAATCCGCAGACGATGAACGATGATGTGCTTAAAGTAATAGGAAGAAAGCATACAGCAGCACAGACAGTAGAAGCTTTCAGACTTGCAAGGTCACTTGGATTTGATAATATTAACATGGATCTGATAGCCGGACTTCCTACAGATACTATTGATAGTTTCAGAAAAACTTTGAATTCAGTTTTAGAGCTTGACCCTGAAAACATAACAGTTCATACCCTGACAATAAAACGATCATCAAGCCTTTTCAGTCGTTCAGACGTTGAAAGTGACGGAAGTATCAGTGAAATGATTTCATATGCATATGAAACGCTTAAAAAGAAAGAATATAATCCATACTATTTGTATCGTCAGAAGAATACCGTCGGGAATTTTGAAAACGTCGGATATGCAAAGTTAGATACTGAAAGTTTGTATAACATTTATATCATGGAGGAAATTCAAACAATAATTGCTGTCGGAGCAGGAGGATCCTCCAAGCTTGTAAACCCTGTTACCAACAAAATTGAGCGCCTGTTCAATTATAAATATCCTTATGAATATATATCACGCAATGAACAGATGCTTGAAAAAAAGCAGCAGCTCAAAGAGTTCTGCAATAACATATTATAAGGGAGATGTCGTCATGAGTTATAAGTTTGATAATTTAATCAGTGATGCAAAGGTAGTTTTTGATAAGGTTGCGGTCAAGACCAACGAGGCTGTTGAATATTCAAAAACACAGGTTGAACGTGCACAGATGAGAAACAAGATCAGAGATAAGTATTATGATTTAGGCAGAATATGCTATCAGATGCATGAATCAGGAAATGACGAAACAGGCAACATGAAGAAGATTATTACAGAAATTGAACAGCTTAAAGCTGATCTTAAAGCTGCCGATGAAGTTGTTTCAGCAAAGCAGCCAAAGATCTGCAAATTCTGCGGAGAAAAGAATGATTCAGGAAATCTTTTCTGTAGAAAATGCGGCGAGAAGCTTTAATGCTTACAGCTACGGCAGCCTTGTGAATACCAGGCTGCCTGTATTTTTTGTTTAAAATTGTAATTCCAAATTATATAACTCAGAAGGGATTGTTCATAAAAATGCAGAGCCTTAAAAAGAACAGTATAATTAATCTTGAAATAACAGGCATGACATCCGAGGGCAACGGTGTCGGCAAATATGAAGGAATGGCTGTATTTGTACCGTTTACCGCAGTAGGAGATGTAATTGAATGTAAAATCGTCAAGGTGAATAAGACTCTTGCATATGGTATAATCGAAAAAATAATTACACTATCACCAGACAGAATCGAAAGTGACTGCGAGGTTTATAAAAAATGTGGAGGATGTACATTCCGCCATATATCCTATGAATCAGAACTTAAAATAAAGCAGAATTTTGTTGAGGATGCTTTCAGAAGAATAGGAAAACTTGATGTAGAATTTGAAGAGATACAGGGTTGTAATGAACAGGATTATTATAGGAATAAGGCTCAGTACCCTGTTGCAGAAGATGAAAATGGAAAGGCAATATGCGGATTTTATTCCAAACGCAGTCATAGAGTTGTAGAATTTACGGAATGCAGACTTCAGGCATCTGTCTTTTCGGATATAACTGAGGATGTCCTTGATTATGTAAACAAGAACAATATTAGAGCATACAACGAAGAAACAAGTGAGGGAATACTCCGCCACATATATATCAGACGAGGCTATCATTCAGGAGAAATAATGGTGTGCCTTGTTGTAAATAAGGTCGTAACGGACAAGCTTAAACCATTGGCAGAAAAGCTTATTGCAGATTTTCCAGATATCAAAAGTATAGTTCAAAACATTAACAGCAGGAATACCAATGTTATACTTGGTGAAAAGAATATTACAATTGCAGGTTCTGACAAAATAAAGGATACACTTTGCGGTAATGTTATTGAACTTTCACCTCTATCTTTCTATCAGGTAAATACTGCACAGGCAGAAAAGTTGTATGCCTGTGCAAAGGAGTATGCACACCTAACAGGGACAGAAACTCTTATTGATCTGTACTGTGGCGCAGGAACAATCGGGCTGTCAATGGCTGACAGTGTTAAAAAGGTTATCGGATGTGAGATAATTCCTGATGCAATTGAAAATGCCAAAAAAAGTGCAGTCAGAAATAGTATAAATAATGCTGAATTCATCTGCGGTGATGCCGGAAAGACAGCAGAATATCTTTTGAAAAGTGATATAAAGCCGGATGCTGTTGTAATTGACCCTCCAAGAAAGGGCTGTGATGAGCTGACATTAAGCAGTATTTTGAAAATGTCACCTTCGAGGATTGTAATGGTAAGCTGTAATCCTGCTACTGCCGCAAGAGATGCCGCATATCTGAATGATAACGGATATGTTCCTGTAAAGGCAAGAGCGTTTGATTTGTTTCCACGAACGGGACACGTCGAGTGCGTAGTATTGATGTCAAAGGTATAAAAGTAAAAGGCTCGAAAGTATAGTAAACAAGGGCATTTGCCGTTTGTGGGTGATTTTGAAATAGCGTGAAATCACTTGTTTGCGGGAATAAATCGACTCCTTGAAAGGTATAAGGTTGAGTAGACAGGATTGCTTTTGGGTAGGTTGAGTAGACAGAAATATTGTAGAAATAGGCTAATTAACATTGCTAAAATTAATTCCAATGATGATTAGCCTGGCAACAATTATAGCCTGAGGACCATTGAATGTTATAGGTGCCATCGCTTTCCATTATTGGGGTAAGTGATATCAGCAACCAATTCTCTGTTCCGGTATTTGAATTTTTTTCATACAAGCGTTGTATAGTTAATGAGGCTAGTGTGACGACGACAGTGTAAAAATGATCTGCACTTTTTAATTGTTTTATAAAGCTGTTAGTCAGTACACTGTGGTATGATAATTCCAGAAGAACTTGCTTTTCTTCTTGTGTGTCTAAGGTATCAATTCTTATATCCACAAGAGGGTTGCAAGGGTCCTCAACTAGTCGCTTAGAATATGCTGATAATTTTTTGCGAAGTGCATTTTGGATTTGTGAATTGCCTTGATAATAAATTGATATATGCAATATAGGTCTGTTGCTATTCATGATAATACCTCCTTTGGTAGTATCACATATTAACTCTAAAGAACATTATTATCAAGTTGTAAAATGAACAAATAGTGAGGTGCAGTATGTCGGAAAATTCAAAAATAAATTTCATACCTGCCATGCCTAAGAGGCAAAAACGAGTTGCCGTTTATGCAAGAGTGAGCACTTAAATCATATAAAATTTTTGATAATACCACGAAATTATGGTATACTGAAAAGTGCTGAATTGGAGGTGCAACTTTGTCAGAATTTTTTGAAGAAAAATGGATTAATATAGAGGAGGCAGCTGATTATCTTGGTACGAATAAGGATACAATTCGCAATTAGATAAAGAAAAGTAATAGTATTCTTGCACGTAAAAAGTAAACTATGTTATTTTAAAAGGTGAAAATTGGATTGATGGATAAAAGTGTAAAAAGTTCTATTGATTAATAATCATTTAGATAAATAATGGAATTATAAATAAAGGAAAAAATTAATTATGAAGATTGAAAATACAAAGAAACGTGTTCTTTCCTTGTTTAGTGGATGCGGTGGGATGGATATTGGATTTGAAGGTGGTTTCACTTGTTTAAAACGCTCCATAAATGAAGAACTTCATCCAAATTGGATTGCAGATGATTACGGAGAGTGGGTTAAAGTTGCAGAAACAGGATTTCAAACAGTATTTGCGAATGATATTCGACCAGATGCAAAATCAGCATGGGTATCTTATTTCGGAAAAAAATATACAAATGAAATATATCACCTTGAAAGTATTGTGGACCTTGTAAAAAGAGAAAAAGCAGGAGAAAATGTATTCCCTGAAAATATAGATATCGTAACAGGTGGTTTTCCGTGCCAGGATTTTTCAGTGGCTGGAAAAAGAAAAGGTTTTAATTCTGAGAAAAGTCATAATGGTAGCAAACTTGAAGTGGGAGAGCCTACAGTTGAGAGTCGTGGGCAATTATATATGTGGATGCGAGAGGTGGTAAGTATAGTAAAACCTACAATATTTATCGCAGAAAATGTAAAGGGATTAACAACACTTGAGGATGTAAAAGAAGTCATTGAACTTGATTTTGCTGATGCTGCAGATGGTGGTTATATTGTAATTCCTGCACGTGTACTTCATGCAGCAAATTATGGAGTTCCTCAGTCCCGTGAACGTATCATCTTCTACGGATTAAAAAGAAATGCATTGAAAGAAGAGGCATTGAAGGCATTAACAAATCTAATAGATAATCCGACATATGACCCTTATCCAATTCCAACGCACGCTTATACCGCAAGTGGAGATAATTTATATCCTTTTGTTACTTGTAGTGAAGCTTTTAGCGGTTTGGCAGAGCCAGAAGAAGCGGATGATATGGCACAAATGAAGTATTCTAAAGCAAAATATATGCCACGAGGTCAAGGAAATATAGAGGTAAAGTTAGAGTCGATTTCTCCAACAATTCGTTCAGAACATCACGGTAATATAGAATTTAGAAGATTAAGCGCAGAAAATGGTGGAAAGCATGAAACTGAACTTGCGCAAGGATTAGAGCAAAGAAGACTTACAATTAGAGAATGTGCACGTATTCAAACATTTCCAGATAATTATCAGTTTATTTTGCCGAAAACAAATGAGAACAAAGCTGTAAGTGCAAGCGATGCATATAAAATTATCGGAAATGCTGTTCCGTGTATTCTTGGTTATAATATTGCAATGCGTTTAGCTGAGAATTGGAGCAGATATTTTGGATAAATTATAGTTGAGTAAAATAAATAACAGAACGGAGTCTAAGAATTGATTTGCAAGACTTCGCATTTTTTTAGAAGATTTAAATTGCTTCGTAGATAACGAGCAAAGAACCACCATGTTCGTAGTACATTTTTGCCTCTGGTGTACCATTGAATTGACCGTGACTAAAACGGCACTCATTTCTTAGAGTAAGAATTTTTCCGGTTTTCTTATTTTTAATGGTTGTTAAGATATTAGCCTGCTTATCAGGAACTGAACTCTTAATTGATTCAATTATAATATCATTTCCAAATGACTGAAAAGATGGTACTTTATAAATTTCAATACCTAAAGATGTTGTTTTTGCATAATAGTATTCAGAATTGTGAATCCTCAAAAATCTTGGCAACCCGGCATTATAGTTTAGGTTTGCATTAAGCTCGGCTGCAAGAGATTTGGCAGCGGCAAATGCACACGATTTTTTTGCATCATTATAAGCTTGATTGTTGTCCATGTTCTGATTTATAAATTTTGCAAAAACTTCTTCTCGTGTTTTAGCGCTAGTATTATATTCGAATGTTGATAACGAACAATTTTTAGGAAGCTTGGTTTTTGCAGTGGACTTTCCGTTTTGAATATAATCAAGAGTAATAGAATTGCCATCTATACTGATAATAGCTTCCATTGATTTTTTGAAATTGCTATATTTCCAAATGTTTCTATGACTATCAAGATATTTTAGCAACTCACTCCAAGTAACATCAAACCATGTTGAATATTCGGCACGAGCATAATCACTAAAAATATGCCTCTTCTTATAGTTTGAACCCGTATAGCAGTTTAATAATCTGTATAACCCCATATTCTCTAGTATAAAACTTTCTTCTTTTAGGGAGAATCCATATTTACCAACAGTAATATCTACGGGGTCATCTTTCTGTGTGTCATTTCCGAGCCACTTAATCTGATCACTCTTTGAAATTAAAAAATGTGGATTTTCAAATATGCTTTTTCCTAATTTGTAGCCATTATCAACAATTTGCTGAAGCTCGCCTGTGAAAACAGATTGAGTACATAAATTTTTTGCATTTGAAATATCACCAGTAATTACTTTGTCTGCGAAAACAAAAAAATTATTAGAGTCATATAAATCTTTGGGTGTGAATTGAATTCCTGTGTTTAATAATCCTATTGTTGTAGCAACGCTTAATTCTCTTAAATGGGTTTTAATGTCAGCCATAATTGAGACCTCCTATTATTATGTAAGATTTTATTAGTTGAAAATTGGATAAAGTAGAAATTACCTCTTTATCAAAGAAAAGTTCGCTATAGTTGTTTCCCAAAAGATTTCAGGCATCTTTTCTAAGTGCCATAAAAGAGGTGTGCATTTTAATACTTCTAGTCGAACCCAGAAAACCATACCCTCGTTTCAGGATTTTAATTCTCCGTAATATTGATTATTCTTATAGAGAAATATCATGTATCGAGAGCAATTATTTTCAATCCAATCTTTGGTTCCACAAAGTTGTAGATTAGACACAGTTAGTCCAGTTTATAAAAACTGCATTAATTAATATCTAATTAATCATTTGGTTTTTCTTTTGTCTAGATTAGAGAATTAATATATAATTTTATCATATATGGGTATTATATCATAAATATATATATTTTTCCATGCTTTTTATTTTACAGAATTCATTAAAGATATTAAAGCATTTCTATCAATTAGTTGAATGTGATTAGCTTTTGCAAGCTTAATAGCATTAGGTGTAAATTTGCTATTTGTTATAACAATACCCTTGGAGGCTTTGTAATAGTTGAGACTTGCCTGCACTTCTTGTATAGCTTTTGAACCAACATTTGAAGAATATCTTTTTGCTTGAATACATGAAGCATACCCTGATTTTGTAATAATAAGATCTGCTCCATAGTCAGAAGAGTGTGGAGTTTGAATAACTTTATATCCTTTCTTTCTATATATTTTTGCTAGAAAATCTTCAAATTCTTCTCCAGACATTTTATCTATTCGATTTAAATCAAGAATTATTATATTTTTCTTTGGTTTATAATTAAAGTAGAAGCATCCGAGAATTATAACAATAAAAAACAAGTATGGCAAAAAGTCCTCTTTAAGAATTATAAATATAATTATAAAAGTTATTAATCCACTTGTAAAAGTTTTTTTATTCATTCGTGTTTTTTTATACAAAATTTTTTTCATTAAATCACCAATATAATTATTATATAAATAATTGATTTTATTCAAGGTTGATTATCTCCAAAATAGTAGAAGCTCCTGAAAAATTCAGGAGCTTCTACTATCCTATTTTACAGTGATAATCAAGCTGTGATGATCCGCAGTGTTCAATTTCAATTTTTAAAATATGTAATTAAAAGCGCTATACCCAAAGCTATTAAATAGAAAAGCAAAAAAAACAATCAGTATAAAACCAACTGCAAATGCTCCACCTGCTGACATTTCCCCATAATCAGGAAAAATCAAATTTGAATAAAAGTATAAAAAATCACTAAACTTATAAAAGAGAAAAGTAATAATACCAAACGGAATAGAAATTGCAATATTTTTCACTGCTTGTTTACAAGATTTATCAACGAACAAACAATTAATAAACAAATTCAACCGGTTATCTTTTATCGATAACCGGTTGAATTTGTTACTTTACTTTCTTAATCTCTGTTCTAAGGTTTTCGATAGTACGGTTTCATGAGGTATGTTTTTTAAAAAATTTCTGTTGACATAATTCGACATTATAACAACAAATGTCATCTATATATTTATAAAAAATTTATACAATATTACAAAATAATAGTAAGAATATTGACAATTAAGAAAATAAAACATATAATTGTAAATAAGTGATAAATAATATAACTTGATTTACATATTTGTAAACATATTACACTAAGTTAACATAGGAGTTTTACAATTGTAAATTTAACATCATATAATTTAAAATGAGGGTATCTAACTCATCTTTATTGATATTTTAATTCATATAATGGTATTGCATTACTTTTTAAAAATAAATTATAAAAAATAAAGTGAACAGGAGAAATTAACTATGGAAACTAAAAGAATTCACACACCATCACTCGTACTTATGATAATTGGAGCAGTATTTGCGATTCTGCTTCCGATTGTTACATATCCGTGCAGTATCATAAGTCTTGTAATGAGTGTAAAAAGGAAAAATGAGTATAATACAAAATATGCAATTGTAATTAACATTATAGCATTGATAATTGCTGTTGTAAATTCAACTTTAGGAGTTCTTAATAACCTTGGAATTATATCTTTGTATTAGGAGTAAATAAATCATGACCTACCACTGCATAAAACAGCATGATATAACCGATTGTGGAGCAGCATGCCTTGCAACAATAAGTAAGCATTACGGACTAAAGGTGCCAATATCTAAAATCCGTGAGGTTGCTGGAACTGATAAACAAGGCACAAATGCTGCCGGAATGATAAAAGCTGCTGAAAAACTTGGCTTTACTGCAAAAGCTGTAAAGGGTGACCAAAATGCGTTTTTCAGCGATTTTCCCCTGCCTGCAATTGCGCATGTAATTGTGGATGGGGCACTTTTGCATTATGTTGTTATACATAAAATAACTCAAAAGCAAGTAATTATAGCTGATCCTGGAAAAGGCATAGTAAAATGCACTCCAGAGGAGTTCTTTAAGCAATGGACTGGTATCCTCATCCTACTTGTTCCTTCAGAGCAATTTGAAAAAAGGGATGAAACAGACAATACACTTTCACGTTTTTTCAAATTGCTTTTGCCACAGAAAAAACTTTTATTTGATATATTTCTTTCGTCATTAGTATATACAATACTTGGCGTTGGGGCATCTTTTTATTTTAAGGTGATGATGGACGACATTGTTCCGAATGGATTGCAGAATACATTACATATTGTTTCAATTGGAGTAATACTATTGTATTTATTCCAGACACTTTTAAGTGCTTTCAGATCTCACATGTTAATATACCTTAGTCAATGTTTGGATATTTCACTTATACTAGGCTATTACAGGCATGTTCTGAAGTTGCCAATGAATTTCTTTGGCACTCGTAAGGTTGGTGAAATTGTATCTAGATTTACAGATGCATCAAAGGTGAGAGATGCTATTTCAGGTGCAACATTATCAATTATGATTGATACTTTAATGGCAATCATAGGTGGAATAATACTATATATGCAAAACGGCTCACTTTTTGCAATAGCATTTATTATAGTTGCTCTTTACGCTGTTATAGTATTCTCTTTTAACAAACCTCTTAAAAATATCAACCGTAAGGTAATGGAAGATAATTCGCAACTTACATCTTATCTTGTAGAATCTCTTAATGGAATTGAAACTGTAAAGTCATACAATGCTGAAAGAAGTGCAGGACTTGAAACAGAAAAGAAGTTTGTAAGGTTTATGCGAAGCATCTTTAAGAATGGTTGGATAAACAATCTATCTGGTTCATTAAGCGGATTTTTATCTATGGTAGGTGGAGCAGCAATTCTATGGCTTGGAGCATACAAAGTAATTAAAGGAGAGATGACACTTGGTGAACTAATTACATTTAATGCCTTGCTTGGATATTTTTTAAGTCCTGTTAAAAACCTGATTAATCTGCAACCAATGATGCAGACAGCAATTGTTGCAGCAGAACGTTTGGGAGAGGTTCTTGATGCGTCTGTTGAAAATACAGATGTTCAAAGAATTGTTCCCAAATCATTAAAAGGTGAGATACATTTACAAAATATAAATTTCAGATATGGCACAAGACAACTTGTTTTAAATGGAATAAACCTTGACATCAGACAAGGTGAAAAAATTGCTCTTGTTGGAGAAAGTGGATCAGGAAAAACAACTCTTGTTAAGCTTTTACTTAATTTCTATCAGGCAGAAAAAGGTGAAATCTTAATTAACAACTGCAATATAAAAGATATTGAGCTTGAAGCATTAAGAGATAAAATAGCATACATATCTCAGGAAACATTTTTGTTCTCAGGAACAATATTAGAAAACTTAACACTTGGTATGGAAACTCCAGATATGGAAGAAGTAATTAAAGTCACAAAAATGACAAGATGCTTTGATTTTATTAATGAGATGCCTATGCGTTATGAAACTATGCTTGGTGAAAATGGAACAAATCTTTCAGGCGGACAACGTCAAAGACTTGCAATAGCGAGGGCACTCCTCAAAAATCCGGATATTCTTATAATGGATGAGGCAACAAGTAATCTTGACAGCATTACCGAACGTGCAATAGAAAACACAATCAACGAAAGCACTGACGGAATAACAACAATTATAATAGCCCATAGACTTAGCACAATTATGAAATGTGATAAGATTTACGTTATGGATAAAGGTAAAATAATTGAAAGCGGAAGTCATAAGGAGCTTATGGCTAAGGGCGGGTTTTACTATGACCTTTGGAAAGAACAGATTCCGGATACGGACGACATTGTTAAAAAACAGGAAAAATACGAGAACAATATTGCTGTATGTCCTGCTATTTTGCAGATTTAAATAAGTCAAATCTCTGTAATTGTATGGTGCACAATATGATTTGCAGATTTGAAATATATTTTAATATTAAAGGAGTTTTTAAAATGGAAATGACTATGACAAAAGGATTTAGTGAGCTTAATGAAAATGAATTGTATGATTTGGAAGGAGGAGTTTCGATTCCTGTTATACACGATTCAAAAGGTACTGCAGGGTATATCGTAAGTGGTACTGTCGGTGGAGCATTAAGTGGTGCATTTTGTCCATGTCCAACACCTCTTGGTATTGTTGGCGGAGCAGCTGCTGGATTTATAGGCGGTGTTGTCGGAGCAACAGTATCAGGCTGTATGTCTTGGGAAAGGGTTCCTGGTCCTGTATTTAATCCACGCTGTATATAATATTTAATACTCTATAAACATCTCTATCATGCTAATCTATAATAATAAAAAAGCATGATAGAGATTTATTTTTAATGGTGTTAATAGTTTATTTTATAATTTTATTTATTATGATTTATAAAAAGGAGTAATTATATGAAAAAAAAGATAATTATAGATATTATTATAGTCATTATAACGACTGTAATATTTTGGCTGTTTACAAAACAATGGTTAGAAGCGTTAATAATATTTTCAATACTTACAATTATTAAGGAGTTGGCAATAGTATTATATAATAAATATAAGTGAGCTCATATGAACAAGAAACAATTATATACAATAAGTGAAATCACCGACAGCGTAGAAATGCTACACGAAAAACCAAATAAGGGTATGCCTGTGTTTACATGGATACTTGTTTTGTTACTCGTAATTGCAATATTATGGTGCAGCATTGGAAGCATTGACTATTATGTAAAGGCAACAGGATCAGTGCGCCCTGGTGAGAATATCAGTACTGTAAGTACTTTGGTTTCAGGAAGAATTAAAGATATTAACATTTCCGAAGGAGATATGGTACAAAAAGGTGATTTGCTCTTTACTATTGATAAATCAGAGCTGGAACAATCAAGCCTTGCTTTTCAAAAAGAAAAAGAAAGATTGGAACTTGATAATTCAAATCTTGATAAATTAAATAAATGTGTTGAAAATAAAGAAAATCTTTTTAATGCAAATTCAGATAAAGAATTATCTTACTATTTAAAATATGAAAAATATATTGCAGACTTAAAAGGTATTTCCGAGAATTATCAAAACACATCAATTGATACAGAAAAATCTACAGATACAGTAGGAATTAATGTTGAAAGTATGAAGACTCAGTTATCAGGATTGAGAGAAGATCTGGCTGATCTGAAAACTCTTCGTAGTTCAATTGAAGAGTCTCAAAATTTATTTACAGATAAGAATTCAATCTATGCACTTCAATATTCAGAGTATGAGTCAACATTAAAATCTTATGAGAAGGCTTATACTTCAAAAAAGGATAACTACATTAATGCAAAAGCAGTATACGAGGTTGGTGGGATTTCTCAAAGTGAATATGATAGCATTTGCAGAGAAATGGAAAGTGCTGAAACGGAGAAAAATAAATATAAAGATGATTATATTTTAAATATACAAAAAGAAATCGCAAATACAGATGATAAAATCTCAAATTTAGAATATGATTTGCAAAGTCAGAACCATAGCTATTCAGCATACTCAAAAATCAGCCATGACGAGGAACTTGCATTAGAGAATGCAAGACTTGAATTTTTACAATCAATATCAGATACTAAAAAATCCAATGAAGTTAGCATAGCATCATTGGATAAGCAAATTACAGAAATACAAATTAATATGGATAACGCTGAAATTCGTTCACCAATTAATGGAGTTGTTAATATGTATTCGCAAATAAATGAATCTGATATTGTGCAAAGCGGACAGACTATTGCAACAATAGTACCCAACACTGATGGAGAGTACAAGCTTACAATGTATCTATCATCTTCAGATATAAGTGAAGTTGAAATTGGCCAGATCGTAAGATTAAGATTTGCAGCATATCCATATCAGGAATATGGTGAGTTCGAGGGAACGGTTAAGAATATATCAACTGATGCACGTGCAAATGAAAATATAGGTTCATACTATGTTTCTGAAGTTACTATTAACGACACTAAGGGTTTACAGTTAATTTCTGGTATGGAGTGTGAGGCAAGGGTTGTTACAAAGCAAAGGAAAATAATATATTGGATACTTGAAAAACTTGACTTTATAAATGACTAAGGAGTTACTCCATGAAAAGTAATAAAATTATATCTATAGTTCTTTGCCTGACATTTGCAAGTACATTATCAATAACTGTTACAGCAAATTTTAATTATTTAAAACAGGATATGGACTATAAAGATCTTAAAATCTTTTCAAATTGTAATACATATTCATATCAGATCTTTAATTATAAAAAAGAAAATGCAGTAATTGATGTTAATACTGTAGAAAATCAGTTGCAGTATTATAAAAATCAATTATTTTTCGTAGAAATTGGCTCAAGTGAGTATTATGAATATAAACTGAAAATTGCTGAACTAAATAAGAGCTTAGGTTTATTAAAGTTTGAAGAAGACTATTATAATAAAACCAAATATGATGAAGATAAAAAGCTATATGAATTAACACTAAATAAAAAATATTATGAATATTGTATTCTTGAACAACAGTTGGAAATTCAAGGCGCTAATGTAAATTATGTCAGTAAACTTGCAGAAGTAGAATCTGTTAAGCTTAGTAAAGGACAATCCACTGAAAATGATAAAAAGATAAAGGATATTAATCTTGAACTTGCCATGTCAGAAAAGGATAAGGTTAATGACTCTATAGAACAAAAAAGATATGAGATTTTGAATTATCTAAATCAGTATAAATATACCGATAATTTTTCAATTGAGCCTGAATTACCATCAACCATTTACCATCATAAGTTCAATGTTGATGATATCTATAGAAATTTCAAAGATCAAAACCACCTTATACAAAAAGATAATAAAGCACTTATCCTTCAGGAAGAATATATATCAGAAATTACTCTGCTATATGGAGGGACCAACGATACAGTTAGGCTGAATAAGAATAACTTAGAGATTGATAAGCTTAACTATGAATCAACTTGTGAAGAGTATAAGTATCAAATAACAAAATTAATTTATGATTATGAAAATTCTTATTCTCAATACCAAAGCTATAAGGAATACAATTCTGTAATAGACAGCAAAATAGATATTCTTGAAATATCAAAAAGTTCTGGAAATGTAAGTGATTTAGAATACCTTAAACAGTATTACGAATTAACTAAGGAAAAGCTTGAATATTACAAGGCGCTTATTAACACAGATATTTTATATCAGCAGTTATGCCTTGTTGATAGCGGTATCTGGCCAATTGAAAATGTCGATTAATGTAAAAATTATAACTTTAAAAAATGCTACTGTCGTTGTTCTGTGTATGCCCTAAACCAACAACATTCAATTTAAAAAGGTTTCGGTCTGGATAGTATAATAATATTTTAATTCTGATAATTCAAGTCTTAAAACTTCTTACTAACCATGAAAAGCTCCTGAATTTGATTTCAGGAGCTTTTCATATGTATTAATTCTTTAACCCTTACCCCAGCTTCTTTTTCAGAAAATCCTTAGAGCCTAAATTGAAAGGCTCTATTTTTATGCCTTGTTTACGGAGCAGGTCAACTTTCATAGCAAGTAATTCAGGAAAAACATTTAAGTCCATAGCTATCTCATAATATGTTAAGCCACTTTCAAGTAGTTCATAAAAATCATCATCTGGGATAAGTAACTGTGCAGAAAAATAATTGGCGTCAATTTCTCTTTGATGATTCTGGTAAGTAAAATTTAAACCATCTGAAAAAGCACCTATACTTCCACGATGCAATTGATCATGCCCAAGCTCGTGTGCAAGAACAATCTTTCTTTCAACGAAGTCAAGTTTATCTGATACTACATATAATGTGAACTATGAAGGTTCTGCTGGTAAAATTCAAAATGATAACATGGAGAACGACAAGTTCTATAAGTTTCTTTATGATGCTTTTGTTAATACTGAATACGCCATGGCTGACGATGCAAGTATTTATGTTTTTCATGCAGATACAGAAGGACTTAATTTCAGAAAAGCTTTTGTTGACGCAGGATTTTATCTTTCAGGAACTTGCATATGGAAAAAGCAATCTCTTGTTTTAGGAAGAAGTCCATATCAGTGGCAACATGAGCCTGTGCTATTTGGTTGGAAGAAGAAAGGTAAACATCAGTGGTACACAGGAAGAAAGGAATCTACTATCTGGGAATATGACAAACCTAAGAAAAACGGTGATCATCCTACAATGAAACCAATACCGCTTATTGCTTATCCGATTACAAATTCAAGTCTGAGCAACTGTATAGTGCTCGACCCATTCGGCGGTAGCGGTTCTACACTTATTGCCTGTGAACAGACAAACCGAATTTGTTACACTATAGAGCTTGATGAGAAATTCTGTGATGTTATTGTAAAAAGGTACATTGAGCAAATCAATTCATCAGACAATGTTTCTGTTTTGCGTGATGGGATGAACTATTCTTATCAGGAAGTATCCTCTATTGCAGAAAATATGTCACATGGTGAAATGTAAACAATCTATTAGCTTATGTGTTGCAATACTTCTACACATTACATACTTGATAAATACCTCATTCAGAGTGATATATATAAGTACCAAATATGTAGGAGGTACTTAAAATGGAAATAAGATTTAATGTAACAGGAGAGGATAGAAAAAGACTTGTCACAGCAATAGGAGAAATATCAGGAATAAAACCTTTATATTTGAAAGTTCCAAGCTGTGCGTACCAGATCGGTGAGATAATCGTTGACAAAAATGGAACAGTAACCGGAGCAGACGAATCTTTAAAATGCAGTCTAGCTGAAAAAGGTTTTGAAGGAAATGAAATTACTTGCTTAACAATTGAAATTCCAAAGGAGGGTTTTAATGAGATTTCTTTAGAAAACTTAAAAAGAATAATCGCAAGCAAACAGATATTAATTAAAAAGGCTTTAGATGTTGAAAGCATTGACTTTGAAATAAAGGATGATCATATTTGTTTTCCTTGGTTTAATACAAGTGAGAATGCAAAAGCCTACACACTTTTTATATCAGCTCTATGCAGCATGGCAAAGACCCATAAATGCACTATTAACACAGAAAAGCTAGTTGCAAATGAAAAATACACATTCCGTTGTTTTCTTCTTAGATTAGGCTTCATTGGTGAAGAATATAAGGCAGAGAGAAAAATACTTCTTCAGAATCTTACAGGCTCATCTGCTTTTAAGGAGGTTTTTACAAATGAAAACACCAAGTAAAGAAACTCTTGATTTGCTTAGAAAAACCTATCCCAAGGGTACAAGAATAGAACTTATAGGGATGGATGACCCTTATTCAAAGCTTGTTGCAGGTGATAAAGGAACGGTTATGTATGTTGATGATATGGCAACAATTCATATTTCTTGGGACAAGGGTAGCTCGCTTGGCCTTGTGTATGGTGAGGATTTATGGAAAGTAATAAAATAATGATATGTACAGTATCTGCACTATATATTCTACAATATATAGTGTAATTAATACTTGATAAATACAGCATATAGAGTTAATATGTGACTACCAAAAGAATCACACTGAAAAGAGGTAGTTATTATGTTAACAACAAACTTTGGTATTGAAATTGAAATGACAGGCATTACAAGAAAACAAGCTGCTGAGGTTGCTGCAGAACATTTAAACGGAACAGTAGAACATACCTTTGATGGTTACGACACCTACAAGGTAAAAGCAGAAGACGGTCGCATTTGGAAACTTATGAGTGATGCTTCAATTACAACAGAACGCAAGGAAAACGGTAGAAAGGTTTATGCTGACAAGAGTCACAGCGTTGAGTTGGTTAGCCCAATCCTCACCTATCAAGGTGATATTGAAAGGTTGCAAGAATTGGTCAGAAAACTTCGTAAGGTAGGTGCTTTCACCAACAACACTTGTGGAATTCATATTCATCTTGACGGTGCAAACCACACAGTACGTTCCATTCGAAACTTCATAAATATTATTGCAAGCAAGAACGACCTTTTCTACAAGGCACTTGAAATTAACCCAGAACGAGTGAGATTTTGCAAAAAGATGGACGAAACCTTGGTTAAAATGATTAACAGCAAAAAGCCTAAGCATATGGAGCAAATTGAGAGCCTTTGGTACGATGGCTACAGCGAAAGCACAAGCAGACATTATCATTCAAGCAGATACCACTTCCTTAATCTGCACAGCTTTTTCACAGGACATCATACAGTTGAATTAAGAGGATTTAACAGCACCCTCCACGCAGGAAAAATCAGAAGCTACATTGTTCTAGCTCTTGCACTTAACAATCAAGCCTTAACCCAAAAATTCGCAAGCTATAAAAAGCCACAGACCGAAAACGAGAAATTTGCAATGAGAACCTACCTTAACAGAATTGGATTTATTGGCGAGGAATTTGCAAATTGCAGAGAACACCTTACAGCAAGCCTTGATGGAGATACAGCCTTCAGGTTTGGCAGAACAGCTTGAAAGGAGAGAAAAAAGAAATGAAAAGGTTATATCTTGCTTACGGTTCAAACCTGAATCTTGAACAGATGGCGCACCGTTGCCCCACAGCTAAGGCGGTTGGGGCAACTACCCTAAAGGACTACGCATTGCTTTTTAGGGGGCAACACGGTGGCGCTGTTGCAACTGTTGAGCCACTTGAAAATGGTAGTGTTGCTTGTTTGATATGGGAAATTACCGAAACAGACGAACAAGCACTTGATAGGTACGAAGGTTTTCCTTTTCTCTATCGCAAGGAAAATGTTAAGGTCAAGCTTGGCAGAAAAACTGTTAAAGTTATGGTATATGTTATGAACGAGGGTAAACCTCTTAACACACCAGGCTGTTATTATTACAGCACTATTTTGGAGGGATACAAGTCAGCTGGGTTTGATGTTAAGTTGCTGAAAAAGGCTGTGGAGGATTCGGTGGAAAGCTGATAAGATTAATAAAAAACATAACCTCGATTACCAATTAAGGCAGTCGAGGTTGATAATGCTGAAATAAGGCGTGGAAACTATAAATTTAAGGGAATAAATAGGTAATGGAGATTGTGCTCATAACATCTACAAGGATACTCATTACTTTTATATTCGGTCACCTATAACGCATAAGCAAAAAATAAGTGTCAAAGAATTCATAACCATCCCTATTAAAAAAACTGGTAATTTAATTTTTCTTACAATAATAAGTACAATATGTGTAATAAGCACAACAGCGGTAATTAACAAAGATGCTACCAAAACTGTTCCCGATAAATTCCATGCAAGCATACCCCTGACACTGTTCTGTACATAATAGCTAATATAAATTAGTATATAATTAATAAATATAACTATAATTGATAATATACCAAATGGGTTCTTAATGCTTTGCTTTTTGAACATATTCTTTTTCATATTTCCTCCTAATTTATAAAATCTTTCCCTAATTATATTACCTTTTAATATTAGAGTCAACAATATTTTACCAATTAAGAGCCTTTATGGCTCTTTTTATCTATACAGAAATGGAGGTAACAGCATTTGCGAAAGCTAAAGAAATATACACCCACTAAATTCAAAGCCAAGGGGTCAAAATATGACAAAGCTACTGCAGATTATGCTGTTGCCTTTATTGAAAGTCTGAAACATACCAAAGGAACATGGTCGGGTAAGGCATTTGAGCTTATTGACTGGCAGGAACAAATTATCCGAGATATATTTGGAACAATAAAGCCTAATGGATACCGTCAATTTAATACAGCTTATGTTGAAATTCCTAAAAAGATGGGTAAGTCAGAACTTGCTGCTGCTGTTGCTTTGCTCCTTACTTGTGGTGATGGAGAGGAACGTGCAGAAGTTTATGGATGTGCTGCTGACCGTCAGCAAGCTTCAATTGTATTTGAAGTTGCAGCTGACATGGTAAGAATGTGTCCGGCTTTAAGTAAACGAGTAAAGATTTTATCATCTCAAAAAAGAATTGTATATGCACCAACTAATAGCTTTTATCAGGTTCTGTCTGCTGAAGCTTATTCAAAGCATGGATTTAACATTCATGGAGTTGTTTTTGATGAATTACATACACAGCCGAACAGAAAGCTCTTTGATGTAATGACTAAAGGTTCTGGAGATGCACGAATGCAACCTCTTTACTTCCTTATAACTACTGCAGGAACAGATACAAATTCAATATGTTATGAAACTCATCAGAAAGCTAAGGACATAATTGAGGGTAGAAAAACAGATCCGACATTCTATCCTGTTATATATGGTGCAAATGAAAGTGATGATTGGACTGATCCGAAGGTCTGGAAGAAAGCAAACCCTTCGCTTGGAATTACCGTTGCAATAGATAAGGTAAAAGCAGCCTGTGAATCAGCTAAACAAAACCCTGCAGAAGAAAACTCATTCAGACAGCTTCGTCTTAATCAATGGGTAAAACAAGCTGTGCGTTGGATGCCAATGGAGAAATGGGATAAGTGTTCATTTTCAGTTAGTCCAGAGTATTTAGAAGGCAGAGTATGCTATGGTGGACTTGACCTTTCATCAACAACAGATATTACTGCTTTTGTGCTTGTTTTTCCACCTGCAGATGAAGAAGATAAATATTGCGTTCTTCCATACTTCTGGATACCAGAGGATACTCTTGATCTCAGAGTAAAGCGAGATCATGTGCCTTATGATTTGTGGGAGCGACAAGGTTTTCTTAAAACAACTGAGGGGAATGTTGTTCACTATGGCTTTATAGAAAAATTTATAGAAGAACTCGGCACAAAATATAATATCCGAGAAATTGCCTTTGACCGTTGGGGTGCTGTACAGATGGTTCAGAACCTTGAGGGCTTAGGCTTTACTGTTGTTCCTTTTGGACAAGGCTTTAAGGATATGTCCCCACCTACAAAGGAACTTATGAAACTTACCCTTGAAGAAAAACTTGCACATGGTGGGCATCCTGTTCTTCGTTGGATGATGGACAATATTTTTATACGAACAGATCCTGCTGGCAACATAAAGGCGGATAAAGAAAAAAGCACCGAGAAGATCGACGGTGCTATTGCAACTATTATGGCTCTTGACAGAGCAATACGCTGTGGCGGTTCTATTGGTGGAAGTGTTTATGATGATAGAGGAATTTTGGTATTGTAAATATATATTTACTATTTTTATTATGATTATTACAAATTAAATAGATCTTATTTTTCTAAAGGAATTATGCGAATACTATTTGGATATAATTAAATATAAAATTATGGGAGGTGCAAAATGATAATATCATACTTATCGTTAAACGAAATTATTGATTTATCCATTTCAACTATTGGTGTTGTGGGAAATTTGAAAGATGAAATATACACTTACAATGATATATTTATAATTAAAAAAAATAACTCTATAGTAGATATATTTTGCAGTGATAAATTATTTTTAAAAAAATTGAATGAGATTATCAAAAATAGAAAAAATGTCTGTAAAAATATATTTACAAGGAGCATGAGATGTTATATAATAGATATTGAGGAAATAAAATGTAAATTAGACTACAATGAATTTAAATTAAGGTATAAAGGAAGTGCTGTAAATGAGCGGAATACAGAGTAAAATTGATACAGTTAAAGATGAAGAAGGATCATACTCTGATGAATCAATATATAATATTTCTTCTTTTGGTACAGATCTATCTTTTAGAGAAGTAATAACAATGTATGATGAGGGAGATCTTGAAAAGCCAGAATTGCAGAGAAAATATGTATGGTCAAAAAATGAAGCTAGTAGGTTTATAGATTCACTTTTATTAGGGCTTCCTGTACCAAGTATTTTTTTAGCTAAAACAAGTAATAATAAGAGATTAATAGTTGATGGATATCAAAGAATCATGACAGTGTATGATTTTGTAAAAGGTATTTTTAGTGGAGATGGTAAAGTATTTAAGCTTTCCAATTCTGATAATATTAATGAAAATTGGAGAGGGAAAGCATATCAAGAGCTATCAGATGATCAAAAAAGAATAATTAGAACTTCTCCTATTCACGCAATAGTTTTTGAACAAAAACAACCTTGTGATGATACTGGTATGTATCAAATTTTTGAACGTATTAATACAAGTGGTAGAGTACTTAAACCACAAGAAATCCGAAATTGTGTATATCATGGAAAGTTTAATAGTTTGTTATTTGAATTAAATAAACTTGATATTTGGAGAAAAATAGTTGGGGATAAAGAAGAAGATAGTAGAATGGCAGATGTAGAATTAATTCTTCGCTTTTATGCTTTTGTAAATATAGCAAAAAGTGAAGAAATTAAGCAAACCCAGATTAATTTATCAAAATATCTAAATACTTTTATGGGTCGTTTTTGTAATATTGATAATAAACAAAAACAATCTTTTACGAATCTTTTTGTTAATACAATGACAGAGTTATATAATTTATTAGGAGACAAGCTTTTTAAGACAACAAGGGTCTTAAAAGGAGAAAATGTATTTGCGCAAAAAATTAATCCAGTAGTGTTAGATGCTGTATGTACAAGTACAGCTTTCGTATTAGATAAATATGATTTTAAGGAAGAAAGCAAAAGAAGCTTTATTAAAAAATACATAGATTTACTTGAAAATGAAGAATTTATAAAGGTTACTACACAAAGAACAACAAATATTAACAACATTAAAGCGAGAATTAACATTGCTACAAAAATATTATATGGTGTAAAATATGAATGGTGAGTATGAAAGTAAGTTTAATGATTGTAAACTTGAGTTAGAAAAAATTAAACAATGGATAAATAATAACAAGCTCGATACTAATGTTAAATTTTTAGTTTCTTATTCAGTAATTAGAGCATGTGGTACAATAGAGTTTGTTTTTAAGCAAATTATTTTTAATTATTTATTAGATGATAATACAAAGGAGGATACTGTTAATTATTTAAATATTCAAATTATTGATTCATCATGCAATCCTGGTACAGGAAATATTGAAAGAATGCTTGAATTAATTAATACTAGTAAAAAGCAGGCTTTTTCAGAAAGAATAAAGGGTACCAACGAAAAAGGAGATTTAAAATCGCTTGTAAATTTAAGAAATGATTTTGCTCATGGCAGAGATATAACATCTTCAATAAATGACGTTATAAAATATTATCTTTCTAGTTGTATTGTTCTACAATGGTTAATCGAAGTATTGTCCTAGATTTTAAGAAATAAGATATAATATATAGTGTATAATTACATTTACATAAATTTTTAAAAATATTTTTATTAAAGCACCCATAATTGGGTGCTTTTCTTATTCACATTTTCAAGGAGCGTGATAATAATCAATCCATTAAAATCCCTGTTCAACTCAAGAGATAAGCCAACCAACAGTACTTCTGGAAGTGCCTATCGCTTTTTCTTTGGTGGAAGTACCTCTGGAAAAGTAGTAACGGAACGAACGTCAATGCAGATGACTGCAGTATACTCATGTGTCCGTATCCTTGCTGAAGCCGTGGCAGGTTTGCCAATACATTTATACAATTACAACGGTGATGGCAGTAAAGAAAAAGCCATTCTTCATCCGTTGTATTTTTTATTGCATGATGAACCTAATCCTGAAATGACTTCTTTTGTGTTTCGTGAAACATTAATGAGCCACTTACTGCTCTGGGGCAATGCCTATGCTCAGATAATCAGAAACGGCAAAGGACAAGTTATTGCTCTTTATCCTCTGATGCCGAACCGAATGACAGTAGACAGAGACAAAAACGGACATCTCTTCTATAGTTATCAGACCAGTAAAGACGAAGCTACTAATAAAAGCGGTACAGTAATACTTAAACCGTCAGATATCTTACATATACCAGGGTTAGGATTTGATGGTGTTGTAGGATATTCTCCAATAGCAATGGCTAAAAATGCTATTGGTATGGCTATTGCCTGTGAGGAGTATGGTGCTAAATTCTTTGCAAACGGAGCTACTCCAGGAGGAATACTTGAACATCCGGGAACATTAAAAGACCCATCAAGAGTTCGTGAAAGCTGGAATGCAACCTTTGGAGGAAGCAGTAATTCAAATAAAGTAGCTGTCTTAGAGGAGGGTATGAAGTATACTCCCATTTCAATATCTCCTGAACAAGCACAATTTTTAGAAACAAGAAAGTTTCAGATAAATGAAATAGCTCGAATTTTCAGAGTCCCACCTCATATGGTAGGAGACCTTGAAAAGTCGAGCTTTTCTAATATAGAACAGCAGTCACTTGAATTTGTGAAGTATACTCTTGATCCTTGGGTAGTCAGATGGGAACAGTCTATCTGTCGGTCATTGCTTTCAAAGGAAGAAAAGACAAGATACTTTGTGAAATTCAATCTTGAAGGTCTGTTGCGTGGAGATTACCAGAGCAGAATGAATGGATACGCAACAGCAAGACAGAATGGGTGGATGTCAGCTAATGATATTCGAGAACTTGAAAATCTTGATAAAATACCTGCTGAAAGTGGTGGTGATCTGTACCTTGTTAATGGAGCAATGACAAACATCAAACTTACTTGCAGTTGTTGTCTGTTCAAAGAATAGGTATCAGTTAGCTCATTTATTAGAACATGGCCATGCAAAACGTAATGGAGGAAGAGTTCAGGGTAAACCTCATATTGCTCCTGCAGAGCAAAAAGGAATACAACAGCTTGAGGATGAAATTGAAAGGAGTCTCAGGAATAGATAGAATAATTGCTTTATTAAAACAAATTAACCTACCTTTTGCATATAACCACTTTGCAGAAGGTGAAGCTCCTGCTACTCCATATATCTGCTATCTTATGCCAGACAGCAACAACTTTTCAGCAGATGGAGTAGTTTATCATAAATTAAACAATGTTAATATTGAACTTTACACAGATAAAAAGGACTTAACCACAGAGCAGAAGATTGAAGATATTCTTTTTAGTAACGATATCTTTTACAATAAATCTGAAGTATGGATTGAGAGTGAAAAGCTTTATGAAGTTCTTTATAAATTTGAAATGGAGGTATAACAATTACAATGGCTGATAAAAACAAGGTCAAATATAACCTAAAAAACACACATTATGCTTTGCTTACGGCTAATATTGACGGAACAGTAAGCTTTGGAACACCAATTGCTATGTCCGGAGCAGTTTCAATTTCACTTGACGCAAACGGTGAACCTGAAAACTTTTATGCTGATGGTGTGGCTTACTATATAATAAATAACAACATGGGATATGACGGTGATCTGGAACTGGCTATCATTCCTGAAAGCTTTCGTGTTGATGTATTGAATGAGGAGCTTGATGTAAATGGAGTACTGATAGAAAACTCTGCGGTTGAACTTGCACCCTTTGCACTTCTATTTGAATTTGACGGTGACCAAAAGCATATTCGTCATGCATTATATAACTGTTCAGCATCACGCCCAGGAATTGAGGGCAAGACAAATGAGGAGTCACGTGAAGTTCAGACAGAAACGCTTACAATTAAAGCAACTCCTCTTGCAAATGGCATGGTAAAGGCCAAAACCGGTGACAGCACATCTATAACAGCTTATGACAACTGGTATAAGGCTGTATATATGCCAACAGTAGTTGATGAAAGCGAGGTTGGATTATGAGCCTGATAAGAAAAATTACGATTGATAGTAAAGAAGTTTCCTTTCGTGCTTCTGCAGCTATTCCAAGAATATATCGTATCAAGTTCAACAGGGATATCTACAAAGATCTTAATGAACTGGGCAAAAGTATTCAGAATGGCAACTCCAAGGAAAGTACACTTGATATGTTTTCACTTGAAATGTTTGAAAACATTGCTTACATTATGGCAAAACACGCAGATAATACAATTCCTGATACTCCAGAAGAGTGGCTTGATGGGTTCAACACTTTTTCAATATATAAGGTTTTGCCTGAAATCATTGACCTATGGGGACTTAACACACAGACACAGATAGAAACTAAAAAAAACATCATTCCACAGAACGTGAAATGACAACTCCATTATTCCTTTTGCGATGCATTCAGCTTGGCATTTGCCTTTGTGACCTTGATTTGCTGACTATTGGTATGGTTAATGATATGTATGCAGAAAACAGTAATGATGATTGCAAGTATTCTGATATAGCATCTCAGGAGGATTTTGATAGATTTTAATTGCAATAGTTTTGTTATTATGGTAAAATTATGATACATAAAACAATTGGACGTTTTGAGAGGAAACACTATGTTAAAAATGATTAAGGGCTGTAAAGTTAAGAATGTGAATTTGTTAAAAGAAGAGTATCAGATCTTTGAAAAAGGTATAATGGGAAATGTAAATGAAGACAAAATTCAAGACATATTCAAGCTATTTATTTCCTTGCAAAATGGGAAGTTATTTTTCATCTTAGAAGTGCCTGCTAATAAGGTTGATGAAGAATTATTTAGAAATGATAAAACAGCTCCTTTTCACAAAAATATATACTACATTGACGGTTTGAATTCTGAACAAGCGATAGAATTACTTGATAAATTTGGAGAAATCCTTATAAATGATGGCTTATGCAATTTTGGGTTTGGAGCACATGATTTTAGTGCTGAAATAATGAAGTTAAAATATAATATAGTATCTATTAATACTAAAACAATAGATAAATATTCTAAAATTTTTGATGAAATAAGTATTCCACAGACCAAATTACTTATAACTGCTTGGGATACTTTAAGCGCTAATTCTCCTGGAACTTGTAAGCTATACAAGAACAATGGTGAAGATATTTACTCGGTTCTTGATCAGTTGAAAAACTGGAATATTTATTTTGCAGAGCAAACAGAAGAGTAGATAATCAAAATGTAAATCATTAAAAATAGCTTCAATGCACCAAATATTAAAATAGTTTTTGTAGGCTGATGAAAAAAGATAGTATTAGAACGGAGGTGCTCTAGATGGCAACGACAAATTTAAACATTCGTACAGACAAGGAAGTTAAAGACTCTGCAGAAAAGCTCTTTGAACAGTTAGGCTTGAATATGACAACGGCTGTCAATATGTTTTTAAGACAGGCAATAAGAGAAAATAGAATTCCTTTTGAACTTACACTTAATGTTCCAAATTTGATTACCGCTGAAGCTATTGCGGAGGGTAGAAGAATAGCAACAGATAATAACGTTGTCGGTTATACAAACATGGGTGAGCTAAAGGCTGCATTAAAAGAATGAAGAGTCTTTAAAATATAAATGGTAGTTCAATATATAATATAAAATCAGTTTAAGCATCTATCTTTCGATAGGTGCTATTCTTTTGCCTATTTTCAGAAAGACTAACTATTAAAAGTCAAGACCTAAAATGAAAAAGTGCAAAAAAATTCGCCGCCCTTGACAAACAGCAATCAAATGCTATTTAGTATTAGCGAGGGTGACGGAGAGAATGACAAATAGAC
>JAEWWT010000019.1 GCA_023396225.1 Bacillota bacterium
TCTATTTGTCATTCTCTCCGTCACCCTCGCTAATACTAAATAGCATTTGATTGCTGTTTGTCAAGGGCGGCGAATTTTTTTGCACTTTTTCATTTTAGGTCTTGACTTTTAATAGTTAGTCTTTCAAGCAAAATTAAAAAGGTTGAAATATCCTTCCAAATAAAGTATACTGTATTTGGAAGGAGGTGTTTACATATGAATTTCCCTGATTTTTCAGAATTTTCAGCAACATTATCTCCCGAAAAAATAAAAGAGATTTGCGACACCATTAATAGCGTTAATATTACTTCTGAGTTCTCATTAACTCAAGAAGGATTGAACTCATTTGCAACAGCAATGTCATCAACAAATTTATTATTTACTTTGGAAGTTTTGAAGTTATACCACAATTGGCTTTCTGAAAAGCTTCAGTAATCTTATTCCCATCTAAGAACAAGTTTGTCTTAAAGGACTTGCCCGTATTATTAATAATATGAGCAAGTTCTTTTTTTGTAGCTTTTATTGTTATTTTCATACTATCATCTCCTTTTCAGTTGTATTTTGTGCTTGTTTTGCTCAACGCATTTGAGCAATTCCTTTTCATCATCTGTGAGCTCCAATTTTGGTTTTATAATGGATTCTCCGGCTAACTTACGCATATTTGCAAGTAATGCATCATATTCCTTGCGCAGCTGTTCATCCATATGCATCACTCCTCAAGGTAAAATTAAAAACACCCTTATTCAGAGTGCTTAATTATTCAACAACAATATTATCATCTATATGCACAAACGAATCACAAACATCACAATAAAAGAAATGGCTTTTTGACTTATCAGGTGCATCAGTAATGTAATGCCCTTTATTACACTGTTTACATATTATCGTTTCGCCGTTCCTTAATCGTTCACCTATATCTAAATCAGCGCTTTTTTTCATTGACATAACCACCTTTTCTCCATTGATATTCAGGATATGCTTGCCGAACTAAATTTACTATATATCTTTTCTCAGATACTGTCAAGTAATTACGACCGGTAATGTGCATTTTCTCATGTGCCATGCAAACAGCTTCTGCCCATTGATTTTTTTCAATGCCATATCTTTGGTGAGTAACTTCATGTATAACTGTTTGTGCCGCCACCCGTGGAGTTTTTGTATTGCGCAAGAAAATTCTTATGTCATCTCCTAATTGGTCGCCTCTTGCACCATCATATCGTGGTGTATATGTCAGTAATGGTTTTATATTTACTTTTTGTAAATAATCAATAGTTTACATGCCAATAGGGGATGTAGATAACTCTTTAAATATTTGTTCTGGTGTAATAGGAGAATTAGAAATATTATTACAATTAAACAAATCAAGAGCTTTTGCAAGATTAGCTTTCCTTTTGCTTGCCCACGTTGCCTTCCGTGAAATACTCCGTCCGAATCCATCAACCCGAACACGTGAATTATCAGCAAGGTTGCCTGTCTGACGTAAGAAATCTGAAAGCCGAGCCTCACGATTTTTAAGCGTAACCGCCTTGCGTTCAAATTGCCTGTCAAGCTGTGCCTTGAGTTCAGGATCTGTTGTTGCTGTCCGGGAACTGTCAAGAGCAGTAAGCTCACGCTTAGATTTGCGTATTGCACGTTCATAAGAGCGCTGCTGTTGATTGTTTGTGTATTCCTCAAGGTTTTCCTCTGCAGTAAAATTTGGCTGATTGGCAGCAATAGAAACACCCTCAAAGAAAGGGAAGAACGAATGTCGGCAGTTCCAACCGCCAAGACCTGCACCCGTGCCATAGCCTGTGGCATCATAAAAATATGCGTATTTAGGATGTCCTCGCTTAAGGCTGTAAATCTGACCTTGCCAAACAGCATGAGTAGGACGTGCGCCAAGATGCGAAGAAACCTCAACAAGCTCACAGCCCATCTCTCCGGCAAGACTTAACGACATATCGCAAGCAGTTTTGTTAATCCCGGTAAGCACCGCACGTCTGACTGCAACATCAAGCTGATCAGAACGTCCGGAGTTGTAGCTTACAATCTGTATTCCTTTGTTCCCAAGGTCACATACAGCATTGTAAATAGCCTGATTTGGAGTAAAAGCACCGCTGAGCACTTTGAGATATGCTGTATCAAGTGCATCGGAAAGAGTTTTGTTTGCTATTCCTGCAGCTGATCCGGTAAGGTTGCGCATAAGTCCGTTGGTGTTCTTTAACCCTTGACGGAGTGCATTGTTGAAAGCTGCCGACCTTGTAAATGAAGTCAGCTTTTCACCATACTCATCTGATAGCTTACCCTCTGCAATAGCATAACGGTAAATCTGTGCATCCTCATGTATAGCTTCTTTCAAAGCATCTGTGTATAAAGCTTTTACCGCACGTTCACGTATTTTAAGAGAACGTGCAATGCGCTTGTTTATCTCTACAGAAGATAACCTCAGTTGATTAACTTTCCAAAGATGCCATTCAGCTGAAGGAGTAAGCAGGTTCGCTTTCGTGATTCTTCGGCATATGTCAGCAATAATATCATCCTGAAGCTTTGACATAAGCTGTATCATTGGTTCGGGTAGCTTATCAAGCTTGGTAGGTGTAAGCATTTAAATCACCTCGCTTTTAGGAAATAAAAGTGTGAACGGCAGTGAGCAGTGATTTTATCATCCTCCGTCCTCAAAATTCATCAAGTTATCGTCTGATTGACTTCCTTCAATTTCAGCAATAACCGCCTTAGCTTCCTCCTCGGATTCGCCGTACCATTTCTTTCGATACTCCCACTTTGACATAATGCCGTCACGGACATCTTCTTTATCCTGTAAACGTTCCGCAGCTTCATCAATAACTACAGACTTATCAAAAACAATCTCCATATCCGTATTTTCATCAATATCAGCATTGAGAATATTTTTAGCTATCCATAGGATGCTTTTAATAAAGCCAAGCAAAAATGTTTCTACAGCAATATATTGTTTATGAGCATTCTGAATTAAATCCTGTTTATCTCCGCTGTATTGCGTAGCAGTAACAACAGACCCGGAATTAAACTGATAATGCTTGTTGCCAAGTCCAACCTTAAAAGATAGGTAATCAAGAGCAGCCTGTACTCCCTTTGTAGTTTCATCAACTCTCAGTTTCGGATTAAATTCCTGAATGAGATCCTTTTTATTTTCTCCTGTTATATCCTTATCAATATAACAGAACAACTGCTGATTAACATCATCAGGTACAAGTTCCTCACCATCTTCATCAATTCCAAGAAGATCCTTATATATAAAAACCTTTTTTGTCCTAGTTTAAAGTCAGTTGTAAAACCATTAAAGGCAAGGTCAACCGCCTGGAGGCAGTCAATAGCTCCATTCAGCACCGAAACTCCCATACCATTGTTACTCTCGACATTATTTTCAATATTTGGCATGATAATGGCAAACCAAGGTACAGGTGACCGTGTATTAATACTCTTTGCGACCCCTGTCTGCAGTTCCGTTTCCTGAAGGCTGCTATAATCATAATTAAAGCGGTAGTTTTCGATTATGTAATTGCCGTCGTTGCCTATTGTGTGTAGCTCTAAAAGCATATACTTTTTACCCTTAACGGTTTCTTCAGAGCAAAAAGCAGCTTCAGTGATTTTCCCTCCGGCAAATGATAAAGGTATTATGTATTCGGCAGACAGATAATTAAACGACAGCTTTGTGTTTTCATTCCCGGAAACGTAACCGCTGCCATTGACATTAATATTCTGTGCATGAATAACAACAGCTCCTGTACCGCTGTAAAAAGCCTTTTCTATAAGCCTGTTTGCCTGTAACCAGAAGTCATTGCAACCGAGAATTCCACCTGTTTCTTTTTCACCCTGCAGAAACTCATTTGTTTTATTATCGGTAATAACTAGCTTTGTCTTTTCATTTAAAAGTATTGACGCCCAGTCTTCGCAAACCTTTTTACCCATTTTAAGAGTAAACAGCTTACGATTGGAAATTGCTTTTCCATTACTGAATCTGTACTGATGAAACGACTTATAAAAGCCCTGCCACCAATTGCGCCATAAGTCAATGTAATCTGTATAATACTCCGCAGAAAGGTTGATGTTGAGCTTATTGTTAAGCCAGGATATAATCTGTGTGTTCAAGTTTTATCACCCCTTTACATTAAACTGCGTTATAAATAAACTGAAGCTGTATTCCAGTGCATCGGCGGTATCAATGTCATATGTTCCATCATCAAGCCGCACATCCTTCGTGGGATCCTTGGTATCCCACACCTGTGAACTCAGACTATTTCGCACGTTCGTACAATCCTTGTGTACCGCAAAACGGTTTTGAGTCATGAGTCCATTGAGTGCATATATACGATCAGTAATTGCTCCCTTGTAGCTGTCCTTTATGGCAACCTTGATCTGATGACGAGCAAAGAAAAATCTTATACTGTTTATAAGTGTTTGTTCAGCACAGTCACAAAATATAAATGGTATTGAAGCATTCGGGTATTCAGATTTTATATATCTGTAGAAATCAAGAAGTTCCCGACATATCAGATCAGTATCAATTGTACCCTTGCTGCCCTTGACCTTGTGGTCTGCTATAACACCAAGCCTTTCAAAGTTTCCAATAATAGCAGATGCTACAAACGTTGTCTTGGATTGGTTACCGCCAAAGTCAATGCCGATTGAAATAAACTTTACATTTTTGTATTTTTCAGAAACAACCCAGCGTTTCTGATTATCTGCAAACTGCTGAAATATAAGTCCCTCAGTTACACAGCGCTCACCATCAATCTTTCTGCGGTATTCAGCTGTACCAGGAGTGAAACGGGAAATAAATATGCGGCGCTGTTCTTCAGAAATATTGATGTTGTCATAAATGGTAAACTTCTGATAGTTGTAGCCTCCATGAAGTTCTCCTGCAGCCTGTTTCTCTGCATAGTCATCTATGAATTCAGTGTAAATACGTGCGAACTGACTTGTAGGGTTTAAGTCCCAGAATATACGCATGTGCTTTGCAGCAGCCATACGAGCAAAAGCTTCATTGATTGTTTCTTCATGGTGCAAGTCAATTTCTGTAGCAATCCACATTCCGATTGATGTACCACGGAATTTTTTATAACTGTCAGCTTTACCGCCACCGACAAACATTATAATGCGTTCATGGTATCCAGTGAATACACCCTTGATTATAAGTGCTTCGTTGCCTTTGTATTTTCCCCAGTGGCATTGACCTCTGAAAAAGTGTTCAATACCAAAGCCATTGCAATCACCAAGAATAAGTTTCGCAGTAGGAGCAGTGGAAGCTGTAGCAAGGTGCAGCTTATCCGGAGTGCGTTTAAGCTCCTCACAAAAAGATAGTACGTTGTCAACAGTCTTTCCTGCTCTGACTGCGCCCTCTGCGATGTTGTAAACACAGTCTCTGCAGTTGCGGATATATTCAAGGTGCTTATTTCCGAAATTATAAGGAATTGTTTTTACAGCGTTTGTTTTAGGTTGTATTTTCTTCATCGCCGTAAATCTCCTTTTCAATATCATCAAGGCTTTCAATCTCAATTTCCGACAGTGGTTTGTCAGAATACTTATCCGGCATCCTGTTCTTCAGATAAATATTTAATGCCCCGACATTCGGAGCAATAGCCTTTTTCTTTGTTTTTACAGACTTTCTGCCACCTGAATATGAGATTTCTTTTTCCGTAACTGTAGTTCCGACAGCGGAAGCAATAAGAGCCATTTCAGCCTCGGCATTAATCAGATCTTCATTATCCTTAATAAACTTAGCAACATCCGATCTTCGGGAAGAGAAATCTTTCATCATCTGCTTTCTGACTTTTTTATCAGGTTCAGCAAGTATCTTTTGAACAAAATCGGCAATGGTTTCAGTATTGCCGATGGGTTCTGATTCAGATTTAGGATTAAGTGCACCTGTAAGAGCAATAATGCTGTCTTTTGCCACCGGATTAAGTGCCATATTACCACCTCCATCTGTAATAAAATATAAAGTACCCTGTGAGCCACAGAAACGCCCACAGAGCCATTTTAATATTTATGGTATAGTTTTAGGGTGCGATTGGTTGAATAACCGTTTTAACGCTATTTAATGCCTGTTTAACGGTATGCCTATTCAAGGCAAGCTGCGCCATTCAGATTATAGCATTTTATAACCGGTTTATATGATATATACAGCTGATGCCGAACAGGGGAACGAATCAACCCTGACCGGTATTATCATCTGCTTTTGGTGCAGTCTTAAGCTCTATGCCTAAATTAGCCTTATGTACTCTGCCTCCGAATTTAACAGCGACAGATGCCTTGCATTGCCTTTTGTTCAGATAAGTGATTTTGTCATCCTGACCTGAAAGAAAACCTTCATATCCGATACAGTTTCCGAAATCATCAATAAGTGCGTTTGACTGTTCTATAATTTCTCCGTCATTGAAAAGCCACCTCATTATTTCTGATTCGTATTCAGGAAGAGGAGAAGGTGCTCCGAGAATTTTCAAAACTCCGTCTGTTTGTTTAATTAAGTGATGCAGTTCTGCAGAGTAGTCTATCTCTACAAAAACATACGAAGGAAAGATAATATCTCTTGTCTTAGTCCATAGCCCTGACTTATGGATAAGAAGCTCCCGTATCGGAACATAAGACAGGATACTCTTTCTTATCAACTCAGCTCTGACTCGCAGCTCCTTTGATGGCTGAACCTGAATAACATAAATCATTCCTGGTCACCTCCGATATCAGAACTCTTACTGTCTAAGTAATCAGCAAGCTGTTTGTACAGAGCAGGATTATCCTGTGCCATTGCTGCAAATACTTTTTCCTTGACAGCATCAAACCCGATTTCATTAATTTCCTTGTTCTTTATATCGAGATTTCGCTTATAGGATGCAACTCTGATGAGTTCCGCCGCTTGCTTCATTACCTTTACCGGGTCTGCGTTCTGCAGGTCGTCTCCGGAAAGGTTTTGTACATATTGTAACAACAGATGTGAAAGCAGCTGAATAATACCCTCGGTTGTATCAAGATTAGGGTTACGGTTAAGCTCCTGTGTAATAGCCTTGAAATTTTCCTGCGCTATCCTGATTGTCTCCAAGGATTCACAAAGCCCCTTTGCATATCGGAAAACTGCCTGCTGTGAAATCTGCGTGCCTGTTGTGTCCTGAATATACTCAACGATTTCCTTGTAAGTGAAATCATTGGAAGTAATCATGGACTCAACCTCGGCTTTTATGTTTGGATCTAAAAGGTCAATCTTTGAGTGTTTACGTCTGCGTGCCATGGTATATCACGCCCCCTAAACAGTAATACATGGATCTTCAATAGCACCTGCAAGCAGCTGTATGCCCTTCTGAGTAAGCTTGCCTTCGATTTCATCCATAGGGTAATCTGCAAGTTCAACAACCTTCTGCGTGTCACAGTGGCGTATGCGTATGTATTCCGATTCAATAAGATAATTAATTGAATCTGCAAATTCATCTTTGTCAAGACCAATAGCAGCACGAATAAGGGATAACTTGTTAAAATCAATGCGAATCATATTCACTCCACGAAGTACTTTACCATTATTGCTGACAAAGTTAGCAGCACGTGCCTTTTTTATCATTGTATCCGGATTCATTTTCAGCCCTCCTTGCTAAGTTTTATCAGAATATCCATTATGGAATCAAGCTTTTTATCTACCTTTGCCTGTTCACGAAAGTAATCCTCTTTAGTAAGGTAATTATCCTTGATTTTTCGAATATCAGCAGTATTGTCTTCAATATCCTTATTTGCAGTAGCAAGATCACTTTTGGAAGCCTTACCATCCAATTCCTTAAATGTCCTTGTAAGAAAAAAAGTAATAATACCAATGAGCAGTGTTAACACCGCAGAATAAACTGATAAAATAGTTGTTACATCAATTGTCATTGTCTCCACCTCATTAAAAAATAATGTATAGTCAAACCATGTAGTTTAACTCTACACTATTAACTTACAAAACTATATTGCAGTACTTCAAGAAATAATTTCAATTAATTTTCTGTGTCAAACATTGTAATCTGATTTTCTAACGGTTCAGCCTTAATCCTGATGAGCTGATCAGAAACTATATAACGTATCGTCCGCTCCGAAAGATCATATTTTCGAGCTAGGTCAAGATAGTTATATCCGTTGAACTCTTTTTTTATTATCCTGTTTCGGAGCTCTGCAGTAAGTGTTTCAACCTTACATACATATACATATGAGCCTGCATATGTAGTAATAAGCTTTTTGTATGCTTCCAAGCCTATACAATCCGCAAGCTCACGCTGCTCATCGTCCAGATCATCAAGCGTTAAGTTTTCAAGCAGGCTCATAATGTCCTCCAATCATTTTATCTCAACAAGCTCTATTGAAGTATTATTTTTAATGAAGCTAGACTTCAATGTCTTGAATGAACCAAAATAAGGCTCATAATATGAATATGTATATTTCTCTTTAAGTTCCTTTTCATACTCTTCTCGTTCTTTTTTTCTGAGTCCTTTTGTAACTGCAGCCAAACCTTTGATATGAATCATCATATTTATGTACAGCATATTCTTTATCATATATTTCAATCTCAAATGAGGGGCATGCTATAGTTAGACTATGATTATTACTTTCATTATCTGAAAATGTTTTAAGCTGCATGTTTTTCCTAATATATGATTTCCTGGCAAGTTTTAAATAAGTTTTCACCATCTCTGATGGCATTGTAAAGTTTACACAAAGATCAACTCGTGATAGTATAAACTGTGAAATATCCATATTAATAAGGCTTAAGGCTTCATTTAACTTCTTTACAACATTTTTACATTCAAATCTTTTTGAAAAAATTCTTGTATGTGTATACCTTTCTTCAAGAAGATCAATTGGATTCACTATAATTTCAAGTCTTGCAAAACCGTTTTGCAGATAGAGCTTAGAAGATATTCCGAAATATCCTTGTTCCATAAAAAATTTTGACTTTATATAGCTATGATTATCAAACTCTTGTTTTTCCCATATATTCTTTTGCAATATTAATTTAAGCTCTCTATACTTCTTATAATCTAATTGCGATGTTATCATAAATGTATGGATTCCAAATCCATCCTGTGTTGTTTTTATATCTATCATTTTAAAACACCTCTTTTATTACAATGTTGTTTTAAAATAATAATTTACAACGAAAACTTGTTTGTTTTTCAAAATATAGTGACTTTCATATCGTTTGATGGCATTTAAGTCATTTGACACATTACAAAATGTCCTTTCAGCGGGACATAATATGTAGCAAACAGGCTGACAGGATTATTTAATTCTTATAGAATAAAAGGTTATAGACAAAAAATCCTACTATCCTGTCGGACAGTAGGTATGATAAAAAACAATTAAATTAAATTCCTTTTCTGAAATAAACAATATTGGTTTGTGTTTACATATTGTAAGTATTAGTAATAAAAATGTTACTGATATCTCTGTTAGTTTTCAAACTTATACTTTACAGAGAATCCATTTGCTAATTTTCTTAAATAAAAGTCACAAGTTAATCTGATAAAACAAGATATATTTATAATATATAAACCAGATTTATGATAATACAAGCAAACAGGTATAAAACTGAAAAATAAAAAGATTATTACCAGTGTATAAAAGAATTATAAGAGCCTGTCAGCCTGTCGGCGAAGAAATTGTTGTTATTATAATAATTAATTCAACTCTGCTTATTCTATCTACCCGAAAGGTAATATTTTATTGTGTTTTACAGAATAGCCTATTATATAGTAACGACCATCCTCCCAAGTCATACCGTAAGCGCTGAACTGATAACGTTTACCGTTATTACATAAAACACGATTTTTCTGCTCATCATATTCATAATAAAGGAAGCTTACTTGTTTGTAGCAGCTTAAAGCTTCATGGCAGCGGTCAACCTCCTCATATATTTCTTCATTATCAGATTTCATTCTTCTTGCAAGATAAATCTGACGGCATAACTTATCGGCATTATTAACACTTGTCAAATCACTAAATTTTCATATAAGCTTGGCATTTTTTGACTATGTAATAAACTGTGAGGCTTAAACTGCATCTACAAGAAGCTTTATTTCAGACAGTGAAAACAATGAACTTCTGACATAGTACCTATTCTGTATGCTTTTCTTGCATACTATATGCATTTCAAAATCAATAAGCTGCTTAAAATCTGAATAACTGTTTTTCTGTGAGCAGAAATACTCTGCTTTTCAAGTTCAGTAATAATCTGCTGTACCGTCACAAAATGTTCTGTATGTCTGCTCCAGCAGTAATTTTTGAACATATAGGATTCGTGCATTTTTATCAGTCGGAACTTGTTTCATCGTCCTTTTAACCATGCTATGGCAAGCCATTAACGTAATAAACATAACTAAGTGACTAACTTTAACTTAGTCACTTAGTTATAAATAATTATTTTATTGAATTCATTACATTCAGCAAATTTTGATAACTATCAACATCATGATAGCGCACTTTACTTGTAGATATATCATTAAAAAGTTTTTTTGCACAAGATATTTTTGCTTGTTCAATAGGTCTATACTGCAAGCTCTCCATAGTTCCTTTTGTTTCAGCAATGAAGAAAATATGCTTAACAGAGCCTTCGTTAAATGCAATAGCCCAGTCAGGAGAATAATTGCCTACCGGAGTAGGTATTGCAAAACCTTTAGGAAGCTTTGCATAAACACACACTTCTTCTGCAATATCTAGTTCCTGAACAAAACGACGTTCTATACTTTGTTCAGCTGTACCATCAGTAAATACGAAATCTTGAATTGCTCTTTTAGCGTGAAAAGCTTTATCATAAGACTCCGAACTCTTTTGAATTGTAAATATATCGCTTTTATACTCACCATCAATTTTATCGTAAGAAATGTCCTTCACAATCATTGTAGCCTTTTGTTCCTTTATGAGCTTAATAATCTTTGAAATGAATTCTTCAGGATTATTTTTAAACATATAAAGCTTTTCGATATCGATACCCTTTAAAATAGATGCTGTAGTATTTCTTGTAAGTGTTGTACCTTCGGCAATTTTGCCAATTATGTCATATTTGATTTTGCTTGTTTCAGCATGCTTTAGAACCTGTGTTCTTGTTTTTTCACCAGCAAAAGAAGCACCTCGCTCAACCTCATACTCATTCATATCTGTTTTCTGACGGCCAATAGTTGCTGTATATTGTAATTCGGTTACAAAAAGCTTTTCATTAATATGAGCAATTGCCTTTGAAACAAGCTCGTCACTTTTGAATTCTACTGTATAGGCATACTTATGATTGATATATCCCCATAGTGTCTGGAATTCTTTCTTGTAGAAATTATCATTAAGCGGATTATCATTGATTTTAGTTTTGTGACCATTAGAAATCATATCATTAAGAACTCGTTCATCAAATACACCCTGAACAAGAGCATGCACACCGTCTGCTATATCTTTTATTTCTTCCGGCAACGGAGCAAGGCAATTATTTTCAAGATCAGCTCGGTATGCATCGGTTACATTATCGTTATCGTCAATATAATCATTTTTAAGTAAATACTTATAAATCTGTTTTGCTTGTTTTCCGTCAATTACTATAGGGTTGTCTCCGATATGAACTGTCTTGCCCTCAAAATATTCCATTGTAGCCTTTGATGGTCTATCATAGAGAACAGATTTAATATCAGACTGTAAGTCAGAGACAAAAGTCTTATAGCTCTCACTTGCAATTACAGTAAGCATATTAATATCATGAACAGCAGTACCACAGTTTTCAAAATCCATACGATTTCCATCCTGATTAACGCAAAGTCTAAGTCCACGACCTACTTCCTGACGTTTTGCAGTATTACTGTCAGAATGTTTTAACGTACAAATCTGAAATACATTTGGATTATCCCAACCTTCACGTAAAGCTGAGTGTGAAAATATAAATCTTGTTGGTTCCTCAAATGACAATAAACGTTCCTTGTTCTTTAAAATAAGGTCATAAGCAGAAATATCATCTGAAAACTCAACCCCACGCTTTAATTGACTATTTACACTATGCCCTGTCTTTTTATCAATACTGAAATATCCTTTATGAATAGCTGCTGCATCTGAACAATATTCTTTAAGATATTTTTGATACGGGGTGTCCATAAGTGTTGTATATTCATTCAACGCATTAATATATTCCTGCTCAAAAATTTCACCATATTCGCCAAGGACTTCATCGCCGTTGTCATTATAACTGCGATATTTTGCAACCTCATCAATAAAGAACAAAGAAAGCGTTTTTATTCCCATTTTAAAGAGATTCTCCTCTTTTTCAAAGTGAGACATGATAGTTTCTCTTATTTGAATTCGTCGCATATCCTTTTCTGAAACATCACCAGTAACTTCACTTGCACGAATTATTTCACCATTTGCAAACGTTACAGTTGCATCAACAGGATTAACTTCAGTTATTGCGTAGCCATTTTTATACTGTTCCATTTCATGTGAAATATAATAAAGGTTGTCTCCAACACCAAGTACACGAATTTCTCTGTTAATTGACTTATTATAGCTTATTTCCAGCTCAATCCGAGCCATCGGTGGTTTTTTAGGGGATATAACAATCTTTTCAAGGAAAAGATAACTGTCAGTTCCTCTTAAATTCTTGACTTCAAAGCCTTTTACTTCAATTTTCTTTACAAGACGCTGGTTAAATGCTTCAAGGGCATCAAGAACATAAATAAGATTATTTTGTTTTGCGTGTGTCGCCGAATAATTTAAGCTAAACAACGGATTAAAGTTTTTAAGGGCTTTTTGTGTAACTTCACCGCCCATTTTTTGTGGTTCGTCAAGAATAATAATCGGATTGTTTGCCTTAATTACGTCAATAGGCCTGCGGGAGTTAAATTCATCCCGTTTTGAATATATAATACGCGATTCTTTGCTTTTGCCATCTTCTTTTAATGATGAGGCGAAAGCCTGTGTATTGATAATCATTACATTGATACCGCTGCTGCTTGAAAAGCTGTCAAGCTGATTTAAATTTGAGCTGTTATAGATAAAGAAACGTGCTTTCATCCCATAATGCTCCATAAAATGTTCTTGTGTTATTTCAAAGCTCTTTTTAACTCCCTCTCGTATAGCAATGCTCGGCACAACTACAATAAACTTACTCCAACCATAACGCTTATTAAGTTCAAACATAGTTTTTATGTAAACATAGGTTTTGCCGGTACCAGTCTCCATTTCAATATCAAGGCTGCATCTTCCCAAGTTCTTAACAAGTGAAGATGAAAGCTTGATATTGTTTTCAGTCTGGAGCTTATGTATATTTTTTAAAAGTTGTTCATCTGTAAGCTCAACGGTTTCATTTTTATAGCCTGTATCATCGTCATACATTTCGTCTTTACTGTCTCCGTCAAAAGTAGTCTGTACATTAGCTGGCTTTTCACGTTTGCCAAGGTCACGAATATAGCTTAGTTTATCCTGAAAGCCTTGTCCTGTAAATACCTTTACAACGGCATCAACAGCATCTGTTTGGTATTGTTGTATTTTAAAGTTAAATTTCATTTATCTCTCCCTTTTCGTCATTATAACTAAAGTTATATAGTGTATATTGACAAGCCATCATGCATATGATATAATACAAATAAGTTAACTCGTGATGGATAAGGCTGGGTTCCCGAATGGGAGTAGGCAATTTTGCTTAGAATTCCTTTGCCCCTGGGGTTGGCTTATTTTTTGTATTTTTTAGATTCTGAATGATATTTTCAGGGTCTTTTTTTATTTCGTCAACTATAAAATCAATTGCTTGCAATGAATAGCTATACTGTGGTTGAGCATGCAATTTATATGCATAACACAATTTTGAATTATCTTTAATATTATAATACTTGCAAAACAAATTAAAACAATAAGAATTAAATTCCAACTCAATGTTATCTTTTTTCAATCTCTTATTTATTTCTGAACAACAAGTTTTACAAGTGTATTTATGTGTGTCAGCCGGATCTTTTAATTCTTTTACAATCTTAATTTCATTTTCAGAATCACTATTAACACACACTGTAGCAGTAGCTTTATTTTTGTCTTTTGTTATATAATAATGATGATCAACTCTTATTGCAAATCGATTATTATTTTCTTCAATAAAAGGATTAAGCGATTCATTTGCAGATATAAGTTTATCTGCTATTTCTTGCGGGTATTTTGCTCTTATTTGATCAACATTAATACTCGTTACACTTACTGTGAGCGTCAAGAAATTTTGTGGAATAACCTCAGTCATATCAACGTTATGAAAAGCTTCAATTTTCTCAATGAAATTAAAAACACAGGCTTGAAACAAAGGAATATAAACCATTTCATATTCCTCTGTAATGAAATGTGTACTTATATTTCGCAAATCAATTATTTTTTCAAGATTTCTTCTTAATGGGTCTTTATCATTAGTAAAAACTTTCTTAACGCAATTTTCTAGAGTTATTGTTCTTTCGTGATTTTCTTTATAATAAATACTATTATTACCGAACTTATTTATCATATATGCTTTAAGCATTAATTCCCAAGCATTGCAAATAAAAAAGCTGAAACCTTCAACGCGATATTTTATTGAGGGCTTATTATAAATTTCTATAGCCATTAAAAAAGCTTCTTTTGATTTTTCTATTAACTTTTCTGTTACTGAAACACTCATCAAAGCACCTTCCTCACCGTATCAGGGCTGTATGTAGCAAAAATTTGCTCAAAGTTTGTTGCAACGCTGTCATTTGCCATGGAGCTGTCACGCATAACAAAATAATAAGGCTTCTGCTTTGCGATAGCTGTAATAGTCTCTTCCGTTACATTAGTGTCAAAGCAAGCGATGAGATAATTATTTTCAACGTTAAATACTTTCTTTTCGTTAATTTCTGTTTCTTTAATCTTTGCAGAAAGTGCAACTCCCAAATCGAGCATAACCTGAAATAGCAAATCCTCCGGCGTTCTGTCCTCTTTGATGTTGTCAACCGTATCTGTAAGCATATTTATTGTAAACTCTGACGGGTTATAGTAAACATCTTTCATATTTGTGCTGTCGCATTTGAGAACACGAAAACCTCCGTCAAATTTTGCTTCGGGGTTTTCTTCTGCTATCTTTTTTGAGGCTCTGCGAATACGTTCTTTTCCGATTTCGCAAATATTTTTATAGCCTGCTTTAAAAGCTTCGCTTTTTTCGTCGGTTTCTTCAGGAAGCTGAACCATAATAAATTTTCTATTTCCGCCGTCTTCTGCGTTAAGTTGCATTACTGCGTGTGCGGTTGTGGCTGAACCTGAGAAGAAGTCTAACACATAGTAATCTTTATCGGTAATCAAATGAAGAAGATACTTGATTAGTGCTGTGGGTTTTGGGAAATCAAAAGGTATTCCAAGCGACACTAACTCTTTTGCAGCGTGTCTGTTTTCAAACTTTAAGATAAGGTCTGACGGAAGTTGCCCATCTTCTAAACGGTCATTCAACCATATTTTGGTGTAAATATTCCACTTGGATTTCTTTCCTGTCATAACATCAATTAGCGGTGAAGTATTAGTTTCAATAAAAACCACTTCATCGTTTGCTTTATTGGTAAGAAATGTTTGTTCATTCCATCTCCAAGGCAATCCGTTTGGAGTTGTACAATGACTTCCATCGGGGCATTCTATAGGATAAGTTGAACCCCCGTGTTTTAATGACGCTTGGAAAAGACCCATTGTTCTATATTTTTGACCCTTTCTTCCTCCACTTTCTTGTATTTTGTTGTAAACCTTTGAAATCAATTCCTCACTCATATCGTCTTTAAGTGGTTCAGCAGCTAAATCATTCTTAACATAAACAACAATATAGTCAGTATTTTGGGTAAAGTACTTGCCCTGATTATTTCCAGTTTTCATCTGCCTTGAACATACACCTGCTCGATTTGCACGTCCAAATACTTCATCACAAATTTTCAAGGTGTTATCAAGTTCAGCATCGCCAATGCTAATTAGCAAATAACCATCATTTGATAGCAAATCTTTGGATAAACGAACTCTCGGATAAATCATATTAAGCCAGTCGGTGTGAAAACGACCGTTTGATTCTGTGTTCTGAAAAAGGCGGTTGCCCTCATCATCAAACTGTCCGCTGTTTGCAAGATAATCATCAGCGTCCTGTGCAAAGTCATCATTATAAACAAAGTCATTGCCTGTGTTATAAGGCGGATCTATGTAAATCATTTTGATTTTTCCGAGATAAGTTTCCTGCAAAAGCTTCAAAACTTCAAGGTTATCACCCTCAATATAGAGGTTTTCAGTATTATCAAAATCAACGCTTTCCTCTCTGCATGGGCGGAGAGTTTTCGCAATAGGTGCATTAGCTGTGAGAATAGCTTTTTTCTTGTCAGGCCATGTGAACTGATAGCGTTCTTCCCTGCCCTCAACAACAGTCGTTGAAATTTCCTGCATAAGTACATCTTTATCTATAGCACGGACTATTTCACCGTTTTCATTTATTGTTTCAGTTACAGCATTCGGGAAAAGCTGTGCAAGCTTTGCGAAATTTTCATCAGCTTTGTTGGGTGTGTGCATTTTAAGTGGTTGCATTATTGGTGTCCTCCTTTATAAGTTTATCATACCAATTTCTGTTTCAACGCTATCAAGCTTATCACAAATATCTGATAGTGAATTATATAATCCAGTACCCTTTAATTCTTCAAGCTTATCGCAAATATCTTCCAAAGAATCCCCATTAGTACCAAGACCAATTCCTTTTAAGCTTGATATTTCAGCACTAATATTATCAAGCTTACTATCAATTGATGCTAGATAATCACGTATTCCTTCTAAAATTGATACAACTTCCTCCATAACTAAATCCTCCATTATGTTAATTTCAGTAATTCTTTCTGTAAGCTTTGCACTTCCTGCACAATTTCAAACTTTTTCTTAGGCTGTTTTTCAACCCTTGCCAGCTTTTCTAATCTGTCAATATCTTTTTGAAGCTTTTTTCGCTGTTCATCAAGGGCAATCTGTTCATCAAGGGTATTGCCACTTTCAATTTGAATACCGCCAATCTGAACAATTATATTTTCCCATACGGTGTCAACATTTAAGCCGTTAAGCTGTATTGTGCATTTATCCGATGAAATCCACTCGCTTTGTATAAGCTTTGTTCTATATACTGCAAGTTTGCATTTGCCCTCAAATTCAAGAATAAACAAAATATTTTGTGGTATCAGCTTTGAAAGCTGTGCAATTATATTCTCCGAAAACTCTTTTTTCTTCAAAGAAACAAGCAGTACAAAAAATGATGACACTTCTTTTCCTTTTTCAAGTGTTGTAGTTGTGGGCGAAATCTCATTTACAATCACTATTTTGGAGATTTCTGAATCAAACTTATCCTTTGCAGCTGTATTCATATTAAATTTAGTATAGATAGCTTTTTTAGGGAGCTGTTTTGTAATTTCAGTTGACTTTGGTAAGCCAAGCATAAAATCGCCTCCATTTTATCGAATGACTAAGAAGCAAATCAGCTCAAAATCATCTAAGCCTTTTATTTTTTCATCAATAAAGCTTATCTGACTTCCTCCAAGGAAGCTGTCAATATCACTTTCTTCCTTAACCTCAATTATTGATGAAATAGCCTGTCCGAGCATTTTTGAAATCTTTGTCATGTTGCGTCCGTCACGGGTCTCTTTGTTAAACTGATGGTATAGTTCAGCAATAGGCTTTGTTTTTCCTTTACAAAGATATCGCATTTTATCAAGCATTGCTTTTGGTGAGAGGTGGTCACAGATAACTTCACCATCATTTGAGATATAAACCATATAAAACGGATGTAAGCGGTTTTGATTATTTATATTTACGCTGTCAGAACGGTTTTTTAAAACATAGATTACACCAGCAGGCGTTTCATCTGATGCAGGTGCGACAGAATGTAAGCCAAACGGAGTTTTATCAACATCAGGATTGTTTTTTATGTATTCAAGCAAATCAAGCCTAAATTCATTTAATCCCAAGTCCATTATAGAAATACCGCTTGACATATCCTCAATATCAACAACTTCTTCCTGCAATCGTTTCAATTGTGATTTACGATATTCAAGGTCTGTTTTTTCGCTTTCGCTCAAAATATTATCATCACCAGTCGCAGTCATATCAACAATTTTCATTCTTGTTTCAACTTTTGCCTTTAAGTCTATGTATTCATCAAGAGTTACATTTGGCCAAAAGTTTACAAGCTGAATGCACTTGTTTTTACTGCCGATACGGTCAATACGTCCGAAACGTTGAATAATTCGCACTGGGTTCCAGTGTATATCATAATTTATAAGATAATCACAATCTTGCAAGTTTTGCCCTTCTGAAATACAGTCGGTTGCTATTAAAACATCTATTGATGTTTTATCATTTGGCATAAGTAAATGCTTGTCTTTTGATATCGGTGAAAAACAAGTCAATACTGTATTCATATCGGCTTTTTGGAGTTTTGCTGTGGTTTTTCCATCAACCGAACCTGTTATAATAGCAGTATCCAAACCAAAACAATTCTTAACATAATTGCTGACATTTTCATAAAGATAATTTGCAGTATCAGCAAACGCAGTAAATATAATAACTTTCTTATTATCCATATTGATAGGGCATTCAATTTTGTTTTTAATAACAGAAAACAACTCTTGTAATTTGCTGTCATGAACAGGAGTTATATCACCGACATTCATCGTAATTAAATCAAGTATTTCACGGTCTTTGGAAAGATTATCTCTCCAAGATTTATAGTCCATGTCAGCAAGGTCTATTTTAACCTTGCGTCCAAATGAAAACATTTCGTCACTGTTTTGATCATCAGAATCAAACTCATCTATATCAGAAATATCAATCATATCAAGATTTATTGATATATTTCTATTGAAATTATCAATAACTTTAATCGTACCATCAATTAAACCCATAATACGTTTCAATGTTAAATTAAATGAATATACCGAACTTTCCATACGTTTCATAAGGTTTATAGCCATCAACCGACGTATTCCTTGCTCTCTGTTCGCTTGTGTAAAACCAACATTCACCTTGTTGTCACCATATAATTCAGAATATTTAGAAAGTTTACTAGGAAGTATAAAGTGCGATGGGCAATAGATATCAAGATTTAATTTTGAAAGCTGCTCAAAGATTTCATCATAACTGACAGCTGTCTTTAAATCGGTTAAAGGTGATCTTATTGACATAGGCTTTAATCTTGTTGGGAAAGTACCTATATCTGTTGTATCATAATATTTCTGTATATGCTTGCGAGAACGTGCTATTGTAACAGAATCTAGCACTTCAAAAAAATCAAAATCAAGCATTTTTAATAAATTCTCAGTTGTTCTGTCGCAAACATCCCACTTACTCCAAGTGTTAAATGCTCTTTGTGCATTCTTAAATATTTCATCCATAGAACGGTTTGTGTTAAGTTTTTCATCAATTATATCTGTATTGCCCTCATAGGCAAGAATAAGCTGATTTTTCAGGTCATTGAATCTATTATTTACGGGCGTTGCTGAAAGCATAAGAACTTTCGTCCTTACACCTCTACGAATAACCCTATTAAGAAGTTTTAAATAACGATTTTCTTTTTCATTATCTTCTCCAGAAATTTTACCGCCGTTACGAAAATTGTGTGACTCATCTATAACAACAAGGTCATATGTTTCCCAACGAAGTCTTGATAAATCCGTTCCATTTGATTCACCACTGGTTCTGCCTAAATCAGTATGGTAAAGCACCTTGTAATTAAGTCTATCATCTGAAAGAGGGTTATTTACATAGTTATCTCTATATGTATTCCAGTTGTTCCCGAGTTTCTTAGGACAAAGAATAAGAACGGTTTTATTCCTTGTTTCATAATACTTTACTACCGCTAAAGCAGTAAAAGTTTTACCAAGACCGACACTATCAGCGAGTATACATCCATTATATTTTTCAAGCTTGTTAATTATAGCAAGTGCAGCATCTTTCTGAAAGTTGTATAGCATATTCCATACTTTACTTTCTTTAAAACCTGTTGCCTCGTTCGGAAGTATATCATCTGATATATCTTCAAGAAATTCATTGAAAATATTATATAATGTAATAAAATAGATAAAATCCGGTGAATTTTCATTGTAAGCAGCAGTTATATTATCAATTACCATATCGGTAACATTTTGCATCTTGTTAGCATCATTCCATAGGTTGTTAAATGTATTGATAAAGTTTGTAGAGTATGGGGTGCTGTTTTTGAAAATAGCGCTAAATGCATTATTCCCACGTTCACATCCCAAATCGACTGTTGTGAATCCGTTAATAGGCATGTAATTTGTTTCATCAACATTTATAAAACCTTGAATAAAATCAGATGAAATATTAGATTTAAAAGTTACCTTTTGCTTTATCCATTCAGCACATTCTTTTGCTATAGCCTTTTGGTTAAGCTCATTACGAAGTTTGACCTCAAATTCTGTACCATATAAACTACGCTCTCTATTATTACGAGGGATATAAAACTCTCTTTTTCCTTTTTTAGCTTTTTCTGTTATAAATGTTGGCGAAGTAAATATAAAACGTAATTCATCAATATTCATAAGTTCTGATTTTAGCTCTTGAAAGGCATAAATAGAAAAACATGCAGCTGCAATAGAAACTTTGCTGCTAGATTTTATCTCAGAAGATAAATCTTCTTTTAATGTTTTATTGGTGTTATCTATAAACTCAGTCACCATTGAAAACCGCCTTTCGTCACGTAAGCTTATTAAGGTATATATGTTATTATACATCTAATTGGTGTATTAAAATCAGGATATTCAGAAAAAAATCATATTAAATAAAAAATATAGCGTTACACCGTGGAACATATTGTAATTAAATAGTAAAAATTTTATTTTATATTATATCACAAAATTACCAATTAATCAAGCAAAAATCGTTCTCTATTTCTATATTTGCAACAAAAAATGGGGGCGGTTTAACATATATCAAATATAAAACCAAACACATCTTTTGCAACGAATTTGTTCGGTTTATGCGTGATTGGCTACTAAGCTGGACTTGAAACGACAATTAATTATACAACAGTTAAAAAGAATCGTGTCCCCACGATTCTTTTTCTTTTCTGCAACTTTCTTTACCCCACCAACCTCTCCAGCAGTTCCTTAGGAATCCTCCAGATCCTCCCGACCTTGAACCCCGGAAGCTTACCTTCCCTGAGCAGGTTGTAAACAGTGGTAAGGGAAACACAGAGTTCCTCTGCTACATCATAAGGTGTAAGATAATCATT
>JAEWWT010000025.1 GCA_023396225.1 Bacillota bacterium
AAAACACGTTGACAGTGTTTTCAGAATTTATATAAAGAGACTATATGACAAGTACCAGGTTTCTGTAATAATGCCTGACCCATTGGATGAAGGATCTGTTTTCTACTTTGATACTATAGATAAATACGAATTTAAAAAAATTGCTAAAAAATTTGCATTGTGGGCATCAAAATTTCCAGTGGTGAAATAACAAAAATACCTATATAGTAGACAAATAGTAGACAAACAAAAAAACAAAGGGTTTGCAGATTCTATAATGAACCTGCAAACCCTTTGGCTACGTTGTTTTTCTGGTCGAGGTGACAAGATTCGAACTTGCGGCCTCTGCGTCCCGAACGCAGCGCTCTACCAAACTGAGCCACACCTCGTATTAAATTTTATTATAGCATATTTATGCCCGAATGTAAAGTGACTTTATGCAAATTGCAATCCTATATATAATGTCATTCTTGTATTAAATTAAATTGTAAATATTCTTGTTTTACTATATAGACTGCCATATACTATTAATAAAAGTTAAAATATAACTTTATTATATAATGCATTTTAATAAAATTAATAAACATTAAAGGTCTTGTTAATTTTATATAAGATTATTAACAACAATTGTATAATAGTGCAAAAACAATTGATTTATTTATGGAATAGTGGTAAAATATTTATATTATTTACGGAGGTTTTTACTATGGACAAAGTTGAATTCTTATCCCGTATCAATACTAATCTTCTTACAGATTACAGAACATCACTTAAAACCGCTTCGCCGAAACAACTGCACAATGCACTCTCAAAGGCTGTAATGCAGGATATTATTCCTCTCTGGAATCAGACAGAATCCCGCCGCAGTCAGAGCAGACGTGCATATTATCTTTCTGCTGAATTCCTTATGGGGCGTGCGGTTTTCAACAACCTTTACTGTGCAGGACTTTTGGAAGATGCAAAGGAAATTCTCTCCGAAAACGGAGTTGATATAAACTGTCTTGAGGAAGTTGAGGATGCCGCTCTCGGAAACGGCGGTCTTGGCAGACTTGCTGCATGCTTCCTTGATTCTGCTGCCGCTCTTGATATTCCCCTCGATGGCTACGGAATAAGATACCGTTACGGTCTTTTCAAGCAATCTGTATGGAACGGTTTCCAGCAGGAATCTGCTGACTCATGGCTTGACTATGGTGATGCATGGGGTATCCGCTGTGAACAGGACTCTGTTAGGGTTGACTTTGCTGACCAGTCTGTAATTGCTGTTCCTTATGATACACCTATAATCGGATATGAAAGAAAAGCTGTAAACACATTGAGATTATGGCAGAGCGAACCTGTCAAGGGCTTTGATTTCGGTGCATTCGACAATCAGGATTATATAAAGGCATCAGAAAGTGCTGTTCTTGCAGAAGCTGTAACAGACGTACTTTATCCTAACGACAATACAGAAAAAGGACTTAAACTCCGTCTGAAACAGCAGTATTTCTTTGTTTCTGCTTCCGTTCAGGACGTTATCAGAAAATACAAGCTTACTCACGGCAATGACTTTTCACACTTTGCAGAGCTTTATGCTCTCCAGCTTAACGATACTCACCCGACCGTTGCTATCCCTGAACTTATCCGCCTTTTCATGTTCAAGGAGGGTATGTCATTCGGTGACGCATTTAATATAGTACAGAAAACCTGCAACTATACTAACCACACTGTTATGGCAGAGGCCCTTGAAAAATGGGGGGCAGATCTGTTCCGAAGTGTTCTGCCGACAATTTATGAGATTATTCTAATGATTGACAGCCACCTTGAAAAGCATCTGAAATCTATCGGTCAGACAGAAAGTCAGATTGAACAAAAGCGTATTTTTGACGGTGATCGCATTCACATGGCAAGAATGGCTATTTTCGGCTCATCACATATCAACGGTGTTGCTGAACTTCATACCAATATTCTAAAGAATGATGTCCTCAAAGAATGGTATGAAATTTTTCCAGACAGATTCCAGAACAAGACTAACGGAATTACTCCGAGAAGATGGCTTGGTCTTTGCAATCCAGAGCTTTCAGCACTTATTACTGAAAAAATCGGAAACGATTGGATTACCGACCTTTCCGAGCTTTCAAAGCTAAAACAATATGTAAATAACGGGGACACAATCCGTCGCTTTATGGACATCAAAAAGCAGAAAAAGATTGAACTTTGCTCATATATTGCAGAAAAAGAGGGCGTTATCCTCAACCCTGACTTTATTTTTGACATTCAGGTAAAGCGTCTGCATGAATACAAGCGTCAGCTGCTCAATGCTTTCTCAATCATGGATATATATTTACGTATAAAAGAAAACAAGCTTCCTGATATTCACCCAACCGCTTTCATTTTCGGCGCAAAGGCTGCCCCTGCATACAGACGTGCAAAGGGCATAATCAAATATATAAATGAAGTTGCTAAGCTTGTCAACAACGATCCTGACACAAGGGATAAAATTGCAGTTCTTTTCGTTCAGAACTATAATGTTTCCTATGCTGAAAAGCTAATTCCGGCTGCTGACATTTCCGAGCAGATTTCAACAGCAGGCCTTGAAGCAAGCGGAACAGGCAATATGAAATTTATGCTCAACGGTGCTGTTACTCTAGGAACTTATGACGGCGCAAATGTTGAAATTGTTGAAGAAGCAGGCGGAGAAAATGAATATATTTTTGGCTGCCGTGTTGAAGACATTGAAAAACTCAAGGCCACATACAAGCCAAAGGAGAAGATTTACTGCACAAACGAACGCATCAAACGTGTTCTAAACACCCTTGTTGACGGAACTTTCAACGATGGTGACACAGGCATGTTTGGTGAACTTTTCAATGCAATCCTTACAGGAACAAGCTGGCATAAGGCTGATAACTACTTCCTGCTTGCAGATTTCGACAGCTATGTAAATACAAAGCTAAAGGCACTTTATGACTATAAGCAGAAAGAAAGCTTTGCTAAGAAATGCTGGATGAATATTGCTTCATCAGGTAAATTCTCCTCTGACAGAACAGTCAGCGAGTATGCTGAACAGCTCTGGAAGCTATAAGACTAAGTTAAGAATCATTACCTTTGATTACAAAGTGATTTTTTATTATTACAAAAACTTTACAAATTCGGGAATTTTATTGACTTAAAAAGCTTTTTAATGTATCCTTGTGTTAATATAACTCAATTTTGAATAAAATAAATAGAATATTTTATCAAGTTGCTAAATTCGACAAATTATGCAGTAAAAATGTTGTATTATTAAAAAGGATGAATATTATATGTTCAGGCATAAAAGATTGCTTTTAATATATTGTATTGCAGCGGTAATGCTTATGACCGCATGCAGCAATGTAAACGATAAAATTTCCGAACCGATAAACAGCGACAGTTCTTCGGTATTCTCTGATCCTGTTGTTGTCTACGATTCTGCTTCAGGCACTACCTACATATCCGAAGAAACAAAGGAATATTCGGAAAGCACATCAGATATTGACTATACAGTTACTGCTGTTCCCGAAACAAGCAGTACACCTTCCGTTGGGACAACCGTTCCCACTAAAGTTACAGAAAACGACAATGTAAACGATAATAATTCAACTAAGACAACAAAGAAAACTACAACCAAAACCACTACTGCAAAAACAACCACTGCACAGACTTATACACAGACTACTCCATATATCTATACAACGGTTCCAGTTACTACAACGACCGTTCCGATGACAACTGTTACTTTTCCTAATGAGGGTGTTTTTGTAAAGTCAAATCTCGGATATAAAATCAAGGCGCCTGAATTTTTAAATGAAGAACAAAGACAGCTTTTTGCCAACGCCTTTGAATACTCCCATAACCTTGTTTCAGAAGGCTATAGAGGAGAATATTCGGACAAGGAAGTGCTTTCTCTTACCGTAAATGGTATCACCTCTAAATACGTTCCCGGAAATGCCGACCTTTTCCCAACATACAACGATTTCAAAAATTTTGTCTACTCAATCTATCCAAAGGACATTGCTGACGGAGAACTTAAACGTGAAAATTTTATTGACCACAACGGCAAACTTTATGTAAGAGCCAATATATCGGGATATACTATTGATTATTTAGGTCAATCCTTTTCCCTTGTCACTTCAACGGATGAATACGTTAAATTCAAAATTGAAGCATATTACGGAACACCCGACAATTATACTGTGGACGAAAATTCATACATCATGATTAATACCCCTGACGGATGGAGATTTGAGCAGTTCATTTTCTGGTTCTAATAATAAATTTTGCATAAGGAGTAAGCTCCCAAAAGAGCATAAATGTATAAATGAATTTAATGTTTCTTGGCGACATTGTCGGTCCGAACGGATGCGATTTCGTTGCTTCTAAAATCAACACTCTAAAAAAGCATTACGCTATTGACATCACAGTTATGAACGGAGAAAACAGTGCAAAGGGAAACGGAATATCTCCACAGTCTGCTGATTTTTTGTTTAATCACGGCGCTGATATTATTACAACAGGAAACCACTGCTATAAAAGAAAAGAAATTTATGATTACTTCGACAGATCCGATTTTCTTATCAGACCTGCTAATTTTCCGGAGGGTGCTCCGGGAAAAGGGGTCTGTTTCTACGATATGGGCAGTACAAGCATTGCCTTTGTAAACCTGATGGGGACTGTCTACATGGATGCGCTGGATAATCCTTTTCAGAAGATTGACAGTATCCTTGAAGAGATTCATACTCCTAATATCTTTGTGGATTTCCATGCGGAAGCTACATCGGAAAAGAAGGCGTTGGGACTTTATCTGGCAGGACGTGTCACCGGTGTTTTTGGAACACATACTCATGTTCAAACTTCAGATGCTGAAATTCTCAAGGATTACACAGCCTATATCACTGATACGGGAATGTGCGGACCAAAGCTCTCGGTGCTCGGAGTTAAGGCTGAGCCTGCTATTGAAAAGCTTAGAACACGTTTGCCTGTTAAATTTGAGGAATCTGACGAACCGTGTTTCATAAATTGCGTTATTGTTGAATTTGACCAAAAAACAGGCAAATCTTTGGCCATTCAATCGCAAATAATTAGTTAGTTACACAATTATATGGAAATATATTGATTTTTGTATAATTTGGTGCTATAATACTATAGTGTGCTAAATCGATCATTTTATTTGACGGAGGTATATTACAAATGGAAGTACTAAAGGTTTCATCACGCTCAACCCCAAATTCTGTTGCGGGTGCAATCGCAAGTGTTATCAGAGATAACGGTGCTGTTGAAGTACAGGCAGTAGGCGCTGGTGCAGCCAACCAGGCAATTAAAGCTATCGCCATTGCAAGAGGTTACCTTGCTCCGGTAGGTATTAATCTTATCTGTATTCCTGCTTTTGCCAGTGTTGTTATTGACGGAGAAGACAGAACTGCTATGAAGCTTATCTGTGAAATAAGATAATACGCATAATGCAGCCCTAATCGGCTGCATTATTTTGAATATCAGGTTAAATTTGTGTTTAAATTAGAGAGTACGGAATACGCTCTTTTTTATTTTTGTAACGTTCCTTATGTTTATCTGTCTAATATACAGAAACAGTTTTAACTTTATTTATCTGAAAGCACGGTGATAGCATTGATGCAAAATGAATTTGACGAAATTTATCAGCTTTATGCTGCTGATGTGTATAAGTTTATCCTTAAATTATGCTGCAATGAGGCTCTTTCTATGGATATACTGCAGAATACCATGCTAAAAGCTATCATGTCAATTGATAAGTTCAAGGGAAACTGTTCTGTAAAAACCTATCTTTGCACTATTGCCCGGAATGAGTATTATAATCATATTAGCAAATCCGAATATAAAAATGTTCCTCTTGATGGTGCTGAAAGCTGTTTAGATGAATCCTTTGAGATGAAAATCTGTGACAACGAACAGGCCTTGCAGATACATAAGCTTCTCCACCTGCTTGATGAACCATACAAGGAAATTTTTACGCTGAGAGTTTTTGCAGAGTTAAAGTTCAGTGAAATCGGAAGTATATTTGAGAAAAATGAAAGCTGGGCAAGGGTAACTTTTTTTCGAGCAAAAGAGAAAATAATAAAGCTGATGGAGAAATAACACGAAAGGAGCTTGACTATGAAATGTGAAATTATAAGGGATCTTATTCCGCTTTGCAGTGAGGGGCTTTGCAGTGAAGAAAGCAAGAGGGAAGTTGAGGAGCATATCAGCACCTGCGCCGAATGTAAGAAGCTTTATGAAAATGTCCCTGTGGGAAATGAGAATTCTGCTGCAACACCATCAGAAGTGCAGACATTCAAAAAGGTTCGCAATAAGATGAAGAAAAGCAAGCTGAAAATTGTAATTCTGTCCTTAGTTCTTGTGGTGGTTGTTGGTATTGTTGGGTATCTAACGGTCTGTCAGATTGGAAAATTTCATGATTCCAAAAGTTTTGAAACCATTGTGCAGTCAATGGAAGTTCGCAAAATTGCCGGTTATATTGCTGACGGAGATATTGACAGCTATGTTGACAGTATTTCCGAGGGGACAATTGATGACTTGTACAAGTTTAATTATCTTAATAAAATGAAAGAAATATCCAAAGAAAAGCTTCGTATGTCATATAATGATTTCATGAAAACAAGGGAAGTTGATTCAATATCCGTCGATTCTTATTATGTTTCAATGTATTCAGAGAATTCCCATAGCATTTGCAATTCTGTGCTTATTAGATTTAAAGACAGCTCTGATATTATTTCTCTAGATTTTGTAAAGGATGTTGACGGGAAATACACTGTTTACAACAATTCTTTGCCTAATGATAAAAACATTAACACTTATGTTAATACTATTATTTTTGCAAACAATCCTTATCTTAACACAAAAGGCGTTATTGAAATTGTTATTGTCAAGCCAAATTTCTATGAGAGAAGCAGACCTGAAGATGTTGCAGATATTATATCAAAACGATTCAACAAAAACTCTCAGGCTAATGTTAATTCTAACCTTATTTCTTTTTATAACAATGGCTTCATAGTTGAGAATGCACTTTTCTCAAACCTGAAACTTGATCCTGATAAGAACATGCTTTACTATGGTGTTTCCATTACTGCAAAAGACGACAGTGGTACGGCTGTTATGATTACAAGGATTTATACCGATGAAAACGGCTTGTATCCGTCTGATAGTGACTACACACATATTTACAGGGATGGTTGTTCAGATAAACTTGTTTCATCCCTTGAAAAAATATTCGGATAGATAAAAAATGGGGAGCGTAATTGCTCCCCATTTTTTTATTCATTATCTTCCGTTGTTTCAGTTGTATCCTCAGTATCATCATCCGGCACTGGTTCTTCAACTATTACTTCGGACTGCTCTTCCTTCTTTGCTTCTTCGATTTCTGCTGCAAGTTCTGCTTCGGAAGGCTCTTCAATTGCCTCAATTTCTGCTGTATCGTCATGCTCGGTTCTTGTAAATGTTACCAATCTTACATCTTCTGCAAGTCTCATAACCCTTACACCTGTTGCATATCTTCCCATCGTTCTAATATCACTTACTCTGATTCTGATAACAATACCATCAGTTGAAATCATAATGATATCGTCCGTTTCATCAACAACCTTGATACCGCAGACATGTCCCTTTTCTTCGCTGACCTTGTAGTTAAGCATACCATAGCCGCCTCTGTTCTGGATACGGTATGAGTCAAGCTCTGTTCTTCTTCCGCTGCCCTTGTCGGATACTGTCAGAACGGTTGCGCCATCTCTTACTCTTGCCATTGAAACAACACTGTCGGCTTCACGAAGCTTAATAGCCTTAACGCCGTGTGCTATTCTTGAAAGCGGGCGAATCTTGTTTTCTTCTATTCTGATTGCATAACCATTTCTTGTTGCAACGATAACCTGTGCGCTGCCGTCAGTCATTCTAACGCCTGCAATTTCGTCACCATCATCAAGACCAATAGCACGAAGACCATTCTTACGTACATTCTTATATGCTTCAAGTGGGGTTCTCTTAATTTTGCCGTTCTTTGTCACCATGACAATAAACTTGCCAGGCTCGAAGTCGGATGTCTTAATCATAGCGGCAATCTTTTCGCCCTCAGTGAGAGGTAAGAGGTTGACTGCGTTTACGCCCCTTGACTGCTTTCCGCCCTCCGGAATTTCGTAACATTTCATCTTGTACATGATACCCTTGTTTGTAATGAACAGAACATGGTCATGGGTAGATGAAATGAACATTTCCTGTACAAAGTCCTCTTCACGCTGTTTCATTCCTGAAACACCTCTGCCGCCTCTGTTCTGTGCTTTATAGAAGCTTACAGGCTGGCGCTTGATGTAACCAATATCTGTAAGAGTTACAACGCATTCTTCAACAGGAATAAGATCCTCAATATCAACTTCACCGCTGATATTTTCAATTGATGTTCTTCTGTCATCGCCATACTTTGTTTTGATAACTTCAAGTTCTTCCTTGATTATTTCAAGAATCTTGTTTCTGTCAGCAAGGATTGCTTCCAACTCGTTTATCTTTGCTTCAATATCAGCGAGTTCATCAATAATCTTCTGACGTTCCATGTTTGAAATCTGATACATACGCATCTGTGCGATTGCGTCTGCCTGAAGGTCAGAAAGGCCAAATCTCTCAGAAAGTCTTGCCTTTATATTCTGCAAATTATCAGAAGTACGGCATATCTTTACAACTTCGTCAATGTTTTCAACGGCAATAGCAAGACCCTGTAAAATATGCTCTCTTTCACGGAGCTTTCTAAGGTCAAACTTTGTACGTCTTATGATAACATCAACTTGGAAGTCAATATATTCTGTGAGCATCTGCTTGAGCGAAAGAACCTTAGGCTCTCCTCTTACAAGCGCAATCATGATTACACCACAAGTATCCTGAAGCTGTGTGAATGTGAAAAGCTTGTTCAGAACAACCTGCGGAATAGCATCCTTTTTAAGCTCAATAACTATTCTTACATTGTGATCCTTATCGGATTCATCACGGATAAAGTGAATACCGTCAACTCTCTTATCCTTGACAAGATTAGCCATGTTCTCGATAAGCCTTGCCTTGTTTACCATGTAAGGCAATTCAGTAACAACTATGCAGGTACGTCCCTTAATTTCTTCAATATTTGTAACACTGCGGAGAATTATCTTTCCTCGTCCTGTAGCATAAGCGGCTCTTATTCCGGCTCTTCCCATGATAATACCACCGGTAGGGAAGTCAGGACCCTTAATACATTCCATTATGTCCTCAAGGTCTGCTTCAGGATTTTCTATAAGAAGTTTTATTGCGTCAATTGTTTCCCTTAGGTTATGCGGCGGGATATTTGTTGCCATTCCGACAGCAATACCAGTTGAACCATTTACGAGAAGGTTAGGGAATCTTGACGGAAGAACTTCCGGTTCAGGAATTGTATCATCATAGTTCTTTGCAAAAGGAATAGTGTCCTTGTTGATGTCAGTCATCATTTCGCCTGCGATTTTTGACATCTTTGCTTCTGTATATCGGTAAGCAGCAGCCGGGTCACCGTCGATTGAACCAAAGTTGCCCTGACCAAAAACAAGCGGATAACGCAGAGAAAAGTCCTGTGCAAGTCTTACAAGTGCATCATAAACTGATGCGTCACCATGCGGGTGATATTTACCGAGAACTTCACCGACGGTGTATGCGCACTTACGGGTTTTCTTCTCATAAGTATTTCCTGCCTCATTCATTGTATATATAATACGTCTGTGAACAGGCTTCAATCCGTCTCGCACATCAGGAAGCGCACGGGACACGATTACTGACATTGAATATTCAAGGAAAGATTTCTTCATTTCCTTTTCAATGTCCATATGAATGACTTTTGTATTGTCGTTATACAAAATAAACAACTCCTTAATTTCTGTGGAACGTTTTAAACCGCTTTATATCTTATGCCCATGATATTTGAAAGCTTGTCCTTTACTGTCTGAACATCATATGCCTTGAATGCTGATTTAGGTATGATAAAAACATAAGATTTCTTCACAACAAGAATATACATATCATCTTTATCAAGAAAATCTACAATAGGTGAATCCAGATGAATTATAGTAGCTGGGATTTGACCGTCATCTTTATCTTCATTTTCAATATCTGCCTCAATCTTTTCTTCTTCGGAAGTTTTATTTGCCGTTTCTTTTTTTTCCTCGGTTAACTCCTCATGACTTTCCTCTTGTGGAAGATTGTCGGAAAGAGTGGAAATTCTTATCTTATCGGTAAAAATCTCTGCCTTGTATTCAGTCCCCTCAAGCTCATCAATTCCGGCTTTGAGTTTTTTCATATTTGCTATAGGCCCCTGAACAAAATAAATTCCGATGCTCAAAGCAATGAGAATGAAGAAAAACGGCATTGCGTCCTTTTGTCCAGCCTGATAATTTGTAACAATCATCATAACAGAAGAAGCTATAGCAAGCAAAACAAGGAAAAGTCTAAAAGCAATCTTATTGTAAACATATTTCTTTCTAAATATCTTATAACCCGTCATAATCATTTCCGTACTGCTTTTATAAGTACCCTCTGCAAGCAATGTTTCTGTTTTTCCCTCTGTTCCGTCATCGTAAATATCGTCTGTATTATCACTGAACATATCTTTAAAAACTGACATTATTCTGACTATGCTTTAAAATGAAAAGCATATCTCCTTTCATGTTGTTGAAGTAAGCTATATGTCAAGATTCTGAACATATCTTGCATTCTTTTCAATGAATTCTCTTCTTGGCTGAACCTTGTCGCCCATAAGGATAGTAAAAATTTCATCTGCCTTGGCAGCATCCTCCATTTCAACCTTAACAATTGTTCTTGTTTCTGGATTCATTGTTGTTTCCCAAAGCTGTTCAGGTGACATTTCTCCAAGACCTTTATATCGTGATACGTCAACCTTTGCCTGTAGGTTTCCCGCCTTGAGTTCATTAATATAAAAATCTCTCTCTTCATCAGAAAATGCATATCTTATCTGCTTGCCTCTGAACACCTTGAAAAGAGGAGGCTGTGCAATATAAATATTTCCGTTTGAAATAAGCTGACGCATAAATCTGAAAAAGAATGTCAGAAGAAGTGTTCTGATATGTGAACCGTCGACATCGGCATCGGCCATGATAATGATTTTTCCGTAACGGAGCTTTGCAATATCAAAATCTTCACCGATTGAAGTTCCGAGAGCTGTAACAACAGGCATAAGCTTTTCGTTGCCATAAACCTTATCAATACGAGCCTTTTCAACGTTGAGCATTTTTCCCCAAAGAGGGAGAATAGCCTGATAACGTCTGTCACGTCCCTGCTTTGCGGAGCCGCCTGCGGAATCTCCTTCGACGATGTAAACTTCTGTGAACTCAATGTCCTTTTCGGAGCAATCTGCAAGCTTTCCCGGAAGTGAAGCAGATTCCATTGCGGACTTTCTTCTTGCAGTTTCTCTTGCCTTTTTTGCTGCCTCTCTTGCTCTCTGTGCAGCGACGGACTTATCAAAAATAGCCCTTGCAGCAGCAGGATTTTCTTCAAGGTAGCACATGAGCTTTTCCTGAACCATATTTTCAACTAAAGGTCTTACCTCAGGGTTGCCAAGCCGTCCCTTTGTCTGTCCTTCAAATTCACAGTCGGTAAGCTTTACGGATACGATAGCTGTAAGTCCCTCTCGAACATCATCACCGAGAAGCTTGTCACCGTCTTTAAGGAGATTGAACTTCTTGCCGTATTCATTTATAACCTTTGTAAGAGCGTTCTTGAAACCTGTTTCATGTGTACCACCGTCTATTGTATGGATATTGTTTGCGAAAGAAAGTATAACTTCATTGTAGCTGTCGTTATACTGCATAGCAACTTCAGCAGTGGAGTCACCAAGAACTCCGCTTACATATATAACTTCCTCTGTGAGAGGTTCAAGTCCCTTTGTCTTGTGGATATGTTCAACGAACTGTCTGATACCGCCCTCATAGTGAAGGGTTGCTCCTTCATCCTCTGTTCCACGTTTATCTGTAAACACAATTTTTATGCCTGCATTAAGGAAAGCCTGTTCACGAAGTCTTTTCAGAAGTATTTCGTATTCATATTCAGTTGTTTCTTCAAATATTTCATGGTCAGCCTTGAACTTTACGGATGTACCTGTAACATCTGTATCTCCAATAATTTTGAGAGGTTCGCTGTAATGACCTCTTTCAAAACGCTGGAAATAAACGTGTTTTCCGTCCTTTACTGTAAGTTCAAGCCATTCAGAAAGAGCATTAACAACAGATGCACCAACGCCGTGAAGACCGCCTGCAACCTTATATCCGCCGCCGCCAAACTTACCGCCGGCATGGAGGATTGTATAAACAACTGTTGCGGCAGAAATCCCTTCCTTTGCGTGAATTCCGACAGGTATACCTCTTCCGTTATCGGAAACCTGAATGATGTTGTCAGGGAGAATTTCAACGTCGATCTGTGAGCAATAGCCTGCAAGTGCTTCGTCGATTGAATTATCCACGATTTCGTATACAAGGTGGTGCAGACCCTTAGGGCCAGTTGAACCGATATACATACCAGGACGTTTTCTTACAGCTTCAAGTCCCTCAAGAACCTGAATCTGACTTTCATCATAAGCGTGTTCTGTGTTTGTGTTGTTGATATTCTTGTTATCAGACATAATACCTTTCCTTTCTGAGTATTGCTATACAAAACTCACAGCTTAAAAATTAAGCTAATTGTAAAATCTAAAACATAAAAGTTCGTCAAACTGCTTGTTTTGCGAAGCAAAATCAAGAATGGAGTGAGTGACTGACTTTTCGACCAAGGCTCCGCCTTTGGATACCGCAAGCTGTGCTCAGCTTGACCAGCCTGTTATGCTTTTGCTCTTTTCCTTAATGTAGAACATGATATCTGGGAGATATATACCGTCTGCCCTCCGCCTTTATCAATGCACAGTACAAATGACTTCGGCATTTCATAGGACACGTTTACAACCTTCCCGTTTTTTCCTGCCGATGACAGAAAATCTTTCGTAATTCTTCCGACAGATGTATTTTCTATATCAAATATACCTATAATATCACTGCTTTTTACAACCGTATTTTCACCGAGATGCAGATACATCTATATTACCATCCCTTTCAGCAATGATTTGCGATTTTGCCTTCTTTAAGGTAGAACACTTTTCCGCCTGTCATTTCGGATATGAATTTATCATCACAGCAAGTAATAAGCACCTGCATGCCCTCTATTGAACCAAGAATAAACCTCTGCCTTTTTCTGTCTAGTTCGGAAAGTACATCATCAAGCAGTATTACAGGCGCTTCTCCCGTTTCATCCCTCAAAATCTGTGCCTGCGCAAGCTTCATTACAAGCGCAACGGATCTTGCCTGTCCCTGTGAGCCAAACTCTCGGGTGCGGAGTGAATTTATTCCTGTGATAATATCGTCACGATGAACTCCAACAAGAGTATAACCAGCCCTTATATCATCACTGACATTCTTTTTCAGCCGTTCAAGATATACATTGTAAAGTTCGCCATCATAATCGGTTTTGCCCTCCAATGTGTCATATATTGTTGACTGATAGTATAACTGCATATTTTCTTTACCATCTGTAATTAAATCATATAATCTGTTAGTATAATTATTTAGTTTATTACAGTATGTATATCTCAATACAGAAATATATGCACCTGATTTTGCAAGCTGTTCGTCCCATATATCAAGCATTGCAGGATCACCTCTGCCCATAGAGATATCTTTGAGAAGAGCATTTCTTTGTGACAAGATATTGTTATATTTATTCAACGCCGCTACATAAGACGGCTTAATCTGTGAAACGGACATATCTGCAAAAAGACGTCTGTTATCGGGCGAGCCTTTTGAAAGCTCAAGATCTTCAGGCGTGAAAATTACAGCTTTAAGACTTCCGAAAAGCCTTGACAACAGGGTAAGCTTAACACCGTTAAGGGTGACAAGCTTGTCTTTGACATTGTTTCGGTTTACCTTGAACTCTATTTGCTGAGTTCGGCGGCTGTCGGTAAAATCAATCTTTATTTCTGCTTGCTCGCAATCAAATCCAATAAAATCCTTATCTCGAGTACCTCTGAAAGACTTACAGCCTGTGCAGAGCCATATTGATTCAATAAGGTTTGTTTTGCCCTGTGCGTTATCGCCGCAGAAAATATTCAGATTATTATCAAGCTTAATATCTATAGCTGACAGGTTTTTATATCCGTCGGCACAAACTCTGTTTATAATCAAAGCGATAACCTCAATTTAATTTACTGATTGTATATAAAACTATATAATATACAGAATATCTGCATTATTCTACAGTAATATCCTGATTATTAACGGTAACAATGTCACCAGAGCGGATTTTCTTTCCTCTCATTGTACAGACTTCACCGTTGACTTTAACCTTGCCTGATTGAACCATTTCTTTTCCTTCGGAACCAATTGAAACAGCGCCGGCAAATTTAAGAAGCTGATCAAGCTTGATAAATTCAGTTGTAATTTTAACTTCACTATCCATATTAACCATTCTTTCTTTACTAAACAAAGCAAAAATAGATTGATCCAGCGCAATCTCGCGCTGGTCAGTCCAGGTGAAACCTGGTCGTGCTCCGCAGATCACGAAATTCTCTAAATCAAAAAAAACGGAGAAACGGTGAGAAAAGCGACAGCTTTTCGTCGTTGCGACAGTCAGCTTGTTTTGCGAAGCAAAATCAAGAATGGAGTGATTGACTGAGACTTTACGACCAAGGCTCCGCCTTTGGATACCGCAAGCTGTGCTCAGCTTGACCAGCCTTTTTAATCCGCCTTTAGTCTTACAGGTAGCACAAGGAATGTATATGCATCTCCGTCAAGCGGTACTATTTTCATTGGTGAAAGTCCGCCATTAAGTTCAAGCTTTACCTTATCAGATTCTGTTGCCCTTACTGCATCAAGAAGATATCGGCAATTAAATCCTATTTCAACCATTGGTCCTGAAATATCCACATTGAATTCATCATAAAGCTTTCCAAGTCCTGTTGAACAAGAAATCTTTACCTTACCGTTTTCAAAATGACACTTTACAGGAGCTTTCATCTTCTCATTGATAAGAAGTGAACATCTTTCAAGGCTGCCAATGAGCTGTTTTGTGTTAAGAATAATTTCTGTTGTATGTGCAGTAGGAAGAGAACCTTTATAATTATGAAACTCGCCCTCAAGTAGTCTTGAAATAACCATATATCCATTAATTTCAAAAGAAATATGCTTTTTTGATACATAAAGAGTAACATTCTGCTTGTCATCATCTTTTAAAAGCTTTGAAACTTCAGAAAGTGCCTTTGCCTTTACAACGAAATTAAAAATATCTTCTGTATTTAGTTTTTCTGTCCTTATAGCAAGTCTGAATCCGTCGATAGCAACAAGATTGAATCTTCCATCCTTAATGTCAAAAAGCTCGCCCATAAGAACCGGCTTGTTATCAACAACAGCAACAGCAAATATAGTCTGATTAATCATATTTTTAAGGAGTGGCTGAGATACTGAAAAACTGTTATCCTTGTCAGAATTAGGAATAGATGGATATTCATCAGCAGACAATGCAAGAATTTTATATTCAGCAGACATACATTTTATAGTAGTAGTCATATTTTCGTCAATTTCAAATGTAATCTGTTCTGACGGCATCTTTCTTACAATTTCACCGAAAAGACGGCAGTTAAGAATAAATTCTCCGTAATCTTCAGATTCTACAGGGATTGTAGTCTGTATTCCAAGTTCAAGATCATATCCTGTTATTTCAAGTTTATTTTTATCAAGGAAAAGCTTTATCCCTTCAAGTGCCGTAATCGGAGATTTAGGAGGAACAGCTCTTGATACATTCATAATTGCTTCATTAAGGGCAGTTTGTTCGCAGGTAAACTTCAAAGTCAAACATCCTTTCGTTTTGTAAATACGCTTATGATTTATATTTATGTAATTTTAAGTTTTCCACACACATATTTTTCGTAATAATCAGAAATTTATTTTTATGATATAAAATAATATAATATAATTATTATAAAATAGCAGTAGCAGTAGAGGATGTGGAATTGTGGAAAAGCATTTCAAACTCTTTTAAATGCTGAATTTATCTTTCCCAACAGCTTAACCTGAAAACTTGTTGAAAGGTTGAAAGATTGCAACTAGGGTAATTTCAGGTTGAAAGTGTTTGAAAAATGTTAGTGGAAAGTTGAAAATTTGCTGAAAAGTATGTGGAAATGCAGATTTGGATTAATTTAGATTTCACATGCTGTGGAAAAGTAAGTTATACAAGCAGTAATTCAAGTAAAAAAACAACGATACAGATAAGTATTTTAGTTTTCAACATTGTTTTCAACACCCTGTTGAAAACAAATAATATAACTATTTGTAATTGGTTTTTAATACAAAAAAATCAGGAAAACAATTTTTGCTTCCATATTTAAAATCTCATTTCACACTCATTGTAAAAAAATAAGTGTGAAATGATATTATTATATAATATATTTTTTGACAAAACAGGAATATTTTATACTGTTTCACTGCCTGTAATATCAATAATACAGCTATTATACAGCATAATTACGCTGTTTTTGGTGTAATCAAAGAAAATACTCATCATTTTAATGAAAATATGTAGCCAAAGTATTCACAGCTATTTATTTCGGATATTTTTGATGATATCTTCAATCATTTCCTTTGCGTGAGGATCCTTGTTTATATTTGCAATGACATCGTCAATGTAGTATACTATTGTTGAATGATCTCTTCCGCCAATTTCAAGTCCGATAGCCTTATATGACATTGATGTAACTTCTTTTACGACATATGCGCTGACTTTTCTTGCAGTGGAAATCTGCGACGAACGCTTGTTGGAGCGTATATCGTCAATTGAAACGCCGTAAACGCTTGCAACCTCGTTGAGAATTCTCTCAAAGGTAATCGGTGCAGGCTGGTCGTCTGAAAGAATTTCTCTGATTGCGTTCTGTGCCTGCGCCATTGAAGGAGGAGTTCCTACAAGGTGCTTTGAAGCCTTAAGTTTCTTTACGCAACCCTCAAGCTGACGGATATTGGTTTTAAGCTTATTTGCAATATATTCTGCAACATCATCGGGAATAATAAGATCAAGCAGTTCTGCTTTGCGTCTGATAATTGCAACTCTTGTTTCAAAGTCAGGAGTTGATATGTCGGCGATAAGCCCCCATTCAAATCTTGTCCTGATTCTGTCTTCAAGCGTCTTGATATCTTTCGGAGGACGGTCAGATGTGAGAACAATCTGCTTTCCTACTTTATGAAGCTCGTTGAATGTATGGAAGAATTCTTCCTGTGTTGATTCCTTACCGGCAATGAATTGAACATCGTCGACAAGAAGAACGTCAGCACTGCGGTATTTTTGGTGGAATTGTGAAGTATCCTTTTTCTGCTGGATAGCATTGATAAGTTCATTTGCAAAGGTTTCGCCTGTAACATAAATAATGTTTGCATCAGGCTCCTTTGATCTGATTTCATTGCTGATAGCAGTCATAAGGTGAGTTTTTCCGAGACCCGATGGACCATGTATAAAGAGAGGATTATATGCGCTGCCTCTGTTCTTAGCAACGGCGGTACATGCTGCATATGCAAATTCATTTGACTTTCCGACAATAAAGGTGTCAAAGGTATAGTCATATTCTGCATTTGAAAATGACCTTTCAAGCTCCATTCTCTTTACAAGAGGAGTCTTGTCCTCATCAGCTTCAGGGTTGTCCAAAGTCATTATTCTTATTTCAACTTCAAATCCGAGAACATTCATAAATGCCTCGTTTATGATTTTCTGATAATTTTTCAGGATTACATCACGCTGAAAATCAGACTGCACATTAAAGTATGCAATCATTCCGTCAAGCTTTACAGGCTGGAGGGATTTGATCCAGAGTCTGTACGCAACATCCGTAAGCTCGTTTCTTTCAACCTTATGCAGACAGTATTCCTGAACCTTGTCAAATACTTCAACAAAGGATTTCATAAATAGCCACCATTTCTCCGCAGCATTGATGTAGTAATAAACCATACTCTGCGGCTGTATGATCTCTGCACGCACAAAAAAGAATAAAAACAGGCTGAAAAATGCAGACTTGTCCCATAGGAAAGTCACATACAGACCATTTGCGCACAATATTACACTATACATTATTATAGCATATTTGTACTTAAAAATCAAGCAATATTCCACAAGAAACATAAGATACTATATTTAATGTATGCTATATGAGTATATTCTGCATAATAAATACAAAAATAAAGGTATAATGGCTGAAAAACAACTGTGAATGAATAAAAATTTGCGAAAACACTTGACAAAGAAATGTTTAATATTATATACTGTATTATTGATGGGGTATCCCTGCGGGCAGCTTTGTGTATACTTGTTTATGCAGTGCAGCCTTTTCATGCGGTGCGCTGCGTGATTTAATCTGATATTTCTGATTTGTATTATAAAAGGAGGAGAAAAAATGAAAAGAACTTATCAGCCTAAGAAGCTTCACAGAAAAAAGGAGCATGGCTTTATGAAGAGAATGTCTACAAGAAACGGACGCAAGGTTCTTGCAAGAAGACGTTCAAAGGGCAGAGCTAAGCTCAGCCACTAATTGAGGATAAACAAAATCGTATTTTGCAGATTGGTGCAAATCTTTTGATTTTGGAGTACAGATAAGGGCATTGCCTTTTTCTGTACATTCATCCGAAAAAGTATAAGACCACAGAGCTTGTGGTCTTTTTTCTTAAAGAAATAAAAATAGAAAAATGATGTAATATGTCGTTTTTCAATGTCAGGGTTTTCCGGATTGGTGTAGATTTCTAAGATGGATCAGACAATTAAAATTAATGAGAATAAAGATTTTCTTGCAGCATATAAAAGGGGAAAATATATATGCGGCAAGGCATGTACGTTTTATTTCAGAAAAAACGGCAAAAAATTCAATAGGATTGGCATTACCACCAGTAAGAAGGTCGGAAATGCCGTTATGAGAAACCGCGCAAGAAGAATTATCAGACAGGCATACAGGGAAAATGAAATGAATTTTCCTGTCGGATATGATTTTGTTGTGGTTGCGAGAGATTTTGCGGCTGAATGTAAATCGGGGTATATCAGTAACTTTTTTGAGAAAAAGGTTATTCCTGATATGATTAAGACCGTAAATAAGAAGTAAGTTTTAAACTTATTGTAATATGAAATATATTTTTTTACTTATTGTAAAGTTTTATAGGAAGTTTATTTCTCCGCTTAAACCTCCTTCATGCAAATATTATCCTACCTGTTCAACCTACGCTCTTGAAGCTTTCAGGAAGCATGGTGCGATTAAGGGGATTATATTATCAACATGGAGATTATTGAGGTGTAATCCGTGGAGCTTAGGGGGAGTTGACTATGTCCCCGACAAATTCTTTCTGTATACTTTAAAAAGCAGGGCTGTCAAAGATACAGAGATAGTTCATAATAAAATAGAAAGTAACAAGGATTCTTGTTAAATAATAAATAAAATCTACAATCTGTATAAAATTTTTGGAGGACAAAATGAATTTCATCAGTAATATAATCGGTATACCTCTTGGGTGGATAATGTGGGCAATTTATTCGGTTTTTAAGAATTACGGCCTTGCAATTGTAATTTTCACCCTTGTTACAAAGCTTATTCTTTTCCCTGTTTCGGTAAATCAGCAGAAATCACAGGCTGCTATGGCTTTATTCAGTCCAAAGCTTGAAAAGCTTAAAAAACAGTATGCAGGCAATCAGCAGAAGCTCAATGAAGAGCAGATGAAGCTTTACAGCGAAGAGGGTATAAACCCTATGGCGTCATGTCTTCCACTTGTACTTCAGTTAGTTATACTTTATGGTGTATTCGATGTTATCTACCGTCCTATTACTCATATTCTTAGATTCAGCAAGGATGTTGTTGCACAGGCAGGTGATATCGCTTCAAAGTTTTATGGCGCAGAGAAAATGTTCAACAGCAGACCTGAAATTTATATACTCAAAGCTGCAAATGAGCATCCGGAAGCATTCAGCGGCATGCCTGATTTTACTGCAAAGGCAACAGAATTCCAGAATAGTCTTTTCGGATTTATTGACCTTGGTGCAATACCAACCATTAAACCAGAGGTCTGGAATGCCGCAGCAATAGGTCTTATAATGATTCCAATTTTGTCTGGAGTAATCCAGCTTATCATGACTATATACATGCAGATCCGTCAGAAGAAGATGGGTCAGGTTAATCCTCAGGGCATGGGTGCTATGAATATAATGCTTTATGGAATGCCTTTGTTTTCAGTATATTTAGCATTTAATTATCCAGCTGGTATAGGTTTCTACTGGACAATGTCCTCACTTTTCAGTTTATTCCAGTCAATGTTATTATATAAGATTTATACTCCTGAATATGTTAAGACACTTGTTGAACGTGACAAGCAGAAGCGCAAGAAGAAGGGTCGTCCTTCTCTTTCAGAGAAATATCAGAGTTATCTTGAAAATCAGGGAATGGCTTCACCATCCTTATCAAAGAGCGACAAATCTGATCTTATTGAAACAACAGGTGAAGAAAAACTTTCTAAGTCAAAACAAAAGGAAATGGAAAGAAGAATTATTGCTGAAGCAAGAAAACGTCAGGCAGAGAAATACGGTGAAGAATATTCTGAATCTGACGATGATGAGTAATATCTGGTTTTAATTAATGGCATGAAATAAAATGTAGTTGCTGCATTTTAAATATTGTTCAATTAGGGAGGAGTAGTAAGAATGAGACAGGAATTTACCGGAAAAACTGTTGATGAAGCAAAGGCTCTTGCTGTCAAGGAATTTGGGACTGCTATTGAGAAAATCACTTTTACTGTACTTGAAGAACCAAAGAAGGGTTTGTTCGGAAAACTCAAGGGAGAAGCAAAGGTTGCTGCTGAATATGTTCCGTCAAAAGCAGAGGTTGCAGGAAAATATATTAAAGATGTTATAAATAGAATGGGCATTGAAGTTGATGTTGTCGTTAAAGAAGAAGATGAAGGCGCTCATATCGAGATTATCGGCGATACAACAGGTGCAGTTATCGGCAGAAGAGGTGAAACTCTTGATGCTGTTCAGTACCTTGCATCAATGGCAGCAAACAAGAATGACAGGGAATATTATCGTATTAGCGTTGATTCCTGCGGATACAGAGATAAGAGAAAGGCTATTCTTGAAGAACTTGCTGTCAAGATTTCAAAGACTGTTTTGAGAACAGGAAGAACATCTACTCTTGAACCAATGAACCCATATGAAAGACGTATTATTCACAGTGCTATTTCTGATATTGAGGGAGTTACATCCCGTTCTATCGGTGAAGAGCCATACAGAAAGGTTGTTATTTCTTCTACAAATCCTCCAAAGGAAAGACATGAACGTTTTGATAAGAAGCGTCCTGAGCGTTCTGGAGGAAAGAGAGAATTTAACAATGACAGAAAGAAGTCAAGTGATTATACACCAACACCACGTTCAATGGATCTTATGAAGACTTCATTTGAGAAGGATTATAAGAAACCAAAGCCAGAGGATGCTTTGATTAAGGGTGAATTATACGGTAAGATTGACGTTTAATTTTATAGTAAATTTTCAGCGGACGGTTAACACTGTCCGCTAAATCTGTCAGTACGGGATAAAAATTGAAATGTTCGCCAGCCTGCTTGTTTCTGACTACTCTCGGACGGTTTATGCCGTCCGTTATTTTGAAATTGGAGGAAACGTGAAAATGGTTTTCACGAGCTGTCTTATATTTTTCTGCGCAAAACCATTTTAGACAGTAGAAAGGAAGGGAGATTTTATGTCGGCAAAATCAGCTATAGCCGCTGTTTCAACTCCACGTGCGGCAGGTGGTATTTCTGTTATCCGCATTTCAGGCGAGGGTGCTTTAAGTATTGCTTCTGAAATTTTCAAACCTATTTCTACAACAAAAACTGCTGTTGAAATGGACGGATACACCTGCGCTTACGGCAGAATTACTGATGGCGAAAATGAAATTGACGACGGAATTCTCACGGTTTTCAAAGCCCCACGTTCATATACAGGTGAGGATGTCGCAGAATTATCCTGTCATGGCGGTATTTTTGTCACAGAACAGGTTTTACAGCTCATTCTTTCAAAGGGCGCACGTCCTGCAGAGGCTGGTGAGTTCACAAAGCTTGCTTTTCTTAACGGAAAGATGTCCCTTACCCAGGCTGAAGCTGTTATGGACATCATTTCTGCACAGGGTAAGGCAAGTCACAGATGTGCCGCCGCTCTTCGTGAGGGTGCATTATTCAATCGTATTAATTCAGTTTCAAAAGACCTTTTACATCTCCTTGGCGAGCTTGCCGCTTGGGTGGATTATCCCGAGGACGACATTCCCGAGGTTACTCCCGAAAACATGAACGCTGTTCTTGAAAGCGTTCTGCAAAGGCTTGATGAAACTCTTTCAACATATGATTGCGGAAGAATACTCCGAGAGGGTGTCGATACAGCTATTGTCGGCAAGCCAAATGTCGGAAAAAGCACAATTATGAACCTGCTTTCCGGTTGTGAGCGAAGTATTGTGACGGATATTGCAGGAACTACCCGTGATATTGTTGAGGAAACTATCCGACTTGGTGACATAGTTCTCCGCCTTTCTGATACTGCCGGTATCAGAAATACTGATGATATTGTTGAGGGTGTCGGTGTGACTAAGGCAAAGAGCAAGCTTGATACAGCCGAGCTTATCCTTGCAGTTTTTGACAATTCGGACGAGCTTTCCACAGAGGATATTGAGCTTGTGGAATTGTGCAGGGACAAGAATGCTGTTGCTATTATAAATAAGACAGATAAAGAACAGAAGCTTGACCGAACTATAATCGACAGTAATTTTCAGTATGTAACAGAAACCGCCGCATGTAAAGGTGAGGGCTTTACAGAATTACAATCTGTATTAATAAATATGTTTAAAACAAAAAGTATAGACTTGAATTCTGGTATCCTTGCAAATGAAAGACAGCGTGACTGCGTAAAGAATGCATATAATCAAGTAAAAGAAGCACTTCTGGCAATGAAAAGCGGTCTTACTCTTGATGCTGTTACAGTTGTGCTTGAGGATGCGCAGAATTCTCTCCTTGAATTGACAGGAGAGAGAGCAACAGAGGCGGTAGTGAATGAAGTATTCAGTCACTTTTGTGTTGGAAAATAATTTTTCAGACTATAAGCTACACATTTTCAACATTTTAATGCTTATATGTTGAAAGGATTGAAATATAAAATAATGAAACCATATTATATAGATTCATATGACGTTGCGGTTATCGGTGCGGGACACGCAGGTGTTGAAGCTGCTCTAGCAAGTGCAAGGCTTGGTGCAAAAACGGTTCTTTTCACGATAACTCTTGACGCAATTGCTATTATGCCGTGCAATCCGTCAATCGGCGGTACTGCAAAGGGACATCTTGTCCGTGAAATTGATGCTCTCGGTGGTGAAATGGGAAAGGCGGCTGACAAATGCTTTATCCAGAGCCGTATGCTAAATCTCGGAAAAGGTCCTGCTGTTCACAGTCTTCGTGTTCAGGCTGACAGAATGAAATACCACTTTTACATGAAGCAGATATGTGAAAGACAGGAAAACCTTGATGTCAAGCAGGCAGAGGTTGCCGAAGTTCATGCAGAGGATGGACATATTACTTCAATTGTCACAAGGCTTGGCGCAGAATATAAAGTTAAGGCGGTTATCGTTTCGACAGGTACTTACTTGAAAGGACTTATACATGTCGGTGAAGTTTCTTACGAAAGCGGCCCAGACGCTACATTGCCTGCTAATCTTCTTTCTGAAAGCTTACGGGAAATTGGTGTAAGTCTCCGCCGTTTCAAGACAGGTACTCCGTCAAGAGTTCATAAGAGAAGTATTAATTTTGATGGGCTTGAGGAACAAAAGGGTGATGACTTCATCCAGCCATTTTCCTTTGAGTCTGATAGGAATGAAATGAAGAATATTGTGTCCTGCTATGTTGCATATACTAATGAGCAGACGCACAAGGTTATCCGTGACAATATTCACCGATCGCCGTTGTTTTCGGGTAGGATAGAGGGTGTTGGCCCACGTTACTGCCCGTCAATAGAAGATAAGGTTGTACGTTTTGCTGACAGGGAACGACATCAGCTTTTCATTGAGCCGATGGGTCTTGAAACAGATGAGTATTACCTCCAGGGTATGTCTTCGTCACTTCCTGAAGATGTTCAGCTTGCATTTCTTCGTACAATAAAAGGGCTTGAAAATATTGAAATCATGCGAAATGCTTATGCAATTGAGTATGACTGCTGTAATCCCCTTGATCTTCGCCATTCACTTGAATTCAAGAATATAAAAGGACTTTTCGGTGCAGGTCAGTTCAATGGAACTTCGGGATATGAGGAAGCTGCCGCACAGGGACTTATCGCAGGTATCAATGCCGCAAGAATGATTCAGGGTAAAGAGCCAATAGTGCTTGCCCGTTCATCTTCTTATATTGGCACACTTATTGATGACCTTGTTATCAAAGGCTGTTCTGATCCTTACAGAATGATGACTTCAAGAAGTGAGTATCGTCTGCTTCTCCGTCAGGATAATGCTGATGAAAGGCTTACTGCTCTTGGCTATGAAGTAGGACTTATTTCACAGGACAGGTATGATAAGTTCCTTGAAAAGCAGGCTATGATTAATGAAGAAGTAAAGCGTGTTAAGAAAAAGACAATTGCTCCGTCAGAGACGCTTAATAAACTTCTTGAAGAAAAGGGCACATCTCCTATTACAACTGGAGTGAAGCTTGCAGATCTTATGCGCAGACCGCAGATTTCTTATGATGATCTTGCGCCGTTTGATGAATATAGACCAGAGCTTTCGTTTGAGGTCAAGGAACAGGTTTGTTTGAAAATTGAGTATGAGGGATATATTGCCCGTCAGCTTATGGAGATTGACCATGTCAGAAAGCTTGAAGAAAAGAAGCTGCCTGAAAAGTTTGATTACAAGACAATAAAGGGGCTTTCACTTGAGGCAATGGAAAAACTTAACCGTATTCAGCCAGAAAATATCGGACAGGTAAGCAGAATTTCAGGAGTTTCTCCTGCTGATGTCAGCGTCCTGATAATATGGTTATCACAGAACAAGTAAAGTTTATATAATTGTTCCACGTGGAACATTTACGAAAGGATTTAGACCATGATTCTTCCGCAGAATGAATTTACAAAGCTGTTCAATGATAGTGGCTTTGAGCTTACTGACAAGCAATATGCTGATTTTATGGCATATGCAAAGCTGCTTGTTGAGTGGAATGAGAAAATGAATCTGACCGCAATAACTGATCCTGCCGGTATCTCGGAAAAGCATTTTCTTGACAGCGTTCTTATGCTTAAATATGCTGATATTGCCGAAAATGCGTCACTTATTGATGTTGGAACAGGTGCAGGATTTCCCGGTGTTGCTTTGAAAATATACCGCAATGACTTGAACGTTACTCTTCTTGACAGCCTTAACAAGCGTCTGAATTTTCTTAATGAAGTATCTTCACAGCTTAAAACGCCAATGCCTATTGTACATGCAAGGGCAGAGGATGGTTCAAAAAAATCCGAACTTCGTGAGAAATTTGATGTAGCTACAGCAAGAGCAGTTGCGGCACTTCCTGTTCTGTATGAGTATTGTATGCCATATGTCAAGGTTGGAGGAAGATTTCTTGCTTTGAAAGGCCCTAACGAAGATTACAAGGCGGCAAACAACGCCCTCAAACTTCTTGGAGGAAAACTGGCTGAAGTAAAGGAATATGCTCTTCCAAACGGCGATAAACGTTTGCTTGTCATTGCAGAAAAAATATCGCAGACTCCGTCAAAATATCCTAGAAACAGTGGTCAGATAGCTAAAAGTAGCCTTTAAACAACTATATATGATAGTCCTTTCTGCGATTTGTGATGAACATTGCAGAGAGGACTTTTTATTATTCGTCATAATTCTGTTTGCATCGGTGATATAATGAAAAAGTAATTAATTTATAAATAATTAACAATTTTTACGTAATTATATGCATAAAGACAGACGGGAGGCTTTTCTGATGAATGTGCCGTTTTTGACGAAAGAAAAGATACTGAACAAAGTGATACAGGTTGATGTCGACAAGATTGTGCCGAATCCGTATCAGCCAAGACGAATTTTTAATCAGCAGGAACTTGAGAGCCTTGCTGACAGTATAAGACAGAATGGTATTTTGCAGCCGCTAACGGTAAGGCAGATTGAAAGCGGATATGAGCTTGTTGCAGGGGAACGCAGATTAAGAGCAGCTCAAATGGCAGGGATATTCTATGTTCCGTGCATTGTTATGAATATTTCTGAAAGAAATTCTGCTGTGATGGCGCTTGTCGAGAATGTTCAGAGAAGGGATCTGACTTTTTTTGACGAGGCATATGCAATATCAAAGCTGATTGATTTCTATGGCATGACACAGGAGGACGCAGCTGTAAAGCTTGGAAAATCTCAATCTGCGATTGCAAACAAGCTTCGCTTACTTAAACTTAGTGATGATGAAAAGAATAAAATTGTTGAATATGCATTTACCGAACGTCATGCAAGAGCCTTACTCAGACTGCCGATAGGGGAGCAGCGGATGGAGGCTATTGAGCGTATACATAGCCGCAAGCTTAATGTAGATAACTCGGAAAAACTTATTGAGGCAATGATTTATAAAGAGAAAGAACTTGAAAGCATACGAAAAAGAAAAGGGGCATTCAAGGATATACGGCTGTTTGTGAATACAATTAATAAGGCTGTTGAGATGATGAAAGCGGCGGGAATCAATGCAGATTCAACGAAAAAGCAAGAAGAAGATTACATAGAGTATGTTGTGAGAATACCTACAAAGTAAATTTATATATTGAGGACACTTTTGGGTGTCCTCTTTTTTGCTCTTAATACATATTCATAATTGTGTAAAACATTAAAATTGTTTCACGTGGAACATTTTTTGAATTATTACGTTGATAATAGTATTTTTATGTGCTATAATCATTATTGTAATAGAAGTGTTGCGTGATTAATGTTCCATGTGGAACAATGCGATATAAATATGGAGGTGTAAAATGGCTACTGTTATTGCGGTTGCAAATCAGAAGGGCGGCGTAGGAAAGTCTACTACTGTCGTAAATCTTGCGGCTTGCATTGGTGCAGAGGGTAAAAAAGTCTTGTGTATAGATATGGATGCCCAAGGAAACACTACAAGCGGCTTTGGAATTAAGAAGAAAACCATTGACATAACGGTTTATGATGTTCTTATGGGGCAAAGAAAAATTCAGGATGCTATATTAAAAACTGAATTTGAAAACGTGTCTATTGTTTCATCAACATCGGCTCTTGCAGGTGCAGAAATCGAGCTTGTTGAGCTTGACAACAGGTCAAACAGACTTAAAATGCAGGTTCTGACCATAAAAAATGACTACGACTACATATTCCTGGACTGCCCTCCGTCATTATCGTTGCTAACTGTAAACGCTTTGTGTGCCTGCGATACTGTACTTATACCGCTGCAATGTGAGTTTTACTCGCTGGAGGGACTTTCGCAGCTTGTAGAATCTATAAGACTTGTCAAGCAGAGATATAATCCGTCAATTGACATAGAGGGCATACTTTTCACCATGTTTGACAGCAGACTTAACCTCACAAATCAGGTTGTAGGAGAGGTAAAAAAGCATTTTCCAAAGAAGATGTTCAGCACAGTAATTCCTAGAAATGTTCGTCTTTCCGAGGCACCGAGCTTTGGAAAGCCAGTAATTTACTATGACAAGACTTCAAGGGGAGCAGAAGCATATATCTCTCTTGCGGACGAGCTTCTCTCACATTATATGCCTGCAAAGAAAAAATCACTGCTTGGCGGATTAAAATAATGAAAGGATGGACACAGATGGCAAAAAAAACTGGTCTTGGCATGGGACTTGACGCACTTTTTGAGGACAATTCCAATGACACGCAGACACCGCAGTCGGTAAGACTTTCTGATATAGAGCCGAACAGGGATCAGCCTAGACGTACATTTGACGAAGCATCCATAACATCACTCGCTGAAAGTATCCGAGAGCATGGACTTATCCAGCCTATTCTTGTAAGACCGCTTGAAAACGGCAGATACCAGATTGTTGCTGGTGAGCGTCGTTGGAGAGCATGCAGAATGCTTGCAATGACCGATGTTCCCGTTATAGTAAGGGAACTTTCTGACTTTGAAACAGCACAAATTGCCCTAATTGAAAACATTCAGAGAGAAAACCTTAACCCAGTTGAAGAAGCTACGGCATATAAGACTCTTATGGAGAATTTCAGCATGACACAGGAAACACTTTCAAAGGCTGTCGGCAAGTCACGTTCGGCAATCGCAAACAGTGTCAGATTGCTTAATCTTCCCGAAGCTGTGCAGGATATGCTCAGAAACGGAGACATTTCAGTAGGACAGGCAAAGGCTCTTGCATCCGTTGTGGATGAAAAGCTTCTTGTTGAGCTTGCACAGAAGGCTTCAAAGGGACAGGTTACTGTCAGAGGAATAGAAAAGCTTACCTCAGAGATAGAAGCAGATAAAAAGCCAGAGAAATCAGCTGGTACAGACAGAAAACTCCGCAATTACTATACAGAGATGGAAATCAGCTTGCGTGAAAAGCTTGGAAGAAAGATAAAAATTTCTTCCGGCAGGGGTGAAAACGGAAGTATAACAATAGATTTCTTTGACAAGAACGATTTAGCTGATATTACAAAGATGCTGGCAGGCGAGTAGTTGTTCCACGTGGAACATTTATTGATATGCTTGATTTTCAACATAAATGTGGTATAATAATTGTTGTATTAAAAATAAGAAATATTATTTTATAAAAAGGAAGAATACGAAATGCTGGATATAAAATTTTTAAGAGAAAACCCGGATATAGTTAAACAGAACATCAAGAATAAGTTTCAGGACAGCAAACTTCCGCTTGTAGATGAAGTTATCGAGCTTGATACTCAGATAAGAAATGCCAAGACACAGGCAGATGGTCTCCGTGCTGACAGAAACAAGTATTCAAAGCAGATTGGCGGACTTATGGCGCAGGGCAAGAAGGACGAAGCTGAGGAAATGAAGAAGCTTGTTACAGAGTCTTCACAGAAGCTTGCAGAACTTGAAGCCAGTGAAACAGAGCTTGAAGAAAAAATCAAGCATATTATGATGATTATTCCTAACATCATTGACAAGAGTGTTCCAATCGGTAAGGATGACAGCCAGAACGTTGAAGTTGAGCGATTCGGCGAACCTTTTATACCTGATTTTGAAATTCCATACCATACAGAAATCATGGAAAAGCTTAATGGCATTGACCTTGACGCTGCAAGAAAGGTTGCAGGCAACGGTTTCTACTATCTTATGGGCAATATTGCAAGACTTCACTCCGCAGTTATTTCATATGCAAGAGATTTCATGATTGACAGAGGTTTTACTTACTGCGTACCTCCGTTTATGATCAGAAGCAACGTTGTAACAGGCGTTATGAGCTTTGCTGAAATGGATGCTATGATGTACAAGATTGAGGGTGAAGATCTTTACCTTATCGGAACAAGTGAGCACTCAATGATTGGTAAATATATAGACACAATCGTTTCTGAAGAAACACTTCCTCACGCACTTACAAGCTACTCACCATGTTTCAGAAAAGAAAAGGGCGCACACGGTATCGAAGAAAGAGGCGTTTACCGTATTCACCAGTTTGAAAAGCAGGAAATGATTGTAATTTGCAAGCCGGAGGACAGCATGGAATGGTATGAAAAGCTTTGGAAGAACACCGTTGATCTTTTCAGAACACTTGATATTCCTGTAAGAACACTTGAATGTTGTTCAGGTGACCTTGCGGATCTGAAGGTTAAGTCTGTTGACGTTGAGGCATGGTCACCACGTCAGAAGAAGTATTTTGAAGTTGGTTCATGTTCAAACCTTGGTGATGCACAGGCAAGAAGACTTAAGATAAGGATTGCAGGCAAGGATGGTAAGTATCTTGCACATACACTTAACAATACAGTAGTAGCACCGCCGAGAATGCTTATAGCGTTCCTTGAAAACAATCTTAATGAAGATGGAACAATAAGAATTCCTGAAAAGCTCAGACCATACATGGGCGGAATGGAAGTTATAAAGTAAAAATAACGGAAATCCAAAAACACGGTGTTTTTGGCAGGATATTTAAGGACAGCGTCCTTAAATCGCTCTCCGCAGAGAGTGAAATCCCTTTCGTAACCCCGCAAATGAAACAAAAATAATAGAAACCGCAAATAATCAATTCGGACAAACTAGCTGATCTGAAATTGCATTTGCGGTTTTCTTTATGCCCAAAACAATACTACCCTTCTGAAAGCGAACACAACAGCGACAGCGACTTGTGTTCACTTTCAGACAAAGCAAAACTATATATACATCAGAATAAAGCTGTGCTATATTTATAAAGAGTAATGAAATTAATAAAAGATTATTGTAGGTATACTTGTTACATACAATCAGAATCAGACAAATATTGTTAAATCAGATTTAAGTTGCATTGTTTCATACAGTCCACTGGACTGTATGAAAGGAAAAGATTATTGAAACCGAAAGAAAGGGATGCGGTCGTGTTCGCCTCCCTCGAAAAGCTGTCGCTTTTCTCACCCTTGCTCCGTTTTTTTGGACGCCTGCGGGCGAAGTTGGAGTTCCATCGTTGCGACGACGGCAAAGTGACTTTGTCCCTTTGAACCCTACAACCTTGAAAGGTTGACGAACTTTTCTGATTTTGTATGCAAAAAAAACACCGCTTACGGGGGAAAGTAAGCGGTGTTTTTTTTCATTTGTTTCTGGTAAAAATATAATTCAGCCCACAGCCTTTTTCAGGTGTTAAGTAAATCCAGTTATGCTGTGCCGACGGACTCATTCCAATAGGCCCTGTTACTACAACATGGTACTTCTTATTGCAGGGGAGAAGAAAAAAAGTTCCACAATTGCTGTTTGTCGTTTCAGTATAAAGCACTTTCTTTTCTGTATCAGTTATGACAATTTTATAAATTCCCTCGAAGTCAGTGTTGCTTGATATATTAACAGAAACTTTACACTTCGTGTGATTTTCAGGAGGATAATAAATCTTTTCGCCATTTTCACTTTCAACTTTTTTTGTGAAGCCCGGAGGCGAATTTGCTTTGTTCCGGCGGGATCGGTTCTCTTTCATCTGATTAATGCCTCCCTTTCAAAACACTTGTGCATAATTATGATTTGCATTAAAATGATCACAAACACCAACCGTTTTATGTAGTGACCATTAAAGAAAATCATCATTAGCTTAAGTTTTTATTATATCATATGAAATAAAAATGAAATTGTGCCGATTTTTTGCATAGATTACTGGTATATACAAAAACTTGCTTGAAAACACATAAAAATTCTACATTCAAATTCATAAAATTGTGTTGAATATTTATGATAATAGTAGTAAACTATTAAAAATATATATTTTTATAGGAGGAAATAAGATGCTTAATACAAATATGAACAGTAAATTTGGTAAAGAAGGTCTTACTTTTGACGATGTTCTCCTGATACCGGGCGAATCTGACGTCACACCAAATATGATTGAACTAAATACTCGCCTTGCTGGTAATATCGTCCTTAATACACCAATCATGACATCCGCTATGGATACAGTCACAGAAGCAAACATGGCAATCGCTATTGCAAGAGAAGGCGGCATCGGTATTATTCATAAAAATATGTCTATTGAAAAGCAGGTTGACGAGGTTGATAAGGTAAAGCGTTCAGAAAACGGTGTTATTGTAAATCCGTTTTCGCTTACTGCTGACAAGCTTGTTTCCGAAGCAGATGAACTCATGGGCAAGTACAGGATTTCTGGTGTGCCTATAGTTGATGCAAAGGGAAAGCTGGTCGGAATATTAACCAACCGTGACCTGCGTTTTTTGACTGACTTTGATACACCTATTAAGGATGTAATGACAAAGGATAACCTTGTTACAGCTCCTGTAGGTACAGACTTAAAGGGTGCTCAGCAAATCCTTATGAAGCACAAAATTGAAAAGCTCCCTCTCGTTGACGAAAACGGTACATTAAAGGGACTTATTACTATCAAGGATATCGAAAAGGCTGTTCAGTATCCTAATTCCGCAAGAGATAAGGGCGGAAGACTTCTCTGCGGTGCTGCTATCGGCGTTACAAAGGACGTACTTGATAGAGCAAAGGCTCTTATTGATGCACAGGCCGACGTTCTCGTTCTTGACTCAGCTCATGGTCATTCTGCAAACATCATTAATTGCCTTAAAATGATAAAGGAAAACTTCCCTGATACTCCTGTTATTGCTGGAAATATTGCAACAGCTGAAGCCGCTGAAGCTCTTATCGCAGCAGGTGCTGATTGCCTTAAGGTTGGAATCGGACCTGGTTCAATCTGTACAACCCGTGTTGTTGCAGGTATTGGTGTTCCACAGATTACTGCAATTTATGACGTTGCATGTGTTGCTTCAAAGCATAACATCCCTGTTATCGCTGACGGTGGCATCAAGTATTCAGGTGATATTGTAAAGGCTCTTGCTGCTGGTGCAAACGTTGTTATGCTTGGTTCACTCCTTGCAGGCTGTGACGAAGCTCCCGGCGCTACAGAAATATTCCAGGGCAGAAAGTTCAAGGTTTACAGAGGAATGGGAAGCCTTGCTGCTATGGCAGAAGGAAGCAAGGACAGATACTTCCAGGAGGGCGCTAAGAAGCTTGTTCCGGAAGGCGTTGAAGGTCGTGTTCCTTACAAGGGAGACGTTTCAGATACAATATTCCAGCTTGTGGGCGGTATCCGTTCAGGTATGGGTTACTGTGGATGCAAGACGATATTTGAACTCCACGACAGAGCTAAGTTTGTAAGAATTACAGGTGCAGGTCTCAAGGAATCACATCCTCATGATATTTATATTACTAAGGAAGCGCCGAACTATTCTGCACAGATATAACACTACAGCCGCTCATTCCTATGGGCGGCTGTTTTGTCAATTCATTAAACGGAGATTAATATTACACTGACAGGAGAAAACAATGAACATTAAAAAAGCCAGATTTATATATTTTAGCCCTACAGGAACATCAAAACGCGTTGCGGAAATGATTAAGGAACATTTTGATACCGAAACAGAATGCTATGATGTTACCAGCAAGGCGTTTGAAGAAGATTGCAGTTTTGATAAGGATGATGTCCTTATAATAAGCTATCCTGTATACTGTGGACGTGTTCCTGAACTTGCATGTGAACGCATTGAAAATCTGAAAGGAAACAATACGCCTGCAGTAATTATTGCTACATACGGCAACAGACTGTACGAAGACGCACTTCTTGAAATGAAGGATATTCTTCACAAGAGAGGCTTTGTGACAATAGGTGCCGCCGCAGTAGTAGCCGAACATTCTGTCGTTAGAACAATAGCAGCAGGCCGCCCTGACGAAAATGATAAAGCCGAAATAAATAAGTTTGCTGTTGAAGTAGTAAGCAAGATTTCGGATGCCGAGAGCTTTGATGGTGTTGAAGATATAAACGTTCCGGGAAGTTTCCCTTACCGCAGGCGTATAGAAGTATCGTTGCTTCCCAAGACTACAACCGATTGTACAAAGTGCGGTCTGTGCATAAAGGAATGTCCTGTAGGCGCAATTTCAATGGACGATGACGGGAAGGTTATTACTAATAAAAATCGTTGTATCAACTGCGTAAGATGCATAAGAGTATGCCCAAAAGATGCAAGGACACTGGGAAAGATTAAAAATATCATCAGAAAAACGTTTCTTACTCTTTCGGGTGCAAAGATAAGAAAACCAAACGAGTATTACATATAAAAATAGGCACACAGCGATTTATCTCTCTGTGTGCCTTTCTATTATACATTGCCTTTTTCGTTTAACTCCAGTTCTACATCCTTTGAATGTTCCTTGTTTATTTCAGGATTAAAGGATAGGAGCGGCGAGACGTTTTTCTTCTTGATTCGTCTGTCAACATAATTCTGTGTAAGCTTGATAACCAATGGCGAAAGTGAAATAACACCGATAAGGTTAGGAATCATCATGAGCCCGTTAAATGTATCGGAAATATCCCATGCAATGCTTGATGTCATTAATGCACCTGAAACTATCATGAGTACAAAGAAAACCTTGTAGCCCTTTGCAGCTTTTTCACCAAAGAGATATTCAAATGACTTTGTTCCGTAATGTGACCAGCCTAGAACGGTTGTAAAAGCAAAAAGCAATACAGCTAAAGCAACAAACATACTGCCGAGAGGGCCGAATACTTTTCCGAACGCTGTTGCAACAAGTGTTGCGTCGTTTGTTCCCTTAACAGCAAGACCTGTTTCAAGGTCAATAGCACCAGATGAAAGAACAACTATAGCAGTCATTGTGCAGACAACAAAGGTATCCATAAATACTTCAAATATACCCCACATGCCCTGAATTACAGGTTCACGAACATTAGATGCGGAGTGAACCATTACAGATGAACCAAGACCTGCTTCGTTTGAGAATACGCCACGCTTGCAGCCCTGTGTGATTACCTGCTTAATAGCAATACCAGAAATACCCCCTGCAACAGCCTCGACGCCAAATGCAAACTTGAATATTGCGACAAACATAGGTCCCACGCTTGAAATGTGGAAGCAGAATACAATGATACAGCCGATTATGTAAGCGCATGCCATAAATGGCACTACTCTTTCAGCAAAAGCGGCAATTCTCTTTAAGCCGCCGAGAATTACAAGTCCGCCGGTAATCATAAGAAGGATACCAATAATAATTGAAGTCCACTTTACCTCGCCGAAAGCATATCCAAGGTTTGCTTTTGAAAGGAATGCAGAATCAAGATTAATTACAATCTTGTTAATCTGTCCCATGTTACCTATACCGAAAGATGCCAGAATAGCAAATACAGAAAAAACAGCGGCAAGAACTTTACCTAAGGTTTTGCAGTGCTTGTATCCGCCAAGACCGTCTCTAAGATAATACATTGCGCCGCCCGACCATTCACCGGAGTTGTTTTTTCTGCGGTAAAAGATACCGAGTATGTTTTCTGAGAAGTTTGTCATCATCCCAAAGAACGCTGCAACCCACATCCAGAATACTGCGCCAGGACCGCCGATAACAATCGCAGCAGAAACCCCAGCGATATTACCAGTGCCTATTGTAGCAGCAAGTGCTGTACAAAGAGCCTGAAACTGTGAAACCGAGCCATGTTCCTTGTTCTTTCTGGTTTTACTGCCCCTTTGAAATACACTTCCAATTGTTGTGCTCCACCACTCTTTAATATGAGTGACTTGAAAGCACCTAGTAATAAAAGTTGTTAGTATGCCTGTTCCAATCAAAAGGATAAGTCCAATTTTTACCCATACAAATGTGTTGATAGTAGTGTTTAAATGATCAAGAAATACCATAAACTCCCCCAATTCTGCGACAGCAGAAACATACAAAAGTGCAATAACGACTATAGTTATTAAGATAATTCAAATGGTCAAACAAAAACAGCATGAATGCACTAATAGCATAATCCTACTGTCACTAATAAAAAATATGAAATAATTATAACACAGAATTTCATTTTAAACAATACATTTTTAATATTATACTATTTTTATCATAATTGGGAATTTAATTTGTTTATTTTAAATATAATCATGCATATTCTAAGAAAGAAGAAATTCATGAAATCCATAGCATATATTATGATTAAATTGCATTTATAGTTTAATGTAAAAAAATCAGCAAACCACGTATCTACGTGATTTGCTGATTAATAAGTTGGTGACCCGTACGGGAGTCGAACCCATGATTTCACCGTGAAAGGGTGACGTCTTGACCACTTGACCAACGGGCCGCTATTGTAATAAGTGAGTTATCTTTACCGCTTATTACAATGATGGTAGCGGCAGTGAGATTTGAACTTACGACCTACCGGGTATGAACCGGTTGCTCTAGCCTCTGAGCTATACCGCCAAAGCGCTTGTCCGAATGGGACGATATTTATTATACTGCACAATAACAGATTTGTCAACAGCTTTTTTAAAAAATGTCGCTTTTAAATACAAAACAGAAAATACACACGCTAAACTTGTGCAACATGTTTAAATTGACAACTTAAAAATAACATTATCAGGCAAAAAATTATTTGAACACTGCAAATAATAGTCCTGAATAATTGTATTTTCTGTCATATCAGGTGCAAGCTGATATTTAACAACAATCTGACGCTCGCCGCCGTAACAGTGGAATATCTGCGGAGCAGTAATGCTGTAATAATTATTAAAGGTATAATTTTTATCGTAACCTGTGAGAATAAAATCCTGTTTACTTAGAAGATCGCTGTTTTCGCCTCTGAATTTCATACGCACCTTGATTGTAACAATATTATTTTCTACATTAACATTTTCAATATGCATGTCAAAATCAGGTCCGTTGTATTTTTCACCACATTCAATGATAACTGTTTCAGCCAGCTGCGTCTCCTCGAAAATTCCAAGACTGGAGCGTATGAATAATCCTTCACTTGAAACAAGCTGAAGCACAAATATCTGGAGAAGAATTATAATTGCCCCAAACATAGCAACGCCTTTCAGAACAGATTTCTTAAAGTTCAGCTCCATTTTATCAAATGCTATATGATTTACGTCCATCTTTTCCATAGTTATACTATCCTTTTGTCAAATTTTCTCTGTGTTAGCTGTACTTGCAATACCTGTGTTTCTAATTAGTTTGATTGCCTCAATCAGATTCATGCCCCTTACTCTGTGATAACCTGTATGCTCGGAGTAAGAGTTTATAATTACATCGCAGGAGCCGTTTACCCTCTGAAACAAAGTTTGCTTAACACTAACTCTAGCAACTCTTGATTTTGGGACAACGACGGTATGGAACTGCCATGCCTTGCTGTAACGCAGACAAACAACGTCATTTTTAAAAGAAATACCATTTGTTAAAAACGATACGCATTTTGCAATCAGTAATACAACAGAAGGTATTTCTGCCATTATTGTAAGGAATAAAATAATGCTGTACCACTCTGTAAAAGTCAATTCAAGTATAAATGCGGCAATCATTATGCCGAAAATAAGCAGGGTAGGGGGCATAAGGAAACGCAGAACATAGCCTTTTCGGGTTGTGATTTCGTTCTCAGAGAGAATAAATGCAGGGAGCATCTCTTTGAAAATTCCCTGAACCTTATCTTCTTTAAGAACAGGAATGAACACAGGAATTTCATTTTTTGCCTTGCCATATCCCGAACAGTTTATATGAACGGACATAACAGCACAAAGCTTCATAAAAAGCGTCTGCCGCAAATCTGCATAGTTGATTTTATTGGAATTAATATGATACTTTCTCTTTGTAAGAAAGCCGTTTGTGATTGTAATGTTATTGCCTTTTCTTGAAACCTTGAACTTGTCATGGCGAAGAAAATTTCTTGTTACAGAGATAAGCCAGCCTGTGCCGATAATTAGCGCTACAAGAAGTGCGGTTCTCGGAACAAATCTTATAGCTCTTTCTACAACAGCTGTAACATCATTTACAGCACTAAGAAACTTGTCCTCAAGCTCCTGTCCGACAATCTTACCCCCTTGAATGAAAAGGGTGACGATAAGGATTACACCTGACAATGCAGATGAAAATACTACTGAAAAGAACAAAAGCTGTATTCTGTCAATATGGTGAGTAACCCTTGTTTTGTCTGTTTTTAAATATAGCTTGCGAAACAATGCTGAGCATTGCTCTTCGTTGGTGATAAGAGATATATCAGCCGTTCGTGTAACTGGCCCCATAGTTGTTCCATCGGTCTCAATATAAATCTTCACAGCTTTGAAAGGTCTGAGCCAGAAAGGTCTTTCAGATGTTACAGCTGAAATTGATGAATAGTTAATATTTGTGATGAATTTTGCAACTACCCCCGCTTTATATGTAAAGCAATTATCATTTACACTAAAGCCTATACAGAACCATCTTAATATAGCAGATGCAATTATAAAAGCAATTACAATAAGGTCAAGATATGCTCCTTGAAACCAGGAGTAAAAGTCAAATCTTATTGCGACAAGACCTCTTATAAGCGGAATAAGCAGTAACCAAAGGTTTTTTGTGGCAAGAAAAAGAATTGACGCTTTATGCTGTCTTACCATTACAGTCCACCTCTGCTAAGAATATAGTTATCAATTTTTTTTACAATCTTTTCAGCATCTCTGTCATTCAGAAACATTAGTGATAATCTTCCGCCAAGCGCATGGAGAAACACAAAGTTCAGGCATGTAAACTTTGACAGAGGAAAAGAGACTTTTGTGGTGTACTGAATAGCGGACAATTTCATATATTTTCTGTTTTTTGACCATAGTCCGTACCGCACTTCAATTTCATCAGTATAAATTATATAAGACAAGGTTGCGAGCCAAAGAGGCAGAATAATTACCAAAAATAAAACATACGCTATAATAAACACAATTATTACAGCCCACACTACTATTTCAGGAACAGATATTTCTGCAGACAGAAAATACTGCGGAAATTTTTCCTTAATATAATCTAATCCGTAATTCAATATTCCAATTAAACAAAGAATCAGTATAAATGACAATACTCTAAGATATATAATGCAATGTTTATCCGCAAAGTATTTTTTCATATCAAATAATCCTTATTACTAAGATAAATACATATTATAGTTATTATAACATATTAAGTAAATATTTAAAACAATATTTTGTCTAATTTAAAAATTTATATATTAATGGCAATACCGCACAATACGTTTCTGTCTATTCTCAAAGCAGGTTCAGTAACGTATTTTCTCTGTTTCTCAAATCGTATTCACGCAGAGAGGAATGGTTATTAATATGAAAGGATGATCAAATATAGATATAATATCAACGCTTAGTATAATAATTGACAAGATAAACAGTTTGATATGGGGAACAGGAACCGTTCTGCTTATATTTTGCACAGGAATTTACTTTACAATACGCACAGGGTTTTTTCAGTTCAGGAAAATCCGAGTGATTTTCTCCGAAACTCTTTTCTCATTACGACAAAAATCCTCCTCCGCTCACACAGTAACACAGTTTCAGGCTTTGTCCACAGCGCTTGCGGCCTCAATGGGCACTGGCAACATCGTAGGTGTTGCATCTGCAATTGCTCTTGGAGGACCTGGAGCTGTGTTCTGGATGTGGGTATCAGCTTTTTTCGGGATGGCAACAGCTTATGCGGAGAATGTTCTCGGAGTTTATTATAAGCAAAAGTCGGGAAAAAATGCTCTCAATGGGCCGATGCTCTATCTTGAACATGGCCTTAAAAGCAAACCTGCGGCGGTAATATATGCTTTCAGCTGTATGATTGGTTCTTTTGGTATTGGCAACATGACACAGGCGAATGCAATTTCAGAGGCGGCATTCACAAGCTTTTCTGTTCCGAAAGAACTTTGCGGCATTGTTATATGTGTACTTGCAGGCATTGTAATTCTCGGCGGAAGTATGCGCACAGCCAAAGTAACCGAAAAAATCATACCGTTTATTTCGCTTTTTTACATACTTGGCTCAATAATACTAATTGTAGTTTTTTACAAGTCAATACCATCCGTATTGTCAAATATATTTACATCGGCTTTTGGTTTAAGGGCAGCAGCAGGAGGAACAGCAGGCTATCTTATAAAAACCGCTGTAACAACAGGGCTTAAACGTGGGATATTTTCAAATGAGGCAGGACTTGGAAGTTCTGTTCTTGTGCATACGGCGGCAGACTGCAAAGAGCCTGTAAAAATGGGAATGTGGGCAATTGCAGAAGTTTTTATTGACACAATAGTATGTTGTACAGTTACTGCGCTGGTTATTCTCTGCACAAGGACAACTGTGCCAGCAGATGCAGGAGTAAGCGTTGTCATTGACGCTTTCTCAACTTTTTTTGGTGGATTTGCAGAGATTTTCATAACAGTTTCAACAACGGTATTTGCATTTGCAACTTTGCTTGGATGGTCATTCTATGGGGTTCAGTGTGCGGAATATCTTTGCCCGACAAAAAGAAAATTGGGACTTGCGTTTGTATACAAGCTTGTGTTTATAGGCTTAATATACATTGGCTCAATCACAGCAATAAAGCTTGTGTGGTCGGTTTCGGATGTTTTCAACGGGCTTATGCTGATACCAAACCTCATTGCAATACTGTTTTTAAGCAAAGATGTTGTAGATATTACTCGAAAATATACGAATAGTAAAAAATAATGTAATAACTCAATTGACTAAAAATTTTTGATATGATATAATTATTTTACCAATAAATCGGAAGAGACAGGAAAGAGTGACGGATGTGAAAGGTGAGTTTCGTTATACAAGTAAATTAATTGCAGTTCCTATAATAACTATTTTTTTATCAATGTTTCTAATTCTCAGTGTACCTGAAAAAGTTAAGTTGCTTTTTATTTTTTCCTTCTTCTTATCCTTTTTATTTACATGGTTAATACAAGATACACATGGAAATTTTGAAGCAAATGAAACCGAAGTTAAATTTGTAACTTTGGGTAAGAAAATAGTAATTGAATTTAAAGACATAAAGAAAATAGAACTAAAAAACATACTAAAGTGTGAAGTCGGAGGATTATATTACTATAATATATGTTTAAAAATAATAACATCAGATAATATATATAAATATTCATCAAAATTCGAACCACGATTTGGTGGAGTAAAAGATTTACCCTTAGCTTTTACTGAGCGGTATAACAACAATGACTTTGTTTTGCTTTATAACTACATAAATGAGAGGGTTTCTAATAAAGCAGATGAAAAGCCCACAGAATAGAGCTTAATGGGGAAAGACAATTGGACGTAATGCTTTAAAATATTAATAAAGTACATTATTGGGGGACAGATAAAAATGAGCGTTAAGTTATCAAAAAAAGTAATGCTTAGAATAATGTTAATTATAGGAATAATTATTATTGGCTTTATTGCATATGAATGTATTGGGTATATAGTAAATAATTCTGTGGCAAATAAACAAACTGAAGAATTTACACAGGGACTTGTCAATCAATATTCGGATGCCAAAATACTTGAAACAGCTTCAGGAGTTGAGAATATTTATCAATTTGATTGTCATGCTCATATAGTAACTGAGGTAGTGTTTGAGGTAAACGTTCCTTTTGAGCAAGTAGAAAAAGTATTAATTGAAAAGTATAATTCAGATAAAAGTAAAATTTTTGTAGACAATATGAAAGAGGATCCGAAAAAGGATTATGGAATAACGTTTTCTACTAGTTATAGTCGTTTAGAACTTTCATCTGATTCCACGAATTGTTATTATTTGATTCTGATAAGACCAGCACCGTTTGAAGAAAATTTTGAAGGATACATTGACAAACATGATCATGTTAATTTTGACTAATAAATAAAGCACCTCAAAAGAGTAGTTAATCTTTTCAGGTGCTTTATTTATGCATGCAAAATTCAAGATGATACAGAAAACTTGAAAATAATGCGCTTTATCGGTTGCTTATGCTAAGATAATAAGCTATAATAATAAAGTGCGCATTGAATTTTTCAAGAGGTGATTATATTGGATTGGCATGACGTTTTACAGACAACTCAAGTTCTGCTTAAATATTTAATACCGACATTAAAAGTTTTTGTGTTTACATTGATTTTCTCTATTCCGCTTGGAATGATTGTCGCATTGCTCAAAATGTGTAAATTTCGGCCGGTATCATGGCTGACAAGCATTTACATATTAATAATGCGTGGAACCCCGCTTATGCTTCAGATTATTACTATATACTATGCAATACCTATTATAAAGCAATCCAGCATAAAGTGGGCGGTTGCTCTCGTCAGCGGTATTGATACTAAAAGCCCGGGATATCTGTTCGGTGCATTAATTACAGCTTTTGCACTTAACTATGCTGCATATTTTGCAGAAATATTCAGAGGCGGGATTGAATCCATCCCAAAGGGACAGTATGAAGCCTCAGCGTCACTTGGATTTACAAAGTCACAGACTTTTTTCAGAGTAGTTCTTCCGCAGGTTGTAAAGCGAATTGTTCCTGCAAGTTCAAATGAGATTATCACTCTTGTAAAGGATACATCACTCGCATCCGTTATTGCATATGCTGAAATTTTCATAAAGGCAAAACAGCAGATGGTAAACTATTCATCTCTTATTCCGCTTTTCATTGCAGGAGCATTCTACTTCGTTATGAATGCAGTTCTCACAATTGTTTTCACAGGCGTTGAGAAAAAGCTAGAATATTATAAATAAGGGGTGAAAGCATGGCTGTTCTTGAAGTTAAAAACTTGTCAAAAAGTTTTGGACATCTAGTTGTTCTTAAAGATATTTCATTCAACGTTGAGGAAGGACAGGTCGTTGCAATCATCGGCCCATCGGGAAGTGGCAAATCAACCTTGCTCCGTTGTATTAATCAGCTTGATAAGGTAAGCGGCGGAACAATTAATGTCTGCGGCACCGAAATGATTACATCATATAAAAATGACAAGCCTGTCTATGCGTCTGCGGATGTTCTCAGACAAATAAGGCTTAAAATAGGGCTTGTGTTCCAGAACTTTAACCTCTTTCCACATATGAGTGTGCTGAAAAATGTCACCGAAGCACCTGTATGTGTGCTGAAAAAAAGCAGGGAGGAGGCTGTCAGAACTGCAACAGAGCTGCTTGGAAAGATGGGACTTAATGACAAGGCAAAGTCATATCCATGTGAGCTGTCGGGCGGACAACAGCAGAGAGTTTCCATTGCAAGAGCATTGGCACTCAATCCGGAGGTGCTTTTCTTTGATGAACCTACATCTGCCCTTGACCCTGAGCTAACAGGGGAGATACTCAAGGTTATCAAGGAGCTTGCAAAGGAAAAGATGACAATGGTTATTGTTACGCATGAAATGGCTTTTGCAAGGGATGTTGCGGATAAGGTCATATTCATGGACGGCGGAGTTATTGTTGAAGAGGGAACACCCCAGGAGGTTTTCTCGGATACACAGAATGAACGAACAAAGCAGTTCCTGAAACGATATAATCAGGAGTTTGGGGAAATAAATGAAGACAAGAACTGACTATACCTGTCCGCTGCCAGGGATGGGATGAGCCGTAATATACAAATGGCGTAACTCTGCAAGGACATACAGCGATTTCAATTCAGGAAATGTAGAAATATAGATATAACAAAGGCACTTCCGATACTTTTGTATCGGAAGTGCTTTGTTTTATATATTGAGCTAAACAAAAACTATCTGCTTCTGCTGTGGCCGCCGCCGCCGTGACTTCCGCCGCTTGACGAACGGTGGGTTGATGAGCCGTGACTTCCGCCGCCGCCACCTCCGCTTGAACTGCTGATTCTTGTTCTTGTTGTAAATGTTCTTACATAATCATCCCTTGACTGTAAGAACTGAATGGAATTCTTGTTGAGGTAGTTGTTGTTTGACGGAATGGCATGGAACTTGTATTTTGCAGCTACACCACTGATACCGATTATGGCGGCAATTAACCCTGCTATAATTCCAATTAAAATAGCTGTGTTAATGTTATGTTTTATTCTTGCCTGAATGTCTTCACCGGCATATTCGCCCTCATAAGTGTAATTGTCTGATTCAATACCTTGATCATAATACTTGTCTATGCTTTTCAATACTGATTCAATAGCTTCAAAGTCCTTGAAATCGCTGAAATATTTGTCGGAATCATCAAGCAACAGTTCAATTCTATAGTCATTAAGATAATTAATTGCAATGCCGCTTGTTGAAAGATAACTATCCTTCAGTCCATACATGAAAAGTACACCATCTGTATAAGCTCCGTATTTTTCCTCATAATAGTCATCTGAAAATTCCATTGGAGATTTTCCAACTGGTTCATCAATAATTACAATACCAATGTTCCAACCTGTTTTTTCGGCAAGAGCGCTTCGTTCTTGCTCAAGTTTATCAAGTTCAGATTGACTAAGCAGAGAAATCTGGTCATCAATATCACTTGAATCTGCAAATGCATTTATCGGCAGGATAATGAACATTGTAAGTAAGGCAGTAATTAAGGAAAGTGATATTTTTTTAATCATAACATCAAACCTCCTATAAGTCCTGCAATTATTCCAACACCAACGAAAAGTCCTGCAAACAAAGCCATAAGCTTTGGAACTGAAACAGGAAGTATGCCTGCAATTTTTCCTGTCTGACCGTTCATAGCAAAGAAATATTTCTTTCCGCCATGGTCATATGTCATGAACCAGACAGGTAGCAACGCATATTCCCAGTCAACCTTTGTAAGCATTGTGTTCTGGTTTATCGTGTTTATTGAAGAGTATCTGCCTGTGTTTTCCCTGAGCAGCTGCTGTGCGCCTGTATTAATTCTGTCATATATTCTTCCGAGGACAGCATCCTTGTTGACATCGTATTTATCGGCATAAAATCCTGAAAGATATGCAGAGTTGAAGTCAATAAGATCTGCATAATTAAATGGTTCGATAGCGTCCATAAGTCTGTCATCAAGCTTTTGTGAGCCGTCGGCAGGCATTCTGAAATATTCCATCTGTGCTTCACGGACAACATTGAAAACCTCGGTTGTGGTTATACGGTAGTCGCCTCTGACATGGGAATGAACTACATTTCCTTCGCCATGAAAATACGCTCTTACCTTGCTGTCAGCAAGCCAGAAAGGAACATAAAGTCCTGTGACCTTTTCAAGCTGACTTTCAGAGACCCAGTCTGACGGAAGAAACCATTTCTTACTGCACCATTCTTTATATATTCCTAGAGCTTGTTCCTTAGTATGCTTGAAAGGAATTACCTTTCCCGGACGGTATTGTCCAGAAAGACGGCCTGAAAGAGCAACAGGATTATGACAGTAGTAGCAGAAGGTTGCCACTGTATTTTCATCTGTGATAATCTGCGCACCACAGCTGTTACAAACATAAAGATTGGAATGTGCGTTAAAATCCGCCTGCATTGTATTGTCAGCAACACCTGAATTGCCTGCAGGTGTATTCTTGTTTTGTCCGTTGAAGCTGTTAACTTCTGTCTCGGTAAATTTTGAAAGACAGTATGGACATTCAAAACTCTGCGACCCCGGCTGAAAAGTTACTTCACCGCCGCAGTTTGGACATTTAAGCTGAATAGCGTCCAAGTTTATTTCCCCCTATTTATATATTCCGAAAATACTGAATTAACAGAATATTCTTATGATTTCTTATTTCCGCAGTTGTTGCAGAAGTTTCCTGTGTTCTTTGTTCCGCATGAGCATACCCATTCACCTGTCGGCTGAGGCTTTTTATTTCCACAGTTGTTGCAGAAATTGCCCGTGTTCATAGTTCCGCATGAGCATTGCCATTCACCTGCAGGCTGTGGTTTCTTGCCGCCGCAGTTGTTGCAGAAGTTGCCGGTATTAACTGTTCCGCATGAACACTTCCAGCCGTTCTGCTGAACCTGTTGCTGTGCTTGTTGCTGCTGCATCTGCTGTGCATTGGTCTGTGAAGCTGATGACATAAAGTTTCCACCTGCATTCATACCCATGCCCATAGCCATGAAAGTCTGACCGGCACCGGCTGTGTTGGAGCCTGCAGCCTTGAGGCCTTCAGCAATAGAGCCTTGAACGTAACCCTCACGGATTGAAGGATCCTTGAGCATTGCGCCCTGATTACGCATATCAATGAGTTTTCTTGAATTTTCGTCATAGGAAATGCTTGCAATTCCGACAGAACAGATTTCCATACCTCTTAATTCACGCCAATCAGCGTCAAGAGTGTTAGCCATATACTTTGCAAGCTCTCTGCTCTTTGAAGTTACCTGTGAGATGTTGATTCCGTCAACTGACATCTGGTTGATAGCTGACTGGAGAGCATCAAGAAATTCGTCAAGATACTGCTCGTTAATGTCATTAATATCGCAATGTTCTGCATTTCTCGGAACAGCCTCTGTAAAGAACTTGAGGGGATCGGTAATCTTTATGGAATATGTACCATGAGCCCTGAGAAAAAGCTCTGCGTCATACTTGTTATCGTAATAGTTGACTGCATTTCTTGTGCCGAAGCGAAGCCCCTTGATTTCCTGTAAATTAATATAGTATACCTTCTGTGAGCCTGACGGAATACCGCCGAACTTAAAGCGCTCCCATGTATCCTTGATACTTTCGGAAAGTTCACCGTTGAAAAGTGACGGTGAAGTTGAAAGGTTAACCTGATAATAGCCCTCGGATGCACAGTAATCGACAATCTTGCCGCCGTCAACGAGAAGCATCATTGTATTCGGATAAACGTGTATTACAGAGCCGTTGGAAATATAGTCATCACTGCCCTTGTTGTTTGAGCCTTTACCCTTACGAACTTTAACGCCCTTTGTGACAACGGTTGTGTCAGACATTTCATAAGGTTCAATACTGTCGAGCCATGAATCGGCAAGAACTCCGCCTACTGATGAAACAGCAGCCTTTATAATACCCATAGTTATGACCTCCATAAATTTCAAAAATAATTATAAAATAATTATAACATAACTGTTAACTAAATACAACGGATACTGCGACATTTTTCTTGACTTCTACGGCGTTTAACTGTAAAATGATAGGTGTTATTTAGGGCAATACCGTACAAAGCCTCAGGCTACGTTTCGACGAATTGAGAAACAGCGAAAATACGGTACTGAGCCTGTTGTAAAAATCGACAGAAACGTATTGTGCGGTATTGCCTTAGCACAGGAATAAATAGCAATAAAGGATTGGAGATTATCATGACTGAAACAAAAGATAAAAAAAGCAAGCTTCTCCCTAAGCTGCTGATTGTTTTAGGGGTTCTTGTAGTAATTTTGGTTGTAATTACATTTATTAATATAAGACGGGAAGCACTCTCGAATTATGATATGTTCAGTAAATATTCAGAAGAAATTCACTCTCTTCAGAATGACCCTGCAAAACTAGAATCAACCGACTATAAACAGCTTTTTGAGGCGGAAGTTGCAGATGTGAAAATCCCTGAGGTTGATAAGCCTGATGTACTCAACTATTATGAACAGACGGAAGCAAGCACATGGATAACAGAGCCGCCGTTTGATGATATATGCGAAAACAACCGTAAACAGATTGAATCAACAAGAAGCTTTGGTGGAAAGTTCACAAGAGAGTATATCTCAGTTAATACTGATGAGAATTTCAGATATGCAGTTCTTTTGCAGGTAAAAAAGCTTTCTGATGAAATCTGTGGGGATGCTGATACGGATATTGAAAAGGTAAAAAGGCTTTCTAAGTGGACAGCCAACAATATATACTATGATATGGATGCTGCGCATAATACTGTTGATATCAGCGTAATTTCCCTTGAAAATGTACTTTCAGGCAGAAAAACAACCTGTGCAGGATATTCAAACCTGTTTTCTTCAATGTGCAGTATGCAGGGTATATACTGTGTGAATCTCCGTGGAGGAACAGCGGCTGACGGATATACTCCAGCACAGATTCGTCAGGCTCCGACAAATCACGAGTGGACAGCCGTTATCTGTGATGGGAAATGGGCTTATGTAGATACAACATGGGGTTCTCAGAACATGTCGATAAACGGAAAGCTGCAATACGGCGGCGTCAATAGGTTTTACCTGCTGATGAGCTTTGAAAATATGAGCTGTGAGCATAGAATTGATATTGCCGATCACAGGGATTTTGTAAATTGTCTTGAGGAAGAAGATTGAGGACATAATTCCTATGGAAGCATGGTCATAAAAAATATTAAGACGGGATACTTTCCATTTGGACAGTATCCCTTTTGTTGTTATAAAATAAGAAAAGGACGAGTCTTTGCTCGCCCTTTCTTTGTTCAACATATTCTTTTAATATATCAGAATGTGAATGAATCTATTACCTTGAAATCTGTAACCTGTGCAGATACTATACGACCTTTAGCGATAGCATAAAATACATCGTCAACTATTACGGCTCTTTCAAAGATATAGCTGTCATCAATATCGTTATACTCGATTACTCCCTTGACTGAAAAGCCTACTGAGTCATCATAACTGTAAATATAATACTGATTCTTTGTGCCGAACTCATTGTGGCTGTATACTGGAACTGCAACAATGCCTCTTTCGTAATCAACAAGCATTGCACGTCTGTCAGTAAGAGCCGACGACATCAGGTCGCCAGAGTCAGCAGAAATAACCGTACTTTGAAGCTTCAGTCCGCTTTCTGCCTCAAACATTGAGAGACACAAACCGGTTTGCTTTCCGTTTTCATCGTATGCTGCGCCTAAAGCGAGCAATTTATCTTCGCCGTATGCTGATATAACTGACGTAGGAGAACTTTCGAGCGACTGAACCTGAACAGGCGGGGTGCCATTTAAATCAAGCACAATTGCAGGAGTAGAATCTTCATTAGTCATCAGACCGACATAATTTTCATTGAAGGAAACTTCAGTAAGATTCTGTCCGGAAAGTAAATAACCAGATTCATTTACTGATTTAAGGTTTCCGTCAAGCACACAAATCTTCACAGCTGGGATACCGTTTTCATCAACGGTTTTGACAACGATTCTCAGATTGCCTTTATACTGGCTCATCCATGCGGTAACGCTGCCGTCAATCAAGGTTGTTGCGGCATAACCTAATCCGCCGCTGCCAAGATCAAAGCTTGTGATTGTGTTCTTATTTTTGTCGCTCTTATCAGTACCGACTACATAAAGTGTATCTGCTGAGCAGTAAACTTTTCTGCTCATTCCGAGAACAGCCTTAACTGAAGGCACAATAGCCTCAGTATTGCAGTCCATGCGGGAAATTACCGTATAGTCTGTTGTGCTCGGATTTGCGGGAACAGTAATGTCACCCGCTGCTACATAGTATTTCTCATTGTTTATGTAGTATGCAGGAACAAAATTGTCAAGATCCGCCTCTTTTTCCAAAGGCTTTGTGCGGTAGTCTGAATATCCTGTTACAAGATACAGAACACCGTCTGCCATATGGGATGAGGTATATTCGCCATTCTGTTTGTATACTGTGATTAATTGCGGATTTTCTTTGCTGCTGATATCAAATTCTTCAACAACAATATTTGTTCGGTCAACTGCTCCGAGATTGTCTGAATATGCAGCATTCAGATCCGTACCAGTTGAAGCCGCGCTTGTTTCTGTCCCACTAATAGTATCGGAGTTGGAATTTCTATTGCTGATATCAGGGCTTTGGGTGGTAGAAGAAGCATCCTCTGCTGGAACAGATTCTGCCTTTGGAGAGTTTGAAGCCTTATTATCTGCGGCATTGCTGAAATTTTCCGATTCATCAGCTTTGTATACCGCTTTCTTAGTTTCTTTTGAGAGTAATATCAGTTTATTTCCTTCGATGTACATTTCAAAAGGCTTTACATCTGCCTTATCAATCTGCGATAAAACTTCCATGCTTTCTAGTGAAACAATACAGATTTTCGATTCTGTAATGTAGTAAAGATAAGATCCGTCGCTTTTAACAATGTCAGCCTTGGAAGCGCCGTCAACCGTAATTTCATCTGAACTGTTTATTATTTCTTCAGTTTCAGGTGGAGTTGTTTCAATTGGTTTAACGGATGTAGTGATTTCTTCTCCGCCGGTTGCAGATCCGCCGGTAATATCAGGTGTTTTAAAATCTGGGTCAGGTATTTCTCTTCCTGAATCCTCAAGATAAATTCCTGTGTAAATGCTGTAGAGATCATCGTAATTTGCAGGAGTAACAGCTTCGTAATCAACAGGCCCGTCAATTATAACAGGGTTGCTGTCGTTATCAGAAACTGCCCATATTCCTATTGCCAACGCAACACATGCCGCACATGCAGCTGCTGCTCTGACCATAATAATCTTGCTCTTTAAAGCGGAAGACATCGTAGTTATATTTTTCTTTTGCGATGTATTTCCGGACTGAACAGCCTTTGTTCTAAGCATAATTGCTATGTTTTCAGGTTTCAGTTCATCGGGAACCTCTGCCTGGTTAATCATTTCCCGCAGTTTGTCATCAAAGTTCATAATTCCAACCTCCTTTCCGCTATTTTTGCGTAAGTAACTGTTTCAGTTTGATTTTAGCTCTTGCCACCTTAGAACGCACAGTGTTTGAATTCGTACCGAGCATTCCGGCGATCTCTTCGCTTCTGTATCCCGAAACAACGCTTAATGACAGAACCAGTCTTTCTTCCTTACTGAGCCTTTTAAATTCTTCCATTATTTCCATTCCGCTATAATTGATCTCATGGTTTTTCTCTTGTTCTACACTGTCGAGAATATCAAGCTCTTTCTGGTAGTTATTGTTCTTTATATATTCCCTCTGTTTGTTTTTTATCTTTACAGTAAGGATTTTAACTATCCAGCTTTTAAAGGCGTTTTCATCTCTTAATTTTTTTATGGAAGAATAAGCTTCAAGCACAGTGTCACTAACCACATCGGAAGCGTCGTGCTGGTTTTTCAGGTTAAGAAGGGCTATGTGGTACAAATCCTTATATACCAGAGAATACAGATCTGCGAATGCATCTGCATCCCCCTGCCTTGCGCGGTCAACGCACTCGGCGAAATTCAAATTCATATAATGTATCACCTCGTATCCGTTCATTTTCGAACAGATTGATAATGACATTATACCACAAAATCCTTACTTATTAAAGACCTGTTATATAATAAGTGCAAAAAACAAAGCGTTTTGTTGCAAACAAATTATACTTTTGTATAATGTCACAATTTTATATTGGACAACACTACGCTTACTATGTATTTTAACCATTTCTAAATACATTATCAGTTATAAACGTCATGTTGAAATAATTACTTTTATAAAAATAAAAATTCACCGCAGAATAATGACACCGATTAAAGTATAAGCAAAACTATTATCTGCTTATACTTTTTTATCGGGTATCAGAATAATTCAATGCGGCGAATTTAATTTAACTGTTTACTGATTTTCTTATAACGCATTTTACACGATAGATTTTTTTGAGTGTCTGACCATATTTCTTTGAGTCAGGCATAATGAATGGCATATTGAAACCGCTTGAAGTCTGCTGAACGTCTGCAGCGCCTGCAGGTGTACCGTCAGCTGCAACAGAATTTCCGGAGCTGATGTTTTCAATGCTGTCCTTGTAAATAACAAATGCATAAGGAGAGAAGTCAGTGCAGACAAATTTCATGCACCAGATGTCGTCGATTTGTACAACTGTTGACGGAAGAACCTCAAGCGAGTCTTCGTCAGAGATATGAACTACATTGATATAGTCCTTGTACTGAAGCCACTTGTCAGGAACAGGAACTGTCATGGTTACAGTATATCCTGGATTAATTTCAGCATCATCATGGGTACCCTCAAGGTAAACTGATATATCAAACGGGAAAATGTAGAAGCTGCTGAGCCCTTTTGCATATCCCCTCAGGCAAGCCTTGACAGCTTCTGTAGATTCAGTGTTTGTAGTTATGCGAACATCAACAGGATCAGTGAAAGCACTGTATACCGCCTCTGCTGTTATGTAGTCAGCGTGCGAAATTCCGTAAGGGGTTGTTCCTATAACGTCGAGGTAAACTCCGCCCTCACCAAGATTCTGTGAAGTGCCGCCTGTATTAGTGCCGCCGCCGTTCTTTCCGTTAGGAACACCTGTTGCGCTCATTGAGTTCGGCGAATATTCTGTTGTTCCGTTTACGGTTTTGTATGCGACAACCATGTATGTGTACTTTTTGCCGTTTGTAAGTCTTTCATGTGTATAGGTCGTTTTTGAAACAATAGTTATAGCTTCAAAAGCACCTGTGTCAAGGTTTTTCATGTAGAGGACATACCCTTCCGCACCTGTAACCTTGCTCCATGATATTGTAAGCGATCCGTCACCCGATTTAACATAAACATCTGTCGGGGATGCAATACTTCCGCCTGCCTTGAGAGTAACAGGGAAAGAATAGTCGCTGTAAGTTTTTACGCCGTTTACCCACTTATATGCTCTTACAACATAAGTATAAGACATATTATTTGTGAGGTTGAAATGTGTTGCAGAAGTTTTTGTAACATCGGCAATCTGTGAATAACCGTTGTATCCGCCTGTTGTAAATACTTCATAGCCGTCTGCATTATTGGATTTTGACCATGTAAGATCGATCTGTCCATCGCCTGAAGCGCCAGTAAGATCCTTTGGCGCTGTAAGTCCTTCGCCAACTGTTGCAGTTACACTGATTGAAGGAGAGCTGAGAACCTGATGCCCGTTTACATATTTATATGCTACAACATAATAAGTCCAGTTTTCGCCAACACGAAGACCTGTGTGATCATACGTTACCTTTGTAACATCGAGTCTTGTCGGAGCAATTCCAGCCTTGGATGCATAGAGGTAATATCCCTGCGCCCCTGTTGAAGCTGTCCATGAAATGGTTAGCTGTCCCTGCGTCTTTGTGCTGGCAGCAAGATCCTTAGGTGCATCAATGAACATACCAACAACCACTGAAACGGAAAGTGAATTTGCGCTGTAAACATCAACATTGTTTACAGTTTTGCAAGCTCTTACATAATAAGTCCATTCTTCGCCAACAACAAGACCTGTATGCTTGAACTTTTCTCCGGTAACTGTAGTTTCAAGCGTCTGTGCGCCGCCGACCCTTGTACCGTAAAGCCTGTAGCTAGTAGCCCCCGTAACCTTTGACCAGGATATTTCGTTATATCCCTCTCCTGTAGTAGCAGCAACGTCCTGCGGTACTGAAAGATTTACGCCGACTGTAACAGTAACAGGCAGAGCAGGAGTATCATTGTAAATTTTTGTGCCGTTAATAATAGTATATGCCCTTATAAGATAATCATAAACATCGCCGTTAAAAAGTCCGATGTGCGAGTATGTAGTTTTGTTGCCGTTATCAATTGACGGCAAAGTAGAAGGAAGTCCGGCATTATTGCCGTCATAGCTTGACTTCTTTGTAATGATAACCTCATAACCCTGTGCATTTGTGCAAGGGTCCCATTTCAGATCAACTTTTCCGTCACCCGGGGTTGCAATGATATTGACAGGAGTTGAAACCGTTGTATTTAGCTGTGTCGAAACAGTAGCGGCAAATCCTTCGAAGAATAGTCCGTCCACGCTTCTGTAAGCTGAAACATAATAATAGTATTTTGTTCCGTTATCTGCTTCGCTATCCACATAAGCAAGTGTACTTGTTCCTAAAGAATCAAGTCGGTTGTTCAGAGCATTTGCCCTTAAAGTACCAAGGTTCAATTCTTCTATAGGTGTTTCGGACCTATAGATGTAATAACCGTCTGCATTTGAGTTTTTTGCCCATGTTAAATTAATGCTTGTACCGGAAGCAACAGCCTTAAAATTGGATGGCTTGTCAGGATCTGTTACAATAAAATCAACTGAAGCAGAAACGCAGGTTTCAGGAGAAGATGCGCTGTGAATGTAATCTCTGCTGCTTGCAGGAACATAAAATCCTCCGTGAAGTCCAAATATGTCCCTGTAGGCAATAACTGCATAGTCATATTTTGTACCATAATCGAGATAATCCTGATTAAAATAACTAATATTTCCGTCCGAATCAGGAGCAGGGAGCTCAGCATTTGTAAAGCTTTTTATAAATGAATAAGATGGTGAAGTGGCGTCGCTGTTTTTTCTGTAGATGACATAGCCATCTGCATCGGCAACCTGTGACCATTCGATATCTGCTTGTCTTTCACCATGTCTGGTTACTGTTACTGTAGGATATGTAGGAAGCATTTGTCCTGCAGTATGAACAAAATCTGCTGAAGCAGGTGAATAAAGTGTTATTTTCTCTGTTGTTGGCTGATTGTATGTGCCAGGGTTCGCAGGATCCTCACCAAAAAGGTCAACGCTTTTATATGCCTTGACACAGATTCTTGAATTTGCAGTAGCTGATAGTCCGTAGACAATAGCACTTGTTGTTGTTACAGAAGTATATGGTGTTGTGGAGCCATTTACAAAAACAGCATAGCCGTCAGCACCTGCAATGGAGTTCCACGATATTTTTATAGCGCCGTATCCTATAATTGCTGTTAATGAATTAATGGTCGGAGCTGCAGGTGTCTGGGTGTCATCATAGTAAAACTCTGACCCAGCAGGCTTTACCCATGCGGCAAATGTATCAATACCGGGGGTGAATGACACAACAAATATAATTGCAAGAACACCACAGAGAAGTCTTGTTGCAAGAGGCCGTTTTGCAATTACAGGCCGCGGTTTGATCTCCCGTTGTTTTCTTTCAATGCCGAGGAAGTTGCCGTCCTTGTCCGAAAGCATTATATCAATGCAGCGCCCAATCTTGAAAAAGAGCGCAACAAGTCCTGTTGCAATAAGACAAGGGAGAAGCAGCAGCTTATGTCTTTCCGCAAAGTTAGAAATATTCTTTACAATACGTCGCTGTGTATTAAAATCCATTTATTATACCCCCAGTAAATTCAGGCAGCAAATTTCTTATATTTCAACTATTATAACAAAATAATTCAAAAAAGTCCAGTATTTTTTATGATATAATTTGACAAGTGGTGTAAAAATATTTCCAATTTGAAAGGCATATGGATTGAAATAAAAAAAGGAGAGTTTAAATTTACACTCTCCCTTATAATATTAGTATTACCCCATACAAATTAATTCTCCGCCAAGCAGTTCGGCTTCGGTTTTATCATGGGTTATTACAATAAGCGTTCTTCCGTCTGCATTGTTAAGAATATACTTTATAGTTTCGTAACGTGTAGCGGTATCAAGTCCCTTGAATGGTTCGTCCATCATAATAATACCACATTCTGAAAGTACCGCTCTTACAATTGCAGTGCGGCGTTTCATTCCTCCGCTTAGTTTAGAAACAGGCTGTCTTATGTCCTCATTTGTCAGTCCGACTTTTAAAAGTGCTTTTTCAATACTTGCATGAGAAACACTTTTTGTGCAGACAAGTCTTACATTAGCATATGCGGAAAGTCTTTCGCAAAGTCTGTCCTCCTGAAAAACTGCGCCGATTTTGTCAACACCCGAGCAAGTTCCGCTGTCCGCCTTAACAAGTCCGCAGATTATATTAAAAAGTGTTGTTTTTCCGCATCCCGACTTGCCCATAATGCAGTAAACCTTGCCTTTTTCAAACTCTGCCGAGAAATTGTCAAGAACCTTTTTCCCGTCAAAGCTCTTGATTATTTCGTTTACAATCATTTTGAACAGCTCCTTTCAATTGCTTTCCACAGCTTGTTCAAAGCAAAAAGAAACAGCTTTTCAAACAGGTAGCTTATCAGAATTATTACAACTGTCCATGCAAAGAGGTCGGCTGTTTCAAGATAAAGCTTTGATTTATAAAGCTTTTCACCGATTGAATTTTCAGGCTGTCCGATAACTTCTGCGGCAACTCCGCTTTTCCAGCATAACCCCAGAGATACGGTACATGCCGATACAAAGAAAGGCATTACATCAGGCAGATAAATATACAGAATCCTTTTGAGTCTGCTTATGTGGAACACTTCAGCCATTTCTTCAAGCCGTTTGTCTACATTCATTATACCGTTAAGCAGATTTGTGTATATAACAGGGAAAACCATGAGAAAGGATATTAATATAGCAAGTCCGCTGCTTGGAATCCATAAAAGAACAAGGATTACAAAGGACGCAACAGGCGTTGATTTCATTACAGATGTAACTGGAGAAAGAAGTATCCGCAGGAATGGCAATGCCGAAGCCGCACAGGCAAGGATAATTCCGCTTATTAAAGCAATAAGAAACCCTCCTGCAATACTTGCAAATGAATTTGCTAGGGTATACCAAAACGCCGTTTTCTTTACAAGAGAAAACAGCGCCTCAACAACCTCCGTCGGAGACACGAGTATGACGGATTTATTTATTTTTATGCTGGCGGCATACCAGACCGCAATCCAGAATAGGACTGCGGCGGTATACTGTACAGCTTTGTATTTTTTATTATTCAGCATTTTTGAGGATATAGTAGAAGTTTTCATCCGGCAGAGCTCCTCCTATGGAAGTAGGATCCTGTTCGTATAATACAGAAAGGTAGCTTTCAACGTATTGTTTCATCTTTTCATCTCTTACAAAAGTAATATTGCAGAGTGGGAGAGCTTTCTTTGCAACAGGCTCGCCGACAATGTCATATCCTCCGACAAGCTTTGCAGCTTCGTCTGTATTTGCATTTACATATTTTACGGATTCATCATAATCTGCAAGGAACTTTTCAAAAACATCAGGATTTTCGGATATAAAATCCTTTCTTGCAATTACAACGCCTGTGATAAGCTGATGTTCGTTGATTTTATTCCATTCAGCAGTTAAATCAAGGCAGATTTTAATTTTATCATTCTTTGACTGTGCAACGGTAACATAAGGCTGAGGGAGAAGAGCTATAGCATTTTCGCTTTCGCCAAGCATAGCGGCAACTTCTGTAGATTCAGACTTGTATTCAATTGTCACGTCTTTTCCCGGAGTAAGACCATTTTGTGCAAGAATATAGTTGAGAACATATTCAGGTGTTGTGCCTTTGCCGGTTGAATAGATTGTCTTTCCCTTTAAATCTGCAACGGATTTAATTGTATCGCCTGTTTCAACCATATAGAGAACACCAAGTGTATTTACAGCGGCAACAGAAATTTCGCCCTCTGTTTTCTTGTAAAGAACGGAAGCTAGATTTGCAGGAACGTTTGCAACGTCAATCTTTCCGCTTGCAATACCCGCAACTATTTCGTCAGCTGTTCCGTAAATTGCAACGTTATATGTGTTGTCAGTAAGTCCGTTGTCGCTGTCATCCATAAGCTTAACCATGCCCATTGTTGTAGGGCCTTTAAGTGAACCAATAGTAATTGCCGTTTTTTCTGCGGCAGTTGTTTCTGTTTCAGACTCTGTTTCTGTAAGCAAGTTTACGTCAGCTGTTGTGATTTCAGGCTGTGATGATTTTCCACAGGCAGTGAAGAGTGTGAAGCACATAATCATGCCAAGTGCTATGCTGATAATTTTTTTCAATTTAACAAGTCCTTTCAAATATATAAGGCAATACCACAAAGCGTATGTGTGGTTAGTCTTTCAAACAATAAATTACAAAGTTCGCCAGCAATGAAAAGTTCGTCCACCTTTCAAGGTGGCGGGGTTGAGGGGCAGAGCCCTCAGCGCTGTCCGCAGACAGCGAAATCTTATGCCAGAGAAGAGCTCCGCAAGGGGTGAATTGTCGGAACGACAAGAGGGGATGCCCTGCGATAGAGGGCATCCCCTTTCACACAACAAATTTATATTCCAAAACAGAATTAGACTGCTTTTAACATAATAATACGTTATTTTCTAGCTGCAGATACCAATCTTAATTACTTCTGTGTAAACACAAACATCTCATAGATTGCCTTTGTTGCGGCTTCAAAATCAGCTTCGGAAACACCTATAATAATGTTAAGTTCTGATGAGCCCTGGTCAATCATCTTTACGTTAATCTTTGCATGAGCAAGTGCAGAGAATATTCTTCCTGCTGTACCTCTTGTCATTCTCATACCACGACCAACAACGGCGATAAGTGCAAGGTCATCTTCAACGTCAATCTTGTCAGGATGAACTCTGTAAGTGATTTCGTCGATAACGGTTTTCTGCTTATCCTTTAATGAATCGGTTGATACAATAACACTCATTGTGTCGATACCTGAAGGCATATGCTCGAAATTTATGTCACTCTTTTCAAGCGCACGGAGAACATTTCTGCCGAATCCGACTTCGCTGTTCATCATATCCTTTTCAATGTTGATTACGGAGAAACCCTTCTTGCCTGCAATGCCTGTGATTGTGTACTTGCTGAAATCAGATGAATCAGAAACAATCATTGTGCCCGGTTCTTCCGGATGGTTTGTATTTCTGATATTTATCGGAATACCTACTGTTCTTACAGGGAAAATAGCATCCTCATGGAGAACTGTTGCACCCATGTAAGCAAGCTCACGAAGCTCTCTGTAGGTAATTGTTGTAATCGGTTCAGGATTTTCAACTATTCTAGGGTCGCAGATAAGGAATCCGCTTACGTCAGTCCAGTTTTCATATATATCAGCATTTGCTGCTCTTGCAACGATTGAACCTGTTACATCAGAGCCGCCTCTTGAAAATGTCTTGATTGTATCGTTAGGCATTGAGCCGTAGAAACCAGGGATAACGGCATTTTCAAGCTTTTCAAGCTTAGGCGAAAGAACGGAAAGAGTTTTGTCAAGGTCAAAAGCACCCTTTTCGTTAAAGAAAATGCATGTTGCAGGGTCAAGGAAAGTATATCCGAGGAATTTTGCAAAAACAATGCTGTTGAGGTATTCACCACGACTTGCAGCATAGTCACGTCCTGCCCTGTGAGCAAAAGCATTTTTTATATTGGCAAATTCATCAGCAAGGGAGAGATCAAGATTTAAATCTGTAATAATCGAATTATAGCGTGCTTCGATAGCGTCGAAATCTGCATGGAAATCTTCGCCCTTAGCTGCTTTTTCATAGCAGGCATAAAGCATATCGGTTATTTTGGTATCCGCAGAAAATCTTTTTCCCGGAGCAGATGCAACGACAAAACGTCTTGACTTTTCTGCAAGAACAATTCCTGCCGCTTTTCTGAACTGATTTGCGTCAGCGAGGGAGCTTCCGCCGAACTTAACAACCTTAACAATACTCATAACCACAGCCCTTTCAAAACTAGTTTAATCTGAAGAAACGCAATAAAAACGTCTTCCTAAGGCAATACCGCACAAAGCCACAGGCTAAGTTTCGACGATTTGAGAAACAGCGAAAATACGTAACTGAGCCTGTTTTGATAATCGACAGAAACGTATTGTGCGGTATTGCCTTAATACATATATTATTATAAAATATATTTTAGCTTTAATCAATCGGTAGATAGAACAAATTTAACTTTATTTAATCCGTCCGTTTGTGAAATACTACTGTATTTGTATGACGGACACGTCTAGTATTATGCTTTGCATGGTTTAATTCTGCAAATGAATATTATGCATAATTATGTTGAAAAAGCTGATGTTCACTGTTATAATATTAATATATCTGTGCCGTTTTGCGACGGAACTATAAATGCTATTAGCTATTAATCGATAAAGGAAGTTATGTTATGACAGACAGTTGCTACTGTATGCTTGAAAGTCTTTCAGTATTCAGAGGTATTTTAAAAGATGAGGTTATAAGCAAACTCAGAACCCTTATTAAAGAAAAGACACTTGAATCTTATGGCGAGTTTGTTCATGCTCTTTATAAGCATACGGACAATCTAACTGAATATATGATGAGCGTTGTGCTTGAGGATGAAAATTGCTATATGCTTTCTCTTGCAATGATGCAGGAAATTCCTGATGCAATAAACAAGGCTGCGCATAATGAGCTTGCAGCGCTACAGCAGATTGCAAGAATTACACCACAGCAGATGATGCAGTTTACAAACCTTTACGGAAGTCTTGCTGAATGGGGCGTTTCAAACATAAACTTCATGACGGTTTATGCTGAAAGAATGTCTGTGCTCCAGACAAAAGGCTACGGAATATTTGCAAAATATTATGCATTCTGTTATAAGAACAACGCAATTACTCCTGTTAAAACTCCGGACACTCAGACACTTGCAAGTCTTAAAGGATATGAGCTTGAAAGAAAGAAAATCATTGACAATACTCTTGCTCTCATTGACGGGAAAAATGCGGCAAACGCCCTTATATATGGAGATGCAGGAACAGGCAAATCCTCAACTGTCAAGGCTGTTCTCAATGAATACAAGGATGAAGGGCTGCGCCTTATCGAACTGAAAAAATCACAGCTTCATGAACTGCCTGCTGTTATCGAGGCAGTTGCACATAATCCTCTGAAGTTCATAATTTTTATAGATGATCTGTCATTTTCATCTGATGACGATGATTTCGGTGCATTGAAGGCTGTTCTTGAAGGCTCTGTTTCATCAAGGACTTCAAACGTTGTCATCTATGCGACAAGCAACAGACGTCACCTTGTAAAAGAAAAATTTTCTGACCGTGACGGTGATGAAATACATGCGGCAGACAGCAGGGAAGAACTTGTTTCACTTTCGGAAAGATTCGGTCTTAAGGTTACATTTGTCAAGCCTGATAAGGAACTTTTCCTAAAGATTGTAAAATTCCTTTGTGAGCAATATAATATCACTTATGATGATGATATGCAAAGACGTGCTGAAGCATTTGCATTAAGACGCAACGGCCGTTCCGGAAGAGTTGCTAGGCAGTTTGTGGAAATGGCAAAGTCAGGACTTGTCTGAAAAATTAAAATAATCACAAATCATTATGTGATGAGTCACATGATGATTTTCCTGTCTATAACATTTAAATAGTACGATCTATAACCTTAACCTTTGTTATGATATCTCTTAATTTATCGGAACCAATGATATAATCAAGCAGTTCATCGGCAGTGTCGCACCATTTTTCGGTTTCAGGCTTATACGCTTCACTTATGCACATCTGTACTTTTGAGGATTCTTTTTTCTGAAGCTTACCGAACATACAATAATGTTTGCCATTCCATGAAAACTCAACTTCTCCGCCACATCTCATACACCATTTAAAATCGCTTATGGAGTCAAAATTCAAACTGTCATCCAATGTATAAATATTTTTTGATTTATTCATAAGCCCTTTCTTATAGATATTTAATGGAATGCATTCCTATTAAATAGTACGGTCAGTTACTTCAACTTCTGTAATAATATCCCGCAAACTAACACCGTCAATTTTATATTCCAGGACTTCATCTGCGGTATTGCTCCACTGTTCTGTGCTTTCCTGATTTTCTACGAATTTTTCACAAATAAGAATTTGCTCCGGAGAATCTGAAGTTCGCTTTAATTTGGGGAAAACCCCAAAAACTCTCTCACCGACACAAAATTCCACTTCTCCACCACAAATCATGCACCATTTAAAATCGCTAATTGTTTTAAACCTGTTCTCTTCAAGACTGTTGGATAAAATAATGCACATGATGATTTCCCTCTCTAATATTTAAATTGTGCGATATAAAACCTCAACCTGCGTAATGACATCTCTCAATTTATCCTCTCCTAACATATAGTCGAGTAATTCATCTGCTATATCTACGTCAACTGCTTCGCTGAAATTATAACCTTGGCATATGCTTATTTTCCCATCTGGATGTGTAATGCTATAAGGCTTACCTTTCCAAATAAACTCCACTTCTCCACCACGAATCATGCAATCTTTAAAATCACTTATCGTTTTAAATCTGCTTTCTTCAAAACTGTTGGTTGAAACAATATTCATATTGTTTGTCTCCTTATAATACTTAAACTCTGGTATATCATTAGTATAATTAATATGTGGTTTTTCAAAATTTGGAATACCAGGCTTGGGGCTTTTCCAATTGATGTAATGGTCGTGTGGGTTAGTATGCGCCGACGGCTTATTATGATCAGTATAATGCCGTTCCTTTGTTGCATAGCCGTCCTCGCCGATTTTTGTATCTATTTTATACCCAATTTTTATATGTTGTTTTTGTTTCGCCAGGATTGCCCTTAAAACGTTCATCTTCTGTTTTATTAGGTTGCCATTTTCCGCCGTACACACTTCCCATTCCCTTGAAGTCGATATCGTCACGTGTAATAATTCCTGTTTTAATAACGATATTGCTATTGTTTGGCAATGCTTTATTTCCCAAAATATAATCGACATATTTTGACGGCACATATTTGGTTAAATAGCAAATAAACTAAATTTATATTTGTCGTTATTTTACAACAGTATTTTACAACAATTCTTTTGATAAATCAACCCTTTACATTAATTCCATTATACTTGTGTTTTTTAAAAAGCAAGATATATCATTCAATTTCAACTTTGGATCATCCTCCGAAAGTTGATTTCTCATTATGGTAAGAAAAGTAAAGTAAAATTTTTATACAGCAGAAGATTTATAGAATCACTTTACAAATTTCGACTTTCTGTGTATAATTAAGATACACAAAAGTCCTAATCTGCTATTTGGAAAGGACTTGTAATGGCAAAATTTAATATAAGGAACAAATAACTGCATTATATTACAGCTTGAGTCGCAACGATGAGTACAGCGGTGACAGTATAAGTATTCTGACTCAAAAAACTATGTTTGCTATATTTGCACAGTATGCAAAGGGACAGTTACAAAGCGTAATGTTTCATAACAATATGGGATTCAAGTCATGTGGTGCACAATAGACTTGAATCCCACATATTTTGTGCCCTAACATAAATGTGTAAAGGTTTGATAGTTTTCAGAAAGTTGGTTTTTGTTTTTGACGTAATCCACAAAACTAAAAAGAAATAAATAGAAAAAGGGAGTATAATTTAATATGGAAACATTCAGTTATCTACGTGATCTTGCAATTATCGTAATTGCGGCAAAGGGCTTCGGGCTTCTTGCAAAAAAGCTGAAGGCACCGCAGGTTGTCGGTGAAATTATTGCAGGTCTTATAATAGGCCCAAGTATTCTCGGTATAGTTGGCAAATCGGACTTTCTTGTTCAGATGGCGGAAGTTGGCGTTATATTGCTGATGTTCTCCGCAGGGCTTGAAACAGATCTCAAGGATCTTGTTAAGACGGGACCTGTTGCTCTGTTTATAGCATGTGTCGGTGTATTTATTCCGCTTGCTGGGGGAGCTGTGTTATATTCCTGCTTTTTCGGTTTTTCCGAGGTCGGTTCAGAACAGTTCTTTAGGGCAGTTTTCATTGGAACGATAATGACAGCTACATCTGTAAGTATAACAGTTCAGGCACTAAGGGAACTGGGGCATCTTAAAGGGAAGATTGGAACGCTTATTATGAGTGCCGCAATAATCGACGATGTTATCGGAATTATTGTTCTTACATTTGTTATTGGTTTCAAGACACCGGGATCAAGTCCTTTCAAGGTTGTTATAAGCACAATTTTGTTCTTTGTATTCAGCGGCGCAGTAGGATTTATCATTTACAAGATATTTAAATTCCTTGACAAGAGATATGCCCGCCAGAGAAGAATTCCTATTCTGGGGCTTGCTCTTTGTATGGCACTTGCATATATTGCAGAGGCATGGTTTGGAATTGCAGATATTACAGGTGCATATGTTGCGGGTATTATTCTCTGCAATCTCAAGGACAGTAACTATATTGCAGAAAAAATGGACATAAGTTCATATATGCTGTTTGGACCGATATTCTTTGCAAGTATAGGACTAAAGACAGAGTTTAACGGAATAAATGCAGCACTGCTGATATTCTCGGTTGCTTTCGTACTTGTTGCACTTGCCACAAAGATAGTCGGCTGTGGACTTGCGGCAAGAGCGTGTAAATTAAGCGGCAAGGACAGTCTTAAAGTTGGCGTTGGAATGATGACAAGAGGTGAGGTTGCGCTTATTGTTGCCCAAAAGGGATTAGCAGTAGGACTTATGGACCCTGTATATTTCACATCTGTAATTCTGCTGATTATCTGCTCGTCAATATCGACACCTATTATATTAAAGCTGTTGTATAAGGGTGAAAAGAAGTCAGATGATACAACAGAAATTCCGAAAATTGATGTTCAGCCTGTAAATACATAAAATAAAAGTCTGCCAACCTTCGGGACGGCAGACTTTTTATTGTGCATATGCATAAAAACAACTGTATTATCAGCAGAAATATATATCTGATAAATGATAATTAATATATATATCAATGTAAATGCTTGACTAAAGCTGCTAATAGCAATATAATAAAAAGTATGTAATTATATGAATGGATTGTCATATAATGCAAATTACTATTATTAACAAGGAGTGATTAAAGATGATCAAAGCCGCTGAAGCGATGGTTAAATGTCTGGAGAAAGAGGGCATAAAGGTCGTCTTTGGTTATCCTGGTGCGGCTATATGCCCTTTTTATGATGAGCTTTTCAGGTCTGATATAAGGCATGTTCTTGTAAGACATGAAGCAAATGCTGGTCATGCCGCTAACGGTTATTCAAGAATTACCGGCAAGCCTGCTGTATGTATTGCAACCTCAGGTCCCGGCGCTACAAACCTGCTTACTGCCATTGCAACAGCTTACAGTGACAGTATTCCGATTATCGCCATAACAGGTCAGGTTTCAACCGACCAGATCGGCTGTGACGTTTTTCAGGAAGTAGACATCACAGGAGCCGCTGAACCGTTTGTTAAATACAGCTATCTTATCAAGGATGCAAAGGAACTTCCCAAAGTATTCAAGGAAGCTTTCCATATTGCAGGAACAGGACGTCCTGGTCCTGTACTGATTGACGTTCCTGTTGATATTCAGAACACTCTTATTGATTTCACATATCCTGAAACAGTAGAGCTTCGTTCGTACAAGCCTACTGTCAAGGGTAATACATTACAGATTAAGCGTGTCTGTGACGCTCTTGCAAAATCAGAACGTCCTCTTATCTGCGCAGGCGGCGGAGTTTTTTCCGCAGGTGCTGCAAAGGAGCTAAAGGAATTCGCTGAAAAAGCACAGATTCCTGCTGTTTCAACGATGATGGGGTTAAGCCTTTTCCCGTCCGAGCATCCTCTTTATTTCGGCATGCTTGGAATGCATGGGGTTAAAACCGCAAATACTGCCGTAAGCAAATGCGATACAATGATTATTATCGGCGCAAGAGTTGGCGACAGAGCTGTCACTTCACCTGAATTCCTTGCACAGACAAAGAAGATTATACACATTGATATTGATCCTGCGGAGATTGGGAAGAATATAAAGACGGACATTCCGCTTGTTGGTGACTGCAGAAATATCCTTTCACAGCTCTGTGAGCATATATCAGTTACTGACAGAACGGCATGGATTGATGAGCTTAAAAATGTAAGTAACAATATTCCTGCCGAAAACGAAACACAAGGATATATCAACCCGAAAATGTTTTTAAGAAAGCTTTCCGAGGCTATGCCTGAAAATACAGTTTGCTGTTCAGATGTCGGACAGAATCAGATATGGACATGCAACAATTTTATAATCAAGGACGGACGTTTCCTCACAAGCGGAGGAATGGGTACAATGGGATACAGTATTCCTTGTGCAGTAGGCGCAAAGATGGCAGATATGTCAAATGAAGTTATTGCTGTCTGCGGCGACGGGTCATTCCAGATGCAGATGATGGAACTTGCTACAATTGTTCAGGAAAAACTGCCGATTAAGATAATTCTTATGCGCAACAACAGGCTTGGTATGGTAAGGGAACTTCAGACAAAGGTTTATAACGACCACCAGATGGGTGTACATCTTGACGGAAGCCCTGATTTTGTTGCCTTGACAAAGGCTTATCGAATCCCATCAGAAAGAGTAACATCTTATGCTGAGGCTGACGGGGCTATAAAAAGGCTTGTCAGTGCAGAAGGCCCTTATTTAATAGAATGTAATGTTTTTAAGCATGAAACTTCGCTTTAACGTCAAGTTATACTTGTTATAAAAAATATGCATTTTACTTATACCTTGCTGTATGATACTATATAGATAGGAATCATGAAGTCTATGCTTTTTCAAAAGAAAACTATTAAATTCATTCCCAGAGATAAACTTATAATCCGCAGATCGTTTGCAATGTTTTTTGGTGAAGGGGAAATATGGTGCGAAGATCTCGACGCACTTTCCGTACACACCGACCTTGTTAAAAACAAATTTCTGCAGGATATGAAATCAGTGAGAAGACCATCAACACCATCGGTTGTTGCAATGAATCTCAATGAAACACTTATCACTTCCGATCTTGCTGTTATTTTTGCAAGGACTTTGCAGGAAGCGGGATATGCTGTCACAAGGGTTGTTTATACAGGGCTTGATTCAAAAGGCAAAAAGCTCATCAAAAAGGCAATGGCAATTTATCCGCCGCAGTACAGATGTGCGTTCATAAATGATTTTGAAAAAGCAAAGCTATGGCTTGTTCAGTAAATTAGTTTAAAAACAGTAAACGTTGTGAAAGGAGCGGTGCTTTCCCTATGAAGCATACAATATCAATTCTGGTTGAAAACCATGCAGGAGTACTGTCAAGAATTTCAGGACTGTTCTCACGCAGAGGTTTTAACATAGACAGCCTTGCTGTGGGGGTAACAGATGACCCTGCTGTATCAAGAGTTACAATCGTTGCAGACGGCGACGATTATATGGTTGAGCAGCTTGAAAAACAGCTCAACAAGCTTATTGACACAATTAAAGTAAAGGCTCTTTCAGCTGAAGAGCTTATTTCAAGAGAATTGCAGCTTATTAAAATTTCCTGTACCCCGGCGCAGAGAAGTGAAATACTTACTATATGTGAGATAATGGGCTCAAAGATCATTGATATTTCAGCATCGACACTTACTATTGAAATATCTGATACAACCGAAAATCTTGTAAGATTTGAGGAGCTTATAAAGCCTTACGGAATAAAGGAAATCGTCCGCACAGGGGTTATAGCTATACAGAAGGGTGCGGAAACAATCAAGAAGTAACCGCTTATACTAATTCACGATAGAAATATATAAAAAATTAAGCAAAAAGTCTTGATATATGGACGTTTGCGAAGATTTTTTATCTATATTTCAGAAGTGAAAGTGTATTATTACCATTGCTAGTCATATATCAAATATACTTAATATATAAAATGGAGGAAAATAAAATGGCTAAAATTTATTATCAGCAGGACTGCGATCTCAGCAGACTGGATGGCAAAACAGTTGCAATCATAGGTTATGGCTCACAGGGTCATGCTCATGCACTTAATCTTCATGACAGCGGAGTAAATGTAGTTGTTGGACTTTATGAAGGCTCAAAGAGCTGGGCAAGAGCTGAAAAGGCAGGCCTCAAGGTTATGACAGCTGCTGATGCTGCAAAGGCTGCAGATATCATCATGATTCTTCTTCCTGATGAAAAGCAGGCTGCTATATACAAGGAAAGCATTGCTCCTAACCTCACATCAGGCAAGACACTTGCTTTTGCTCATGGCTTTAACATTCACTTTGGATGTATCGTTCCGCCTGCAGACGTTAACGTTATCATGGTTGCTCCTAAGGGACCTGGTCATACAGTACGTTATGAATATCAGGAAGGCAAGGGTGTTCCATGTCTTATCGCTGTACATCAGGATGCAACAGGCGACGCTGTTGACATTGGTCTTGCTTATGCTGCAGGTATCGGCGGTTCAAGAGCAGGCGTTCTTACAACAACATTCAAGTGCGAAACAGAAACAGACCTCTTCGGCGAACAGGCTGTTCTCTGCGGTGGTGTTACAGCTCTTATGAAGGCTGGTTTTGAAACACTTTGTGAAGCTGGTTATGACCCACAGAATGCTTACTTTGAATGTATCCACGAAATGAAGCTTATCGTTGACCTTATCTATCAGGGAGGTTTCTCAAGAATGAGATACTCAATTTCTGATACAGCTGAATTCGGCGATTACGAAACAGGCAAGCGTCTTATCACAGACGAAACAAAGAAGGAAATGAAGAAGATCCTCACAGAAATTCAGGATGGTACATTTGCAAACAAGTGGATTCTTGAAAATCAGTGCGGCAGACCTCACTTCAATGCTTGCAGAAGAAGAGAAACCGAACACCTCCTCGAAGAAGTAGGAGCAGGCCTCAGAAAGCTTTACAGCTGGAACGGCGAGCTTAACGACTAATTCAGAATAGAATAAGTATAACAAAACCCGATGTGATTGTATTTTCACATCGGGTTTTTAATGAAAAGTTCGTCAACCTTTCAAGGTTGCGGGTTTCCAAAGGGCAGAGCCCTATGGATGTCATCCGCAGATGACGACATCCTTTATACTTCAAGAGCTCCGCTAGGGGTGAATTGTCGGAATGACAAGAGGGGGATGCCCTGCGATAGAGGGCGTCCCCCTTTATATAACCCAGCCAAAGAGGTTTTTATGGCTTATGTTTATAGGATTTAAGCTTTTCATGACGGCGGAATGCCTTTCTTGCTTTGGTGAGAAGGTTAATCAGACCATCAAGGGTAAACTCAACTAATGCACCAATACCTTCAAAAATTGCCTCCAATAATGTATCCATGTAATAATCACCTCGCTGTAATAGATTATATATTATACAATATATAATAACACACATTACATAAAATGTCAAGGCAAAAAAGCGCAGAAAAATATCTTTCATTATTAGACAAAAACACCGCTTGCTCAGCGGTGCTTTTGCAAATATTTAAAGGAGTGAGAATGACTTAAAAAAGATTTATTCGTCTGTCTTGCTCTGATAGTCCTGAACATACTTTTTAACAAGTGCGATAAATTCATCCTTGTAAATGTCATTGGAGTAATCATAGTTGTCAAGAAGATCAAGAACACCTGTTGTTGAAGATGTACCCTTGAATTCACTTTCCCTGAGTATCATTGAAAACTCAATTACAGCACATCTGAATGTTGAATCTGCGCTCATTTTTGTTGTGAGATCATTTCTTGTAACGGAAACAGAGATAAGCTTTGATTTCTTTTCTGTCGGGTTCTTGTATCTGAGGTTGATTGTTGCCCATTCGCTACCTGTTGAAGCGGTTGTGCTTTCGGTTTTCTGATATTTGAGGTCAGAACCTTCAATCTTCATCTTGCTGCTAACAGGAACAATTTCGTAAACTGCTGTGACATTGTGTCCGACACCAACATCGCCTGCGTCCTTTTTATCGTCAGCAAAGTCCTCTGTGTTAAGCATTCTGTTGTAGTAACCTACAAGTCTGTAGCCCTTTACCTGTGCAGGATTGAATTCAACCTGGAATTTTACATCGTCGGCGATTGTATAAAGTGTGCCCTTGTTTTCTTCAACAAGAACCTTCTGTGCTTCCTGTTCGGTATCAATATAGTAATAGTTGCCGTCGCCGTTATCAGCAAGAGCCTCCATGTTGTCATCCTTGATATTGCCTGTGCCATAGCCGAGAACTGAAAGATAGATGTCTTTCTTTCTCTTTTCAGCAATAAATTCCTTGAGTTCGTCAGGATCTGAGATACCAACGTTGAGGTCGCCGTCTGTTGCAAGGATTATACGGTTGTTTCCACCCTTGATATAATATTTTTCTGCAAGAGCATAAGCGGAGTTGATAGCTGATTCGCCTGCTGTGCAGCCGCCTGATTCGAGAGCATCCATAACCATTGAAATAGTCTTTACTTGAGTTCCTCTTGCGCCCTCAAGAACAGTAAGGTCGTATCCTGAATATGCAACTATTGAAACTCTGTCTTTTTCGGAAAGTGTCTTTGAAAGCTTTTTAATTGTTGTCTTTACAAGGTCAAGCTTATCAGGGCTGTACATTGAGCCGCTTACGTCAACAAGGAAAACATAGTTTGAAGCAGGGAGCTTGTCGCTTGGGATATCCTTGCCCTGAACGCCGATATGTAAAAGCTTTGTATCCTTGTTCCATGGGCAGTCTGTAATTTCCTTTGTAACAGCGAAAGGCTGGTTTGCCTTGGTCGGAACAGTATAATCATAATTGAAGTAGTTGAGCATTTCCTCAACTCTTACAGCATCTTCAGTAATATAATCATTATCATTGATTAATCTTCTGAGGTTTGCATATGAAGCTGTGTCAACGTCTGCTGAAAAAGTTGAAAGAGGATAGTTCTTTACAGACTTGAAGCCTGTTTCCTCTGATTTTGTATATTCCTCTGTGTTTTCATAGTAATATGGGGGCACAATCATAGAAAGTGAGTTATCCATTGCAGGAGCTTCATCTATAATGCCCCCTACGCCTTCGCTTGATTCGTATTCTACGCCTTCGCTAGATTCGCCTGCGCAACAATCGTCATATAAAGATACATTTTCTTTTACTGTTATTGTAACAGCTTTTGACTTTTTGGTTTTGATTATTGTATCATTATAGTTTGCAGAAACAGCTTCAATTTTATAGCTGTATTTTCCGCTGCCATATGCATCTGTATCATACCATTCATTTGTAAATGACGAAGCCATTTTCTTATATGTTACATCATTAGGACCTTTTCTGTAGAAATTATACATAATTGCGTGATCAATCTTTTTGCAGTAAACCTTTGGGGATGTTCCGTACCACCAGTTGTCAGAATCGGTTGTTACTTTAGCAACAGGGGTGATTTTCTTGAACTTCTCCTGTGCTTTCTTGCCCTCTTCTGTGGAAGTATCAAAAGGAACAGGGCCTATGGGCTGCGTTTCTGGTTTTGCTGTTTTAGTAAGAAGTCCGGAAACAATGGAGTTTTTTGCTGCGGTTTGATTAACAATGTCATTTGAGGCAAAAGTGCTTGTACCTAGACAGCTTGCCGTTATAACAGCTGCAAGTGATAAAGAAACTATTTTTTTTGTTGTCTTCATTATAATAAGCATCCTTTCTGCGCTGAACTTTAAATTAAAGGGCTGAGCGAAAGAAACCTGAAAGACTAAATCCACAGTCTTAATGTAAATTCAGACCTGTTTTATGCTGTATATTTTACCTGATATTTGAAGTATACTGTATTTGGCGGTGTAAATCAATAGGGTACATTATTTTGTAATTTAATTGTAAATAATTTATTAATATATACATTAAATTGTAACAATAATTAACTATAATATACCATAATAAATAAAACACAGAAAGAGGAACATAAAAATGGATGTATTTCTGCTTATCGGCAATTTAAAAGATAAGGACACAAATCTTGGATGTAATGCTATGAATCTCCTACTGCAGGAAAGTGAAAATTCTGCTGATGTATATCAGTTCTTTGATGAACTATACAGCCTCACTAAAGAAAAGAACTCATATATGCGGACAAGAGGTCTGCTTCTTATATGTGCAAACGCAGGATATGATAACCAGAATAAAATTAATGCTGTTATTGATGACCTGCTTACTCATACGGCTGACGAAAAGCCAATAACATCAAGGCAGTTTATAGCTGCCTTGCCGAAGCTTGCTGAATATAAGCCCGAACTGAAAGAAAAAATTATAAAAGCACTGGAAAGCTCGAAAACTTTACAGTATCCCGACAGTATGCGACCTCTTGTGGAAAAAGATATTGTAAATGCTGTAAATGCAATAAAAAGTCAGAATTGATAAAAACAACTCCGGTACATGATATACCGGAGTTGTTTTTATCACGTTATTAGTTTTTCGCGGTCTTTTTTCTCCTGAACAAGCTTTTCGTGGTAAAAATAATTTTTGTATTTTATCCCGAACTTGTCACAGTAGCTGTTAATATCATCTGCAAGCTCGGTCCAGTATGTCTTGTTGCCATAAAGGTAAATATCCCTGTAGAGTTTGATTAAATTGTGGTACTTTGTATCAATATAGCTTAAAATTCTTGGCTTAACTTCACCTCTAAGATTGAGGTTTTCAAACCAGTATTCATCAATAAAATCTTTTGTATGTTCAATTATTGCCTTAAAATCAGTTATCCCCGGGAATATCGGCGACATGAAAAGAACAGTATAAATTCCGTTTGAATGCATTGCTTTAAGAGCATGAAGACGCTCTCCTATGCTTGAGGCGCTGTCCATATCACTTCTGAAAACGTCATCAAGTGTGTTTACAGACATAGCAACTTTTAGATTAGGTATTCTGCGAAGAACATCCAGATCACGGAGGATGAGTGAGGATTTTGTTGAAATTCCGACTTCACAGTCCTCTGCATGAGCAAGCTGTTCAAGAATGGATCTTGTAAGCTTATACCTTTTTTCAAAAGGATTATAGCAGTCCGTCACAGAAGAAAGAAATACAGTTTTGCCTTTCAGTTTGCTGATTTTCATTGTGCTTCTTGCAAGTTTAATGTCAATGAATGTACCCCATTCCTCTGAATGTCCGGTAAATCTTTTCATAAAACAGGCATAGCAGTACTTACAGCCATGCGGACAGCCTATATATGGGTTGATAACGTAGTCGCTTGCGGGCAGGTTGGATTTTGTTAAATAGTCGTTTACTGAAACTTCATTTATGATAAGATCCATGGTGTCACTCCTTTTAGTGCTGTCAAATTACTTAATTCGTTTAGATTACTTCCTTTAAAATCAGATATGCGACCGTTGCAAGAGATTTTGCTTCGACATAGTTATGGTCACAGATATAATTTCCTTCATCAAGCATATGCTTGATTTCAGATATACGTTCAAAGCCTTTAAGAGCTTCTTTCATATCAGGTATAACAAAATATGACTTCTGCATGATGTGGCGTATTTCGGTTCTAATGCCATGAGGTATAGGTTCACCGTTATCATTGTGTGCAAAATTATAACTTTCAAGCTGGTCAAGGCTTGTTTTGCGTTCCTTTATCTTTACAGCAATATCTTCTGCCGCCTGTCTTGAGAATACAAGAGCCTCAAGAAGTGAATTTGATGCAAGACGGTTGTTGCCGTGAACACCTGTATGTGAACATTCGCCGACAGCATAAAGTCCCTCAATAGAGCTTTCAGAATCAGTGCTGACATTTATTCCGCCCATGAGATAATGCTGGCAAGGATATATAGGTATAATATCCTTTGTAAGGTCGTAACCCTTTGTGAGAAGATATTTGTATATCATAGGGAAACGGTTTTTAAGAAATTCAGAATCCTTATGTGTAATATCAAGATAGAATTCATCAGAATCAAGCTTTCTGCCTTCGCTTACGATAGCATGGGAAACAACATCTCTCGGTGCAAGCTCAAGGCGTTCGTCATAATCCTGCATAAAACGTTCTTTTTTGCAGTTGAGAAGGTATGCGCCCTCGCCTCTGACGGCTTCGGAGATAAGGAAACATTCTCTTGTATGCTTATTGTTGAAAGCAGTAGGGTGGAACTGAACAAGTGAAAGATTTTTTATATTTGCACCAAGTCCGTATGCAAGGGCAATCCCGTCGCCTGTTGCAATTGCAGAGTTGGTTGTATAGTCATATACTCTTCCGATACCGCCTGTCGCCATAATCATATAACGGCAATTGCAGGTCTGATGAACTGAATCCACGCTGATATCTGCTGAAAAGCCTATATCAGTCCTTTTCAGATCACAGAGGAGTGCGTTTTCAAGTATTGTTACGTTCGGCATTGCAAGGACTACATGCTGAAGCTTAGTTGTAATTTCAAACCCAGTTGAATCCTTATGATGAAAAATTCTGTGACGGGAATGACCGCCTTCAAGTGTACGATGAAGATTGCCGTTAGCATCCATGTCGAAATCAACGCCAAGGGAGATAATCTTTTCAATATCGGCTGCTGCTTCGGTTACGAGAATTTTCAGAGAGTCAGGGTTGTTCTTGAATCCTCCTGCGATAAGGGTATCATTTGTATGGAGCTGGGTACTGTCATTGACAGGCTTATAAACAGCTGCAACACCGCCCTGAGCAAGAGCTGAGTTGCACAGAATAAGTTCACGTTTTGTAATAAGCAAGATTTTAAGGTCAGATGGGAGGTTGATAGCGGCATAAAGTCCGCCGACTCCTGTTCCTGCTATTATGACGTCATAGTTATTAGACATAATAAAACTTCCTTTGTAAATCATAGAAAAAATAATTATATTTTATTATATCACACAATATTGTAAAAATCAAATAATTGTAATGCAAAAATACCTAGATTATGTATGATTTGCATATATTTGCTGATTATTTTTTGCTGGGTGAACGTTTATTCAGTAAGAATATAAGAATAACGGCAGAAACTCTTGACATAAATGCATCCGATTTTATTTGAAAGCCTAACAAAAGGAATAGACAGGACTGCGGCGGTTATATTATACAAGAAGTATAGTAATGCGACGTTTTTTTGTAAACCTAACACTTTATGTCTTGGGAAGCAGAAAAACAATAGAATAATTACCCAAAGTAAACACTAATGCTACAAACAAATATTATTATAATTCAATTATATAACACATTTTGATTTTTTCAAGGGAAAGGTGCAGTTATTGATAAAATTATAACATAAATATTTGGAGAGACACAAATAAAATGACTGTGACAGTGAGGGACATCACTAGACATTTTGTCCGTATTATTCACGCTTTTTTGTTGCTTTAAGACATGAATTTTGCTGTAAAATGTAGATAATACTATTATAAACGGAAAATTTATCTGCTTAAGTATTTACATTTTAATATTATTATGATAAAATAATCTTTAGCGTATGTATATGGGATTATTATAAAATCCCTCTTATTTTCAACATACAAATTTTTTTAGGAGGACTGTCCAATATGTCAAGAAAAATGTTAACTATGGACGGTAACAACGCTGCGGCTTGGGTGTCCTATCCATTCACCGACGTTGCTGCTATCTACCCTATCACCCCGTCTTCTGTAATGGCAGAAGTAACAGACCAGTGGTCTGCTAAGGGTCAGAAAAACCTGTTCGGTCAATCTGTAAAGGTTGCAGAAATGCAGTCAGAAGCAGGTGCAGCAGGTACAGTTCACGGCTCGCTTTCAGCAGGTGCGCTTACAACTACCTATACCGCATCACAGGGTCTTCTCCTTATGATTCCTAATATGTACAAGATTGCCGGTGAACTTCTCCCTTGCGTAATTCACGTTTCTGCAAGATGCGTTGCTTCACATGCTCTTAATATTTTCGGTGACCATTCAGACGTATATGCTTGCCGTCAGACAGGCTTTGCAATGATCTGTGCTTCCAACGTTCAGGAAGTTATGGATCTCGGTGCTGTAGCTCATCTTTCAACAATCAAGGGAAGAGTTCCTGTTCTTCATTTCTTCGATGGTTTCAGAACTTCACACGAACTCCAGAAGATTGAAACATGGGATGCTAAGGATCTTGATGAAATGCTTGATCACGAGGCTGCTGATGATTTCAGAAACAGAGCTCTCAATCCTGAACACCCTGTTCTTAAGGGTACTGCTCAGAATGGAGATATCTTCTTCCAGGCAAGAGAAGCTTGTAATAAGTATTACGATGCTTTCCCAGCTATCGTTGAAGAATATATGGGTAAGGTAAACGCTAAGCTCGGCACAGACTACAAGCCTTTCAACTACTATGGTGCTGCTGATGCTACACACATAATCATCGCTATGGGTTCAGTTTGTGATACAATTGAAGAAACAGTTGATTACCTCAATGCACAGGGCAACAAGGTTGGTCTTGTTAAGGTAAGACTTTACAGACCTTTCGTTGCTTCAAAGCTTCTCGAAGTTATTCCTGATTCTGTTACACAGATTTCTGTTCTCGACAGAACTAAGGAACCAGGTTCACTCGGCGAACCACTTTACCTCGACGTTATTGCTGCTCTCAAGGACACAAAGTTCAAGGATACTCCTGTTTCAGGCGGCCGTTACGGTCTTGGTTCAAAGGATACAACTCCTGACCAGATCAAAGCTGTTTACTGGAATGACAAGTACTTTAAGAAGGATTCTTACAAGGCTAAGTTCACAATCGGCATTACAGACGACGTAACTTACCTCTCACTTGAATCAGAAGGCAAGCTTGATACAGCTCCTAAGGGCACAACAGCTTGTAAGTTCTGGGGACTTGGTGCTGACGGTACAGTTGGTGCAAACAAGAACTCAATTAAGATTATCGGTGACCACACAGACATGTACGCTCAGGCATACTTTGCATATGATTCAAAGAAGTCAGGCGGCGTAACTGTTTCTCACTTAAGATTCGGTAAGACACCAATCAAGTCAACATACCTTGTAAACATGGCTGACTTCGTTGCTTGTCATAACCAGTCTTATATGGACAAGTACAACATTGTTCAGGATATTAAGCCAGGCGGAACATTCCTCCTCAACTGCCAGTGGTCTGAAAAGGAACTTGATGACAAGCTTCCTGGACAGGTTAAGAGATATATTGCTGAAAACAATATTAAGTTCTACACAATCGACGGTGTTGATATAGCTAGAGAAATCGGTCTTGGAAACAGAACATCAACTGTTCTTCAGTCTGCATTCTTCAAGCTTGCAAAGATCATTCCTGAAGCTGATGCAATCAAGTATATGAAGGAAAAGGCTCTTTCTTCATTCGGCAAGAAGGGTGACGACGTAGTTAAGATGAACTATGACGCTATTGATGCCGGCGCAGAAAAGATTCGTGAAATCAAGGTTCCTGATTCTTGGAAGAAGGCAACAGATTCTAAGATGGGTATGCCTGAAGCAACAGGTTCAAGAAAGGATCTTGTTGATTACGTTAACAATATCCAGATCCCTGTAAATGCTCAGATGGGTGACTCACTTCCAGTTTCAACATTCATGGATATGCCTGACGGTGTATTCCCACAGGGATCTGCTGCTTACGAAAAGCGTGGAATCGCTGTAGAAGTTCCTGCATGGAAAAGCGAAAACTGTATCCAGTGTAACTTCTGTTCATATGTATGTCCACACGCTGTAATCCGTCCTATCGCTATGTCTGACGCTGAGCTTGCAAATGCTCCTGGAATGACAAAGGATCAGGCTCTCAAGATTGCCGGCGTTGATGGTATGAACTTTGTAATGACTGTATCTGCACTTGACTGTACAGGATGCGGCGCTTGCGCAAACGTATGTCCTGGCAAGAAGGGTGCAAAGGCTCTCACAATGGCTCCTCTCGCAACACAGGTTGCCGCTCAGGAAACATTTAACTATGGCCAGACACTCCCAGAAAAGCCGGAAATTGCTGCTAAGTTCAAGGAAACAACTGTTAAGGGCTCACAGTTTAAACAGCCTCTCCTCGAATTCTCAGGCGCATGTGCAGGCTGTGGTGAAACACCTTACGCTAAGCTTGTAACACAGCTCTTTGGCGACAGAATGTATATTGCTAACGCAACAGGATGTTCTTCAATCTGGGGCGGTTCAGCACCTTCAACTCCTTATACAGTAAATAAGGAAGGTAAGGGTCCTGCTTGGGCTAACTCACTCTTCGAAGATAACGCTGAATACGGATACGGTATGTTCCTTGCACAGAATACCCTCCGTCAGAGAGCGACTGCAATGCTCCTCGACATGGAAAAGGATGCCAAGGATGATGTTAAGAAAGCTATCGAAGGATACCTTTCAACAATGGATAATGGCGCTGAAAATGCTGTTGCTACAAAGACACTTGTTGCTGCTCTTGAAGCTTGCGGATGTGAAAAGGGCAAGGAAGTTCTTAAGCTTAAGGATTACCTCGGCAAGAAGTCAATGTGGGTATTCGGCGGCGACGGATGGGCTTATGATATCGGCTTCTCAGGTGTTGACCACGTTATCGCTTCAGGCGAAGACGTAAACATCTTCGTATTCGATACAGAAGTTTACTCAAATACAGGTGGACAGGCTTCAAAGTCAACTCCAACAGGCGCAATCGCACAGTTTGCTGCTGCTGGTAAGGAAGTAAAGAAGAAGGATCTTGCAGGTATCGCAATGTCTTATGGTTACGTTTATGTTGCTCATATCGCTATGGGTGCTGACATGAACCAGTGCATTAAGGCAATTAATGAAGCTGAAGCTTACCATGGACCATCAATCATCATTGCTTATGCTCCATGTATCAACCATGGTATCAAGGCTGGTATGGCTAAGGCTATAGATGAAGAGAAGAAGGCTGTTGAGTCAGGTTACTGGCACCTTTTCAGATATGATCCAAGACTTAAGGCTGAGGGCAAGAACCCATTCATGCTCGACAGCAAGGCTCCAGCAATTGATAAATACAAGGACTTCCTCATGGGCGAAGTTCGTTATAACTCTCTTGCAAGACAGAACCCAGAAAGAGCAGAAAAACTCTTTGATAAGGCTGTTGAAAATGCTAAGAGCAGATATGATTACCTCACAAGACTTTCTAAGCTTTACGGCGAAGAAGAAGCTAAGTAATTATAGCAAAAGAAAAAATATTAAGGCACGGGTGCTGCAGCTCCCGTGCCTTTTTTGTAATTTTTTGCCGCAGGTTTCTTCTTGACGTTTTAATTAAAATGTGGTAACATTATGTATTGCTAAGAGAATAATTGAGGTTCTCCTTTTTAGAAAAGAGGTTGTCTTTATATATGCTGAATTTACTTAAACCGAACAAGCTCAATCCGGGAGATAAAGTTGCAACGGTTAGCCTTTCATGGGGCGGAGCCGGCGACGATGCTTTCCTGTGGAGATACAATCAGGGCAAGGAAAGATTGCAGAAACAGTATGGGCTTGAGGTTGTGGAAATGCCTAATACCCTTATGGGAAGCGAATTTCTGTATAACCATCCTGAAAAAAGAGCAGAAGATTTTATGCAGGCTTTTTCGGACAAGACAATTAAGGGGATTATCAGCTGCATTGGCGGCGAAGAAAGCATAAGAATGCTGCCATACATAGACTATAATATAATAAGAGGAAACCCGAAGGTTTTCACTGGCTATTCCGATACGACAGTAGCTCATTTCATGTGCATGAAAGCTGGAATTTCAAGCTTTTACGGCGGTTCGCTCATGAATGATTTTGCTGAAAATGTTGCTGTTCCGGAGTATACTGACTACTGGATAAGAAAAGTGCTTTTTTCAAATGAAACAATCGGTATCGTTCCATGTTCAAATACATATACCTCGGAATATCTTGAATGGAGCGAAGAAAACAAGAACAAAGCAAGAAAATTCAGAGGAAATAATGGCGGTTATGAAGTCTTACAGGGTGAGGGTACTGTCAGCGGACGTCTGATCGGTGGCTGTCTTGAAACTATGGACATGCTCAGGGGAACGCCGTTATTCCCTGATAAGGACAGCTTTGATAATGCTATTCTGTTCCTTGAAACATCTGAAGAGCATCCGTCTGTTTTTGCTGTTTCAAGCTTTTTCAGAGGACTTGGGGCAATGAGTATTTTAAGACGTATCAAGGGTATTGTTTTTGGAAAGCCTGAGGGCGGCGTGCTTTATGAAGAGTATAAAACTGCAATAAGGAAAGTCCTTGCTGAGTTTAGACATGACAATCTTCCTGTGATTTACAATGTAAGTATCGGACATAACGAGCCTAAGTTCATTGTTCCGTTCGGCGCAATGGCAGAGATAAACTGCGATGAGAAGAAGTTTGCAGTTACGGAAGCGGCTGTTAAGTAAAAATAATTAAAGACCTGTCGTATGGCAGGTCTTTTTTTACATTGTGAAATTTTCAGCTGAAATTGTTTCTTCCCATTGTTCTTTAGTGATTGCAAATACCTTAGTAATAGTGTTAACAGGGTCATCAAATTCCTCAACAAACTGCATTCCATTCTTCAAAGCTGTTTGTGCAGAGGGTTCATTTGTATATTTCATATACGAATAAACTATTGGAAAATTCAGCTGTTCAAAAGCATATCTGATACATTCGCAAGCTGCTTCTGAGGCATATCCCTGTCGCTGATATATTTTATTTATATGATAACCTATTTCGGGAAGCATTTCTCCGTGGATATTCTGCATTGTAATTCCGCAGTCACCGATAAACTGACCGTTTTCCTTCAGTTCAACTGCCCACAGCCCGAAACCATACTTTGCATATCGGTCGATGTTTCTCTGAATCCATGCTTTTGTTTCTTCTTCACTAAACGGATGAGGGTAATGCTTCATTGTTTCTTTGTCAGAAAGGATTTCATGCAGATACTCAAAATCTTCGTGTGTATATTCTCTTATAATAAGTCTGTCAGTATGTAATATCATTATTATGACCATGCTTCCGTAGGAAGCATCCTCCCATCTTTGATGTTTTATTTGTTTTTTGTTAATCAAAATTTCGAACGGCAGTTTGAAAAAAACAAAACTCGTAGATTGAAAGAGTAATCTTTCAATCTTTACACTTCACTTTCGGATTTGTCAGTGAATTTAAGTATACTATTCAAAAGAACATAAGTCAACATTATCATGATACCATAAGTTGAAATACCTGTACTTTTACAGGTATTTTTTTTTAAACTCCTGCATATCAGTATAAAAAGGAGTGTTGTAAATGAATGAAGTTAATTCAAAAAACAGTCAGGCATTGGTACATAATATAATTCTTGAGGGCAGAAAAAAGCTTTCTGTTTCGGGTGTAACCGATGTCGACCACTTTGACGAGGAAACCGTTCTGCTGTATACTCACCTCGGTGAGCTTACTGTCACAGGAAAAAATCTTCACGTCAATGAGCTTTCTGTTGAATCAGGCGACATGAGCATTGAGGGGGATATATGGTCAATTGTTTACGGCGATAAGGACAGGCGTTCTCCGTTGTCCTTTTTCGGCAAAATTTTCAGATAGTGCGGCGGTGATGATTTGGGTATTGAAACTTTTTTTGATATTTCCGAACAGGTCATGCTGTTTCTGCTTGCGGTGCTTGTCGGGGCGGGACTTGGAGTTCTGTATGATGTGTTCAGGCTTGTAAGAGTTGTATTTCCGCCTGCAAAAAAATCCGGTATGGTTACGTTTATGGACGTGCTTTTCTGGCTCATATATGCGTTTGTTATCTTTTTTTATTCCGTTCAGTACGGCAGGGGACAGGTAAGGTTCTTTTTCTTTGTTGGCTCTGTGCTAGGGTTTGTGCTTTATATTGTTACCGTCGGAAATGTCGTTATGGGCATTATAAGAAATGTAGTAAGTGTAATTGTAAAGATACTACGCTTTGTATACTCGTTCACTTTAAAACCAATAGTAAAATTACTGCGCCTTTTATACCAAAAAGAATCTGAGGTTTTTGTGCGAACATATAAAAATTCTGCAAAAGCTCCTATAAGTTTTTGGAATCTATTGAAAAAGCTTACTGCTATGTTGTATAATAAAAAAGCTAAGCTAAAGTAATCAATGTATGTTATTGGGGGGTGGACAGTGTGAATCCGGCAGGATCTAAAAAATCTAATGCAGATAAGAAAGCTGTGAAAACACTGTTGTCAGCCAGAAAGAAGAAAAAAAATCCCCTTATGAACTTTGTAATAAAAGTTTCGGGGCTGATATTTGTTATTTACTGTGCAGGTTCAATAGTTATGACGCAGTATGAAATTGCCGAAAAAGAGCAGCGTATTGCAGAACTCGATCAGAAAAAGGTTGATCTGCAGGAGCAGAATGACGAATATCAAAGCATTCTTAGTGAAGAAGACGAACGTGAGTATATGGAGCGTATAGCAGTAGAGGTTCTTGGATATGCTTATCCTACGGAACTGCGTTTTTACGATACGTCCAGAAACTGATCAGGAATAGATCCCGTTTTAATTGGGATACTATAAATATTTTACGAGAGGATTTTTAAATTTCTTATGCAACTGGAAGTAGGAAAAATTTATGAGGGTAAGGTTACCGGAATTACAAAGTTCGGCGCTTTTGTTGAGCTTGAACCGGGAACAACAGGCATGGTACATATAAGCGAGGTTGCAAACTCGTTTGTAAGTGAAATCAAAGATCATCTCACAGATGGTCAGCAGGTCAAGGTTAAGGTTCTCTCTGTCGGGGATGACGGAAAGATTTCTCTTTCCATAAAGAAAGCCGTTGATAACCCGCCGCCTCAGCGCAGACCATTTAACAAAAGCAACGATAATGCTCAGGGCGGACGCAGGTTCAACAACAGGGGTGGAAACTTCCAGCAGCAGGATAGAACTCCGCCGACACCTGAAGCTGCTTTTGAGGATATGCTCAATAAGTTTAAGCAGAATTCCGATGAGCGTATGGTTGATATAAAGAGAAATATGGAAAACAAGCGCAAGAGTACCCGTCGCAAAGGCTAAGTTTTCATAAGGTAAATATAAAATAATCAGGCTATGCTGTCAGATTTTTCTGACGGTATAGCCTTGTTTTTATTTTAATAGAAAAATGGTTGTACCCTGATTAAGGCTCATAATTTTTCTGTCAATTCGTTTATGGTTATAAGTTACTCTGACATATTTCAAAAGGGCAGTTCCTCTGTTGCAGCCATGGATGACAGTAACCTCCTTTGTCGTTTTCGGAAGCCCGTTGAGAAAGCTGTCAAGGTATTTTTTTGCTTCGCTTACAGTAAAACTGTGAAGGTCTATTTCTGCATTTGCAATCAAGGACATCTTTATGATCATGCTTCCGTAGGAAGCATGCCTCCTCTCTTTGATGTTTTGTGTGTTTTTGCAGCTGAACTGAGTTCAGCTGAGCAAAATTTTGAACGGCAGTTCAAAAAGCACAAAACTCGTGTTTGAAAGATTTATCTTACAAACTTTGTCTCCTGTACATAATAATACAATTATATCACAGCACAAACGGAATTGCCATACAGAAGAAATATTTTATAATATTCATGTTTTTATATGATACATGTTAATTATCTGAAAAAATTGACGATTAATTGTTGGTATGATATACTTAACAAAGTTTAAATTCATTCAGGAAGGATCAGCTTATGATTAAATATAAAGACACACTGTTGAAAGCTATTTTGGCAGGCGTAGTTATCGGAATAGGTGGTATAGTTTATCTGTCTGTTGAATCCATATATATAGGCTCGGTACTTTTCGGAATAGGACTCTTTGTTATAATGACATTTGGGTTTAATCTTTTTACAGGAAGGGTTTGCTATGCTCCTCAAAAAGGAGTAAAATACATTTCGGAGCTTGCAGTAATATTTATTGGCAATTTTATCGGAACAGCAATAATGGCACTTCTTGTCGGTCTCACAAGGAACAACGGCATTGCAGAGAGAGCATTAAAGCTTTGTGAAACAAAACTGGGCGATAATCTTGTTAGTATTCTTATTCTTGCTTTTTTCTGCGGAATACTTATGTATATTGCGGCAGAAGGCTTTGTCCGTATTGACGGCGACTTTATGAAAGCTCTTGCGGTTTTTCTTCCTGTAGTAGTTTTTATTTTGGCAGGATTTGAACATGTTATTGCGAATATGTTTTATTTCACATTTGCTGGGGTATGGTCATTGAAAGTAATGCTTTATTTGCTAATAATGACTATTGGGAACTCACTCGGAGGAATGTTTATTCCTTTTATAATGAAGTTTGTAAAACAAAAGTAAAGAATTTTAAAGTGTCATTGCGTTTCTTTTTCCGTTGACTTTTGCTTATACTATTGTTATACTTAACTAAAATGATAAATCGGAAGTTACGGAGGTAAGAATTATGGCAAAATATATAATTAGGTTTATGCCAGAATACCATAGTACTTCTCTTTGGCCTGTTAGTGATAATGCTTATTCTGACTTAGGAATTCCAATTGAATATAAAACAGTTGGACTTTCAGATTTGTTAATGAACAGACTAGAAAATTTTGACGATAGTATTCTTGGTATCATTGATTGGAATAATCCTGCTGGTGATTCTCCTTTAAACAAAGAGGAAAGAGAATGCATTTACCAGGAAGGACTTAAACTTTTACAAATGGTAAGAAATGAAATTAGTTCAGATTATGAAGTGATTGATAATCTTGATTGGATAAAACCTGAATAGAGTTTCAAATCCCTACTTGTCGGTGATATGATAACAAAATACGGAGAAGAAACCAAGTCTTCTCCGTATTTTGTTATCATATGCAAAAAAATAAAGGGTATCATCTGATACCCTTTAAAAATTCAATTAAGCGTTAGCACTGTTGAGCTTCTTAGCAAGCTGTGACTTCTTTCTGTCAGCAGTCTTCTTGTGCATTATACCCTTAGCAGCAGCCTGGTCAACCTTCTTGATAGCAAGCTTGATTGCAGCTTCTTTATCTTCAGCTCCTGTTGTAACAGCAGCATCAGCATTCTTTAAAACTGTTTTAAGATTTGTCTTAACAATCTTATTCTGCATAGTCTTGGTGTTGATTACCTTAACTCTCTTCTTAGCGGATTTAATGTTTGGCATTTAAAAACACCTCCTCATATTTCTTGATCTTTTGGTCATAATAGCAACAGCAAATGTTAAAACATGAACTGCGCTTGACGATAAGGCCTTTACCGAAACCAGACACGGATTGTTCCGCAGAGTGTAATGACCCACTCTATAGGCATTTTATCGTAGCCTGAATTTTATTTTAACATTTTAATTCAGATTTTGCAATAGCTTTTTTAAAAAAATTTATATTTTTTGTTGTTTTGATTTAGGACAGTACCGCACAAAGCCTCAGTCAGCGTTTTGACGATTTGAGAAATAGCGAAAATACGTTACTGAGAATGTTCTTAAATCGACAGAAACGTATGGTGCTGTATTGCCTTAATATGTTACGGAAAACTGTTATAAAACAGAAAGGATGGAGATTGAAATGTCTATTCGTACCGACCTAGCCGTTGAAGTAATTGATGATCAAGCGCATAATCTTCCGAAAGGAGTTGCACGGAAACTAAGAAAAAGCTCTGTATGCATGGTTACCGAGATAATTGTTGAGGATGAAATGGCAGGGCTTCGTATCGGAAAGCCGAAGGGAAAGTTTATAACCATAGAAACCGATCGTCTTTCTGCACATCCGTCTGATTTTAACGAACAGGCACAGAATATAGCCGACGAAATCCGACTGCTTGCAGGTGAAAAAAGCAGTATACTTGTAATCGGACTTGGCAATAATGATATAACACCTGATGCCTTGGGTCCGCAGGTTATTTCGCAGATAATTGCAACACGTCACCTTGCTGATGAACTGCCCAAAGGGCATGAGCTTGGAAATCTCAAGCCAGTTTCAGCACTTGCAACGGGAGTTCTCGGTCAGACGGGCATTGAGGTTGCGGAAATTATAAAGGCAATATGCGACAGGACATCCCCTGACTGCGTTGTTGTTATAGATGCGCTTGCATGTTCTGATGTTTCAAGACTTGGAACAACAATTCAGCTTACCGATACAGGCATATCACCTGGTTCAGGCGTTCAGAACAGGCGAAAGGAAATATCCGAAACAACAGTAGGTGTTCCTGTTATTGCTGTTGGGGTACCGACGGTTGTTGATATGCATACAATTGTAGAGAATATTACAGGTAGCGCACCGGGGAAGCATGTCCCGAATATGATGGTAACACCTCGTGATATAGACAAGCTTATCGAAAGAACGGCAAAACTGCTTGCATATGCGATAAATAAGGCTGCACAGCCTGATCTGTCGCTTGAGGACATAACCGCACTTATGTAGCCGCAAAAGAATTTTGCTTCCGTTATCTGCATAACTATTATTATATAATAAATGAAATGACGGGAGGTAAAGATATGTCTGCAAAAAGGAAAAAAGCAATAAGATCATTCATACTTTGCCTGCTTGTGTTAATGATATCTCCTCTTATAGTCCTGTCGGTAATATCAATACTGCCGTCGGCAATGTCCGCAGTTTTCTATGCTGCGAACAGTTCAGCTGAAATGAACCTTGGCAGTATTGAGTTTGAGGAAAAAGAAAAAGTCGGGGATACAACCTTGCAGGAAGTTGTTGATACAACGGTGCAGCAGGTTGATAAAAACATTTCTGAAACAGATACAAAACGGGATAAAGTCAAGGTTTTTTCAGTTGATGATACCATGATGCTTTCATATGGGTTCCCTGGAATACCGTCGAGTGAGAATGAAGATATTTATATTCCTGAAAGAGAGGGAACACCAGGACCTGAACCTTATCCGGATAAAATAGAAAATCATGACGGAGTTATTCAGTCAGTAACATATGAGAAGTTTACTGGCGGAACGTATATAGACCTTGAAAAAGCGGGACAGGTGAGGAATGAAACGGATATTTCAAATGAAACGCTTTATGAGGAGAGTATGAAGCCTCCTGACTTCAAGATAGAGCTTAACGGCGAACCGCAGGTGTTAATTATGCACACGCATACAACCGAAAGCTTTGAACCGTATGAAAGAGATTTTTTTGACAAGTCTTTTAACTCAAGGACAACGGATATGTCAAAAAGTGTTGTTGCTGTTGGGGACAGGATTGCGTATGAACTTGAGAAAAAAGGTATAGCCGTTATACATGATACAACCCTGCATGATTATCCGTCATATAATGGCTCATATGACAATAGCAGGGAAACTGTGAAAAAAATTCTCAAAGAAAATTCGTCTATTAAAATAGTTTTGGATATACACAGGGATGCTATAGAAAGAGAGGGAGGAGAGAGGATTGCTCCTGTCACTGAGATAAACGGAAAAAATGCGGCACAGGTAATGCTTATTTCAGGATGTGACGACGGAACGATGAACATGCCTGATTATATGAAAAACTTCCGTTTTGCCTCACTTTTTCAGCAGCAGATGGAATCAGATTATCCGACACTTACAAGACCTGTTCTGTTTGATTACAGGAAGTACAATCAGGATTTAACAACGGGGTCAGTGCTTGTTGAAGTTGGCGGTCATGCGAACAGTATAGACCAGGCAGTTTATTCTGGAGAACTTATCGGGAAGTCACTTGCAGATGCGCTTTTGAAGATTGCAAAGGATACATAGGAAACAAAGAGGCTGGTCAAGCTGAGCACAGCTTGCGGTATCCAAAGGCAGAGCCTTGGTCGCTCTCCGCAGAGAGCGAAATTCTTTTGCCGAAGGAGCTCCGAAAAAAGCAACCCTTACTGTTTCTGAATCACAAAGGCAATACCGCACAATACGTTTCTGTCGATTTTCAAAACAGGCTCATTAACGTATTTTCGCTGTTTCTCAAATCGTCGAAACGTAGCCTAAGGCTTTGTGCGGTATTGCCCTAAAAGGAATGGTAAAATGAAAAAGCTGCCGAAAAGATTTGGCCCGTTTAACTTTAATATTGCTATGACACAAAAACAAAGACAGCACCGTATTTTAACTGAGGTGCTGTCTTTAATAATATTACTATCTGTATTTTTATATGGATATATTACGGTATATAAAAACTCCTACAATGTTATGAACAACGAGCCAATGACGGTTTTCGGTGTTGACAGGAATGATGGCGGGTATACAATTACTGTAATGAACAATGAGTTTGAGATAAAGAAGTAAAGGAAATACCGCACAATACGTTTCTGCCGATTTTCAAAACAAGCTCAGCAATGTATTTTCGCTGTTTCTCAAATCGGTGAAACGTAGCTTGAGGCTTTGTGCGGTATTTCCTAAAATCAGAACGGATTCTTTTTCTTAGGTACGTATTTCAGTGAAATTCTTGCCGGACGTGTTGTATTTGCGGCAATTGTAAGCATTTCTTCACGGAAACGTTGACGCCTTTGTTCACGCTCGTAATATTTTTTCTGACAATATAATATTCGTTTTACAATACTCTTACCATAAGTATAATAATCCTTAAATTCAACAACTTGTACATTCTTGCCGCCGTTGTCATTATACCACCAGTGTATAAACGAAATTCCTTTGTCATCACAGTCATACTTAAGCCAGTCGGAATTTTCATAGAACAGACGTGCAGGCCCTGTGATTGTGATAATACCCTTGTCATAGCTTGCGGATTCAATATCCTTAAGCTTAATTACCCATAATTTTTTGTAATCAACAAACCTGCCGCTGATAAGGTAAGTATGCATATGCTGGGAAATAACCATATCAGAATTGAGTATTTCGATATAAGTATTATGTTTATGTCCATTTATCTTTGCTGTGGCTATCACTGAGCCGATAAAGCAGGTTAGGAATGAATAAGCAAGAGTTCCGTTGAGGGTGTAGAAAACAGCGTTGTATAATATACGGGGTGTCCCCTCCCTGTTTAAGATAAGATATACAATAATAAGTATGGAGCATACAATTGCAAGAGCAGGGATGTTGAGCAGAAGAAGTCTTTTATTATATCTGTAAGTAAGCTTTTTGTCGTTGACCTTGAAAGTTTTTACCACAGAGGACACTCCTTCCTACAGATCTGAAGAATTTACTGCTGTGTTGCTATTACTTCTGATTTTTTTAATGAATCATTTTTGATAACGCGAAGTTCATTGTCCTCTGAATTTTCACAGCGTCGGAGCTGTTCAAGAAATTTAGGATAATCCTTGAGGTTGCCTCGATAGAAAAGCTCTGCATTGTCAATATAGCGCAGATCATCGGGCTGAACAAGCGACTGATGCTTTTTATTTTCCAGAAGTATGCCGGACTTGCCAAGTACAAAGGCTACCCACACTGAACATACAAATTTGTATCTGAAACGATGTGGGATATGAAGACCGGAAAGAAACAGACCAGGTACATTATAAGTATAAAGGTCACGATTATTGATAAAATGATCAATTGTCAAAATGAATTTCTGATATTGTTCTTCAGAAACACCGACCCTGTATATTTCGCATGGGATATTGTGAAAAAGTCCGAAGATACTTGTGTCAAGGTTTTCATGGTTGAAATTTGCCGGAAGCGGCGAATCAACTTTGTCACGGCAAAAACTGTACATGCGTGTTAAATCAGCATCACAGGAGATTGATGCATGACTGTAGGCTTTCTTTGACAAAAATCGAATTGATTTTGCGATTTTTGTATCTGTGCGGGTTACAACTACATAAATATAATTTTTATTATTCATTACAGAATACTCCTTGTAAATAAAAAAGTATGTGCAAACATAATAATTATACAACATTTAATGTTGAAAGTACAGCAAAATGTTATATAATTATAATTAATAAACAAAAAAGAATAAATAATTTTTTGTAAATTAACAACGTTGTAAAATTGTTGTTGCAAATCAAATATATTTTATGTATAATTATAAATAATAGTGAATTTCCAGCGCCGAAGGGGGATAGTAGATAATGGTCAACAAAGAAAAAATAACCAAAGTTGATGTCTATGATAGCGGCGGCAATAGAGTTTTATCAGTAAAAGAAGTTTTCTTCCCAAGAGACTTTTTCAAAATAAAAGGCAAAGAACTGGTGCTTATTAAGGGAGTAAACCTTCCGTTACTTGATAAGGGACAGTTGATAGATGTTGTTTTTGAATATGTCAACGGAACAAGAGTAAAGTATATAACAACTATTGATATTGCAACAGAATTTCAGATAAATTTCCATCTTGGTGAGGGAACGGAGCTTGAAGAAAGAAGGAGATCTTTCAAGGTAGCGTCATGTTTTCATGGACATTCCGATTATTTTATAAGAAATGAAGAAACGTTTGACCATGAGGAACCAATTCAATTATGTTTTAAGGATATTAACATCGGGGGAACTTTTTTTCGGACGTCATATATTCATCAGGAGGGCGATCAGGTTATGCTCTCTTTTCTTGACGGAAAGATTGAAATTTTAGCAGAAGTTTTAAGGGTTCAGGATAAAGATGAAAAAGGCGAGTTTGGTTATGGCTGTAAATTCCTTAATGTTACTCATGCACAGGAAGAAACAATTGCAAGATTTATTTTCGACTGCCAGCTTGCAGAACGTGAAAAAGCAAGAAATAAGCTGCAGTAATACATATTGATATATAAGGCGAAGGCCGCAGCAAGGAGTAATATGAGCACAATAATTGTAGTTACAAATCAGAAAGGCGGAGTGGGTAAAACAACTACCTGCGCTGCACTTACAGGTATTTTCCGTCAGAGGGGCAAAAGAGTTCTTGCTATTGACCTCGATCCGCAGGGAAACCTTTCGTTTTCACTCGGAGCAGAAGATACGGGATATACCATTCATGACGTTCTGAAAGGTGATTGTGACATTCATGAAGCAATCAAGAAGACTCATATCTGTGACGTTATTACATCCAATATTCTTTTGTCGGGAACTGAGCTTGAACTTACTTCAGTAAACAGGGAATATCTGCTTAAAGAGGCTCTTGCACCGCTTAAAAAAGAGTATGACTATATTATACTCGACACTCCTCCTGCACTTTCAATTTTGACAATAAATGCATATACGGCTGCAAACGACCTGATAATTCCAATGACGCCGGAAATTCTTTCTCTTCAGGGAATCGTTCAGCTGAAGGAAACAATACTTGCTGTCAAAAAATACTATAATAAAAAGCTTAACATCAGAGGAATTGTCCTTACAAAATATAATTCTAAGTATTTGCTTACCAGAGAAGTTGAGGAAATGGTTCAGATTGTTGCTGATCAGCTTAAAACAGAAGTGCTTAAAAACAAGATTGGTATATCTGTTGCAGCAGCGGAAGCTCCTGCACATCAGCTGACTTTAACTGAATATTCTCCTAAGTGTGCTGCTGCAAAAGACTACACGAAACTATGTAATTACCTTTATCCTTGTGATGACGGCGGTAATAAAACGAAAGCAGTTACAAACAAGCAGGGAAAACAGAGAGGTGTTTGAGATTTTTATACGAAATCTGCGTTTGCGTTATAGGATATAGAACTCAGAAAGGATGGTTAAATAAATGAGCAGAACTGCTGAAAAAAACATAACGATAAAGACCAACAAGACGCCATCAGTAATGAGACTTCTTAGGGGCAGCAGCAGTGCATCCAATCCAATGCTTGATCATGAATTTAAAAAGGAAAATATTATTCCAAAGGAAAGCAAGAAAATAATGCTTAACGGCAAAACCGCACTTGAAAGGGAAGTAACCATCAATGTTACTTCTGAACTTATATCCGAGTGGATGCCAAAGCTTCTTGAAAGATTTAATTGCTGCGGTTGTGATATATGTGCTGCCGAGGCGTCTGTTGAGGCTATGGAGAGAACCCCGAGCATCCTCATCAAGGTCAAGGACAAGAAGGACATTGTGAAAGCTGAAAAGCTTAAGCAGGACAATCAGATGAAAATACTCATGGTTCTTGTGCAGATTGCAGTCGAGAGAAAAAAATTACCTAAACATACATGAAATTCCGCGACATAATTTTTGTGTCTGCGGAATTTTTTGTGGCCTATGGAATATCATTTCAGAATATATTCTATAATTATAAAAATAATTTTTCAGATATTTCTTAATCTTGAATTATGTGCATATTCTGACATTTCATATTAAAAACTGTCAATTTATATTTTGATGCTTTGATTAAATATTGATAGATTTTTATTAATAATTGTAACTAACATAAACAAATATGCATAAATACTATTGTGTTTTTGTAGAAAATGATTTATAATGAATAATAAACTATATATTAAAGTCAGAAATTGTAATTAGTGTTAACATAAGGCGTTTTTTACATAGAAAATGTCGTTATTTGTATTTATATGACAAATAAGCATGGAGAAATCTTAAAGGGGGATTTTGCATGGGAATGTTTGATAATGCTTACATGAATCTTGGGGAACAGCTCCTTGATGCAACATGGTATAAAATGCAGGTTATAAACAATAACATTGCAAACAATGATACCGAGAATTTCAAGGCAAAGAGCGTTGATTTCAGAATTGCTCTTGAAAAAGAAAAATGCAAATGCAAATATCATGTAAAAACAGAAGACCAAAAAGACGAAAAAAATGATAAAATAGAACTTGACGTTATTACAAGCAGTCAGCCTGAAACCGTGCAGACACTAAACGGAAATAATGTCGACATGGAAAAGGAAACTATGGCGTTTGCAGATGCACAGTATCAGTACAGTACCATGATTGATTATATGAATAGTCAGTATGCAATGATGAGAACTGCACTTTCCAGAAATTAAATTAGTTATGATATTCATAATATTGCAAAAGGTCAGAAAGGATGATATTAATGGGTTTTTTAAGCTCACTTGATATAGGCACATCAGCTCTTTCAGCTCAGAGGCTGAGAATGGATGTTATTTCGCAGAATATTGCAAATCAGGGAACTTACAATACTTCTCCTGGGGGAGATCCTTATGCAAGACAGCTTGTTGTTTTTTCGGAGAAAAAGCAATTTTCCGATATTTTGAACAAGTATCAGGAGCAGGATAAATCCACCCACAGCCGTGGTGTTTATTACAGCAAATATTCCAATAAATACAGGGATGCGGGCGTTGCAGTTACAGCTGTAATTGAGGATGAATCTCCTTTTATTCCTGTTTATGATCCTGACAACCCTGTTGCGGATGAAAATGGATACATATATCAGTCCAATGTTGACAACACAGAGGAACAGATTGACATGCTTGCTGCACAGCGTTCGTATGAAGCTAATGCAACAGCAATTGAAGCTATGAAGGCAATGCTTTCAAAGGCAATGCAGCTTAACGGAAAGTAAAGTAAAAATCAGAAGGGGTAATACAGATGTATATAATTCCAATCAGTTCGGCAATAAATCCGCTTAATACAATGTCGCAGATTGACGAGCCAGTAATAAAAACCGAGGAGAGCGCCTCGTTTGCAGATGTTTTCAGAGAAACCCTCAATAACATGGAGTCAACCCAGAAAACCCTTCAGGAGGATGCTGTAAGGGTATCAATGGGCGAAATTGACGACCTTCATACCGTATATAACAATATTACCAAGGCGCAGATTGCGCTTGAAACTTTTGTTACGGTTAAAAATGCCGCAATAGAAGCGTATAAGGAAATTCAGCAGATCTCATTATAACTGTTGCCAACGTATGTAGCACAGGTCAAAGACTAAGCTGCATGTTGAATGACGGGGCGAAGCTCCTTATTTTAAAATTCCTGTATACGGGTATAAGGAAGGGTATATTAAGCTATGAACGATCAGCTTACTAAGATAAAAACATCTTTCTCTCACTTCTGGACAAACCAGAGTAAAACAAGAAAGATTATATATATATCGGCAATTGCTGCGATTGTGCTTATTGCAATTGTAATTACGGCAGTAGCAAACAGGAAAGAGTATACGGTTCTCTTTCAGGGACTTGAAACTGCGGAGGCCTCAGAGGTTGCTGCACAGATTCAGGAAATGGGCTATAGTGTCGAACTGAAGTCTGGAGGAACGGTTATGGTTCCGAAGGGCACAGAGGACGGACTTACAATGAGCATGGCTCAGCTCGGTTATCCTAAGAGTAATCTTACATATGATTTATATACAAAGAATGTTTCAATGTTTACAACTGAATCAGAGAAAAAAGAGTATGCAAGAATGGCTCTTGAAAGCAGACTTTCCGCCGTCATAGGTTCTCTTGACGGAGTAACAAAGGCAACAGTCACGCTGTCAGTTCCTGAACAGAAAAACACTGTAATCACTACAAACAAGCAGTATCCTACCGCAGCAGTGGTTGTGTACCTTGACAAAACAAATACCCTAACTAATGACCAGATAAAGGGTATTACACATATTGTTCAGATGAGTTTGACAGGACTTACGGAGGAGAATATATCCATTGTTGACGGATATGGTATTCCTCAGATTATCGGCGAAGAAAATATTGATGTAATTGCTGAAGAAACAAGAAAGTTTGCTTTCAAATCCAACCTTGAAAATGATATAAAAAAGAAGGTTCTTGACCTCTTTGTTCCTGTTTATGGCGATGATGGGGTTTCCGTTGCTGTAAATATGGTGCTTAACTATGATGACAAGGTTTCCGAAAATACAGTTTACTCGCCTTCAACAACAGATGAAAAGGGTATGTTGCAGCACGCAGATGCTGATTCTGCTTCGGGGACTACCGTTGCTAACGGCGGGGTCGTTGGAGTAGAACCGAATGCAGATGATACATATCCTACAGGAACGGAAACGGAGGGCGGACAGTGGTCTGAATCTTCCGTTTCAAATACATATCTTGTAAATACATATAAGGAACAGATTGAAAAGGCAGGCTATACTATTGACAATATGTCGATTTCTGTAATAGTCTATACCGATTATCTTTCTGATCCTACAAAAACTGAGCTTGTAAGCCTTGTTGCCAATGCCGGTAGCATTAACCCTGAGCTTGCTGAATCAGTTGTTACTGTAACAAATCTTCCTAAGCTTGAAGATCAGGCTATTGCCGCTGATGGTCAGCCGACATATCTGCTGGGTCTTTCACTTAATCAGCTTCTGATTGCTGGCGGAATACTTATCATTCTCCTTATAGCCCTTATCGTCGGACTTGTTATTATGTCGAACAGACGTAAGGCAAAGAGAAAGGTGTTCGAGGAACAGCTTCTTCAGTCAAGTGGATTTACCGCCGACGAGGGGGTTGTGGATGGGTTCTTCAATCTTAACGACAGCCGCAGCGGGGAACAGGGAATCAGTGTCCAAAGCCTTATGGACCAAGAGGCAGAGGAATCCAAGGAAACAGTTGTCAGAAAAGAAATTTCAAACTTCTCACGTCAGTGTCCTGACATCGTGGCACAGCTTATAAGAAACTGGCTGCGAGAGGGAGAAGAGGGAGGCAAGTAAATGGCAGATTTTGTTGAACTTTCGCCAATACAGAAGGCTGCCATCGTTGTATCAACAGTTGGCGCGGAAAATGCCGCTATAGTATTCAAACGGCTTAAGGATGATGAAGTTGAAAAACTCACATATGAGATTTCAAGTCTTCCTTATATAGATATCAATCAGGTAAATGATGTCCTCAATGAGTTTTATGAGCTTTGTCTTACACAGAAGGTAATCACCGAGGGCGGTGTCGAATATGCCAAGACCGTTCTTGAAAAGGCCTTTGGTCCTGATGCAGCTGCTAAACTTATGGACAAGGTTTCACGTTCAATGCAGGCAAAGGCTTTCGAGTTTGTCAGAAAGTCAGACTACAAGAACCTTCTTGCTATCATGCAGAACGAACACCCGCAGACAATTGCACTTATTCTTTCTTACATAAATTCGGATCAGGCATCTGCTGTTCTTTCAGAACTTCCTAAGGAAAAGCGTGTTGAAGTTGTTGAAAGAATTGCAAAGATGGAATCTGCATCACCTGAAACCATTGCTACAATTGAGGCTACTCTTGAAAGAAAGTTTGCCGCTGTTGTTTCGATGGATCTTACAGAGGTAGGCGGCGTAAACTATGTTGCCGATATCCTCAATCATGTTGACAGAGCAACAGAAAAATACATCTTTGATGAACTTTCTGTCAGAGATCCAGCTCTTGTTGACGAAATCAAGAAGAAGATGTTCGTATTCGAAGATATTCTCGGACTCGACTCCATGTCTATCCAGAGATTTATCAGAGATGTCGAGGTCAAGGACCTTGCTGTTGCCATCAAGGGTTCAAACTCGGAAGTTGCCGCTGCTCTCTATGCAAACATGCCTCAGAGAATGCAGGAAACCATCCAGCAGGAAATCGAGTATCTGCATAATGTCCGTATGCGTGACGTTGAAGAAGCGCAGCAGAGAATTGTTGGCATTATCAGACATCTTGAAGATGAGGGTGAGCTTGTAATCGGTAAGAGTGGAGAGGACGAGATAATTGCATGATTGTTAAATCCTGTGTTTATAACTTTGAATCCGATAAGCCTGTGCCGCTGAACAATACCATTTATGTACCGTCAGAGGAAAATGAAACGGAAAGTGCCGCTGATGCTGCTGAAATGAGAAAGCGTGAGGAGCAGCAGAGGAGAGAAGCCGAGGAAAAACGAATTCAGAAAGCTGTTGAAGACAGGGTCAGAGTTGCTCTTGAGCAGTCAAGAGCGCAGTCGGATGCTTATGCAAATGATATAATTGCACAGGCTCAGGCAAAGGCAAATGCGCTTACCGCAGATGCAAAAGCCACTACAAAGACTGTACTTGAAAAGGCTGCGATTGAATCTGCCGCTATGAAGGAACAGGCAAAAAAAGATGGTTATAAAGAGGGCTTTGATAAAGGTTCAGCCGATGCAAAGGCAAAATGCGAGAAATATGTTGAGGCTGCCGCAAAATTCATAGCTGAAATAAACTCCAATAAAGAGGCATATTACATCTCCCACGAAGCATTGCTAAGGGATGCGGTTTTCGAAATGGTAAAGAAAATTACCCTTGCAGAGCTTGACAGGGATGACAAAATGATAGAACGGATTATTGTGAATGCCGCAAAGCAATTCAGAAATTCCGACTATATAAAGATTTCTCTCCTTGAGGGAGAGGTCAGCAGCGAGTTTACTTCCGATGCTGAATTTATCAATAAAATTATACCTTTTATTCCTGAAATAGAAATTGAATATCTTAACCCGGAGGAAGCTGAGGAGGGCACGGTTATCCTTGACAATGACAAGGAGATTATTGATGCGTCAGTTCCGACACAGCTTGAGTTCCTAAGGGAAATAATCAAGAATACCAGAGGCGAAAAGAACTAATATTAAATTATTCCGTAGAAAGTTTGGTCATTAACATGGACTTTGAAGCACTGCGTTCTGCTGTAAAGCAGGCGGATCTTTACCGGTATGAAGGAAAAATTGAAAAAATTATCGGTATGACTATTGAGGCATCGGGTCCGGTCTGCAATATCGGCGATGTGTGCAGAATATTCAAAAAAGGCGCTGATGACTATATTTACGCTGAAGTAGTTGGTTTCAACAACGGCAAGGTTATGCTGATGCCTTATACAGACATTGAGGGTATTGGCCCTGGTTCAATAGTTGACAACACGGGCGACAAGCTTGCGGTTGACGTTGGTCCTGAACTTGTTGGACGTATCATAAACGCTATCGGTCAGCCAATCGACGGCAAAGGCGAAATCAAGACAGTTGACAGATATTCCATTGCAGGAGAACCTGTAAACCCGCTTACCAGACCAAGAATTGAAGATATTATCCCGTTTGGAGTCAAGGCTATTGACGGACTTCTTACAATAGGCAGAGGGCAGAGAATGGGGATATTCGCAGGCTCAGGGGTCGGAAAGTCAACACTTCTCGGCATGATTGCAAGGGAAGTTGAGGCGGATATAAATGTTATTGCCCTTGTAGGAGAGCGAGGACGTGAGGTACTTGAGTTCATTGAACGTGACCTCGGGGAAAAGGGTATGGCAAGATCAGTGCTTGTTATAGCAACCTCCGACCAGCCTGCTATGATGAGAAACAAATGTCCTATGACGGCTACAGCTATTGCAGAGTATTTCAAGGATCAGGGGCTTAACGTTCTGCTTATGATGGACTCACTTACACGTTACGCAATGGCACAGCGTGAAATCGGTCTTGCAGTCGGCGAAGCACCTATCGCAAGAGGTTATACGCCTTCAATTTATACAGCAATGCCTAAACTGCTTGAAAGAGCCGGAAACTTTGAAAAAGGCTCAATCACAGGTATATATACAGTTCTTGTTGAGGGTGACGATACTAATGAGCCTATCTCTGATACCGTAAGAGGTATCATTGACGGACATATCATTCTTTCAAGAAAAGTTGCGGCAAGAAATCATTATCCTGCTATTGAGGTTCTTGAATCAGTATCAAGACTTATGTCGGAAATTGCCGACAAGGAGCAGAAAGATGCCGCTGCAAAGATGAGAAATCTTCTTTCAACATATTACGCAAATTACGACCTTGTTTCTATCGGTGCTTACAAAAAGGGAACAAACCCTGCACTTGACGAGGCATTGAAAAAAATAGACAAGATTAACGCATTTCTTCAGCAGGCTACAGACGAAGCTTTCAGCTATGACGAAACAGTTCTGATGCTGAAGGACGCTATAAAGTAGTTTTTTCGTTTGAAGCGAGGAACAGCGTGAAAAAATCTCTTCATGAGGCTGTTTGTATCACAATATCGTAACAGACTGAAGAAAGGAATGGCGATTAGGATGAAGCGTTTTCAATTTACACTTGATAAGTTGCTTGGCTTTAAACAGCAGGTGCTTGACAGGGAAAAAAACGATCTTGCTCATCTGAGACGTCAGCAGCAGGAGATTGCTGACAAGAAATATGAGCTTGAAATGAAGCTCAGGCGTTCCAGCGACGATTTTGCAATAAAGTCATCAAGAGGTATGACAATAGTACAGCTGACAGTTTTCAAGGATTATCACAAATCACTTTCTGAACAGATAAGGGAACTTGAACTGGCTATTTCTGTCTTTGAGGAGAAAATCCAAAAGCAGATGGGTATTGTTGTTGAGGCAACAAAGGAAGTTTCCTCGCTTGAAAAGCTTGAGGATAAACAGCTTGAGGATTATAAATTCAGCAGTCAGAAAGCCGAAGAAAAGTTCATTGAAGAATATGTCACAAACTCCACATATCAGAGAGCATAAACGGGCATTTCGCACGGTCAATCCGCAGTAAATGCGTTTTGATATATATTTTATTACGAAAGGCGGTGAAAAAATGGACAGTATGTTATTCAATGTAATGGCGGCTCAAGGCTCAGTTCAGGCAAATCCTGTTTTGGGACAAAGTCAGGACACAGGCGTTCAGGGTGCTTTTGCGGGATTTCTTAACAGCGCTGTAAATGGGAATATACAGGTTCCTGTACAGGGTGTTGCGGAAGAAGCTGTTGCAGGAGATGTTAAGGTGCTTACTTTTGAGCAGAAGGCACAGATGCTTCTTGACCAGCTTGACAATATCGATGAAAGCGTTATGAAGCAGTTAAAGAACATTCTTGTAAAGATGTTTGTTTCAGATGCGCAGAACGGAAAGCTTAACGGTATGGCAAGTGCAATGTCAGGAAATATCACAGGCGATTTTCTTCTTTCAGGAGAGGAAAACACAGAAATTGCTGATATTCTCAGCAGTTTAGCAGATGTAACATTATCAGCAGATAACGATGAAGAGGCTCTTGATGTTATTGCAGATGTTTTCGGGAAGATTTTTAAAACTGACAGCAAGGATGACAAGGATGCAGAAAATAGCGTTGCTGTAATGCTTGCGGCAATGATTCAGACCTATTCCGACGCTCCTGACACAATTCAGAGAGTTTCCGAAATGGCAGCAGATCCGCAGACATATTCCGTTCAGGACATAACCAATTATGTAAGTGATTCGGATATATCACAGTGTCTTGATAAGTTCGCACAGGCAGCAAAGGTTTGCTCGCAGGAAATTGCACAGCAGCCGGAATTCACTATTCTGTCTTATAAGCAGGAGGCAGCCGCAGGAGTTACTGCCCAATCAGCTGTAAGAGTTTCAGTTTCATCCGAACTTAATCAGATAATCGGCGAAAACGAACTGAACAGAAACCAGAACAACGGTCAGAACAGCAATCAGGATACAAACAGCTTTGAGGGTATGCTCATGCAGAGTGCGAATACTCCGCAGACATTTATCCCACAGGAATCTGAAACTGTATCACCTGCAGAAGTATTCACACAGGTTGCTCCGCAGATTACAGAAAAAATCATTACTCAGCTATCTCAGTCAGTTCAGAATGACGGTGCAAGCGAATTGAAGATTATGCTTAATCCTGAATCACTCGGAGAAGTTGCAGTGAAGCTCGTTTCCCACGAAGGAGTGATTTCAATCATGATTTCAGCGGCAGATCCATCAGTAGCTAAGGCACTTTCCGATCATCTTCCTTCACTTGTAAGCTCGCTTGCAGGAAACAATGTTGATGTAAAGAATGTTCAGATTGTTGAACCTGGTGACGCAGCAGCACAGATGGGATTTGATTTTGCAAACCACAACTCAGGCTTTGAGCAGAACAACAGCTCTTCAAACTCACGTACATCAGGAGTTTTCGCAATAGACGGAATTGCAGATGATGAAGCAGCGGTTGAAAGCACCTCAGAAATTTTACCGAAAGGAGAGGGAAGATTATGGGCGACAGCATGACAGCGTTATCAGCTGATAATATGAACTCGGCGTTGGTAAGTACAAAGTACAACGCAAATCCGATAGATACATCGGAAAAGAAAAACGACTATATTGATTTTTCAAGCTACCTCAAGCTTCTTACCGCTCAGATGAGCAATCAGGATTTAAACGACCCTATGAGCGACTCAGAATTTCTTCAGCAGATGTCATCCTACTCAATGCTTGAAGCAATCAACCAGATGAATGTGCAGTCAAATATCAGTTACGCATCATCACTTGTAGGAAAGGCTGTAACAGTTTGCTCAAACGGTGTTTATGACACTGGTATCGTTGAATCGATTAGTGTAAACGACGGCAAGTATTATGCTGTAATCAATGGAAACAGCTATGAAACCTCTTCTGTAAGCGATGTTACGGAACCGGGCGTTTATAATGAACTTGCTAAGTATATCGGCAAGCAGGTTACTGTTGATGACGAAGGAACAGAAGTAACTGGCAAGGTTACAAACGTTGTTATCACACAGGGATCAGCACTTGCAGTTCTTGAAAACGGAAAGGCATATAAAATTGACAAGATTAAGGTTACAGAAGAATCAGGCACAGGAACAGGTTCAGAAGTCACAGCCACAGGAGATAAAACTGAAACGACAGCAGATAAAACTGAAGCAACAGAAACTCAGTCAGGATCTTATATTGCAGGAACTCTTTCTGTAAACGAAGAAGCTGCAAACTATCAGGCAAAGGCAGCAGCAATAAGCGAAAGCTTGTGGCAGACAATTGATTCAATGTCCAAGAAGGATGAAAATCTTTCAGCAGGCGCAGGAGATCTTTCGGGATTTTCAGAAAATCATACTGCATACACAAATGCGGGAACAAGCGCAGGTGTGCTGAACTTTGAGGATATGGATTTTGCTTCATACGCATCAATGCTTAATTCCGACAATGATGAACTGTTTACAATGACACAGGATATTCCGGTTTCACAGGCTGCTGCAGGTGTAACATCAGAGTACTTTATGCTCAATGTAAAGAACTCAGAAACTCTTGCAAGCAATAATCCTTTTACTTCACTTTCTTCCGACACAAGAACAACATCTACAAGAAAGTTTGCAGACGAATTTCCAAAGGAAGCTGAATTTGCAGACAGCATTGGCTCAAACATGCATGATATAAGATTTATAAATAACACAGGTGTATGCTCTGATATCAATACTGATACTGTTATAGGAAGAACAGAAAGCGGCAAGGCTTTTACAGAAATAGGATTTAGTGGCAGAGGCAGACTCGGAGAGGTTGTTACATGGGCTGATGGCACACAGAGAGTTGAAATTATCAATTCTGACGGAAAATCAGGCTACTACACAACTTCAGGAAACTTTACTCTTGACGAAATCTGCAATTTTAACTGCGCACCAGGCTCACTTGCTGGAAAGCTTACCCCATTTGAATCTGCTATCAGACATTTTTCAAAGGAATATTCAGCAGAGGAAAAGCAGGCTATGCAGGCTTTTGCAAACTATATCAGCAACAGAGCGTAACAGTAATATTTAATATCGGCATTACAGAAAGAGCGGTGATGATGAATGCTGATTAATGAATATCTGCAAACCAGAAACATAGCGGTTACTACGGGTAATGCTACGGGATTTCCTCAGCAGACGCAGAAAACCTCAGACCCGCAGAACAGCTCCTTTGCAAAGGAACTGAAATCACAGCTTGAGAAAAAAATGGACTCGGGCGTTGAATTTTCAAAACATGCTATGGAACGGCTTTCAGAAAGAAACATTGACCTTGATTCGGAAAACACACTTGAGAGACTTAACAAGGCAGTTGAGCTTGCAGGAGAAAAAGGTTCAAATGATGCGCTTGTTATTGTAGGATCAAATGCGTTTGTTGTAAGCGTCAGAAACAACAAGGTCATAACCACAATGTCCGCAGATGATATGCAGGGCAATGTCTTTACAAATATTGATTCAACAGTATTTATGTAATATGATACCGTTAAAAATGATTGGACCGACATGGAGATCTTTCCGTTCTGAATGACTTGACGAACGGAATAACGGTGAATATTCGGATAATACTGAATAAAAAATTAGGAGTGTTGGTTAATATGATGAGATCACTTTACTCTGGCGTAGCAGGTCTTACCTCCCACCAGACAAGAATGGACGTTATCGGTAATAATATCGCAAACGTTAATACATACGGTTTCAAGGCTTCAAGAACAACTTTTGCGGACGTTTATTATCAGGCAACACAGAATGCAACAGCAGGTAATGCTTCTTTTGCTGGTAATAACCCTTCAACAGTAGGTTATGGTGTTCAGGTAAACTCAATTGACAAGGATATGTCTATGACATCATTCCAGTCAACAAACAGAACTCTTGATCTTGCTGTAAGCGGCGCAGGCTATTTCATCACAGCTACTTTTACCAGCGACTCAGCTGGAGCAATTGATCCTGCGACTAAGCCGACAACAACAACATATACCAGAATGGGTAATCTTGGTATTGACTCAAATGGTAACCTTGTAAGCAGCATGAATACTTATGTACTTGGTACAAATAATACAGATCTTGCAGCAATCGGCGACGCAAGCGCAACAGCACTTAAAGCAGTAGCAACAGCAGGAACATCTGCCGGTCTTACATATGCAAACAGAATTAACATCAATGAACTTATCAACGCAGCTTGGACAGGTCACACTCCTGCGCTTACATATGCTGACCTTTCTTCATTTACAGTAGGTACAGATGGTGTTATTTCAGCATCATATAACGGCGAAATCAAGGCTCTTGCAAGAATTGACATTGCAGTTTTTGACAACCAGGAAGGTCTTATTGAAGCAGGCAATACTTCTTTCAGTGAAACAGCTGCTTCAGGCACAGCAAAGATTAAAAAGTCGGGAGATTCCGGAACAGGTACTATAGCTTCAGGAAAGCTTGAAATGTCAAACGTAAACCTTGCCGGAGAATTTTCTGACATGATCGTAACGCAGAGAGGATTCCAGGCAAACGCAAGAATTATAACAACCTCAGATACAATGCTCGAGGAACTTGTAAACCTTAAGAGATAAGCTTAAAATTATTTAGGGCAATACCGTATAAAGCCACAGGCTACGTTTCGACGATTTAAGAAACATCGAAAATACGTTACTGAGCCTGTTTTGAAAATCGACAGAAACGTATTGTGCAGTATTACCTTAGTAAGACAGGGCCGCTGATCAACATCGGAATGAATGATCAGCGTTCCTGATACTTACATGACGCAAGAATAAGCAAAAAGAAATGGAGAGTTATATGATTAAACTTACACGTCTGAGTGGAACAGAACTGCTTATTAATGAAAATTTTATTGAGACAATTGAACAGACACCTGACACAGTACTTACAATGCAGAACGGACACAGATATTTTATAAAAGAAACTGTCGACCAGATAATAAGCCTTTCAGAAGAGTATCAGAGAAGAATTCGTATTAATATAGAAAATAATCAGCAGTAATTGCTTTTGAATAAATTATTATGGTTGCATTGGAGGAAATTTCATGAACATTACGGGAATAATTGGGCTTGTTTTGGCGCTTGGATTTGTAGTTTATGGATGTATGAGCGGAGGCGGAAGTCTTAGTAACTTCTATGATGTACCGTCACTTGCTATTGTTATCGGCGGTACTTTAGGTGCTGTTATTTTTAACTATCCTGTTTCAGTATTAAAGGTTTTGCCAAAGATGCTTAAATTAGTATTCTTTACTCCTAAATACGATCCTGAAAAATACATAAACCAGATGGTTGAGCATTGTAAAACTGCGAGATTAAAAGGTATTCTTGCTCTTGAAGAAGCTGCAAATGCATGTACTGATCCGTTCATGAAATCAGCCTTGATGCTTGTAGTTGATGCAAATGATTCAGAAAAAGTAAAATCTATGCTTGATGACTCAATTGACTTTATGTGCGAACGACACGAAAGTAATTTTGCATTATTTATAAAAGCTTCTGCTGTTGCTCCTGCTATGGGTATGGTTGGTACACTTTGCGGACTTGTAAACATGCTCCAGACGATGGACCCGACAGATCCAAGCTCAGCCGCTTCACTCGGAAGTTCAATGTCTACAGCTCTTGTAACCACATTCTACGGCTGTATTCTTGCGCATATCCTATTTACTCCTATGGGTAACCAGCTTAAATATGTACATAACAAGGAAGTTCTTTGTATGCAGATAGTTGAACAGGGTACGCTTGCAATTATTTCAGGTGCAAACCCAAGATACGTTGAAGAAAAACTTAGAATGATGCTTCCAGCAAGCAAAAAGCCTGAACCAGCAAAGACAGAAAAATAGTTTTATAAATAAATAACAAATAAAAATGATATTTTCTACATAATATGTATAAAATTAATAAAATTGGAATGTAAATTTTTATGTTAATTTAAAATATATTACGAAAATATGTAGCGAAAAGTAAAAAAGTATGATATAATGTATCAATGCATATAAAGCATAAGGAGGGAGTATTATGGCAAGACGTAAAAGTCAGGAAGATGAAGGCGCAAGCTGGATGGATACTTATGGGGACATGATAACTCTCGTTCTTACGTTCTTTGTATTGCTGTACTCGATGTCATCAATAGATCAAACTAAGTGGCAGTATATTGCTCAGGCGTTTTCTGCGGGAAAAGGCGAAATTATCAATGTTGTTGTTGAGGAACCGCCTAATGTGGAAAATGACCCTAGCGCTGTATATGTAGATGAAAATCAGGATGAGAATGCTGAACAGATGGATCTTGACCAATTCTACCTGTACCTTAAGCAATATATCCAGTCAGCAAATCTTACGGAAAGTGTAAGCGTTGAAATGTCGAAAACAGGTGTTTACATGAAGTTTAAGGATAATGTTTTCTTTGCAGGTGACAGTGATGTTCTGCTTGATGAAGGAAAATACATACTTGAAGTTATCAGCGACGGGCTTCGAAATGTAAATGAACGTATCCTTTCCATTAAGGTAAGCGGTCATACCGCAGGAAGCAACACCTCAGATGTAAATGAGTGGAATCTTTCTTCGGGACGAGCTGATTCTGTTATTAATTTTATGCTTGAACAAAATGTCTGTGAACCGGATAAATTTTCATCGGCAGGCTATGGAAAATACAGACCTGTAAGTTCAAATGATACACCAGAGGGAAGATCACAGAACAGACGAGTTGAAATAGTGTTTATCAGAAATGATATAGATTTCAGTGATCCTGAGGTTCTTGAGGAACTTCTTTCACTTGAATTTGGAGAAAACTTTGTTGGATATTCAAACGATGACGGAACTGTTTCAACTGAAGCAGCTGTTGAATCAGGAGAAACAGGAGTTTCTTCCGAAAAGAACAACGACAGAGAATATGTTCCTAAATCAGAGGCAGAAAACATGATGCAGGACACTTCTCCTGACGTTACGGAAGACCAAACAGACTAACTATTGCCGCATGGCATTTTACCAGCTCAATCCGAATGGGGTGAATATATGGCTGACGTACTATCGCAAAGCCAGATAGATGAACTGCTCAACAGTTTCAGCACACAAGGCACAAAGGCGTTTGAAGAAATTGAAGAGCACGCAAATGACAAGAAAATAAAGAGCTATGACTTTAAAATGCCGAAGAAGTTTACAAAGGAACAGCTCAAAATAATTGACGGCATTTTTGAAAGCTATTCCCGAGTTTTATCCTCATACCTAACGGGACTTATGAGAATGTACTGTAAAGTTGAAGTTCTTCAGATTGAAGAACAAAGATATTATGAGTTCAATAATGCGCTTCCTGAATATGTTCTTATGGCCATGATGAATATGGGCATAGATGATGATGATATTCTTGATACATTATGTATTATGCAGATGTCAAACCAGATATCCGTTACAATGATGGACAGACTCATGGGCGGAAACGGAAGATACACAGAACTTAACAGAGATTTCACGGAAATTGAAATAGGGTTAATGACCAATGTTCTGAACAGAATGATAGGGCTCATGAAGGAGCCGTGGAATCAGTACATAGATGTAACGCCAACAATGACAAGCGTTGAAACAAACTCAAGGGTAATGCAGAGTATTCCTCCTGATGAGGTAATTATTCTTGTTTTGCTTGAGATAGAAATAAAGGATGTAAAGAACACAATGTCAATCTGTATACCTGCTGTAAACCTTGAATCTATGATGGCAAAGTTTGGAGGCAGATGGGCAAGAACTGTCAAGAAGATGGACCCTAAGAAAGAGAGAGAGAGACAGGGCGCTATCCTTGACATGATAAAGGACAGCCAGTTGAAAGTAGATGCTGTTCTCTGCGAGACACAGGTGGATCTATTTGATATACTCACATTACAAGTTGATGATATTATACCGTTGAATACATCTATTGACAGTAATGTTACCGTTAAAATCGGAGATAACCTCTGGTTTGACGGAAAACTTGGAATAAGAAACAACAGAAAAGCTATTAAGATAGATAATATATATAAAGAATTGAGGTAGAGGAGATAATGAGCGACGACAAACTTGTTATTGACGGGTTCGGTGCGGTAGAAAAGGATGCGATTGGGGAGATAATGAACATCACTATGGGTTCAGCCGCTACTGCCGTTTCCAATATGCTCAGTGCAAAGGTCTGGATTACAACGCCTGAAGTCAGCTTGGCTAAGGCAAAGGATCTTTCTTTTCCTGAACTGGAACCATCAATATTAGTTAGGATTCAATATACGCAAGGTGTATCCGGACAGAATGTCCTCGTCCTGAAGCAAAATGACGTCCAGCTGATTCTTAATCAGCTGATGGGAATGCCGCTTGAGGTTACAGATGACTTCGAGTTTGATGAAATGAACATTTCGGCAGTTTGTGAAGTAATGAATCAGATGATGGGTTCTTCAGCTACTGCGCTTTCGGAGCTTATTGATACAGCCATCGACATTTCAACGCCGGAGGCTATTGTTCAAGATAGTTCCACCAAAAACTTATCAAGGATGTATGAAGCGGATCCGGAAGACAATGTCTGCGTAATTAAGTTTAATCTTACTATAGACGGAGTAATTAATTCAGAATTCATGTCAGTTCTTGCTATCGACCTTGCCAAGGAAATGGCGACGAAGATGCTTGACGGATATAATGCAGGGTATGATGAAGTCGAGGCACAACCTGAGCCGCAGACTCCTGAACCTGCAAAAGCGAGCAATTCAGGCGCAACATTGTCACAGGAACAGATAAATGCAATGCTTGCTGATTCAGCAAAGGCACAGCCGGCGCCGGCTGCCCCACCACCACAACCCGCAATGGCACAGCAGCAGATTCCAGCTTATGCAGGAGTACAGCAGCCTTATCCTCCCCAGCCTGGGTATGGTTATCCGCCACAACAGCCTATGTATCCTGATCCGAATGCTGTTTATGCACCACAGGGTTACGGATACCCTCCTCAGCAGCAATTCCCGCAGCAGCCATATCCTGCAGCTCAGCCAATAAAAAATGTAAATGTTCAGGCTGTGCAGCTTCAGAATTTTGAGACATATCAGAACGCTGCTCTTTCACAGGAGCAGAATGACAATCTGAAACTTCTTATGAATGTACCACTTAATGTCACAGTTGAGATTGGTTCAGCAAAGAAGAAGGTTAAGGAAATCCTTGAGTTTTCCCAGGGTACAATTATTGAGCTTGAGCGTCAGGCAGGAGCTCCTGTAGATATAATTGTAAATGGAAACCTTATTGCCAAAGGAGACGTCGTTGTTATTGACGATAATTTTGCTGTAAGAATTACAGAAATAGTAAAGTCCAAATTCTTGGACAATTTAGGTAAGGAGTAGTAGATATGGATAAGAAGATTTTGCTTGTAGATGATGCAGCTTTTATGAGAATGATGATTAAGGATACTTTGACTAAAAATGGTTATACAAATATTTATGAAGCTGCTGACGGAGAAATTGCTTGCACTACATATGCTGCTGAAAAGCCTGATCTCGTTATTATGGATATTACAATGCCTAACAAGACAGGAATTGAAGCATTAAGGGACATTAAGGCGTCAGACCCTGGTGCAAAGGTTGTTATGTGTTCTGCTATGGGACAGGAATCAATGGTTGTTGAAGCTATAAAGCTTGGAGCATTGGACTTTATTGTAAAGCCGTTCAAGCCTGACAGAATTCTTCAGACAGTGCAGAAGGTTATTGGCTGATTATGGATGATATCCTTCTTGTGTTTTTTTCACTGCTTGGAGTAGTAGGACTAATTTTTCTGACTGTTTACGGTTCAAGATGGATGAACAAAAAGTTTGGTGTTGGAGCTTCAAAATTCGGCAGTGGGAAAAGTATCAGAATAAAGGAATGTGTCGGGGTTGCACCAGATAAACAGCTGATGATTGTTTCAGTAGGAACAAAGCTCATGCTTATCGGGGTAACTCCTTCGGGAATAAATAAAATCTGTGATCTTGACAATGAGGATGCGGCAGCAATTGAAAGCGGTTATGCTGCTTCTCAGGAAGAGTCGGGATTTCTGAAAAATCTCAAGAAAGCTTTTTCGGAACGTCAGCAGAGCGCAGCCATCCGCAGTAATCCGGAAAGGTCTGTCCGTCGGGAGGATAATCAAGAAATAAATGACAAAGATGATTTTTAAAAAAATATCTGTGCCGGTTCTGAGTCTTCTCTTCGCCGGAATAATTATGTTCACCGGAATAAATGCAGGGGCTGAGAATTATCCGGATGTTACAACAATACCAAACGTTGAAACTTCTGTTCCGCAGACTACTCAGGAAAACCCCGGAGTTGTTACAGAAGCGGAAACAACGCTCCCTTATGATGAACCTGTTACAGATGATGATAGTGATTCAAAAAGTATTCTTGATGCATTGAATGTTGGTGAGAGCAACTCAACAATAGACTTAATGCTGCTTGTCACAATTTTATCTCTTGCACCTTCAGTTCTTGTGATGATGACTTGTTTCACAAGAATTATAATTTCATTTTCACTTTTGCGAAACGCTCTCGGCGTTCAGCAGACTCCGCCTAATCAGGTTCTGATCGGGCTTGCACTTTTTCTGACGCTTTTTGTTATGTCACCGGTTATTTCTGACATAAATGAGGTAGCATATCAGCCGTATAAGCAAGGCGAAATGACTACTGTTGAAGCAGTTCAGGCGGCATCAGTTCCATTAAAGGAATGGATGCTTGAAAACACGTCTAACGATACAATGGACTTTTTCCTTGAGCTTTCCGGCTCGGAAATGACAGTGGAGACAGAACAGGATTTTGTCGATCAGGTCAGCTTCACAACAGTTGTTCCTGCATTTATATTAAGTGAAATAAAGCTAGGCTTTGAAATCGGCTTCCTGCTTTACATACCGTTCCTTATCATAGACATGGTTGTTTCAACCGTACTTATGTCAATGGGTATGATGATGCTTCCGCCGTCAATGATTTCAATGCCGTTCAAGATACTTATGTTTATACTTGTGGATGGATGGCGCCTCCTTGCGGGTGCACTTGTCTCGGGATTCAACTAGCTGATATGAAAAAAGAAATGTTTAAGGCATGGGAAAGGAATAGTCATAAATATGACCGAAGATCAGGTACTTCAGATTTTTAAAGAGGCATTGATGCTGACATTAAAGCTGGCAGGACCACTGCTTATTATAAGCATGATTGTCGGACTTGTCATATCAATTTTTCAGGCAGCAACTCAGATTCATGAGCAGACGCTGACTTTTGTTCCGAAAGCAATTACTATTGCCGTACTGCTGTTGTTAATGGCACCAATGATGATATCTGCTTCAAGAGATTTTTTCTACAATATATTTGATATCATTACGCAGGTCAGTCAGCAGACCGGATAAAACAGGAGGTAAACAAAATTGGATTTCTGGGACCTCCTGATCCATAACTGGCAGCTTAAACTGCTGGTATTTTCAAGGGTTATCGGCATATTTGCATATAACCCGATACTCTCAAGAAACAATGTTCCGAGAATGGTTAAGGGGGGGACAAGCGTACTGCTTGCCTTTATAACTGTTTCCGTTATCGGACCACAGGACATAGATTTTGAACAGATGCGTGCAGGAGTTTATCTTCTGCTTATGTTAAAAGAAGGATTTGTCGGAGTTGTACTTGGATTTATAACGAATATGTTTTTTATGACGGTACAGTTCGGCGGAGATATAATGGATACTCAATCCGGTCTTGGCATGGCAAAGGTAATGGATCCTGGATCCAATGTACAGATGCCAGTTATGGGTTCGGTAATTGTATTTATGCTATATCTTTACTTCTTTGTAACAAATGCACATCTGTCTTACATAAAACTGTTTGTATTGTCATATGACATGGTTCCTCTTGGCATGGGTGGTATCAATCCGCAGATAGGAATGACAATTGTAGAATACTTTTCGGTGATCCTTATGCTTGTTGTAAAAATGGCAATGCCGATTATTGCGGCACAGCTGCTTACTGAATTTTGCATAGGTGTTATCATGAAATCAGTTCCGCAGATTCAGATTATGGTTGTCAACATTCAGCTCAAGGTGGGACTTGGATTTGTACTGCTTTATCTTATTGCAGTTCCGTTATCGGATTTTGTTGATAAGTATATGGCAACATGGCTAGAGACACTCGAGGGTATTATCCCTCATATAGTATCAGGCTGATATAAAATGATACGTATGAAATGATGATTTAATCGGCATTTCATTTGTTCAAAGGCGGTGGTAAGAATGGCGGACAGCGCAGGTGAAAAAACCGAAAAAGCCACCCCCAAAAGGCGAAAGGATGAACGAGAAAAGGGACATGTCCTTCAGAGTAAGGAAGTTGTCACATGTTTGTTTATTCTTCTGGTCTTTTTCACATTGAAAATATGTGCGCCGCTTATTTACCAGACACTTGAAAACATGGTGAACTACTGGTTGGAATTATGCGGCAAGGGCATGGGTGACGGAGAAATTCCTACTATTGACGGCAGCGTTTTTTACATCAAGTTTATGTCTGAAGCAATAAAGGCAATGGTTATTATTGCAGGTCCTGTACTGCTGGTATCTACGGCAGCAACAATATTTGGCACAGGATTGCAGACAAGGTTCGTATTTTCTAAGGAATCAATTAAGTTCAAACTTAGCAAGCTAAATCCGATTGAGGGCATAAAAAAGCTCTTTAACCTTAAATCGCTTTTTGAAGTTGCAAAGTCACTGTTAAAGATGGTTATACTTGTCTGTGTTGTTTATGCGCAGATAAAGAAAAGGCTTCCTGATTTTGCAAGACTACTCGATATGGATATCAAAACAAGCATTGTATATATTGCAGATGCTGCATTTTCAGTTACAATGCAGATTGGTCTTATATTTGTTGGCATAGCGGCAGCGGACTTCCTTTTCCAGCTTTATTCTTTTGAAAAGGACATGAAAATGACAAAGCAGGAGGTTAAGGAGGAGTTCAAAAACCTTGAAGGAGATCCTAAGGTAAAAGGCAAAAGGCGTCAGATTCAGATGCAGATGGCGTCAAAGCGTATGATGCAGGCTGTTCCGGAAGCGGATGTCGTAATCAGAAACCCTACACATTTTGCAGTTGCAGTAAAGTATGACCCGGAAAAATTCAATGCGCCGATTGTCGTTGCAAAGGGCAAAGATAATCTTGCGTTCAGAATAATAAAATTAGCAGAAGAAAATAACATAACCCTTATGGAAAACAAACCTCTTGCAAGGGCACTTTATGCTGAGGTTGATATCGACAGGCAGATTTCGCCCGAGTTTTATCAGCCTGTTGCTGAGGTGCTTGCATATGTATATGAAGTCAAGAACAAGCATCTTCCTGAACAGAAACAGAAGCTGTAAGGGTCATTAAAGATATAGTTTATACCCGGAAAGGAAGGTTACGGATACACATTGAAAAAAATCATGGATAATACCGTTACGGTATTCGTAATACTTGTTATATTCCTTATTATCATTCCTCTTCCACCATGGCTTCTTGATATGCTGTTTGTTGTAAATATAGGCATATCACTGACAATACTCCTTATAACAATGTTTGTCAAGGATTCATTGGAATTCTCGATTTTCCCTTCAATGCTCCTTATTACAACATTATTCAGACTTGGTCTTAATATTTCCTCAACAAAACTTATTCTTACCGAACAAGGAAATGCAGGAAACATGGTTGCCGCATTTGGTCAGTTCGTTATGAAGGGGAATCCACTTGTGGGATTCATAGTATTCATTCTTATAACCGTTGTTCAGATGCTTGTAGTAACAAAGGGTGCTGAACGTATTGCGGAAGTAACCGCAAGATTTACTCTTGATGCTATGCCTGGAAAGCAGATGGCTATTGACGCCGACCTTAATTCAGGAATAATCAATGAAGCAGAAGCAAAAATAAGACGTGAGAACATTCAGCGTGAAGCTGACTTCTTTGGAGCTATGGACGGTGCGTCCAAGTTTGTCAAAGGAGATGCGACTTTCTCAATTGTTGCCGCCATTGTAAACCTCGTAGGCGGTGCGGTTGTTGGTCTTATTTTTGACGGTAAGGACTTTATGGCAGTCCTCAGTACATATTCTCTTGCTACTGTCGGCGACGGACTTTGCGCACAGATTCCGTCACTTCTCATATCAACTGCCATGGGTATGGTTGTTACCCGAAGTGCTTCCAAGGAAAGCCTCAATGTTGACATCAAAAACCAGTTCTCAACTCAGCCAAAGGTTCTTGCCATTGCCGGCGGAGTTATGATTGTAATGATGCTTATTCCGGGATTTCCAAAGGTTCAGCTTTTTGTTTTTGGTGTGCTTATGATATTCCTTGGCATTTCACTTACAAGAACTCACAAGGAAGAGCTTGCCTTTGCAGAAGGAGAAGCTGCACAGCAGGAGGACATAAGGGACGCAGTTTCCGAGATGGAGTACTACAAGGATATTGACAATGTCTATAAACTCCTTAATGTTGAGCCTGTTGAAATGGAATTTGGTTACAGTCTTATTCCTCTTGCGGATGAAAGCGCAGGCGGTATGCTCATTGAGCGTGTAGTTATATTCAGAAAACAGTTTGCTATCGATATGGGTATGGTTTTTCCGTCAGTAAGAATGAGGGATAACCAGCATATTAACCCTAATCAGTATGTAATAAAGATAAAGGGCGAGGTTGTTGCCCAGGCAGAGGTTCTTGTTGACCACTACCTTGCACTTGACAGCGGAAATGTCACTCAGGAAATAGACGGTATTGATACCGTTGAGCCTGCATTTAACATTCCTGCAAGGTGGATTCCTGAAACAGAAAAGATGGCGGCGGATATTGCAGGATATACACTTATTGACCCGACATCTGTTATAATAACTCATCTTTCCGAAATTATCAAAGCCCATGCGCATGAACTTCTTTCAAGGCAGGATGTCAAGACTATGCTTGACAAGCTAAAGGAAACAAATCCTGCAATTGTTGAAGATATTGTTCCGTCAATTGTTTCTGTTCAATACCTCCAGAAGGTACTGTGCATTCTTCTTAAAGAGGGTGTTCCGATCAGGGACTTGCAGACAGTTCTTGAAACTATTTCAGACAATCAGCATACCATGAAGGATGTTGATATTACAACCGAATATGTAAGACAGGCTCTCAAGCGTACAATAACAAGACGTTTTGCTGACGGCGGTCAGATAAGGGTACTTACACTTGATACAGAAACTGAAAACAAAATCGTTTCTTCTGTAAAGAAGTCTGAACAAGGCTCCTATCTTGCAATGGATCCGACAGCAATACAACAGCTTATCAGCGCCCTTAATGAGCAGATTGACAAGGTAAAGGATATTGTTCCTTACCCGATTGTACTTACATCACCGATTGTAAGAATATATTTCAAGAAGCTGATAGATCAGTTTATTCCTAATGTAACAGTCCTCTCATTTAATGAGATTGATAATTCAGTTCAGATTCAGGCTGTTGGAAATGTAGTCATGTAGATTGACAGATGAGCCTTTGTCATTTCAGGCAATGATTTGCCGGCGTTGATTTGCCGGTATGGATTTGCCTAAGCAGGAAGGAGAGATGATATGGCCGATCTGAGTAATGAAGAAAAAGCCGCCTTGCTTGAAGAATACAAAAAGACAGGCGATAAGGCACTTCGCAACAAGGTTGTTCTTGCATATATGAATGTTGTCAGATATGCCGCTGTTTCTACAAGAAATATGTATCAGAAATTTGCTGATACCGATGACGTAATTGATGAAGCCACAATCGCTCTCATGAGTGCCATCGAATCATTTGATCCTGCAAGAAATGTAAAATTTGAAACCTATGCCTCAACAAAAGTCAGGGGAGCAATCATAGATTTTATCAGACGTCAGGATGTAGTTTCAAGGGGAGTAAGAAAGTTCACAAAGGATTATGACAGCGCTTACGGTCAGCTTTATTCAGAGTTGAACAGAGAGCCTACCAATGCTGAAATAGCTGAAAAGCTTGCAATATCAGAGGACAAGCTTGCATCAGGAATTGTACAGTCAGCAGCAGCGCAGACTTTGTCGTTCGAGGAGCTTGTTATAAACACAGGCTTTGATATAGGCGACCAGCTCACCGAAGACGGTGTATGGACAGCTGAACAGGAGCTGTACAGAAAAGAAAAGCTTAATCAGCTTGCACAGGCAGTTACAAAGCTTAATGACAAGGAAAGACTTGTTATAACATTGTATTATTATGAAAAGCTAAAGTTTTCAGATATAGGAAAGGTTCTTGAGGTTTCAGAATCAAGGGTATGTCAGCTTCATTCAAAGGCTGTTCAGAAAATGAAGGAGCATATGGCGGAATATCTCGGAATAACAGTGAAAAAATCGGACAAATAATTAACAGACCGTCAGAAGTAAGAAAGGATGGCTATATATGCTAAGAGGATATTATACAGCAGCAAACGGTATCATTAATGAGCAGAGAATTCTCAATGTTATTTCAAATAATATTGCAAACGTCAAGACAGCAGGATTCAAGAGTGATACTGCTGTTCCGACAACTTTTGATGAGTCACTTCTGTTACTCAGAGGAAATCCAAGCCAGACAGGAACAATCCGTTACAGAACAATTGACTATACAAAAGCGTCCTTGAGTGAGGGTACATATGAGAATACAGGCTCAAGGCTTGATTTAGCACTCAGAGGCCCTGTTCATTTCAATTTACAAAGCTATCAGAACGGTGAAGTTCTTCTAACAAGAAATGGCCAGTTCAGCATTGATAATGAAGGTTATCTTGCACTTGGTTCTGACGGACGGGTTCTTGATAATAATCAGCAGCCAATTCAGATTGGAAGTGCAGATTTTGTTGTTTCAAAGGATGGCACTATTGCAACTGATGACGGCAGAACTTTTACACTCGGGCTTACATATCTTGCTCCTGATACAAACGCAGAAAAAATTGGCGAAAATACATACAGACCTTATGATGAGGCAGTTCAGACAGGAAATATTCCTGAGGGCACTAATTTCTCAGTTATGCAAGGGATATATGAACGTTCAAATGTTGATATTACAGATGAAATTCTGAAATCAACGACTGCTCAGGGAGTTTTCAATGCTTGTACATCTGCGCTGAAGATTTTAAATTCAGTAAACCAAATTACCTGCAACACTTTAGCAAAGATAAACTAAGCCAGTCAGGTAATTATATAATACAAACAAAATAACGTATAAACTTTCAGACCGAGAGTATTGTTTGCCGGGCTGACAGCACTCTGAAAGGAATGGGGATTAGTATGAGTAAGGTAGGAATTAATTCGGTTGCTTTGGGTATCAAGATATATCAGGATGCGCTGGATATTACAGCTAATAATATTGCAAATGTCAACACTGATGGATTTAAGGCTTCAAGAGCATCATTCTCTGACTTGATTTACACATCTGTAAACCAGAAGAATCAGTATCATCAAGAAGGTCACGGTATTAGAGTAAACAAGACTGACCTTATGTTTGAGCAGAGTACTCTTCACGATACAGGCAGAAAGCTTGACTTTGCCGCACTTGATGAGGGCTTTTTTGCAGTTCAGGCTGGTGAAGATACACTCTTCACAAAGGCGGGATCATTCAAGGTTACTCAGAATGAAGCAGGTGAATGGGAGCTTTGTGATGCAAACGGCGGCTTTGTCCTTGATGCAGACGGCAATCATATTACTGTTCCTTATGATGAGGAAACAGATGAATATGACTTGGAAGGTGTTGCGTCAAAGTTAGCAGTTTACAGATTCCCTAACCCTTATGGACTTGACCAGTTAGGTGAAAACTACTATGAACAGAATGACAGCAGCGGAGTAGCTTATGTTGATCCCGATGCTACGCTGAAACAAGGATATATTGAAAAGTCATCCACTAATGTTGCAAATGAAATGTCAAAGGTAATTGAGTATCAGAGGTCGTTCCAGCTTAATGTAACATTGTTTAAACAACATGATCAAATGAATGCGGAAATGAACAATCTTAGAAATTGATTTAAATCCATACATAATATAAATTGCTGCAATTTAATACTGTTTTTGTTTATTTAATACTACAGGTAAGCTTTTATAAAGATTTTTAACGGAAAAAGTATTAATTATAGTGAGCATTCGGGAGGTAGTAACAGTGTCAATAAAAAACGTCGATCAGCTTAATTCAATGCATCTTGATGTGTTGAGGGAAATTGGAAATATCGGCTCTGGAAATGCGGCAAGTTCGCTTGCAACGCTTATGAATTCTATGGTTGATATCTCTGTTCCGATGGTTAAGCTTCTTGGATTTAATGAAACGGTTGAATTTCTCGGAGGACCTGAGAATATTGCGATAGGAATGCTGGTTGGGCTTTGCGGTGATATTTCGGGAATGATGCTTTACATTCTGAAGAAAGAATTTGCCAATGAAATGCTTTCAACTGTTCTGGGCAAGAGCATTGATGATCTTTCACAGCTTGATGAAATGGACATCTCCTTTATTCAGGAAATCGGAAATATTATGGCAGGCTCATATGTAAACGCAATATCCTCCCTTACAGGACTTACAATTGATATTTCAGTTCCAACGTTGACTGTTGATATGGTGGGAGCAATTTTGAGCGTTCCTGCAGTTGAATTTGCAAAGGTGGGCGACAAGGTTCTCTTTATTGACGACAGTTTTATTGCTTCCAATAATGAAATAAAGAGCAATATGATTCTTGTTCCTGAAACAGGCTCTCTGGAAAAGCTGTTCTCAAGACTGGGAGTTGAAATTTAGTATGGGAAATGTAATAAACGTCGGAATATCGGATATGAATATTGCTCTCGGTGATGATACACTTGTAACATATGCATTAGGCTCATGCGTCGGAATATGCTTGTATGATTTTGAAAAGAAAATTGCAGGACTTGCACATATAATGCTTCCTTGGAGTAAAGAAGCTCCTTCAAACAGCGATAATAAGAGAAGATATGCAGATACAGGAATAACAGAACTTATACAGATGATGTACGGAAAGGGAGCGTCTCCTTCAAGACTTGTTGCAAAGATAGCAGGCGGCGCACAGATGTTTAAAACAAATTCAGCTGTATTCAATATCGGAGACAGAAATGTCGATGCAGTAAAAAAAGTTCTTGATACATATAAAATAAGAATTCTTGCGGAAGAAACAGGACTTAATTATGGAAGGACAGTTTTCTTCTGTGCGGCAGACGGGATTATGGAAGTAAAAGCGGCATTAAAGCCGACGGTAAAGGTATAAACAAAGACAGGATAGTTAAGTTATTCTATCCTGTCTTATTTTATAAATAATATTTTATTTTTTTAATTGGTTCTTTTCGCTCGCAACACGCATTATCTCTGCATATATTCCTGCAACTACCTGATATAACTCGGGAGGAATACCCTGACCGATGTTCACCATTGAAAGCACAGCCGCCGCAGAATCGTCACGGAAAACCGGAACTCCGTTTTCGTCTGCAATCTCGATGATTTTTTCAGCAGCTTTTCCATGTCCGGCCGCAACTACAACAGGGCTATAATCCTTTTCAGGATTATATTTCAACGCAACGGCAGTTCCCTTAGGCTTGTTATAATCATTAAATCTTGACATTTATACTAAACCTCTTTTCATTAATTTTAGGGAACACCTCTGATAAGTCACGCTTGATATTTACAGGTTCAACAATTGTACTGTTCACGTTATATCCATTTGCCGAGGCAATTGTACCTATAGATTTTTTTATAGATGAAAATGCTGATTCAGTTCCAGGAGGGCAAAGAAGAAGAACATTGAGCTGAGAGTTCTTTGCAAGGATTTCAAGCTCGAAATAGCCTGTGTTTTCTATGTCAAAGCACATAAAAAGGTGGCTGCCCGGTTCGGAATCCTCACCTCCGCCAGAATTCCTGTCCCTTATTACATCATTTGCATCAGGGTCGGCCCAAAGCTCACCGAAAGCTTTCATACCGTAAGCGTCGAACGGCACAAGGAAATGCATTAGCGGTGAGAATACCCCAGGGGATGTAAGAAGCCCTGTTACAAGTTCTGTCTGGTTGAAAGAACCTGCAAATCTCATTGTAGGGTCATTCAGATTCTTTGAAAGAAAGTCTGCAAAGTTCTCCATGGATGTAGGCGGCTTATAGTTTACTCCGTTAGTCTTTGCAAGTGATTCAAGCACTTCGTTAAGTCTGTGTGCAAGAGGAATTTTTACTTCAAGACTGTCAATAGAGTTCAGAACAACCCCGAGTTTGTCAACAAGTCCATTCAAATCTTTGGTATCATTGAAGTGTTTTGCAATGGCATCAATGTCGCTCCGATTACTAGGTGAGACAGCAAGGGAAAGAATATTTCGGAGTGAAAAAGTGCCTTTGGAGGTGTTTATCTTTGAAAGCATATTGCTAAATTCTGTAGGGTTAATAGACTGTGAAGTTTGTTTTGCTGATGCCGCAAGTCTGGAGGTAGCAGCAAGCAAAGGGTCAGAAAATCGTCCTTCAAGAGCGGCAAGTTTTGCATCGGGCAGCATACTGCTTGAGGTAACAAACTCATTGAAACTGGTTTCAAGAGTAGATTTAAGATTACTGTCGGAGATATAGGACATAAGCTTGTCAAAACTTTCGCCAAGTGCGCTGTTGTTTACAACCCTTGACATATTGTAGGTAACAAGAGGAATAAGATTAAGTGTCTTGTCATTAAGCAGTAGGCTCTGTGAAAGGCTGTCAAGAAGTTGACGGACTTCTCCCTTCATCTGAGGAAAGTTCTCGGCAGAGAGATTGTCAGCTACATTAATGAGTTGTGAAGATAAATTTCGGCTTCGAGAAACTGATGTAGCAAGGTATCTGAGGTTTGAAGATATTGATGTCATTATTTCCTGCTGTGAGTTAGCTGATGCAGCAGCTTTCATAAAATCAAGTATAGCAGTGCTCATTTCGCCTGAGGATTTATCGTAAAGCCCTTTAAGCTGGGTAAACAGAGGATTGCTGAAAATGGTAGCATTTTTCTGCTGATTAACAAGATCAGATGAAAGGTTTTCGGGAGTAAGCATAATTTCCTTTGCAAGCTTTGTTATTTCATTTAAAAGCTCTGTATCACCTGATTCGGCGATGCGGGCAAAGGTTTCCTCTCCGATTACGGCTTTAAGTGCATTTGAAGTAGAAAAAGGATTCTTTGATATAGATGGGGATGTTCTTGGCATGGAGGTCGATTTGCCGTCTGACAGGTTTTGCTTTCCGAGTTCCTCGCTTCTCTGATTGGTCTTTAAAATCTTGCTTGTATCGGATAAATCAAAGTTCTGTTCAGGCTGGATATGTTGAGATTTATGCTGAAGTTGATAATCTTTAGGAGAAATTGGTGAGGTTATTTGTAGTAAATCTGCCATAATGTACACGCCTCCTTTATGGTAAACAATATTTTTGTTTAATATACACAAAATGTTAAAAGGATTTTTTTAGTTATAACTTTATTATATTGCATTTTTGTCTTGTAGTAAAGAGATTTTTGTTGTATAATTAGATTAAATATAACAAATCTTTCTGTTTTCGGTTCATAATGATGAAAAACAGGCGTAGTTTTTAATTAAGTAATAATTATATTTAAACAGGTAGGTGTTAATATGGCAAAGTTTGAAGCGGGTATGGAGCAAATGGTCGATATGTACATATATGAAACCACATCACTCCTTGAGCAGCTGGACCAGATATTAATGAAAACGGAAAGCCAGAATAATTTCGGGGAAGAAGAGATCAATGAAATTTTCCGTATCATGCACACCATAAAGGGCTCGTCTGCCATGATGGGACTTGAAAACATGAAAAATCTTTCTCACATTATTGAGGATACATTTTTCATTATCAGAGAGGACAACCCTGTCATTGAGTCAATAAGTTCTCTTTATGAGCTTTTGTTCAGTGCGTCTGACCTCCTCAAAGCAGAAATTGAACTTATGCAGGAGGATGAATATAATCCTACTGATTTTACAGCTCAGATGAATAAGATCAAGGCTTTTGTTGAAGTCCTCAAGGGCGGGGCTCCGGCAGCCGCACAAGATACGTCTGCTGTTGCAGAATCTAAGGAAGCTGCTACACAGCCGGCAGAAGCATTTGATTCATATGAAATGATCACAGTTGCTAATACTGCTGAAAATGTTAATGTAACTGTATTTTTTGATGATGACTGCAAGATGGAAAATCTTCGTGCCTTGCTTGTTATAAATAAAATCAAGGAAGAATGTTCTTATCTTAAATATGAACCTGCAGATATTGAAACAAATTCAGCGTCTGCAAAGATTATTATTGAAAAAGGTTTTGATATTACATTTGCTCCTAACGGGGATACAACAGCAGATGCTGTGCTAAATGAAATTGCAGGAACTGCTAATGTAAAATCATATGAAGTGCTTGATAATGGCGCAGGCGGAGAAAAGCAGGTTCCTGCATATACCCTCACCGCTGTTAAGGTTATTTTTGAAGAAGACTGCAAAATGGAAAATCTCCGTGCGCTTCTTGTTATCAATAAGATAAAGGAGCTTTGCGAACTTCTTGCGTATGAACCTTCAGATATTGAAAGTAACAGCGAAGCATCTGCTGAAATTATTGAGAAGGGATTCATCATTTACTTTAAGTCTGATGATGATGATGCTGTAATTATGGGAATTGATAACTCTCCTAACGTTAAAACATACGAAGTAATCAGAAGGGGAAGTGACACTCCTCCTGCAAATGCTCCGAAAGCAAAGGCTGCACCAAAGGCAGCTGCACCAAAGTCAGAAGTAGTGCCTATGGCTGCTGAAGCACCAATACAGACAATGGAACAGGTAAACAAGATGATTTCCGGAAGCAACTCCAAGGGCGGCTCAAAGCAGTCCCTTATTTCCGTTAATCTTAACAAGCTTGATACACTCCTTGACCTTGTGGGAGAAATTGTTATCACCGAAGCTATGGTTACTTCAAACCCTGACCTAAAGGGATTAAGACTTGATAATTTCCAGAAAGCCGCTCGTCAGCTAAGAAAGCTTAACGGCGAACTGCAGGATATTGTTATGTCGATCCGAATGGTTCCTCTTTCTGGTGCGTTTAACAAGATGACACGTATCGTAAGAGATATGAAGGTTAAGCTTAATAAGGATGTTGACCTTAAATTTGAGGGCGAGGAAACAGAAGTTGATAAGTCAATTATCGATAACCTCAACGATCCACTCATGCATATGGTCAGAAATTCCATGGATCATGGTATTGAAGATACTCAGGAAGAACGTATTGCAAAGGGCAAGCCTGCAAAGGGAACAATTACCCTCTCTGCTTACAATGCATCCGGAGAAGTTATTATAGTTATTGCTGATGATGGTGCGGGAATTAATCCTGAAAAGGTTCTTGCAAAGGCTGAAAAGAACGGCTTGCTTACAAAGAATAAGTCTGAATATACAGAAAAAGAAATTTTCAATATGATTATGCTTCCTGGCTTCTCAACCAACGAGCAGGTTACTGAGTTCTCAGGCAGAGGTGTCGGAATGGACGTTGTAAGAAAGAATATTGAAAAGATAGGCGGTACGGTTTCCGTTGATTCCAAGTGGGGAGAGGGAACATTCTTCACTATCAAGATTCCGCTTTCACTTTCTATCGTTGATGGCATGGAGGTTTCCGTTGGTCAGTCAATCTTCACTATTCCTATAAACTCCATCAAGGAATCCTTCAAGCTCAAGCCAAACCAGCTTATTCATGATACCGACGGCAAGGAAATGATTATGATAAGAGGAGAATGTTATCCGCTTATCAGATTGTATGAAATGTATGACCTTAAACCGGATTCAGAACAGCTTGAGGATGGTATTATTATTCTTGTTGAAGCTGAGGGCAGAAGTGCATGTATCTTTGCTGATGAACTTATCGGTGAACAGCAGGTAGTTGTTAAACCATTCTCATCACTACTGAACAACTTTAATGTTAAGCAGAACGGAATGGCAGGATGTTCAATTCTCGGCGATGGCTCTATTACAATTATCCTTGATATAAGTAATATTATTTCAGATTTTTGATTATCGGGATTATGATTACAGCAGAACAAAGCAAAATAAATCGGCGGAGTGCCGTCCGAACAAGGAGGTTAGCGTGAAAAATACTTTTCACGCAGCTATTTATTCCTTTCTGCAAATACAAGAGCAGAAATTTTGCTTGACTGAACGCAGTTTAGGTTAAAAACTGGAATAAATATCAGAAAGGAATGGGTATTAATATGAGTGAAGCAACAACCTATGAGGTAAAGGAATTTTCTGCTGTTGGCGGTGAAATTCTGCTTTTCACAATTGAAAATATAATATACGGAATTGAGATTAAGTATATAAATGAAATTATAGGTATTGAACAGATTACAGTAGTTCCTAAGGTTCCTGATTATATCAAGGGTGTAATCAACATCAGAGGAAAGGTTGTCCCTGTTATGAGCGTCAGAAAGCGCTTTGGCAAGGAGGAAATTCCTTATGATGAAAGAACATGTATTATTGTAATTGAGTATGAGGACGGTACACAGGTTGGAATAATTGTTGACCGTGTTAAGGAAGTAAATATCGTAAAACCTGAGGATGTTTCCACAACACCTGAGTACAAGAACGTAAACGCCAACAGATACATTAAAAATATTATAGAATCCAACGGAGAGATAAAACTGCTTCTGAACTGTGAAAAGCTTGTGAGGGATTAATAAATTTGGGAGCTTATTCTATGATAAAGTTAACAGACGATGATTTTAACAGACTAGTAACGTATATTAAAACAAATTACGGAATAAATCTTATAAAAAAGAGAATTCTTATTGAGGGAAGACTTACAAATATTGTCGTTGCAAAGGGATTTAATAACTTTAAGGATTACCTTGATGCAGCTTTTTCGGATAAATCCGGGAAAGAAATTGTTTCACTTGTTAATAAGCTTACAACCAATCACACTTATTTCATGCGTGAGCCTGAGCATTTTGAATATCTTAAAAATGTTGTTCTTCCGCATATTGAAAGCACTGTAAGGGACAGGGATGCAAGAATCTGGTGTGCCGCATCTTCAACAGGTCAGGAGCCATATACGCTTGTAATGACGATAGATGAGTATTTCGGAGAACGCAAAAGGAACTGGGATGTCAAGATCCTTGCAACAGATATAGATACTGATGTTCTTAAAACGGCAAAGCTGGGCATATATGCTGCTGAAGCTGTAAGTGACCTTCCTCCGCTTTGGCTGAAAAAATATTTCGACAAAATTGATGACACAAGATACCAGGTTAAAGAAGTAATACGAAAAGAGGTTGTTTTTAAGAAATTTAACCTCATGGATAAAATTGACTGCAAAAAACCGTTTGATCTTATCAGCTGCAGAAATGTAATGATTTATTTTGATTCTGATACAAAAAATGAACTTGTAGAAAGGTTTTATGATGTTACAAAACCCGGAGGATATATTTTTGTAGGACATGCGGAGAATATTTCAAAAAGCTCAAGGTACAGTTATGTAAAGCCTGCTATATATCGAAGGGCAGAGGAATAATTGCTTTACAGAGCTACTACATATAAATTTAGTTTCCGGGGGTAATTATGCCACAGACTATGAAAATAAAGCTTCTGCTTGTCGGCGGCTCTGAAGAATTCATCCAGATGATGAAGATGGTATTCACGGCAGACAACATTATAGAAATAATAGGATCTGTCGGAATTAAAAGCGCTGATGAACAGATTAACAGGCTGAAACCGGATGCGGTGGCTGTTGACTTTAATTCATTAATATCATCAGTGGGTGGCTCGGCAAGCGATTATATCAGCGAATTTGAGGTTCCTGTTTTGACTGTTTATAGTGGAAAGCTTGACGAGTCAATTCAGGAGAAAATTTCAGGAGATGTAATTGTAAAATGCCCTAAATGTAAAACACAGGCGTGTAATACAGCTTTTGCGGCCGAACTGAAAGTAAAACTTATGAATCTGGTTATGATGCCGTCTATAACAGGCGGAGCTATGCAGATAACTCAGGAGCCGAAAAAGGAAAAACCTTCACCGACTTTCCCGCCTTTTGATCCTGGTGAAAAGATTATTGTTGCACTTGGTGCGTCAACGGGAGGAACTGATGCTCTCGAAAAGGTAATCAGATGTTTCCCTGAAAATTTCTGCCCGGTGCTTGTTGTTCAGCATATGCCCGCCGTATTTACTCAGATGTATGCAGAAAGACTTAACAGGTCATGCAAAATGACAGTCAAGGAAGCACAGGATGGTGATAGACTCCGTCAGGGGTTATGTCTGATAGGTGCAGGCAATTATCATATGGAGCTTGACAGCAATTCCGGCGGATACTTTGTAAAATGTCACCAAGGTGAAAAAGTTTCAGGGCATTGCCCTTCAGTTGATGTTATGTTCCGCAGTGTTGCAGGAAAAGCCAAACATGGTGTTGTTGCAGCAATTCTTACAGGAATGGGTGCTGACGGGGCAGACGGCATATGCAGTATCAGAAATGCAGGCGGATATACAATCGGTCAGAACAAGGAAAGCTGTGTTGTATATGGTATGCCGATGGTTGCATATGAAAAGGGTGGCTGCTGTGAACAGGCACATATTGACGATATAGGCGGAATTATTGTAAAGAAAGTGCAGAGCATGACTGCAAAATCAAACTTGAAATGATGACAGCAGAAAAGGGCCTTACAATTATAAACAGTGACAGAGGGCAAAATAATCTCAGAAAGGATTGATGGTATGAATACCGGAATAATCAATCAGGAGGAAAATGACTTTCAGACGGAGCTTGCTCATAGATATCTTACATTTGTTATTGATAAACAGTATTATGCTTTTCCTATTACTGCGCTCAGGGAAATTATTGAGATTCAGGAAGTTTCACCTGTTCCGGAGTTTCCGTCCTATGCAAAGGGAATAATAAATATAAGAGGGGACATTGTTCCTGTTATAGATGTACGTCTTAGATTTAAAAAGCCTGAGGTTGAGTACACATCAAGAACATGCATTATAATAGTAAATTCAGGTTCACTGAATATCGGGTTTATTGTTGACTATGTTGATGAAGTAAGAGACATCAAGGGCACTGATATTTCTCCTGCACCAAAGCTTACAAACAATGCCGCAAAATATGTAAGCGGAATTGGCAAGGTTGATAACAAGCTGGTTATTGTTCTTGATGCCGAATACCTTATCGCTGATGAGGATCATACATTATTTACACAGTATTTAGAATGACATTGGCGCTGTTCCGGAAACTCCGGTACGGCGCTGATTTTTTATAAAAAAGTAAATAATTTTCTCTAAAGTTTTTTAATATACTGCCGATAAATCTATTAGAGAAATGTTCGCTATAGTATTCTGCCTGGTAGGTTGATAAGGAGGGTATGTATATGGAGATAAAAAATTACTCGTCAGCAATTAACGCATATAAGTTTAATAGCACTTATGATGGAGTAAAGAAAACCGCTGCACAGGCTGTTCCTAAGAACGTTGATGTTGTGGAGTTTTCTTCAAGTTCAAAAAAACGCAGCATAGATAAGACAAAAGCAGAAATCAAGAGCAGTGTCATTAAAGGTGCAAGTGAGGAAAGAATTGCCTCGCTCAGACAAATGATATCTGAAGGAAGCTACTGCGTTTCCGCAGAAAGCGTTGCTGCTGCTATTCTTGAAGGATAATACGGGGCAATGCTGAGGGATTCTGTTACAGGAATCCTCAACAATATAATTTAAAAGGATTGATTTTTATGCCTGATTATCCAAAGTTCTTTGCATTTCTTGATGAATATATTACACACTACAAAACATTTCTTGAGTTTGAATACAGCAAGCTTGACTTGATTAACAAGGGAGAAATTGAAAAGCTTAGTAATTCGCTTTCAAAGGAACAGTCCCTTATTATGAAAAGCAATGCTTTTGAAACAAAGAGGCTTAAAATTCTTGGTGATGATGCAGGAAAAACATTTGACGAGTTGATTGCTTCTGCTCCGAAATGGTATCAGCACCGCCTTACTGTAAAGCATGAGGAACTTTCGGAGGTTGTCAGAAAAATCAAGGAGATCAACGATACAGCTAACGTAATCATAACCGAAAGGCTCCATAAGATAGAAAAGAAATTTGGCGAGTTGGATACATACAACAACAACGGAACCGTTTCACATGAAAAGGTATCCCGTACGACTATGACAAAAAGTGTCTGATAGAAAGGAAGATTGAAATGGCTTCTAGCTTTATGGGACTTTACGTCCAGAGAGAGGCTTTGCTGGTTTCACAGAAAGCTCTTGACGTAACAGGAAATAACATTGCAAATATAAAAACAAAGGGGTATACAAGGCAGAGAGTTGACGTTGCCTCCGTTGCCAATACGGGTGGGAATCTTGGTTATAACACAAGAGTTTCGCTTGCAGGAAAAGGTGTTGAAGGGGTTGGCGTTACTCAGATAAGAGATGCACTACTTGACGAAAAGTACAGAAAATATACTACTGATGTTACAGATACAGCCGTTAAAGCAACCGTTCTTAGTGATATTGAAGATGCTCTTGACGACATTGAGGCTGACGATGCAGGATTTGCTGCAATTCTCGGCAAGTTCAAGGAATCGCTTCAGGCTTTTTCCTCAGACAATGCTGACAGAAATGAAATTGCAAACGTTGCTCTCGGAGCTGCAAAGAATGTTGTTCAGGTTATTAACGATTTTAGCACTAGAATGGACAGTGTTGCTGACAACACCATTGGGGATGCTAAGTCCACAACCGCTAGAATTAACTCTATCTTTAAGGAAATGGCGGGACTGAATGAGCAGATTAAGGACAGCTACATTCAGATGGGATATATTTCAAACGATGGAAGCGGATATAAGGTTGATAATACTTATGGTCCTCTTGAATTGAAGGATAAGATGAATCTTCTCGTTGATGAGCTTGCTGAATATGGAAACATTGATGTAAAGGAAGAAACAACAGGACAATTCTCCATCACATTTGCCGGTCAGGTTGCTGTTTCGGGAAAAGATTATGCACAGATTGCAATGACTGAAGACAATCCTGCACTTGGTTCTCTTGGTTTTGTTATGTCCAATGCCGGGGCATATGACCCTATTACACAAACATATGATGGTCTTAAAAATGCAGAAGAATGGCAGACACAGATTGAAACAAGCGGAACACTTGAAGCTTTTGTAAGAGATCCTGCAAATTCAACTGACATTACTGGAAAAGCCAATATTTCAGGTGGCTCACTCAGGGGTTATATCGATATGTATAACGGCAACGGGCTTTATGCTGATACAGCAGTAGGCGAAAATAACTATCAGGGTATATATTATTATAAAAATATGATTAATGCTCTTGCAAAGTCATTTGTGGATGAATTCAATGCAGTTTATAAGGATTTTGGTTTTGAAGTATTTAACTATAGTGCTGGTGCTGATTTTAATTCTGCTGCGGAACATCTCAGAGTATCACAAACATGGATCGACAATCCTGAACTGATTGCAAAGCCACATCTCATTGACCCGGCTACATTCGGTTCAGTTGATGATGAATATGCAGAGCTCAATAATCCATATATTAACAAGATGCTCGGTGTTCTTGAAAGGGAACATTCCATAGGCAACGGTCAGTATGTTACTGATCCGATAAGTGGAGATATAACATATGATGGAAAGAAAGAAGCTCTTAATTATACTTTCCAGGATTACGTTATCTATTATGGGGACAAGCTTGGTAGTCAGTGCGAATATGAAAAGAATGTTGTAAAGACAAAGGAAATCATGGTTACAAGTGCTGCTAAGGCAAGAGATGAAGTTATGGGCGTTTCTTTGGAAGAAGAGGGCGTTAACATGATGAACTATCAGAAATGGTACAACGCTATTGCAAGAATGGTTACCTCAATTGACCAGTGCCTCGAAAAGCTTATAAACGGAACAGGCGTCTGCGGATTGTAATATCTGCAAATGATTTTCGAAAGGGTGTTTAAAAATGAGAGTTACAACAGGACAGACTGCCGCTGATTATATTAAAAACCTCACAAATTCGCAGAGCAGAATGAATAACCTGATGAACAGTATTCTTACAGGAAGAAAGTTCAACAGAGCTTCCGATGATTCAATTTCTGCGGTAAAGGCTATGAAGGTTAGAAAGCAGATGGCAAACCTTGATATGTATGATGCAAATATCAGGACATGTACAGATATTTTTTATAACGCTGAAAAACAGCTGTATGATATAAACCTTCTTTCAATCAATGCACAGGAAGTTATCAATGCTGCACACAATTCAGATGATGTATCAAATTTTCAGATTTATGCTGAACAAATTGATGGCTGGGCACAGGAAATGCTTCATGATATGAATGCTGATTTTGCTGAAAGACAGCTTTTTGGCGGAACAAGCAATCAACATACTCCTTTTACCGTTAAGAAGATTGAAATTCAGACAACTGCTGATATAACATCAACAGAAGAATTTGCTTCGCTCGGAAACATAACTACAGCAGCTGATTATACATTTGCAAGCGAATTTACTATCAAGAGTGATTTTACAGCATTTGCTGACATAAATGTTGCAGCTGATTTTGTGTCAGATGGAACGTTCACAGCTGTCAGCGACTTCACATTTGCAGCTGACTTTACTACAACAGAAGATTTTACAGCACAGGGTGATGTAAAGGACTCTGGCGGAAATGTGATTTTTGCAAGCGGCGATAAAATTCCAACCGGAACATTGCTTGCAGCAGGAACAGTAATTGCTGCAGGTTCAACAATTCCTAAGGGAGCAACAGTTCCCGCAGGTACAACACTTTATGCTGCCGGAGATACAGTTCCAAAGGGAACAGTTCTTGCAGCAGGAACTGTTCTTGCTGCAGGTTCAACAATCCCTGAGGGTGCAACAGTACCAGTCGGAACATTTATTCCTGCCGGAACAGTAATTTTCCCTAGCTCAAGCGGAACAGGCAAGGAATATGTGTGTTACAATGATCTTCCAGTAAACCTTGATGCTTTTAAATTGGGGGCAAGCTTTGGAAACGGTGAATATACGGTTATCTATAATGGTGACGTAGCAAATCCTAAAACAATGAATATTAATTTTGAAACAGCAAGAAATTCAAAAGATAATTCCGATATGTACCCTGGAAACAATCCAATTTATGTTGATATTGGAATTGGTATCAAATATGATGCAAATTACGAAGTGGACCCACAGACTGCCGTTGATATTTCAATTAACGGTGCATCATGCACAGGTTGCGGCGTTGATGAGCAGGGTGACGGCAAGAATATCATCCAGATTTTATATGATGCAAAGCAGGCATTGCTTGATGGAGATATTGATAAAATTGGAAAATACCTTGATAAGATTGCCGATGCAAACAGCATAGTTTTAGGAAACATTACAAGCCTTGGAACAAAACAGAAAAGTAATGACTATTATGTTCAGAAAAATGACATTGCAAGAAACAGCTTAGAGGAAAAACAAAACGACCTTGAAACATACGATGTAGTTGAAACAGGCGGGCTATATGCAGATTATCAGGTTGCTGAATCAGCATATAATGCAGCACTCAAGCTTGGGTCAAGCACGCTTCCTAAAAGCATATTTGATTTTATTTAATTTGAATAAGACGGGTTAGGCAAACGTAAACAGGAGGGGTTTTATGGATCAGCTATTAGATATCAGGTCGGTTCCGATTAAGGTTGAAATAAATGTCACAAGGGCGCAGCTTAAGCCTGTAACAGACAAACCATCAGTAAATATTTCTTCAATGGACAATGGGGTTATACAGCTCAAGGCTGACTCATTCCAGATGAATGTCAATTCATTTCAGGGTACTCCGACTGCGGCTAAGAACACAGATACATTTACAATTTCGGGCGATGACAGTATGCTTACATTATCATATGAAGGAATAGCAAGATTTGTTCAGGGAACAAGCAGTGAGGATGATACTGCTGACGGGCCTAAGGTTAGTTTCAATACACAGAAGGCCACAAGAACAATCGAAAGCGTTCTTGAAAGCATTTCAAATTCCAATTCAAATGTAAAGTATTCTGATGGCACTTTAAAAGTAAACTATGCATATGCAGCAAACCAGCCTTCTTTTGACTGGGAAAAAATCAATGCACCGGGATTCGAATTTGTTCCGGGAAATATTGAGGTTGTAGTTTCGGAAATGCCAAGACTTGATATTGAATATCTCGGAAAGCCAATTTATTTCCCAAGAAGTGCGGATCCGAATTATGAACCGCTGATTGATATCAACGCCTGACGAGGTAAATGGAAAGGGCAAATTTTGAAAGCAGGAACGGAGCGCTATGAGTTTAATTAAAATAAAAACAAGGGATTTTTCCGAAGTTGAAATAAATGAAGATTTAATTCTTACATTTCCAAATGGTATATTTGCATTTGAAGATGAAAAAAGATTTGTTCTGCTGTCGCCGCTTGGCGAGGATAAATTTCCTATGTGGCTACAGAGCATTGATAAACAGGACTTGTGCTTTATAGTGTTTGACCCTAAGGAATTTTGTCCTGACTATGCGGTAACAATTTCTGATGAGGATAAAAATGAGATAGGCTTTGAACAGGGTCACCAGACAGAGTACATCTCAATAGCAGTTATCCCTCAGGAATATATAGATACAACTATAAATTTGAAAAGCCCGATTGTTATTGATAACAATACAAAGAAGGCAATTCAGGTCATTGCTCCGGAAAGCTATCCTTTGAAGTTTTCCCTCTATAAGAAGGAGGAGAACTGATATGTTGGTTATTACTAGAAAACAGGATGAAAGCTTTTTAGTTGGTGACAATGTCAAGATAAGTGTTGTTGAAATTTCAAAAGACAGAGTGCGTATCGGTATTGATGCTCCCAAGGAAATCAAAATTATCAGAAGTGAGCTTTATGATACAGAGAAGTTAAACATGCAGGCTGCATTCAATAAAATGCCTGCCGATCTGATGAACAAACTTATGTCAGACCGAAAATAAAACATAGACAGTTTAAAAGGAGTGTTGGATATGGCAGATATTTCTTCTACCAACAGAATGGCAGGTCTTATTTCAGGTCTTAAAACCGAAGATCTTGTAAAATCTATGGCAGCAAACACAAAAAATAAACTTAATACAAAGAAACAGAAGCTACAGTCACTTTCATGGAAGCAGGAAGGGTACAGAGCTCTTATCACAAAGGCTTCTGATTTCAAAACAAAGTTCCTGAACATTGAATCATCAACATCTATCAGGGCTAATGCTGTTATGAAGAAGTTTAATGCAGTCTGCTCTGACAGCAGACTTTCTGCAACGGCTTCAAGCACAGCAGCAGAGTCAACATATACAATTAAGAGTGCAACAGCAGCAAGTGCTGCAAATATTTCCGCAACAGGTGCAATTTCCAATTCAGGTGTTGAGCTTGATTTCTCAAAGGCAGAACTTGATAAGGAATACAAAACAACAGTAAACCTTGACGGAATCAGGAAGGAAATTACTTTTATGGGCGGCGCTGACGCTGCTGCTTCAAAGCAGAATTTCCTTACAGAACTCAACAACCAGTTCAGTACAGCTAACGGAGCTGCACATAAGTTTAAGTTCCTTGATGATTCAACAACGCTTGTTTATGCTGATGCAGCTGATGGCGCTACCTCAACATCTGACGGAATTGTACATAAGTTTGTAGTAGGATACGGCGAAGGTGTAGGCCTTAGCAATGATGTTTCAAATATCATTGGTTCTAACTCTACTCTTGGATCTATTGGCTTTTCAAAGGAACTTCAGGCGGATGCTGACGGCAAATACAAAATCACTATCAATAAAATTGATTTTGAGTTTGACAAGGACACAACCATCTCCAGTATGATTAACAAGATAAATTCTTCTGAAGCTAATGTTAAGATGTCATACAGCTCTTTCACACAGAGTTTCAAGCTTGAATCCAAGACATCGGGAATTGATTCAAACCTTAATATATCCCAGTCATCAGGCAATCTTCTTAATTCTTTGTTCAATACAGATACAATCAGCGTTAATCCAGGACATAATTCAACTGTAACTGTAAGCAAAGATGGCGGTCCGGATCTTACATTCACAAGCGCAACAGATACTTACACCTTTGACGGAACAACCATTAACGTTGCAGGTCTTGGAAACTTTAACCCGACAGAAGCAAAGGACTATGTTTCTGTCACAACCCAAAAAGACAATTCGGCTATTAAGGATTCTGTAAAGAACTTTGTTACAGCTTACAATGAATTGCTCGGTGATCTTAATAAGGCAATGCTTACAGCACGTCCTAAATCTAATAAGAAATATTATGACCCTCTTACCGAAGAGCAGCAGGAGGAGATGGAAAAGGACGAGATCGAAAAGTGGAATGAAAATGCGAAAACAGGTTTGCTTTACCACGATTCATCTATTCAGAAGCTTGTTTCTAACTTAAGAGCAACCATGACTACGTCGATAAACGGAATGTCACTTGACGATCTTGGTATTTCTGTTTCAAAGGAAAAAAAGGACTACGGTAAGCTTATCATTGATGATGCAAAGCTTGAAAAATGCATTAATAATTACGGTGACAAGGCTGCGGATTTATTTACAAACCTTGAAGAAGGTATTGGTATAAAGCTTTCAACTGTAATTGATAAGGCTATTTCTACGAAAAAGGATGACTATGGTTATCTCACTAACATTGCCGGAGTTGCAAATACCAACTCTGAAAAGGAAAATCTTATATATGATCAGATGGATACTATGCAGAGGATGATTACAGATCTTGAAAGCAAGTATGAAAATGAACAGAAAAGATACTGGGCTAAGTTCACTCGGCTTGAAACTTATATGAATAATATGAATGCACAGTCATCCGTATTCAATAATAATAATTCGTCTTATTAATCGTTAGGAGGGCAAGATTAGAAGATAAATCTTTTAATCTACGAGTTTTGTTTCTTTTGTTACGGTAACGTTGTTGCCTCGATTTGCTTAATTGAATTTATTCATTTGCAGACACACAAAACTCAGAAAGGAATGGTCATAAGCATGCAAAATCCATATCAGAAATATATGCAGCAATCAGTAACGACAATGACACCCGTTCAGCTTGTTGTTGCGTTATATGATAAGTCAATACTGGAATTAAATAAGGCTGTTTATTTTATAGAGCAGAAAAACATTCCAAAGGCACATGGCTCAATTATGCGTGTGACAGAAATAGTTGATACACTTGATGCTCACCTTAAAGATAAATATGAAATATCAGAAAACCTTGCGGCGCTTTATCAGTTCTTTAGAGAAAACTTAATTAAAGCAAATATTAAGAAGGACCCTGAGATAATTAAAATGCTTGTTCCTTATTTTACAGAATTAAAGGAAGCTTTTGAGGAAATCAGTAAGAAGGGATTCTAAGTACCGCTTGCTCTGGAATATGTGAGAGGAGGAAAGACTTATGAATCAGCCACTTTTAGGTCTTGTAGATAAAAAAATCAGACAGCTTCAGAGATACAATCTGATTACTTCACAAATGATATATGAAGATATAGACGGTGTAGGCGACTTGATTGACAAGCGTCAGAAGCTTATTACTGCACTGGATGGTGTTTCTGTCGAGATAAAGAAGTATGTAAGCGATCAGTCCATTGAACAGCAGGATACTATTAAAAGACTTATGAAGTTTGAGGACATCGAAGGTCTTTCCGAAGAAATGCTGCAATTGCAGAATAAAATCAATGAAACTAAAAGACTTACAGATGAAATCAATAAGAATGACAAAAAAGCTTATGGACGTATTAAGGCAATGAGAGATGGCCTGCTTGATGAAATGTCGAACTCGCAGAAGAGCAAGAAGATAATTGACTATTTCTCTTCAACCAACGTTGATGTCAATAAAGGCAGTAGACTGAATATTTCAAAATAATAATTAAACAATAAGAATTGCGGAGGCTTGCTGTGATAAACACAAGCCTTCTGTATATGCGCCTGTAGCTCAGTTGGATAGAGCGTCAGACTCCGACTCTGAAGGCCGCTGGTTCGAATCCAGTCGGGCGCACCAGAGTATAACGAATAATTATAGTATCCGCCTTTGTAAACAGGGGCGGATTGCTTATATTGATATCTAATAATTAAGTGTACAAAATTAAGACGTTTACTTACATATATAAAAACTGCAAAGAATTTTCGCCAAAACTTTAGCAGGGCATTAGCATTAATAATGGGAATAACACAACCAAAAATATCATGGAAATATTTTTGATGTTTTTTAAGAAAAAGTGTTGACAAGAGTAGGTTTTGGTGCTATAATATAGAAACCGTCTGAGATACAACTCTTTACGGTAACAGCGAAAAAAGTTAATCAAAAGGTATTGACAAGTTTGATACAATATGATATAATAGACAAGCTGTTAAAAGCCAAGCGCAATAAAAGATAAACGAAAAGAAAATTCAAAAAACATATTGACAAAGAGCAACTGATATGATATAATATAAAAGTTGCATGTCAAACGGTTGAATAAAAACTTTAAAATTAATTTTT